>CAVXCB010000023.1:0-225646 GCA_963760085.1 uncultured Planctomycetaceae bacterium
GGTCCAGACTGACCCGGGCAAATTTCGACTGGATCCAGAATGGGATGACGGAAAACCAAGTGACGGCAATTCTCGGTCCTCCCCATTCCAGCAGTCAGAGAACGGCAAAAGTGCTCACCTGGAGGCAGATCGACCGAAATCCCGACGGAAATTTGTCACTTACGGTTACGGTAACTCTCAGGGGCGGGAAGGTCGCTGGCAAAAACTGGCAAGTGATCAACTACTTGAAACGATGACAAAATCGTAAGTGGCTCCACTGTTTCAGTCGCGAAGCCATGTCCGCGTGCCGAGACATGATCGTGATCACTCGTTCCGACACACTACGAGCGATGTGACCGATGCGCGCTACTTTCGGAGACAACTGCCCGTTTACACCGGAACACCACTAGGCGGGAGTAGGCCATGCGACGATTGGTTGCCCCTTTATTACTGTTCGGGGTCGGGTGCGGGACCTCGTCCAATCCTGACACCGACGCGGCGCGGAAGAACGTCCAAAGCTTCTACTCGTCCCCGGCTATTACCCTTGATATTACCCTCAACGAAGAGCCGGAGTACGCCACCATCCCGAAGATACCCAGGGATCACCTCGCGAACTCGGTCCCTGACAGGTCCGCGGCCTGCGGGGTCCGGGTCCGGTTCACCTCGCGGGACGGGAACCGCACCACGCACGACGACTGGGTGGTCTGGGTGACGAGCGATCACGAGGCCGCCGGTTGGAGCGGCAACCCGGCCGGCGACAATTGGCGTCAGTATGTGCGGTCGGTCGCGAAGAGGTAGACACGGCGGGAACGACCAAACCTCGCGAAACGGCTACACTCCGAACGTGACCGTCGACGCAATCCTGGTCCAACCGACGGACGGCCGACGGGTGGTTGCAAGGCGCACTTATCTTGATCTGCCGGTCGCGGGCGTTGTGCACGCCAGGTCCGCCTTGCTGGGAAAGGCGAGGACTTCACCCAGTGTACGAGCATCTCCCCGCGGTGATGGCCGCTCATCGTTGGTTTCGACGCCTCCGGCGGGCGACGGCTGATAGCTGCCGGGGATGCTACACTCCCCTTCGAGCCACTCTTGTCGCACTGCCTTTTCCGGTGAGAGCAACTCCCCGTCTCACCGATTCGGCACCGCAGTTATGTAAAACTGCTTACTGACTATGTCAGGGTCGAGGACCCCCGCTCCACCGTCAATCTGCTGCACCCGTTGGTCAGCATTGTGAGGCCAGTTCCTGGAGACGGGGGATGTAAATCGGAAGCTCCGTTCCAGCACTATCGTATTACATGTTCAAGAACGGGACCGGCAACAGGAAGGCGTGCTGCTCAAACAGGCTCCAGACACCGCCCCATGAGGTGTACTGGGCCAGGACGACAACCAGGACGTAGAACAAGGAAACCGGAATAATGGCGATTCGGCCGAGAATGCGGACCGACCAGTGGCGCGGGCGATAGCGCCGCCATGAGCGGGCGTAGGCCCAGCCGACCAGTGCGTGGGCCGGGGCTAGAAAGATCACGAAGACCAAGCTCGGCAGCCAGGCGGCCTCGCGCGGGATCATCTCGATCTTCAACAGGTACAGGGGAACGGCCGCCAGCAGCAATACCATGAGGGCGAAGGCGAATGCCCACGGAGCGCGCCGGAACCGCTCGCGGATCGATCGCAGTGAGAACAGCGCCGAGACACGCCCCTCGACGGCGTAGCAGACCTGCAGAAAAGGCAGCGACGGCGCGACGAAGGCCAGGATCAAGGCTCCCAGGAATCCCAGCAGGGGGTATCGTCGGCTCGCGGCGATCAGGCTGGCCGGCACGACGATCCAGGCCATCGTGCCCAGAAATCCGGTAAGGCCCAGGCGAAAGTAGTACGGCAACCGCAGCGCTGCAACAAACTCCCAGAAGCCATCGCGGGCCGCGGTGTAAAGGCCGCCCGATCTGAGGCCGCGCACCAGCCAGAACGGCATGCCTATCGGCCAGAGGAAATGCCGCAGCCTCCCCCCCGCGCACACGCGGTGGTGATCTGCACGAAGGTAAGGGCGCTCACAACGGCCTGGCCCAGCCGCCAGCGCAGCGCCACGCTTCCCCCCGGGTCGATGAGCTCTGCGGATTGAGCGTAGGAACCCACCAGCCACAAGGGGATCAACGAGAGCAATATGCCCACGGCGAGGCCGCCGACTCGCGCGGCCCGGCGAACCCCGATCAAGCCGTCCCGCAACCGCCCGGTTCGCGCGACCCGCGCCGACGACTCAAGGAAGTACCCCAGGCTGAGGAACTGGGCCAAGGGCAAGGCGGCCAGGATCGAGAGTGCCAGCACGAGTGAAGCCAGCCCGAAGAGCCACTCGGCCCCCGATCCAAGAGCGCGACCCAATCGACGGCACAAGGAGCCGAGCAGCACCGCGCGGCGACTCCCTTGTCCCGATGGATTCGGCAGAGTCCCGGCGGCGTCGCGGCTGCGCTCGAGCACGTTGAGATTGCCCATAACTCTCATTACTCTCCACATGTAGGTCCGGTTTCAAGAGGCTCTTGAATGCCGGAGCCGGCAAAATCGCTGAAACCGAGGGGAAGCTCCCCGGGTATTCTAGTATGATGGAGGAGGGTCGAATCGGGCGAAGGGATTATCAGATGAGGATGCGCGACCTGATCTTCGTGAGCGTGGTGCTCGGCTGCGGGCTGACCCTGGCACGAGGTGCTCTGCGCGTACCCGCTGCGACACTGCCGCGCCTGCCGGAAAAGAAAACCGGCCAGGTCGACCTCCGGCCGATTGTCGCCGAGAGTCAACGCCCTCTTCGAGCGGTGGTGGGCCGAGAAAGGCGTACGTCCCGCGCCGCGGGCCGCCGAGCTGGCGGTCCTGCGGCGGCTGGCGTTGGCCCTCACCGGTTCAATCCCCTCGCTCGAAGAGATTCGCCGATTCGAGGCGCGGCCGGCCGAGGGGAGAATCGAGGGTTGGCTGGACGAACTGCTCCGCGACCGGCGCACCGCCGACTACCTGGCAGAACGGTTCGCCCGCGCCCTGGTGGGAGTTGAGGACGGGCCCTTCGTGAAGTTTCGCCGGCGGCGGTTCACGACATGGCTCAGTGATGCGATTTTGGAGAACCGTCCTTATGACACAGTGGTTCGCGACCTGATCGCCGACCAGGGTTTATGGACGGATCACCCGGCGACGAATTTCGTCTCAGTGACCATCAGCGAGGAGACCGAGCTGCCCGATCCCGAGCGCCTGGCTGCGCGGGTGTCGCGGGCCTTCCTGGGCGTCCGGCTCGATTGCGCCCAGTGTCACGACCATCCCTTCCAATCCTGGAAACAGGCCGACTTCCGGGGCCTGGCCGCGTTTTTTGGCAGCGTGCACTCGAACCTGCGCGGCGTTCGGGATGGGGAAAGCATGTACCAGCCGCTGGACCGCAAGACCAGGCAAGCCGGGCCGGTCGCACCCAGGGTGCCCTTCCATCCCGAGCTTCTTCCGGATACGGGCAGCCTGCGGGAGCAACTTGCCGGCTGGGTCATCAACCCACGCAATCCCAGCCTGGCGCGCGCCACGGTCAACCGGGTATGGGCGCTGCTGTTCGATCGCCCCCTGGTTGATCCGGTCGATGACCTGCCGGCCTCTGGCGAGCCGCCGCCGGTGCTCTTGCTGCTGGCGGGCGACTTCTCGGCCCACGGATTTGACCTTCATCGCCTAATTCGGATCATCGCCGCAACCGAGGTCTTTCTCCTCGAAAGCAGTGACGTCGCGCCGGCCTCATCCGACGGCCCGAACGATCAGAGCTGGGCCGGGTTCCCCGTGACACGGTTGCGGCCGGAACAGGTGGCCGGGGCCGTGTTCCAGGCGGCGTCGTTGCCGACACTGGGCCCACAAACTCCGTGGATTGTTCGCCTGGCTTTTTACACCGGCCGCAACGACTTCGTCCGCCGCTACGGCGACGCCGGCGAGGATGAGTTGGCCGTTCGGGGTGGCACCATCCCCCAGCGGCTCTTGCTCATGAACGGCCAGCTCGTGCGCGAGAAGACCAAGGATGACCTTTTCAATACGTCGCGGCGGATTGCCGAACTCGCCCCCGACGATCGCAAAGCCGTCGAGCTTGCGTATCTTGCTGTGCTGACCCGCCGCCCCACCTCCGAAGAGCTGGCTCACTTTGAGAGACGGCTTGCCGGCACAAAGCACCAGGAGCGGAAGGACCGGCTCACCGACCTGTTCTGGACCCTGCTGAACACGACCGAATTCTCATGGAACCACTAAGCCCAAGCGGGCCGGGGCGCGCACCATGACCGTCTTGACGCGACCGACGATCGACCGCCGCGGGTTCCTCGCCTTGACGGGGCTGAGCTGGCTGACTCCGCTGGGCCGGCTGCTGGCCCAGCAGGCCGAACATTCGCGGGAACCGGCACGGTCGCTAATCTTGCTCTGGCTTTCGGGGGGGCCCAGCCAGCTCGAGACGTTTGATCCCCACCCGGGAACCACGGCAGCCGGCGGCACCGGGGCCATCAAGACCGCAGTCGCAGGCGTCCAGCTTGCCGAGGGCTGCGAGCAGCTCGCCGACCAGATGGGCTCGATCGCGTTGATCCGATCAATGGTCAGCAAGGAGGGCGATCACGAGCGCGGAACCTACATGATGAAGACCGGCTACCGCCCCGATCCGACCGTCGAGCACCCCTCGATCGGCGCCGTCTGCTGTCATGAGCTGCCCGTGGGACGGACCGACATCCCCAGGCACATCTCGATTCTCACCGGCCGCTGGCCCAGCCGGGGCGGCTATCTCGGGGGCGAGTACGACGCCTTCCAGGTTGGCGATCCCAAAGAGACGCTTCCCGACGTGACAGCGCAGGTGGCCGGCCCCCGCGAGGTCTCCCGCGTGCGTGACCTGGACGTGGTCGAGCGTGCCTTCGCCCGCGGCCGCCAGGCGAGCGTACAGGCCACTTTGCATCGCGAGGCCCTGGCTCGCGCGGGTGATAATGACCTCCGAGCAGCTCAAGTCGTTCGACGTGTCGAAAGAACCGGCCAGTGTGCTCGCCGAATACGGCGACAGCTCGTTTCGGCGCGGCTGCCTTGCCGCCCGGAGGCTCATCGAGGCGGGCGTGCGCTGCGTCGAGGTGACGCTTGACGGATGGGACTCTCACATCAATAACCACGAGATCCACCGCAAACTCGTACGGCAGCTCGACCCGGCATTCGCCGCCCTGCTTCGCAGACCTGTCGCGGCACCAGTTGCTCGACCGGACAGTCGTCCTCTGCTGCGGCGAATTCGGCAGAACGCCGAAGATCAATCCGTTCGGAGGCCGAGACCACTGGCCCGCCGGCTTCAGCCTGGCCCTTGCCGGCGGCGGCCTGCGCGGCGGCCATGTGATTGGAGCGACCGATCCCGAGGGGTCCAAGAATCCCGCCGGGCCCACGCCTGTCGAGGACGTCCACGCGACAGTTCTCAGAGCCCTCGGCCTCGACCCCCTCAAGGAAAACATCGCCCCGCTCACCGGCCGGCCGATCAAGCTCAGCGCGGGCAAGCCGATCCGCGAGCTGGTGGGATAAGGTCGAAGCCATCTGGTGGGCGTACACCGGTCTAACGCCTCACCTCGCCAACGACTCGGCCGGGAAGGCCAAGTCCATCATCAAGAGCTGGAGGTCCGACCGTTCGCGATGCGGATCTAGGCGCAGATTCGGTGCGGAAGGCGCTGAGATTCCGGTAGCCCGTGCCGACCGCGTTCCTGAGCAAGCTCATGGCCCGAGCGGCATGATCCTCGCCCTCGGCGGCCGACACTCGCGAACCGGTCTGTCCGGCCAGGTTCGCAAGCGCCGCATGGCAGCAAGCCATCTCGAACAACTCCTCGCCCGACCGCGACCGCAGCCCGTCATACAAGCCCAGCGCCCGCCGGGTGTCGTCCACCGCGCCGGCTGGGGCGCCCAGGTCGCGAAGGGCCAGCCCGCGCCGCCGCAACGAGTGGGCCAGAAGGCTGCGGTACCATGGATTCGGGCTATCCTTCACCAGTCTCTCTTGAATGGCGATCGCCCGATCATAATCCTGGTGTGCCTCGGCCGGCCGGCCGAGCGTGCGGATCACGTCGCCGAGGTAGTAGTGGGCACCAGCAAGGCCAACCCTATAGCCAGGGTTCTTGGGATTGTCGTCCGTGAGCTTCTGATACAGGGCGATCGCCTGACGTTGCTCGGCCTCCGATTGCGCGGGCCTGCCCGTCTCCAAGAGCAGGATACCGAGGTCAAGGTGGCTATTGGCCAGTTCGTCGCGAAACCCGGTGATAGTGGGGTCGCGGTCAACCAGTTTCTGATAGATCGCGATCCCCGTGCGATACTCCCTTTCCGCCTCCAACGGCTTGCCCGACTCCGCCAGTAGGTAGCCCAGATTGTGGCGGCTGCGACCCAGGGCGAGCTGGAACTCGGTGACCTCCGGGCTGTCGTCGGCCAGCTTTTGCCGTATCGCCAGCGCCTTGGAGAACTCGGCCTCCGATTCCGTCGACCGGCCCGTCTGGTGCAGCAGGTGCGCGAGAGACGACAGGCTATCCGCCAGGCTGCTTCGGAATTCGGAGACAGCGGGGTTGTCCTGGGCCAGTTTCTGGTAGATCGCCACGGCTGTTCGGTATTCAGCCTCCGACTCCGAGGGCCGGCCCTCCTGGCTGAGAGTCTCCCCGAGGTTTCTGTGGCTGAGCGCCACATCGTTCCGGAATTCTGTGACGGCGGGGTTGTCGTCGGCGATCTTTTGCTTGATCGTCATGGCCTTGCGGAACTCGGCCTCCGCCGCTGCCGGCCGGCCCGCGACATTCAGCAGCAGGCTGCCGAGGTTGTTGAAAATGAAACCCAGACGACGCCGGATTTCGGTACTGGCGGGATTCTCCTCAGCCAGCTTCTGATAGATCGCCAGCGCGCTACGGTACTCGACTTCCGCCTCGGACGATCGGCCCGTCTGATGCATCACGACGCCGATCCTGTTGATTGTGTTCGCCAGATCGCGCCGCGCTTCCACCGTCGCGCCTGGCGTCCCGGCTACCAGCTCCTGGTCGGTCCGGGCCTGGCGGAGCACCTGAAGCCCGTCGGCGGAGTGGCCCGTGCTGAACAGCAGGTAGCCAAGCCGGGACCGGCAGTCGGCCACGACAGCGCGTGCCTCGGAGTTGGTCCCGGACAGGCCCGACAGAAGCTGCTCCGACTGCCGGTACCTCGCCACTGCCTCGTCCGTCTTGCCTGTCGCTCCCAGCAGGCTTGCGATCTCGGTCAGGCTCCGGCCGACATCGGCCTGCGCCGCGGCGTCAGCCCCGGCCTCGGCCGCCAGCGCCTCCCGCGCCGCCAGTACCCCACGGTGCGCCGCCAGCGCGTCCTCGGTGCGGCCGACCTTGCCGGTCAGCCCGGCCAGCTCGAAGTTCGAGGCCGCCAGCGCTCGCCGCGAGGCGACGTCCGTCTCCTTGCCCAGCAGGGCACCGAGCTTGCCGTAGAAATCCGATGCCGACTTCAAGAGCCGGTCGCGCAGCTCCTTGAACTGGTCCTGTTTGAGCAGAAAGTCCTCGCTGACGCCGGTATGGAAGGTCTTGATAGCCTGAACGGCCAGGTCGTACCGCGCCTGCACGGCGCCACGCGAGCGCATCAGCTCGTCATTGGCGACGGCAAGCGCCGCGTTGGCCCTGGTCTCGCGGTTCAGCGACGCCCCGAGCCGGGCGTTGGCCGCCGATTGGATGGCCAGCACGGCCGCCGTACCGATCAGGGCCACTAGGATGGCGGCCCCGGCCGCCGTTACTCCGGTGCGGTGGCGGCTCAGCCAGCGAGTCAGCGTCCGCGTCCAAGGCTCGCGATAGGCCGAGACCGGCTCGTCGGCCATCCACCGCTCGATGTCCTCGGCCAGCATCCGCGGTGTGGCGTAGCGGTTCTCGGGCTTGAGGGCCATCGCCTTCAGGCAGACCGCCTCTAGCGCTGCGTCGATCGCCGGGTCGATCTGGCGAGGCGGCGGGAATACACCTCGCTGCACCTTGCGGAGTAGCTCGCCGACGTCGTCTCCCTGCAGCGGCGGCTTGCCGGTCAAAAGGGAGTAGAGTGTGGCGCCCAGGCTGTAGACGTCCGACTGCGGGCCCAGGTGCTCCAGGTCGCCGCGCGCTTGCTCGGGGCTCATGTAGGCCGGCGTGCCCAGCGTGCTGCCAGGCAGCGTTTCTGAGCTGCCGCTGGCCGAGCTGGGAGACAGCAACCGCTCTTCCCCACCCGGCTCGCTTTTGCCTGTCGCCTTGGCGAGCCCCCAATCCACAACCAGGGTCTCGCCGTGCTTGCCGACGATGATGTTGCCGGGCTTGATGTCCCTGTGCAGCACGCCCCGGCTATGGGCGTAGTCGACGGCGTTGCATACGTCCAGGAAGCGGCGGAGGAGGCGGCGAAGTTCCAGAGCCTTCGGTTCTGCAGTGTGGACGGTCCTCGGGCCCGATTCCACTGACGATCCCGCATTTCCGGCGTGGAATCGGTCGATGGCCTCTTTCAGACTGTCACCGCGGATGAATCGCATGGCGTAATAGGGCCGGCCGTCGGCGTAGCTGCCCAGACCGTATACCGGGACGATGCCCGGGTGCTCAAGGCCACCGGTGACTTCGGCCTCCAGCAGGAACCGTTGGCGGCTCGTGGAATCGTCCGCATGGCGGTCGAGGATCTGCTTCAGCGCCACCTCGCGGTTCAATTCGGAATCAAGCGCGACGAACACGGCGCCCAGTCCGCCCCGGGCATGCGGGCGCAGCACGCGGAACCGCTGCCCGTCGCTGGTGGCCGTGCCGACCGAGTAGTTGCTGGTGCGGTCGGCGTCGCCTTCCTCGGTCGAGAGTTGACCGGATGCCACATGGCAGAGCGTCGCCCCGATGTCTGGATCGCCCAGCCGCGCCAGGCTCTCGCGGGTGGACTTACCGGTCGGGACGGCGGCGAGGCTCTGCCCGACGTCGCCCCCATGCCGTTTGAGATGTCTCACGACCAGGGCCTCAACGGCCACGCGATCGTCCGCGTCCAGGTCTCCCCGTTTCTGGAGGTGATCGGCCAGGGATCGCGCCTTGTCACAGGTCCAGGCGTGGAACGCGGCAACAAGTTGAGTCTGCTGGATCAAACCGTTCTGCAAGGCGAGCAGACCAAAAAGGAGATCCTGATTCGCGGTTGGCGCGGACATAATGCGTAAGTCCCCCCCCGAGTCGGGCCCGAAGCAGGACCGATCGCCCCGGCCGGAAGCATTGAAGTGAATCAATCAGCTTGCCGCGTGGAGCTAGAGCCTGCTCCACCGCGGATGTATCCCGACATGGTAGCACACCCGCCTTGCGCCCGTCAGGTGTTCGGGTCACTCGAGGCAACTGATCGGCGAAAAATCGATAATCAGCGCCCAAGAAAGCCGCCGATGGAACGTGATACAGATCTTTTTCGGGCGAGCCTGAGTCTCTGGGTGAGACGCCTCTGAACGGGGTCCTGGGCCTTTATCGAGTGTGCTCGCCGCTTGCGAAGCCGCCACAGAGATCGTGGTGGTGAAGCTCGCGAGTTTTCTCCTATAATCTGTTCTGACGCCGCGGCCAGCGCGGGCCGGGCACCGGCTTTCCTAGTTCTAGCGAAAGATCAACGTGGCTAAGCCGGAACTGACCGTCTTCAAGAACGTCTGTCCGCTCGACTGCCCCGATACGTGCAGCATGCGGGTGACGGTCGAGAATGGAGTGGCGATCGACCTGAGGGGCGACGCGGAGCATCCTTTCACCCGTGGTTTCCTCTGCCAGAAGATGGCCCGCTACCTCGATCGGGTATATAGCCCTGACCGACTGATGTTCCCCATGAAGCGGGTTGGCGCCAAGGGGGAAGGGAAGTTCCAGCGGGTTTCGTGGGATGAGGCACTGGAGGCTATCGCGACGAGGTTCGCCGCAATTGCGGCATCGCCTGATGGTCCTCAGGCCATCCTACCGCACAGCTACTACGGCACGATGGGCAAGCTTCAAGCGAGCAGCCTCGATCGGCGGTTCTTTCACCGGCTGGGGGCGTCGAAGCTGGACCGGACGATCTGCGCATCGGCCGGCTCGCTGGGCTACGAGTACACCATGGGCCAGGGACGGCTGGGCGCCGATCCGCTGGCAGTAAAGCGGTGCAAATTCATCGTCAATTGGGGCTCGAACACGATCAACACCAACAGCCACCTCTGGAGCCTGATGGTCGAGGCCCGCAAGACGAGCGGCGCGACGATCGTGACCGTCGATCCTTACCGCAGTCCGACCGCCAGCCGGTCCGACTGGCACATCGCCGTTCGGCCCGGCACCGACGCAGCGCTGGCGCTGGGGCTCATGCACGTGATCTGGCGCGACGGATTGCAAGATGAGGACTATCTCAGCCGCGCAACCATCGGCGCTGGCCCGCTTCGCCAGCGCGCACTCGAGGAGTACGCGTCCCAGCGGGTGGCTTCGATTACCGGGGTTGATGTCGCGACGATCGAGACCTTTGCCCGCCGCCTGGCTAGGGAGCAGCCGTCACTGATCAGGCTCAACTACGGTATGCAACGGCACGGGGGCGGGGGTATGGCCGTCCGGACGATCGCCTGCCTGCCCGCGATCATCGGCTCGTGGCGACATCCCGGAGGCGGCGCCCTGCTCTCGACCAGCGGCGCCTATGACTTCGCAATGGACCCGCTCACACGGCCCGAACTGTCGCCGTCCGGCACCCGCACTATCAATATGAACGAGCTGGGTGCGGCCCTCGCCGGCGAGCTGCCGGGCCCTCCTGTCCGGGCGATCTACGTCTACAACAGCAACCCGGCCGCTGTCACACCCAACCAGCAGAAGGTGCTGGCGGGCTTGAGGCGTGTTGACCTGTTCACAGTGGTCCACGAGCTGTTCGCCACCGATACCGTCGATTACGCAGACATCGTATTGCCGGCCACGTCTCAGCTTGAACACGTGGATCTGCACGGGTCATACGGCCACCACGAGGTGATGTACAACCCGCGTTCGATCGCTCCCCGGGGCGAGTGCCGCTCGAACAGCGACGTCTTTCGCGCCTGGCGGCCCGCATGGGCTTCGAGCCGGAGCTCTTCCCCGACGACACGACCCTGATGCGCGAGGTTTTGGGCGGTGGGCCAACGGTCGCGGGGCTCACGCTTGAGCGATTGCAAGCCGAGGGATCCGTCCGCCTCAATTTGCCCCCGGATCATGCACCGTTCGCCGACGGGGTTTTCCCCACACCCTCGGGCAAGTGCGAGCTCTACTCCGAGCGGATGAAGGCTGATGGCCTCGACCCTCTGCCAACGTACATCCCACCGCTCGAGGATCCGCAAACCCGGCCGGAGCGGGCGGCCATGTACCCGCTGCAACTGTTGAGTCCGCCACGACCGCAGTTCTTGAACTCGACATTTGCCAACAGCCCCAAGCATCGAGCTGGCGCCGGCGAGCCCACGATCGAGCTGGCGCTCTCGATGCGCAGGCTCGCGGCCTGCGTGAGGGCCAGTGGGCACAGGTATTCAATGACCGCGGCTCATTCCAGGCCCGCGTCGCATTGACCGGAAACGTCCGACCCGGCGTCGCCGTTGCAACCGGCATCTACTGGAACAAGCTCTCCCCGGGCCGCTCGAATGTCAACAGCACGACCTCGTCGGCACTTGCGGATATGGCAGGAGGAGCGACTTTCTTTGACAACCTCGTGGAGGTCCAGCCCCTGTCAGCGACGCCTGGCGGCTGACCCGCGGTGACTTTATCTTGTCGGTTAAATCAAGAGGCCATCATGACGTCGTTGCTTGCACGAATTTTCCGACCCCGAACGCGCACTGAATCTTTGACGTTCACCGTTTACAGCCGCGCGCAGTGCTGTTGTTGCCACAAGGCAGTCGATTTGCTCAAGGACTTTCAGCGGGGTTACGGTTTCCAGATCGCAGAGGTTGATATCGACGCCGATCCCGAACTGGTGGCGAAGTACGGCACCGAGGTACCAGTCGTGGCGGTCAACGGCAAGGTGCGGTTCCGTGGAATCGTGAATCCGGTACTCTTACAACGGTTGCTCGTGAGTGAGGGCCGAGAGTAAGCCGTATCTCCGGCACTCGACGAGGTGAGCGGCGTTTCAGACCGCTCTCCTGAGCTTCACCGCCATCCTCTTCCATGTTCTGGGAACCGAACATGTGTCGCTGGACACGATTCCGGGAGGAGTCTGCGTTTATCTGCTGACCGGCGAAACATGCGCATACCTTTGCAGTATGATCGAGCTGACCAGGGCGGGTTCGTATCTCGAGGGAGGACATTTGCTGAGGATCCCCGCCGTGGTCGAAGCGCTGATCGACCAGAACTTTCTCGCCACGTTCCTGGCCTTTCTGGTGGGCAACCTCCTGATCGAAAAGCAGAAGGATGAGCGGAGGGCGACAGAGCTTTGACGACGACGGCGCGGCAGGGCATTTGCCGCACCGCACCGCGTCACGTCGTTCGCGTTCAGATCAATACCGGTTTGCCTAACTGACGACGGACGGCGACAAACTGGCCGCAGTGCATAAGCGCGTGAGTGCCGCTCATCGCCAGTAAAGCGGCTACAGTCGGAGCCCACTCGGGGAACTTCTCGGGGTCGGTCTTGTCCAGATCGGATTCGGGAACACTCTCGAGCACCGACAGCGTGGCTGCCCTTTGTGCCTTCCATAGCTCTTTGTACTTCGACAGCGAGTAGAACTTCGCCGGGTCGTCGATCGTCGCTGTTTCCTTGGTGTGAGCCTCGTCGAAACCGGCCGGCAGTGCCGGGCACGAGCCCGCTTTGACCTTTTCCGCGAAACTGCGCTCCGCGGAGATGAGGTGCCCGAGCTGCCAGGCAATGTGGTTCATCCCCGGCACAGGGCGGATGAAGATGTCGGAGTCGCTCAAATCTCCTATATAAGTATTGATGATCATGTCGCTCATGCCGATGCTCAGTTTAAGTGCGTCCTTGGGGCTCATTTGTGGGCCTTTCTCTTGGATTGGGAAAGAGGTGGTAAGAAAATCGAAGCAGGAAGTAGGGTTACTTGCTGGCCGTCTCAGGAGCGGGTGCAAGCGTGAAATCGGCGATGAAGAGCTGGCTGTTGCGGTCGGTGGCCCGGCTGTTCGAGGTCCACATGAGCTGCTTTCCATCGGGGCTGAATACGGGCAGACCGTCGAAACCGTCGTGGTAGGTTATCCGCTCCTGGGCGCCAGTGTCCACATTCATCAGGTAGATCTCGTAGTTCGAGTGGCCGTGGCGGCTGGTCGAAAAAACAATGTGGGTGTTATCGGGATGCCAGAACGGTCCCCAGTTCACGAAGTCGTTGCTGGTGAGCGCCCGCTCGGCTGAGCCTGCGGTGTTGTTGACGTAAATCTGAAGCAGATCGTTTCCCTTGCGATCGCTCCGGTAGATGATCCGTTTACCGTCGGGAGAGAAGAACGGGCCGCCATCATAGCCCTTGGACTGGACGACCCGACGGGCGTTCTTGCCGTCTGCATCCATGATGTAGACATCTGCATCTCCGTCTCGAAACGAGGTGAAGATGATCTGCTTGCCGTCGGGTGAGTAACTCCCTTCGGCGTCGTAGCCGTCGGTATCGGTCAGGCGAACCAGGTTCCTGCCGTCGAGGTCGGCCTTGAAGATGTCCATGCCCTCGGGGAAGCTCCAGCGGTAGCGGCTGCCCGACCGTGAATAGGCGCTGCGGGGCGCGCTAGGGCTGGGATTGAGATGGGTCGAGCCGAAGATGATCGATTTGCCGTCGGGATGGAAAAAGGCACAGGTGCATGCACCCAGTCCCGTGCTGACGAGAAGCGGCTTTGCATCCGGAGCCATGTCGCAGGTGAAGATCTGATATTCATACTGATTGGGTTTTGGCGTCAGAAAAACAGAGGTCGGCAGATTGGGTACGGCCTGAAAGATAATGCCCTTGCCGTCGGGCCGGAAGTAACCCTCGCCCGCGCGGAAGAAGCCGTAGGTCACCTGGCGGATATTCTGGAGGTGCTTGGCCTCGAGCCGGGCCACCTCCTCAGCGGAAAGCGGCGGTCCGGAAGAGCCCTGCGCGGCGAGTACAACTGCTAGCGTCAGGGTCGAGGAAACTAACGAGAGGACCATCGGAGTAGCTCCGTCGAAGTTGCGCTGTATGTGAATCTAGAGGCGGAAACGGTCGCCGTTTGGGGTTTCGTTGTGGCTGCGAAGCCGGCGCTGGCGGCACCAATCCAGGGCAACAGTCAGCCCCACGCGTCTTCCCCGTGGCAAGCGATCTGCCTAGTATAGGTCTTGAGAAGCAGCCCGCCAATGGACGAAGCCGACCTCGGTAGCTCGACCACGCGTCCTTGCCTGCGCGGCCGCGAGTGCGTGACGACGGACCGTTATACAGCGAGATCCCAAGGTGAAAATTTACACAAAGACAGGGGACGACGGCAGCACCGGCTTGCTGGGAAACCGACGGGTTCCCAAGGACGATATCCGCATCGAAGCGTACGGCACCGTCGACGAGCTGAACGCCGTGCTGGGGCTGGCCCGCGCTCAGGGGTTGGATTCGGCCTCCGAAAAGCTGGTTGCCCAGCTCCAGGATGAGCTCTTCGCGGTGGGGTCCGCACTGGCCGACCCCGACCCCATGGGGCGATATCATGACGCGATTGGCCCCGAGCACGCCGTCCGGCTTGAAGGGATCATCGACACCTTGGAATCGGAGCTCAAACCGATTACCAATTTCATCTTGCCGGGAGGTAGCCTGGGGGCGGCCGAATTGCACCTGGCACGCACGGTTTGCCGCCGCGCGGAACGGCTGGTCGTGCGTCTTGCCAGCCAGCCCGGAGGGGACGTTCCCACTGCCCTGATTGTGTATCTCAACCGGCTCAGCGACCTTTTGTTCGTGATGGCTCGGGTCCAGAATCATCGGGCCGGAGTCCCGGACACTCCGTGGCAGGGGCTATGAGCCAGAGCAAAGGAAGACACAGATGGCCGCCGACGGCAAGCTGCGCGGCAAGGTCGCGCTGATCACGGGAGGCCGGAGGGTTGGCGCGGCGCTTGCGCGGATGCTGGCAAGCCGAGGCGTGAACCTGGCAATGACCTATCATACAAGTCGCGAGCTGATCGAGCGCATCATCGCCGAGGTGCAAGCCATGAGCGTCGAGGGTATGGCCGTCGCCGCGGATCTGTCGAACGCCGCAGCGGCGGGACGCGCGGTCAGCGCGGTGGTCGAGCGGTTTGGCCGTCTCGACGCCTTGGTAAACATGGCAAGCGTTTATCGGTGCACTCCGTTTCACGCTCTTGAGCCTGGCGATTTTGATCAGATGATCGCCGCCAACCTCGCTGCTCCATATCACACTGCAATCGCCGCCGCCAGGCAGATGCTCACCCAGGGCGGCGACGATGGCATCAAGGGAAAGATCATCAACATCGGCGACTGGGCCAGCGAACGACCCTACAAGGACTACCTTCCTTATCTGGTGGCCAAAGGAGGGCTGACGACAATGACCCTGGCCCTGGCCAAGGAGCTGGCCCCGTTCGTGCCGGTTGTTATGATCCAGCCCGCCATGATCGAGCCGCCCGCCGATCTTACACAGCAGGATATCGACGCCGTCGTTGCCCAAACCCTCCTGCGCAGGGTCGGATCACCGGACGACGTCAACCGGCTGATTCTCTACCTCCTGGAGGGGACGAATTTCGTGACCGGGGCTTGCTACCGGGTCGATGGCGGGCAGTTCCTGGGACAAGACTCATGAAACCCACTCTCCGTGAAAACTTTCAAGAAGGCCTATCTATGAGACTTGCTGCTCGACTCATCGGAGCCTCTGCGCTTGTGCTATTGATAGCGGGTATCCAGCTCCAAGCTGGCTCCGCGGCACTGGCTGGCGAACCGACTGCCAAGCTTACCGGAACCTGGAAGCTGATCGTCCTGGCCTTCGGCGACGATGAATTTGCCATCATCAGCATCAATGATAAGGACGGAAAGCCCGCGGCCTCGGTCGTGGTCAGCCAGAAAATGGTGCTCGCTGATGCGAGTGTCGAACGGGTCGCGACCCAGGGACATGCCTTGGAGATCGTTCTGCGGGGCGCCGCGGGCCTGAACAGATTCCGGGGCACGCTCGTCGTTGAGGGCTCTCAGGCCGGCAAAATCCTGGGCAGCTTCTTGTTCCGCGGCGTAATTTATCCGGCTCGACTGGAACGGACAGAGAGTCAAAGGCTTGCGGACCTCAAACCAAGCGCGATCATCCAGGACTACTCAAATGTTGCACGGGAGCGGGATCCCAAGAAAAAGATGCAGAGCCTTCGTGACCTAACCAAGAAGCACCAGGGCAATCCCACGAATTATCTCTTCTACGGAGAGCTGCTCGCAGCCGCCGAGGCCGGTGGGCTTGACGCGGCGGAGGTCAATGCCTCCCTCGAGGCCTGGCTCGAGGACGCCAGGCCTTACGGCCCCGTCTGGGTCGGCGAGGTTCGCCGGCGGGCGCTCAAGGCACTGAGCACCGCCCGGCCGTATGCCAGTCTCACCCTCGAACTCGCCATGCAAGCCGACAGAGAGATCGACGAGGATCAGAGCCTGGAGCAAAAGGCCGCCGTCGTTGCGCTGCTGGCCCGGGCTGCCACTCTAGCCGGCAAGCCCGACATTGCGCGTGCGGCCCAGACACGGTCCGCCGGGCTGGAGAGCCGTCTCGACCAGGAATACCGCAAAGAGGTTCCTCCTTTCAAGCTAGAGAAGTTCGCCGGTCGTAAAGATCCCAAGGCCGACCGCGTCGTTTTGCTGGAGCTGTTCACAGGAGCCCAGTGCCCGCCTTGCGTGGCGGCCGATGTTGCCTTCGACGCCTTGCTCGAAACCTACCAGCCTACTGAATTGATCGGCCTGCAATATCACCTGCACATACCGGGGCCTGACCCGCTGACCTGCGACGACGCCTTGGGCCGCCAGCAGTACTTCGGTGACGAGATCGCCGGTACACCCACCGTTTTCTTCAACGGTCATTCCGAGGGTGGCGGTGGGGGCCCGATGCAGCTCTCGGAACAGAAATACAAGCAGTATCGCGGACTCATCGACCCGCAACTGGAAACGGCCAGCGAGGCAACGATCCATCTGTCGGCCACTCGAACAGGAGACGAGATCAAGATCGCGGCCCAGGCCACCGTGACAGGAAAACCGATCGCCAAGCAGAATGAGCCGGCCCAGGCAACGGACGGGCGTCGAGCAGCCGAGCACACGAACCCGGCGCGTCACCGGCTGCGTCTGGTGCTCACTGAGGAGTCGATCCGTTATATCGGAAGCAACAAGCTTCGTTTCCACCACCACGTGGTTCGCGGTTTCCCAGGCGGCCTCGAAGGCAAAGACCTCTCGTCCGGGTCGGGTGAGATCACGATCACGATCAACCTTGCCGATCGGCAGCGGGACATTGAGAAATACCTGAGTGATTTCGGCCAGCAGCACCCGTTTCCCGGCACGCTCCCGGAGATCGCTCTGAAGGACCTGTCCATCGTGGCTTTCGTGCAAAACGACACCGACAAGAGCGTCCTGCACGCCGTGATGGTGCCAGTGAGGTAAGCCGTGGGAGGCCTGCGCGAGCCAGCGGGCTCGTACGCGGCCAGCTTCTCTTGGCGCGGCGTTTCGACCTCGTGCAAACATCATCGACGGCCGATAGCTGCGTCGGCATTTGCAGGCACTACAGGCAGAATCAGTCGCGACGGGTGCGATGGGTCGTGGTACACCGTGTTGTCGGCCGAGACCATCCGCCGGTGCTCGCCCAGCGGATCACCGGTGTTGGGGTTCACGTCGAAGCGTGGATAATTGCTGCTCGAGATGTCGAGCCGGAGCCGGTGGCCTTTTTTGAACACGTTGGACGTCGGGTAGAGCGTGATCGTGATTGGCACGATCTCCTCGGGCCGAAGCGGCGCCGCTTGATGGTCGAGGCCCTCGCGATAGCGCAGCCGCAGGATCGAGTCGCCGATGTTCAGGTCGAAACCCAGCGGGTAGTCGGTGTTGGGTGGGATCTCGTCGAGGAGCTTGGCAGTGAAATCGGTGTCGGGGGCCGTCGAGCTGACCCAGAGCTTGACCTGCACAGTGCCGGTGACTTCCAGAGCGGCTGCCAGCGGCTCGCTCCTAAAGACCAGCACATCGCGCCGCTCCGAGAGTGGAAGGCGATTAACGGCGGCATGCGTGTCGTCGCGGGGACGCTGATCGTAACCGCCAGCCGTGATCAGACCCTGATTGGATGAAATATTGCCGCCAACAGTCGGCACCGGGTGCAGCGGGTCGAAAGTGTAAGTTGACCGGGTGATGCCCTCTTCCTGCAGAGCAGCGGCGAGCTGGCCGTCGCCGTGCAGGTGATAAATCGCCGCCTGGGCACTGGCCAACGGCCAGGCGCGCTCGGCCCGCCAGAACCCGCCGTGCTTGAGCCGACCGCCGCCGGAGCGGCGATCATCGCCGGTGCCCATGACGTAGATCAGAACCGGGGGATCATCATCAACGCCGTTCTTGAGCCCCTTGAGCCAGCGATCGTTCCACCGCAGTCGAAAGGCCAGCAGGTCGATGGCGGCCTCGGGCGTGAACTCGACCTCGCCGGCAATGTGAGAACCCTGCGCGCCATGAGTCCACGGACCTATCACCAGCCGCTGGGGCGACTTCTTGGCTCTCGACAATGCCTCGTAGTTCATGGCGACCTGGCGCGTCCACGAATCGTACCAGCCGGTGACGTGGACGACCGGAACATCGACATAGTCGCTAATGTGATCAACAACCGACATTCCCTTCGTGTGCCAGAATGCGGCCTCGGGTCCGCTGCGCATTGCCTCAACCAGCCAGGCCTCGTACTCGGGTACAATTCGGAGCGGCGTCGTCCCCGTGCGCACGGGCAGGCTGTCGACATGCTGGCGGAATCCGCAGTCCGCTCTCCATCAAGGCCAGTCGAAGCCTGGGGTTCGCAAGCGCGGCCTTGCTGTTGGGGGCACCGATCTGAAAGATCCAATTCATGAACCGCAGCTCGAACGCTCCTCCATGCCGCATCCCGCTCACGCCGCAGTTCGACAGTGAATCGATCGGGATCATCGTTGTGAGATGAGGTGGGCGCAGCTCGGCAAGCGCGTGCTGGGTGCCTCCCGGGTAGCTTGTGCCAAACGTGCCGACTTTGCCATCGGACCACGCCTGCGTGGCGATCCACTCGACGATGTCATATCCATCTTCGGGATCATTGGCCAGTCCATGCCAGATTCCTTCACTGGCGTATCGCCCGCGTGTGTCGTTGGCGACGACCACGTAGCCTCGTTCCGC
This sequence comes from uncultured Planctomycetaceae bacterium, assembly GCA_963760085.1. GTDB lineage: Bacteria > Planctomycetota > Planctomycetia > Isosphaerales > Isosphaeraceae > Aquisphaera. Next base: position 19,136 of record CAVXCB010000023.1, read on the forward strand.
ATAGTAATTCCCCTCGCCGGCCGAGCCGCCCTTGTCGTAGGGCGTTCGCGTCAAAAGCGCGGGGAAGCGGCCGGGCACGGGCTTGCCCTCCCGGGCCGGCCGGTAAACGTCGACCGCCAGCCGGATGCCGTCGCGCACCGGAATCATCAGGTTCTTCTCGACGGCCACGCCATACTCGGCCGGTCGGTGGCTGACCGCTGGCTGCGCCTGGGCGGAGCCTGACAGATTCACCATCATAGCGAGAACAACCACGGCTGGTCCAGTTGCCGACACTCTCACGGGCGTATCCTCCCCGGAACATGAAGTTGCCATTGGACAGTAATCGGTTCTTCCCCATCATCGACCTATGATGACCGATAGGATCGTCGAGCACACGTCTCATGTCCAGCGCCGTCGTCCTGGAAATGATTGACACGAGCCAGGGCCGGCCGGCTGGTGTGTTCTGCCGAACCACAGAATGGAATCCGCCTCTCACCTGCTTGGCATCCAACGATCAGCGGCTTCCGGATCCGCGCATCGCTAGGGCCGAAGAAAGCCTTTTACCCCCCTTTCCCTCCGACTTATGGTGCCTTTCACGTTGGACCAAAAACGCGACTTGTATGCCCCTCGAAAGAGTGAGACAATATGGCTAGACAGTCTAGCTGACTTAGGAGGTAGCTCATGACCTGGAATCTCGCCGAAGCCAAGAACCGACTCACTGAGGTTGTGAACTTGGCCCTTACCGAGGGGCCGCAAACCATTACGCGACGCAATGATACCGTCATCGTCCTCTCGGCCGAAAAATACGCGGAACTGACTGGTCAGAAACCAGACTTCAAAGAATTTCTTTTCCACGGCGTAGGATTGGACGAGCTTGACTTAACTCGTGACCAGAGCCAAAGCCGGGATGTCGACCTATGAGAGCGTTGCTCGATTCCTGTGTTCTCACCGAGCTTGGGAGGGACAAAGGAAATCCTACGGTGAAATCTGCCGTCGCGGCGATCGCCACAACGAACCTTTATCTGAGTGTTCTCACCGTGGGCGAGATCGCCAAGGGAATCGCTCTCCTTGCCGCGGGTCGGAAGAAGAAGACCCTGGGAATGTGGCTTACGTGCCTGGAGGCCAACTTCGGCGACCGCATCCTTGCGATTGATGTCGAGACGGCCCGGCTCTGGGGCGAGCTCACGGCTCGTGCTCAAAAGTCAGGGATCGGCATCCCGGCTGTCGACGGCCTCTTGGCGGCGACCGCCCTTTGCCATGGCCTTCACGTCATGACACGCAACACGCGGCACTTCGAGGCGAGCGGAGGCGCTCATCATCGACCCTTGGCAAACGAAATGAGCAACTCTCACCGCGAATGGCGACTTCCACCATCTCAACGAACCACGTTTGGCGGCAGGAACTCCGGGCTCTCTTCTTCGAGGCGACAGATAAACTTCTCGCAAGTGGCGGCGATACGACTGGAGTTCCCGTTCTCGCCATCGCGCCCAACGCCTTCTAAAGACTTGGCTCCCATAGGTATTTGGTGGCCGTTCACCTGTGGAGTAGCAGTTGCTTTGCCGAGGTCTTCGCCGCGAGCACGGACACCACTGGACGAGCATTGGTGCTTCCGGCTACGGTCCCTGGCTTGCGTCCACTTTGCGCAGCCTGATCCGCTGCTATCGTCGTGGATGTCGTCGTCACCGGCGTAAAGACTTCAGGACTTCCCGGTCCTGGCAGACCTTGCATCCGAGCACACTGCCGGCCCCTCGCTTACTCAGACTCCCGGCAACAGTAATGGTGGCTCGGTGTCAGCGAACCACGCCCCAACCGCCGCCTCCAAGTATTCAAACACCGATCGCCCTTGCTGTGCGCAAGTCGCGATCACTGTCCAGATCCGTTCGCACCAGCGGTTTCCCTTTTCACTCCTTGTCCCCTGCGTGATCAGACGATCGATCACCACGAACCGGATCGCTTGCTCCGCCAGATTGTTGGTCGGCTCCACTCCCGGGGTCGTGATGAATCGGAAATAGCTCTCCCCATGCTCCTCAAACCGCTTCGCCAGGTTGCGACAGTGGTTTGTCGCTGGCACGTTCTGTGTGCCGCATCGTAGCACCTTGGCCCGCGCCGCCTCGAGTTGGGCCTGAAACCGCTCGGCCGTCAGTAACTCCCGGCGGTGGATCACCCCAAAGAGCTCCCGCAACGCCTCACGCAACCTGATTCCATAGATTCGATCCCTTGCGTCCGGCAGCGTCGTGAGGAACTTCACGTCGCGGATCAAGTGGGCCAGGCAGAACTGGAGCGACACGTCGAACTCGCGCAGGTAACGCCGATAGGCCGAGAAATAGTCGCAGCCCAGCACCCCGTCAAACTCCGCGCCCAGCACCTCGATCAACACATCGGCGCTCGCGTCGGGTCGATCTTGAACAATGTGTACAGGCTGGCCCGAAAGCACCAGGTCCATTGCCGTAGACGATTTTGCTTGTGACCGGTCTCGTCGACGTTGAGCCACCTTTGGTTCGGCAGGCTCTCCAGCAATTCCTGATAGGGCTGCTCCAACGCCTGGCTCACCTTGGCAATGATATTCGCCAGTTGCCCACGCGAGATGGTCAGCCTGAGAACATCGCGAACGAATTTGCGGACGGTGGAGAACGAAGCGTGGCAGACTCCCTTGAGGTAGGCGATCACGGTGGTCAGTCTGGGCCCTACCAGGCCGCCGCGTTCGATCCCGACGGGCAACGGAGCCTCATAGACCTTCTGGCAGTGAGAGCACCAGCCTGGATGTCCACGATGCTCCTGGATCACCAGCGGCACGTCGTTGATGTCGACTTGCTGAATCACCCGGGGCATGATCGTGGGCATGGGCTCCAAGTCATGCCCGCACCCGGGGCAAAAATCGAGGCGATGGTCGAGCGAATCGCCGTTAATCAATTCAGGCGGGAAGGCAGCGCGTTCGTGCTTGAGGTGACCAGGTTGCCCGCCGATACGGCGCCGCTGCTGGCCCTCCGGCGGTGCCGGCTTGGGCGGCTTGACGATGTCAGAAGACGGTGGCTTGGACGAGGTCGAGGAATTCTTCCTCGCCACAGCGAGTTGCTCCAGGAGAAGAGCGACGGTGCCCTCCAGCGCCTTAAGCCGCGCCTCTTGGGCGTCCAACTTCGCCTGCAATCGCCGACAGTTCGGGCAAGACTTCCGTGCCTTGAGTCTCATGGCGAGCTATGCTACGACCTTGGTCGCGAATACACAACACCGGTGAACGGCCACGGTATTTGCTCACCAAGTGACCTTTCTTGAAGCCAGTCGATATTTCGGCATGCTCACGCTCGAACACGAAGAACTCGTCGCCCTCTAGAAGTGGACGAAAGATTCTATCCGGATAGAGTCCCACGGGTATCCTTTTGCCTGACTGACGGCGACCTTTACCAAGCAGAGATTCGACTTCGCTCAATCGCGCTCCTGTCTTTTTTTAGAAAAGCCTTGTTGCGCTTGACTGGCACTGAACCTCACCAGGATAGCCGCCGCTACCAAGAGCGTGGACATGATGCACACGATCAGCGCAAACTTCCTTTGCCTGTGACTCAGGATAGCGTCACCCCTATGCTGAATGAATAAGCATTTAACCCAGGGCCAGCGCAGCACTTTAGGCGGTCTTGGCAATTTGGGGTGCTTGCGCCTGATCGGTTTATTGGTATACCGTTCTCTGTGTTGCTATATTCACGGCGGCGCACAGAGAACAACCGATGGCAGACAGCCGGCATGTTTCCTTGGACGAGGTCGTAGTGCATTTTGCGGAGTTGGAGGATCCTCGCTCCACCGTCAATTTGCAACATCCGTTGGTCAGCGTGGTCGTCATTGCTTTGATGGCGGTGCTGGCCGGTGCAAGCGGGCCAACTGGGATTGGCAAGTGGGCTGCTTTGAAACAGGAATTTCTCTTGAACACTCTGGATTTGCCCAACGGTATTCCACGTAAGGATGTCTTTCGTCGCGTGCTGATGACGCTGCGACCGGGTGCCTTTCAAGCTTGTTTTGCGAACTGGTTGAATTCGTTGCGTGCGACAGCGGCCACGGCGACCGGCGTGGAGCAACCCGTTCTGGCGGTGGACGGCAAGACGGCACGGCGGAGCCACGATCGCAAGAACGGCCTGGGCGCCTTGCATTCGGTAAGCGTCTGGGCCAGCGAGTTTGGGCTGTCGCTCGGGCAGGTGGCGTGCGCCGAGAAATCGAACGAAATCACGGCAATTCCCGAGCTTCTGAGACTGGTGGACATCAAAGGGGCGATCATCACCATCGACGCGATGGGAACCCAAAAGGCGATCGCTGCGCAGATCATTGAGGGCAAGGCCGACTACGTGCTGGCGCTGAAGGGGAACCAGGAGACGCTGCATCAAGCGGTCATCGATTATATCGACGAACAGCTCGAGGGAGACTTGGCGAACGCTCGTGAGCACGTGACGACCGAGAAGGGGCATGGGCGTGAGGAGATGCGAACGTACCTCCAACTCCCGGCACCCAAGAGCTTGCCGGGGTTCACGCTGTGGGAGGGGCTGAGGACGATCGGGGTGGTGACGTCCCGGTGCCTTCGTGACGGCAAGGAGACCATCGAAGTCCGCTACTACATCAGCAGTCTGCCCATGGGAGTGAAGCAGTTTGCCCGAGCGGTCCGAGGTCATTGGGGTATCGAAAATACCTGCCACTGGGTTCTCGATGTGACGTATCGCGAGGACGAATCGCGGATCAGAGACGAGGCGCTGCGGGAGAATTTTGCATGGCTCAATCGGTTCACCTTGTCACTCCTGAAGCAGTATCCAGACCGCACGAGTCTCGTCATGAAACGTCGCAGTTGTGGTTGGAACGAGAACTACATGCTGAAAGTCCTTGCTGGAGCAGCGGTTTAGTGAGCGCTGGCCCTGGCATTTAACCCTGTCCGAATCTCGGGCTAACCGCCAGCTATAGACCCATTGCAAGCTGCGAAGTGACTTTCGCCTTAACAAAATTAGTACAGTGTCAGTACAACGAGAGCCTTGCTGTCAGTTCTTTTTCACCCATAGCCTACGAATAACCGCTGAAAAAAATGACACCGAATGAGATTGACACCGAATGCGATTTGACCACCGGCACGCGATCATGACCGTCATGTCCGCCGAGTCGGGTAAGGAAGTCCATGTCGAGAAGCCGGTCAGCCACACGGTTCGGCGGGTCTCTCCACCCCGCCGATTCTCCGACCGAAGGTCTCTGTTCCACCCATGCCCTGGCACCCCCGGAAAGCTGGGGTCCCATTCCTCGGCGGGGTCTGGAGACCTGCGCCGAACCGATGGACAGGCGCGTCATTCAGGGCGGCATCCGGGGGCGAGCTGGCAGTCTGTGTCGGTGGCATTCGGGACGAACATCTTCAAGAAACAGCCCGCTCACATGGACCTCTCGCTAAGATTTACTTCCGGCTCTGCAGGAACTCCAGCAGGTCCGCCGCCTGTTGTGCCGTTAGGTCGGCGAGGACACCAGTTGGCATGATCGATTCGCGGCCCGGCGTCAGCGCCTCGATCTCCGCCGAGGCGACGCGCACCTCTTTGTTCTGTGTGTCCCTGAGCACCACTTCCTTCTGATCACGCTTCACGAGCAGGCCGGCAAAACTGCGGCCATCGAGCGTGTTGAGCAGGAATAGCTGGAACTTCGCGTCGATGCTGCGCGACGGTTCGAGCAGGCTTTCAAGGATCTCGGCTCGAGTACGCTGCCTGCCGATCAAGGCAAGGTCGGGGCCGAGTTCGGTTCCCTTGCCGTCCAGCCTATGGCAGTTGATGCACTGGAACCGTTGGTTGAAGAAGAGTTCCCTGCCACGTTCAGCGTCGCCGGTTTTCAAGAGTATCGTTTGCGGCCGCGGCGTCTGGCCGAGCTTGCGTTCACCGGTCTGGGGGAGGTAGCCGTCGAAGAGTTCACGGACGGTGAACCGTGGTGATGCAGCACCTTCCTTCAACAGCTTCGCGCACATTTCAGGCGCGAACTCATCTGCGCCCGACGGAGCGCGCCACGTCGATCGCCGCGCCCGGCGTTTTCAGGCATTCGCAGAGCTGCTCCCACTTCATGTCGTTCGTGACGCGGACGGAGTTCGGACCGGCGATCCAGTCGTGGATAAGCTTCAATCCCCGCTCGTCCGGCAGTTCAGAGCCGATGTGCGGCATGCGGCCCTTGCCGAATTTCGACATGCGGTAGTAGAGGACGCTCTGCGTAGGCTGCTGGGCGGTGACCACTTTCGCATCTTTGAGGTCGAAGCCACCGAGCCGGGGAGCGACCTCGAGGTCTTTCATGATCCGCCTCTTCTCGAACGCCGACAGGTCGATGCTTGTTGTGCCGCCGCCGCCGTTGCGGTGGCAGTGGGCGCAATTCACGTGCAAGTACGAAGTCGCCCGCTCCTCCACCGTGCCGGTCGCGCTGTGGGGAGGAGTGAGCCTCAGTTCTGTCTTCAGTTCGTCGGGCGTGTAGACGCCTTTCGGTTTTTCGTTCTTGCCAACGCGATTCAAGAGGCCGAGTTCACCGAGCTTCGTGAGCTGGACTCCGTGGTTGAGCTGCGCCACGTTGAACGCGAGAGCATACTCCGACCATGCGTTGTGGCACTGGAGGCACTGCGAGCGGCTGTGGTACGTCCACATCTGCTGCCGCTTGCCACCGGGGAACGATGCGTCGACAACGTTCAGCAGCTTTTCGCCGCCCTCGTTCGGCACGAGATCCGCGTCGGTCTGGTCGTCTCGCCACGCATAGGTGTAGCCCTGCCAAAACCCGTCGGCGAAGTGCAGAACTTGCGTTTCGAGACGATTCTTCGATTCGGGTTTGCCGCGTTCCATCTCGATCGAAATGGTCTTTGCCAGCACCGCGTTTTCCGGAAAGTGGTAGCGGAATGAGTGCCAGTAGACGTTGCCGGGGATCGCCTTGCCCGCTTCGAAGTCGGTCACGGCCGAGGTGCCCGGCAGTGCGACGAAGTGCTCGCCGACGGCGTGGTCCTGCCAGAGCGCCACGTTCGGCGTGAAGCGGTAGACGCCCGGCGCCGGGGTTTGGTTTTTGGTGTTCGCGAAGAGCCCGGTCTCGGACAGCTTACGGGGGAACTTCGATGCGGTGGAAGCTGTGTCGTTGCGGGCGAAGCCGTGGATGACGCCAGTGTCGTAGTCAACGGCGTAGACCTCGCCGTCGTTGTCCTGCCCGAACGTGGAAGGCCGCACGGTCGGGGCGACGATCTCCGGCCAGGATTTCACCCTCCCGTTCTCGAAGCGCAGCCGCCCATATTCTCCGCGTCTCCCAGTCGCCGAAGACGTATGCTCCGACAAGTTCGGGGAACTTCTTCCCGCGATACACGTAGCCGCCTGTTACACTCGCGCCGGTGGTGTGCGAGATTTCGATGACCGGCGGGGTGATGATCGGGTTCGGTCCGGGCCTGTCGTTGGGGTGGATCGGCTGCCGCGCCTCGGTGATGCTCCAGCCGTAATTCTTGCCACTCTCGACCTTGTGGACCATCTCCCACAGCTCCCAGCCGACGTCGCCGAGCCAGAGCTCGCCGGTGGCCTTGTCGAAGCTGAAACGCCAGGGGTTACGGAAGCCGAATGCCCAGATCTCTGGCTTCACGTTTGGCATCCCGACGAACGGATTGTCCTTCGGCACCGCGTAGTTCTTGCCCGGTTCCTTGCGGTCCACGTCGATGCGCAGCACCGATGAGAAATAATCCGAACAGTCTTGACCGGTGTGGAGCGGGTCGGGCGGGTTCGGGTCTGCCGCATCGCCGGTACTTATGTAGAGGTAGCCGTCGGATCCGAAGTGCAGGTCGCAACCGTTGTGCCCACCCGCGGGCCAGGAGAAGACGATCACTTCGCTGTCTGCGTCGAGTCGCGGAGGGTTCGTTTCGGTGAGTCTGAAGCGCGAGATGCGAGAACCGTTCTCAAAGTTCAGCCCACCGTTCTTGCCTTCGAGGATGTAGCAGAGGAAGGCGTAGCGGTTTTCGGCGAACTTCGGGTGGAACGCCAGACTGTAGACGTTCCTCGCTGCCACGGCGTTCGGTGTTTGGTCCAGCGTCTTCACGTCCTTCGCGACGTCGAAACAAAGTTCAGCTTTGGCGTCGGGCTTGTTCAGGAACGAGAGTATCTTGCCTTGCTCCTGTCCGGCGAAGAGCCGATCGCTGCCGGGGGCCGCGACCAGGCATGTCGGCCTATCGAGCCTGATGTTGGGAAACGCGTTGACGGTCTTGTAGGGCGGCGGGGGATCAGGCAAACCGACGATCTTCGACGCGGTCCACGGCACCCGCGGCTCCGCGGCAATGGCAGTCGCTACGATTAGGAGCATCGCCCCCGTGACGAAGGCGATCTTCGTTGGAGTTCCCATAACAAGTACTCAAGTTCCTCTCGATCATCTTGATGCCCTCACGAAGAGAACACCGTTCGCCCAGGCTGACAAGCCGCGGACGATTCTGTCGTATTCTATAAATGCGGGGTAGTGCGCGGTCATAGGTCTTTGACAATTCGGCTCCATCCGCACGACTGCGCACCGCCACTGCATGAGGGCGACGCGCGGTGTGTGCTGAGGAGCGCGGAGACCAAGCATCCTTCTCTGATTGTTGTGTAAGTCTTGCGGAACAGACAGTAAGGGCTGGCGAAAACCTATCAGCTCGCTGCACGGCCAGATTTGCCCGGATTGATTGAAGAGCAGGAGGCTCTGGCCAAGCAGACCCAAGAAAAAGTGCCGAACAAACCCGTCGGCCTCGGGCACGAAGTAATCTTTCCCAATGAGCTTACCTTATGCTCATTAGTGATCCTTATGATTAAGCAAACCCAATCCCTGGACCCGAGGTCGCGAGAACGGGCTGGGCGGACAAGGACGGGAGCCGGCTTGCAGACAAGTACCGCCGATTCTGCAGCGAATGGCCCGGACTGACGCGAAACGTGATTGGCGGTCTAACTTAGCACAAATTCATTTGCTTTTCCCTTGCCGCCGCGCATACCATGACGAGTGTTCTGTGAGAGTCGACATGGGACTAGCGACCGTCGGCTCCGGGAAACAATCTGAAGTTGTCGGATGACTAAACGAAGGGCAGCCCGGAAATTCCGGGCGGTCCGTCGAAGAGTAAGCCGGCGTGGTCAGGGACCTGAGGGTTCTTGACCACGCCGGCTTTTTTTTGGTCCAGCTAAGGAGGACTTGAGATGAACACGACATTGGTACGGTCAACACTTGCGGCACTTTGCCGGACGTTCTGGGTTCGAGCATCATGATCGGACTGGCTTCAGGACCCCTGGCGATCGCGCACGGTGGTGGTGGTGGCCACGGCGGCGGTGGCATCGGGAGGTGGTGGCCGCATGGGTGGTGGCGGATTCGGCTGGGGCCGCGGTGGTGGAATGGGTGGTGGCTACTATGGGCGTGGAGGGTATGGCTACGGGAGGTTACGGTTTCGGCGGATTTGGCTTGGGGTACGGTTTGGGCTATGGTATGGGTTACGGCTATGGTTATCCGGGCTATGGCTATGGCTATGGCTATTCAAGCTATGGCCTTGGCTACTCCGGTTACGGCTACGGTTCGTATCCCGGCTACGGTTACGGTTCAGGTTACTCCGATCCTGGCTACACCTATTCGTCCGCTTATGGCACTGTGCCGCTCCAGGCCACTCCCGCGGCACCCTCTTTCTTTTCCCTGCCCAGTCTCGGCATCGATGAGAAAGCGGTGAGCGATGCATCCGGCAGTCGGATTCAGGTAGTCCGAGTTCATCCCGGCTCCCCCGCCGAGCATGCGGGCCTGCAAAGCCGGCGACACGATCGTCTCGGCAAACGGCTATCTGACCCAACAGGCGGGAAACCTCGCCTGGATCATCAATCACCACTCACCGAACGGAGTTATCGCCCTGATCGTCCGGCAGGTTGCGAACGGACAAGACGCCACGCTCACTGCAACGCTTCACTGACCGGCATTCTCGGCCATCGTCAGGGGCATGACCCTGACGGCCACAGCGATACCATTCATTACCGATCGCGATCCCGACCTCGGCGGATGTGGTGTCTATAGTAACGGCCGGAACACCTGGTTCTTGTTTTCGCCCGCCGCAGCTCGTATCTTGACGAATGTTCTGAGGGAGTCGACATGGGACAAGCGACCGTCGGTCCCCGGAAACGATTTGAATTTGTCGGATGACTAAACGAAGGGCAGCCCGGGTAATCCGGGTGGTCCGTCGAAGAGTAAGCCGGCGTGGTCGAGGGCCTGGGGGTTCTCGACCACGCCGGTTTTTTTTGCACTCAGTCACGTGTCTCGTGCGCAAGGGACCAACGACAGACTCGTAGGACCAACGCGACACAGTGATGACGAACCTGTTCACCGTTTCGCACTTCAACCATGACTCCTTTTACCAACCTTCACCAATGAGGAATCAGATGAAATCAGACAAGAACTCCGTCGTCGCGATCTTCGAGTCCCACGGCCAGGCCGAAGAAGCCATCCGCGAACTTCAGAAGGATGGCTTCGACATGAAGAAGCTGTCGATCGTCGGTAAGGATTATCACACGGAAGAACATGTTGTCGGCTACTACAACACCGGCGATCGCATGAAGTACTGGGGCAAGCTGGGGGCCTTCTGGGGCGGCTTCTGGGGATTGCTGTTCGGCTCCGCGTTCTTCTGGGTGCCGGGCATCGGTCAGATGCTCGTGGCGGGACCGCTCGTTACGTGGATCGTCGGCGCGCTCGAAGGCGCCGTCGTGCTGGGGGGGCTCACCGCACTTGGCGCCGGACTGTACAGCATCGGCATCCCGAAGAACAGTATTGTGCAATATGAGACCGAGGTGAAGAACGGGAAACTCCTCCTGGTCGTCCACGGAACGGCCGACGAGGTGGAACGGGCCAGGGAACTCCTGGATCAGTCCGAAGCGAATTCACTCGCGGTCCATGGCGAGCCGGCCACTGCCGGCGTGTGAGAGCAAGCCGCGGAGATGGTGCCGCAACATCTTTTGGAAGAACGCGTGACCAATACCAATCGGGCCGGCCGGGGTCACTCCGGAGACCGGAACGTCCAAACGCTGAGGAGATGCTTCAGATGTCCACTCAAACTCGACCAGCGCCCGCCCCTGCTCGCCATGCGGAACGGGCTAAAGTCCTCCAGGTGATCGTTTACGGGCATTCCGCGTTGTTCTACTGGTGGCCGCTCTGGGCGGTGGGGTTCGTCATGGCTCTGCTGACCTCGCTGGATCCTGAGCGCGTGATCATCGGCAACAAGTCGGAGATGTTCCACCCCAGCCGAAACCTCGGCGTAATCTACAGCTTGCTTTTCCTCTTGATGATCGTGATCACCAGTACCAATGTCCGAGGCATGAGAGCGGCGTTCATCATCGGTGGCATGAGCTTCATCACCCTGTTGTTTGCCTATCTGGGATGGTGGGAAGAAATCCTGGGCTTTCTCGGTCGTGAGTCGATTTACATGAACCGTGGCTTTTACCTTTTCTCCTCGACCGTGCTCTGCGCGATCTGGCTCTTCACTGTTTTTTTCATCGACCACCTGAGCTTTTGGAGGTTCCGGCCAGGGCAGATCACCCATGAGTACCTTGGGGGGATCGTAGATAAGAGTTACGACACGGACAACATGATCTTGGTCAAACGGCAAGACGACCTCTTCCGCCACTGAGTCATCGGCCTCGGCTCCGGCGACCTGCACATGCAAACCATGGGCGGCCAGGGAGTCGAAGAGAATGTGGCGAATGTTCTCTTTGTCATCAGCAAGATGTCCAAGATCCAGCGGCTAATCGCGACCAAACCCGATGTACCCGAAGAGGCTTGATCGGAATCAGCGAGGTTGCTGTTGATTCGGTCTTGGCGCTCGGGGACAAGCGACCGCGGACGCCGACCATCGCCACCGGGAAGTCCTCATGCAGCATACCCGGCAAATCGTTCGTCAGACCCTGGCAGGAGAAGCGACGTGAACTATCTGGAACGCTTCAGAGTGCCGCCCGGCATTATTGTCAATCTCAAGGACATCGATCCGAGGTTCAAGGACCATCACGAAAGCCACAAGGAGGCGGCCAAGGAAATCGAGCACGACTTGCAAAGGCTGAGAGAACTGCAAGAGTTGCTCCATGCCGATGGGCGGAGGTCGCTCCTGATCTGTCTGCAAGCGCTCGACGCAGGCGGTAAGGACGGGACGATCAATCACATCCTGGGTGCGATGAATCCCCAGGGCTGCAAAGTGGTGCCGTTCAAGCAGCCTACCGCCGTTGAGCTTGGGCACGACTTCTTGTGGCGGGTTCATCGTGCCGCGCCTGCTCGGGGTGAGGTGACCATCTTCAACCGCTCCCATTACGAGGACGTCCTGATCGCACGCGTTCATAAGCTGGTGCCCAAAGAGAGATGGTCCCGCCGTTACGACCGAATCAATGCTTTCGAGAGCGGCCTCGTCGAGGACGACACCCATATCCTCAAGTTCTACCTGCACATCTCCAAAGGCGAGCAACTGAAACGCTTCAAGGATCGGCTCGACGATCCTGCCAAGCAATGGAAAATCAGCGAGGCCGATTACAAGGAGCGAACTTACTGGGACGACTACACGGCGGCTTACGAGGATGCACTCTCCCGTTGCAGCACCGAGCACGCCCCCTGGTTCATTATCCCCGCCGACCACAAGTGGTTCAGGAACCTCGCCGTGGCCCGGATCGTCATTGAGCACCTGGAAGGGCTGAAGATGACGTTCCCCCCGCCTACGGTGGATATCGAGCACATTCGCAAAGAATATCACTCAGCGAAGAAGCATGGCCCCTGACCTGAAAGGCACCGCGTCGAAAGAATGAATTCACGGCCCCGCCAGGCTCTAAGCGGAGAGATGACATGATCAAATTGCCAATGTATCCGTTGCGATTTGAACCGATCTACCAGTATCGACTCTGGGGCGGACGGCGCCTCGCCGAACTGCTCACGGCACCGCTGCCCGGCGACGGACCAATCGGCGAAGCCTGGCTGCTGAGCGACCGCGACGACCATTCCAGCAAGGTCGCCGCCGGACCGCTAGAAGGATCGACCATCCGGCAATTGCTGGAGCAGTCGCCGGACCAGTTGCTGGGAAAACTGGCGGGCCGTTTCCGGCGTTTCCCTGTGCTCCTCAAGTTCCTCGACGCCCACGAAAAGCTCTCGGTCCAGGTACATCCCGAGGATGGGCAGAAGGACTATATCCCGGCGGGCGAAAGCGGCAAGTCCGAAGCATGGGTCGTGCTGGAGGCGGGGCCGGCGAGCCGTATCTACGCGGGTCTGAAGCCAGGGACCACTCAAGACGATCTGAAGCGAGCTCTCGCTAGCAGGACGGTGGCTGAGCTTATGGCAAGCTTCAGGCCGAGGATCGGCGACGCCGTCTTCCTCCGGGCCGGGACCGCTCACTCCCTCAGCGGCCTTGTCGTGTTCGAGGTCCAGGAAAACAGCGACGTCACGTTTCGACTGTACGATTGGGATCGGGTCGACCCCAGGACTGGCAAGCCCCGATCCCTGCAAGTCGAGCAGGCGGTTGCCTGCCTCGATTTCAGACAGGTTGCAATCGGTCCGGTGGCGCCAGTGGTTTTGGAGGAGTCACCAGTACGGTACGAGCGACTCTTTCATTGTGCACATTTCTCGGTGTGGCGGCACATGGGGCAATCGGCTTTTGCCGTCGGTGCGACTGCCACGCCTCGAGTGCTGGTCTGCATCGCCGGCGAAGGAGAACTGGAGTACAGCGGCACCAATTATCCCATCGGCCAGGGCGACGTCGTGCTCTTGCCGGCGGAGGTCGGCGCATGTACTTACCAGCCACAAACTCCAGCCACCATGCTGGAGGTCGCTCTGCCTGGATAGTTCCAGCCGGGAAGGATCGGGATGGTGAACAGGGTCAAGAACATGGAAACCGTAAAATGAAGAAGCTCGTTGTATTCGACCTGGACGGAACACTGGCCCAGAGCAAGTCGTCGCTGGATCCTGAGATGGCGACCCTTCTCAATAAACTGCTTGGTGTGATCAAGGTCGCCGTGATCTCCGGGGGCAACTGGCCGCAATTTCAAAAACAAGTGCTCTCTCACCTTACCAGTGACGAACGCCTGAAAAATCTTTCGCTCCTTCCTACATGTGGAACACAGTTCTACAAATACGAAAAGGGTTGGGAAGAACTTTACGCGGAAGATTTCACCAGCGAACAGAAGAGGAAGATTACCAGTTCACTGAAGCAGGCGATCGAGCAATCGGGCCTGAAGGCCGAAAAGGTGTGGGGGGACGTGATTCAAGACCGGGGAAGCCAAATCACCTTCTCCGCTTTGGGTCAAGAAGCTCCCCTGAAAGAGAAGGTGAAATGGGACCCGGATTTCATCAAACGGAAGAAGATGAAAGCCATCCTTGACACATTGATTCCCGATTTTTCTGTCCGACTGGGTGGCTCGACGTCCATTGACGTCACGAAGCCCGGTATCGACAAAGCGTACGGCATCAAGAAGCTACGAGACATTCTGGGCATTGCTATTGAAGCGATGATCTTTGTAGGGGATGCCTTGTTCCCTGGGGGCAACGACTATCCAGCCGAGGAAGCCGGCGTCGATTCGATCCGGGTCAGAGATCCGCATGAGACTAAACGAGTTATCGAAGCAATCATCGCGTGTTCAAGTTGAGCTTCTCACGCCTGACGTGTTGAGGAGAGGCGATGGCAGGATTTCAAATGAAGCGACTTGGGTTGATGATGGAGCCGGAGCCGGGCAATCCACTGGAGGTCGAAGGGGTCTTGAACCCGGCCGGAGTGCGCGGCCCTGACGGTCAGTTTTACCTCTTCCCGCGTCTGGTCGCGAAGGGAAATTACTCGCGGATCGGCATCGCAAGAGTGAAGTTCAATGAGGCCGGCGACCCGGCGGGCGTCGAGCGGCTCGGCATCGCACTGGAACCCGAAGCAGATTACGAGCTGCGGCCTGACGGCGGCGGAGGTTGTGAGGATGCGCGGATTACTTTTGGCGAAGACCTCAAGCGCTACGTGATGACGTACACGGCGCTTTCGCCCGAAGGCCCTCGGATTGCCCTGGCCCTATCGGAAGACCTTTTCCACTGGCAACGTCTGGGGTTGGCGACCTTTTGCCCGTATGAAGGCATCGAGTTCGACGGTGTGGACAATAAGGATGCGAGCATCTTCCCCGTCGCCATTCCCGATCCTGATGGGCAACCGGCAATGGCCCTGCTCCACAGACCTCTCTTTCCCGGGACTCGCCCTGAGGAGAAGGTCTGCCAACTGCAGTCGCGCGGTGGATCTTCATCGTGAGAGCATATGGATTTCCTACTGTCCACTGGGAAAGGTCTGCGATGAGCCCTATCACCTCAGCCACTTTACCTTGCATAACCGGTTAGCCAGCCCGGTTGCGCCCTGGGAGCAACTCAAGATAGGCGGCGGCGCTCCTCCGATCCTCACCCGGCACGGATGGATGGTCATCTACCACGGCGTCCACGAACTGGCAGGCCCGAGCACGGCTTCGCACAAGTTATGCTACTCCGCCGGCGTGCTGGTGCTCTCCGAGCAGCATCCGCGAGTGATCCGCTATCGTTCACCGGAGCCAGTATTGACGCCGGAATTACCGCAGGAACGTATCGGAACCATCGGTAACGTCGTTTTTCCCACCGCGATCGACCGACGCGATGATCTCGGCTTGCCCGATCGTTTCGACATCTATTACGGGATGGCCGACAACCGGATCGGTGTGGCACGTCTCGACGTGCCGGAATTCCTGCCGACAGGAGCACGCGCCGACCTGACCCAAGACAATGGTTCGGTTCAGTTCGACGGTCAACCTGAAACCAGAAAACATCGGGAAGTTCCGATCACGATCAGAAGAGGTTCATCGCCAACATGACACACATAGCCACCATCGCTCCGCCCGAACTGGACGAACTCTGCGTAAACACCCTTCGGTTCCTGGCCGTGGACGCCGTGCAGAAGGCCAGGTCCGGGCACCCTGGTCTGCCCCTCGGTTCGGCGGCAATGGCTTACGCGCTCTGGGATCGCTTTCTCAAGTTCAACCCGCGTGATCCCTTCTGGCCCGACCGGGATCGCTTTGTGCTTTCGGCCGGACATGGGTGTGCTCTCTTGTACGCGCTGCTTCATGTCACGGGCTTCGACTTGCCACTGGAGGAGCTCGAGAAGTTCCGCCAGTGGGGAAGCCATACTCCAGGCCATCCGGAATACGGTAAAACCCCCGGCGTTGAGGCAACCACCGGTCCCTTGGGGCAGGGCCTGGCCAACGCCGTCGGCATGGCGATCGCCGAGGTCGCTCTCGCAGCGCGCTTCAATCGGCCTGGTCACTCCATCGTGGACCATTACACCTATGTCCTGGCCAGCGATGGCGACCTGGAGGAAGGAATCTCTTCCGAGGCCGGATCAGAGGCCGGTCACCTTCGACTGGGCAAGCTCATCGTCCTCTATGCCGACAACCACATCACGATCGAAGGGAGCACGGAGCTGGCCTTCACCGAAGACCGTTTAGCCCGCTTCGCCGCATTCGGCTGGCACGTTCAGCGGGTTGAACAAAGCAACAACATCGACTACATCGCCGCCGCTCTGACGGCTGCTCGGAAAGAGACGAGCCGTCCGTCCCTGATTCAAGTTCGTACCCACATCGGCTTCGGTAGTCCCCACAAGCAGGACACGGCGGCCGCTCACGGGGAGCCGCTCGGTTTGGAGGAGGTCCGTCTGACCAAAGAGGGGCTGGGCTGGCCGGTAGAGCCTCTGTTCCTAATTCCCGAGGAGGCTCTCGAACATTTCCGCGAAGCGGTCGCGCGCGGAACTGTCGCCCAGGCGGAATGGGAGTTACGTCTTGAATCATATGCGGAGGAACACCCCGACCTGGCAGCGGAGTTCCAGCGGGTCACGCACCGGCAGCTTCCGAACGGTTGGGACGCCAACCTCCCGACATTCACCTCAGGCGAAGGCCCCATGGCGACCCGCATCGCTTCGGGAAAGACGATCGCGGTACTGGGCTCTCGTCTGCCCGAAATGATGGGAGGATCGGCCGATCTTGCTCCCAGCACGCACACGAATATGGAAGGGGCCGGGAACTTCGAGCCGGAAAACTGGGCGGGACGCACCATGCACTTCGGCATCCGGGAACATGCCATGGGTGCCATCCTGAACGGGTTGGCGTTGCACCGTGGCCTCATCCCCTTCGGAGGGACGTTCCTGATCTTCAGCGACTACATGCGTCCTCCGATGCGCCTGGCGGCCATGAACGGCCTGCCGGTGATTTATGTCTTCACCCACGACAGCATCGCCATGGGAGAGGACGGCCCGACCCATCAGCCTGTCGAGCAATTGCTGGGCTTGCGTTCCATTCCCGGCATGGTTGTCATCCGGCCGGCCGATGCAAACGAGACGGTTGCCGCCTGGCGGATCGCCATCGAGCGAAGGGAAGGTCCCGTTGCCCTGGTGTTGACTCGGCAGGGACTCCCCGTGCTCGACCTGGCCCGCTACCAGTGCATACCCGCGGGAGTGCCGCGTGGGGGTTACGTTCTCGCGGACTCTCCGCCAGGTGCACAGACCGACATCATTCTGATCGCGACCGGCTCCGAAATACATCTGGCGCTGGCGGCGCGTGATCGGTTGGCGAATGAGGACGTCCAGGCCAGGGTTGTGAGTGTGCCGAGTACGAGCATCTTCTCGATGCAGTCGGAGCGGTATCGGGAGACGGTCTTGCCCCCAGGCGTGCCACTGCTGGCCATCGAGGCCGGCGCATCCCTCGGCTGGAGGTCCTATGTCGGTCCCCAGATCGCCGTGATCGGGGTGGACACCTTCGGGGCATCAGCCCCCGGGCCGGTCGTGATGGAGCAATATGGCTTCACGGTGGAGAATGTCTGTCGGAAAGTCCGGGACTTGCTCTCGCGTAGCCAAGATCGGAGGGGAACGCAATGATCCGATCGGACGCGCTGGTGCTCTTCGGCGCGACGGGCGATCTCGCCCACAAGATGATCTTCCCGGCTCTCTATGCGCTGGCGAAACGAGGCGCCTTGAAGGTCCCGGTCATTGGCGTCGCCTCTCCGAAGTGGAGTCTGGCGGATCTGCGCGATCGCGTGAAGGACAGCATGAAGCGATCGGGCGGGATCGATGATCAACGCGCCCTGGACCATCTTATGTCCCTGCTTAGTTACGTGAGCGGGGACTATAACGACCGGGACACGTTTACGGCGATCAAGAAGGCGCTGGATGGCGCTGCGCACCGGCGCACTACCTCGCCATCCCGCCCTCGCTCTTCGAGACAGTGATCAAAGGGCTTGGAGCCGCGAACCTGGCCGAGCATGCGCGCGTCATCGTCGAAAAGCCGTTCGGCCGAGACCTGGCCTCGGCGCGTGAGCTTAACCGCATCGCGAGGTCGGTGTTTCCGGACGACTCAATCTTCCGCATTGATCACTTCCTCGGGAAGGAGGCGATCATGAATATCCTCTATTTCCGCTTCGCCAATTCGTTCCTGGAGCCGATCTGGAACCGCAATTACGTGGCGAGCGTCCAGGTAACCCTATCCGAGGATTTCGGCGTTGAGGGCCGCGGCTCGTTTTACGAGACCGCCGGCTGTCTGCGCGACGTGATCCAGAATCACCTCTTCCAGATCGTCGCGTTGCTTGCCATGGAGCCGCCGGCCGTCAGGGACTTTGGAGCCGTCCAGAGCGAGAAAGCCAAGGTTTTTCAGGCCACGCGCCCTCTGAAGCCCGACGACCTGGTGCGCGGCCAATACGCGGGCTACCGTGAGGAGCCCGACGTGGCGAAGAGCTCCGACGTCGAGACTTTCTGCGCCTTGCGGCTTTTTATCGACTCTTGGCGCTGGGAGGGGGTGCCGTGGTACCTGCGCTCCGGTAAATACTTGGCCGAAACGGCAACGGAGGTCCTGGTGGAGCTGAAGACGCCGCCGCAGAGGCTTTTCGCCGACTCAGCGCCGACGACCGGGCCGGCCAACTATCTGCGATTCCGGCTCTCCCCCAGTTCCGCCATCGCCCTCGCCGCTCGCGTCAAGTGCGCAGGGAAGGAGTACGTCGGCGACCAGCGAGAACTCTACCTTCTTGAAGAAGAGCCGGGAGAGCAATCGCCCTACGAGCGGCTCTTGGGCGACGCCATGGCCGGCGATGGCGCCTCTTCACCCGTGAAGAAGCGGTTGAGGCCGCCTGGCAGGTGGTCGATCCAGTCCTTACGACCCACCACCGGATTCGCCCCTACAAGCGCGGTAGTTGGGGGCCGCAAGAGGCTGACGTCCTGATCGCAGCAGACGGCAATTGGCATAACCCCAAGCCCGAGGAGGTGTCCGGATGAAAGCGACCCAAAAACTCCACGAAATGGGCCAAAGCCTCTGGCTCGATAACATCACCCGCGGGCTGCTGACCAGCGGCACGCTCCGCCGCTACATCCAGGAGTTCTCGGTCACGGGGCTCACCTCGAACCCCACGATCTTCGATCACGCCATCAAGAACAGTCCCGATTACGATGACGCCATCCGCCAGAAATTGAAGGAAGGTAAGTCGGGTGAGGCGCTGTTCTTCGAGCTGGCGCTGGAGGATCTTCCGAGGCAGCGGACCTGTTCCGGCCGATCCACGAGGAGACCAATGGTGTCGACGGATGGGTCTCTCTGGAGGTCTCGCCACTGCTCGCCCACGACACGAAGAACACACTCACCGCGGCCAAGGAACTGCATGCCAGGGGAAGGCGCCCCAACATCTATATCAAGATACCGGGGACCAAGGAGGGTTTGCCCGCAATCGAGGAAGCCATCTTCGCAGGCGTGCCGGTGAATGTAACCTTGCTGTTCTCTCGTGACCAGTACGTGGCCGCCGCCGAGGCGTATCTGAAAGGCATCGAGCGGCGCATTGCCTCCGGGCTGAAACCCGACGTCAGCTCTGTGGCTTCAATGTTCATCAGTCGCTGGGACGTCGCGGTCACGGGGAAGGTGCCCGAGAATCTACGTGACCAGCTTGGCATCGCCATCGCAGAACGCACGTATGCGGCGTACTGCAGCCTGATCGAGTCATCGCGTTACCAGCGGATTCTCAACGCCGGTGCCGGCCGCCAGCGCCTGCTGTGGGCCAGCACGGGAACCAAGGACCCCTCGGCCTCCGATCTCCTCTACATCGAGGCTCTCGCCGCCCCATTCACGGTGAACACCATGCCCGAGGGCACCTTGAATGCCTTGGCTGAGCATGGTGAGGTCAACCACATTCTCCCTCCGCACGGTGGGGACTGCGAGGAGGTGCTCACCAGGTTCGCCAAGGCCGGCATCGACATCGATGCCCTGGCCACTCAGCTCCAGGATGAAGGGGCCAGGGGGTTCGTCAAGTCCTGGAAAGAGCTGATGGCCTGCATCGCATCCAAAAGTGAGGCGCTGCAATGACCTATTCGGCGATGTCCGCTAACGGAACCAAGGCCCCGAATGACGGCGTGATCACGTCGGTGCGCGGAAGCGTCGTCGATGTACGCTTCGATGCCAGCTTACCGCCCATCTACACGCTGCTGTACGTAGGGAAGGAAACGCGAGTCTCCATCGAGGTGTTGATGCAGCTCGATGAACATCATGTCCGCGGGATCGCGCTCCAGCCCACGCAGGGTCTCGCTCGCGGCATGGCCGTGGAGGACACCGGCGGGCCATTGAAGGTGCCGGTCGGCAAGGGAATCATTTCGCGCATGTTCGATGTTTTCGGAAAGCCCATCGACCGCCAGCCGGCGCCAGCAGAAGTGGAATGGCGGTCCATCCATCGAG
Organism: uncultured Planctomycetaceae bacterium; assembly: GCA_963760085.1. Taxonomy (GTDB): domain Bacteria; phylum Planctomycetota; class Planctomycetia; order Isosphaerales; family Isosphaeraceae; genus Aquisphaera. Next base: position 39,796 of record CAVXCB010000023.1, read on the forward strand.
ACCCTCCCTCCTTGGCCAGTCGTTCCACAAAGACCGAGGTCTTTGAAACGGGCATCAAAGTCATTGACGTGCTGGTGCCGCTGGAGCGCGGCGGCAAGGGGGGACTGTTCGGAGGAGCGGGCGTCGGCAAGACGGTGTTGCTCACCGAAATGATTCACAACATGGTGGGACATCAAAAGGGAGTGAGCATGTTTTGCGGCATCGGCGAGCGCTGTCGCGAAGGGGAAGAGCTCTACCATGATATGAAAGCCGCAGGCGTGCTGCCGCACATGGTCATGATGTTCGGCCAGATGAACGAGCCTCCCGGCGCCCGATTTCGCGTGGGCCTGGCAGCGCTCACGATGGCCGAATATTTCCGGGATGATGAGCATCGCGACGTGCTGTTGCTCATCGATAACATCTTTCGTTTCATCCAGGCGGGCATGGAAGTGTCCGGCTTGATGGGGCAGATGCCGTCGCGCCTGGGCTATCAACCGACGATGGGCACCGAGTTATCGGGGCTGGAAGAGCGCATCGCCAACACCGACACGGGAGCCATCACCTCCATTCAGGCGGTCTATGTGCCGGCGGACGACATGACCGACCCGGCGGCGGTACACACGTTCTCTCACCTTTCCGCGTCGATCGTCCTTTCCCGAAAGCGGGCAAGCGAGGGGCTGTATCCGGCCGTCGATCTGCTCCAATCCAACTCCAAGATGGCCACGCCGGCGATCATCGGGCAGCGGCATTATCTCCTGGCTCAGGCAATCCGCAAGACCCTGGCCCAGTACGAAGAGCTCAAGGACATCATTGCCATGCTAGGGATGGAGCAACTCTCTTCGGATGACCGTAACGTCGTCGGTCGCGCCCGCAGGCTGGAGCGATTTCTGACCCAGCCGTTTTTCGCGACCGAGCAGTACAGTGGCATCAAGGGAAAGGACGTCAGCCTGAAGGACGCGATCGACGGCTGCGAGCGCATCCTGAAGGATGAATTCAAGGACTATCCCGAGAGCGCCTTTTACATGATCGGGTCGATCGACGAGGCCGTGGAAAAAGCCAAGACCGCCAAGTCCGCGAGTCCTGCCGACCCAGGCCCCAAGCCCAAAGTTCAAGTGAAACCCCAGGCGAACGGCAAACCCAAACCCAAGGTCGAACAGGGAGCCAACACCCATTAATCTCAAGGTTCTTCTTCCCTTCAAGATCTTCGTCGAAAAGAAGGGCGTGCAACGGATCGTGGCCCAGACCCTCCAGGGTTCCTTGGGACTATTGCCGCACCGTCTGGACTGCGCGGCGGCTTTGACACCAGGAATTCTGACCTATGAAACAGAGACGGAAGGCGAGGTTTATCTCGCCGTCGATCAAGGGGTAATGGTCAAGGCGGGCATGAATGTTCTGGTTTCGGTGCGTAATGCCATCGGCGGGTCGGACCTCGACAAACTCCATGAGGCCGTGAAGCGGGAGTTCCTCAGCCTGGATGAGCAGGAGAAGAGTGTTCGCTCGGTGCTGGCGAAGATGGAGAGCGGATTCATCCACCGCTTCATGGTGTTTCAACATGAATGAAGACTTCAAAGCGAACATCGCGAACCCAGGAGACGATCTTCAGCCGGCAGGTCGGCGCACAGGCGGCACGCAAGCTGAAGGCGCGGCGCGAAGGCACCAAGAGCGTCTGGTTCGGTCTGGGCATGTCGGGGCTGGTCGGCTGGTCGGTGACGATTCCGACCCTGATCGGCGCGGCGCTCGGTCTCTGGGTGGACAAGCACTATCCGAGTACGTATTCATGGACGCTGATGTTCCTTTTCATCGGTTTGATCATCGGCTGTCTCAATGCCTGGCGTTGGGTCGACTCGGAATACCAGGAGATGCAGGAGGATTCGGATGAGTGACAGCCTGACCCTTGCCCTGGCTTTCTTTGCCGGCGCCCTGCTCGGCGTGTTTTTCTTCGGCGGCCTTTGGTGGTCGGTTCAGAAGGGTGTTGTGTCCGACAGGCCGGCGCTCTGGTTCCTCGGCAGCCTGCTGCTGCGAACCAGTCTGGTTCTGGCTGGATTCTATTTTGTTTCGCAGGGTCACTGGTCGAGGCTCGTGGCATGCCTTGTTGGATTTCTGGTCGCGCGAATCATTCTCGTGAGGCGGCTCACGCACGCGCCGGCGGAAGAACAGACTCCATTGGAAGAGGAGACCAGCATTGCGCCCACACCTTTCACCCGATGACCTGGAACTCTGTCGGTACGGCTTTCTCGTGCTCAATAGCACGATCGTCACGACCTGGGTGTTGATGCTCGTGATGACCGTCGGCTCGTGGCTGATCACGCGCAAGCTCGTGACCGAAGTGCACATCTCGCGCTGGCAAGGCTTCCTCGAGATCGTGGTCACCACGATTCAGGAACAGATCAAGGAAGTTGGGCCTCGATCATCCGGAGAAGTATCTGGGTTTTCTGGGCACCTTGTTCCTGTTCATCGCCGTGTCCAACCTCTGTGCGATCATTCCCGGGTACGAAGCGCCCACAGGTTCGCTCTCGACCACGTCGGCGCTGGCGATCTCGGTGTTTGTCGCCGTGCCGTTCTTCGGCATCGAGGAGCAAGGGTTGGGCGGTTACCTGAAGTCTTACTTGAAGCCGACGTGGATCATGTTGCCGTTCAACATCATCAGCGAGGTGTCGCGCACGTTTGCACTGGCCATGCGTCTGTTCGGCAACATCATGAGCGGGACGATGATTGTCGCCATCTTGCTCACGATCACGCCCCTCATCTTTCCTGACTTCATGTACTTGCTCGGCTTGCTGACCGGCATGGTGCAGGCGTACATATTCAGCATCCTCGCCACCGTTTACATCGCGGCCGCCACGCGAACCCGCGCAGCATGAACCTCGACCATCAGCGACGAAAGGACACCCATGGACAGCATGACTCTCATCGCGATCGTTTCGATCATCACCGCCGGAATCACGATCGCACTGGGGAGTATCGCTCCCGCGCTTGGCGAAGGACGGGCCGTCTCGACGGCCTTGAGCTCGCTGGCACAACAGCCCGATGCCTCGAGCACCATCACACGAACCTTGTTCGTGGGCCTGGCGATGATCGAATCCATCGCCATCTACTGTCTCGTGATCTCGATGATCTTGATCTTCGCCAACCCGTTCTGGCACCATGTCATTGACAAAGCCACAGGAAAGTAAGCCATGCTAATCAACTGGTTCACCGTCTTCGCCCAGGCAATCAACTTCCTCATCCTGGTGTGGTTGTTGAAGCATTTCCTTTACAAACCCATCCTCCACGCCATCGACGAACGCGAGAAAGGGATCGCCACCCAGCTCGCGCAGGCCGAGGCGAAGGAAGCTGAAGCGCAAAAGGACCGCGACGACTTTCAGCACAAGAACGAGGCCTTCGACCAAGAGCGTGCGGCGCTCTTGAAAAAAGCCACGGACGAGGCCAAAGCCGAACGTCAGCGGCTGCATCGACGAAGCACGAAAGGATGCCGATGCCTTGCGCGCCAAACGGCAGGACGCGTTGCAAAGCGAGCAACGTAACCTGAAGTCAAGAGATCATCCGATGGACCCAGAAGGAAGTCTTTGCCATCACGCGCAAGACGCTGGCGGATCTCGCCGACCACGAGCCTCGAGGAACGCATGGGCGACGTATTCGTCCGCCGCGTGCGTGCGCTGACCGGCGCGGCCAAGGAGCAGTTGGCGACTGCCTTCAAGACGTCGAACCACACGGTGAGCGTGCATAGCGCGTTCGATCTGCCGCCGGCACAGCGGAGCGCGATCGAAAGTGCGGTCAAGGAAACCTTCGCCCCGGACGCTCAAGTCCAGTTCGAGACCGCGCCGGAGCTGGTCTGCGGCATTGATCTCTCCACCAATGGCCACAAGGTATCCTGGAGCATCGCGGATTACCTGGCGACGCTGGAGAAGAGCGCCGGCGAACTTCTGCACAAGGAGGCCAAGCCCGAGCCCAAGCCGGAAAAGCGACCCAGAAGCTCCAAGCCCGGGCCAAAGGCCGAAGCCAAGCCCGAGCCAAAGGCCGAAGCCAAGCCCGAGCCCAAGAGTGAATCCAAGAACGGGCCTGCATCGGTGGCCGCGGCCACAAAGGCGGGCCATTGAATAACTCGCCCGATAGCCTGCAAGCGTATTCGAACACGCGTTCGCGGGGATAAACCGGACGCTGGAAGCCTTCACGCCGCAATTGACGCCGCGCGAGGTGGGCACGATCACGAGCGTCTCCATCGGCATCGCCAAGGTCTCGGGCCTTCCCGGCGTGGGCTTTGATGAGCTGGTGAAGTTTCCCGGCGATCTCTACGGCATCGCGTTCAACATCGATTCGGACGAAATCGGCGTCGTGCTGCTCGGCGAATGCGAGCATCTGCACGCCGGCGACGAAGTCGAGCGTACGGGTCGTGTGATGGACGTGCCGGTGGGTGATGGTTTGATAGGGCGTGTCATCGACCCATTGGGCGGCCCACTCGACGGCAAAGGGCCGGTTGCCTCCAGCCAGCGCTTGCCGATCGAACGCCCGGCCCGGCCGATCATGGACCGCGCTCTCGTCTCCGTGCCTTTGCAAACCGGCATCATCGTCATCGATGCGCTGCATTCCGATCGGCCGCGGCCAGCGCGAGCTGATCCTGGGCGACCGCCAGACGGGCAAGTCCGCCATCGCGATCGACACCATTCTGAACCAGCGCGACCAGAATGTACTGTGCGTCTATTGCGCGATTGGCCAGCGAGCGTCCTCCGTCGCCAAGGTCGTCGCCAACCTTCGCGAAAACGGCGCGATGGATTACACCGTCGTCGTCGTGACCGAAGGCAACAACCCGCCCGGGCTCGCCTATATCGCCCCCTACGCCGCGACCAGCATCGCGGAGCATTTCATGGAAGCGGGCCGGGACGTGCTCATCGTTTACGACGATCTGACTCACCACGCGCGTGCCTATCGCGAGATTTCCCTGCTGCTGCGCCGCCCGCCCGGTCGCGAAGCGTTTCCCGGCGATATCTTCTACATCCACTCGCGGCTCTTGGAGCGGGCCACCCATCTTCGCGACGACCTCAAGGGCGGCTCGCTCACCGCCTTGCCCATCATCGAGACCGAAGCTCAGAACATCTCCGCATACATTCCAACGAATCTTATCTCAATAACTGATGGCCAGATCTACCTATCGCCAACGTTATTCGAACTAGGCATACTTCCCGCCGTCGATGTCGGCAAGTCCGTTTCACGCGTCGGTGGCAAGGCACAACCGGCGGCCTACCGTGCCGTGGCGGGCGATCTCAAGCTGGCGTACGCGCAGTTCAGCGAGCTGGAATCCTTCGCCAAGTTCGGCACGCGGCTCGATGACCACACCCGCAAGATCATCGACCATGGCCAGCGAATCCGAGCCATTCTCATCCAACCGGAGCTCGAACCGGCGTCGGTCCCGGAACAGATCGTCATCCTCGTGGCGTTGACCGGCGGTGTTCTGGACAGCGTGCCGATCGACAAGATGCGGGATGCCGAGGAAGCTCTGAGGAAGGCGGCGGCAGAGATCCCGGCTGAGATCCGCAAGCGATTTTCCTCGCATGAAAAGTTGAGTGACGAGGACCGTAAGGCGATCCTCCAAGTCGTCGGCACGGCGATCGCCCCCTTCCAGCCAAAACCCGAACCCAAGAAGAAGCCATGAGCGATACATTGGCGAGCTTGCGCCGCAAGATCGGCGGAGCCGGTGATCTGAAATCCGTGGTCCGCTCGATGAAGGCCCTGGCAGCCTCGAGCGTCGGACAATATGAGAAGTCCGTTCTGGCGCTGGCGGACTATGATCGCACCGTGGAGCTGGGCCTGGCAGTGTGCTTGAGGAATCAAGACGTCGCCCCTGAGCAAGCCGGGAAGCCCGCCGCGGCTGCGAAGGCGGTAAGCGCCATCGTCTTCGGCTCCGATCAGGGACTTGTCGGCCAGTTCAACGATGTACTGGCGGATTTTGTCGCCAAGGCGCTCGATCCTCTGCCCGGCGAAAAGAAAGTCTGGGCCGTCGGCGATCGCGTTCGAGCGCGGCTGGTGGATGCCGGTGTCCCGCCGGTGGGACTTTTCGCCGTTCCGACTTCCGTCAATGCCATCACCTCGCTCGTCGGTCAGATTCTGGTTGAAAGTGAAGCGCATCACGGTAAGGGTGAATTTGATCAACTTTACCTCTTCCACAATCGCCCCAAGGCTGGTGCGGCTTATGAACCTGTCAGTCAACAGCTGCTGCCGCTGGATAAAGAATGGGAGATCAGGCTGGCCCATCTTCCCTGGCCAACCAAGAACCTGCCAGAGGTCTTCGGTGACCATGAGCGGACGTTGGAGGCACTCGTCCGGGAGTATCTTTTTGTCTCGCTGTACAAGGCTTGCGCCGAATCGTTGGCAGCCGAAAACGCGAGCCGCCTGGCCGCCATGCAGCGCGCCGAGAAAAACATCGATGACCTGCTGGGAACCCTGAATCAGACGTTCCGCCGCCTGCGCCAGACCTCCATTGATGAGGAATTATTCGATGTCATATCCGGCTACGAATGCTTGTCGAAAGCCGCGACGCGGTGATGTGCCTGATCATGAGACGCAACATCCTATGACTAGAAGCAGGTTATGAACCAATCAAAACATAGTGTGTCCAGTCTCCCCGCTGGTTCGGGGACCAGAGCCGTCGGGATCGGGGGCTCAAGAGGTTCCCGCATCCTGACGATCAACGGTGGGTCGTCCAGCCTCAAGTTTGCGCTCTTCGAGCGGACCGATCCGAGAGCGCGGCTCTTTTCCGGCGCGGTCGATCGAATCGGGCAGAAGAATGCCCGCTGGGTCATGGCCGCGTCCGATGGCAATCGCAAGGAGGACCACCCGGTCGATGCCCCGGACCAAAAAGCCGCCGTCCACCTGCTGATCGATTGGCTCGAAGGCGCTGTCGGGTTCACGGAGATCGCCGCCGTCGGGCATCGTGTCGTTCATGGGGGGAGACGCTACCATCAGCCTGAGCGGGTCACGGCCGAGCTGATCGGCGAACTGCGGAAGATCAGCTCGTACGACCCGGATCACATGCCGGGCGAGATCGAACTGATCGAGGCGTTCCGCAACCGTGATCCCGACTTGCCCCAGGTTGCGTGCTTCGACACCGCATTTCATCACGACATGCCCCGCGTTGCCCAGATCGTGCCGATCCCCCGACGGTTCGAGGCCGCCGGGGTCCGGCGCTATGGCTTCCACGGCCTGTCGTACGCATATCTGATGGAGGAACTGGCCCGGGTTACCGGCGAGGAGGAGGCCCGGGGCCGCGTCATTCTGGCGCACCTCGGCGCCGGGGCAAGCCTGGCAGCGGTCCAGGGGGGCCATTCCATCGACACGACCATGGGCTTCACGCCGGTCTCCGGGCTGGTCATGGGGACGCGCACCGGCGACCTCGATCCGGGCCTGGTCCGCTTCCTGTCGCGGACCGAGGCGATGACGGCTGACCAGTTCGACAACCTCGTAAACCACGAGTCCGGACTGCTCGGTGTGTCGGAGACCAGCTCCGATGTACGCGATCTCCTGGCGCGGCAGGATGTCGATGTCCGGGCGGCCGAGGCGATCGAGCTGTTTTGCTACCACGCGAAGAAGTGGATCGGCGCCTTCGCCGCCGCGCTCGGCGGGCTGGACACCCTGGTGTTCGCCGGCGGTATCGGTGAGAACGCGCCGAGATCCGCCGCCGGATCTGCACTGGCTTGGAATTCCTCGGGATCGCCCTGGACGAAGGACGAAACGCGGCTCAGCGCCCTCCTGATTTCGACCGACCAGGGTCCGGTCAAGGTCCGGGTCATCCGCACCGACGAAGAGTTGATGATCGCCAGGGCCGCGGCTCGTCTCACGCTGCGGCCGTCATGATTTCCTGATATCCACGAATTCAGACCGATCGAACCTAGATGAAGGAGACAGCCGATGTCAAGACTCGAAGTCAAGCAGAGTGCTCTTGCGCCGGAACAACCCCGCACGGGCCAACCCCCCAATGGACTGGGTTCACGGTCTCCGGACAGGAGGGATCCCCTCGAGCCGGAACAACTCCGCAAGATCGATGCCTACTGGCGGGCCGCTAATTACCTGTCCGTCGGCCAGATCTATCTCTACGACAACCCCTTGCTTCGAGAACCGCTGAAGCTGTCGCATGTGAAGCCGCTGGTGGTCGGACACTGGGGCACGACGCCGGGTCAGAACTTCATTTACGTGCACCTGAACCGGGTTATCAAGAAGTATGATCTGGATATGTTCTACATCGCCGGCCCCGGTCACGGGGGCCCGGCGATTGTAGGCAACGTTTACCTCGAAGGCACGTGGAGCGAGGTGTATCCGAACGTCAGCCAGGACGAAGCCGGGCTGAAAAAGCTGTTCAAGCAGTTCTCGTTTCCCGGCGGGATTTCCAGTCACGTTGCTCCGACGACGCCGGGGTCGATTCACGAAGGTGGCGAGCTGGGGTACTCGCTCAGCCATGCCTTCGGTGCCGCGTTCGATAATCCCGGTCTGATCGTCGCCTGTGTCGTCGGCGACGGTGAAGCGGAAACGGGCCCCTTGGCCACCGCATGGCAGTCCAACAAGCTTCTCAACCCAATTACCGACGGAGCCGTGCTGCCGATCCTGCACCTCAACGGCTACAAGATCAGCAACCCGACCGTCCTGGCCCGCATCGAGCATGAGGAATTGGAGCAATTTCTCAGAGGCTGCGGCTGGACGCCCCATTTTGTGGAAGGTGATGAGCCGAAAAAGATGCACCAGCTCATGGCCGCCACCATGGAAAAGGCGATCGAGGACATCCAGCAAATCCAAAGCAATGCACGGAGCAAGAACGACGCCACTCGGCCGCGCTGGCCCATGATCGTCCTCAGGTCACCCAAGGGCTGGACAGGGCCGAAAGTGGTCGATGGCCTCCAAGTCGAGGGCACCTTCCGAGCGCACCAGGTGCCGCTCCTGGTGGATTCCGAGCATCCCGATCATGTCAAGCAGCTTGAAAGCTGGATGAAAAGCTACAAGGCCGAGGAGCTGTTCGATGAAAATGGCCGGCTCATATCGGAATTGGCCGAACTGGCGCCAAAGGGCGACCGGCGGATGGGCGCGAATCCGCACGCCAACGGCGGAATTCTGCTGCGCGACCTGCGCATGCCGGATTTTCACCTTCACGCGGTAAGTGTACCCTCACCTGGTGCCGTCGATGGCCAAGATACGCTCGTCTTGGGTAAGTTCCTGCGTGACGTGGCCAAGTTGAATCAGGACCAGCGTAATTTCCGTATCTTCGGTCCCGATGAGACACTCTCGAATCTCTTGGGCGCGGTTTTTGAGGTCACCAATCGGCAGTGGGACGCCCGGGAGGTAGAAGAATGATGAATTTCTCGCGCCCGCCGGACGCGTGCTGGACTCGATGCTCAGCGAGCACCAGTGCGAGGGTTGGCTGGAAGGATATCTGCTGACCGGGCGGCACGGGCTGTTCAACAGCTATGAGGCCTTCATTCGCATCGTCGACTCGATGTTCAGCCAGCATGCCAAGTGGCTGAAGGTGACGTTGGAATTGCCCTGGCGCCGGAAGATCGCGTCGCTGAACTATCTGCTCGCCTCCCACGTCTGGCAGCAGGATCACAACGGCTTCACGCACCAGGATCCCGGTTTCCTCGACCACGTGATCAACAAGAAGGCCGATATCGTGCGCGTTTACCTGCCGCCCGACGCCAACTGTCTGCTGTCGGTCTTTGATCACTGCCTGCGCAGCCGGCATTACGTTAACGTCGTGGTGGCCGGCAAACACGCCCTCCCGCAATGGCTGACCATGGACGCCGCGGTGGTGCATTGCACGGAAGGAATTGGCATCTGGCAATGGGCCAGCAACGACCAGGACTCCGAGCCGGACGTGGTGATGGCCTGCTGCGGAGACACGCCCACGCTGGAGATTCTGGCCGCCGTTTCCATCCTTCGCGAGCATCTGCCCGATCTGAAAATCCGGGTGATCAATGTCGTCGATCTGATGAAGCTGCAGCCCAAGAGCGAGCACCCGCACGGACTGAGCGAAACGGACTACGATTCGCTCTTCACCAAAGACAAGCACATCATCTTTGGCTTCCATGGATACCCCTGGCTGGTCCATCGGCTGACCTACCGCCGGACCAACCGCAACCTCCATGTCCGGGGCTACAAGGAAGAGGGCACGATCACGACGGCCTTCGACATGCGGGTGCAGAACGACCTGGACCGCTTTCATCTGGTGCAAGACGTGGTCGATCGCCTGCCGCACTTGGGTTCCAAGGGTGCCTACCTGAAGCAGCAGATGCAGGACAAGCTGATCGAGCATAAGCATTACATTGATGAACACGGCCAGGACTTGCCGGAGATCCGGAACTGGAAGTGGGGCAATCCCAAATGACCGCGCAAGAGCTTATAGACACCGCGAGGATGCTGGTCGCCGGCGACAAGGGCCTGCTGGCGATGGACGAAAGCAATCCAACGTGCAACAAACGATTCGCCAGGCTGGGGATTCCTCAGACCGAGGAGGCCCGGCGCGCCTATCGAGAGTTGATCGTGACCACGCCCGGCCTCGGTCGAGAGCATCAGTGGCGCGATCCTCTACGACGAGACGATCCGCCAGCAGAAGAAAGATGGCACTCCCTTTATCAAAGTCCTCATCGACGCGGGAATCATTCCCGGCATCAAAGTTGACATCGGTGCCAAGGACATGGCCGGTCACCCAGGAGAGAAGATAACCGAGGGTCTGGACGGATTGCGTGTCCGCCTCAAGGAGTATTTTCAAATGGGTGCCCGCTTTGCCAAGTGGCGCGCGGTCATCGCCGTGGGCGATGGCATTCCCAGCCGAGGTTGCATCGAGGCCAACGCGCAGGCGCTGGCTCGCTACGCCGCGTTGTGCCAGGAAGCCGGACTGGTCCCCGTCGTCGAGCCGGAAGTGCTCATGGACGGCGAGCATACCCTGGAGCGTTGCCGCGAGGTCACCGAGGAAGTCCTGCGAACGGTTTTCCACCAGCTTTACACACAACGGGTGACGCTGGAGGGCATGATCCTGAAGCCCAACATGGTGCTTCCGGGATTGAGCTGCCCGAAGCAAGAAGCGGTGGACGAGGTGGCCGACGCCACCGTGTGTTGTCTCTTGCGAGCCGTCCCCGCTGCCGTTCCAGGAATTGCGTTCTTGTCGGGCGGCCAATCCGCTGAACTGGCCTCCGCCCGTTTGAATGCCATGAATGTCCGATTCAAGTCGCGACTGCCTTGGGCGTTGGCGTTTTCGTTTGGCCGCGCCATCCAGCAACCGGCTCTGGAGATCTGGCAAGGCAACGAGGCTCACGTGCTGGCGGCACAGAAAGCCCTCTATCATCGAGCGAGGTGCAACCAGGCTGCGCGCCGAGGCAAGTACGATGCCGCGATGGAGATGGATGGGTAACGAGAGTGCGCCACGTGGCGGATCATCTACAAAAGGCTCCGTGAGCAGCCAATGGAGAGCGGAGATGCGTCAGAAATTCGTCGTCGGTAACTGGAAGATGTATACCAATGCCGCCGTCGCCAGTCGGCTGGCCAAGTCGGTCGTGGATGGTGTGGGCATTGGGGACCGCGTATCCGTCGCCGTCTGTCCGCCGTTCCCGTATCTGGCCCTTGTCGGGGAGATTCTCAAGGGCAGCCGCGTCGCGCTCGGGGCGCAGAACCTCTATCCCGAGAAGGAAGGCGCGTTCACCGGGGAGGTCAGCCCGACGATGCTCCTCGATGTTGGCTGCAAATACGTTATCGTTGGACACAGCGAGCGCCGGCATAAGCTGGGCGAATCCGATACCTTCATCAACCAAAAGGTACGGGTTGCCCTGGCCGCCGGCCTCGACGTGATCTTCTGCTGCGGCGAGACTCTGGACCAACGTAAGGCCGACCAGACCGAAGAGGTGCTCGACCGGCAACTCATCCAGGGATTGGCCGGCCTGTCGTCGGACACCTTGACCCGTCTGAGCATCGCCTACGAGCCGGTCTGGGCAATCGGCAGTCTCGGACACCACGCCACCCCTCAGCAGGCTCAGGAGGCGCACGCCGTCATTCGGCGACGGTTCGGTCAGATGTTCGACGAGAAATCGGCTCAGGCGCTTACCATACAATACGGCGGCAGCGTCAACCCCGAGAACGCCCCCGCGCTGCTGAGCCGGCACGGCGTCGATGGCGCCTTGATCGGCGCCGACAGCCTGACTGCCGAACAGTTTCTGGCCATCGTCCGGGCTGGGATCAGTGAGCCGCAAACCAACGGCAAATGAGCATGACAACAAGCATCGCGCCAGTCACCACACGGGTGTAGGAAAGACCATGAGCAAACAAGCACATGCGAGCCACCCGAATTACGGCCTACTACCCACGGAAGTCGAGGGCTGCGGTCCCTTGGCCGAGCTTGCTCTGGACCTGCGCTGGTCCTGGAATCATTACGCCGACAACGTGTGGCGGCAGCTTGATCCTGCTCTTTGGGATCGCACCCAAAACCCCTGGGTTGTTCTCCAGACTGTCTCGCGGGACAAGCTCCGGCACATGTTAGCCGACCCTCTGTTCCGCAAGACGCTCGATGCTCTTGTCCAAACCAGACGCCAGGCGGCAGAGACGCCCGCGTGGTTTCAGCAGACCTACTCGCAATCTCACCTGACCCGTGTCGCGTATTTCAGCATGGAATTTATGTTAAGCGAAGCTCTCCCCATCTATTCGGGCGGCCTTGGCAATGTGGCCGGCGATCAGCTCAAAGCCGCCAGCGATCTGGGGGTGCCAGTGGTTGCCGTGGGGCTGCTGTACCAGCAAGGCTATTTTCGCCAGGTGATTGACAAAGACGGAGCGCAGCAGGCCCTTTTCCCGTACAACGATCCCGGCCAGTTGCCGATCACGCCGTTGCGCCAACCGAACGGGGAATGGTTGCGGCTAGAGCTCGACTTACCTGGCTACCCGGTCTGGCTTCGCGCCTGGCAAGTCCAGGTTGGCAGAGTCAAGCTTTACCTCTTGGACAGCAATGATCTGGCGAACTTCCCAGCCCACAGAGGCATTACCAGTGAGCTTTATGGGGGCGGGCCGGAGTTGCGGTTACAGCAGGAGATCGTTTTGGGAATCGGCGGATGGCGGTTGCTCCAGACACTCGGCATCCAGCCGGAAGTCTGCCACCTGAACGAAGGGCACGCCGCGTTCGCCGTTCTGGAAAGAGCCCGGACCTTCTTGAACGAGACCGGGCAGCCTTTTGAAGTCGCACTGGCCGTCACCCGAGCGGGGAACCTTTTCACCACCCACACGGCGGTGGCTGCGGGCTTTGACCGCTTCGCTCCGGCTCTCATCGAGCGATACCTCGGTCAGTACGCCCAAGAAAAGCTTGGCATTACCGTCCACGATTTGCTGGCCCTGGGCCGCCAGAACTTGAACGACTCGTCGGAGAGTTTCAATATGGCCTATTTGGCAATCCGCGGGAGCGGGGCGGTCAATGGCGTGAGTCGCTTGCACGGGAAGGTGAGCCGGCACCTCTTCGAGCCGCTCTTTCCGCACTGGCCGGGCGACGAAGTGCCGGTCGGACATGTGACCAACGGAGTGCACATGCCGAGCTGGGACTCGGCACCGGCCGATGATCTTTGGACGGAAGCCTGTAGAAAGGACCGCTGGTTGGGGACGACGGTCACCCTGGAGCAGGACATTCGCCGCGTCTCCGACGCCAGGCTCTGGCAATTCCGTACCGCAGCCAGGAAGTCTCTTGTGGAATACGCCCGCGCCACGATTGTCCCGGCAACAGACTTCCTCAGGCGCGTCGCCAGAAGCGGTTGAAAGCTCGAAGCATGTGTTTGATCCCAACGCGTTGACACTGGGCTTTGCGCGCCGCTTCGCGACTTACAAGCGGCCGAATCTGCTGCTGCACAACCCGGCACGGTTGCTGCGCCTCTTGGCTAATCCGGAGCGCCCGGTGCAACTCATCATCGCCGGCAAGGCCCATCCGGAAGATCTGGCAGGGCAGGCCTTGATCCAGCAATGGATAAAGTTCATCCGCCAGCCAGATACCCGACCCCACATCGTCTTCCTGAGCGACTACGACATGCTGTTGACCGAGCACCTTGTGCAGGGGGTTGACGTATGGATCAACACGCCAAGGCGACCCTGGGAGGCGAGCGGAACGAGCGGCATGAAGGTGCTTGTGAATGGGGGCATCAACCTGTCGGAACTGGATGGCTGGTGGGCCGAAGCATACACGCCTGAAGTGGGGTGGGCCTTGGGGGACGGCCGGGAGCATGGCGACGACCCCGCCTGGGACGAAGTCGAAGCCGAATCGCTCTACGACTTGCTCGAGCGGCAGGTGATCCCGGAGTTTTATACTCGAGATAAGAGCGGCATTCCCACCGCATGGGTCAAGAGGATGCGGGAAAGCATGGCGCAGTTGACACCGCGCTTCTCCGCCAACCGCGCCGTGCGCGAATACACCAAGCAACACTACGTTCCGGCTGCATCCCTCTACCTCTCCGCGTTGCCAACAAAGGTGCCATTGGAACGCGAATGGTAGAGTGGCAGCACACTCTGGAACAGAAATGGGCCACGCTGCATTTTGGTGAATCGAAGGTGGAGACCAAAGGCGAGCAGCACGTATTTGAGGTTCAGGTCTATCTCAATGACCTCGATCCGAGGTCCGTGCAGGTGGAGCTTTACAGAGACGGTATCAACGGCGGCAGTCCTTTGCGGCAGGAGATGACGCTTGTTGGCCCACTAGCCGGATCGTCTGGCGGGTACGTCTACAACGGATCGGTGTCCGCGGCCAGCCCATCGGCCGACTATACGGCGCGAGTGACGCCGCACTGCGACGGCGTTGCAATCCCACTGGAAGTTACACGAATCCTATGGCAACGATGATGAAAGACCCCCAAACAACTTGCACGGTGATATCTCGGAGATCGCCGAGCGCGCTGATGTTCGGGAGGGCTCGCCTCTGATGTTCAAAGCCGGCGCCGATGTAGTCGAGTTCCTTTTGCCCCCCGTACCATCGGGGGCTCGGTGGCATGAGGCCGTTGATACGTCTCGCGAAGCCCCGCGAGATCTCTTTGCCGCGGGCGAGGAACCGCTCTATGAAGGTCCGCAAACTTACCACCTCAGCCCACGATCGAGCGCCATTCTTCTGGCTCAATGATCACCTTTCAACGATGGCAGACGGCCTTTACGGAGGCCGAATGAAATGAACGATCCCGATCATGACGAGGAATACACCGTGGACGAATCGCTGCCCGAGGTTTACCTGGCCCGTCACGGCGAGACGGCGTGGTCGCTGGAGGGCCGGCACACGGGACGAACCGATATCCCCTTGACCGAGCGGGGCGAGAGCAACGCGCGTTTGCTGCGGGGACGGCTCGAGGGGATCACCTTCACCGGGGTCCTGGTCAGCCCGCTCCAGAGGGCGCGCCGAACTTGCGAGCTGGCAGGCTTCGCGGCCGTCGCGAAGGTCGCTCCGGACCTGACCGAGTGGGACTATGGCGATTATGAAGGCCGGCTCACCGCCGACGTCCGCCGCGAGCGGCCAGGCTGGTATCTCTTCCGGGACGGCTGCCCGGGTGGTGAGTCGCTCGCGGCCGTGGGTGCCCGTGCCGACCGTGTGATCGCCCGCTTACGGTTGGCTGGAGGTCGCGTCCTCCTTTTCGGTCACGGCCAGTTCTTCCGTGTTCTCGGCGTACGCTGGACCAGCCTGACCACGGAGGACGCGAGGCACCTCTTGCTCAGTACCGCATCATTGAGCATCGTGGGTTACGAGCATGCCCTGGACGATCCGGCCATCATCCTCTGGAACGATGACCATCACGCGAAGTCTGGCACGTGAGTCAATTTCCTATTCGGAGCTCGAGACTATGAGCGATCATCAAGCACGGTGGCATCACAGGGACCACCATGCAAATCCCCCGGAAGGGGCAAACCGCGCCGCGTGGAGAAGGGCTCACAAGGACTGGCGTCTCTGGGTCATTGTGGGTCTGATGCTACTGCTAATACTAGTCGAGTCAACCAATGGAACATTCAATTCTACCCGGACGCGTCCCTGGTCCACGATGACCTTAGCTCCCAGGGCCTGAAAGACGTCCCTCTTCTGCTGCGGGGACAACTCCTGCCGCACCCCAACGATCAAGCCGATCCGACCCGGGAAGAGGCTCCGGAGCAAAGCCGAGGACTTCTTCACGGTCTCCTTGTCTACCAAGCGGGCCGTCAGATCCGAGACCGCCTGCCGGCGCTGCTTCACCTCAGCATCCAGGGCACGCAATTGGGCCTGCACGGGAGTTGTGATGGCGGGATCAGACAGCCCAACCAGGACACCGGCAAGCTTGCCAGCACGCTCACTAGCCTGGACAATCAGCTTTTTGTGGGCGGCAATTTCACTTCTAATGTCGGACTGGTCACCCCGAGCCTTAGCTATTGCCCGTTGCAAGACTTCCTTGTTCCTGGTCAACTCCAACACCTTGGCCCAGGCAAGCTCGTCCACAACATCCATCTGGATTCTCTTGGCCGAGCAGCCGCCCTTCGTCTTACCGGTGCACACGTAATAGTGGTAGTAGAACTGCTTATTCCAGGCCAGGATATGATGGGTGGTTAGGGGCTGGCCACATTCGCAATAGGCCATACCGGCCAGTATTCTAAAATACTTGGCCACGATGGTGTTGGCGTGGGTGCGTTTGCGGTCTATGGCTGATTGGGCCTGCTCCCAGACTTCACGCTCCACAATGATGGGTGAGGGTCCGCCCTGGGGCTGGCCATTCCAGAGCATGGGTTCGCCGTAATAGGACTTGTCGCGCAGGATTATGCGGCACAGTTGCCTTGCACCAGCCGGTCTTGCCCCTAGTCCTGCCTTGGAACTCACGTGGTGTGGGGGTGGATTTGGAGTTGAGCAGGTTGCAGATGGCCTGGATGGATTTACCAGTAGCGGCCAGCTGGAAGATTTCTTGGACTACCGGTGCGGCATCGGGGTGAATCACTCGCGTGTGCGTTTCCAAATCGTATTGATAGCCCAATCCTGGGGGACCGGAGCAGACAAGTAGGCCCCGGTCTAATAGTGCTTTGGTGCCCCGGCTGGTCCGGTCGGCTATCTTCTCTCTTTCTACCTGGGCGACGTAGCCCCGGATATTCCGGATGAGCACGCCCTCTGGGCTGTTGTCTATGTCTTCGGTGGCGCTGATGACCTTGCACTTGTGATATTCAAATTCGTCAAATAGGACGGCGAGGTGGGTGGGGTCTCTACTTAGCCGGTCCAGGCAATAGATGCCCAGGGCAGAATACATCCCCTCGCGGACTCGAGCACGGAGCCGATTGAGAACCTCCCGGTCCCTGTATATCTTGCCGGTTTGCCGCTCGATGAAGATGTCGTCATTGGTGATGGTATAGCCGTTGAGGGCTGCGCGGGTGGCTTCGATCTGGGATTCAATTGATGCCTGTCGGGGATCGCCTGGCCCAGACACTCGAGCGTAAATGCTGCCTCGGTCGTCCATAATTAGCTCCTGTCTTAATATAGGATGGGCCGGAGCGATTACCCCGGCCCATACACGCAATCAGAATCTGACGGTCATCTCGCTGTGGGCGATCTCGGGCTGAATGGACTCAGGCAGGACGTCTAGAAAAGCCTGCCAGAACGTGTCCCAGGTTCCGGTTCGGTCTAATTGCTTGCAGAGCATATCTAGCTGGGCGTCCAGTTCTGGGCCTATCTCCACCGCTCGTCGCACCTTGCGTCGCACGGCCCCAAAAGCCCTGAGTCAGGCTCTGTTCGATGGTTTCGAAAACGAGCCCGGAACAATCAGGTCATTAACTGCACGATTACCTTGCCGCCGGTCGGATGCCTCCTCTGACCCGCGGACATAGGCTTGCAAGGCTCGGACGAGGACTACAGTCAATGTCCGGTCTTCCCGCTTGGCGGTTGCGACGAACCGCGAATGCAGGTCCGCCGGCAGGTTGAGATTGATTCGATGAAGTGCCACTGAATATGCCTTTCTTTCAAGTTGGCCGCGGTTAAGTCGCCCGGCTCGAATGTGATCAGTAACCAGCCTCAGAGATGGGGAGCCAGAACTCCTGGCCCGAGCTGAGCTTGAGCACGATGCCGTGCCCCGGCAGGGTCCACTGTGCGAACGTGAACACCACCCCGGACTTGGCCAGGAGCGCCGGGGAGAGCACCGCGACCAAGCGCTTCTCGATCTGCTCGGGCGTGAAGTGCTTCGGCTCGCCCTTGGTGTTTCCGCTGTTGGTCTTTCTCGTCTTCGTGATCATTGGTGAGTGCTCCTCGATAACGAATGATTTCCTCAATCGTTGCAACCCCCTCGGCTAGCCCCGGTGGACGGCACGTTCAGGTTGATCCGGCTCAGGTCCACTGGGTTCCTCGGTTCTGGAGAAGGGCAACGGAAGCGGTTTTTTTGGCTCCCGTTGCATCTGCGCTAGGCAGGACGGGTGAAAGCGGGTTGTCACTTGGTGGTGCCTTTCTTGGCTCTCCAGTAGCCACCGGCCCCTCGGACGACCCAGGTGTGGGCAGGGGTGGGCTGTGATGGACGGCTCGTGATGCTGTCGACGACGTGCTCGATGCTGTCGGCCTGGATTCCGATGTCGGCTGGCTTGACGGGCTCGCTCCAGACTTCGGCCTGCACGACTGGCACCAGGGCGACCGGCTGCTCATTCTCAGCCTTGGCGGCGATCTTCTCGAGCGCGGCTTTGGTCTTCTCGGCCAGAATCTGGGCCTTGCCGGCTTCGCGTTCGGCCTTTGCTTGCTCGCGGGAGGCTGCTCTCTCGGCCTTGGCTGTCGCCATGGCCTGAAGCTTGTCGAATCTGGCCTGCTTGCGGACGGCTGTTCTCTCGGCTCTCTCGGCTTCGCGTTCGGCCTTGGCCTCGGACGCAACCTTGCTGGTCCGCTCGTTGTGGACCAGGGCGACCTGACCCTCATCGATGATCCGCTCGACGGCTTGACGGATTATTTCTTGTTGTGAGAAGCCAGAGACGGCGGAAAGCTGGGCTAGGCTGGTCCGCAGTCCGAGCGGGATCGCGACGAGTAGCTTGGTCAAGCCGGTTTGGCTGTGGGTGTAGGTGTGCTCACCGGTCCGGATCGCGTTCTTGAGTTCTGTCGTATTCATCGGTCTCTCCTCAGGTTGGGGTCTCGTAAGTCTCACGTAAGGGAAAGGGAAGGGCGTCCGTGCCCCGTTCGTCGTCCTTACTTGGTCTGGTAGGTGAACTCGCCGTCTGTGCTCTCGTAGACCGCGATGAGGCGGTAACCGGTCTCTAGCGTGCCGTACTTGCCTGCTCGTGCTGCTCGCAGGAGGGCGACTGCTCGCTCCTTGGTGGGGCGGATGGTCGCGTCCCAGCAGAAGGGCGTCCGGGTGGTCTTGCGCTGGTAGCGATCCACGTAGGCGGCTGGGCCTTGGCTGGTCATCTTCTCGTAACCCTTGGTTGCGAGGAGGTGCTGGCTGCTCACGTTCTTGCACTCGACCGCCCATCCGATCATTTTGCTCGTCGTGGTCGTCATCTCAGGTCTCGTCATCTCAGGCCTCGTATCTCGTCCTCTATTTAAATTTTAGCATACAGATGTTGATCTGTAAATATCTGCATCACAAAGCTACGTAAGGATGTTTACGAGACGTAACAGAATGATGCATCTTATAACTCTAGCATCATATCACGACTTGATCTTGGCGAAAGCGTGGGGCGGCTCGTCCTCAAAGGTGACCGTCTCAGGCAGGCGGTCTGACAGCTCTTGGATCTCGCACTCCTCGGCGTACTGGTAGAGCCAGTCGACTAGCTGGCTGTAATCGCGTCCTCCCTGGTTCGCCCAGAGGTCGAGGAGGTCGTAGGTCAGTCCTCGGTCGAGCGCTGTCGCGACGTCGGTGATTTCGATCAGCTCGGCGTAGGTCACCTTGACTCCACCGATTTCGAGTCCTTCGGCAGTCACGTCACCGGGGTTCTCACTCCAGAGTTTTACAGTTGTCGTCGCCATCATCAGTCTCCTCGGGTCAGTGGTGTCTGGACTGTTACTCGTCGCGGAGGAACGCGTCCTCGTACTGGGCAATCTCGGCTGCCATGTGGGAGGGGATAAAGCCGAGGAACGTTTCCCAATATCTCCGCCATTCCTCGTTGGTACCGGTGAGGCGAAGACTCTCCACGAAACCGTCGATCTGCCACTTGGTCATCACACAGGACGACCTATTGGCCTGGTTGTAGCAAACCTGGAAGGTGAGGAAAGTCTCGCCAGGGTCGTCCATCACCACGCAGACAGGGCCGATCTTCTCGATCAGCATCTCGTTCTTGGTAATCGTCGTCGGCATCTCTCGTCTCCTCGTGTTTGTGGCGTCATCATCGTCTAGCTGAATTCTGGGAATTTGCTTCTCCTTCTCATCTCTCCCGCGTGGTTCTCTATCTCACATAATGACATTATAACATTTGATGATACGTCTGCACAAGATACTCATGTCTGTAGACGTGCATTGTCGTTGCTACGAGACAACACCCGTCGCAGCAAGGCGAGATGGAGGCTCCGGCTGCGACTTGCTAACCGCCATCAGCTTGGCGATGGCGCTGCTGATCAGGCGCTGGCGCACCTTGAGCCGTTGAGTGAATTCGTGAAGATCGGCTCTTGGGCGTTTGGGGCTGCCACAATCAGCTATGTTTTCCAGCGACGAACCGAAAGGGTTCCGGTGGCCGTGGTGATGGTCGAGCAGGACCGTCAGGATGCCCGCTGCCCTGGCTCCTTCCCGGCCAGTGATTTCGTCGATTTCGCTCCGGAGTGTCAGATTCAGCGTGGTCATCTCTCTGCTCGTTTTCTTCCTGCGTCTAAGGCTTAATGGGAGCGAACGATCGAAATCTGGTACTGCTACTTAACAGAGCCATCTAGGCCAGAGACTTGGACGACCAATCCCTTGTCGCTTGTAAGGACGCCAGCTTCCTCGTAGGTCCGGACGTCTAGGCCGTAGAAGCCAGAGAGAAATCTCCAGAATCGTGGTCGCCATCGCCGTCTCGTCATCGGTGAATCGTACTTTTATCTCTCTACTTAAAGTATAATCCATCGAAGTCGGCTCGTCAATACATATGATGCTCTGTGTTGATGAGCGGCAACGGGGGTTGTGGGGAGCAAGCGAGCGAGTTAAACGCGAATGCCCGGCAAGACAACAGCCTCACCGGGCATTGGATAGCTGTGCATCCTTGAGCTTCAAAGAAGACTCACCACTTTGAGCTATACTGAAGCTCTCTTTCTCTTCCTTGCACACAGTTCAAAGCCGAGGCTGTGCAGCACGCGCTCCATCGTCTCGTACTTCGGTTTTGACTTCCCCGCCAAGAACCGGAAGATGCAGGGCTCACTGAGCCCAGCCAGTGCGGCGAGTTCCTGCTGCGTGATGCGGCGTTTACGCATCTCTGACTTGATGAAGTCAATCACGGTTGGTCCTCTACCAGGGCCGACGAGTGATGTTCCTCATCACCATCTGGGGCGGAGTCGTCGGTCTCTTGTTCTCCCTCCTCCTCATCCGGCTCCTGGTAGACGACTTCCCCGTTGACCTTGACTTGCCAGCGGTTCAACGGGATATCTGACCACTCGTAAGTCAACTCGGTGTAGCTGTCAGACGTCTCAGCGGCCAGAGGTGCGAATCCGTAACAGCGGTGCCCCGTGGAGTCGCTGGGCCGGTAGCGAGCCAAGACCTTGTCGGTCTCGGGGTTGTACTGCAGGGGTGGCAGATGCTGGTCCTCCGGCATCGCCTGGAATCGCTCGGCGGCTTCTTGTGCAGTGAGCATTTCGCAATCAGCTTGGGGTAGGCCGGAGTCGTCGGAGCCGGCAACCATGTGGGGGACCTGAGATGGGCTGCTCAGCCATGTCTCAACTTCGGCAATCGCCAGGTAGACATGGCTGTCGCCTTGGCCCTGTTCAATCTGTTCCAGGTAGTCCCTCCGTTCTTCGCTTTCTGAGTCAATGATTGAGAATGCTCGTCATGCGGCAATTGCCACCGTTTTCTTTAATACGTGTCACGCACATCGCAGAGTATTGCGGCTCACCATCGCAGACGCGGGCGGCTCACCATCGCAGACGAAACCTGGCGGCCGATCTCGAGGAACGGGCGGGTGCGAGTGAGATTACAGCCGCCAGACGATTAACTCTTCCTCCACTCGTGTTCTGACCTCCGCCGGTCCCACCGAGTGCTTAAGTGGCTCAATTCGGTGCGGCAAGCCAGATCTGGCCCACAAGCTCCGAATGAAACCCGTCGCACGGTTCAGGTAAATGAACTTATGGTGAGACGCTAACAAGGCCATCACCAGTTGTTCCTGGTGGGCCTTACCGAACTCTCCCGAGAAGCCCGTAAATCCCTTCCCGTCGTCGGAATCGTAAGGCGGATCAATCAGCAGGAATACATTCTTCTTGTTGTGCATCCTGCCGAGTATGTAGAGCGCGTCACCGTGGTAAACGACCGTATCCGCCAGCGCCTTGTGACACTCCATGATCCTCTGCTCGTCAAGGATCTCGACGTCACGGCCCACCTTGTATCCAGGTGCGGCATTATGCTTGCCAGCTTTGTTGACCCGCCACAAACTATTGATAGCCGCCTTCAGTAAGAAGTAGGTCCGGGCAGCCTGCTCCAGCTGATTGACCGGTTCTGATCGTTGGATAGCCTTGTAGTTCGTGACACTGACAGCATCTTTGCTGCCGATGTAATAGAACCGTGGCTCCTTCAGCAACTTGATCAGTGCCTCGGGTTCAGTTTTTACAGTTTGGTACAGGGCAATCAATTCGCGTGATACGTCACCGATAGCTCGGGTACGGAATCGACGACCATACTCCCAGAATGGTGCTCCTCCACCTACCATCGCGTCAACGTACGAAAGTGTGGTGCAATCCACTTGATCTAGCAGTTCTCCGATCAGTGCAAGGCGGTACCTTTTTCCGCCACTCCAGGGAACAAGCGGTCTGGTCATGATGCGACCTCGCTTTCTGACTCTTCTGCCCAGAACTTCCGCTCGAACCAGTAGTAGAAGAGGAGTTCGGCTTCATACCTACAGATGTTGACATCGACGAATTCCGCCTCAGTTTCGTCGAACCAACTGTTACCCTGGCCGAGATTCGGCACGTCCAGATCGTACACCGACCGCCATCTGTCAGCTTCATCGCATACAGTTCCACATTCGATGATCTTATTGTCGTCGCTCATAGGACTTGCCCTCTGAAGGAAATTTGGTTCGTATAGCTGCCTTCAACCGGTGCTCTCCGAGCACCGGACGCGGCGAGCCGCGCGTTTCGTATTTATCACACCAATACCGAAACCACCTCCTCTGGAAGCGCTTACGGTGGCCGCATGACCTCCTTCATCTCGCCAAATCGCTGACCACGCTTGGGATCGACACTGATCGGGATTCGGAACCCCGGGGCCGGCGGCAATTCGAGGATCTTTTTCATCGTCCGGGTGAAGTCGGTGGCGCGATCTTCTGGCACCTCAAAGACAAGTTCATCGTGGATCTGCAAGAGCAGCCGAGCGCCTATCCACCGGCAGTATGGCAAAGCCCGGATCATCATCGTCTTCGAAACGTCGGCAGTGCCTCCCTGGTAAATGTGATTCACCAGACTCCGGGCAGTTGAGTCGAACCCGAAATACGGTGCCTCTTCATCGGCGGTCCGGACTCGTCGGATTGATCGCCAACTGATGTTGCGAGCGGGCAGCCGGTACATGAGCGGTGGGTAGGTCTGGAATAGGCGGTAGGGCCGATCGCAGAGTTGCCCTCGCACGTCCTCGTAAATCAACCGCCCTCGATTGGACGACCGGTAGGTCTCGTCCCAAGCCTTCCTGATCCAGACTGTCAGGCCATGCCGCCCCGGACGCAGAGGGATCACGTCCAGCCAATACCATTCGGGTCCTTTGAAAGAGACCAGAAGTTCAATCCGTGGCAGGGACACCATGAGCTTGTGTGCGGTGCAGATCCGGGTCCGCCCGGCGAATGTCTCGGTCTGCCCCGTCAAGGCGACCTGCCACCACATCAAGTCCGAGAAATCTGCGACTTGGGGGTAGGCGTTCCAGAAATCCTCCATGTGCCCCTTGGCCCTCGCTGCTGCGGACTTGCCATCACCATAGCCAAGTTGCCGGGCAAGTCCAGTCGGCGTGATCGAATTGACCATGCCCAGCACGACGGTCTTGAATATTCGCCGATCCTGCTTCCCGACATCCCTTTGGCCAGTAACTCGGCGAGCTACTTCCGTGTAGAGGTCAGCTGCGTCCTTGCGGAGAATCCTGCTCAGAGCGCACGGCGATGACGGATCAAATCCGGGCTCCTGGGTGTGATGCCGGCTCTTGTACGCGGAATTGCGGCAGCCCGGAAGTTGATCGAGGTGCAGGCCGATCATTGGTCCAAGTTGCTTCAAACGTTCGTTTCTCAGCAACTTGAGGTGCTTGAGCGCAGTACAGGGAAAGCTGTCAATCGCATGGGCCATGACTCGGATATCGGCCTGCTTGATGTCGAAAGCTACGAGTTCGTATCCATCCGAACTGATCAGCGCATTGCGGCTGTGAACGGGAACACCGTCGATCACCTCCGTCTTGGCGATCCCCTGCAGACAGGGACCGACGCTGCTGATCCTCCCCGTCGCCTGGGTATCCCGCAAAGAAGTGTGAACCCGACCGGTCCGCCAGTCCAGGTGCGGCGTCAGCTTCCGCAGACCGACCAGCAGCGTCGCAGCCTTCCGATAACGGCGGATCAGCGTCAGCGAGCCGACCGCCCGAGGGTGATTCGCATAGATTGCTTCCAAGACTTTGAGGTGATCCGAGCCCAGCGAGGGACTGCCCCTTGCATGACCCCGGCTGATCTGCTGAGCAGTCCGCCGCTTGAACTGCCTCGGCACAAGCCCAAGCTCTCCGAAAAGCCAGGAGGCCATCTGCCGTTGGTTCATGCCGAGCGGGCAATCGTACGCCCCCTCGTGCTCGGCTGAGATCGCCCGCATTATTTCTTCCAGCTTGGTCGTCTCCGACCGGAGAAATTCATCATCGAGGCGGATGCCGGTTTCCATCATCTCCACGAGGATCGGCGTAAGCGGGGCGATCAGCCTGTCATGATAGACTTTCTGATCAGGGCTCAACCGACTGATCAGGAAATCGTAAAGAGCTGCCGTGCCGAGAACGTCGCTGGTCAGATAAATGACGTGGCGTTCGTAGGGGAGCACATCCATCGGCGTCGAGTCGTCGAAGCCGACCATGCCCAGGCCGAGAAGCTGGGCGACGACGTGCTTGAGCCTGTAGTCGAGCCGGGTGACCGGCGATCCTGGCGGGGCTTTCCGGTCGATCCGGGCCGAGAGAATGTCTTTGTTCTTCCCTCGATCCGGATCGATCAGTCGGAGCAGTTTCTCGGTATCGTGGGTGATCCCTGCGACCTTCGTTCCCTCACGCCAGAGCATCTTGAGATCGAAACCACCGATGTTGTGCCCGACGACCAAGAGATCCCTACGTTGACCGAGCGGTTCGAGGGCGTCGTGAAAGTCCCGGCTTGGGATCGACGGGATGACGCGAGAGCGGACGAAAAGGATATGGACCTTTCCGTCAATGAGAAACCCAGCCGAGACGATCTGGTCACGTCGGCCAAGGCCGGTCGTTTCCAGGTCGAGCACGACTGGGCTGGTTGTCCCCGCCAGCGCCTGGCGGCACTGGCGGGGCTGGTTGATAATCGGGGTGATCACTGCGAAGATCGCCCCTTGCGGGCCTTTTTATCGGAGACGGGGGTTGTGGGCCCACCGTCGATCATGGGGTCGTATTCCGAAGCTTCGGCATCAGCAGGTGAGACCGAGGGTGGGACCTGGATCACCGACGCGATCGACTCTTCTTGACGGGGGGCCACCTGCCCGTGGGACGGGTCGGTTTCTCCCCGAGCCGACTTCACTTTCTCTTGCAGTTCGTCCGCGAGGTCGGCCGCGCCGAGGCGACTGTAATACTTGACCAAGTCTTCGTCGTCCTGGACTTGATCCTTCCAGATCGCTTCCTCGGCTTGCTTCTTGAGGAAGAAATTCTCAAGGTACTTCGCCATGCTTGAGAACTTGTAAGCAAGTTGCCCCACGTCTCGCGCGGCATCCGGTGCATGTCGGCTTTCAGAGCCCCGATGACGATCTTGCCCTCTTTCGGATCGAACGAGCATTCGTAGGTCCAGCCCGATGCCTTCGGATTGGCCGACCAGTCGAGGGACTTTGATTCCCCGATGTCCTTGATCCATTGGCGAACGTGACCAGAGTCGAAATGCTTGGAGACGATCCCAAGCTTGTCCTCCTTGAACTCGTTTTGGTTCTTGATGGCTTCGGCCCGCAACGAGGCGATGTGATCCTCGATCTTCGCCACGTTCCGGTCGAAGTTCTGCTCCAGTTCCTTGACGCGATTGACGCGGCTCGCCGCCTCGAGCAGATTGTCGGCGTCCGTGGCCGTGAGGTGGCCTTTCGCAATGTGCTCGCACATGCAGGGGCTGTTGATCCGACGTTGGTACCGAGCAAAGTGCGTCGGGGACATTCCGAGCGCGTGGGCGGCTCGGGAAGAGGAGACCCCCGCTTTGAGCATCTTCTCGGCGGCGAGGATCTTCTCGTCATCGGTCAGGCCCAGCCGGACCTCGTTGTCGCTGACCGACCGAACGAGGTATTCCAGATATCCCGTCGGGCTCTCCACCTCGATCGCCGAGATTTCCATGTCCTCGTAAAACCGATCGGGCTGGAACCGCCGGTCGATCGCGATCCAGATCGCCTCGATACGGCGGTAGCCACGGAGCAGGATCTTGGTGCCGGTTTCGGAGTCGACATAATACTCCACTGGCACCTGCTGGCCCTCAAGCTGAAGCGATTCGACCATCATTTTCATGGGGTCGCCATCGTCGTCGAGGTATTTCAACGCCTCCGCCTTGCGGTGGCAGAAGACATGACGTTTCGTTTTGTGATCAAGGTCGCACAGCCGAACGGTCACGTGCTTGTGGGACGCGCTCGACTGGCGGGAAAGAACTTCAGCAACGACATCACTGGTCTTGCTGGTCTTCATTGGGAATTCCTCGGATTTGGAAGGAAGCGTAATGTAGGCAGTCTAACCATATGGTGAGACTGGGCCGGAAACTGAGCCCGGCTCGACGATTTGCGTAATCTGCTGGTGCCCAACGGATAGTCAGGGACGCAGATCGACCCGGTCCAGCTCGAGCTGGGCCGGGTCTCAAGTGTCAGATGGTGGATTGCCTAGGCGCGCGGGCTAGGCGCGTCTATCCCTGAAAGGGAAAGCTTCTTCCGGCCCGACGAGCCGGCCGATCTCGCCTACGCGGATCGCACCGGGATCCTCGTCCGGGACAATGGAGGCGGGCAATACGCACGCCTCGGTGGTCAGATTTGATGTGAGAACTGCTTCTTTGCTGAGCTGATCACCTCTCGATGTTTTTCGGGACCTGCCGGCGAGGGGTTTGAGTCGCCAACACGAACCAGACTATCGAGAGGACTTTGGCTTTTGCTTGGATGCGAATCTGAATTAGTCTGCCTTTTTCTGGCGGTTCAGAATATCTGTCAATCGATACTCTTTATTATGATTATTCGTTATCTCAAGTTCAAGCGGTTTAATTCGTTTTCTCAGCCTTGAAATCACTTTATACATGGTTGGCTCAACACCGTACGGCTTCGTGCGCCTTATATCACCATATGTATCGTTACATAATTCTTTCATACTATAGTTGTGTTCGCACCGCGAGGCCAGTCTCTTGAGTACGTACCAATCGATCCTCGACTCTAGCTCGACTGCTCCTTTCCCAACCCGTTTTACGATTTTCTCGGAGGGGAATTCGAGGCCCTCGAGAGCATCTCCGTTCCAAATCTGCTTCAATCGCCTGATTCACCAGTTGCTTCGCCTCCCGATCCATCGCAAGTTTCCAATTAATAATCGATTGATATTTATGGACCGGATCAGCTTCGCCAAATTGACAGACGAGCCAGCGCTTATGACAACGCAGTTCTACCCCCCCGACAGCAACTGGCGGCACGGGTATGTCAAGGTCTTTCAAGAACTCTGCTCCTTTACCTTCGGCTCCAAGGTTTCCCTGGACCTTCTTGACCGGGACGAACACGACGGCCTGAAGTCCACAGAGCCTGGGTTTTGCTTTCACCGGCACGCTACAGAGCACGCCCAGCTTGACCTGGATCATGATCCCTGGTTCATGGGGATCAACGCCTGGAAGTGACGTCCACCTTACATTGATGACGCGCGTGAGGAACTTCTTGCTTGGGTTGAATTCATTATCCGCACGTTTTGTCTTGGCCATTTCCAATTCGCCTTCGAACTTGCGTTGAATGCGGAAGCTGCTCTGGAATTGCAACCGCGCAGAGATCCATTTGTCCACATCTGCTGGCTGGCTGCGACATCGCTAGAACCATGACAAGAATCTAGAACATATAACCTGGTGCAGCTAACCCTGCACCTACGAGGGGCAGCGTTGCGAACAGCTCGCCAGGGAGGCCCGAGAATCGGAATCCGCCCAGAAGCAAGTACGACGAAGTAAAGAAGAAACCAAACCTGCGGGACTAAACATCCACAGGCAGGGACCGCCGCCACATATCGGGTTCGCTCCTTGCATCAAGATCTAGGGCGGCAAGGCCGACATGTGTCTTGGATTCCAGCGGCTAGGGATACCGCCACGGGGGCGCAACGAAATTTTCTCTAGTACAAACTACATTTATCAGCACACATACGTTGTTGCTCGGCCTGCAGATGTAGGGTCGGCGGGACGGGCAAGGACAACCTGCTGGCAAAACCATCACACCACTTTGTAAGCATACCTACATCTGCGACCCCTTGGGAGGTTTGTGATGGACCTCACGGGGGGTTGCCGTGTATAGGGACCTGAACAAAGTGGTCCAAGGATCCCGGCGATGACACCGAACGAACTGCTCCAAAAAGCCCTCGAATACGCCTCTCTCGGCTGGCGTGTACTTCCCCTGCACGACGTCTCACAAGGCCAATGCTCCTGCAAAGGCAGGACCAAAGGTTGCAGGGCCGGGAAACATCCCAAACTCAAATCCTGGCAGAATCGCGAAACCACCGATCCCGCCCAGATCGAGGATTGGTGGACGAGGTGGCCCCAAGCCAACATCGGAATCCGCACCGGTCACACGAGCAGCATCGTCGTGATCCACGTCGACGACACCAAGAAGATGCCCATGCTTACCAAATTGCTCGGCCTTGATGAGTGCTTCTTTCTGGACACGATGACCGTGAAAACCGGCTCCGACGGCTACCACCTTTATTTCAAGTCCGAACCGCTCCTGACCAAGAACAACACCGGAGCCATTCTACCCGGCGTCGATTTCATAGCCGAAGGCCGCTACGCGATCGCACCTCCCTCCGTTAGCCACAGAGGCGAGTACGCCATACTGGGGGATGCCGACCCCGCACCCGGATCAAGGTTTCCTCAGTGAACTGGCGTCTTCTATCGGTTATCGTATGGTTGCACAGGAGTTCGCGGGTGTCCTATAGTTCCTGAAGCCCTGTATCCTGGTTCCTACCTGATCAAGCTGGTGAAGCTATGAGCGGATCACTATACGCGACAATTATTGACGGAATCGGTGAGCTGTTCAGGGAGCAGGGCCTAGAAGCAGAGATCGTAATGGACAACGGCCAGGCCAAGATGGTCGCCGCCGACAGAGGCCGGTCCCGGTTGTCTTGTGCTTGGCTTGACGGCGGCGATAATTCGGTTCAACTTGCCGTCTATACGTCCAAGCTTCAGGAAGCGTACGACCTCTTGAACCAGCCGAAATTCCCCACGCTCTACACTGACGAGGAGGACAAGGATCTCGGCTACACCCTCTTCTGGGTGAATCTTGATGTTTCAGACCCTGAGCTGCTGGACAAAGTCGCTGATGCGCGCCGCTCCTTGAAGATGCTGAGCAATAAGAAAAACCAAGTTTCCGACCCCGAATGATCAAATGGACTAGCACAGCCCTTGAGCCGGCAAGCAAGCCGCTATTCGGCAGGGCTTTCCCCACAGCACGCCAAGCCGAAATCTGATGGCCGAGTAGATTCGTGTGGTTCGACATCCCGTGGTAACCGAGGAGGATATTCAGGCCGTCGCAGAGTAGCTATTCAGCCTGGTCGCATGAGAGTGGATAGAATCAAGGAAAGCACAGGAAGCAGGAGCTGCTCAAAGATGTAAGTAGGGACGGCACTATTGGGGAATAGACGCCGCCCGACTAACCTCAGGTTGCGCGACTGGCTGGGTGGATAATCCGATTTCCCTGGGAAATCCCCACGCTGACGGGTCTGGGTCTTCACTACATTTCCCGATCGTGCGTCAGCCGCTCGGGGATGCTCAGCTTCAGAGCAGCCAGGATTCTTGCCTGTTCTGGCTTGGGTCGGGCGACCCGACGCAGGGCCAGCTTCCTGCCATCTGTCGTCTCCAGGAGAATGTCGCCGATCTGGATATCCCCCAACTGCCGGAGGATGACCTCCGGCGTCATCGGCCGTGGTTTGGGTGAGGCATTTGGTCGACGACGATCGGGCTTGCGAATCTCCGTCTCGAGTCCTGCCTGCTTGGACAAGTGATCCAGGGTCTTCCAGAGCGCATAGGCCAGCACACAGACCATCACGTGCGCCTGTGTCCGTCCGCTGTAGTGGTGCCACACCGGGCGCAATAGCAGCTCGGACTTGAGTACCCGGAATGCGTGCTCCACAACCGTGAGCTGCATGTACGTCTCCCAGAATTCCTGAACCGACCAGCCCGGTTGGTTGCTCTGGAGCAAGTAGGCCCCGTCACGGGCCAGGGCCGCCTTGAATTTCGCGACGTTCCACGACCAGCTCAGCTCGGCCCGCCTGGCCTTGCTGACGGTGATCGTTACGAACGGGCGGGCCTTGGGATATCGACCCGTGAGCCGTCCCACACGCTCCAGAATCTTGTCGCGGTTCTTCAGACGCCCTGTGCTGATGAGCTGCTGGAGGCGTTGCAGACCGCGGGCCAGGCCACGACGCTGGCGGCGACGAATCGCACGCTCTTTCTTACGACGCGGGCGACTGCGAGCCAGAAGAAAATGCTCTCGCTGCTGGTGGATCAGCTTGACGGTGACTTCAGGGTTCTCGGGCAGGTGATGCCAGCCGCCGCTTTGCAACTGACTCTGGAACTTGGTCAACTCGCCACGCCGGGCTGCGAGCACATATTTTCGGCCGGACTTCTTGAGGAAGGCCAATGACTCCTTGCTGACCATTCCCCGGTCCATGACCCAGATCCGCTGGGTCTTGCCGAATCGTTGCTCGACCTCGGTCACTATGGTCTCGACCGTCTGAAGGTCCTGGGTGTTTCCCGCCAGCGTGCGATGCGCCAGAGGAAAGCCGTCTCGGGTCACGACCAGGGCCAGGACGACTTGCTTGCAGTCGCTGCGATGGTCCCGTGAATAGCCCCTCTGGGCCAAGTCGTTCTCCTCTGCCAGACCCTCGAAGTAGGTGCTCGTGAGGTCATAGAGCAAGAGGTCGTAATCGAGCTGGAAGAGCGTGCCGAGCCGGGTCTTCAGATCCTGCTCGATCGAAGCTCTGAGCGGCCAGCAAACGATCCAGCGTGTGGTACAGGCGGTCCTTGGTCACGGCGCTGTCGGGCACGCCGAGCAGGTCTTCCAGACCGGTGGAGACATACCAGTGTTCGGCCAGAGCAAACTCGCTGCAGGGGCCGCAGAGACGATTGATCACCTCGATGGCTACGACATCGGCAGGCCGCACTGTTTCTTTGCCCTGGGGGATGTGACGCTCGACGATCTCGTCGAGGCCGAGGAGTTTCCAGAGCCAGAGTGCCAGCCAGACGTCACCGAATCGGCGTCCGTTGGTCCAGCCGATCGAACCCAGCCGGACGCGCACCACGTCGGGATCATCGGGAACAGGGACCTGATCGTCATCGGGGAAGAGGCGGAGTTGTTGCGAATCGCCTTGGCGGTTGTAGATGACCACGGTGCGCTGCCAACGATGCTGCTCGTCGTGGTTCAGTTCGCCGAGATAGGCGACGATATGCTGCCGCGGCCCGGCCTCGGTGCGCAGTGCTCTCGACCAGGGCGTAGTAGGTGTGGGACTTGCCGTCTTTGTTGCGAGTGTATCGGCGTAGGAACATGCCGGCCTCCCGAGCACCAGGATGATCGGGGGTCGGCATAGAATCAAGGTCTAAAGGCTCAAGTAGGTCTTCACTACAATGATCCGAGGCGGTTTTCACTACCAAAAAACCAGGAAATCAGGCCTCTGAGACGAGATTTTGGGCAAAATCCGCCACTAACCGCGCAACCTAGGCTAACAATTGAGCGTGGACAGACCATGGCGACGCTAGCCATCCCTCACAAAACACCGGCGTACCCCAATAGGCCCCCAGTCGGAGCTGTCTGTCCCTCCGGCTGGAGGTTCTTTTATTGGCAGAGAGAACCACCCTGGTCCTCGGCGACAACGTGTTTCTCGGGGCCACCAAAGCCCGTCCCGTGGGGAAGGCCAGGGAAGCCGGGGCGAGGCCGAGCAAATATACCGCGCCGCAGGGCGCTAATGAGCCATTTGTAGTGAAACCCACCGTAAACGTTTTGCGGCCGGTGGGTTTCACCCCGCCCTAGGATGACGCCGTCGTTACCGCGTGAGGTATAACCGCGTCGACGCGGTATGCATTTGTCGGAAGATCCGGCTCGGAAGAACTCATCGCGGGCACCAATGCGCACTGTGCTTCGAAAAGCAAAGTCCAGTCGTCCGCACGGCCCGCGGGGCGTGGCCTTTCGGTGCGACTTCCTCCGCAGGTATGATAGAGCGGAACGAGAGCATCGATCGCTGCGGACAGGTTCGTCCGTCGCCGTTGCCCCCATTTTCGGTCCGCTGAGTGTTGCCCGCAGAGCTCGACCGCTCTGGCTGATCGGGGACCTCCCATGAAACCGCGGGTATTCATTTCGACGGTGTCATCCGAGCTGGGGTCGATCCGGCAATTGACGGCCAACGTGCTCGAGCGCCTGGGTTATGAGCCCGTCTGGCAGGATATCTTCGGCACCGAGCCGGGCGACTTGAAGCAGATGCTCCGCGACAAGATCGATGAGTGCGTGGGGCTGATTCAGATCGTCGGTCGCGGTTACGGGGCCGAGCCGCTCGAGCCGGATCCTGAGTTCGGTCGTGTCTCCTACACGCAGTACGAGCTGCTTTACGCGCGCCGCCGGGGAAGAAGACGTGGGTGTTGTTCGCCGAAGACGGCTGCGTGCACGACCGTCCTCTGGAGACGCTTGACCTGCCGCCTGACCCGGACCACCCCGACCCGGCCGGCCTTCAAGCCGACCGCCGCGCTGCAAGACACCTGGCGGCTGCGGCTGCGGCGCGACGCTCATCTCTGGCACGCGGCCGCGAACAATACCGAGCTCGAGCTGAAGCTCGAACGGTTGAAGGACGAATTCGCCGCGCTGCGGCGCGGATTTCGGCGGTGGCAAAGCCTGGTCCTGGGATCGGGCGTCTCGGCCGTGCTGCTGCTGGGTTGCGTGCTGCTCGCGCAATGGTGGGTCAAACGAGCAACTCACAAGGAGATTCAGAAAATCAGCGAGCAAGTCGCGGAGGTTCAGAAAGGGCAGACCATCACTGCGGCGCGCATTCGCATCCGTCTCGAGGAAGCCTCGGAACGCGCACGGGACACGGAGCTGGCAGCAGGCCGAAAAAGAGCCCCGGTTCGACGAGCGCGAGTGGCACCGCGAGCAGGCGGTCAAGGCGCATGAGATCCGGCTCAGTCGCATCAAGGACCTGGCAGCCAGCTTTGTCGAGCTGGAGCAGCGCTCGGATTCCTCTCCCGTCTTACGCGAGATGACGCGCATCTTGAACGACGAGAAAACCGACCCGGTCGACAAGGCGATCGCCTACGCGGAGCGGCAACGTGTGACACTGCTGGAGGGCGTTCGCGCTCGCAAGCGGGCCGAACAAGAACGGAATCGGACGGACCTCCTTCCGCTGTTGAAAGTCGCCCAGCTCGAATGGACGCGCGGCCGGCCCGCAGCGGCGCAGGCGCAGTTTGCGGAACTTCTCGAGCTCGAACCAGCCTGGCCTCAGGCCCTGGAGACCTTCGCCTATTTTTTGTACGACCGATCGGTCCAGACTGGGAATCACGGCACGCTTCGGGCCGCGCTGGACGATGCCCGGCAATCGTTCGATCTGGCGGAGCGGCTTTTCTCTGAAGACAGAACGAAGCCGGAGGGCCAACGGGTTTTGTCCTTCGCCAGCAATCAACTTGGCGACCTGGTGGTCCTGCGTGGCCAGCCTGGAGACGCCGAGCAGGCGCTACGCCATTACACGCGCAGCCTCGAGATGGCCGAAGCGTTGCTCAAGCGGAACCCGGACTCCGCCCAGGCCACTCGCGATGTGTGGGTCAGCCTCGAGAAGTTTGGCGACTTCCTGGGCCAGCGGGGTCAGCCGGGTGACGCCGAACAGGCGCTGCGCCATTACGCGCAGCCTCGAGATGGCCGAAGCGTTGCTCAAGCGGAACCCGGACTCCGCTGAGGCCGCTCGCGATGTATCGGTCAGCCTGATCAAGCTCGGCGACTTCCTCGCGCAGCGTGGCCAGCCAGGAGACACCCAACAGGCGCTGCACGACTACGCGCGAGGCCTCGAGCTGGCCGAAGCGTTGCAGAAGCGGAATCCCGACTCTGGCGAGGCCGCTCGCGATGTATCGGTCGGCCTCATCAACCTCGGCGAGTTCCTTGCCCAGCGCCGTCAGCCGGGCGACGCCGCGCAGGCGTTGCGACAGTACACGCGCAGCCTCGAGCTGAACGAAGTGGCGCTGGAGCGGAACCCGGACTCCGCCCAGGCCGCTCGGGATGTAGTTGTGAGCCTTCTCAAACTCGGTGGGTTCCTCGCCCAGCGTGGTCAATCGGGTGATGCCGAGCAAGCGCTGCGGCACTACACGCGCAGCCTCAAGCTGGTCGAAGCGTTGCAGGAACAGAACCCGGATTCCGCTCGGGCCGCTCGCGATGTCTCGGTCAGCCTCAAACTCCTCGGCGACTTCCTCTCCGAGCGCGGTCATCAGGGTGACGCGGCGCAAGCGATGCGACATTACACGCGCAGCCTCGAAATCAGCGAAGCGTTGCAGAAACGGAACCCGGACTCCGCTGAGGCCGCTCGCGATGTATCGGTCAGCCTGATCAAGCTCGGCGACTTCCTCGCGCAGCGTGGCCAGCCAGGAGACACCCAACAGGCGCTGCGCGACTACACGCGCGCCCTCGAACTGGACGAAACGTTGCAGAAGCAGAACCCAGACTCTGCCCAGGCTGCTCGCGATGTATCGGTCAGCCTCGGCAGGCTCGGCAAATTCCTCGCCGAGCGAGGTCAGCCGGGTGACGCCGCGCAGGCGCTGCGACACTTCACGCGTAACCTCGAACTGGCCGAAGCGTTGCAGAAGCAGAACCCAGACTCTGCCCAGGCTGCTCGCGATGTATCGGTCAGCCTCGGCAGGCTCGGCGACTTCCTCGCCAAGCGCGGTCAGCCGGGTGATGCCGAGCAAGCGCTGCGACACTACACGCGCAGCCTCGAAATCTGCGAAGCGTTGCAGAAGCAGAACCCGGACTCCGCCGAGGCCGCTGGACATGTATCAATCAGCCTCGACAACCTCGGTGACTTCCTCACCCAGCGGCGTAAGCCGGGTGATGGCGAACAGGCGCTTCGCCACTACACGCGCAGCCTCGAGATTCGCGAAGCGTTGCAGAAGCGGAACCCGAACGCCGCCCAGGCGGCTCGCGCTGTATCGGTCAGCCTCAACAGGCTCGGCAGCTTCCTCGCCCAGCGCGGTCAGCCGGGGGACGCCGAGCAGGCGCTGAGACATGACACGCGGTGCCTCGAGCTGAACAAAGCGCTGCAGAAACAGAACCCGGACTTCCCACAGGCCGCACGAGATGTATCGGTCAGCCTCAACAAGCTCGGCGACGTCCTCGCCCAGCGCGGTCAGCCGGGGGACGCCGACCAGGCGCTGCAATACTACTCGCGCGACCTCGGAATCAGCGAAGCGTTGCGGAAGTGGAACCCGGACTCCGCCGAGGCCGCTCGCGGCGTGATGGTCAGTCAATCCAAGCTGGGGGTGCTGGACCTCAAGTTGCAGAGGTTTGAATCGGCGATCGCGCACTTCGAAGCGGGGATTGCGTTGCTGAACGGCATGATCGCAAAGCGGTTGAACGAGGACAAGGCCGCTCGAGAAAAGGGAATCCTGGAAGAGGGGCTCCGGTTTTGTCAGCGCGCCCTACTTGCCACCGGAGATTGGGAAGCGCTGATCAAGGCGGACCCCAAGCTGCTTCCCGAGCTGCTGAGCTTCCGCATCACCGAGCTTGCGAAGCAAGGCCGGCTGGCGGATGTCGCGCATGCCGGCGCGAAACTCCGCGAGCTGGAGCCGAAAGCGGGCGGGAACCTCTACGACGCCGCGTGCGCCTACGGCCTATGCGCGGGGCTCGCGGTCAAAGGCAAACCGGCTCCGACCCCAGCCGAGGAAGCCGAGCGCAAGAAGTTTGTCGAATTGTCGCTCGCCTGCCTCAAAGAGGCCATTGCCGCGGGCTACCATAACTTCGACCACATGAGGCAAGACACGGACCTGGCGCCGCTGCGAGGCCTGCCCGGATTTGAGGATCTGTTCCCCGCACCGACCGGGAAATGACCGGACGGCAGCTAGGTTTGGCGTCAACCCTGACTCGCGGGTCGGCCAGCGTGCGCCGACCGGACGAGAAAGAGAAAGATGAAGGTTAATTAGGCCAGGCAGCTACGAATTGCACTATGTAGACCTATGGTTGCCGGCAAATTTGGAGTAGGCACCCTGCACGTGTGATGACGCAGCAGGGGTAGCCGAAACAAGCCCGCAATCAAAATCTAAGCAACCACCGAAACATCACACGTGCCCGCCGGGAGAGTTAGCTTAGGACTCCCCGGCGGTGCTCGCTTTAGATGTGCTCAGGGTGGGGCAACGAAGGTCCCAGCGATGAAACCAACCGACTACGGCCCATTTGAACAAATCGGCAAAGATATCATCCTGAGCCACGGAACCAAAGATCACCCCGTACCCAACCACGCCCGCCGCCTAGCAATCGCTCTAATACACCGAGCCGGCCCATCACGAGTCGCCCACCTAGACGAACGGCTACGCGAATCAGCAGGCATCACCGCCAATCAATTCAAATCAGCCCTCAAGTTCCTGCAACGCTGGCCAGTCGAGGCACCTCTGGTCCTGGACGTTAGCCAACGCGGGTTGATCTTCCTGCGGGACGTGCCAGCCAACGGCGGCATGGGTGCAGGGCTATCACACGCTGCTGCAGGCGAACATCCCATTCTGGTATAAGTGGGCGATCTTGGTAATCCGCTCCCGCAAGAGTGGCAGCAAGTATGTGCTGAACCGGGCCGGCACCGAGTGGCCCAATGCTCTTACCAGGTGTTGCGGTGGCGGCAGCAAGGCCGAAAAACTCCAGATCATAGCCAGCTTCATCTCGCAGGTTCAGAACGCGGGTGTCATCACGGATTATGTGGGCGATCATCCCGGGTATTGCAGGTTACACGATGATGACGTCGAGGCGATGGCCAGGCTGGAGCTAGAATATATTTTCACCTAATGTACGAATATTGTACGACGGGGGGTGAAAATAGGGTTTCGAGGCCATTTTCACCCCCCGCAACACAAAGACCCCCGTTTTCTCCCCTTCTTCTTTATCACCTCATCTGGAGTCTGTCTTGATTTTGGATCTTCTGCTCCAGACCCCCGCTAACGCGGGGCTCTTCCGCAGAAGATCCAGAATCAAGAAGGGTGAAAACGCGATAACGGTAAGGGCATTGGCCTGCACTGCGTGCAGGCCGGGGTAGCCCACGCTGGAATACAGCGTGTCCTACCCCTATAGGCTTACGCCTTGGATCATCAAGGGTTGGCTACCCATCCTTGGTGTCTGGAAGGCTTTCCCGGCAACGCTGACAATGAGACGGCTCAGAACAGAACCCTCTCCTCATAGGGCTCTCCCTTGGCGTCCGGAGGGCCTGCCGTGCCGCAACGGGCGATGGCCAGCTTGTTCCTGGCGGGACTGTGCCGCGCCCAGGACTGTGCCGTCTGGCGTGGATAAGTCAGAGCGCTTGTCTTGCTCGCCGGCGATCGTATTGCGAACAGTTCTGGCCAGCACTTTCCGGTTGGGGTGCTGGCCGGTCCTGTATAAGTCCATGCGTTTACTAACTCCTCGTGACCGTGCAGCCACGTGCGGCTTACAGGAATGGTCCGTGGAGCAACAACATGCAACTTGGTCCACTAAACACACTCTGCGAGTCACTGGCCGATCACTTCCGCCAGCACGGGCTGAATGCCCACACGACCATTATCAATTCAAGCAGACCTGCAATGAGAGCTACTGCCAATCCCCATTTAGACGCCTTAACCACCCGGGGTAGCATCCCTGCTGTGCGCTTTCAGTGCATCCTGATGATCGCGGCCCCTGAGTGTCTCTTCAGTAGCCGGAATCATGTCTATAAGTGAAGGTCATTGCCTGAAGCTCAGTGTGATTGCGAGGGTCTACTGTGTTGCGACCTCTACTGATATTTAATATATAGATTGTAACAGCTATGTGTGCGTGCCATGACGTTTTTGGCTAGCAACAGATGCGCACCAGAGGACGCACGTGATGCGCAAGCCATCACCCAGCGGGATTACTCCCACTGGGTGCGGCTGGGCCGAACTGACTAGAGTTGCGCGGAAGGAAAACACTCCAGCTCGGTCTACATGGCAGCCCTCTTCCTCTTTCTCACTCGTAGCTCGTAGCCGAGACAGTTCAGGACTCGTTCCACCGTCTCGTACTTCGGTTTTGACTTCCTGGCAAGGAGCCGGAATATGCAGGGTTCGCTAACCCCCGCCAGTTGGGCAAGTTCGCCCTGAGTAATGCGGCGTAATCGCATCTCTGCCTTGATAAGGTCAATCACGGTGTGGCCTCAACTGGCACGGACGCGCATTCCTCCTCACCGCTTCCCGGTTCTCCGTCGTCTGTGTCTTCCGCGTCCTCCTCCTCTTGCTGCTGGTAGACGACGACATCGTTGACCTTGACCTGCCATCCACCAAGCGGGTTGAATGTCTGCGCGTAGGTCAACTCGGTGTAGCCGTCGGGCGTCTCCTCGCCCAGGGGTGCGAATCCGTAGAAGCGATGCCCCCCAGCGTCGCTGGTCTCATAGCGGGCCAGGACCTTATCGGTCTCTGGGTTGTAGGGAATGGGAGATAGTTGTTGGATTTCCAGCATCGCCTGGAAGCGTTCGGCGGCTTCCTGGGCGGTGAGGACCTCGCAGTCAGCCTGGGGGAGGCCGGAGTCAATGTCGGAGTTGGCGACCATGTGGAGGACTCGGGCCTGGCCGCTCAGCCATTTCTCAATCTGAGCGATGACCTCATAGATGTGGCCATCGCCCTCGCCTCGTTCAAGCTGTTCTTGGTAGTCTTCCCGTTCGTCCTCCAGGTACTCAATGAGGGTGCGGATGGCGACCACCGTCTTGTGATTTGCAGTGAGAGTCATTGCGTGCTTCCTTTCTCGTGAGCAGGGTTGAGAGAGTTCGTTAAGGCGGCCATTGCCGCCCTTTTTTTTTAATACGTGTGGCGCACATCGCAGATTATTGCGGCTCGCAATCGCGAACGCAGGCCACTCGCCATCGCAGAAGCAGGCTGGAGGCCCAGTGCGCGGAATTCCTCGCTCGCAAACTTCGCCATCGTTTTAAGTCATAAGCATGCGGATCATCATGGGGCGGTGCGATGCGATTCTTTGGCCCCAGCCCCGACGGCTTTGACGGAACTGGCCGGGGACACGGCTACAGGACCCGACCTGCTTACTACCGTGCCTACCACTGGCACTGCAAGGGAAAGCCAAGGAAGGCCCAAGGAGAAGCCCCGGACGCCGCAGCGGAAGCCTATACCAAGGCCGAGTTAGACGAGTGCTTTGGCAGGAATCTTGATTTGGAAAATCATCCTGGCGCTGACCAAACTCACAGCTTTTACCGACCCATAACCGTCGTGCCGCTATAGCGTGCGGAATTCCTCGCACGAGGCACGAACTGTGAAGAAGAAAAAGTGCAGCGTCCAGAAATGGCCGAGCGGCAAGCGAAGCCACCGGACCAAACACATCACCCAGAACCACCTGATCGAGCTGCGGCGAATCGAGACGAGAGACCTCTGTGAGCATCGCCAGGGCAAGCTGAAAATCTATTGGTGCACCCAGTACGAATCCTGGCACGTTGGCGCAACAGGCGAAGGGTGCTGACATAAAGCTACCGCGCAGCAAATAGCCGTTGACAGGGCCGGCTTGCTATCCGGCTCCTGATGCTTGTGTGCAGAGACGGTCAGCAACCACGATTCAGGTGCTGGCCGTCGCTGTTGGCCTCTTGACTGACCCGTCTTGCCGTTTCCTTTCGCTCGGGTGCCACGCTGGAGTAACACCACGACGATCGGCTCGTTCTCTGGCTAGCGTGCGCCGGCGACGAAGGAAGATACCCTCGCCTGCCTGATGTTTGTAGATGGCCTACAATTGATTCGTGTGCGAGTCAGCACCGGCGCAGCACGGGAGCAGGCATGAGCGCCCGCGCCGGTTGGGTCCCATTGTTCTAGACATTGGCTGTGGGATCTGGTTTAGCCATGCCAGCAGGCGCACTATCCTTTCGTGGTGCCGAACCTGCCCTGGACCGCCGTGATCCACTTGTAGTGGGCCATCACGGCGGTACTTGCTTTGTCTGGAGACGGAACAAAGTTCGCTCAGCGAAAATAGGAATCCCGCAATGCACAGCCCATCCCAAAAGAATTCCATGCACAAAGCTAGGGCAGAGCCAACAAAATCTTCCTTCGATGAGCACTGGGTCGGCCCGGACCAAAGATACACCAGATGCCGGGAATTCAAGACCGAGGCGAGGTGAGCCATGGCGAGACTGAGCACAATCTGCGGCGGGACGCCTGGGCGGGGGCCTAACTGGGCGACAGGAGCGCCAGCAGTACCACCGCGCCCACCAGTGCCCCCTCAGCCTCCGAAACCTCAAAAGTCCGTTAAGCAGACAAAACCAGATTCTCGCCGTGCCAAAGCTGCCGGTGATGATCAGGACCGAGATCACGAGGATGAGCATACCCAGGGATAAGTAGATACCAGGATACGCATCTGACAATTAAGACTACTGGTGCTCCCCCGAGCTGCAGGCCATGCTGCGATCCCGGATCTTGAGATCCCAGGGGAGCCGTAGAAGCGACGAGTTCGCTCGAACTCGCAGTACCCGGCCCAGATATGGCCGCCGGAAACGCTTTGGGTCCCCTTGGGTCCCATCCGCGATCCTGAGTTCCTCACGCGATACATTCGGCGCGATCGGGATGCCTGCGATACCGTGTATCGCAGGTGCGTCGACGATCTGTGGTCCCTCCGCCTTACATCCTGACCCCTATCTCTCCTTCTCATGAGGCCAGGGGTAGGTCCGACAACGACCTTATGTTCGGTTGAGTGCTTTGCCCAGGAAGACACAGGCACCGAAATAACCGCGGCTGATTCAATTTCTCCGCAACGAGGGATGCGTCGGGCGATGTGACCGAAGCGTGCAACGATGTGACAATCCAAATGGATGAGAGTGACACCACCCAATGAGCCGCTGATGTTGCAGTGCCATTGCGGATCGGGCGTAAAGTCTGATTGTTACTTGCGGGAGGTCCTTCCCAAACAGTAAAGAAACCCGTGAGAAGCCAGTCTGATTTGCCGTAGATTTCCTGCCTGAGTTTCTTAACAAACGAAAGAAGGACTTTATGGGAGCGAGAAGAGACGGCTTCCAGATGGTAAGAAAACGAAGAGGGTTGTATGGGGAAGTGCCCGGACGGACCATCGCCGTCCCCACCGGCTGTCGTGGGCACTTTCCCATACAACCTGTTGAACGGAACCGGGGGCAAGCCTCTTATTGTGTTATGGGGTTTCAATCGGCGCGGTCCCCTGTCTCACGGCGCCGCGACCACGATTGGCGAGGACGTTGAGTCGATCATGACTTGGAGAGTCAGCGCGAGCACCTCACGTTAGCGCTCTGCGCTGCTGTGTCGGGCCCGCGATGCGGAACGTTGACGGCCTGAAGACGGGGAGTCCCCCCGCCACCACCTGGAGTGACCTCGTGCCCTGGCCCTCTGCCGCGCGCGGTGCCTTACGACGAATCGAAGATGGCATGCGGCGCGGACTGGCTTGCCGGCCCTCGAGCGCTCAGGGGCACGGCAGGCAGTTCCTCGATGATCACCATCCGTCCCACTCCACATTTCG
This sequence comes from uncultured Planctomycetaceae bacterium, assembly GCA_963760085.1. Lineage (GTDB taxonomy): Bacteria > Planctomycetota > Planctomycetia > Isosphaerales > Isosphaeraceae > Aquisphaera. The sequence continues at coordinate 81,917 of CAVXCB010000023.1, forward strand.
GACAGAGGGTTGCGCACCGCGCCTCGGTCACCTCCCCTCCGAGGCCGGGAGGCGTGGCCAAGGAGGGGACCTCGGGAAATATGACCTCGGGCAACGGGGCGGAACCGAGTAGCTCGCGGCAAACCGCCAGCTTCTCCCGACGGCATCGGTTGGATAGCAACCCGTAGTGCCGAATTCGGACGAAACCCGTCGGCAACACGTGGAGAAGGAACCGGCGGAGGAACTCCGTCGCCTCTAGTTCCATAGTCCGCCGCTTGCCACCGCGGGCGTAGTCTTTGTACCGGAAACTCACCCGACCGCCTTTCATGCCGATCAGCCGCCGGTTGCTGATCGCCACCCGGTGGGTGTATCGGGCGAGGTACTTCAACACCTGGCCCGGGCCGCCGAACGGCGGCTTGGCGTAGACGACCCATTCGGTCTTGACCGCATCGACGAGAAGGCAGTCGAACCGATCTGCGTCGGCGAGCCGAGCCAACCGGCCATGGAACTTGAGCCGGCCCCGATCGAAGGCCGCCCGGAGGCCCGCCAGGAACTTGCCCCGGAAGACACGGCTCAGGACCCGGACCGGCAGGAAGAAGTTGTTGGGACAAGCGACCCACCGCGAGCCGTCGGCAGAGAGCCCACCGCCAGGCACCACGCAATGCACGTGGGGGTGGTGCTGGAGGTTCTGGCCCCAGGTGTGGAGCACAGCCAGGAAGCCAATCTCCGCCCCGAGGTGCCCGGGGTCGGCGGCGATCTGCAGCAGGGTCTTGGCGGCGGACCGGAACAACAAGTCGTAGACGACCCGCGGGTTCTGAAGGGCGAGCGGGCTGAGGGCAGCCGGTAGGGTGAAAACGACATGGAAATACTCGACAGCGAGCAACTCGGCCGCCCGGGCCTCGACCCACCGCGCCGCCTCGGTGGCTTGACACTTGGGGCAGTGGCGGTTGCGGCACGAGTTATACGCGACCTGCTGATATCCGCACCGGTTGCACGCCTCGACATGCCCGCCCAGAGACGCCGTGCGACAGGCGGCCAGATCGGCCAAGGCACGGCGTTGCTCCGGGGAGAGGGTATCCCCGTACGCCTCGAGAAAGGGGTCGCCATGAGTCCTGATGACGTCGGCAACCTCGACCCGTGGCCGGCTCATGGCCGGAGCCTCAGATCGAGCCGGTCCAACGGGCTGGACGTGGTCCGAAGCGCGTCGGGTGAGACGTGGGTGTAGATGGCTGTGGTGCGCGGGCTGTCGTGGCCGAGCAGGACCTGGATGGTCCGCAGGTCGGTGCCGGCCTCGAGCAGGTGGGTGGCGAAGCTGTGCCGCAAGGCATGGACGGTGACGTGCTTCTCCAGGCCGGAGGCCCGCCAGGCATGGCGACAGGCCTTCATCACGGCGGCGGCGGAGATAGGCCGGTCGGGGTCGAGCCCGGGGAACAGCCAGGTCTTGGGGCGAGCCGCCTTCCAGTAGGCCCGGAGCAGCTCGAGGAGCTTGGGCGAAAGCATGACGTAGCGATCCTTGCGGCCCTTGCCCTGACGGACGCGAAGGACCATGCGTTGGCTGTCGATGTCCTCGACCCTCAAGGCGGCGACCTCGGAAACCCGGAGCCCGGCGGCGTAAGCGGTGATCAGCAGGGCGCGGTGGTTGAGCCGCCGGACGGCGGCGAAGAAGCGGGTCAGTTCCTCCGCGCTAAGGACGACAGGGAGACGTTTGAGCCGCTTGGGGCAAGGGAGGTGGCGCGAGGACCTCGGGCCGCCCCAGGGTGACGTTGTAGAGGAACCGCAGAGCCTGGAGGTTGAGGTTGTAGTAGGCCCAGGATTGTCGCTTTTGCTCGATCAGGTCGAGGAGGTAGGCGCGGACCTCGTCTGGTCCGAGGAGTTCGGGGGACCTGCCGAAATGCCTGGCGAAGCGTGCGACGCAGTTGACATAGACGGTGATGGTGCGCGGGGCGAAGTTGCGCAACTGCATGTCCTGGATCATGCGGCGACGGAGCGGAGTCATGGTGAGCTCCCTTGCTGAGGTGAGGCGAAGAAAGAGAGGAGACGCGCCTGATGATGTCTCAGCGGGAGCGGGGAGTGGAGGTGGTGGGCGAGGAAGTGGGATCGTCAGGGCCAGTCGAGGGTCGAGGGCAGAGGAGGGCCGGCGTCGGAGCGGGGCCGTCAACCGTAGGAGGGGCTTCGCTTGCGGTCTCTACCGCGAAGCGGTTTCGTTCAACGGCCGTATGATTGATCACCGCCGAAGCACGCAAGATTCGCCCCGATGACGTAGCCGCGAATAAATAAACCGTAGGTTTGATTAACAGGGCCGGAGGACGAGCACCGCCGCTCGCTCCTCAAGTCGATTGATGACTCGAGCTCCTTTCCGTCCTCGCATGGGACACAATGCGCGCGTCAGTGTGTCGGACGACACACGCAAGCGGAAAGAAAGGCAACTCGCTGGGCCACACAACTCCAAAGGTAACCCATCCGTGCGCACCCATACAAACAGCAGTAGAAATGGAACTTCGCCGAGGCGATCTGTTGGTTCCCGCAATCGCGCCGCTGAAGTGAGGCCGTGCGCGGATGTGAATGGAGCAACCCGCCTGCTCACCCGAACTCGCGATAAGCTGCATCCCCGGTTACAAGTCAAGTCAACCTGACGAAGCCCTGACATCCGGTGGCTTTACCGCGCAATCCTCGCGCCGCCCGTGAGCGGACAGTGTGAGTAAAGTTGCCGGCGTCGCCGGAAGAATCGCCCTTCAACGGATGCCAAGCGATGGTGTCTCCCTGGCGGCTATCGACGAGGCGCTGGATGCGGCGCCAGCCGACTGAGTCATCCATTGATAAAATATTCAAATAGTCTCAATAAGTGAATGTCTGTGCCGCGGGCCAGCCAGGTAGCCTTTCAACTACCCTTGCCCGGCTGTAGAGTCTTATTTGCCCATGTCACCCGTTCGGCTCGGGATTGTGCCGTCAAGTCAGCTCTCCACCATTCCTGCCGGTGTGACGAGTCGCGGGCACGCCAAAGAATAACCGATGTATTCGGGTCCGCATTCCCGCTGCGGCTAGATCGCGAATCGTCAGACGTCGGGTCAAGTCCGCGCGTCTTCAAAACGCTCTCCGACAGTCTCGGCGACTAAATGAGTGGGGAAATGCTTTTATTTTGTGAATTTATCGTGAATCCATCGTCGACCAGTCGGTAGAGGTGCCGACGGCAAAAAAATTTGTTTTTTTCTTGCTATCAACAAGTCCGACAGATCCAATAAGCGAGCGAGTCAAGTCAAATCGGCGTGCACGCCAAGTCAAATGGGCGTGAACTACAAGCGCGGAAACGAGTGGTCAGCACGCTCAGGTCCGGGTCGTTCGGTCAAAGAAGGTTCGAAAGTCGCCGGGAGTCATCGAGATGCCCGATCAAGACAACGATTCGCGCTCAGGAAGCGACGAAGGACGCGAGCAGTGGCGGGGGCGCCCGCAAATCAGTCTGCCCAAGGGTGGCGGCGCAATCCGTGGGATCGGGGAATCGTTTTCCGTTAACCCCGTTAACGGAACTGGTACCCTCAAGGTGCCCATCGCGGTGAGTCCAGCGCCGCGGGGTCCACGCCCGACCTGGCTCTCTCGTACGATTCAGGAGAAGGGAACGGGCCCTTTGGCATGGGTTGGGGACTCTCGCCCGCCGAGATCACACGCCGGACCGATCGGGGACTGCCGCAGTATCAGGATGCCGACGAGTCGGACATCTTCATCCTGTCGGGTGCCGAGGACCTTGTCCGCGTAGTCGTGGAGGACGCCCAGGGGAACTGGTGCCCGGACCCGATTACGCACGATGGATACGTCGTCACAGCCTACCGTCCTCGTGTCGAAGGACTCTTCGCCCGTATCGAGCGCTGGACGCGGTGGAGCGACGGCGACACCTACTGGCGGTCGATCTCGAAGGACAACATCACAACGAACTACGGCACGTCTATAGCTACCCGCATTGCCGACCCCGCAGACCCGACCCGGATCTTCTCGTGGTTGATTGCCGACAGCCAGGACGACAAGGGAAATGTAATCTCCTACGAGTACGTTCCGGAGGACTCCTCCAACGTCGACCTGACCCAGTCAACCGAGCGCAACCGTACTGACGCCTCCCGCTCGGCCAATCGCTATGTGAAGCGGATCAAGTACGGCAATACCCCGTCGCTCTTGACCCAACCGGATATCACGCAGCTCGCGTGGCTGTTCGAGGTGGTCTTCGACTACGGCGAGGGCCACTACCAGGCGCAGGCTCCAGACTCAGAGGGCCGCGTCTTCGTGACGGCCTCGGTTGCCGGCACACAGCCGTGGCCGGTGCGGCAGGACCCGTTTTCACGCTATCGCTCCTGCTTCGAGGTGCGTACCTACCGGCTCTGCCAGCGGGTGCTCGTATTCCACCATTTCGCGAAAGAGCTGGGCACGGTCGACTACCTCATACACGCAGTCGAGTTCACCTACGAGCAGACCCCGATCGCATCATTCATGACGGCCGTCACTCGGTCGGGTTTCGTGCGGCAGGTCGACGGCACGTTTCTGCAGGGGCGCCTCCCGCCTGTCGAGTTCGAATACAGCCAGGCCCAGGTACAACCTGAGGTTCGCGACATCGACCCGGTCAGCCTGGCCAACCTGCCATCGACTGTCGACGGCGGCCGATACCGCTGGCTGGATCTCGACGGCGAGGGTCTCCAGTGCGTGCTCGCCGAGCAGGACGACGCCTGGTTCTACAAGCGAAACCTGAGCCCGCTTTCGTACGCCGTTGACGGTGGCCCGGCCAACACCGCTACCGCGCGGTTCGAGACGCTCACCGAGGTGAGCCGGCTGCCCGCGTTCGCCGAGGCCGGCGACCCTGCGCCACCAGTTCCTGGACCTCGCCGGCGACGGACACAAAGACTGCGTCGTGTTCCGCCGTCCGGGCTCGGGCTTCTACAAGCGCCCGAGTGGCGGTGGCTGGAACCCGTTCGAGTTCCTGCCATCCCAGCCCAACCTTGACTGGGACGACCCCAACCTGCGGTTCATCGACGTCGATGGCAACGGGTTCAGCGACGTCTTGCTCACCGATCACGAGGCGATCACCTATTATCCGTCGCTCGCCGAGTTCGGTTTCGGCCCGCCCAACCGCGTTCCCAAGGAAGAGACGGACGAGGAGAGGGGGCCCGCGATCGTCTTCGCGGACAGCACGCAATCGATCTTCCTGGCCGACATGTCCGGCGACGGCCTGTCCGACATCGTGCGCATCCGCAACGGCGAGGTCTGCTACTGGCCGAACCTTGGCTACGGGCGGTTTGGCACTAAGGTCGACATGGACCAGGCGCCGTGGTTCGACGCTCCCGACCAGTTCGACCCGCGGCGGCTCCGCCTGGCCGACGTCGATGGTTCCGGGGTCACCGACATCATCTACCTGGCCCGCAACGGCGTCTCGCTCTACTTCAACCAGGCGGGCAACGCCTGGGATGGGTCCCGGCGGGTCGCGGACTTCCCGCCGGTCAGCGACCTGGCGTCGATCCAGGCCCTTGACCTGCTCGGCAACGGAACCTCATGCCTGGTCTGGACCTCGGCGCTACCCGGGCGACACCGGCCGGTCGATCCGCTACATCGACATGATGGGGAGCCACAAGCCCTACCTGCTCGTGCGGAGCTGGAACAACCTGGGAGCGGAGACCCGGGTCTCATACGCTCCCTCGACCACCTTCTACCTTGCCGACCGCGAGGCCGGCCAGCCCTGGGCGACGCGGCTTCCCTTCCCGGTCCAGGTCGTCGTGAGTGTCGAGACCCTCGACTGGGTCAGCCGCAACCGGTTCGTGACCCGTTCCGCCTACCACCACGGCTACTTTGACGGCATCGAGCGCGAGTTTCGCGGGTTCGGCATGGTGGAACAGTTCGACACCGTCGAGCTGGGCATTCTGACGCAAACCGGCGCCTTCCCCGCTGCCACCAATATCGACTCCGCGTCCTACGTTCCCCCGGTGGTCACCAAGACCTGGTACCACACCGGCGCCTACCCTATGGGCACCCGCGTGACACGGATCTACGATACGGAGTACTTCAGCGAGCCGGGACTGAGCCAAGAACAATCCGCCGCCATGTTGTTGCCGGATTCCCTGCTCCCCGAAGACCTCACCGGCGACGAGATCCACGAGGCGATCCGGTCTCTCAAAGGGGGAATCCTCCGCCAGGAAGTTTACGCATCCGATGGCACCGCCGCCGCCACGCTCCCCTACAGCGTATCCGAGCGCAATTACACCGTCTGCCGCCTGCAATCGTTCGGCGGAAACCGTCATGCGGTGTTCTTCACCCACGCCCGCGAGTCGATCGACTTCCACTACGAGCGCACGCTCTACGCCGTCAATGGACCCGGTCAACCCGAGCTCGCCGATCCACGAGTCACACACAGCATGACGATGGCTGTGGACCCCTACGGGAACGTATTGCAATCGGCCGCGATTGCCTACGAACGCCGGTACAACGTTCCGGACCCGCTGCTCACGTCCGCCGATCAAGCAATGCAGCAAACGCTGCACGTCACCTACACCCAGAGCAGCTATACCAACCCCATCCTCGAACCCGACGCCTACCGCACGCCCTTGCCGGCCGACACGAGCACCTACGAGCTGATCAAGGTGACGCCCGACCCGACCGCCGAGATTCCGGGTGTGACCAACCTGTTCGCATTCGACGACCTGGCCGGCCAGATCGCCCAGGCCGCGGACGGCCTGCACGACCTGCCTTACGAGGATATTGATGCCACCGGCGCCACGCAGAACCACCCCTACCGACGCATCATCGAGCGCGTGCGGACGCTCTACCGCAAGGACGATCTCACCGCTGGCCTGACGCTGGGCATGGTCGAGTCGATGGCGTTGCCGTTTGCGAAATACAAGCTCGCTTTCACGCCCGGTTTACTCGCCCTGTATCAGCGCGGATCTCAGAACCTGTTACCGACCCCGGCCCTGACCCTCAAGAACGGAGCAGGCTATGCCCTCAGCGACGATCAGAAAACCCTCGGCCTCTTTCCGGCAACTGATCCAAGCGGTAACTGGTGGATCCCGTCCGGTCAGGTCTTTTACTCCGCCAACCCCGCCGACAGTCCCGCGCAAGAGCTCGCAAACGCCCAGGCCCAGATGTTCCTGCCACAGCGCTTCCGCGACCCCTTCCTCAACAACACGGTCGTGACCTACGACGTGTACTCGCTTCTTCTCGTTCAGGTCCAGGACCCCGTTGGGAACATCGTCACGGCGAGCAATGACTACCGAGTGCTGCAAGCCGCCCTCATGACCGATGCCAACGGCAACCAATCCGCTGTGTCGTTTGACGCCCTCGGGCTCGTTGTCGGTACGGCGGTCATGGGGAAAGCCTCGGAAAATGTGGGGGATTCGCTCGCCGGATTCGCCGCCGACCTCACGCAGTCGCCGATCGATGAGTTTTTCGCCGACCCAAAGGGCCTGATCTGCGGCCAGCCTCCTGGGAAATGCGACGTCGCGCATCGTCTATGACGTCGGCAGGTTCGCACGTGCTCCCAGGACCCCGGCCACTCCGGCGCCTGTCTACGCCGCAACGATCGCCCGTGAGACCCATGTCAGTGATCTCAAGCAGGGCCAGACCTCCAAGCTCCAGATCAGTTTTAGCTATTCGGACGGCTTCGGCCGCGAAATCCAACGCAAGGCACAAGGAGAACCGGGGCCGCTCGTCGACAAGGGCCCGACCGTCGGACCCGCGCTGGGTCGGCAGCGGCTGGATCATCTTCAACAACAAGGGCAGGCCGGTCCGCCAGTATGAGCCGTTTTTCACAGCCACGGCCGATTTCGAGTTCGGTGTGACGGTCGGTGTAAGCCCGACCCTCTTTTATGACCCGGTGGGGAGGGTCGTCGCCACTCTGCAACCGAACCAGACCTGGGGAAAGGTCGTCTTCGACCCGTGGCGGCAGGTCACCTGGGACGGCAACGACACGGTGCTGATCACCGATCCCTCGACCGATCCGGACGTGGGCCCCTATTTTCAGCGAATTCCGGCTGCGGATTATCTGCCCACCTGGTACACCGCAGCGCATTTCGGGCGGCCTGGGTGCCCAGGAGCAGGCTGCCGCCCAGAAAGCGGCGGTCCATGCCAGCACTCCGGGAACGAGTTACTTCGACACCTTGGGCCGGGCGTTTCTGACGCTCGCCTACAACCGACAAATATCGGGTGGAATGCCGGTCGAGGCCCACTATCGGACCTTTGTCGAGCTCGACATCGAGGGGAACCAGCGGTCGATCACCGATGCGCTCGGCCGCGCGATCATGACCTACGACTACGACATGCTTGGAACCAAGATTCATTCAGAACAGCATGGACGCCGGCGAGCGCTGGACCTTGAACGACGTCGCCGGCAAGCCGTTCATGGGCTGGGACAGCCGCAACCATCAGTGCCGCTACGCGTACGACGCGGCGCGACGCCCCGCGGGTCTGTTCGTCCAGACCGGCAGTAGCCCCGAACAGTTCGCCGAAAACACGGTTTACGGCGAGGGGCAGCCAAGCGCGTCGCAAGATCAGGCCATGAACTTGCGGGGGAAGGTGTATCAGCAGTTCGACGGTGCTGGGGTGGTCACGAACTACCAGTACGATTTCAAGGGCAACCTGCTCAACAGCTCGCGCGAGCTCCTGAACGACTACAAGGACCCGGTCGACTGGTCGACTTCACCGTCACTGACTGGCGAGGTCTTAACAAGCAGCTCCACATTCGATGCGCTCAACCGCCCAGTCACGATGGTGGCGCCGGACTCGAGCGTCATCCGCCGACCTATAACGAGGCATCGCTGCTGGAGCAGATCAACGTCAATCTCCGCGGTGCCTCGGCAGCAACGCCGTTCGTCACCAATATCGACTACAATGCCAAAGGCCAGCGCGAGCTGATTGCATACGGCAACGGGGCTCAGACCGCGTACTACCTACGATCCGGACACCTTCCGTCTGCTCACCCTCACGACGACTCGGGCGTCGGACAATGCCACGCTCCAGGCGCTGGGCTACACCTACGACCCGGTCGGCAACATCACGCATATCGCCGATGAGGCCCAGCAAACTGTCTACTTCAAGAACCAGGTCGTCGACCCCAGCACCGATTACATCTACGACGCGATCTATCGGCTGATCCAGGCGACCGGTCGCGAGCTCATCGGGCTCGGCACGCAGCCGCAAACCACCTGGGACGACACGCCCCGGATGGGGCAAGCGTCTCCGCCACGGATGGGCAGGCCATGCGCACCTACACCGAGGCATACCAATACGACCCCGTCGGGAATTTCCTGTCCTTGGGCCATACGTCTGTGGGCGGCACCTGGTCCCGATCGTACGCCTACGACGAGCCGAACGTCCCGCCATCAAACAACCGGCTAACCAGCACGACAGTCGGCGGGACCAAGGAGCAGCCGTACCTTTACGACGCTCACGGCAACATGACGCCGAATGCCGCATCTCTCGCTGATGGCGTGGGATTTCAAGGATCAGTTGCAGGCGACGCAACAGCGCGTTTCGAGCGGCCCAGTGGAGACGACCTACTACGTCTATGACGCGCAGGGACAGCGTGTCCGCAAAATTACCGAAACGGCGAACGCCACCCGAGCGAATGAGCGGATCTATCTCGGCGGTTACGAAATCTATCGCGAATACGACGCGACCGGTAGCACCGTGACCCTGGAGCGAGACACGCTCCACATCATGGACGACAAGCGGCGCGTTGCGCTGGTCGAAACGAACACGATTGATTCCACCACGGACCAGGGACCTGCACTCACCTCAACGACCCGTTACCAATTCGAAAACCACTTGGGCTCGGCATGCCTCGAGCTCGACGAGAATGCGGCGATCATCTCGTATGAGGAGTATTACCCGTACGGCAGCACGTCGTATCAGGCAGGACCGAATGCCGCGGAGGTGGGTCTCAAACGCTACCGATATGCAGGAAAAGAGCGAGATGAGGAGACAGGATTATATTATTACGGGGCACGATACTCTGCGCCGTGGCTCGGACGATGGACGAGCTGCGACCCCGCCGGGCTGACCGACGGACCGAATTTGTACCTTTATGTTCGTTGCAATCCAGTCGGCATAACCGATCTATCTGGCCTTCAGGGAACGGACCCACAGGCCATGCCCAATTTTACCATTCGGATGGTCGGAGAGGATGGACGGGTGACGACGACCACGGTCGGGCAAGCGCATGGAGTCGACCATCCGAGTGCCCCCGACGCAACACCAGCCAAGCCCGCGACGGTAGCAACCTCCGCTGGAGCGAGCCCCAATAAGCCCAGCGACATTGATCGAATTGCCTCTGATTTCAAGACACTGGACCCAGATAAGTTTGATGCTAAATATGGAGACATGTTCTCGACGTGGCAGAAACTCGAATTAGCCGCATTGCGGCCACCACTTCAACTCACGCTACCGGCGCCTGATACGACGTTATACATGGGTGAAGGAGGACGGACCGGGACGTTGGAGAACCTGGAATTGGCCGAAAAGGGTGACCAGTTAGCCGCCGTCCAACCATCAAACGTGACCGGAACGCTTTACGGCGCCGCGGCGCTGTTTCTCGGTGCTAGCTCTCAAGAAGCCAGTCGGATGATCTCGATCGGAAATCAGGTCGGTGACGTCACGGGGACGTTTGCGATGGTTGCGGGAATGCTCTCTGCACCCACAACAGCGAGTGCTAACGATAATGGTAGTCCGCCTACGCTCGAAGAGCGTGAGGGATCGCCAGCACCGATTTTCGGAACGGCCCAAACCACGGGAGGGGCGACGCATGCTGCGGATAGCCAAGCGGCCGCAGATGAATTGGCGAGTATCCCAGGTATGCAAAAGGTAGCAATGAACTCCTCTTACAGCAGGCAGACGAAAGACTCGCCTGCGGGCGGCGTGTCAACAAGCCGCTTGAAACCCGATGCGTTGGGTATCACCGACGAAGGAAAGGTGACCACGGTAGAGATTCCGTCGCCGAGCGATGTACTTGTCGGGAGGAGCACGAGCCCATCATTGACCAAGCGAGCGATCATCAACAGAAACCTCAAAGTTCATCTAAGGTTGGGTGAGTTTAGCGAAGGCATTTTTATTCTCGGTGCAACCCCGGAACAAGCAGCTCCGATATTCAACTTATTAACAAATCGATAATAGATTGTCTATAACTTTGTTATCGGTTTGGGACGCACGTGAGATTATGCGATGGTTTGTCGCCAATCGAGTACCAGCCACCGTGATGGTCGCGCGTGAACGCTGAGGAGTAATACGTGAACGCCAAAATCTCGGCCGAAACAAGTCGTGTCGTTGCCTACTTCCCTTCCGACGCCATCCATGCCCGGAGATTTCCGGTCTCGGAAATCCACGCCGATCAGTTGACGCATCTGATTTATGCCTTCGCCAACGTCACGGCCGCCGGCGAATGCGCCTCGGTGAGCGCGCAAGATGACAAGGTCAATTTCCCGCAACTGGTTCAGCTCAAGAAGCAGCATCCCAAGCTGCTCACGCTGATCTCAATCGGCGGCGCGTCGCACTCGGGAAACTTTTCGCACGCCGCCGCGACCAAGGCGGCGCGGCACAAGCTGGCGCTATCTTGTGTGCAGTTCATGAAGAAGAACGGGTTCGACGGGATCGATATCGACTGGGAGTTTCCCGGCGCCAAGGACAAAACTCACTTCACGGCGCTGCTTGCGGAAATTCGCCATCTGCTCGACGGCCACGGCTCCGCCGACAGCCCGTCCTTTTTGCTGACCATCTCCGCGCCCGCCGGACCGATCAATTACGCCAACATCGATCTGGACCAGGTTCATCAATACCTGGACTGGATCAACCTGATGGCGTACGACTTTTACGTGCCCTCCAGCAAAGTCACCGATTTCGACGCGCCGCTCTACCCGCCATCAGACGACCCCGCGCCGGCAGCGACGCGGCTCACTCACAACGTCGACGCCGCCGTGAAGGCTTACCTCGAGGCCGCGGTGACGGCCGACAAACTGGTGCTCGGCGTCCACTTCATCGGCACCGGCTGGCAGGGCGTTCCGAACGTCCATAACGGTCTATACCAGCCGAATACGGGACCGGGCAAGGGAACCTATGACGCCGGTCGCTACGATTACAAGGACCTGGCAGCGAACTACATTCCCACATGCACGCGCTACTGGCACTCCGACGCCCAGGTGCCCTGGCTCTACAACCCGGCCACCGGGATCATGATCACGTACGACGATCCGGAGTCGCTGACCCAGAAGGTCAACTACGTCGTCAGGAATCAGCTCGGCGGAGTCGCGATCTGGCAGATCACGGCCGACGATGCGCAAAACACCCTGTTGACCACCATCTCCGCACTGATCTTGCCGGGCCCGACCTCCGTCAATTTGAGCGGAGCAGACCTGTCCGCGACCGTCCTTGAGAACCTGGGAACCGATTCGCCAGCGCAGGCGTTTATCAGCGACACGCTGAATACGGACCTCAAGTCGATGCTGGTAAGCGCGGCGACCCAGGCAGGACAGACCGTACTGGTGAGCCTGCTCCAGGCCTTGCCCACGGTGGACATCGCGAGTGTCCAAGACCTTACCCTGCAAGCCTTCGTGACCAAGCACGTGACACTGCCGACCGACACCACCGCGAAGGCAGCCGCCAAGGCCGCGATTGTCAAGATCACGACGACGACCACCGTTGCCGACCTCCTGGGTCTGAATACGACCCTTCAGGCCAGCCCACTGTTCGCGGCCGAAGTGAAAAAGGCCGGGCTAGCGACCCTGCTGGCGACTTCTCCCGCGCTCAGCGCGAACGCCCAGTTGATCAGCACCTTCATCAGCAGCTATGTCGCCTCCAAGGGGTCGATCAGCGACTTCTGGAAAGGGCTGAGCCAGAACGCAACGCTCAAGGCGGTCGTACCGGAATTGCAGCTCACGATGCAACTCGGCACGCTGACGCTCGATAATCCGCCGATGGTGGCGGCGATACGAGCAAGCTATCCCAATATCTCATCCCCGAGAGATCTGGCTGCGCTGAGCGTCGCCCAATGGCAGAACCTCATCACCGCCAATCAGATCGCGGTGCCGGGCTCGATCACCGGTGCTACACCGCAGGAGAAAATCACCCATTACGCGACGTCGATGAGCCAGACCCTCACGAAGGCTTTCCCCAGTGTTGGATTTCTTCAAGATCTTGTCACTGCGCTCAAACCATCCAGTGCCCCCCTGGACGTCGCTGTGGCCAGATTCATCGGCAACGCCAGTGGGTTTGACATCCTTAACACGAACCTGAATTCGTATGTTGCGCAAAACAGTCAAGCCGCATTCAATGGCATCGACCCGAATTTGCAACCCGCGGTGACCTCGCAAATCGCGATGTGGCAACGTCTGGCTCGGGTGTCCTCGGATCATCCCACGGCGTCCAAGCTCATGGCGACGGGATACGCTTCGGCCTACGACATCGCAGTTACGCCGCGTGCCAGCTTCATGCAGAAGATTGCCGGCAAGCTCGGCTCGGACGCCACGGCGGGAAAGGTTCACGCGCAGGCGCAGCAGATTGCCGGCACGGCCATGGGCCTCTACTCCAATGTGCCGCCAGGCTCTCTCGGTCCCGCCGGTTCGGGCGATCGGCGACATCCAGAGCGCAATGCGCACGTATCTCAGTACTACCGCGCCCAACCCCAATACACAAACGCCCAACTGGCAAACGCTCTTCGGTTCGCAGAGCTACTGCGCATGCACCGACTGCCGGTCGGTCTATAGCGCCGCCGCCTACTTCGTCGACCTGCTCCAGTTCCTTCAGATTGCGGGAAGCAACCCGTCAGGTCCGACGCCGTACGAAGTACTGATCGCCCGCCGCCCGGATCTGCCTTACATCAAGCTGAGCTGCGCGAACACCAACACGACTCTGCCGTACGTCGATCTGGTCAATGAGATCCTCGAATTCTGTGTCGTGAATGGCGCTCTCTCTTCGGCGGTGGCGCATGACACGCCCAATAACGCCACGGCGGCCGACCTGAGCGTCAGCCCTGAGTACACGAACGACGCCGCATACAGCTCGGTCCTGAACGGGGCAATTTTTCCGCCGACATTGCCGTTTGATCGCTGGCTATTGACGACACGAACCTACCTCACGTTCCTGGGCAGCAGCCTGTACGAGATCATGGCGGCGTGCCAGACCGGCGCCGAGCCCGTGGTGTACACCGCACCCCTTGCGGCCCTGCCGGCGTTGACGCTGCCGGCATTCGTGGTTTATGACGCGACCGCGCACGTGCTGAGCACCGTAGGCGCGATGAGCCCCGCGGCCCAGGCGCTCTTGCTATCGCTTTCGACCGACTCCGGTTTCCAGGCGGCCGTCAACGCCCTCTATAGCGCGAGCCAGGCGGACCTCGCCGTGGGGACCGCGTCCAGGATCGCGCTGGCCTGCGAGTCGCTCAGTATCAGCCAAGCGGAATGCGTCATCCTCACGGGGGCCGACTTCCAGGGCAACGCCCCAACCGCGCCACACCGCTCTACGAGTATTACGGAGAGCCCGGCACCGTCGTCAACGGCCAGCCGTGGGAGGTCGACATCGCGCACGTCGAAAAACCTCCAGACTCGGCGAGCCCCGTGGCGGGCTTCCTGCAGGCCACCGCCATCGCCTACACCGACCTCGTCACCCTGCTCGAGACCCAGACGCTCAACCCCACCCTGACGCTCATGCTCCAGGCGCCGGATGGATCGTGCGACCTCACGGTAACGAACCTCGTCGATACGACTCCTCCCGCCCCGCCCCCCAAGCCCGTTCCCAGACCACGACCCAGACCGCTGACCACTCCGGGTGGCGCTCAGCCCGCGATTCCCGCGCCGCCCGCCATCGTGGGCATGTTGGGCGACGCGACCCTCGACGCGTTCCACAGGTTCATCCGACTCTGGCGCAAGCTCGGGTGGGCGATCAGCGATCTCGACAAGACGATGGCGGCGCTCCAGGCCACCGCGATCGATCAGCGCTTCCTGCTGTCGCTTGCAGCCGTGCAGCAGTTGCAAAACTCACTGAGCGTTTCGCTGCCGACAGTGCTCTCCTTCTGGGCCAACCTCGATACGGATGGGACCGACTCTTTCTATCTTTCGCTTTTCCAGAACAAGGCCGTACTCAACCCGCCGGACCCGGCGTTTCAACTAAACTACGCCGCCACGTTGACAGCGGCCCCGTCGTTCCAGTTTCCCAGCCCGAGCTTTCCCAACCTGACCTACGACCCGTCGGCCCAGACGCTGACCGCACTGACCGACATCAGCGACACCGAACTGGCTCAGTTGCAATCATTATCTGATGACCCAACCTTCATCAGCGTGCTCAACGAGATCCGAGAAATATTCCTGATCTACAGGGCCTTTTCCGTCGTCGCATCAGTCACCGCGTCTCTCGCCGCGCTTCCTTCGCCCATCGTGCCCACGTGGCTCAACTACAATGCTTCCGCGTCCCAGATCAGCTTCACGGGCACATGACCGACAGCCAGCGCCAGCAGCTCAATTTCAGTAGCGACCCGAGTTACCAGGCGGCGATAGACTCTCTGTATGACCAGCGGACGATCCTGGGAGCGGAGCTCGTTGGGACCGGTGATGCCGTCCTGGCGACCCTGGTCCGACACTTAGACCCCATCCCCATCTCCACGACGGCGACAACCATCTTGGTAAGATCGGGGGCAGTCATCCCGGGCGTGCCGTTCGTCGCCTCGATCGGCAGCGAGCAAATTCTCGTCACAGGGGCGGAGTCTGGTGCGTCGGCACCGTTTGGTAGGACCTGGACAGTCACGCGAGGGTACAACAATACGACCGCGACCACTCATAACGTCGGTGACCCAGTTTTCTTGAACGCAATCACCAACCACGTCAACCAGATCATCGCCGGGCTCCGCATCGGCGCTCAAGACCTCGCCTTGATCCGGTCGTACGTGGGGCTGGTCGACGTTCAGACCACCACGCTTGCCAGCGCCATCGATTCGAGCTCGACGACAATGACCGTTTCGAGCTTGGCAGGCTTTCCCAAGCAATCGTTCTACCTCAGCATTGGTAGCGAGTTGGTACTGGTGGGGGCCGAGTTAGGCACGACTTGGGCCGTCGAGCGGGGCTCGAGCGGCACAACCGCGGTAAGCCACAAAGCAGGCGATCTGGTCGTCTATAGCACCGTGACTCCGCTGAACCTCGCCAACCTGTCGACGCTTTGCCGTTATGCATTCCTGGCACAGGGCTTGGGCCTCTCCGTATCCGACCTGATCACGGCGATCCAGGTCATGGGCATCGATCCGTTCCAGCAGCAAGACCCGGTGAGCACCCTCAGTTTCGTGCAGGCGATCCAGGCGATCCAGGCCTCGCCATTCTCGATCGCCCAGCTCAATTATCTCTACCGAAACTCGTACGATCCCAATGCGGGAATCGCCCCGTTGCCGGCAAACGTCAGCCTGCTCTTGACGACGCTCCAGTCTGGTCTTGCCAGCATCGCCTTCAACGACGCCGTCGTTCCCGATCCCAAGGGCGATCTCTTGCTCAAGGCCATGGGAACCCTCCTGGGCAGCAGCCTGGCGAGCGCGGCGTTGGGTCTGATCAACGGAACGGCCATTTATTCGACGCCGTTACCGGCTTTGTTCGGCGTCGTCATCCCCGCCACCCCCACGTTCACCAATGTCACCTATGACGTGGCCGCCCAGACGCTCAATATCACCGGCGCCATGACCGCGATCCAGCAGTCCCAACTCCTGCCGCTCTCGCCGGACCCAGTCTACAAGGCGGCGGTCAATGCGTTATTCACGCTCAGCCAGCCCGGTGGGTTTCAGACATATTCCCAGCCGCTGCCGGCACTCCTGAGCTTTGCCTTCCCCACGGTACCGACCGGCTCGTCACTTCCGGAAATGGATTCGGCCGTCAGCACGATCTCCTATGATCCCGCGTCTCAGCAGCTACGATTCACAGGCCCCATGACCACGGCCGAAAACGCGGCCCTGCTCACGCTCTCCACCAATACCTTGTACCAGGCGGCGATCAACGACTTGCGGCAGCAACCCATCAATTTCATCAGCACGAACTTCGCCCCTTTTCTTGCTCTCCTAAACCCACCCAATCCTGTCGACCAGCTCATTGAGAATCAGCAAGCGACGACGACGCAAAAGGTCCTCTACGTAGCGCAGGGATTCATGCCCTACCTTCAGCAGGTCCAGAGCAAGAGCTTGATCACGCAGACGCTTTGCGACAACCTGGGCTTGAGCCCGACGCTCTGCGGCCTGCTGCTGAACTCGATCCTCCTCTCGCAGATCAATCCCGGCTCGACCACCTCGGGAAACGCCATGGCCGACTTCCTGGCCTTGGTCGGGGACGGCCTGTCCGCGGCCTATTTTCCCAACAACAATTTGAGCACTCCGGCGACGCTCAATCGCATCGATCCCACGGTCAATTTTAACTGGGGCTTCGGCCTTCCCGACGTACCGACAATCACCGCGCGGCCATTCAGCGTGCGCTGGACTGGCTTTGTCATGCCTCAGTATTCGGAGATCTACACCTTTTACGTCAACGCGGGCGACAGAATCAATCTGTGGCTCAACGCGCAGTCGATTTTCAGTCAACCGACTGACCGGTTGCCGACAGAGATATCCGGCCAGACCATAAATGCATCCGGCAAGCCAACCGCTTTGGCGGCGGGCCAGCTTTATTCGATCACCCTCGAGTACTTCAACGATTCAGCGCCGCCCAGATCACCCTGAGCTGGAGCAGTCCCTCGACACCCAAGGCGGTCGTCCCACAGAGCCAGCTCTTCTCAGGCGCCGTCATCACGTCGCTCATTCCGATCGTGAATTCATATACGCTGCTCTTCAAGGCCGCACTCCTGGCCAACACGTTCCCGCTGACCGCCGCGGACGTCGCCTATTTCTCCACAAACAGCGCCGAGTTCGCGGGTGTCGACCCCTTTAATCCCTCCACCACGTGCGCGTTCAACCTCAACGAACTGCCGCTTGGGGTCGCCGCGTTCGAGACCGTGTCGGCTCTGAGCGGATCGCAACGGGCATTGTTCAACGGCTGGCAGCGAATCAATGCTGTGGTAAACCTGCGCAGCGGCCTGCCGGGAGGCGACGCCGGACTGCTCAGTATTTTCACGACCGCCTCGGCAGGAACGGCCACGACTGTGCTGCCCCCCCTCGCGACGCCGTCGAGTCCGATCACCGACCCCTTGACGCTCGCGGTGACGCAGGCGACCGGCTGGAACGCGACCGACCTCATTTTCCTGGCGGGGTACACCGGGTTCACGCTCGATTACGGTGAATTCACCAGCGAGATCGGCACCAAGGGGACTGGGCTAGCCCGGCTTCAAACCTGCGTGGCGCTGCTTGCCCGGCTGGGGATCTCGGCGCAACAGCTCTTCTCATGGGGGTCATTCGTTCTCAATGCCGGGAATGAGCAGCCGATCTCGCAGGACATCCAGAACACGGCCAAATCCAAGTACGACGACACCACCTGGGTGACGGTCGGCAAGCCGCTCAACGATACCATTCGCGAGAGCTCGAAAGAGGCGCTGATCGCCTACATCCTGGCTCGAGCGGCGGCCACGAACATGACGGCCCCGGATGGCACGCTGATTACGACGTCCGATCAGCTTTATGAGTACTTTCTCATCGACGTCGATATGAGTCCCTGCATGCTAACGTCGCGCATCGTGCAGGCCAGCGCGGCCGTCCAGCTCTTCGTGCAGCGCTGCCTGATGAACCTGGAGCAGAATCCGCCAGGTCCGCCAGTCTCGTTGTCGATTTCCGCGACTGCGGAATGGCAGGAATGGAGGCAGAATTTCCGCGTCTGGCAGGCGGCCCGCCAGGTCTTCCTGTACCCGGAGAACTGGATGGTCCCCGCGAGTCGCGACGACATGACGCCGTTCTTTCAGGACTTTCAGAATACGCTGTTACAGAACCCGCTCACGACCGACAACATCGAGCAGGCCTATCTCAACTACCTGTACGCACTCAATGATGTGGCGCTCCTGGATATCCAGGGCACATACTGGCAGTTGGACGCCAACTCGACACGGGCCGCGGACGGCACGCCCGATGCCATCAACGACGTCTTGCACGTTTTCGCCCGCACCACGGCTACCCCGTATAGATACTACTACCGGCGCTTGCTCAATTGCAAACAATACAACTCGGGTAGTCAAAGCCTCTGGACACCCTGGGAGCCTGTCGGCAGAAAAATCGACGGGGATCACCTCGTGCCCGTGGTTTGGGACGGACGCCTTTACATCTTCTGGCCGTCGTTTGTGACGTCGGCCGATCCTAGTGCACAAGCCCCCGTGGCGGTTCCGGCGGCGACCACTACTAAAGGAGGTACGCTGACGCCGGCCCCACCGATCATTGATGTCTCGATAACGCTGAACTGGAGCGAATATCGGCAAGGTGGCTGGTCGGCGAAAATGAGTTCGGATCCGTTGGTCCTCACCAACTATGGCGCACGCCACGCTCGACACATCCGTGTTCGCATTCAATTCGTCGTTCGATGATGATTCGCTGAGCATCATGGTGAACACCGCCGGTTTATTTACAGCCGTAACCATGAGAGGTAATTCCTATTATCCCGACGCCTACAGTTTGGGGCAGTTCAACTTCTCTCGATGCGGTAGCAATCCGTTTCCAAGCGTAAACCAAGTAGGGCAGGAAGGTTGGTCGCAATTCCAACTTATGTTGGTCATTCCGCCTGGTACGCAGAATCTCTACAATGGCATCCATTCCTCGTTCGGATCTGCAAACCTCACGCTCGCAGTTGGCGACGCACAAATACCGGATCCGTTCAGCTCCTCCGCTTCTCAAATCGAAGTTCTCGCAAATGCGCCAGATTTTTACCTTGTGTTTCCCCAGCAATTCTTTGACGCCTTCGGCCTGCTAGTGCCGCTGCCTTACACGGATCAACCTTTCTTCTTCCAGGATAGCGCGGGTCTTCTTCGTCACGCAAATCTTTCCCAGTAATGCTAACGTCGTGACCGATGCGAACACGGAAAACCCTCTCTACAGCCGATTGCTATTGTCTCAGCCACCTGTTACGGGCAACTCGCGCGTCGTCTTTCCGAGCACCCTGCCTGCGCGCACACCCGGTGCGACGGCGCCGACTCCCGTGACGGCGGCGCCGTCCGCCGTGACAAACCGGCAGGCATTGGCAACCACTCTTCCTGCGACGGTCAGCACACGGAGCGCGCAGCCGCTGGATTCAACGCCTGTGACCGGGCCAACGGGCCTGCCCTCGCAAGTCGTGTTCAGCAACTTCTTCCATCCCCAGGTCTGCTCGTTCATCAAGACGCTGAACCGGTACGGTTTTCCTAATCTGCTAGCGCTCGTGACTCAACAACTCACGAACGACGGCGGTGTGATTTCGGGCTTCACGCTCTCGCCCTCCTCGAGCGCGACTCCGGGGCTTACCGCCGGGATCCTTTACGCCCAAGGCGAGCTCTACGCGCCGGTTGCAGCTCCCAACCCCGGTCCTGCCCCGGCGAACGCCTATAGCTGGCTCTTCTACACTTCTTTGCCTCCCTCATCGCCTGGATTCTATTACGGCCCGATTGCGACTTTTTCCCAACCAAGTAATCCCGGCGATGCTGTGATCGGCATGGTCAGTACCGATGCGAGCGGTGCTGTCATTACCGCGTTGTCCCCCATTTACGATCCAACGATGTGCGTGTTTTATGAGGTCTATCAACCTAACACCAGTCTCGTCGACGACGACGATTTTCCACAGGAGAATATCGATTTCTCCTTCGCAGGAGCGTATTCGATCTACAACTGGGAGCTCTTCTTCCACATCCCCCTGCTCGTCGCCACGCAGCTCAGCCAGAACCAGCAGTTTCAGGATGCGCAGACCTGGTTTCATTATATTTTCAATCCCACGATTAGCTCGAATGACCAAATCCCCCAGCGCTTCTGGCAGTGCTTGCCGTTTTATGAATGCTCGCCTTGGGACGAGGTTGAGGGCCAGATCGAGAACCTATTCTCCTCGTCTCCGCCCAACATCCCGTCCCCTTGTGGTCAGGACACCCAGAACCAGATCCTGGCCTGGCAAGCGAACCCATTCGACCCGTTCCTGATTGGACGGATGCGAACCATCGCCTTCCGCATGAAGGTGGTGATGGCCTATCTTGACAACTTGATCGCCTGGGGCGACTCGCTGTTCGCGCAGAACACGCGCGAGTCGATCAACGAAGCCACGCAGATCTATGTCCTCGCCAAGGATATCCTTGGCCCCCGGCCGGTCCAGATTCCACAACGAGGCACGATTCAGGACTACACTTATAATGACCTGATAACACTCTTCGGCCTCAACGCTTCCACTCCGCTCGGTGCGTTCTCCAACGTCCTGGTGCAGATGGAGAACGACTTCCCCTACCTAACGGTTGCCTCCGCGCCGGGGCGGGGTCGCGCTCGGTCCCGCACTCAGCATGTCCAGCTGGGTTACGTACTTCTGCTTCCCACCCAACGACACGCTTATGGGCTACTGGGACACGGTCGATGACCGGCTCTACAAGATCCGCAATTGCATGAACATTCAGGGCGTCGTCGAACAACTTCCCCTCTTCGCGCCGCCGATCTCGCCCGCGTTGCTGGTGGCGGCGGCGGCGGCCGGTGTTGACCTTGCCAGCGTTCTCAGCAACACGAATGCGGCCACGCCGTTCTACCGGTTCAGCTTCATGGTGCAGAAGGCGCTCGATCTCTGCGCGGAGGTCCGATCGCTGGGCGCATCACTGCTCGCGGCGCTCGAGAAACAAGACGCCGAGGCACTCGCGCTCTTGCGTGCCACGCAGGAAACCAGCCTCCTCCAGGCCACGGTGCAAATGAAACAATCGGCGATCAACGAAGCCGGCGCAA
Source organism: uncultured Planctomycetaceae bacterium (assembly GCA_963760085.1). Classification (GTDB taxonomy): domain Bacteria; phylum Planctomycetota; class Planctomycetia; order Isosphaerales; family Isosphaeraceae; genus Aquisphaera. The sequence continues at coordinate 103,707 of CAVXCB010000023.1, forward strand.
CACTGGCCGGTCTCCAAGCCGGTCTCGCCGTGACTCAGGCCCGGCAGACCTACTATCAAACCCTTGTCAACAACGCCCTAAGCTCTTTCGAGAACAATCAGCTGAGCGAGCTCCAGGCAGCGAACGCAAGCCAGCTGCAGGCGGAGGGGTCGGCGTCGACGGCGGCGACGATGTCCGAGCTGCCGAACTTCGACCTGGGCCTAAGCGGTTTCGGCGGTTCGCCCATCGTTTCCATTAGCTTCGGCATGCCTCAGCTCGTTGCCATGGCCAACGCGCAAGGACTCGGGTATCAGCATGATGCCGCTGGTCACAACTTCAACGCGAGCCAGGCGGGCATCCAGGGTCAATGGGATCGCCGGGGCGTGGAATGGGCGTTCCAACTCAGCACGGCGACACTGGAAATCGCCCAGATCAACCAGCAAATCAGCGCCGCTCAGATCCGGGTGCAAATCACTCAGGATGACCTCAACAACCTCAACCTGCAGATCCAGAACTCCCAGGCCGTGCAGGACTTCCTCACCGGCAAGTACACCAACACCCAGCTCTATAGCTGGATGGTCGACCAGACCTCCACCGTTTTCTTCCAATGTTACCAGATGGCCTACGACCTCGCGGCCCGCGCCGAAGCGACGTTTCGGTTCGAGCGCGGCCTGACGACGTCGTCCTATATCCAGTTCGGCTACTGGGACAGCCTCAAGAAAGGGTTGCTGTCGGGCGAGCGGCTTTACGCCGACCTGAAGCGCATGGAAATCGCCTATCTGGAAACCGACGTCAGGGAGTATGAGATCGCCAAGTCGATCTCGATGGTGCTCTTCGACCCGTGGGCCCTGATCACGCTCAAGCAGACCGGTCAGTGTCAGATCAATCTGCCCGAGGCGTATTTCGACATGGATTACCCAGGCCACTTCTTCCGGCGCCTCAAGAGCCTTAGCCTGACAATCCCCTGCGTCACCGGTCCGTACACCAGCGTGAACTGCACTCTGACCTTGCTCAACAGCAAGATCCGGATCGATAGCTCGGCCAGCAGCAAGCAAGACTACGCGAACGATGCCCATTTCATCACGAACTACGCCGCCACTCAATCGATCGCGACCAGCACCGCCCAGAACGACAGCGGCTTGTTCGAGGTGAACTTCCGCGACGAGCGCTACCTGCCTTTTGAAGGGGCCGGCCTCATCTCCAACTGGCAGATCGATATGCCGCAAGACTGCAACGCATTCGATTTCGACACGATCACCGACGTGGTCATCAACCTGCGGTATACGTCGCGTTACGGAGGAGACACCCTGCGCGACTTTGCCAAGCAGGTTGCCGTGCTGTCGCCCCGTCCGGTGCAGTCGTTTACCGGGAGTAACCAGTCATTCCCCGCCACCCAAGCGAACCTTCAACGAATGTTCAGCCTCAGGCATGAGTTTCCCACCGAATGGTACAAGTTCCTCCATCCGGCTGACACGGCTATTCTCCAGAGCATGTCCATCGCTCTTGGGAACGAACGTTTTCCGTTCCAGTACCGGGGCAAGAAGATCAAGATTACTCAGGCCGAGATTGTCGTGGTATTCTGCACGCCGCAGTTTCAGTCGAGTTTCGCCAAAGCTCCGTTCAGCATTCAATTAGGCCCTCCTAGCGCGACCAGCACGACGTTGACGGGGCTTACGACAGTATCACTGACGAGCACGCAGTCGTTTCTGAACGGCGCCGGGTATGGTAAGGGAGCCCCGGCGCAACCGGTAACTTCCGGCCCGGGTTCGCCACGGAGCTGGGTGTTGCTGGCACAGTGGACAACGGCCCAAGGGATCCCCGATTCCTCGAACCTGTACCCGATCTGGATTCCAGCGACCAGCGGCGGAATTAACTATCATCTCAACCCGGCGGCCATCGACGACATTTTCTTGAACTGCCAATACACAGCGGCCACATGACCCCGATTGGGGCCGATTTTGCGGCAGACGCGCCGTAGTGGAATCCGCGTGTCGGCAGTCGAGCCCGTCCGATCGATTCAGGAAAAAAATTCGGGAAAGAATTGCCCATGCGAGCCCAATTTTGCTTCAATGTGAGTGCCCCATTATTTCGACGCATCCGGGCGTCAAGCAAAGCAATAGCCTCGCCGATGCGCCTCAACACTTCGGGGCTAGGTTCGAAGCCTAAACAATGGTGCTAACCCGGTACTTCCACAGTGACCCCGGACGCAGACGGAATTGAGCCGGTCATTGGAGACTGCCTCATCCTGACCGCAAATCCCGCCGCCCCCTCCGCCCAGGCCTGGCGGGCGGGCATTTTGGCCTTTCTCGACAGGGTGGTCGCCGAACTCAGACAATTTCCTTTACGTTGGCGCAGCGCGTCGGTCACATCGACAGTCACATCGACCGAAGCGTCGAATGCCAGCTTCAGTTCATCATACCGCAAGCCGTAATCTTGCGCCGGCGTCGAAAACCTCACATAACCGATGATCATCCACCACTGGCTGGCCCCTGGAGTAAAGAAACCCGTCGGAGTGGGTTTTTTGGGATGAAGCCGCTAATCAACCGGCGCTGTAAAGAAAACCCTCGATTTCTTTCCCAACTTAAGAAGCTATGGTGCGAGGAGTCACAGCGTACCGTTCGACGCTTCGGTCCAACGACAGCGACGCGCGGTGTGCAGCTCCGCGCAATGACGCAAGCTATCTTCCCAGTGATCGTTGCCGAACTATCGACGGCCACCGACGGGGATCGGGTTTCGCGGAGAAAGAATGCCTACGGGCCGATATGTCGTCGGCAAAACCACTGGAGGTGAGGGCCGGACGCGACTCCGTGCAAGACGCAAAGTACATGGCCGGTTTCGTGGCCCACGGCCCGGTGGCAATGCGTCGTCCTCGTTTTCCGGACTTAACCGGATTCTTGTGGGAATCCTGATCGGCTCATGCGAAGTTCGCGGCATCGACTTCGTAACCCCCGACGCTGGGGGCAAACGATGAGGGGGCGCGAGGACACACACCGCAGCCATCAGAGGTTTTCCACCCGTAGCCGCGTTCCGAAATGACTCGGCTCCATCCGTTTTCCGCGAAATCTGCAGCGCGTGTACTCCTGGTCGGATTGATCGGACCGAATGGGGAAGTCGCCCTCCTGGGAACAGCCACCGACCGTGCAATCGCAGAGCGACTGGGCCGAACTGCCGGAACGTCGAGGAAAAGCGGCGACGGTTGAACATCGCCGCCTTTTCGATTCCGAGACCGGTCAGGGCTTGTCGAACGCTCCCTGGCTGGGTGTGCCGACCTTGAACTCGATCAATTCTGTCGTTGAGGCCAGCTTCCCGTCCCGCTGAGTCGTCTCTTTGCGGGCGATCGGGAACCCGTCTATGGTCTGGTAGTCCTCGTAGGTCGTCACGGTGACGGTTTCCTCGCCCTCGAAGTTCGCCGTGCGGGACTCGGTCCTGAGCAACAGTCCGGATTCCTTGTCGAAGAACCAGGTCTGCTGCGGGCCGCCCTCAAGCCTCATCCGGAGGCTCAGCGCGGGATGGCCGTCGATGGTGCTCTCGCCGGCCGTGGAAAACTGACACTTCGCGTTCCTCTGCCGCGCACGAAGCCGGAGGATGTCGCGCGGGCCCAGGTAGGGAATGGTATTCTTCCGCATGCTGTCGAGGAACGTCGCGGGATAGGGCTCCGCCTCATCGCCACCAGCCCTCTTGATCCATCCGTGGTCGCCGTCGATCACGACGACCGACCGGTTCTTGCCGCCTTGGCCCGTCTTCATCTCGGACCGGTAGCGTGAGGGAACTTCCGCGGTAACCTCAAAACTCCAGGTCGGTCCCTTTTCGTAGACCATACGTTCCTTAAGACTGAACCCCGAGAGCTCCCTCAACCTCTCCTCGCCGCCGTGGGCGCGGATGGCCTTGTCGATGATTTCCTCGGGCTTGAGCTCATCGGCGACGGCGTTCCCCATCGGCGTTGCCAGCGCGACCACAATAACGACGAACTGCATGAACCTCATCATCGATCGACTCCTTCCAAAGTAATGGAGGAGCGGACCATACCAGTCGTGTCCCGACCGCCGACGCAGGCTATCGGTCGCAACGACTCCGTCCGCGGTCCACCGGGGGGTAACCCGGTGGACCGCTCATAGATGACCGGTTCGCCGTCGCGTTTCAAGAAAAAAAATCACCACCGACGAAACTCTTTTGGCAAGCCGGCTCACCGGCGTGAACGACGCGGATTACAAGCCGCCGTTCACCCTGACCGCGAAGCTCAACGAACTGACGATCAAGGTTGACCGCCCGCAACTCAGTCCGGCCGACATCCAACGGCTAAAGGTCGCTGTTCAAGGGGCCGCCGACGTAAAGTGAGCTAGTTTTTTGAACTTCTTTATTGCCGGCGGCACTCCGCTTCGGCAGTTGTCTTGCGCGAGTCGGTCCGACGACACCGAAGCACTTTTCAGCATGGTCATGCGTCGGGTAACCTAGACGATGCTCCAGCCTTCGGTAAAAAGGCGCACGAGCACGAAGACTTGGTTTGAAAACCGCTCTCATGCTGACTCGAAACCACGCCTAATCAGATATGGCGAGGAAACAACTGAACCAATTCGTGGGTCCCTCGACGGTTAGTTCTCCTGCGCGACATATCCTCGACAACTCCAGACCCCTGAGATCTCGAATATCTTGATCGTGACTAATGCACGGTCTTTCACTGCCCGGATGGCTCAATGCCGTCTGTTTGCACGAGACAACGCATGTTGTGCCGTGCATAGCACATCTTGACTGTCCATTCTACGTATGCTACAGTTTTAGTAGAAGAATACTAAGACATGTTCGCACACCATGCAGGACCGGAGCAACGAGATGGCCAAGCTGGTACCTTACTACCGAGTTTCGACGAGACGGCAGGGTGAGAGTGGCCTCGGTCTTGAGGCCCAGCAGTTCAGTGTTGCGAGCTTCGCCCGGCAGGGCCAGCATGAGATCACTGCCTCCTTTCAGGAGATCGAGACCGGCAAGCGGGCAGACAGACCCCAACTGGCCAAGGCCCTGGCATACGCAAAGCGGACGAAGGGTGTCCTGGTCATTGCGAAGCTGGACCGACTGGCCCGCAACGTCCACTTCCTCTCCGGACTGATGGAGGCGGGAGTCGACTTCGTCTGCTGCGACATGCCTTCCGCCAACCGATTGACGCTGCACATTCTTGCTGCCGTTGCCGAAGACGAGGCCAGGCGGATCTCCGAACGCACCAGAGCGGCTCTCGCCGCCTACAAGGCTCGCGGCGGCAAGCTTGGCACCCTCGCGAACTTAACACGCGAGGCCGGTAGGAGGGGAGCCGAGACCTGCCGGGCACAAGCTTATTCCGCCTATGCAGCCTTGCTGCCCCAGTTGCGGGAGTGGCGATCGGCTGGGTTGAGCCTGCGGCAGATCGCTGCTCTCCTCAACGGCGGGGGGCATACGACCCGAAGTGGCGCTCCCTGGAACCACGCGCAGGTTCGGCGGGTGCTCACGAGGGCCGGCGTCTGACTGCCGTGTCGGGCGATCGCGAGGCTAGCTTGGCAGTTGGTGCCTGCACCTGGATGATCGCCGGCTTTTGTCGTATCCTGACATGCTTGAAAAGCCAAGATTGAGTGCTCCTTATGCCCTGGCGGATATTATGCCAAAGTCTGTGTATTTTACTGGTGTGATATTTGAAGGCATTCATGGACACCAGAAGGTTGAGCAACCTCTGGGTGAGGGGCTTAATATCATCTATGGAGAGAATGGATCAGGGAAAACGACGTTTCTTCATGTGTTGGCAAACTTCCTCGAGCGTGATATAGAGCGATTCTGCCACATCAAATTCGATTCTATTCAGGTCATCACTTCTGAGGGTTCGGAGATCCGGCTTCGCCAGGGTGGCAACGCGGGCACAAGATTCGTCGAGATCTCGATCGATAATCGAACCATTGGTCGAGTCGAAAGAGATCACTCTCCATCTGAAGACCTTGACTCAGCCCTCAAGAACCGACTTAGCGGTCGTCCGGTTTATCTGCCGGCATTCCGCTCAATCCTTGAGGCAGCACCTTCCACACGAAGACCCTTCAAGTCCGTAGAGAGAGAGGAGCACGAGAAGGAGTTCCAACGGATCATTATGCGAGAATCGAGAATCGAGAGTGAATCTCTCGCTGTGAAATTAAGAGTGGGCTTACATGCATCAGACAGAAGAGAGACAACAGCCCAGAAGACCGTATTATGCAGGCGATGGTTTGGGGATTTCGTCCCTGTCATTCGATACCCGTCGCTGGGTGACATTCAAGCCGAACTCATTTCAGAACTCGAAGAGGCTCACTTCAACATCCACCGGACCGACCAACGCATTCTATCGTCAGTGTTCGTAAACGTTATCCAGTCCATTGTCAGCGACAAGGACGGAGGGCCTACACACGAAGAGAAAAAGGAGATAAGTGAGTCATCCGTCCGTAATTCTCTGAAACAGGTTCAAGAATACCTGAACACATTGAACCCAGTCCAGCCGACCGAGTCCGACATCTACACTGAACTATCCAGATTGTTTGAGAAGACTACATCCGAGGTAAAGGCTTCTGAATTATCTCTGTTCAGTCGAGTCTTACATGTCTATATACAGGCTCTCTCTGAGAGGACACAGGTCCAGAAACAGGCGTACAAGAACATTAAGCTCTTTCAAGAGTCGGTTAATCAGTTCTTAAAGGGCAAGAGTCTTACCCTGAACTTCGGCCCCATGACTACTCCCCGTGATCTTGGGCCACTGATTAAGTTGGCGAACGGTGAATTCGCTAAATTGGGAGTACTCTCATCCGGTGAAAGGCATGTCCTGTCCCTGCTCTTCTCTGCTACTCACATGCGCTCAACGGACGGCATCGTATTGATCGACGAACCCGAACTCTCACTACATGTAGACTGGCAACGCATCATCTTGAGTGAGTTGACTAAACAGGTGGGTGACAGACAGGTGATTGCGTGCACCCATTCGCCAGAGGTTGCTGCAGAACACCTGACCAGACTTAGGGAACTTTCGCCACGGTCGTGGCAACGCCAGCCGAATACTGGTGAACGTCCAGAGGTGTCTGACGAATTAACAGCGGTTGACGATGAAAGCGACATTTGACTATGCTACGATATACAGCAAATGGATATATTGCGGCAATTCTCATACGAAAGTATCGTACTCTCCTCGTCGAAGGTATCGATGACACAAAGATATTAAGTCGCTTGCTACTTGAACTTAATAGTGTGACCAGTCGGTCGCAGTCTGACCTTGTGATCGACTCTGCAGAGTTGATTGAGGAGTGCAACGGTGTCGTCAGCAATAGAGAGAAGGTCGAATACATTCATTCGCTCGTGTCCGACCACGATAAGCTTGGAGCATGGGTAGACCGAGAGTTTCGACTGTTCGCAGTTGATCATGTCATAAAAGACGAAGTTGGAGGCCACAACGTCCTTTTCACAAGTCTTTTTTGGACACGAGGCCACTCTGTTGAGAACTATTTTTTTGATAAGAGAATCGTTATTAGTTATTTGGAACAACTCTACCCGGAGCATCTTCCCTCGACCTACAGGCAATCTATCGAAACTGTCATTGACGAGCTTACACGCTATGCTGCATCTCTTTCTATTGCTGCGAAAGACTTAAGCTTAATATCAAGGATGAACGACTTGCTCAACACCGGACACTGGGTGGTTGGTGCAGGCATGAAAATTATGTTAGATGACGCTGCATTAAAGCTTTCTTTGTGCCAAAGGGGCGTTGATTCCAAACAGGCAGACCGCTATATCGAGCGAGTTCGCACGCTTCACAAGATCTGTCTTTGTACGGACACGGAGGTGTGCAGATGGATTGCACATGGTCACATAGGATCATCAGTGGTATGGTCTGGAGTGGCGGCTACTTTGGCTTACTGCGGCATGAAGGAAGGCTCAGTAATTGGGAAGATCTCTCATGGGGATAGGGATATGAAGTACAGGTGTGCTTCTGATATTTGGTCAAAAGCAACGGTAGCCGGTACACCGGCGTCGCCTTTAGAGCTTGTTAAGTGGATGAGAGCAGACTAATTGGCTTGGCATTTCAATACACTGATAGAAAAGCGTTGGATAGCTCGGTGGTATTCGGATGCGATGTCAGAGCAAGTGCATGCACCAGAGAAGATAGAAGCTCTGCTAACCTGAACTTGGTCGCCTCGAAGCGGCGGGTCAGCACATCCGGGTAGCTGTCACGGAGCCTGATGTACTTGGGATCATCCGATCGAGGTCGAAGCTCCGACACATCGACAAGCTTCAGGGCACCAGCGAAAGGGATCTTGTGTCGTCTGAGGCGGTGAATGGCTTGCTCGGAGAAGTCGAGAGGCAGCGCCTCGCCCTCGTCGAAAAGCCCCCGGTTCGCTGTCTGGGCAAGCTCGACGTAAGCGGCCAGCAATAGAAGCTGACGGATGGCTTCCTTAAGCGAGGCGACATGCGCCTTGTGGTTCTGCTCGGCGACCAGAGCGTCTTGGGAACCGTACCGTTCGATCGCTTCGAGGAAGCGTCGTCGGACTAGAGCCATCTGCTCGTTCGATGGCCTTGGCGGGGAGTCGTCGTCCAGCCGCTTCCGCAGCGAGGCGAGGGAGAGGATTGGCTCGGGCTGACCATCGTCCCCTGGTCCGTAATATCCAACCAGCGGGACCGGCGCTCCCACATGACATCGTGCCAGGAACCCGTCCGATTCCGCCGCGGCGGCCGGCTCAACGGCTTCAAGCAAGTCATCCAGGAGGTCGGAGCCGAACGAGAGCAGCGCCAGCGTGTTGGGATGCTCGTCGAAGAGGGCGGGGTTGAACGTGACCTCGTGTTCCTCCCCGTTCCAGTCTAGCAGGTGCGCCCTGGGATCTTCGGATGTGGGCGGAACCGTGAGCCCAGTGCCTTCGACTGCACGAGGGTGCGTTCCAGATCGGTCAGCGTCACGGGCACAGGCAACACGGCAGGGGCTTCGACAGCGTCACCGGAGATGCTGTCGAGCCCAATGCCCGTAGATTCACCTTGCCTGACAAGACGGTTGATCTCGTCCACCTGCTCCCGGATCAGAGCATCCCGCTGGTCGTGTTTGGCCATCACCGCCGACTCGATGGTACGGGCGACCCGGCTGAGGATGGGCTGAAGCTCGCCCACGACGTTCTCGAACGACCCGATCCGGTCGTCGAGCCGCTGGTAGATCGTTGCTTCCACGGTCTCGTCGTAGAAGTAGTTGCGGACCCAGACTCGTGGGTACACCTGCCCGATGCGATCGATACGCCCGATCCGCTGCTCGACCCGCATCGGGTTCCAGGGCATGTCATAATTGATGAGAACGCCGCAGGTCTGAAGGTTGAGTCCCTCCGAAGCCGACTCAGTGCAAAGCAGGATCTTGACCTCCGTGTGCTCCCGGAAGGCGGTCTTGATGTTCTCCTTGCTGGTCCCCGACCAAGCTTTGCCATTCCATTGCTCGCCGCCCCGACCGCTGTAGCAAGCGACCTGGGAACCGTAGACCTGACGGAGCTTGTCACGCAGGTAGTCCATCGTGTCCGTATATTGTGTGAACACGATCACCGAGTCTCGCTGTTTGAGGAACTCATTGAGGTGACGGGTGAGCCGCTCGAACTTGCTGTCTGTGCCGATCGTCCGCAACTCCGAGAGGAAGTCCTCCACGTACTGGATCTCACCTTGGAAAAGCCTGCGGGTCTCCGGCGCGGCGAATGCAAAGGTCTCGGTCACGTCCGTTTCGAGGTCGTCCTGCTCGGTGTCGTCGTCATCGGTCAGGGCCGTGTCCATTCCCTTCAGAAACTCAAGCCGACGCGCCAAGCTCCTTTGGATAGCGTAGAAACTGCTCGTTAGTCGGCGGCGGTAGACGGTCATGATGAAGCCGAGTCCTTTCCGCTCGGCTTCGTACTTCTGGTAATGGTTGCGGATGTACTCTTCGATCTGGTCGTAGAGGGTCTTCTCATCGGACCGCATTTCGATCCATTCGGGCTTTGGGTCACGATAGGGAACGCTCTCCTTGAGTAGCCCCTTCTCGTGATAGAGGCGCAACAAACGCCGGGTGTTGCGGAAGACGAACCGTTGGAGCGGCGTGTGCCGGCCGTGCCAGTGCCACCAGGGTCCTGCGCCCGATGGCATCGAGCCCCTTGATGCACGGCTCCGGGTTGGACGACCAAGGGAGGTTCTTGATCTGATCCCAGACGACTGGTCCTACCGAATGCTCGGCGTCCTTGCAGAAAAGCTCGTCCCACTGCCCGCCCGTGGTGAAGAAGTCCCTCAGCATGGCGAGCAGGAACGCCCAGTCCATGTCAGCGAGGGGCAGGCGAAACTGCTCGAAGTAGCGGATGAAGTTCTCCTCCCCGGCACCCCAGCGACCACCCATTCCCAGGAGCTTGAGCAAATCCCAGACCTCGATGGGGTCGATCTGCATCGGGGTCGCCGTTAACAGCAGCAAGCCTTTAGTCCGGTCTCTCAGACCCGGCTTGGCGTTCGTGCCTTGGAGCAGTTCCAGCAGGCGGTTGGGGCGGTACTGCTCTCGGTTCAGGAAGTCCTTGCGGCGGGCATGGTGCGCCTCATCGACCACGACCAGTTGCCAGGGCTGCGCCTCGCCCAACTGGTCCTGGCGCTCCCGCCGCTTCGCCAGGTGGCTGGATGCCAGGAACACCGGGTGGGCGTCCCACGGGTTTGTCCCTGTGGGCACTTTTAGTCCCTGCCGAACACGTCGTAAAACGTGTGACCGTCGTAACGGGGAATGTTCAGGATGAACTTCTCGTAGAGTTCCTCCTGCCACTGAACCAGGACGCTCTTCGGAACCAGGATGAGCGCCCTCTGCACCCGCCCCGAGAGGACCAACTGGCGGATCGCCAGACCCGCTTCCACCGTCTTTCCCAGTCCCACCTCATCGCACAACATGAACGAGTGAGGGAACCGTTCGATGACCGCATCGCTGACCCGGATCTGGTGGGGCCACGGTTGGACCGTGCTGGTCGCCATTCCGAGCCGGTTGGCGTTCAGCAAGTGGGGCGCATCCCGGAGGAACTGGAACACGATCCGCTCCTTCTGGGTGGCGTCGATCGATGGCGAATCAGGCGGTGGCTTGACCGGAGACTCAGTCTCGCCAGGTTCATGGGTGGGCGGCGTGTTCGTGCCATACTTGAGAAGTTCCAGCTTGACCGCCTCGGGTATCGGGAGGGCGATCCAATCCTTCTCCTTGCCGTTCCAAAGCTTGTCGAACTTGATCTGAATCTGCCCGAGAAATGGCTGGCTGGCGTCCCAGGACCGGAAGACCATGAAGGACTCATAGTTGTCCTCCAAAGCGGTGGCGGATTCGTTCACGCTGCCCGAGAAGCCGACCTGATTCCCTTCGGCGTCGGTGAACAACCCCTCTTTGGGGTGGTAGTAGCTCTCGGTATGGGTGGCGGGCAAAGGCGTCCCATTCTTGTCCGTGGGCAGGACGACCTTGATCTGCATCTGACCGGAGCCGACGAGCCACGCCAGGGCTTCCAGACGCTTCTGAACGAACGTGCTCTCCGGGATCGCCCGGTACATCTTGATCATGTTCACGGCGAGCGTAGCTTCCAGGTCGGCGTGACCTTTGCTGATGGCTTCGACATCCTCTTCGGAGAGTTGTGCCCCGCACAGCAGCCGCATCTTACCACCGTTGGCGATCAGTCGAGTCACGCCCGCTGCCGCCACGGCGAGCATGGAGCTGGAAAAGTAGCCTGCGGAGCGGTCGTAGTGAATTGAAGCTGCGAGAGCCGGGATGAAGAAGGCACCGAGCCGGTCATCACTTGGCCCGTAGGCGATGTGAGGGGGAAGATCTCGAAGGGTCGTCATTGCAAATCACTCGTCCTCCGACTCTTCGTCCTCGGCGTCTTCGTCAAGTTCCTCGTGGGTCTCGTCGTCTTCCACTTCATCGACATCGGTCATGCCTGGCAAACGAGCGGTCGTCTCGATCTTAGGTACCTCCTCCTCGGGCGGTGCGGGGAGGTCTTCCCAGACGAGCAGCCGAAGGGCTTCCAACGTCGTCATCTCGGGGCGCAGAAACTTCCCGTCCTTGCCACGGGTCGTCGGGATCGCCCGCATTGCCGCTTGGACGAGTGCCTTGATTCGGCTGTCGTTCCTTAGCCCGAGGCGGTCGATGAAGACTTGGCACGCCTTCGAGCCGTCCTCCTCGTAGACCATCATCACCGTGTGCAGGGAGTCGATCAGATGTGTGAATGACTCGGCTTCCGGGTCCACCATACCCTTCTTGCGTCGTGTCGTCGGCAGGGCGAGGGTGACGTTCTTCCCCTTCTTAGTGACTAGTCGCTTGTCCCGGACGAGGTGGGCTTCCAAGTCGAGCCCAAGAGCCAGGGCGAGCTTGCGTGCTTCGTCGGCGGGGAACTCCTGAGCTCGGAAGGCGTCCCACGCCATGAGGTACCAGTCGGTTACGGGGTCGAACTCAACGGAGCGACCGAGCAGTAGCCCCTGCTTTCGCAGGTTGATGACCTCACTGCGGGCAAGGTCGAGGGCTTCGCCGGGCTGGAGCGGGATAGGGTTGCCGGTCTTGGGGTCGCTGTTGCTTGTGAGAACGGGCCAACGTTCCGAGATGATCGAAAGGACGGGACCGAACGTGCTGATGTACAGGTCCACGCCCCGGATGCCCTCCTCCTCGAACCGCTTCGCCGTCTCACGGGCGGTCTCACGGACCTTGCCCTTGAGATCGTCCCACCAGGCGGGATCGGTGGACGCCTCACGCTTGCGGCACGCCAGGAGGATCGTGCTGGCGGCGGCGTTCTTCTTGGCTTGGTGGAGGCTCGCCTCACTCTCCGTGTGGACCGGCCAAGAGGCGTCGATGCGGAACCCTGCCCGCATCAGCGAGGAACCCAGGGTATCCCAAGCCTGAACCTGTTTGTGGGTGAACATCACGGTCAGCACGCCATCGGAGTGCAAGACGCGGTTCATCTCCTTGAAGCAGGCGAACATCTTGTTCTCGTAATCCGCCGTCGCCAGTGACTTGGCTTTCTTCCCCATCGATTTGAAACGGGACGTATTCATCACAGCCTCGTCTTCGGAATTGGTGAGTTCCGTGTCGAAGAGACCGATAGCCCAATGTTCCAAAACCCTCTTCATCCAAACGTAAAAGAAGTTTGAGCATTCAGAATACATCACATTGTCGTAGTAAGGCGGATCAACGCAGATCGACCGAATGCTGCCCGAGTCGATTCGATCCATGGATTGGGCAGGACCGGTTTCGACCCTAACCTGCGAACGATCCTTCAACCCAAAGAGGCGACCACCTCCTGACATTAGCTTGCCGATCGCGGCTACTGCATCTGCGACTTGTTCAACCGACCACGGAAGGAGCTTTCGACTGGCGTCATATTCGCCAAATGACCAACACATATTAAAGTCGTGGCGCTTGAACGAGTGTGCCACTTTCTGCCGAGTGCATTCCCATGTGCTCTGCAAGGAGTTGTTGTCGATAACCTTGCCAAGAACGAGAGACATGTATGCCTGGATAGCAATTCGTTCGTCGTCAGTCCAGGCTGTCTGTCTTTCTTTGATGACCTCTCGAAGCGTGTTCACCATAGTGACAATGCTAAACAACTGTCGTGGATTGAATGTATCACACCAACGTTTAGAGCCATAAATCTGGCACGCCCAGTCAGCTCTCCCTTCCCTCCGTGGCTCAGTCGGGATGAGCCCCTTTGCATCCCATGCGGGCCATCGTCGTGTTACTTCTTCAGCGACTTCCCGTAAGGCGGTCTCCTCGGCAGGAGTCGGAGAGCGAAACGAGAGGGAGCTAACGTTCTTGAGGGCCACGGCGAATAGCTGCGAACCTAACCGACCCGCTTGGGCTTCCGACTTGATGTAATCTCCGTCGATGGTACAACCTGTCCACGGACTAACGCCGGTACCCCTCTTGACGGTCCCCTTGTCAGGATTGACCTTCTTGCAGGCAGTAGCTCCTCTGACGATCTCGAAGTGGCAACAGTCCTCAGTCGGTTTAGCAACCACTTTCACGGCGACTGGCTCGCTGCCTTTTCGGAGCCACCAGTTGGGGGAAAGTGGAACTAGTTTGCCCGTCTCGGGACAAGCGACGGTTCGAGCCCAGATGTAACCGAAGACATTCTCACTTTCTTCTCTGAGTGGGAAGTACTTCTCCAGCTTGTCCCTAACCCGAATCGCCCAAACCTTCCCGATCTGTCGGATTGAGTCGGAAAGCGATGGTCCGAAGCGTGCCGGGTAGTCTAAAGTTGCCTTGAGGATCACGCTGGCGACGGGATTGAGTTCGTTAGCATGAACCATCAGTCCATAACGCAACGCCTCGAAAGGAATGGAACCTCCCCCCGCCATCGGGTCGCAAAAAGTGATCTCACGGCGGCCCCAAGTCCACTCCATGAGGTCGTAGAGCTGCTCCAGTTGTTCCTCGCTCGGATTGACGGTGAAGGCCCGAGGGTAGCCATAGGGATTGAAGTTGAGCTTCTTGTCTTCTTTTTTCGCCCACTCGATAAGCTTTCGTCCCGCGACCGGATCCCCAAGGATGCCGATCAGGCGGATGAACCATGCCTTGTAGGAATCGAATGAGGGGAACAGGGATCGGAATCGAGCAGGGAAGGGTCGTGCGTCAGGATCGTCGTCTAAGGGATATGCAGGGAGCAAGCTCGCCAGGATCGCCGCCCGGCTCACCGTCAGCGGACGCCGTGCCCACCAGACGTGCAGGAAGTAGAGCGGCGGGAGAGCCGACGACGCCCCACGCTCCCGCATGCATTCGGCACCGATCGCCTCGATGGGGAGCCACTGCTCAATAAGCACTCTTCGTTGCATTGACATTCGCACCCTTACTGTTATGTTGCCGGCGCTTCAAGTTTTTGGATCTCGGTGAGAACCTCACTCTGCCTGCTAGAAAAGGCCGGAGCATCGAATGTGGCAGAGGCTGCTCGGTAGGCTTCGAGAGCCTCGCCTTTCCTGTCGAGTGCCGCGAGAACGTCACCTCTTGATTTCTGAGCCTCACCCAGAAACACGGTGCTTCGAGGCTTGTTGGTCAGACCGGCGATCGCGGCTTCGTAACAGGTCAGCGCCTCTGGCAACTTACCTAGCCCCTTCTCGCAATGTCCAATGAATAGCTGGAGTTTTCCAGCCAACCCTTCATCGGAATCACCAAGACCACCTGGCTGGATTCGCTCCTTGGGAAACAACCTGAATTGCTCTAATGCGTCAGCATATTTCCGAGCTTGAAGCAATGACACTGCCAAGTTAAAGCGAGATTGATATGCTTCCGCATTGATCTCTAACGCTCTCGAATTGGCGCGGATTCCTTCCTTCGACTTACCTAGGAATGTGTAAAGTTCCCCGAGCCTCTGCCAGAGTTCGAGGTCGTTGGCACCGAGGGCTATCGCTGCCTCGAAGTAGTCAATTGAAAGTTCAGGTTCACCCCGCGTACCGAAGTTTGCTTTCTGGTATGCCAGACCTGCCAAGAACTCGCAAAGTAACTGCTCCGCAATCGGGTGCTTCTGGAAAACTTGAGCCAGCGAAATGTCGCTTGATTTCGAGACGCGTGATGAAGCAGAGATTCGACCCTTTAGTTTCAGATGGTTTAAGGGCCACACCCCTCTATCGGTTTTGTCATACACGTTCCGATCAACCCACCCCCCGCCAGTCGAGTCATACTGCCTTAGCCAGACTTTGCCTTCCCCGTTGTCAAGGTTGATCTGTACAAAATTATAACCGGTTGGCTTATCGGATCGCTCATAACAAGCCCCTGCCGCGATCCGAACGTGACCATGAACTGTTTCGTTTATCCAATCTTGATGCTCATGTCCATGTAATAAGAAATCAAACTGTTGCTCGATCTGCTGCAGGAGTCTGGGGTCTTCCTCCTCGCGAAGCCAGTTCACTGGGTGATGGACAAGCGCAATTTTCAAATGCGTAGACTCAATTGGGGCAATGAAGTTCTCTATCTGCCATCGTCCTGCGACCCAGAGTTCCCCCTTCTTTTGGTGTCCACCACTCGCCCAAGCTGAGTTAAGCCCTACTATACCTAACAAGACACCGTTGACTTGTCTCTCGACCGAGTATATAAGACGCTTTTGGTCACTAAGTAAGTGATCACATCCAATAGCTTGCAGAAACTCTGTGTATGCACTTAGGCAATCCATCGCAAGTTGCCACTGTCTTCCACAATTCTGGATAAGATGCTGGATCTTCGGCAGATCCGCATCCCTATTCAACCAGGCTGTATCGGATTCAGTGACAAGCGTTCGGTCAACATCGTGATTCCCTGGTACGACAAAGATATTGGTGGTCGGTATCTCCCTTGTGAAAGCACTACGTATGTGTTCCACAAGCTCTTGAGCGTCTCGAAATTGATCCTTGATACGTTCTCCTGGATTGCTACCGATCTCACCGTAAGCCAAGTCGCCGGTGATGAATATCAGGTCAGGAATAATTCCATGGCGATGTTCCATCTCTTGCAGGTCTTTGGTCATCGTCTTAATCACTCGCCTAGCGTCCCAACCGGTTCGAGCGCTGCAGAGATGAATATCAGATAAATGCAACCATGTGAGCGTGCGAGGCATGAAGGCTTCTCCAATCCCAGTGAAGGGAGCCAGCGTGCATTGCAGGGTGTTCCATTAATCCGAGGAGAGGAGCAGGCGTAAGGCTCTTTGGGCTCTCCGAGAAGTGTTTGTCGAAGTCGTCTTGCTGAACCAGTAGTAGGCTTCTTCGTCCGTCATCCCCTGAACCTGCTCGGAGATGTCGCCCATCCGGGTTGTCTTACGGAGCGGCTTCACCGCGAGGAACAGGAGCCCCAGGCGCACTCCCAGGCTCTCATTGAGGTGGAACGGGGTCTCCCGAGTCGCGGGACAGGTCGGACGGTTTGTAGCCAGCCTTCTTGATCGTCGCCAAGATCTGATCGAGCACCGCCTTCATCGGCTGACCGTGGACTCGCACGACCAGTTGCCACTCTTCGACCTTGCCGGTGCGGTCAACGTCACGGTGTGGTTTCTGAAAAAGGGCGAGACCGTATTGGGATTCCCCGTTGGGCTGGACTCTTAACTCGAAAGCCTCGTCAGCCATCGCTAGCCTCCGGGTTTGCCGGGATAGCTTCGACGGCAATCTTGCCAATTCCCAGGCTGTCGAGAACGTCTTTGATCATCGTGTACTGTTCGCCGCCCACGTCCAGGTCGGGGTCGAATTCGGCACGCAACACGAGCTTCACATTGGCGTTGGACGCCTCTTTGCTGAGTTCATCAGTGAGGGTCTTGACCCGCTTGTATCGATCCCACGATCCGGTGAAAGTCACCTTGAAGCTCTCCCCGCCGCCGAATTCCAGGACCATGTTTTGATCCAGGGTGAACTTCGCCTTGCCCATCTGCGGGATCGCCAGACCCAGCGACCGCACCGCGGTGGCGGCGTTCTTACCCGGTCCCTCGACTTTAATGAACAGCCGCTTCAAGCCCTTGATGTTCTTGTCGTGGCACTTGTCAGCAATCGCCTGGAAGGTCTGAGCTGGAGTTCCGTCCACGGTGATCCGGGTCAGCTTCTCGTCATTCTTGTCGTCATCCTCGTCACAGACGCAGGGGAACTTGCCGCAGACAGGGCACTTCTCGTCAACAACGACCTCCCCCTTGATCTTCGCACCCACACGTTGGGCTTCCTCGGGCGTGTAGAGGGTGGCGTTCTCGCTGATCTGCACCAGAGGAGCAGGAGAGACAGAACCATAGCCAATTCCTTCTTCGGCTGGGTAGTAGATCCAGATGCCTTTTGTCACGCCGTCCTTGACCGTCTTCTTGAGTTGGTTGATGTCCAGCAGCATTTTCAGTCCAAGGCGCTGGGCGAACGCACGCCGCAATTCCTCGGTCGTTAGGGAGGTCGTGTTCGTGGGCCACGCCTTTGCTTTGAGGTATTGCGGGTTCAGAGGGTTGTCGTCGGCGGTAAGGACTTTATCGAGGCTCTTGAGGACACGCAGCAGCACGGTGGTTTGGTCGGTATCGACCTCGCCCTGGTCGGCTGGTTGAAGCAGGTGGTGCGCCAGATTTCCGTTCCTTTTGGGGGCGTCGGCCGACGGGTAGTAGAGGTGGCGGTACGCCTTGGTGATGGCGACCCGCAGGTCGAGTTCCGCCGCCTCGGCCATCTTCTTGAGCTTGCCGACTTGCTCCTTGTTGAACTCCCGCATGCGATCCTGGTCGCTGACGATGCGATGGACCGCCAGGTAGCGTTGGGCAACCTCGATCATGCGCTCGACCTGATCGGCGTCAGCGAGCAGGAAGATAAGGTTGTTCTTATAGGTGCGGTACTCTTCCAGACTCCCCTTGTGCTCGAAGAGCTTGAGCACGAGGTCGGGGGGCGGGCTGACCTGGGTCGCATTGACGCTGGCGGCGTCGTAGTGGATGACGGCGAGCTTCGGGGCGGCGGCGTCATCGTCCAGGTCCATCGCCTCGGTCGGGAAGAAGGCGGGGCTGAAGATGCCCTTCTTCCAGACCTTCTTGATGCGGTCGTCAAGTTCGGATTTCGCCTTGACCTTGCCCACCAGTCCCATCTCGTCATCGACGATCTTGCGGAGGGAGGGCTCGGTCTTGAAGCGGTAACGCATCCCGTCGTAGTCGAAGAACCAGCAGCGATCCAGGAGCCGTTGCATCGCCTTATCGATGAGGGCGGGGTCGTCACCGGGTTGGAGCACCGCCAGCCGCAAGTCGCCTGGCTCGACGCCACTCTGCCCTGTCTGGACGATGCTGTGCAGGAACGCCGCCGTGGCGATTCGCTGGGCGTAGGGTGGCTTGCCCGCCTCGATCCAGTCCCGATCGACCTCCTGGGCGTGCGAGAGAGTGCCCTGGCGGGGGCTCACGATGTCGGCTTCGATGACTTGCTTGAACTGCGGGCGGTCGAGGCGGCTGGTCAGGTCGTTGGCCGTCTGATCCGCCCCGAGGTTTAGTTGGTTGGGGCCGATCAGGAAGCAGTCCTTCGGTCGGTTCTTCGGTTCCCAGAGATCACGGATGGTCTGAGCGAGCAGTCGTAGGACGCCACGGGTCTTCTGGAAGTTGGGGATCGTCGAGGTTTTCCGGTTGAGCGTCGTGAGCAACTCCGGGTGGAAAGGGTAGTCCTGGACGATCTCGGCCTGGTACTCGGAGCGGGTTGCCCGTTGCGGGCAGGTCGGCACTTTGCTCAATGAGCTTGGAGAAGTAGCGGACGTACTCCTCCCCGACCTCTTGGGCGGCCTCGTGGTCCACTTTCGAGAACATGCGGTGGCTGACGATGGCACTGATCTCGTTCTCGGCAGTGGGCGTCAGGATGTGCTCCTGGCGGGATGACACACTCCGAGCCTCGGCGAGCTCCTCTCGCAGTTCGTCGGTCTCCTTGCCGAAGGCGTCGGATGAGTCAGTGAGGGTGTAGACGAGGACAGCACGCTGGCTTTCTGCCACGAACTTGATGAGCGACATCAGGAAGGCGACCGTCTGCTCGCCAGAGTGGTGGAGCCGACCGTGGTGCCCTTTGCTGCCCGCAGATAAGCGGCGATCTCATCGATCATGATCAGGGCAGGCTCATCGCCGATCAGCTTTTCCCAGACCTGGGTGCCAGGTGACGTGCGTTGCTCATCGCTCTTGCGAACGATCTCATACCCCGCCTGACCTCCGATTTGATAGGCGATCTCGCCCCAGATCGTGAACGTTCTCAGCCCGCCGTGGTCAATCCCGTTGGCCACGTCCATGTCAGGACCGACGATCCCTGCGATCTTCTGGATAGGATGCTCAGGAAGAAGTTCGGGCGACACGAACCTGCTGGTGAATCTCGAGTCGATCTCGCCACGGCAAAGGTGAAGCTCGGCGATCAGATTGTGCGTTTTGCCACCGCCGAAGCTGGTTTCGAGTCGGATGATCGGGGCGTTCGAGGGCTTCACCCCGCTCAGCCTGCCCAGGGTTCCTCCTGAGCAGTGATTTCAGCCCTCCGGTCGGATACGTGTTCGCAAAGAACTTGGCCGGGATCGCCGTAGACTTCGTCAGCTTCTTCCCGCAAGACCTTGGTTAGCGAGGCTGCGAACTGCTGTTCCCGCAATTCGCCCTTCAAGCACCTCGTCCCGAGGAATGCAAGTATCGAAGATCGTCTTCAAGGAAGTATCCCTAAATCTCTGTTGCGAAAGGCCGTTCGCCGATACGAAGAGGCTCAACAATCGAGCCCAGATCGACCTACGATGACAAAGATCAAGTTTCGCACTCCAGTCGGAGGCCAGCAAGAGTCTACTGAACAAATGGGAGCAGCGTGTTTTGAATATTGGGCGTGTGGACATCACGAAGCATCGATCGTCGGAGATTTTCTAGTTGAGATATGATTACGGAAAAAATTCAGGTCCATGACCCTTCTGAAGCTGGATTACCACCCGTTTCAGGAGGTGGCTCAGTCAACCTTCTTGGCCAGCCTCACCTCGTGCCCCAGCGCACCGGCGATCGCCTCCAGCGTGTCCAGCTTGCACGTCTGAACTCGCCCCTTCAGGATGCGATTCAGCGTGGCCTCGGTGCAGTTCGCCGCCGCTGCGATGACCCGGTGTGGCTTACCGGACTCGCGGACGATCCTAGCCAACTCGATTCTCATGACTGGCTCCTCCAGGTTCATGCTTGCCATACCCTGGCTACGTACCAGCCCTTGTAATTCTTGAGGGCATTGCACTTGGCGTCGTCCAGGCCGTAGCCATGCCGCCAGACCGTGACATCGCCACCCCGGTCGTTCCGGAGTTGGAACCGAAAGTTGGTGAAGCCGGTCTGGCTGATGCTCGGTACCAGTTTCTGATTGCTGCTGTTGTCGCGTGACATTACTGTCGTCTCCTAGGGGACCATTCCCCTCGTTGTCGGCTGTGGCAGCGGGTTCCCGTCTCACCTGAAATAAGGCGAGAAATCCTTGACGTGGGCCATCATCACGGCGACGACTTTCGTAAGCATCACCGCATAATCCTCCGTGTGCTGGCCCATCCCCTCGAACGCGCCATGTACAAACTCGTGCGCCGCCAAGCTCATGATCTCGAATCTCGACGTCCAAGCCGACGAGTATCGAGCCTTGAAGGACCGGCTGTTGCTCGCAGTCTGCTTGACGATCTCGGCCGGCGACAAATAGTAGACCAGCCCATACTCGGTCGACTGCTCGCACTCCGCCTTCACATCCTCGTCAAAGATGAAGCCGACCGAGAACGAGCCCTCCAGGTCGTGCAGCTCATAGAGCCTCTTGAGTGTCATGACCCATGCCTTGAGCAGACTCTTTGCGTAGGACGAGAACTGGTCGCCCGGCAGATAGTAGGCCGGTGTTCCCATCCCCGCGCACTGCTTACATATAAATTCTGGTCCCACTGAGACTGCATGATTCTCTCGGGAGATGGCGACCGATCGAACAGAGCCGGTCGGCTGACTGCTCGGCTCAGACTGGACAAGGGATTGCACCATCGCGGCCACGTCGAGGCCCGGCTGTGCCTTGGGACGCTTGCCTTCTGCCTTGATCTTCTCGCCCTGGAATCGCTTGTACTCGGCCCGCCGCTGCTTCAGAGCCGACCTCGTGTCCACGGCCAGTTCGTTTAGGAGGGCGTCCAGCTCGTCGTTGTAGCGGTATTGCAGCCGGTCCCGGCTAGCGACCAGCCGTTGTGCTGATGTGCCGGTCAGCTCTACCAGCACGCAGCCCTTGAACTTGATGTTGCGAGTGAACATCGGCTGGCCGCCGATGCGCACCACGAGCAGGTTGCTGTGCTGCTGATTCGTGAAGACCTTGCCCCATTCATACTCGCGACGAGGACAACCCTTACGAAGGTCGGTTGCGAGTACCCGACCATTAACAGTTAATGTTCCCTTCCACTGAGCGAGGGCGGCAAATCGCTCGAACATGGCGACCAGTCGGCTTACCTCGTCTCCCTCCATCAGGACCGTGGTGGTCGTACCGTGAAGCGAATCAAGGCCGGGAGTCAACTGGTAGTCGCCGCCTTCTCCTTCGGCGAGTAGGGTGCCTGTGCGGATGGACCAGCCAAGATGGCAACACACGAGCAGCTCCTTGGCTTTGCCAAAACCACCCACGCCGCCGTCCTTGGCCGATCCGCCGAGGGTCAGGAACTTGTTGACGAGGATGTCCTGGGTCATGGGGTAGCCGTTGTTGCTGACGGTGATTTGGGTGTTTTGGCCTCTGTGTTCGACCGTTACGTCTAGCCGAGTTGAATCACAGTCCCAGGAATTCTGTGCGACCTCACGCCCCCAACTCCACCGCCAGTCGGCGTAGTCGGCCTTGGACTTTGCGAAGAACTCTCTGCCGATCTTAAAGCTCGCCATCGCTCCGGTCCCGCATCAATAACTCATCATTCCTCTGCTCAACTCTACATCATGTGAACATCTGTGTCAAGCCGTGGATGATAAGACGTTGTTGGCGAGCAGCAGGATGTGGTGGGAGGGAACAATGCTATTCCCCGTGAGCGGTGAGCAACTTCGGCAGCCCCGATGTCGCCTCTTTGTCAGGCAAATTTACTTGGAAACCACGAGTTCAGCGGAGAGTTATCATGTTCGGGGTTGGATTCGCGGATTGCTGGTATAAGGTCCCGGCGGTGCTCAGCTTGGAGCTATCTGGTGATCTCCGGTTCCGTGGCCCTCGGGGAGTTCGGCAGGCTAGATACGACTGCAATGGGCGGCCCTATGTCATCGCCAGGAAGGTCGTCGGTCACGAGTCAGACGGGCAGGCGAGGCGGACCAGGGTGATGCTGCATCGCGCAGTGATTAGCGTGCTTCAGGGCCGGCTGCTTGGGTGTGACGAACTCGTCTGCCATAAGGATGATGACCCAGGCAACAACTGGCCGGAAAACCTTTACCTGGGTGATTATGCCAGCAACGCGGCTGACTGCTCGCGGAACGGGGGGCGGTTGCGGGGAGATAGGCACCCGTGTACGAAGATTCGAGATGCTCAGGTCCGGAAGATCCGTTTGGCTCTGGCTCGGGGTGAGCGAGTGGGAGAGCTTGCCAGAGCCAATTTCGTACACAAGTCAACGATCAGCCGCATCAAGCACCGTGTCCGTCGCCGGTCGTGCTAAACGTGCCGACTAAGATTGGCGGGACGAAGGACAACAGGCGACAGCATTTCGTCTAGCTACGTGCAACTCACGGAACCTTCTCGCACGGCCTCCAAATGCCATCCTAATTGCGACCGTGAAAGTAGCTCTTGCATGCTCATCGTTCTCGCGTCTAACACAACATATACAGGACCCCTCATACTTTCACCATCAAGCCACAAACTACTGCACACGCCTCCTCACATAGTCTCTGCGCAGGGAGACTCGCATCCAAGTAAAGTACCTTCTTCCCTTCCAGCAAGCGAGTATGTTGATTACGCAGTCGCGTCTGAAAGTCTAAGAAACAGCTGGCGAGGGTATCGCCATCGAATCCGCCTTCACTATAGTGTCTCAAGGCATCGCCTAAAGGCATATCGAATACTTGATCCAACCCTGCTTCCCAGAAGCCGACTCCGTCGGAACTCGTTCGCTTCCGACTCGAGCGATGTTTCCGGCGACAAGATCAAAGTATAGAGTGAGGTCAGGCTCGGGAGCGAAGCGATAAAGCCGTCGAACGAGTTCCTCCGAGTAACCCCGGACCAAAGCATGCGAGAACGCGGACACTACATACTTTGTAACGAATACCACACAAGGACTGCAGAGAGCAGGACTAATGATATAATGATATCTAGCCGCTAGTTCGAAGGCAGGAAAGTACAGTCCAAGATCACGTGGCGCATGACCCTCGAGACTGGCGTCCATCCAGACATTGTATGCCTCGGCTGTCTCGTTCCAGTTCGTGGATAGATTCTTAATGCCTTCGCCATCCAGATACTGCATGACGCTACTGACCACCGTGGACTTACCAGCCGCGTCAACACCCTCACATGCGATTAACCAACCGCGCTTCTCTAAGGGTTTGGCAGATTTGTATAACCCACGAGTTATGACCGATGATGTCATCTTCAGGCTCCACTGCGGTACGAACAGAGGTAACGTAAACCAGTAGGTCGGCTCTCTGGAGAATTGCACGACTTTACTTAGAGGAATGGCACATTACCGCCCGTACTGGAACAGAGAAACTCCTCGCTTATCACGAGTCTTTGTACCTGACTGAGTCCACTTGTTCTCTCCTACTGACAGGAGACTGCCTGTTGGCGATTGACACTCTACTCCTCGAAACTATGTGCCAAGTAACCATACTAGAACTCCTGCAGCGGTACTCCCCTTGGCCCTACATGCTTGATCCTCGTTGTGCGACCGCTGACTAGGTGGAACGTGTTTTAGCCCCACGTAGCTGTAAAGTAACCTTCTTTCTACTAGTCCGGTGCACGCAAACCAACTGGATGGCTGGCTAAGCTGGATCCACTCTGGCTCCCTCGGGTTAGCCAAGTTTACTTGCCCCGCCAACGTCATCTCAAGCCCCACATCTTCGGCCACATATCCCCAAGATCATTAACGTGGATTGGTTCCTCCTTCGGATTTACAGTCGCCAATCGATTCACGAAAGCCGATTGCTCAGAAGTAAGACTCATTCCTAGGTCGGAGCTTAATCGTCGCAAGACATAATACCCCGCGACTTCAAGGTTGTACTCTGTTAGCAAATTAAGAAATGTCTCAAATTCAGTTACCGTAACTCTAGTAATAAGCTTTGCTAGGTCGGTGTACTGATACAATCCTTTTCCATAGTTATGTACACCTTCCCAGTAAATCTTGTAAATTAAGTGTAATAATAACCATTCGATGGGTGGAATCTTCGCAGGTATCTGCTCAAGACTCATGACATTGGCATTCTGAATCAGTGGGGCAGCGGGGATATCAAGACTCAGGCGATGGTGGACATCCATGGTTATGTAGCATGCAAGCTCGCCAGTGTCCGTTTGGTGCCATACTTTTTGAGTCGGGAGGTCTCGTCGAATAGCCTCCTCATCTTCAACAGCGAGGTCTCGAATGATTTGCCTTCTCGCCATGAACCCAAGCTCGAAGTGCTGGGACTCGACAAACAGCCGACGACGAGGATCCGCTTTGTGGAAGTGTTTCGATCCCTCATCCCACTCCGCCGATACAAAGCCTAACTTCTTCCCGACCTCTTCTGCCTTTTGTAGATAGCGTGAGGGAACAGCCAAGTCGAGATCATAACCACACCTCGACTGTGGATCGGAATAGGCAACGAGGCGTAATGCAGTGCCTTTGAGTAAAGCGTACGGTATACTCACCTCGTTCAATGTAAGTAACAACCGCTTGCACAATTTCCAATGAATCTTGGCAAGTGTTGAGACGCTGACGGTCTTATCGCGAACCCGTTGTACCATCGGATGATCTCGGTGCTTGCTGCCTGCTAGCCCGAGAACCGTAGGTGCGATAGACGGTATGACTTGCCAGCAATCTAAGGCAAGGGTACAGAGTGGGGAGATATCGGACTCCACTAAGTTCAATGGTGGAGGAGTACAGTCGGCATTTAGCACCCATGCAAAATCAATCGCATGACGTGCACAGTCATGGCCTTTCATGGGACGTTCCCCTCTCACAGTCTATGGAATGTGACCTGATCACGCTTTTGTAAACCTAAGTAAACGTCAAATACGCATCCTGTGTTCCCTGCTAACACCTAAGGTGATGGACAAGCAGCACATCGATTGATTAGAAGCTCTGAGAAGACCCGCTGGCATGCCAAGTGCCGGGCGATGTAGTCGACCACTAGAATGAGGGGAGGCTACAGGATGGCCGATTCGCACAAGCTCGGGGAGTTCTTCGAGACGCTTGCCTACCTTCTGCAACGCGAGCAGCCCGTCGGCTTCACAGCCGGCCTGCCACCGTGTCGTCCAGGTGATCTGGTTCTTCCTGACTACCGGTGCACGATGGGAAAACGTTCCAGCGGAACTCGGTTGCTCCGGCGTACCACCTACCGCCGGCCCCGTGCGTGGGAGGAGGCCGGGACATGGCACCGCATCCACGCGGAGTTGCGATGGCTGCTTTGCACATGCGGACAAGTTGGTCCCCCACGCGGTGATTATCAACTGTGTGATCGTCCGGGCCTCTGGGGGTGGCGAGGTCACCGGCACCGGGCCGGTCGACCGCGGCAATAAAGGCAAGAAGGGTGCGCTCATGTTCGACCGCCATGTGATCGCGTTGGTGATCCGCACCACCAGGGCGAACGCCAGCGACCATCGCTAGGTCCTCCGCCTGGTGCTCGACTTCCTCGAGGTGGGAGGCAATCTGGGGGGCCCAAGGAGGTGGCCGACAAGGCTGGCACCAATCGGGGTTACGACAGCGAGGCGACGCGGGCGTTCCTGTGATGGCTGGGTATCGAGCCGCACATCGCCAAGCTGCGGACGCTGCACGGCAGCGGGTTGGGCAAGATCCTCAGATTCGTCGAGCGAACGATACGATGGCTGAAAGGGCTCGCGCCATCTCCGCGTGAGATACGTCAGGCTTGGGGCGATCCTGGACACTTGGGCGACGGTCGCGGCCAGCACCGATTTGCTTCCGATTCCTTCACCATGACTGTGTATAGCCAAATCCGGTTCTGCGAGAGATTCTAGTAAACAGCATGCGAAATGCTCACGGCATACGTTTGTATTGCTCAATCTCTGATCGGACAACAAACAAGTAACCCTCCAGGGGCCTCTGGATGGATGACCCAGGAAAAGGCCCCCGAGGCAGGGAAGACTCAAGCACGCGGGATGGCACGAGAGCCGAGTACGGTTTTCTGGAGCTTTCAAGTCTTGCCGGGCTCGACCGATTCCACGTGAGTTGGCAGCTTCTGATCGGACCGAGGCTGAAAGAGCCGCTTCTCAAGTTCATCCACAAGCCTGTCAACGAGGGTCGATCCGTCCTTCTCGCGTTGGCTCAGCTTCTCGACGATTCGATCCGCCATCCCTCGCGCTATCGTGCTTGCTACGACACCTGGACCGGAGCGACGTACAAGGCGGGCAGCAACTGAACTCGCGAACGTACTTTCAGTATGGTGCCCTCCAGCTTTCGGCTGTAGCCTTCGGGCGAGCCGTGATGCAATGCTGCTAGCCAGGTCGCTCAAGGCGGCCGGAGTAAAACCAGGGCGATTAAGCCTACCTAATCTAGGGCTAGAAACTCCTGGAGCCATAAGGCGTGCGGCGATCTTGCTCGCAAGGCTGTCGAGTGCGCCTGGATTGAGACCAGGAGATCCAAGCCTACTATAGCTTGGACTCGCCGCGCGTCCGAATGCGAATTTGGCGTACCTCATAGCTGTTCCTCCTGTGATCTGAACAACAAAGCGTTGTTGCGAAACACGAACTACAGACTAACTGAGCGGGACCGCAGATTCGCCAACGTGCGTAGGCATACGGTCAAACGTCCGCAGTATGGCCGTCTGAAAATACTTCTCCTGAAAATCGGTAATCCGACGAATCTCATTGTCCGATACCACACGACCATCGGGAACAACGATTAGCTTATCCTCGAGGTCATCGTATCGCCTGATAACTGCAATACAGCGACCACGGAATCGAGTAAGGGGCTCGACGACGCCAAGTAAATACACATCCAGGTCTTGGCCATCGCCGACCTTAATGCCTGGGACGAAGCCGTAATTCACTGGATACGTGTATCCATGCCTAGGGTGTGAGCTACCGATCGGACGATCGATCTGGACATCAACCAAGGCACCTAGGTGTGACTCAACAGCCCCATCGCGATCCAGTATCAACCGGTCACCGTTACCTTGGAATTTCTTGCTTGGCACCCCAATCCATGTGCAGAGATAATCCTTGTGAACAAGAGTCTCACCTACATTGCTGAGCTGCACGCTAGGGAATCGAGGAAACGTGCCGGCACAATGATCGATGTGATCACGAATGCAATATGGATCCTTAACCGCAATAGTCCGAATTCCAGTATCAAGGAGATGATGGAGGAAAGCTCGAGCAGCACATCCTCCGCGACAGTTGTTTAAGAGGCTACAGTCAGCGCACCCGGGAATCTGTGCGGGCTGTGCGTTTCTCTGGCGAAAAGCCTTAAATTGAGGAGATGAAACGATATCCCGGACCTCATCCGTCAGAAGATCGCCAGCCTTATAGTCATGCAGATAAATACAAGGTGAAACGGGCAAGCGTCCATCTGGCGTGATACTATGGATCCGAAAACTTGTTCGTCCGCATGGGCAGCCTTTACCCGGCTTGGCAGTTATTGCTGACAGAAGCGGATCGCTGAGGTCTATCTGATCCGTGCTAGCAATCAGCCGGCTAAATCCTCGATAAAATTGATCACCAGACAATATCAGCGTCTTGTGTTTCTGCTCAACAGGGCGGAGTACATTGATGCGCACATTTGCCTCGTGCTGTCGCGCAAGTTCAAGTAATGCGTCAATATGTCGCTCTGTGAAGTTCCACTTCATTGCACACATTATAATCGAGTGATCAATATTATAGTTTTTACAGAGTTGTAGGGCTTCGATAGCCATCTTGTAAAGCTGTGCGCCACGATTGTGGTTATGTTCTTCAGCAAACGGACTGTCTAACGAGATATCAACGTCGTTCAATAACATGAGCGCATCATTATGGTCTCGATCCACAATATGCAAAGTTATGCCACTGGTAGTTAATCCGACGGCTATTCCTTGTTCTGACAAGGTGCGAATGATATATGGTAAGAGCGTGTGCCGCGTATCTAGGCCGTTCGTAAAAATCGGCTCGTTGCCACCGAGATTAACGGTAACTACCCCGAGCGCCAACCAATTGAGAAATCACCCTGTCGATCATAGAATGCGTCAGGTCCATCCCCTGGCGACGAGCGGTGAGTGAGTAGCAGTGATTGCACTTATATGGACAGGCGTTGCCCAATGTCCATCCGACGTTTCTAATCTCCTGTTCACACTCATCCGCTTCCGGGAACTCCGTCCCGGGAACTGATTCGGAGTAGTGCCGCTCTGGGTCAATCATTGTCTATCTCCTTGTGACAGAATCTGAGTTCCTCGGGCCTTGCGGTGTTGCAGAACTCTATGGCACAGGATTTGGGCCACTGCGGCGTAGTATAGCGTCATCAAGAAGATCCCCATCATCCCGACCGGGCGAAGATCGATAGCCTGCTCCCCCTAGACGGCCATCGACAGAGCCCCTCCAGCAAGCAGTTCGGCTACGGACAGCCGGCTCCACAGCGGCCTCCTCTCCAAGTGAACCACGTCCGCTGCTGCGTGCGAGGCTCCGGCACCTTTGGTATGTCGCATCGTGCAGACGCCGCCTGCCGCAGAATACAGACCTGCCCGATTACTATCTAGGAGGTGACCGCGGTCTACGACCGGCTGCACGCACACCCGCTCCGTCTGCTCCGAGAGCCCGCGGACTCTGAGCAAGAGACGGTAATCATGGATGCCGTGACAGTCCGTAACTTCGTCGGTGACAAAACCGGCCCTAGTCCAAGAACCTCCTGGTGTTCGGGTAATAAAGATATCCGGATCGTAAGCGATATTAAGGACCATCTTCTAGCTCGGCGAACAGTCCGCGGCCCATCCAACGACGCAACTGATGGCATGTAGTCCTTATGTAGTTGATAACGGAGCACACCCGGAACAGGACTCGTTTTCTCCCAGTGTGGAGTATGTCTGTAACGGTAGATGTTCTCCTTGTTGAATATTCCCGTATATGCGCTTCCTGTCTTCAAGTGTTGGCGCGTACCATGCAAACCCAGAATCTAGCTTGCAGCAGTCGAAAAGATCATTCAAAAGCCAATCAAGGATTATCCCAGATTGAATACAACGCCGTCGATCCATCGCGTTGATAGACCCTTGTGCCACGAAGGCGTCATAGGGACATCCCCCGCCACAAATGCCTATCGCTGGACACTTGTAACAATCCTCTACTAACCAAGGCGTGCGATTCGACCACTGTTCATAGCCGGGGTCGGCTGACAAAGAGAATCGATCGATGGGCTGGTTGTAGGCATCTGTTCCCATGAATGCCTCGCAGAAACCAATTCTTCGACCGGGGTAGAGAATTAACTTACTCCCGCACGATGGACAGTCCTTCCAGCGAACCTTCTTCTCGACAAACGGCCTGATCCTGCGAAAAAGATGCTCCACATAGAAGTTGCGAGTGCGCACAATCTTGAACACGTCCAGCATCCTGTATGTTAGTTCTTCCATCGGTACTTCGTAGGCGTTGGATCCGTCTAGTGGCAAATGCAGAGTACTGATACCGAGATCCACGGGGCCAATCTCATTCATAATGAAGTCAACACAGTCAGTTATCACATTTACATTATGACGTCCCATCACAAGAGATACACCGACTCGCACACCTGTTTCTTTGAGTGCCCGGCATCCCGCAAGAGCGGACTCGAACGAACTTTTGCCTTGGCACGTAACCCGACTCAGGTCGTTGACTTCCTTCGTTCCATCGATTGATACGATCACGAAGACGTTACGGTCACGGAGAAACTTAAGATCGACGTTAGGAATGCGCGTCCCGTTTGTGAATACAGTGAAGTTGATCGGGTTTTCCGCGAATAGCGAAGCCGCCTTCTCGATAGTGTAGGCAACCAGATCGAAGCGGAGAAACGGCTCACCGCCATAGAAGACGATTTCGTTGGCTTCATGATGAAGACGGGCATGGTTCAGAAAGACGGCTAGCCCGTCATCAATATCACGAACATCTAGTGCCAACTCTGTCATCGCGCGGGGTAGGCACAGAATATGGCAATATCCACAGCGCAAATTACACTGAAGGGTGGGAACAACATAGAGAATGCGGATATCATTGTGGTTACAGACTTGTTGAGCGTATGACATAGAGAGTGCAGTTGGGTTCGAACCCTCTAGAACAATAAATCCATTACGGAGTAGGAGATCAACAAAGGCATCATTCTCGCGTATGCTAATTGCAAGCTCTGCGAGATCTTGCGGGGTGCGAAGCATGTCCCATAGCTGTTGATACAGATAGGACTTCACATATACAACATCCATAGTCGTGGAATTGTATAGGCAAAGTACTTCAGGTGAGATTCGTTTCTCAAACACCAGTGGGGACGTGTGATATTTCATAATCGGTGCTCCACTTGCCATTTTGTAATGTTAGCTGCGATCTCCTTACACGCAATTTCTATCGCTTTGTGGGTGTGAGCAGCTTGATGGCAGGTCACGATAACGTTCTTGAGTCGACGAATCGGACTGTTACGAGGAAGTGGCTCCAGTTCAGTCACGTCGAGAGAAGCACCGCGTATCATTCGCTGTTCTAGAGCACGGACTAAGTCCAACTCATTTACTAGTCGGCCTCGTGACGTGTTGATCAAGACCGCCTCATGTTTCATAAGCGACAACAGTCGCCAGTCAACGAGATGAACAGTCTCCGGGACTAAAGGAAGATGCAAGGTCACAAAATCACATTTCTGTAGGAGGTCCGGAATTGCGTCATACCCTGCCATGACAAGACCGCTGAGACTGTTGAGGCTGTGCCTACGGTCGTTAGGGGTCCGGCTTATGGCCCACACACGGACCCCGAGGCCGGTAAGTGTCTTTACAACTTCGAGACCGGTTGCCCCCACACCGACAACCATGCATGTCGCCTCTGGTAACTCTCGGAGCGCATGCGCGTTGCGTTCACTCCAGGTCCAGTTACCGAGTCTCCCTTTTCGCGGCCAGCGGTCGAAACCGCGCTCCCAGAATAGCATTTGCAGAAGCACGTACTCAGCGATGGGCCTGACATGCGCCGTTTCAACACGCTTGACGACAACCTGCTTCTGGTTGAGAGTTTGAACCGCAATTTTGTCAAGGCCAGCTCCCCACGCATGAAAAAGCTCCATCGATGATGCAGTCTTAACCTCGTCTGCGGAAAGACACCAGTCAACGACAACTGAAGCGCTACTCAAGTGGGCCAAGAACTTCGAGTCTGAACGACTTGAAAATATCACATCAAAATTCGTGAGATATTGCGCCAGCCTCTGTTGAGACCACCTCGGAAGTTCGCAACTCACCAATATCTTATCTTTTACCATCGCCCAAGGGCCTCAGCCGCAGTATATAGGGGTGCCTCGTTGTATAAGGCGTGCCTCGTCGTAGGAATATTAAGAGAGATCAGACTTTAGACAGTCAGCTAAATAGGGTCCGTGGGAGGGTTGGTGAGGCCGGAATTAAATCGCTTAGCTCTGGCTCAGTCGGGCTCCAGACGCTATCATTAGTATGCTTTGATCCATTTAAGCGGCAGACGCGTTTCACGAACCACTTGATCAGCTCCTTTGCGATTTCGCAACTTACGGTTTCGGCTTCCATGATATCTCCTGTGCGCAACCATGCGTCATACGGGCATCCCCCGCCGCAGATGAATAGACCCGGACAAATCCGGCATTGTTCGCGAGACTGAAAAGTGCGCCCCAACCAGGACTTGAGCACAGGATGATTAATTATGTCTCTACCGTCCTTTATCTGTTTAATGTTCCCCAAGGAGAACCTCCCATCTAGTCCGAAGTTCTCACAGGGAGTTACTTGGCCATCAGGAAGCACGCGAATCATGCATCCTCCTGATGGAGTCGGACAACCGAAGATTATGGGCTCGCGCTTCGATAAAGCACGAATCTTTTTCATGAGTTGCTCATTCCAGAGCCCGAGGTCGCAGCACCGCTCTAGCCCTGCTATCAAACAATCCGTGTAGTTAGATCCGGTTATGTCGAGGAAAGGAGGCTGGACATGTCCCAAAGTAAACCCTAGTGAGTCGACGCCCACCACATCGTGAAAATAGTCAACAATTTCGGAAAGTCTACTGAGATTGTGGGGCCCTACAACAAGCGAGATGCCGGTCGTCACCCCTTCGTTTCGCAGAAGGTTATAACCCCTCACCACAGAGTCATGAGTTAGCTGATTTCGATATCCTCTTCTGTAGGTATTATGTACATCCGCAGGGCCATCAATGGATACAATGGTGAACACGGAGCACTTTGCTAGCTCCGCTGCGATCTCCTGCGTGATCAGTGTACCATTGGTAATCATTGTTAGTCGGACATTATGGCCACTGGCATACCGTGGCACTAGATGCAATAAGCGAAAAACCATGTCTTTCTGTGTGAGGGGCTCACCGCCGTAAAGTACGATCTCCTTTTCACGCCCCTTACCACCGCTGAAGAAAACGGCCAAACTCTGCTCAATTATTGGCAAAGTCGTATGCGTGATAGGTGTCTGGCCATTGGCATAGGCTACGGTGCAGTACTTGCAGGCCAGATTGCAGCCAGTCGTGAATAAGATATACATTTTGGCAATGTGGGAGATGGGCTTGATTGACTGCAGGAACTCACGATCATCGAGTCTTGAAAAGACATCGTTGTTCAGTAACAAATCAGCTGCTGCTGCGGACGACTGAACTGACGCCGGACAACAACGATCAATTAGAATTAGCAATGAGTTATATGTTAATTGTCGATCGCAATCTGCTGCAAGGATCTCCTCTCCGAGTGCCCTACGTATGTAAACGCATGCACCTGTAATTGAGTTAAAGATAGCGACCCAATCGTCACAATCCTGCCTGTGCAGAGTGGTAGAAAGTCGAAGGCAACCGGCGGTCATGATCTCTCGAACTCCTAGAAGTGACAACGGGTAAGTCCGCGCCACGACTCGATAGGCAGTGGGTCGTCTCTCTTACTTGCATAAAGGAATGCAGACAAAAAAAGCCCCGTTGATGCGGTAGTCGCACCAAGGAGCCGCCATAGCCATCACCTACGACCCGCCTTGAGCCATAGGGTTCAGCCCTCACTGTCGATGTGCGTAACGCAATTGTCAAGCACCCTATGGCGCATTCTTAAGGCTAACCCGCATGCAAGAATGAAGCACGAGAGCATGCATGGGGTGTGGAGTATATGGCGACGAATGGCGAAGCCGCTACACCTACCTTGTAGCGATCCAACCGGATCTAAGGGGACGATCCACTTCGGTGAGACGGATCCACACCAGTGAGTCAGGTCCAGCATCGTGGCCATCAGACTGTACCAAGACTGCACCAAGAGAGTCCCGAAGAACCATCTCTGGCGACCATTCCAGAGAGTCTTGGCGCGTCAGGGGCTCAAAGCGCAACCGCGTCCGGAACGGGGTTTTCGGTAGTTCTGGCTGTATTGTCGACGGTTTCGTAGATCCCTACCGGTGTTAACGGTTCCGTCTCTTCCAATCTCTGCCTAGTCCGGCATCAACCGGAAGGCCCGCTTGGAATGACTCACTGGCTGCCCAACTGATCCCTACTGGCGTTCACAGTTGCGTTTCTTCCAGTCTCGGCCCAAGGCGTCAGCGGCTAGGACGGCGTCCGCGACCGTGTCAGAAGCAACCTCGAACGGCTCGTTGTGCTTAGTCTCGCCCGGGGCCGTGCTGCGGCAGGCGATCTGGCCGAGCAGGCTCCCAAAGTTGCGAAACAAGTCCCCGACGCGGGCAACCGCGGCAGTGGCTCGACGGCGAAGCCAAAGGAATGACCAGCCACGGGAGGGCGGAGGGAGTCCAGACCTGTTAGCACCGTGCCAGGGGGTGAGAGTGCGACGGAGAGCAAAGGAGACCGGTCCGGCGGGTCAGGAAACGCAGAGACCCAGGGCCTTGCGTGCTCCCTGGGTCTCGTGGCTTACCGAGGCTGTTTGGCTAGGCTGGGTAGGTTGCTACCAGAGCCTTGGATAGGCATCCGCTAAGTAATTCGGTGCGCCGATCATGTGGAGCGCCTCGTCGCTGGTCACGCTACTGGGTGCAGTGGCCTGGTCCTGTGGCCATCTTGGGAAATGACCAGGATCGTCACCGTCACCCACAGCCGCACCTGAGATTGGCTTGTCAGACGTTTACGAGGAGTAGTCGAAAATCAGGCTAGCCCCTCCGATCGCCGTTGCACCGCGCACAAGTGTTGTGCCGAGGGGAAAGCACCGCTCTGGCAAGACAGCGTCCGGGTCTGCCGGTAAATGAGTCACGCCTCGGATGAGAGGGCGAAGATTCTGGCAGACCTCGTCGCGGACCGTCGGGATGTTCAGGCCACCCCCGGTGAGGCCGAGGAAGTCGATCACCTCATACTGGTTTCGGAGCAGAAAGCGCTTGGCTAGGTCGGCGACTTCGGCTGCGAACTCGTCCACACACTTACCAATTATGGCACGCTCGTCCGTCGTCCCACCGATCCTGGCCTGGCCGGTGTCGTAAGCGTATGGTCGTCCCTCCATGTAAATCTGACTGTGCAGCCGGTCCACCCGGGTAGTGTCCACCTCAGAGATGACCTTCTCGAACCCGGCACGGTTGGATGGACTGAGAACCTCCTTGACACGCGAGTCGAGGTCGTAGACGCCCAGCGGTTGGGAGAAGTCCACCTTCCTGGCCTTTCCTTGGAAACTCCCCTCGATTGGCTCCTCGATGTCACGAAGGTCGAACCCGATCATCGCGAAGTCGGTCGTGTACCCGCCGACGTCTACAACCATTGCCCAATAGATTCGGCGGTCCTCCCCCATCCTCTTGTGAGCGTACCAGTCGATCGCAGCGAGCAGCGCCGTGTTTTGGAACATTGCGGTATAGTCAGGGAACTGCTCTAGTGGTCTCGCCCCTATGGGAATCCGAGTCTTGTTGCGCCCTTCGGTAGCGATCCCGATGATGTTGGCAATTGGCTCGGCCAAGGCAGGCTGAGTTTCGTCGGGCGTCCACCCGGCCATCTTCAAGATGTTGACGAGCCGCTTTCGCGCTCGCCTCGTGGACGCCGAAGCTCGGGAGCGTGATGCGGACGGGGAGGTCGCACGACTTCCCAAGATGGCGCACGTCACATTCAGGGTCCACAAAGTTGCGCAGCCAGTCGAAATAGCCGATCGCGATCTCCTCGAAGTCGGTCACTTCCGGGGCGGGGGTTGTTGACTTCTTCCGGGCTTCCAGGATCGCTTGCACCTCCGCCGCGTTGACCGGGTTCAAGCAGTCGCGATCGAGTAGATCCTGAAGCAGTTCGTTCGGGTACGTGTGCCAGGACGTGTCAGAGGCCACGGAGGTAAATGGCTTGAGCTTCTCGGGCGGGAGGCGGGTCTCGACGCCTTTGAAGAGTTGAGGCTTCCAGTTGCGGAAGACTTTCACGCGGGGTGAGTCTTTGAGTTGACTGACCGCCGTACCGTAGTGCCAGGTCTGCGCGGCCGGTGCTGTCAACCACCCGAGCCGCAATGGTCGGAACGCAGATTTTGTCCTGGTCGTAGATCAGGCTCCGCTCGCGATAAGGCGTCGTCTGATCGTTGCGGCTGTTGCGGATCGCGACCTTGGTGTAGGAATTCCCGAAGTCAATGCTCAGCATCGGATACTGAGCGACCCTCGTCGACGGGCGTAAAGTCTGTTTGGACATGCGACGTCTCCTCGGTCGGACGGGGGGGTGGCGCTTTCCGGACGCGGGTCGGTGCAATCAAGAAGGCTCCCCGCTTGCTAACGAATTGCCAGCCGGATTCGGTTATTTCGGCCGGTTCGCCGGGGATCAGATCGTCCTCCGTGCGGTGGATCGAGCCATCGAAGACGACCCGGTCGCCGGGCTCTCCTATCTTCTCGACGTTGACGTTGAAGAGGACACGCTCCAGCGACGCGCGGGCCTCCAGACTGGGCGTGTCTTGCCAGGCGAAGACCAACTCCTGGCTGAGACTCCGCTGGAAGTCGAGGGCGGCCTCGGAGTCGTTGGTGCGCCCGAGTTGCAGCCGCTCCCAGCCGATGTCACGGCGGGTCGATGTCACGGCGGAGGTCGTGGGCGGTGCTACGAGCTGGGCGCGGGCCTCGGCCAAGCCGTTACCCACTTCGCTCAGCCTCTGGGATTGCTTTTCGAAGGCCGAGGCCACCGACTTCGTGAACTTCAACACGGCCTCGGCGATGGCTCTCTGCGAGTCCACGATCTCGTTAAGGCGGGCCGAGAGTTCGTCGAGGTGCTCCTGGGCGGCGTCGAAGCATGCTTTGATCGACTCGCCGACCCCGGAGTGAGATGGCTCGTTTGAACGCCGGACGATCCCGCGCAGGCACTGGTTGAGAACCTTGGCTTTCCAGACCCACGACGAGGACTTGATCAGCGACGAGAGGTCGCGAACTGGCGTCATTTCGACGAGCCGTTCGATCCCCTTGTCCTTGATTCGGACCAGTTTAACCGCCTTGGCCTTCTCCTCGGCTGCCTCATCAGCCTTCTTGACGCCGAGCAGCGGCATAGCCGGGTCGAAGCAGAGCTTGATGGCCTTCTTGACGGATGGCGTTTGTTTCGGGAATAACCCCTCGCCTGTCTTCGCCGAGGAAACGAGGGGTACGAACCCTTCCTGCGTGATCGCTTTGGCGAGCGCGTCACGGAGGGCAAGGTCCACGGAATCTTTCGTGTCTGGCGTCATGAATAGTCGTTTCGGGCTTGTCCATCGCCGGAACAGGGACGTCCACATTCACCAACCCCGTAGCTTAACCGGTCGTGGGCTCCGATTCGACTGCGAGCTACATGCCGGCGGTCCTATCAACCTACGCGTTGGTGGGAATCGACGCCATCTCAGTCGGCGAGGACGTGAACGCGAAGTCGGCTAGGATCGTCGAGCCGGAGACCAGACGCACAGTTCGCTCGGTCAAGCTGGATACGACCGAGTCAGGATCGCGGTTGAATCCCGGAGATTCCCACTCGCGCTGTCGGACGGCCAGTCTGACCATATGATAAGTGGAACAAGATCGGACTGGCTTTGCTGGAACGTCCCCGTGAGTGGTGAATCCGATAAGCGTGGTCGGTGCCGGCTCACCCTAACTATTAACGGGGTGCATTTCTCCGTCCGCCCCCTCCAATCCGAGGACGATCAAATCAAGAGGGCCTTCCGCCTGCGCCGCATTCCCCTCCGGTCTGGGGTCATCTTCGACGTGGCCGAAACCGCCCACGGCGCTGTGTGCGACTGCCCGGACTTCGTGTTCCGGCGCGACGGGCTAGACCCGCGTGGATGCTTGCACATTCGAGCAATGCGAGCGGTGGGGTTGCTGGAAGCGTCCCTCCCTCGAAATTAAATCGCAAGCCGCCCTTAGAAGCGGTGCGACATTGAAAAGTCCGTTTAGTGGGGCGAGAATTCATGGAGGAGTGTTGTGTAGACGGCGACATAGCGTTCTCCTGCTCCCTGGACAGAGGGAGAAACAACGATGGCCGGAAAGAAGGCAGTTAAGGATACTCGTTTTAAGCCCAAGTGGAATGCAACTTCAAAGAAGCGAGACTACTTCAAACAGGCCGATTTTCCTCAATGTACTCTTCAGCAAGCCGAGAAGATTGCATTGGCTCTAGTGGACAACTTCGCTGGAAAGCAGGGATCACCCGCTGACATCGCCATGGCAATTGAGCTAAGTCCCACAAGCAGCGCATGGCCTTCGCTAGCTGGCAGTTCAATCGCGTACGGACTCACAGAAGGCGGTGTCAACGCGAAGGCCATCAAGTTAACGCCGCTAGGGGCGCAGGCTTGTAGCGCCGGAAGCCGAGAACGAAGATCTGTTGGCACGTCGGGATGCGATCATGATGCCACGCATCCCCAAAGAGTTCTTCAATCAATATAACAATGCGAAGTTCCCCAATGACACAGTATGCAAAAATGTGCTGAACTCACTAGGCATACCACGCGACCGGGTTGAGTCTGCACTTGAAATCATCAAAGCAAACGGTCTGTATGCGGGGATCATCCGAGAAACACCCGCCGGAACTGTTGTGAATATTGATTCCCCTGGTATCCCCGCCCCTAAGGCAACTCCACTTTCCGAGCCAGAGACTGACGAACATGCCTCCAACTCGCATGCGGCGTTTGTCGTTTCGGCATCGCCTTCGGAAGATCCGGATACAATTAGAAGTCTGGCCGCATCCCCCGTGGCGGCCAGCCTCGACTCCAAGATGAATCGTGTGTTCATTTCGCATGGCAAGCAAAAGGCGGTGGTTGCCCAATTAAAGGAGCTTCTTGCGTACGGCAAATTCGATCCAATCGTATCTGTCGAGCGAGAATCGACCGCTATCCCTGTGCCGGAGAAGGTATTCGAAGACATGCGATCCTGCGGAGCCGGAGTAATCCATGTGGGGGCAGAAGGAAAGTATCTCGACAAAGACGGCAACGAGCATATCAGAATAAATGACAACGTGCTGATCGAGATAGGGGCAGCTATGGCCTTGTATGGGAAGAAGGTGATCCTGCTTGTCGAGAAGGGCGTGCAATTGCCGTCCAATTTGCAGGGGCTATATAGATGTGATTTTGAGGGCGATAAGCTGGACTACGAAGCAACGATGAAGCTGCTCAAGACATTCAGTCAGTTCCGGTGAAACTACAGAGTTGCATGCAGTTGGTCGCGTCAGATGGCCAGCCACAGCCTCAGGCGACCACTGCCGGCGCGTTCGGTTTCCCCAGCGGAACAAGATCATTTCAGGACTCTGGCTTGGGCTGGTTGCCGTTGATGCGCCAGCACGTTTGCAGTGCGAAGACCCTGCGGTCTGTTAGCGTCTAACCCGTTTGCTGGTAATATCCTAAGCATGCCAGTAACCCTCTCATCCCACGCTCTGGTGAGAATCGGGCCGTCCAGGTGGAAATCGTCATGGACTGCAACCGCGCGAGCGTCGTCGGGCCAGAGACCGGTCGGCTCTTGATCTTTGTCAAGCGGCGTACAACCTCGCCAGGGGCTTGAAACCAGTGCAATTAGTGAACGTTCGCGCCAATGCGTCGGGAAGATCCGCTCCAGCGAGAATAATCACCAGGTTCGAGGCAGCTCCAGAAGTTGGCCGTCTGACTGCACTACAACTGCACCAAGAGAGGCCAGGAGAGCCTGCTCTGACGACCATTCCAGCGCGTCCTGTCATCTCAGGCGATCAAAGCGCAACCGACACACGAGGCGGCGAACCATGCTTCCAAAGGTGCGAAATAAGTCCCCGACGCGGGCAACAGCGGCAGTGGCTCAACGGCCAAGCCGAAGGAATGACCAGCCACGGGACAGCCGGGGGAGTCCAGACCTGTTAGCACCGTGCCAGGTGGCGAGAGTGCGACGGAGAGCAAAGGAGACCGGTCCGCCGGGTCAGGAAACGCAGAAACCCAGGGCCTGGCGTGCTCCCTGGGTCTCGTGGCTTTCAGGGGGCTGCTCTTATATTACGAGCCGGAGCCATTGGTCGCCCCGACTAGAACCACTGGGGATTTTGACCTACGTGATGACCATGGATGAAGCAGTTCAACCCGGTGGAAAGGTGCAGGAACCCGCCCCGGCAGCCTCCGGTTTGTGAGCCGAAGAATGTCGGCTCTCCCGCCCGCTGCTAGCTGCTCCGGGCGTTGAGTTCGTACGAGAGAAGCACTTCGCCAAGTGCCGTTTCCCGCTCGGGGTCGAGGATCCCCGTCGTGAGCACCCGGCAATCCGACCCGCGCGGCAAGCAGCTCGAGCAGCTCGCGCGTGCACAAGGCCTCGCCGCTGGAGTGGTCGAGATTACAATGCATCGAGGAGAAAAAAGACGCATGGGCTACCAGGAAAGAGGGCCAAGACCAGTCGTTTTGATCGAATGGAATTGGGCAGGACAAACCCATTGCGATCGCGCAGTTCGATCGCGCTGGTGCCCTCAAGAAGACAGCACCGTTCGCCAAGGCTGGCAAGTCGCGGACGATTTTGTCGTATTCTATGAGTGTGGGGGCAGTGCGCGCGGTCATTGGACTTTGACAAATCGGCTCCATCAGCACGACTGCGCACCGCCACTGAGTGAGGGCGGCGCGCACTGTTTGCTCACTAGCGCGGAGACCAAGCATCCTTCTTTGACTGTTGTGCATGTCTTGCGGAACAGACCGTAAGGGCTTGCGAAAACTTATCGGCTCGCTGCACGGCCAGATTTGCCCGGATGATTGCAGAGCACGCGGCTCTGGCCAAGCGGACCCAGGAAAGCGCCAAACAGACGCATCCGGGGACTTCGAGTTTGCGAGATCGGGCTGTGCGGACAAGGCCGGGAGCCGGCTTGCAGACAAGTACCGCCGATTCTGCAGCGAATGGCCCGGACTGACGCGAAACGTGATTGGCGGTCTAAATTAATTCGTCAGGACGAACCCGAATTTCGGTCTCAACTTGCTTCCTTACAGAGGTTAACGTCCGATGGCTTCGTTCCTCCGCCGGCAATCGAAGCCAACGCCGAGAAATAGCACCTCGAGACGACGGTGCGATTCGTGTTGGCTCCTCGGAGCAGAAACAGCCCTGCGCGGTCCGGCTCGCCGCTTGTGGGGCTGCCTTCCGTCGTCGATAATTAGGGGCTGCCAGGTCACGACGAATTGCCGCCCAGGCGCGCCGGTATTCTTCATCGCCACATAACGGAGGTTCCCTCTCATGGCATGCGTCAACCGGCGGGAGTTTCTGGAGGCTGCGGCCGGGATGGTCGTTGTGACGGCTGAGGGACGAGCGGCGGCGAGCGAGCGTGTCCGGGTCGCGGTGATCGGATTGCACGGGCGTGGGACGGATCACGCGCAGATGTTCGCGAGCAACCCCGGGGCGGAAGTCGTCGCTGTCTGCGACGTGGATGAAGCCACGTTCGGGCGGCCCATCAAGATTGTTCAAGAGCGGACTGGCAAGGCGCCCCGGGTCGAGAAAGACTTTCGACGACTGCTGGACGACAAGACCCTCGACGCCATCACGATCGCCACGCCCGACCACTGGCACGCTCTCATGACCGTCATGGCTGCTCAGGCTGGTAAGGACGTTTATGTAGAGAAGCCGGTCAGCCACAACGTCGTCGAAGGGCGGCGAATGGTCGAAGCGGCTCGGAAGTACAAACGCCTCGTTCAGGCCGGCACCCAGAGGCGGAGCGCCTCGTTCGTTGAGGAAGGCATCGCCCAAGTCCACGCAGGGGCGATAGGAACAGTCGGCATGGCCCGGGCATGGATGCACCAGAAGCGTGTGAACATCGGCCACGGCAAGCCCGCACCTGTTCCCCCGGGAGTCGATTACGCCATGTGGCAAGGCCCAGCGCAGACCGTCCCTACTACCCCAACCGCTTCCATTACAACTGGCACTGGTTCTGGAACTGGGGAACCGGAGAGCTGGGGAATAACGGAATTCACGGTGTGGACATCGCCCGCTGGGGGCTCGCGTTGATGCTCCCCTGGCCGTTAGTTCTGGCGGGGGAAAGTACGTCTTCGACGACGACCAAGAGGCCCCGGACACCCAAATCGTTACCTGGGAGTTTCCGACCGCCTGCCTGGTCTGGGAGCATCGCATGTGGTCGTCTCACCCCATGGAAGGAAGCGCATTCGGAATCGCCTTTTACGGCGACAAGGGAACCCTGGTTATCGGCGAGAAAAACTGGCGGATCGAGGATGGCGTCGAACCGGCACCCCGTGGCCATTCCGGTAAGGACGGCCAAGCCCGCCATGTACAGAACTTCCTAGATTGTGTCAAAAGCCGCTCAGCCCCGAGCGCGGAGATCGAGATTGGCCATCTGAGCACTCGTCTCTGCCACCTTGGAAACATCGCCTTCCGGCTGGGACGTAAACTCACGTTCGACGGCCCGCGAGAAGCATTCCACGACCTCGAAGCCAACAGAATGCTGGCACGGGAGTACGGCAGCCGTTTCGAGATGCCATCACAGGTCTGACCCGCAGCCAATCGAGCTACTGGCGATGAACCCAGAGCATCTGTCCTTCGCACAACCCCCGTTCGTTGGCATCACTTTGGTCGTCACTCAAAAAAATGGCGAAAAAGTTGCAAGGTTGGTCGCAAAAAGCGATTTCAGATTGTTCGTCCCTGTTTGGTAGGGTCAGCGACCGCTCGGCACCTGCAATGCTATCCAAAAGAAATCGGCGCCAAGATCGGCTGCGAATCTTCATGGCAATCGTAAGTCCTCCCTGGGTCAATGCTTAGCACTGTCTGTGGATTTTTCTCGCAGGACATTGCAACTTCCTTTGCATGCATAATATTATAACATGGAAGTTACAGTGGTTTGATCTCGAACGTCGACCGAGATTTGATTAAGTTGACTGACCTTCGGTCCCTGTGTCGGTCATGTCCTATGCTCAAGAAAAGGCAACTTCCCAAGGGGCCGCCGCCTGCTCCGGCTGGTTAGGATCGAGCGGAATTGGTACGCGAACGGTGATTGTGTTCGCACGGCAAGTCGAGTGGGGGAACCGCGTTGGCCAAAGGTGAGGGGAAAAAGCGGACTCGCCGATCGTATCGCCCCGCGGTGGAGGTCATGGAGGCGCTGCGTTTGCTCTCAAGCGCGGCCACCACGACCTTTCCGGGGGTGGCGGCCGAGCACAATGTGCTTGCCGAACACGGTGTCGGCGCCGGGGCGCTGATCGACTCTCTGCCTTCCGTCTCAGGTGAAACCTGGGATGCCGCCCTGCTCCAGACCCGACTGGCCGACTTGCTTTCCGGTGCCGGCACTGCAGCCGGTTTCCGCCTTCACGAGCAAGTCTCCAAGTGACCCGGCCACCCTGTCTGCGGGGCTGGCTCAGCTCAACAAGTACCTGAGCAGGGCCTGGTATCGCGCGGGAATCCCCGTGCAGATGCACGAAGACTGCTCCCAGGCGGTCTATACCACGATGCTGCAGCAACATGGCCGTGGCCAGTTTGACGCCATGATCAGCGACGTGGGCCGCTCGGGCATCAAAGACGTGTTCAGCCGCGAGACCAACGAGGGTCTCGATTTCTTTCGCGCCGTGGACATGATCAAAAAGCGAGCTCTCCGCGAGCGCGCGTTTCAGTCGCTCGACGCCGTGGATGTTCCAGCCTCATCTAGCAACTCTGAAACCAAAGCATGGAGCGATGCCCTGCGCGAGGCCATTGATCACTCGTTGAGCCCCCGCGAGGCCAGCCTCATCAATGAGACCCTGATGGGCAAGACCCCGGCCGAGATCGCACTGCACTGGGGCGTCGCTCCCAAGACCGTCAGCAACGAGAAGACCGCGCGTACTTCAGAAGCTCCGCGAAGTGCTGCTGGCGCAGAATCTAAACTGAATCGCCGTTGGGCCACCGCGCCGTTCTTCGTCCAGGTCGATTGGAGGATGGACGTGGATCTCGCACTGGCATCCCTGCCGGCTTTCCGGTAGCTTTCTAGGACGGCAATGTCGTGACGTGGTTTCCCAGTTACTTCGCAAACACGGGTACCGCAAGCGAAAGGCGTTGAAGAAGAAAACGATGGGTCACCATCGGGATCGGAACGCCCAGTTCGAGAAGATCGCCCGTCTCAAGAAGAAGTACTTGAACGCCGGGTTGCCCGTCATCAGCATCGACACGAAGAAGAAGGAATTGCTCGGCGATTTCTACCGTGAGGGTCGGATCGACACCCAGGGGACGATCGCGGTCAACGATCACGATTTCGGCAGCGCGGGGTCGGGCGTGGTGATCCCGCATGGGGTGTACGACGTGGGGCGCAGACCAGGGCTTTCTCCACCTGAACACCAGCCACGACACCAGTGAACTGGCCTGTGACAGCATCGCGGCGTGGTGGGAACAGCACGGGCGGACGGACTACTCTCAGGCCAAGAAACTCCTGGTGCTGTGCGACGGCGGTGGCAGCAACAGCGCGACGCGGTACGTGTTCAAAGAGGAACTCCAGAAACTGGCGAACCAGCTCGGCATCGAAATCCGCATCGCGCACTACCCGCCCTACTGCTCCAAGTACAATCCGATTGAGCACCGACTCTTTCCCCATGTGACGCGGGCATGTCGCGGGGTGATCTTTCAATCCCTGGAGGTTGCTCGGTACTACATGGCGAAGACCGAAACAGCCACGGGATTGAAGGTCGATGTGGGCATTCTGGACAAAGTCTACGAAACGGGCCGAAAATGCGCCGCTGGGTTCAAGGAATCCATGAAGATCGCCTTCGACAAGTTACTCCCGAAGTGGAACTACCGCGCCGTTCCACAGCCTACTTGAAGTCGGGAAGTTATTCCCGGCTCGTTCCTAAGGGGACGTTTCGAGTCGCCAGCAACCCCGTCTTGATACTCCTTAGATCTTGCGGGAGCGAGCCGAGTCA
Source organism: uncultured Planctomycetaceae bacterium (assembly GCA_963760085.1). Taxonomy (GTDB): domain Bacteria; phylum Planctomycetota; class Planctomycetia; order Isosphaerales; family Isosphaeraceae; genus Aquisphaera. The sequence goes on from CAVXCB010000023.1 coordinate 148,513, forward strand.
TGGTCCACACGGGTTGCCGGCCGGCCCTCTGGCCAATGGCACTCGCCCTTTGCGTGTGTCTTGCGATGATGAACGCGCGAGGTGCTCAGGATAAGCCGGCCCTGGAAGCCGCGAAGAAGGACGCGCCGACTCAGTCAGACAAGAGCGCGACCACGCCGAAGCCCACGGCTAAACAGGCCCGGCCGGCCAATCAGGGCGGCAAAGCGGTGGGGAAAGCGGCGCCCTCGACACGCTCGATTGATCCTCTGCCTCCTCCGCAGGTGATGTCGAAAGCAGCGGCCGACGCCAAGCGGCCGCGCAGCCAGTTTCTGATGCCGCCTGCCGGCTCCGCTGGCGTCGGGAGGGATCGCTACAGTCTCGAGGCTACCGACTGGAGCGAGATCCCGACCTGGCGACAGGCCTCGTTCTTTGGGGTCCGCGCCCGCGGCCAGTTCTTCGTCTTCGTCGTCGACCAGTCGGGAAGCATGATTGACGACGATCGACTGACCCGCGCCAAGATCGAGCTGTTGCGCAGCGTTTTCGCCTTGCAGCCGCCGCAACGATTCGAGGTCATCTTCTATAACGAAGAGGCCACGCCGATGCCGGGAGGACCTCAGCCGCGGCCGTCGGACTTGAAGACCAAGAACCAGCTCACGTCCTGGCTAAACCTGATTGGCCCCGACGGCGGCACCGACCCTCGGCCCGCCATGGCCCAGGCCCTCGCTCTTCAACCCGATGCGGTGTTCTTGCTGTCCGACGGCGAGTTCCCAGATGGAACCGTCGAGCGCGTTGCCAGGTTGAACCCCCGGAAGGTGCCCATCCACTGCGTGGACATGACCGGCGGCCAAGCAGGTAACCACCTGCTGCGCATCGCCCGCGACAGCGGCGGGCAATACGCCTCGCGCCCGGGGACCCTTCAAGCTCCGCCGTGAGGGGCTGATTCTCCTTCTGACTTTTCCCTCTGTTTTTCGTGTCTTTCATGTCTTTCGTGGTTGCTGCCCGCCAAGCTGATCGGCTACGGAGCATTCTCGAACGGGCTATACGACACACGAGTAAAAGCACAAACAGACGTCAGGGGACACTCCCTGCAAAGCGGCTTACTATTCTTGCACAACGTCTGACCATGCTTCTGGAGGAGCAGATGGGCCTCCAGCATGGCATCTGTCTCCGCTGGGAGATCTGTCGCGGCCAGACGGCTCGCGGCGTAAGTCCGCGAGTAAGACTTCTCCTCCCGAACAAGACCGAGCCGTACAAGTACGCGCAAGCCATTGGATTCGGGTGCCAGCAGGGCCTGCTGACCGGTGAAGAGAAGGATTTTCTCGGCACCTGGTTCGCCGATGCCGGGAAAGGATCGTAGCAATCGCTTCGCCTTGGCGAAGGGCTGCCTAATCACCGCCTCGAGATCGCCGCCAAACTGCTCCGAGCGCGATCCGCGCACATTCGCTGAGTTTGGCCGCGAATGTACTTTTGAGGATGCCCCGCGCGGTGATGCGTTCAAGTGTTGACGGCTCGGCTGCCAAAATCGCTTCCGGAGTCGTACCGATCGTGCGTTTGAGCTCCTCGAACACCTTCAACCGACGTGCAGGCGAAGCAAGGTAAGCCACATTCTCCAAGAGGATGAGTTCGAACGCATCTGCGGTCGGTACCGACTTGGTGGGGCCATAGTGCTTCCTGAGCGACCTGACGGCTTCGCCCAGGCTGAGGGGTTCGCCGGCCATTTCACTGTCCATTGCTAACCATTGCATTTCGAGTCTTCAGTGCCCATCATCTATTCGTGACGGGACGGACCACTGCGATACAGCTTGCCTGGCTCCATCGCATGGCCCCAGCCGAGGGTCTGGCCATCAGGCAGATCGTGCCGTGCTCCCGGGACCCTTCCCGCCTGAATCAGTGTCCCAAACTGGAAGTACACGGCGTCCATGTCGGAAGGCCGGCCGGGGAAATGGCCGAAGCCGCCGTCCGGGTTGCGGCAGGTCAGGGACCACTCGGCGCCGTGGGCGATCGCTTGCTTCACCCGGGGCTCGCTGCCGCCGAGCTGGCGGAGGACGAAGACGGCGTCAAAGCAGGAGTGGACATCCCAGTCGGGTTCCTTGATGTTCCAGCCTCCATCCGGCTTCTGGTCACGGAGCACCCGAGAAACCATCGCTTCGGCTCGCGGGGTGGGTTCGCCTAGCAACCTGAAAAAGTGCGCCATGTGGAAGGTCGCGGCGACGTGGTCGCCCAGGTAGCCGTCGCTGGCCTGGTTCTGCTCCATGTGCCGCGCGAGCTTGTCGCGCAACTCGCCGGGAAACGGCCAGTCAAGAGCCGCCCAGAGCAGGGGAAAAAAGCTGGTCGTGTACCAGGGGAGCTTTCTGTACGCGTCGCCGGCCAGCAATCGCTCGATGCAGGGGATTGGATCAGCCGTTGGTTTTGCGCCCAGGGCCCTCAAGCCGACAACTCCCTGGGTGGTGTTGTAGAGGATCGCCAGGTCACTGCCGGGTTCGTGCCTGCCCGCAACGTGCATGAAGTGGCCATCGGGCAATTGGTGCCCGCGAATGAACTCGATCGAGCGCTCCCGCCGCGGCAACTCCCAGCCCATGGTTTTGGCGAGCACGGCCGCGTAGGTCACGGCGGCCAGATCACTCAACTTTGTGTCCGAGTTGCCCGCGTAGCTTGGGTCGGGAGAGGGCGCGTAGCCGCCATCATCGCGGCCGCATCGAATGATGAAGTCGAGGGTCTCCCTTGCCAGGCGTGCGTCGTCGGGTACCTGCGCCCGGACCCGCTTGCTGGCTTGCAACAGGGCCGCCGACCCCACCGCGGAGCCTGTCATCCACTCTCGGCGGTTTAGTACTCGCTTCATGTCGCTCGCCTCACGCCGTGCCGGCCAACCATCGCTTATGACCACCGAGCGCGGCCATCGAATCAATTCTTTCAGAGCCAACCCCCACGCTCAAGGGGCTTGTCCGGCCGGTTCCGCAGTGGCAAACTACGAGGGTGACTTCCCCGGAAACTCGCCCAGAGGAGCCGAAATCATGAATCCCGCGGCCGTGAAAACCGCGCTGGCGATCCTTGTTCTGAGCCTGACGGCCGCCGCCGCCAACGCGGATCCCCCGGGCTTGACTACGCTGCCCATCGGTGCCGACGCGCCCGATTTCCGCCTTCCCGGCGTTGACGGCAAGACATACTCTCTGCATGACTTCGCCAGCGCCGGGTCCTGGTCGTGGTCTTCACCTGCAACCACTGTCCGACGGCACAGGCGTATGAACAGCGGATTGCTGACTTGCACGCCGACTTCAAGGACCAGGGGCTGGCGGTCGTGGCGATCTCGCCCAATGATCCCGCCGCCGTACGGCTCGACGAGCTGGGCTATACCGACATGGGCGATTCGTTCGAGGAGATGAAGATTCGAGCCCGTGATCATCATTTTTCCTACCCCTATCTATACGACGGCGACACTCAGGGCACAGCCAAGGCGTATGGAGTTCTGGCCACTCCCCATGTCTACATTTTCGACGCGGAACGCAAGCTCCGGTACGTGGGCCGGTTCGACGACGCCGAGGTGAAGGCCGTCAAGTCGCACGACGCGCGCAACGCGGTCGTTGCACTGCTGGCGGGCAAGCCGGTCCCGATCGAGAAAACACGCGTCTTCGGCTGCTCGACCAAATGGGCCGAGAAGCAGGCTGATGCCAAGAAGTCGCTGGCCAAATGGGACGCAGAACCGGTTGCCCTGGAGCCGATCGACGTTCCCGGCGTGGCCCGACTCGTGAAGGAGCCAGGTCCCAAGCTCACGCTGATCAACGTCTGGGCGACCTGGTGCGGCCCGTGCGTGGCCGAACTGCCCGAGCTGGTCACGATGAACCGGATGTACCGGGGCCGCCGCTTCCGGCTCGTGACGATAAGCGTCGACGATCCGGATAAGCAGGCTGAAGCGCTGCGAGGTCCTCAAGGAGAACCACGTTGCGGCAGCTAATTATGTTCTCAAGTCAACAGATCGCGACGCGTTCGCCGAAGCCCTCGACAAGGATTGGCCCGGCCCGGTCCCCTACACACTGGTTGTCGCTCCAGGAGGAAAAGTGGTCTACCGCAAGGTCGGAGCCATCGATCCGCTCGAATTGAAGCGGGCCATTGTGAGCCATGTGGGCAGAACCTATTGAGCAGTTCCGGTCGCCGCGACTCCAATCGCACGCACAACCACCTCGGCGCGAGTGCTATCTAATTGATGGAAACGACGCGAACTTCAACTACTTATTCTCTACCTTCGGGGCCGTCTTCCGCGCCTGCATCCGCAGCAGCGCTTCGATGACCAGGTCCGCGGTTTCGTCCACGCTGAACCGCGAACGATTCAGAATCAAATCGAAGTTCTGTGGATCGGCCGGGTCCTTGTGGAAATGGTCTTTGATGAACCTGTGCCGATCCCGGTCGTTGGTCTCGACAAAGCGGGCGGCGTCGACTGGGCCGAGCTTGCGCTCCCGGGCGATGAAGGCAATCCGATCGTCACGAGAGGCCACGATCCGGACGCGCAAGGTTGTTTCGGGCGGGAGAACGAACCAAGAGCCCCTGCCGACGATCAGACACTCGCCCCGCGCGCCCAGTACATGGAGCATACGGACAAGGCGCCGGAAGTAGGTTATCTCGGAGACACTCGCCGCGGCGGAAAAGGCTTTGATGGTGTCCACAAGGAAACTTCCGGGTCGTTCGTCGTAATCCTCCAGGATCGAGATGTCGACCTTCAGTTCCTTGGCGAGGCTTTCTAACAGTTCCTGGTCGTACACTGGCCAGCTCAAACGTCGTCCTACCTCGCGCGCCACGGTAATGCCGCCAGAGCCGGCCTCGCGACTGAACGCGATGGCGAATGCGCTTCCCGTTGGCGCTTCGGGTTGCTCTGCGTGAAGTTGGTCGCCGGCATGGGCAAAGGGATGCGGATGCTTGGTCAGGCGGGTCAGGGCCTCGGCAAAGTGCTTGGCTGCGGTCTTCTGGTACATGGTTTCCTCCCTTCAAGGCGATGATCCATCGACATGGATGGTGTCAGCTCAAATGGCACACCAGCATAGCGAGTGAACAGCCTCCTCCAGGAGGATGATGATGAAAACCTGGAAAATCGTCCATGAGCTCAAATGGGAGCGCCGAAGTGAGCGCCAGCCGACAAACTGCGGATCGTCCTGGCCGGGATGCAGCCCGGAGTCGAGGACTCCGATCTCTAGCGGTGCAAACAAATGGACGGCCCTTTTCGGTCTTATCACTGCGCCGCCGAGGCCGAGCCCATCGGGCTGCCGCGTATCGTCATGCCTTCAGGCAGGGGGCGGCCGGCAACGGTGAAGTTGTTGGCTATCAGCTCGGCGCGAAGACGGCGGTAAAGGGCGAAGCTATCGGGGTAGACCCAGAAGGTGACCACCGAGCGACCGGGGGTAAGCCGGTTGACGGCTCGGGTGTACTGGGAGACCGGGTTCCGCGTGGCCTCGTAGGTTTCGCCCCGCTGTTCCGACTCGGGGACGATCTCCCAACCCTTGAGATCGAAGCGAATGCTCTGCCGCTGGATGAGCTCGTCGATTCCGAAATTCGCGCGACCCAGCACGTAGCTCAGGGAGAACGAGCCTACTGGACCAACCTGAGAATTGATCAGCCCAGTGCGATCGGACATCCGAATTCGGACTTGGGCGTCGGCCTTCGCCAGCTCGAGCAGGTGGTTCAAGTCGATATAGCAGACGCGGTTTCTGTGGAGCTCGAAGTGGAACTCGTCGCTCGAAGTGGGGCGGGCAACGGGGCTCTTGGTCAAGATTGAAGTGGACTTGGGACGGGGCACAGTCCGTAGCGCGGCAATCTCGTTTTTCAGCCTGTCGACATCGGCGCAGAAACCCGCCCCGCGCGGCGACGCGGTTGATCTGTGCGGAGGGGTCGCGAATCCGGAACGCGAGCTTCCGCGCCATGGCGGCATCGACGCGGCCTGGTTGGCCGCGGCCTGGAGCCGCCTGGAAGCGTCGGCCGCGCGAGCCTCTGCCCGGGCACGATCCCGGCTGGCCTCGTCGACCGCCGCTTCTGCCCGGGCAACCGCCGCGCGGTCGAGATGGGGCGGCAGCGGCGGCGATTGAGCCTGATCCCGCTCCGGCTGCCGTGCAGCCGCCGGTGCCGCCGGGTGGATGACAACCTGGGGGACCGGTTCGGCCTTCGCGCTGGGCGTCGGCAACGGCGGCGGAGGGCTTTTCGGCTTGTGCCCAAAAAGAATGTACGCGTTCAATCCGGCAATCAACACCAGCACGCTGGCCAATTGCGCACGGCGCGGATTCGGTCGGAGGCCGTCGATCCCATGGGCGTTTCCGCCATCACCAGGTTTCCTTCCCCAGAACATGAAGATCCTGACCTCCGGCCACTTGCAACGACATCGGCCAGCCCAGGCCGGAGAACAGGATCTGCTTGCGGGCCGCCCAGAAGGTCTCGCTGCCGCCGTTCTCCACCAGGAATTTGACCCTGGGCTGCGGTCGGATCGTGGGGTCGCTTTCCGCCCGCCGCTGCCAACGGCAAGCAGCTCACGAACCACGATGTTGTCTTTCTTGCCGGTTTCCAGCGACTTGCTGGTCAGCAGGTAGCCTCCCGGGTGAATCACAGCCCCATCCGGCCGACAGACAACCACAATCTCGAAGGGCACGTCGATCGTCTTCGAGGGGCCGTCCGAAATCCGGCTTTTATAGCTCGGGCCATCGGGGGAACCCTTCGCTTGACTCGTATTCGAGCCGGCGTCAGACCCGAAAGTCAGACTCGAAGCCCGCTGGTTAATGAGGATGCACCTCCCGCCATCGAGGCCAGGCTTGATCCCGCAGCGTCCGAAGCATGCGTCGAACTCGAACTCGCGCTCGACGTCGATCCTTGAGATCCGAACTTGGAATCCAAGCCGGCTGCGGCCTGTGGATCGGCAGCCTGACCAGAACGAGCTGCCAACGCGGCACTCCCGTTCTGGGTCGTGGTGCTCGTTTTCGTGTCCCGTGCCAAGTCCGGCGGTGGCGGATTGGTGAGCGAGCCAGACGGCGGCAAGGCGCCAGACGGCGGTGCTTGCCGGGGATGGCCGGTGCCGGTCCCGTCCGAGTCCGTCCCGGGCCCGGACGCGGGTTGCCGGACGCCGTCGGCTGAGGTTCCGGAAGTGTCCGGTCCGTCGAGCACAGGCAAGCCGTTGCGAGCGCGGGCGCCTGACACCGCTCCCGCGAGCCCCCCGCAAGACCTTCTTGATCAAGACTGCCAGACGGGTTACCCGCCGGTTCGAGGTTCGGCAATAAAGCAACTCCCTGGTCGCCCCCGACTCCGCCAGAACCAGTTTCCGAGCCGAAGCCGCCACGAGGAGACCCTCCCTCGGTCGTACTGCCAGCAGCACCGCTGACATGTCTCGCTTCGGCCAAGCCCTTTTCAGACCCCTGGTTCGGGAACGGCCAAGGCTTGAGGGCCGAGTCGGTACTTGCTTGGGTCCTGGAACCGGTTCGGCCATCCTCGGAGCCATTTCGATCGGAAAATGATCCAGCCCGAGTTCCTTGTGTCAGGCCAGGGCCGCCGCGCATATCGGCAGACGAACCATGAGAAACTCCCGGGCCGCCCGAACTTCGAGTTCCGCGTTGTGACGACCAGACGGAGTCGTCGGGCGATCGGTTCTCGCCGCCAGTGTCTGCATCGCCCGGCTGGACGCCAGGCCAAGCGGGAAGTTCATTCCTGGTGGCACCGAAGTGCTTTTTGGATCCGGTGCCAGGCGATGGCCAGGCAAGTCCGTCGTCCGCGCCGTTGTTTGTACCCGCCGGCGCGGGCACGAGCGGCTCTACCAGTGGAATCGTTCCGTCCCAGGTAGCGAGGTTATCGAAATCAGGCACGTCAACCTCGAGATTCTGGTCGATGAGCTCGTAGCCGAAGGCAATTCCGAGCGGCTCCAGCCGGGCGCGAATCTCGTAGTAGGGGCGAATGCCGTCCGGGCGGACGAGGAAGACGAAGTAGGGCACAACCGGGGATCCGTCGGGAGAGTCTGACTTCTGCACCCGCAGAAGCTCACGAGCTATGGCCAGAATGACCGGGCTCGAGCGGGGATTGAGGATCGCCGACAGATCGAGCATCGTGAACGTCGGCCCCTTGGGCCGCAGGGTGACTGTTCCGTTGGAGCATTCCAGGACGATCGGCCGCCGCCAGCTTCCATTGGGCCCCTTATAAGGGAGCACCGCGTATGAACCTTTGCTCTGCTCGGTGCTGGCAACGGCCGCCTTGAGCACATCACGCTCACGTGCCAGGGCGTCGCGCTGGGCGGCCAGCGTATCGATTTGCTGATCAATCCTCCCGGCTCGGTCGGCCAGGGCGGATACTTGCTGCTTGACCAGCATTTCGCGTCGTCGCCAGCGCGCTCCGATTCCGCGATCGCACTTTGTCTGGCCTGTTCCAATGATGCGGTCTTGCGATCTGCCTGCCGTGCCGCCTCTACCTCTTGAATGGTCGACGCAGCCAACTCAGCCAATGCCTTCTTTGTGGGGTCTTCGGGGGTGACAGAACGAGGCTGGGGAGGGCTGGGTGCCGGGGTGATAACAGTTGTTGCCACGCTGAGAGGTTTCTGGTCATTGAAGTGCACGTTGGTCGGGAGGGGATCCAACGGCAGTCGCTGGGTGACGGTCTGCTCCCCGCACTTGTCCATTGCCGCCCGACGATGAACGGCCATAACGAGGTTCAGCGCCCCGGCCAAACTCGCCAGGAACAGCAGCATGAGTGCACGCTCGATCCAGATTGTGCTTCTCGGCTGCCGCATCCGGGTCAAACTCCCCAGGTCCGCTCTTTTCCCATGCCCTATTCTCCCTAACTCACGCGGACCTGAGCGCAACTCAGAGCTGTGGCCTGGGAAAGCGCGACATAAGATAAAGATCGGATCAGCCGGATATGAGTCTTGAACCGCAAGAACGGGATTGAACGGGAAAACCTCCTTTGTGCTCAACTCGGGCGGAGACGCCCGGTAGGTTGGCCGGAAAAGTCGATTCGGGGGAGACCGGATCGCGACAGTCGAGAGCGGCCAGCTCGCACTCGAGGATGTCGGTGGGCCCTGCCTCCTCACGTCATCGAACAGGCTCCAGCATAGAAGGTGAACCGTGCTGGATGATCCGGGTTGAGGCGGCCGCTACAGACTCAGATTTGCCCATGCACGCATTGAACCATCTTTTGATCAGGAATCGCGGTTTTGGGGACCAATTCCTTCGAATCCCGGCGGGCACGCAGCGAATTCACTTCAAAGAACAAGGAACAGAGCAAAAGTGGAACCCAAAGATTCGAGAGAACCATGAAACCTTTATTTGTGAGCATCAAGGAAGGCCAGCGCGTCGTCCACTGGAAGAAGTTGACTGCCTTCTCAGTCGCGGTGATGATCTTGACCGCCGTGCTGATTGAAGGTCTCTGGTGGTTGCTGTCGAACACCCTGAGCCCAGGTGCCCTGATCGTGGCCTTGGTGCTCGGCACGTTGATTGTGGTCCGCTTGGTCGTCCGCGCTGTCACCTACCAGGAGCAGGAACTGGAAGTGACCGCGGACTCGACATGATCACGCGCTCAAGACAAAAGGAGAATCGGGCCCGGGGCTGAGCTGTGGTGGCAGACGGCCCTGGGCACCATTGCTTTGAGAAGGACGAAATAACCGGCTCGCCGCAAAGCTTGTCTGGGCCCCCTCTGATCCCATCCGTCTCAGTGCGAATCAACGGTCCATGAGAACCACCTGCTCAGGGCTTGACGGCGATCGCTCAACCCGCGAGGCGGCGATAGTACGCAAGCCAGTCCTTGCCGGTCTCGCTGGTGAGGTTGGCGAATGCGGCATCGATTTGGGACTTGGCCGGCTTGCCGGCTTTCTCTCGGTTCATACCCTGGGTAACCAGCCGCTCGGTTTCGCCTCTCCAGTCTCGCGTGGCCAGACCTCGCGACAGTGCCGCATAGTACCAGACACGCGCGTCGTCCGGCTGGGTCTTGGTCAGGCCGGCAAAGAGATCGCTGGCCTCGTCGTAGTTCTTCTTCTGGAAGTACTCGACGCCCGCTTGCAAGAGCGAGCTCACGGGTGGTGGGATCTCGCGCGGAGGCTCGCTGGCACTCGCAGTCGCGGCTTTCACGCCCCCGTCCAACGGCCGGTCCATCTTGACCGACGGCTTCTCCGCACTGGCGTGGATGTTGTTGCGCAGCGAGGCGACCTCATTCCGCATCCCCTCGAGGTCGGCCGTCAGGGTTATAATCTTGCGGCTGTCCTGATCGACCTTCGCGGGCAACGAGTTGACTCTGAGGCCCAGAGAATCAACCTTCTTTGATATCTCGTCCAGCAAGGCCAGTCTTTCCTTCAATGGCTCGATATCCTGAGCCGAGACTGCCTTGGGAAGCCGCTCGACTCGCGATTGAAGCTCGTCCAGCTTACCGCTGAGATCATTCAGTCGAGCCGCTGTGGCTGACTCGGACTTCTGGGCGTCCGCCAGATTCTTTGGCGATTGCTCTCTCGAGGAGCGGGCGCAGGTAGTCGACGTACGCCCATGCGCCGGCACCTCCCACCAGGAGAGCCAGGACGCTCGATGTCAGGATTGTGCCAAGACCCGACCCGGTCCTTGTGTCGGGCTGCGCACGCCCGCTTACCCGCGACTCCACGCGGCCGGGTGTGTACGCCATTCCGTGTTCGGTCAGCTTGCCCTCGAAGGGCGGGTCGCGATCGGTCGTCATCGCTGTGCCTCCAGACGGAAAGGATCGAACCGTGGCAAGAGATCGGCTTGGTAATTGAGCCAACGATGGATTATACCGCGGCAGAAATGCACCGGCGATTCCCCCCTGTTGCAAGCCCAAGGATTTGGTGGCTCGGTGGTAAGCGTCTTTGCTTGTCCGGGCCCGTGTTCAGGCCGCCTACGGGCCGCTGACCATTAAGTATCACGGAAACCAGGCCGGTGCATTTCGTTCAATGCACCAAGAGAGTACCCTGGTGCGAGTGCGCAATTCGGGTGCCAGATCTCTTCAAGATTGACGCAGGCGAGATCACCTGAACAGCCGGCGTGGCACGTCGCGCGATAAACCCGGCATGAGAAAGTTGCATGAGCTAATTCGCCTGGCTGGTTTCGGGGACGACCCTGGCTCCCGGTGGGGCTGCGTACCATCGCGATTGGGGGCTCGACACGATCGCGCGATGGATCATCATCGGCTGCGTCGCCACGGCGGCTCGGCACTTGACGCGGGCCGCCAGCATCCCGGAGGCAAGAACCATGAACACGGCCGCGCCGCTGACGCTGTTCGACATCGGCCACGCCTTCGACGAGCCGGGCGTGGTGCTGATCTTGGTGTTGCTAGGACTGGGACTGGCCATCTGTCCGCTGGTCATCCTGGGCCTCGACCGCGCGAGGCGGCTGTCAACCGAGTTGAAGAACGACCTCTGGCAACGATACTACTCGTGGCTGGCCATAATTCCGGCGATCGCCCTGCCTATCATCCTGGGGGCCTTTTGGACAATCCTGGCGGTCTGCGTGCTGAGTCTCTTCTGTTTCCGCGAGTTCGCTCGGGCCACCGGGTTTTTCCGCGAAAAACTGATGAACGTTCTTGTCGTGCTGGGCATTGTCGCGCTCGGTCTGGCAAGCCTCGACCGTTGGTACCGCCTCTTCGTGGCGTTGACGCCCATCGTCATTGTCGTGATCGCGGCGGTGTCAACCTCGCTGGATCGGCCCAAGGGCTACATTCAGCGCAGTGGGGATGGCGAGCCTCAGCTTTCTGCTCTTCGGCACCTGTCTGGGTCGTATTGGCTATATGGCCAACAATGAGAACTACCGGCCGCTGCTGCTGCTTCTGTTCTTCAGCGTCCAGATGAACGATCTCTTCGTCTATATCCTGGGCAAGTCGCTCGGCGGGCCCAAACTGGCTCCGCAGACCAGCCCGAACAAAACGATTTCGGGCGCACTGGGAGCGATCGTGCTGACAACGCTCTTGGTCTTTGTGCTCAGCGGCCCGATCTTCCGCGTCGGACCGATGAGCAATAGCATGCTTCGACTGGTGCTGGGGCTCCTGATCAGCATTGCCGGGCAGCTTGGCGACCTGACGGTCTCGGCCATCAAGCGAGACGCGGAAGTGAAAGACATGGGCACGTGGATCCCCGGGCATGGAGGTGTGCTCGACCGGGCCAACAGCCTCTTGCTTGCCGCCCCGGCCATGTTCCACTATCTAAGCTACTTTCATGTCATCAACTCGGACGACGCGATCCGAATTCTCACATCCCGGTGACGAGGTGGGCGATGAAGTCCTGGAACTACCAGCCAGCGAAGGATATCGAGCTCAAACCGGTGGAGCGGGCCCGAAGCTTGAAGCGCGAGTCAGGAATCTGGTCGACCTTCGGGCACCTGACCCGGCACAGTCTGGTTCGAGCCTACACGTGTCTCTATCACCGGCTCGATGTGGTAGGCAGGGAGCACCTGCCCGAGGCGCCTCCCTTTGTGCTGATCGCCAATCACACCAGCCACCTGGACGCTCTGGTCATCGGCTCGGCGCTGTCGGTCCGATTCTGCGACTGCGTTTTCCCCGTTGCGGCAGGTGACGTTTTCTTTGAGAGTCCGGCCCTATCGCTGTTCTCGGCCCAGATAATCAACGCGCTACCGATCTGGCGGAAGAATTGCGGCCCCCACGCTCTGGCCGAGTTGAAAGACCGGCTCGTGAACGAACCCTGCGCTTACATTCTCTTTCCCGAGGGAGCGCGCAGCCGGGACGGGTCGCTTCTGCACTTCAAGGCAGGTCTAGGAATGATCGTGGCAGGCACTGCCGTTCCCGTCGTCCCCTGTTGGATTTCTGGTGCCGCCCGCGCCTGGCCTCCTGAATCGCGCTGGCCCCGCCCCAAGAAGGTCCGGTTGAAGATAGGCACGGCTCTCAACTTCCAGGCGCTCCCCAATACCCGCAAGAGCTGGGAACAGATCGCCTGTGAGGGCGAAGAGGCGGTGAGGCGGCTGGCACCATGACGCCTTCGCGGCCGAGGAGCTCTGTCCTGCCGGGCCGAGCCCACCATGTCCGTAATCTCCTGGGGCTGCTGGGGACGCGTCCTCCTTGCCGAATGGACCCAACCAATACGGCAAACCCATCCGCTTAGGGCCGGCCTCGTTGGCGAGTCACTACCTCTCTACCTCCATTAGGCCGTTGGAAGGAAACCCCACTTTTCGTAGGTTAGGGTGCGAGGCCGTTCGATGTCGCTCGTAGTCCATGCAGAATCCCATCCGCATCCAAGGTTGTCCCATGGGCGATCTCATCCCTCAGGATCAAGAGACGATCGGTGCGGGTGCTACACGCCCCGAGGCAACGGTCGCGGATCCGGTCTCGACCGGCCAGCCTTCGCCGCGCGGTGCGACGGGCTCTGAACTAACCGATCTGAGCCGAGAGTTCGCGGTAGCCAGCGCCCCGCGTGATAGTGCAACCGGCCCGGTGACGTACAGATGCCACGGCGCTCGGCAGCGATACCGAAACGGTCACCTCGAAGCGGGCCCTGACGGCGATCCCCGGCTACGAAATCTTGGGGGAACTCGGCCGGGGATCGATGGGGGTCGTGTATCACGCCCGGCAGGTCCGCCTCAACCGCCCCTGTGCCCTCAAGATGATCTTGGCCGGCGCCCATGCCGATGCCAACGCTTCGATCCGTTTCCGGAGCGAAGCTGAGGCCATCGCGCGGCTCCAGCACCCCAATGTCGTCCAGATCCACTTCATCGGCGAGGTCGACGGCCTGCCTTTTTTTGAGATCGAGTACGTGAGCGGCGGGAGCCTGGACAAGGCGATTGACGGCACTCCCTGGCCGGCGCGGCGGGCTGCTGCTCTCCTCGAGCCACTGGCCCGCGCGATCGCCGAGGCCCACCGGCTGGGCCTGATTCACCGTGACCTGAAGCCGGGAAATGTCCTGCTCGCTGCCGATGGCACGCCCAAGATCACCGACTTCGGACTGGCCAAATCGCTGAACCTCGACAGCGGCCTGACCGGGACTGAGGCGATCATGGGCACGCCCAGCTACATGGCTCCCGAGCAGGCCGAGGGCAAGGCCAAGCAGGTGGGCCCCCTGGCCGACGTGTACGCGCTGGGGACGATCCTCTACGAACTGCTAACCGGCCGCCCGCCGTTCAAGGGGACGACGGTCCAGGAGACCTTGGAGCTGGTCAAGTCGGCCGAGGCAGTGCCGCCGTCGCGGCTCGTGCCGGGACTGCCGCGGGACCTGGAGACGATCGCACTGAAGTGCCTTCAAAAAGAGCCAGCCCAGCGGTATGCATCGGCTGAGTCCTTGGCCGAGGATCTGCGGCGGTATCAGGCGGGCGAGCCGATCCTGGCGCGCCGGACGGGGCTGGCGGAGCGATCCTGGAGGTGGTGTCGACGCAACCCGATGCTCGCGGGAGCCGTCGGAGCGGCCGCAGCGGCATTGGTGGCCGTAGCCCTCGTATCCCTCCTCTACGCGGCCGATCGGACACGTTATGCGAGACAACTGGCAGATGAAGGCCGAAGAACCGAGGCCGCGTTGAGCGAATTGAATCAGCAATTCGCCAACTTGGCTTTGGAGCGAGGTCGGAATTCCTACGAGCAAGGCGAAGTCGGCCGAGGCCTGCTCTGGGTGGCTGAGGGTTTAGGCTACGCCGCGAAAGCACACAACGCCTCGCTGCAGCACGCCGCGCGGGCCGACCTGGCCCATATGCAAGTCGGCTCCCGACGCTTCGGGGCGTCTTCTCGCACGACGGCGCGGTCACCGCGGCGTTCAGCCGCGACGGCAAGACCATCCTGACAGGTAGCCTCGACAAGACCGTCCGGCTCTGGGACGCCGCCACCGGGCAACCTCGCGGCAGACCGCTGGAATTTCAAGTGCCGGTCTGGTCCGCGGCGTTCAGCCCCGACGGCAAGACCATTCTGACCGGGAGCCGTGACCGGACAGCCCGGCTCTGGGACGCCGCAACCGGACAGCCCCGCGGCAAACTCACGGAGCATCGAGACATTGTCATGGCCGTGGCGTTCAGCCCCGACGGCAAGACCATCCTGACCGGGTGCCGTGACCACACCGCCCGGCTCTGGGACGCCGCGACCGGGCAGCTCCGCTGGCAAACGATGGAGCATCAACGCGCGGTCCTAGCCGTGGCGTTCAGCCCGGACGGTGAGACATTCCTGACCGGGAGCAGTGACAGGACCGCCCAGCTCTGGGATGCCGCCACCACAAAGCCGATCGGACTCGACTCCCGCACAAAGGTGATGTCTGGGGCGTGGCATTCAGCCCCGACGGCAGGACCATCCTGACCGGGAGCAGTGACAAGACCGCCCAGCTCTGGGATGCCGCCACAGCGAAGCCCATTGGTAAGTCGCTGGAACATCAGGACGGAGTACTGGCGGCAGCATTCAGCCCGGATGGCAAGACCATCCTGACCGGAGGGGAGGACAAGACCGCTCGGAAGTGGGACGCCGCCACCGGACGCCAACAGGGACTAACCATGGAACATCAATCAAGGGTGATCGCCGTGGCGTTCAGCCCCGACGGCAAGACCGTCCTCACAGGGAGCTACGACAAAACCGCCCGGCTCTGGGACGCTCGACCGACCTACCTTCCCGCGCCCAAGTCGGCGAACTTCAAGGCAGGGTCCTGGCGAAACATCAAGAACGGGTGAGAGCCGCAACGTTCAGCCCCAATGGTAAGACTGTCCTCACGGGGAGCTATGACGGGACTGCCCAGCTCTGGGACCTCGCCACTGGGATCCCCATCGGCAAGCCGATGGTCCATAAAGGTGCGGTCCAGACGGTGTCCTTCAGCCGGGATGGCAAGACCTTCCTGACTGGGTGCAGTGACGGGACCGCCCGGCTCTGGGACGCCGCCACCGGGCAACCGCGGGACACCGATCCAAGACAAAACGGCGATCGTGGCGGCTCTCAGCCCCGACGGTAAAACCGCGCTAACCGGTGGCGAGGACGGGAACGCCCGGCTCTGGGACGCCGCCACCGCCGTCCCCTCGGATTACCCATGAAACATCAAGCGATGGTCCGAGCCGTGGCGTTCAGCCCGGATGGCAAGACCATCCTGACCGGAGGCTTGGACTCCAACGCCCGGTTCTGGGACACTGCCACCGGAAGACCTCGTGGCAGCCCCCTGGAACATCAAGCGCGAATCTGGGCTGTTGCCTTCAGCCCGGACGGTAAGACCGCGCTGACCGGTGGCGAGGACGGGGCCGCCCGGCTCTGGGACATTGCCACCGGAAGAGCCCGCGACAAACCTCTAGAGCATCGCAGCAGGGTCGTGGCCGTGGCGTTTAGCCCCGACGGCAGGACGATCTTGACCGGGTGCCAAGACTTCACCGCCCGGCTCTGGGACGCCGCCACGGCGCGTCCTCTCGGCAAGCCGATCGAGCATCAAGACACGGTCTACGCCGTGGCGTTTAGCCCCGACGGCAAGACCGCGCTGACCGGGAGCTTTGACAAGACCGTCCGACTGTGGAGCGTTCCGAGCCCCGTCGCAGGCGACATCGACCGGATCAAACTCTGGGTCCAAGTCCTTACCGGCGTAGAACTGGACTCCCAGGGCGACACTCGACCTCTCGATTCCGATGTCTGGCATGAGCGCCGCGACCACCTGGAGCGACTTGGCGGCCCGCCCAGGTCCTGATCATCGGACATCTCAATCGTCGCTCCACTTCGGAGGATGACCGCGTGCTCAGCGTGATGTTCATACCCGGTGGCTGCTGCAACGCCACGAGGATCTTCGACCAAATAGCGATGGTCAGGAAGCTGGGCTCAATTCTCCGATCTTGGGCCTCGTGCTTTGCGATTGGTGAGACGAATCTTCGATTCAGGCTTTACAATGGGTCTCAAGATCGTCGAGACTGACGGACCAACCAGAGGACCGTGACCGTTGATCAAGCGCACTCGAAAAACATTGTGGAACTGGGCGACCCTTGGCTTCTCACTTAGCGCTGTTGTCTCTCCGACCCGAGCGGGTGAGACGTTTGCGAGGCACGTGGTCGTGGCCCAAGAGGCGCACGCGGCGGAGGTCGGGCGGAATGTGCTGCGAGCCGGCGGCAACGCCATCGATGCGGCGGTGGCGACAGCGTTCGCCCTGGCGGTGACCGTTCCCGAGGCGGGAAACCTGGGAGGAGGGGGCTTTATCGTGGCCTACCTCGCCGATCGCCGCGAGTTGGTCACGGTCGATTTCCGGGAGACCGCGCCGCGGTCGGCGTCGCCCCGCATGTACCTGGGCAGCGACGACAAGCCGCGGCCGCGGCACCGCGCCGGGGCCTGGGCGGCGGGGGTGCCCGGCACGGTGCGCGGCCTGGGACTGGCCCACGCCCGGTGGGGCAAGCTCCCATGGGCAGGCCTGGTCCTGCCGGCTGCCGGGCTGGCCCGCGAGGGCTTTCCCATCTCGGGCAACCTGGCCGGCTCGCTCAACAATCAATTATGCGAACATAAAAACACTGAATCAGATGATCGAGAAGATCACGCCCGGCTGGCCGATTTCAAAGAATCGGTGGCGGCGTTCGCTCGGCCTGACCGGGCGGAATGGAAGGCCGGCGACCGACTGATCCAGAGCGATCTGGCCGCAACGCTAGAGCGCATCGCCAGCGGCTGGCCCCGACGAATTCTACGCCGGACGCACGGCCCAGTTCATCGCTCGGTACATGGAGGAAAAGGATGGTCGAATCACGGCCGACGACCTGGCGACATACCAGGCCAAACTGCGAGCCCCGGTGCATACCACGTTTCGCGGCTGCGACGTCTGGAGCATGGGCCCCCCCTCGTCCGGGGGTGTCGTGCTTTGTCAGATGCTCAACATCCTCGAGCGGTTCGATCTCAGGGCCGACGGCCGAGAAGCTCCGCGCACCGTGCACCGGATCACCGAGGCAATGCGTCGAGCTTTCTGCACGCGGGCTCAGAGCTTGGGCGACCCCGATTTCGTGGCCGTTCCAACCGACGAACTGGTCTCAAAGGCCGCGGCTGACGAACTGGCCCGATCGATCGGCGACCGTGCCACCCCCAGCGCCTCGCTCGCCCCCTTTGCGGTCTTGCCCGCGGAAGCCGATCACACGACGCACTTCTCGACGATCGACGCCGCCGGCAACGCTGTAGCCTTGACTTACACACTTGAAGACAGCTACGGCGCGAAGGCGGTGGTCGCCGGCGCGGGATTTCTGCTGAACAACGAGATGGGCGACTTTAACTTGATCCCGGGCCGCACCGACACGTCGGGCCGGATCGGCACCCCGGCCAACATCATCGCTCCCGGGAAGCGAATGCTCAGCTCCATGACCCCCACGATCGTGCTCCGGGACGGTAAGGTCAGGATCGTCACCGGATCCCCCGGCGGCCGGACCATTCCCAACACGACGCTCTGGGTCATTCTGGCGCACTCGAGTTCGGCCTTGACCCGCGCGCGGCCGTCGACGCCCCGCGAACCCATCACCAGTGGTTTCCCGACGTCCTGCTGCTCGAAGGTCAATCGTGGTCGCAAACGGCTCGCACCGAGCTGGTAGCCATGGGCCACCACCTTCGTTCGATCGACCGGCTGGGAATTGCCAACACGATTATCGTTGATCCTTTGACAAGCCAGATTCATGGTCTTGCCGACCCTCGCCGCTCGACTACAAGAGCCGCTGGTGACTGACTCGGCTTCATGTTTCGACCCCTGAACCGACACCCCAGTCTTCCTAGTTTATCCTGTCAAACATGTCTTTGCACACGGTGTAGTTATTCCACACCGCAGCCTCGTGGGCGAGGCACAAGCGCAGTCCTTGTCCGTAAAATAAAGGACACGAGGAACGTCCACATTTAAGAGTGGCCGTATTGCGAGTTGTCACAAGGTTACAGAGTCGAGGATTGAGTAGACCGATCAGGACCACCGGACCGGGCCGTCGATCAGGGAGCCGAACAGCATGAACCAGGGTAAGGGGCATCATTCCGACAGTCCGACGGTTCTCTTGCGGATCAGCGATGGTTCCTGTCAGATGCATCGCGCCTTCAGTGATTTCAGCCAGGCGATGTGCGCAGCCGAGGCCTATGCCGGGGCGGGATTCATGGTCGCCATGATCTCGGCGACGGGTCGATTCTTGATGCGGTTCCAGCCCCGCTGGCAGAGAATTGCCGTCTGACGAAACCTGGGACTCCGGCGTGCAATCCAGGAAAAAGCGGGGCAAAACCGGGTTCAAACCTCGAAAATCCAGGAAATCACCAGAAAACTGAGCTTTTTCCCTGAATTTCTCTGGATGTTTCCGGCATAATCGTCGAAAACGAACGCCAGGAGCCTCGGTGATCGTCCCTCAAAGGAGAGGGAAACCGAGTGGTTCGCTCAAGAAAAGGCAGCGATCTCCGACAGGAGGGAGAACCATCCATGGCCAAGAAAGCCGCACCCAAAACCGCTGAACCCAAGGTCTCCGCATCGACTGACGAGAAGGGGGGCACCAAGCCTGCAACCAAGACCGAGTTCTACGCCAGCCTGGCGGAGAAGACGGGCCTGAGCAAAAAGCAGGTGTCGTCAGTCTTTGACGCCTTCTTCGAGCTGCACGGCAAGGAATTGGGCAAGAAAGGTCCCGGCATCCTCACCGTCCCAGGCCTGTACAAGATCAAGGTCGTACACAAGCCGGCCACGAAGGCCCGTCCCGGCTTCAACCCGGCTACCAAGCAGCCGATCACGATCAAGGCCAAGCCGGCCCGCAAGGTGATCAAGGTCCAGCCGCTGAAGGCACTGAAGGACCTGATCTGACCGCGCCGCGCCACCAGACCTTCGCACCTTGCAAACGCGCCGGCAACCCGACCAAACGGGGTCGCGCCGGTGCGTTTTCTTGATCGGCTCACTCCGCGGTCAACTCCCAGTGGAATGCGGGGGTGCGGGCGTCAATGATCAAGGTGACGCCGGCGCCGTCGGCGAGAGTCTGCACCTTCGCGGGACCGGTTCGCTCGCCCGCGTTGTTTAGCACATAGCCCGAGATCTTGCCTCTGCGCCGCCAGACCACCCGGGCGAAGACCGGCTCCTGGAGAAACGGCGGGCGACCGGGATCGGCAACCTCGCGCTTGAACCGGTCGACCCAGCGGAAGCCCGTCGGTTGTACTCGCCCCACGACCGTGACGAGAAGCCGCCTGGCAGTGGCGACCGGCTCAGGGCCCACTGCGCTGGCGACAACCACGGCGTAGGGGTTGTCGGACGAGACCTCCAGGTTGGAGAAGGTGATCGCCTCGCCGCCGAACCAGCCCGCCATGCCCTGGGTATAGGGAGTATCGATCACCAGCCGCCCGCGAGTGGGGTCCCAGCCGGGCACGCCGACCCCGCGGGTTTTGCGGCGGGCCGTCATGCTCGCACGACTACCGTGCTCGGTCTCGCCGCGCTGCGCGTCGCGTTCGCCCGGCGCCCTCGCGCTGGTGGTCGCGTTTCCTCCGCGCAGCAGGATCGAGGCCACGTGCGGCCAGAGAGCGTAGACATGAGGGCTGCCGTTGGCCACCTCGGCAATCTGGAAGATGTCTTCAACTCCAACCGTGCCGACGGGACCCTCGCCCCACAGCGCGGGATAAAGGAAAACTCCGCGCCGAACCAGGGCGTCCCAGTCCTCGTGCACGGCCGTTTCGGCGGCCAGCAGCGTGTCGGCCGCTTCATAGGGCAGGGCCCAGGCGCCCTGCGTCTGAGGGCACCACTGACCGACCGCGTAGGCCACCCCAGGGTGCCGCTTCCGCTGGGCGCCCGCGCTGAGAGCGCCGTCCTGGCTCCAGAGTTGTGACTTCATTTCCGGTGCGATGAAGGTCGGCGGGGACCAGAAGAGGCGATCATCCACGAGGTCCAAGGGCGAAGCCGCCTGAGCGGCCGAGAACTCGGGCTCGCGCCGCCAGTGCGAGCAGCCGGCGATCGGTACCCGCACTTTGTCCTTGCGCAGGGCATCAGCCATTTCCTTGTAATGGGCTGTCTCCACCGATTGCCAAAACCGGCGTCCTGCCCCATTGGTGTTCGTACCCTTTTGCGCTAGCGACCGAAGAGCCTGGGCGTACTCGCCAGGCAAAGCGTCGTCGGGGCGATCGATCAGATCGAAGAGCGAAACCTCGCCCAGCAACGTGACCCAGACAAGTGCGGGATCGTCTTTCAGGGCGAGCCCAGTTTCCGGATTGACCCGACCTAGTATTGACCGGGCCGATTGCAGACCCAGCTTGGTGATCGTGGGATCGAACAGAGCCGCTGGACCGCCACCAGGTGGCAATAGTCCGGCGATGGACACACCGTCCTGGTCGCGGAACCGGCGGTTGCTTTGCAGCTCAAGCGCCACGTGAATTCCCCGCGCCTTAAGCGCAGCGACCAGGTGGTCAAGCTTCGCGATGGCCAAGGGGTCGAAGGCCTTGGTGTCGTCGCGAGTGTCATCGAAGAGGCTGCGGTCAGGTCCAATTGCGGTATCGAGATCGCCCAACCGGACAAGGTTGATGCCCGAGCGGGCCAGTCGGTCGGCCAGCTCGTCGGCCTTCGTGGGCTCCAGGAAGGCCGTAGGTGCGATCAAGCTAACTCCATGAAACCGCGCCCTGCCATCCTTGTCGAAGCCGAGCCGGCCGTCTTTGGCCGTGACGAAGCCTTTTCGGCCCGCGGGCGTCGGCACCAGGAACGAGAAATCGAGGGCCGAATTCGCTGCGATCGTGGGCGAGGGTGGGACAGTTAGCCATTCATCTGTATCCTCGTCGACGTGGAATGGTTCCCAGGCAGCCACATCGGGGTTGGGCGCCGCGGTAATTACCAGGTCGTCGAGCTGAATCCTGCCGAGGGTGTCACCCTTTTCGAGCTGGATCACCGCGCGGATCGCTCCCGGCGGCACTGTGACCTCGTTCACTTCTTTCCGCCATTCAAAGCTGCCGCCCCACTCGAACGCCATGACCCCGGTCTCGGTTCCTGCGATCGGCCGGCCGTAATTGTCCAGAAAGAAGAAAATCGCGCCGGCCCCTCCCCCACCTCGCAACCCCTGGCACGCGTGCAAAAACGCTGATCTCCAGCGAGCCAAGCCCATCTACCGGCAACGAGAGCCCGGTGAGCACGCGCGAGCCCGACCGTGCCAGCTCGATCGCCGCCTGAGATTGATGCCCCGGGAAAATGCGCTGCGCCTCGTTGTTGACGATCCAGTAGGCGGGCGCCGGGTCGCCGAGTTCGAATCCGCCGTTGATGATCAAGTTCGTGGAGCGCGACTTGCCCACCGGGACCAGGTCGATCGTCAAGCCGTCGATATCGAGGGTGCCCTTGGCACCCATGAGGCCGACCGACATGATGGCGTCGCGCGTGCCGGGTGGGACAGGAATTCGCTTGACCACGCGGGTCCAGCGCGAGCCGACAGTGCGGGTCCAGGGGCCAAGTAACCCGCGCGAGAGGTGCCTTAGCGAGTCGCCCAGAAAGTCGATCAACAAGCTCGGCTCCTCGCCGGCACGTTCACCGTACTGGATGTTGTCAAGCTTGATCCAGAGCCCGAGGATGATGGCCTCGGTGGTGCGGCCGTCCACCCCGAACGCCCGGCTTAGGCGTGCCGGCCGGCCCCGCTGGGCGCTCCTGAACCGGACGTAATGGGGACCGGCGATTCCTCCCTTGGCCTCCCAGATCACATCGCGGGCGTTGTACCAGCCATCAGGAATGCCGTCCTTGTTTACGTCGCGCTCCAGGTCGTCGACCGCGGGCGGACCGGGCCGCTCGATCTCTGGTTCCTGGCCGCGGACGGGAAACGTCAGCCAGGCGAGAGCCAAGAGGAATGGCACCACCTTGTTCATCCGTCGGAGCTCCTGGACTTCGCGGTCTCGCTCCTGCGCCTACGCCGGGGTTGATCCTGGTCAGGAGCCGGCGCCGGATCTGCCTTTTCCTGAAGCGCCTTGCCGGTCATCGGCACGAAGAGGGTCGGCTTGAGCTCCTTGTCGATCAGCTTGCCGTCCTTCTTGACGACCAGGTGCACGCTTTGCGTGAAGCGGTCGCCCAGCGGGATGACCATCCGGCCACCCTCCTTGAGCTGGTCCAAAAGCGGTCTGGGGATGCGGTGCGGAGCGCAGGTGACGATGATCGCGTCGAAGGGCGCCGCGTCCGGCCAGCCCTCGTAGCCGTCGCCGACCCGAGTATGAATATTCGTATAGCCAAGCTCCTTGTGCACTGCCGTTGCTCGCTGCGAGAGCGGGGCGTGGATCTCGACCGAATACACGTCCTTGACCAGGCGCGAAAGAATCGCCGCCTGGAAGCCCGAGCCGGTGCCAACTTCGTAAACCTTGTCGGTCGGCTGGGGGTCGAGCACCTCGGTCATGAAGGCGACGTCGTAGGGCGGTGTGATCGTTTGCCCTTCGCCGATAGGGATTGATTCGTCATCGTAGGCCTGCCTCCTGGTATTGGGCGGCAGGAACTTGTGCCGCGGCACCGTGCGGAACGCATCGAGCACCCGGGGGTTCTTGATCCCTCGCTCGACCAGGTGCCGCTGCACCATCCGGTTCCGAGCCGCCGCGGTGGGATCGGCCGCCTCGGCCGGCTTTTGATCCTGGGCCCGGATCCGATCCCGCGGACGTCAATGCCAGCACCACGATCAGCGTCAAACTGTGCCTCATCATCGCTCTGCCCCTCGGGTTACTTTTCGGCCGCAAGGTCCCTTCTCAATCATATCCCGCCGCGACCGGTTCTCCATCCCGCAGCGGCACGATTCCAACTGACGGGATGACCAATGCGGTGGACGAGGCGGAGATAGAAGTCCGTGCCGCGGCAGCGAAACTCTTGAAGGTCGCCATAAAGCTCAAACCAGCGGGAAGCGTCTTTGACCAGGGCCGCAAGTTTGCGATCCCACCTCCATGCTGGAATGAATAAGTATCGTCCTTGTGATGCGCCTGACGAGATGCCAGGTCGGGACAACCGGTCCGCTCGTGTCCACGTCCGGTTTATACACTGGGCACCGAACAACCGCTCTCGCCCCGTCCTGGCCGCATGGTCGAACGACCGTAACGGGAAAATGCGGAAGGCGCTCGGCCCCAACGACGGGCGCCGAGGGATTTGCCGTTATCCTTGCCGTCAATTCCGTGGGCCCGCATTCAGCTCAGATTGACACCGCAGCAACTCGGTGCGCCACTTCTGCAGCTCATTCACGTTGACTGGATAAGCGTTTTGCCTTCTCAAGCATTGGTTGACCGCCTCCAATGCATCTGCCGCAATTCCTCGCAATTCCGGCTGTGTGTCGGGGTTTTTCCTGTCGACCGCACCCAGATACTTAAGTCCAGCGTCCGCCAACACCAGCCGGTTTCTGTGGGCAGGTAGCTCGTCGCGCATAGTCGGATGACTCGAGCATCGCCTGGGCTTCTCTTAGCGCTGTCCACGCATCCTGGTACTGGTTCTCAAGTAAGATGACCGTACCTAGACAGCTTACGCGCGAGGCCCGTATAGGCCAAGAATTCTGCGTTCCCGGTCCAGTCCTTTGGGCATTTTTTGGCTGCCTCGATGCTCGCCACGGCCGCTCCTCGTGCTTCGATTCGCAATTCTCTTGAAGCCCCAGCATCGGCAGTGAGGAGACGCTCTGCCTTAATAGCAAGGACTTGGGTTTCTTGCGAGGGAAAAGCATGAAATTTCTCTCCGCGTTAGTGCCCGTTTTGTCCCCTGAGAGAACCGAGTTGTCAAAGTGATCCAGCATAGCGAGCGTCCGGGCGGTCATGCGGCGAACGAAGTCGAGATCCGTCCCGAGCTCTCGAGCGCGAAACATGAGAGTGGCTGCCGCGACCGCTTGGGTCGCACAACGGTAGCCTAACTCCGCTTCAGGCTTGGCATTCGCCTCGTCCCATTCAAACACCTTCTGGAACTCTGTTCTTGCGCTGGCGAATTCACCCTGTCGGAAGAGTAGCAGGCCCTCTATGTACTCCGTCCGTGTAATCTCCCCTTTCGCAGCCAGATCAGTTCGTCTGAGCGGCGCTTTCGCAAAAAGCTTTCAAGGTTGTCTCGTTCCATCTTCAGTCTTTCCCGAAGTTCCTTCGGCGACTGGCTCGCTTGCTCGTTCACGACAAGGAGAGCGATATTTGTGATCCTCTGAGCATAGACCAACAACCTCACGGAATCGCCGAACTCGTTCTGGGGGACTAACATGGATAGGCGTTCAAGCTGAGCCTCGAAGTGTCTGTCGATTGTTTGGAATAGAGGATCGCCGTGATACATCACCATCAGATCGCCGCGACTAATGGGTGCTATCAGTTCCATAAGTTGTGCGGAAGCAAGCTGCAAATTCACCCTCTGCCTCCTGCCGAGCGGCCTCCTCCTTCTGCTGCGACTCGAACAAGGCATGATTGGCTATTTCCAGCTTCTCCTTTTCGGTGTTCAGCCGGATGACGAAGCCGCTCAGCAGCAGGATGGCCGCCAATGCCGACGTGACTCCCGCCATGACGATGGTACGGTGTCGTTTCGAGCCACCGGCCTGCCCGACGCGAGAACGGCTCTGCGCCAGGCCGAGACCGGTTCGTCGGCCTGCCAGCGCATCGATCTCCTCGGCCAGGGCCGTCGCCGTCGCGTACCGGTCCGCCGGCTGCCGCGCCACGCCTTGAGGCAGACCGCCTCCAGCGCCCGCGGGATGCTCGGGTTGATCCAGGCGCGGCGACCGGTACCGCGCCCTGGCGCACGCGGTCCAGCACCTCCTCGGTCGTCTCCCCCTCCACCGGCGACTCGCCGGTCAGCAGCGCGAAGAGGATCGCCCCCAGCCCATAGACGTCCGTCGCCGGCCCGAGCGACTCCGATCGCGCCGGCGGCCTGCTCGGGGCTCATGTACGGCGGCGAGCCGAGCACGCCCAGCGTCGGCGCATGCCCGCTGCCGGAGGGCGGCACCAGCGTCGCCTCGACGGCGGCCTCCGGCGCTGGCCGGCTCGCGGCGGCCGGTCGCCTTGGCCAGGCCCCAGTCGATCAGCAGCGTCTCGCCGTACCGGCCCAGCATCACGTTGTGCGGCTTCAGGTCGCGGTGCAGCACCCCCTGGCTGTGCGCGAAGGCGATCGCCTCGCAGCACGTCCACGAACCGCCCCAGCAGCTTGCGGAACTCGACCGGCGCTCGGGTCGGGCCGGGGGTGCTCCTCGTGGTACGTCTCGATGGCCTCCTTGAGGCTGTCCCCCTCGACGAACCGCATGGCGTAGAACGGCCGGCCGTCGTCGTAGGTGCCCAGGCTGTAGACCGGGACGATCCCGGGGTGCTCCAGGCCGCCGTTGATCTCGGCCTCGAGCACGAACCGGCCGCGGAGGTCGGTCCTCGGCGACCTTGTCGGGGCGGATCTCCTTCAGCGCGACCTCGCGGCCGAGCTCGTCGTCGCGGGCGACGTAGACCCGGCCCAGCCCGCCCTCGCGGTGGAAGCGGAGGATGCGGAACCGCGCGCCGCGCGTCGGCGGGACGAGGACGTGTCGGTCGCAGTCGCTCGGCATCGCCGCTCGGTCCGGCGGACCGGGCAGGCGGCGGCGGCGAGGCTGGCCTGGAGGTCGGCGTCGCCGAGCCGCTCCAGGTCGTCGCGCACCGAGCCGATCGAGCTGACCGCCGCCAGGCTCTCCTCGGTGTCGTCGCCGTGCAGCTTGATGTGCTCGGCGACCAGCGCCTCCAGCGAGCATCGGCGGGCGTCGTCGAAGCGCCGCGATCCGACCAGGATCTGCGCCCAGGGCGCGCGGACTGGTCGGCGACCCAGGCTACTGAAGGCGGCCAGCAGGGCGTCGCGGCCGATGAAGTTGTTCTGCAGCGCCAGCAGGCCAAGCAGCAGGTTGCGGCCGGTGTCCGCCCGGGCTCGGCCCGGCCGCGCCGGTCGCTGCCCGGCCTCGGTGCGGTCTCCGCGAAGGCGGCGTCGGACCCGTGGCCGCTGCCCGGGGAACCGGTCGCAGATACTCGCCGGGCGTGCGGCGCTCGCCGCGGCCCCGGCGCAGCTCGACCTCCAGCGCGATCAGCTCGCGGAGCAGCGCCGGCCGGTCCGGCTCGGCGGCCGCCGGCCACGAGTCCTCGATCCGCGGGCCTGGCCGCCCCGCCAGGCGGCCTCGAAGCGGTCGCACGCCGCGTCGATCCGGCGGGCGGGCGATGCCGGGCGCCGGTCGTCATCGGCCGGCGGGACCTCGGTCGGTCATGATTCATTCTCCAGCCAGGTCTGGCGGATCACGTCGAGCTTGCGCGTCACCGTCCGCACGGCGCAGCCCAGCCGCTCGGCGATCTCCTCCCGGTCGTAGCCCTCCAGCCGCAGGTCGAGGACCTGCGGAGCGTGTCGTCGCCCAGGCCGTCGCGAAGCCGCCGGTACTGCTCGGCCACCATGGCGGCGAACTCGGGAGTCGGCTCCGGCCCGACGAGCCGGTCCAGGGCGGCTTCCCGTCGGCCGCTCACCGCCGATCAGGGCCGACTCGCCGACCAGCCGGCCGCCGCCGCGCTTGGCCGCGCCCTGGCGTTGCGAGCTGGTCCAGGGCCTTGCGGATCGTCAGGACCACCAGCAGCCGCCAGAGGTCGTCGCGGTCGGTCAGCTGGGGGAAGCGGCCCCGGCGGCGCCCCGGCAGAAGCTGTCGAAGGCGCTGAGGGCCGCGTCCTCCTCGTCCTCGACGGCGTCCGGCGCCGACGGCCGCCCGGAGCTTGTTGCGGGCCAGGTGGACGAGCCGGTCGAAGTAGCGCTCCCAGAGGGGCTGGGCGGCGGCCTCGCCGCCGGCCTTCAGGTCGCCGATCCAGCGGGTCACCGAACCATCGGCCTCCGACGACATACTCGCTCCTCTCCCAGCGAAGGATGAATGACCCGAGACCAAAAGCTGAACTCTACCCCGCCAGAGCCGACGATTCCTCACGAATCCGAAGAAGAGTGGCGGTCACAGTCGGAAAGGGTCTTTTCCCAGGTGCATGTCCCGCGCCGGCCGCCGCCTGGGAGTTAACCGGTGGAGCGGACGTCGGGCGGACAGACAAGGCCGCCAGGGATGCGGGTCGGGTCACTCTATCCCAGATGAATCTATCTCGCCCGACTCGGGTCTTCGGCGGCCAACCGGAGTTTCCATCAGCTTCAACGTTGCGTATAGGCCTCCTGAGGCCGCTTCCCCGGAATTTTCTTGAACCCTGGCAAGTTTCAGTACTGTTCAATCTTCTTTAAGGTATCAGTGACAACTCATGTATGCAAAGGCGCAGAAACGTTACGTCCGGACTCGGCCACCCTGGAGTGGGCCGCGGTTCGCGCTGCGTCGTCGCGAAGCCTGAGGCCGTGATTCGGATCAGATCAAGGGCTCCTCGACACACTCCTCACCTCTGACGGCGGGTGCCCGGGTTCGGTACCACAGGGTTTGTTCTGCCGAAGTTGCGCCGAATCCGACCGAGCTGCGAAGGGTACTTGACTCGGCGTCGGGCGGTGGTCGTGGCGGCTTCAGACTCCAGGTCGTGAAGATGGGCATCCCGGAGAGATCCCGAGCCTCGCCATGGCGCGGGACCGGGGAGCGATCGAACGGCGGCGAGAAGAGGGGTGATCGATATGCTGCGAAAAGCGACAGTGGTTCTGCTTGTGGCCTTCTTCGGGTGCAGCTCGGCTACCTCATCGGCCGATGCCGCGGAGCCATTCCCCCCCGAACTGCTCCTGTGCGGGCACAAGCCTCCGTCTTCACAATCATCTCCAAGGGCGATGCCGAGATCCGATATCCCCGGTCTGCTTACGCCTGGATGACGCTCTTGGGGATCGACTTCGACACTGAGCGGCAGTCGCTCGACCCAGGCGTGGCGCAAGTGCGACTACTTCTGGGAGAAGGTCGCGACCGACCCCGCGCGTTACTTGCATGCATCTGTCGACCGGGCGACCGGGGTGGTAAGGGTCACCGCGAGCGGCACGGGCTTCGCCGTCAGCCGCGAGGGCATCCTCCTCACCAACGCGGCACGTCGTCGCCAACCCGGTCGGGCCCACTCGAACCCGAACGACTTGAAGGGGGCCTACAGGCTCCTCAGCGAGCCGATCCTCGCCCTGAGGGATCGCCTCGCCAAGGACTTTGGGGGTGCGCTGCCACCCGCCCTGGAGCCCGGCGTCTTGGCTAATCTGATCCGATCGGATGGCCACTCAAAGCGCCAGCAAAGGCACTTCTCATAGGGGTCGAGGTCGTCTTGAAGTACGACCGCTACCGTTCCCCCGACCTCCGAAGCTGCGGTCCCACCGCAGCCCGTTGTCAGTACCCGCCGAGGTGTTGGAGAGTGGGACTACCTTCCCGGGTAACGACGTCGCCGTCCTGAGGGTGGTGGCCAGAGGCCCCCGCACGGCCAAAAGCACCCCCAGTCTGTCGTTTCTTTCGACGACGCACGCTGGGACGGGCTGATCTGCCTTCCGCTGGGCGACTCCGACGACGTGCTAAAGGCGCTGCAAGATCGTAGCATGGGTTCCCCACCGTCGCCTTCGACCTCGAGGGTGATGCGATCCCTCGGCCCAATTCCGCGTCAGCAACCGGAACGGATGATCTCCCAGGTCAAGCGGATGAAGGGGGGCTTGGACTTCTTCGAGATGGCCCTCGATCTCGGGCGCGGGGACAGCGGCGGACCGGTCTTCCTCGGGGAGCGGGAAGTCATCGGCCTCGACGTCGCCACCGCCAATGAAGATGCGAAGGGCTTGACACTGGCCGTGCCGATCAACATCGCCAAGGAATTGCTGGCGAAGGCCAAGATCACCCCGGACCCGGGTCCCCCTGACGCGCTCTGGAAGAGGGCCTGCGGGACTACGCGGCCGGCCGGTACGATGCATGGCGTCCAAGGAGTTCGGAGACGGTTTTTTGTATGCAACAAGTACCATTCGACTTTGACGGCCTCGTCCTCCCCGACTACTATTCTGCAGAGATCCCGACGTCGAAGTACACCAATCCCGCCGTAGGGGAATGTTCGAGCCATTCGGCGAACCGTTTGTTGCACCGGCGTCCGCCCGAGCGATTCGAGGTGAGCAGAGGCGAGTATGGTCGGTCGCCGGTGCTCCGGCGCCCGCCAAACACCACCCCATATTTCCCGGTCGTGAACGTACTGTTCTCGAGGGCCGAGTTTCCTCAGGAGACGATGATGGACAAGTCGAACACGAAGAAGTTCCCGGTAGGTTTCGTGTGTCTTCTGGGCGGTAATCCGAGCGATGAAGGTGCCTACGGTCCGCGAGTTCGTCGGGGCGACGGCCGGGTCTGTGCAGGAGACGGTCACCGAGGTCCGCAAGTTCGTCGGACAGGTGGCCGGGTCTTTGCAAGAGGCGGTCACTCCGGCTCCAGTCCTCGGGACGAAGACGCCTCGCCGCAGGCCGTCATGTTCGGCGCACCACGGACGGGGAGCGGATCTTCCGAGAGGGGTTGAGGTCCAGCCGGCCGTTCCAAACCGGCCCATCGGTCGAGCTCCCCGGTGAATCCCGGAGAATCCGGAGGCCGCTGACGCCCCCCTCGGCGCAGATCGACGGCCCTGCTTCTGCGGCCACCTGGCGGCCACGGGGCCTCACTGACCCTCGCTCGGCCGTTGACGCCCGCCCGGCCGTCATCCTTGGGCGGCCCCATGTTGCTCCCCTTAAGCGTGATCAAGTCTTTTTAGAAGGGGCTGGGATGGCTGGCAGTAAGTTCGAGACTTGTCGCAATTTCGCCCCTCTTCCATATCCCTTCGAGTGGCGGTGTGCCACGAGCCGCGCGATCACGAGGAGAATCGACGATGAGTAAACCCAACAGCTCGAGCGAGGATGAAGACCGCCAAGAGGCGGCCGACGTGGCCCTATCGCGGATCGGTCGGGATGCGGTGCCCGCGCTCATCGAACTGCTTCTGGGTCCGGACGCGGACAGTCGCACCGCAGCGGCATCGGCCCTATCGAGGATCGGTCGGGATGCGGTGCCCGCGCTCATCGAACTGCTTCAACACGGAGAGTGGGACGCTCGCAGTGCCGCCGCAGAGGCCCTATCGCGGATCGGTCGGGATGCAGTGTCCGCGCTCATCGAACTGCTTCAACACGGGGAGTGGAACGCTCGCTGTGCCGCCGCACAGGCCCTATCGGGGATCGGTCGGGATGCGGTCCCCGCGCTCATCGAACTGCTCCAAAGTGGGGGCAGGCACGGACGCACGGAAGAAGCAGCCAAGGCCCTCTCCAAGATCGGTCGGGACGCGGTGCCCGCGCTCATCGAACTGCTTCAGAGTTTGAACGCGGTCAGTCGCAGGGAAGACGGAAATAGCCCTATCGCAAATTGGTCTGGATGCAGTGCCCCCACTCATCGAACTGCTCCAAAGCGGGGGCAGGCACGGTCGCACGGAAGCGAAATGCGTCCTATCGTGGATGGGTCGGGATGCAGTGCCCGCGCTTATCGAACTGCTTCAACGCGGGGACTGGGACGCTCGCATCGCCGCCGCCGAGGCCCTATGGGGGATCGGTCGGGATGCGGTCCCCGCGCTCATCGAACTGCTCCAAGGCGGGAACTGGGACGCTCGCATCGCCGCGGCCATGGCCCTGGGCATGATCGGCCCCGAGATCGAGAGGCCGTGCCCGCGCTGGTCGGACTGCTCCAACGCGGGGACTGGGACGCTCGCATCGCCGCCACCAGGGCCCTCGCCCGGATCGGCCCGGACGCCCGGCAGGCCGTGCCCCCACTTATCGAACTGCTCGTGAGCGAGGATGAGGAGATCCAAGAGTGCGTCGGCTTGGCCCTATCAGGGATCGGTCGGGATGCGGTGCCCGCGCTCATCGAACTGCTTCAACACGGGAACTGGGACGCTCGCATCGCCGCCGCCAACACCCTGCGCAGAATCGGCCCCCAGGCTCGGGAGGCCGTGCCCACGCTCATCGAACTGCTCCAACGCGGGGACTGGAACGCTCGCAGTGCCGCCGCGGCCCTGGGTGGGATTGGCCCCGAGGCGCGGGAAGCCGTGCCGGCGCTCATTGAACTGCTCCAATGCGGGGATTGGAACACTCGCAGTGCCGCCGCCGAGGCCCTGGGTGGGATCGGCCCCGAGGCGCGGGAGGCCGTGCCCGAGCTCATCAAACTGCTCCAACGTGGGGACTGGAACGCTCGCAGTGCCGCCGCCAAGGCCCTGGGTGAGATCGGCCCCGAGGCTCGGAAAGCCGTGCCCACGCTCATCGAACTGCTCCAACGCGGGGACTGGGACCCGCGCATCGCGGCCGTGGTCCTGGGCCGGATCGTCCCCGAGGCGCGGGAGGCGGTGCCCACGCTCCTCAAACAGTTCCAACGCGGGGACTGGAACGCTCGCAGTGCCGCCGCGGCCCTGGGTGGGATCGGCCCCGAGGCGCGGGAGGCCGTGCCCGAGCTCATCAAACTGCTCCAACGTGGGGACTGGAACGCTCGCAGTGCCGCCGCCAAGGCCCTGGGTGAGATCGGCCCCGAGGCGCGGAAAGCCGTGCCCACGCTCATCGAACTGCTCCAACGCGGGGACTCGGACCCGCGCATCGCGGCCGTGGTCCTGGGCCGGATCGTCCCCGAGGCGCGGGAGGCGGTGCCCACGCTCCTCAAACAGTTCCAACGCGGGGACTGGAACGCTCGCAGTGCCGCCGCGCCCCTGGGTGGGATTGGCCCCGAGGCGCGGGAGGCGGTGCCCGCGCCGATCGAACTCCTCCAACGCGGGGACTGGAACACTCGCAGTGCCGCCGCCGACGCCCTGGGTGGGATCGGCCCCGAGGCGCGGAAGCCGTGCCGCGCTGATCGAATTGCTTCAACGCGGGGACTCGGACGATCGCAGAGCCGCCGCCGCGGCCCTGGGTGGGATCGGCCCCGAGGCGCGGGATGCCGTGCCCGAGCTCACCGAACTGCTCCAACGCGGGGACCTGTACGATTGCATTGCCGCCGCCAAGGCCCTGGGTAGGGTCGGCCCCGAAGCGCGGGATGCCGTGCCCGAGCTCATCAAACTGCTCCAACGCGGGGACTGGGACGATCGCAGTGCCGCCGCAAAGGCCCTGGGTGGGATCGGCCCCGAGGCGCGGGATGCCGTGCCCGAGCTCATCAAACTGCTCCAACGCGGGGACTGGAACGCTCGCAATGCCGCCGCCGAGGCCCTGGGTGGGATCGGCCCCGAGGCGCGGGATGCCGTGCCCACGCTCATCGAACTGCTCCAACGCGGGGGATTGGGCGCTCGCAGTGCCGCCGAGGCCCTGGGTGGGATCGGCCCCGAGCGCGGGATGCCGTGCCCGAGCTCATCAAACTGCTCCAACGCCGTGACTGGAACGCTCGCAGTGCAGCCGCCGCGGCCCTGGATGGGATCGGCCCCGAGCGCGGATGCCGTGCCCGAGCTCATCAAACTGCTCCAACGCGGGGACTTGGACGATCGCAGTGCCGCCGCCAAGGTACTGGGTGGGATCGGCCCCGAGGCGGGATGCCGTGCCCGAGCTCATCAAACTGCTCCAACGCGGGGACCTGTACGATTGCATTGCCGCCGCCAAGGCCCTGGGTAGGGTCGGCCCCGAAGCGCGGGATGCCGTGCCCGCGCTCATCGGACTGCTCCAACGCGGGGACTTGGACGATCGCAGTGCCGCCGCCGAGGCCCTATCGGGGATCGGTCGGGATGCGGTGCCCGCGCTCATCGAACTGCTCCAATGCGGGGACTGGGACGATCGCAGTGCCGCCGCCAAGGCCCTGGGTCGGATCGGTCCCGAGGCGCGGGATGCCGTGCCCGAGCTCATCGAACTGCTTCAATGCGGGGACTGGAACGCTCGTGTCGCCGGCAGGGCCCTTTCGGAGATCGGTCTGGATGCGGTGCCCGCGCTCATCAAACTCCTCCAACGCGGGGACTGGAACACTCGCAGTGCCGCCGCCGACGCCCTGGGTGGGATCGGCCCCGAGGGCGGGATGCCGTGCCCGAGCTCACCGAACTGCTCCAACGCGGGGACCTGTACGATTGCATTGCCGCCGCCGCAGAGGCCCTGAGGCTGATTAACACTCCAGATTCTCTGAACCGTTCAAACGAGCCTTAGCCCCAGAGGAATCGTGCGCCATGCCAGAGAACGTCAGGGATCAGTCGGAATTGCAATAGGGTGAGATTGACGACCGGGCGCGGGTGCGAACGGAAGGCTTCAAGTCCGCCGCGGTTGCGCCGGCGAGCTACCGACTGACGGTCCGCGGGAGGCGTCAAGGGCGACTGCGATGTCGCACTGCCTCTGGTCGTGAGGGTGAGAGCCTGAAGACTTCATGTCTTATGGTAGGGGCCGAGAATCTTTACTTCTCCATGCGACGGCTCGGTAGCTCCGGTCAAATCCCGAGTTAGTGAGACAAGTTCGTGTGCTAAACCGCACGCTGTACTACGATTTCGCAAAACGACGTTGGATGTCGTGGCAGGAGGTTTGAGGAGTTTAGGATCCCACCGAGCACGCTCCCAATCCGGATGGATCTCGACCCCAGCCCGAAGCCCGCAGCCGGGGGCGAGTAACGTGTGGCGCGAGTAGCAGTGGATACAAGATGAGGAACCCGATGTCCCGCGCCGCTGTCCGTCTCGGAGTTAAGGGGTAGAGCGGACGTCGAGGCGGACAGACGACGGCCGCCGGGGATGCCGGGGTTCGGAGAAGGGCCCCGGCCGCACCCAGTATTTCCCGGTCATGAACGTAGTGTTCTCAAGGGCCGACTGGCCCCAGGAGACGATCATGGGCAGGTCGAACACGAACAAGTTCCCGGTCGGTTGCGTGGTCTTCTGGGCGGTAATCCTCGCGATGAGGGTGCCCGAGGTCCGCGAGTTCGTCGCGAAGGAGGCCCGGCACGTGCAAGAGATGGTCACCGAGGTCCGCAAGTTTGTCGGAAAGGTGGCCGTGGCTGTGCAAGAGGCGGTCACTCCGGCTCCCAGTCCTTGGGACGAAGACGCCTCGCCGAAGGCCAACGATTTCGGCTCGCCCACGGACGGGAAGCAAATCTTCCCGGAGGGGTTGAGGTCCACACAACCGTTCCGCTTCCCGGAGGGGTTGAGGTCCTCCCGTCCGTTTCCACCCTGCCCGTCGGTCGACCTCCCCGGTGAATCCTGGAAGATCCGGAGTTCGCTGTCGCCCCTCTCGGCGCAGATCGACCGCTCTGCTTCTGCGGCCGCCTGGCGCACTCGGGGCCTCACTGATCCCCGCTCGGCCATTGACGCCCGCCCGGCCGTCATCCTCGGGCGGACCCTGGACCGGGTTGAGCGAGAGGGAGGCGGCTCCTCCCTCACGTCACCTCTTATTCTTCACTAAGTCCCAAAATTTGGAGGTCAGACCATGACGTACCGTTTCCGAGGGTCCGAAGGTGTGTGGAAAAATGTCGCGATCATCGTACTGATCGCCTTGGGGGTCCTCCCGGTAACGGGGTGCGGGAACCGGAAGCCCATGGAGGACCGGAAGACGATGGACCGCTTGTCCCAGATTTCGAGAGAGCTCGCCGAGAAGTCGAAAGGGAAGACTGACTCGCTGAGAGCCCCGTCATTCGAGTCCCTCCGGCCTTCTTTGCGCCGGCATTCCGCTCCCAGGGCTCCCCCTTGCCATCGTCCCTCCCCGCAATCAAGTCCTTCCCACCTGATCCGACGCCGGAATCCGGCTCCCAGGGCTCCCCCAGGTCATCGTCCCGCCCCAACGCCGCCGCATCGGCCGCCGCCGGGGAGACATTTCCCCCCGAATTGCTCTTGGTGCGGGCGCAACCCTCCGTATTCAAAATCATCTCCAGGGCCGATGCCGAGATCGAATATCCACGGTCCGCTTCCGCCGTGATGACGGCCTTGGAGTCGCGCCTACGAGGCCGAGCGTCTCGTGCGCAAGTGCGACTGCTTCTGGGCGAAGGGCGCGACCGACCCGTAAGTTACTTGCATGCATCCGTCGACCGGGCGAGGAGGTTGGTCAAGGACGCTGTCTGCACCACCGGCACGGGCTTCGCCGTCAGCCGCGAGGGCATCCTCCTCACCAACGCCCACGTGGTCGCCGACCCCGTCGGGCCACTCGTGCCCAACGACTTGAACACGGCCTTAGCAAGAGAAGCGATGCGAGGAGGTGATCCCAATGAAGGCGGACCGAATGCTGGCGTCTTTGATTATCGCGGTGGCCCTTGGCCGCAGCGTCAGGGCACAGGAGGAGCGGGCGCCGGCTGATCGGAGCGCCGCGCCTGTGACCGAGGTCGGGTCGATGGCTGACATGTCCAGAATTGAGCAGATCAAGGACCACCTCCTTGAGTTGATCCGGGAGGTCGAGGCCGAGATGCGCGGCACCGACGGGGCACACGAGGTTACCGGCGAGTAGGCTGCAGATACTCTGCCTCGACGTGATCAACGACCAGTTCGGGCCGGGCGGCATTGAGGTCGATCTGACCTTTGCGGAGGTTCAGGCCGCCACGCAGGCTCGTTCTGGTGACGTGGTCCGCATTGTCCTGCCAGCGTCCTGGCTGAAGAACGAGGCGCGGCACGGTGACATCGCGGCTGAGATCTACTGCGGCTACGTCCGGGCCAGGCAGCCTGGTCCTGAGGTCCTGGGAGGCGACGGGCCCTCGACACGCTTGGTCGATGTGATCCGGGAGCGGTTCCGCGCAGCTGCCGTCTCCCCGCCGCTGCCCACGGGGGTCGGCGATACTGACCGTCTCAACGTGTCGAGACTGCCCGCAGAGCCACCACCGCAGCCGCGGGCGCTGCGTGTCACTGAACGGGCGGTGGAAGCGATGGACCCGAAGGAGGCGCGTACGGCCGGCGGCTCGGAGGCCCCGGTGAGCCCGCCTGCGCTCAACCTGCTGCCGGCGGACGCCCCCAGCGGCCCGCCGGCGAGCGTCGCCTGGTTCGGCAAGACGTACTTCTTGTATGCCGCGCTCGCCTTTCTGGCCGGCCTGCCAGCGGTGCTGCTAGGCGCGACGACCCTGGCTCAGTGGGTGCGAAAAGCGCGTACGCACGCGGCGCGTTGGTGTTCCGTTCGTCGCCGTCATTGAAAAGTTGAGCGTTTCGTGAGGACAGGCGCCCGACCGGCGGCGGTTCGCCTGTAACCGCAGCTCCAGGTCAATCGCCAATTTGGGGTGGGCGGCGCACGGCCAAGGTCGTGCGCCGTATTTTTTTGGGCAGTCCTGTGACAGGTGTCAGAGACAGGTGGTGGCCCGGCCATCCACCCGTTTCGGATAGGACTGGTACAACGCCGATGGCAGGGCGTGGTCGCACTGATCAGGATTTAGGAGTATGAGAGTGTTTCAATCAATTCTGGAGTGGTCGCGCCGCCCGGCTCGCCGTCAACGGACTCTTCTCCCCACCCTCGAGCCGCTCGATGGCCACCGGCTGCCGTCAGCGGTCCACCTCATCGCGCCGGCGATCCCGGCGATGGTCGTCGCCGCCGACTCCCTGAGCTTGGTCCGCCTCGCGGCCAAGGAAACCACCAACCCCGGGCACACCCAGGCAGCCCGGCCCCAGGTTACCCTCAGCCCAGTCCTGCCGGGGTCCTCCGACCGAGACTCGAAATCGCCGAGTGCTGACGGTGGTTCCGATGACGACAATGGGGCCTCGCCGAGTAACGGCCCCGAATCCGAAGAGTCGAAGTCCCACGACTCCGAACTGATCGATTGCCCAGGCGGCACGGTCAGGAAGAACGAGGTTGAGGTCGAGCTCGCGGTGGCTTCCAGCGATCCCGATCCGCTCCCTCAAGCCCAGGCCAATCACCTTCACGCCCCCTCGTCACTCCTGGCTGACGAGCCTACGGGACGCCGCAAGGGTGGGCTCAACTGGGGGCCTCTGATCGACCGGGCGCGTGATGCAAGAGCCACCATCGGTCCGGCGGCCCGCGCGACGGTTGCCGGGAACCGCGAGCCCGCGGTGGCGGCGAGCGATCCCGCAAGTTTCGCCTGGTACGGCGTCGACAGGAGCAGCGAGCTCGTCGAGATGGAGAGCTCGACGAAAGCCGCGATCGCAGGAAGGTCGCAGCCCGAGGATGACACTGGACCGTGCCCCGCCAGGGGCGACCCCGGGGGGGCAGCCCCCTGCACCTGGGGCATCGTACTCGCCGGGCTGGCGTCTGCGCCGCGCCTGACCGACCGGCCTGGGGCCCGCGAGACGGGCCATCCAAACGAAATCCTTCTGCAAGAAACAGATGGTCGATCGAGAGAGTCAACATTGACTCCAACCCGGAGAAGCCAACGTGCTTAATGTCATCCTGTGGATGCTTGCCATGGCACTGGGCACATTCATCGTAGGCATCCTGCTGGGCCCGATTCCTACCATCACTGACCCGGTCTGTTCCCGACCGAAGCAAGTCGCCGCCCACGCTCTGCACGGTCGGCAACAAAATGCCTTCCTCGGCCGAGGGGGCTTTCTGCATGTCCACTGATATCTCCACGACATCGGAAACATTGCGTGGAGAAACACTCGGCGCACGGCGACCGTTGTCAGTTACCGCCGAGGTGTTCGAGAGGGGGACGTCCTTCCCTTGCAAGGACGTCGCAGTCCTGAGGATGTGCGCCCCCAAGCCCGAGTTCGGAGAGAAGCCGTCCTCGGCATCCGCGTGAGATTCTTCCGCCGGCGCGTGTCCCGCGCCGGCGCCCGTTTCGGAGTTAACGGGCGGAGCGGACGACGATGCGGAACGACGACGGCCGCCAGGGATGCCGCGGGTCGAAGTACGGAGCTTCGACCGGACTTCCGGGGATCAAGCCCAGCCAGAGGGAGAATGCCCTTCGGCGATGGCTGATTCCGCAAACGAGCGGGCAACTCAGCGAGCATGAGGATACGATACATGCCATCGGCTTATGTCAATTGGAATGGCACTGAACTAAGCCGCGATCGGTTGATGAAACGAGATGCTAAGGGTTAGCGCTTATCCGATTGCAACACGAATCTGATGGGTTTAGCCTCGATCCGAAGGCGCGCTGCCGTCTCTGCGCAGGGAAGGTGGAGCGAAGCGCAATCCACCGGGTGGCATAGCCTTGCGAGCGGTGGGTTGCACCCGCCCTACAAAATGTGGAACGGCGCCAAGGGGTTTCTTTTCGGAGGTGCAGCGATGGTCGGGCCAAATTCTAAGCAAGCGGGGAAATTTGTTGAGGCAGTTTTTTACGGCTTGACGCTAGGAGGCCTCTGTGGCCTCGCTGCCACGGTGTTGCTTCAAATCTCCTACTTGTACTGGCTTGGCATGGAACGATGCTGCGGGGGGACCTGTCGCTGACCGTCTTCCTCTGCGGCCCCGGCCTTTTCTTAGCTTGGCGGCTGTTGTCCGACTTCAAGTTGGCCGGGCGGGCGGAGCGAGTGCGGCTCGTGCTCCGTCGCGTCGTTCAAGTGCCGGTCTTTGCGTACCAAGCTGCCCTGATACTCTTGCCTATCCTTTTGCTCATGCTGAAGCTAGGAGTCGTCACAGGGCCTTCTCACCGGGAGAGGCAGACCGAATACACTTTTTCTGTCAGATGATGTCCCAAATGCAGTGGAAAGTCGCGTTGGCGACACCGGCTGAATTCGAGACTAACCGGCTCGTACCTGATCGACAAGCAACTGTAGGCGAATCGCCGCGTACGGGGGCTTCGCAGGGGTCAGACACTATCTTGGGGCGTAGTTCGAAACGTGAGTCGCTGAAGGTAAGCTCTTTTTGATGGGGCCGCCTATTTCCCTGGTTGGCCACCACCCTCCCAAAGGAAAATGAAAAGACCCACGCGAGTCTTCACCCTGTCCTCGACCGCCCTGGCTGCCTGTCTCGTCGCGAGTCTTGGTATTGGTCTTTTTCTGCCGAACAGGAGCTAGCACACACATCGAAAAATCACAAGTTGGGCCGCCAGTGTCACATCATTCCAGTTGGCGACGCGGGGTGCTGGAAGGCTCTTGCCTGCAGACGTCCTTCGAAACCGAGTCGCGCCGATTGTCAACGAGGAGCTGCCATGTTTTCCGGCGACTGCGAGAAGAATCCGGATGGAATCAGTGACCCGAAGTCATCTTTAACGTTGGCCGAATCGGTCGTCTACTGGCAGAAAGCGCAGCCGATATGGTCAATTCCTTTGGTTCGGCATTTGGCGACCGGAGAGCTACGACTGGGCTCAGAGGCTCATCGCCGAGGGCCCGGAGTCCTGGCGGGAGCATGGGGAGGAATTAGGTCGTCTGACCGATTCCTGGTATGAGATGGAAATCGACCTCCAGACCGTGGCTTTGTTGGACGCCTGTGCCCGTGGGAAGCTACTAGGAGGTGAGCTCTGGGGGGAAGAATACCTGGAAAAGTACTTGGGCGTGAAACAGGAGAACCCGGAACAGTACAAGTACAGCCTGGAACAGTACATGCGCGAATGTGGCATTTTCTTCCATGAGGTGGCGGAACACGGGTTGGCACAAGCAGCCGTCATCATGTCGGACGATCAGAGCTGGGAGAAGTTCTTGCGACGGGAAGGTCATGATCGGGCTTTCGCCGGTGCCTCCCTGACGCCGAGGAAAGATTGCGGTTGTTCGAGGAAGTGCTGGCCAAGGAGCAGGATCACCCCATCCTCGTCATGGCGCTCGAGCATCTTCCTGCGGAGTCTTCGGCGGGCGACAAACTTGCCGAACTGTTGGGTGGGCTGGCTCATCATCCCAGCGAGTTGGTTCGCTTCTGGGCTGCTTTCCAGCACAGCCGCATCGACCCGATGGCCCAATGGCTCTTTTCGGCCCTCATAATCGGCTTCCAGACGCGAATCGCGTGGGACTACTACTCTAACCCCCCCGATACGGACGCCCACCTCGCCATCGAGGGATTGGAACGGATCGGGCCGCAGTATTTACGCCGGGCTGGCCGCCAGTTGGCTCGCCAGGGAGAGTGGTGGCCCGCAGCCGGCTGTTGTAGGGTGCTGCAACGATGGCCGAATGCAGACACGACGGCTTTCTTGACCGACCTTCGGCAGCAACTGCTGAGTGAGATTCCGACACACTGGTTCGAATGTCGCCGAGCGAGGCGCCTGGCGACCGACCTCGTGAACAAGGCTGCAACAAAACTGCGAGAGCTGTGCTGGCACCGTTCCGAACTGGAACACCTGTTTAGTGAAGTTCGCAGAATTAATAGAGACGATTCCCTCCACGCGCTCTTGCACGGTTATCTAGAAGACGGGCGTTCCCTGATTGGCTCAGTTCGCGCCGATTACGAGACGATCCAGGACAGGTTGAGCGGGCGTCCGGAGGCACTCACCGTTCTGGAGGAAGTAGAGCAGCTGTTGCAAGAGGCGGATGTTGCAGTGAGCCAGATTCTGAAGTGCGATGAAATGAGCAAGATGGACCCCGTCCGCATGAGGGCCTTGCAGGTGATCGAAGAAATACTGACAACAGCCCAAGACGTTACGGCCGAGCTGGGCTAGTAAGGAAGCGGGTGCTTCGCGGGGTCGGATCCGGTAAACGGTTTTCAGGGTGATTTGCGGGGTCGGCGATTTGCGGGATCCGGTAAACGGTTGGCGGGTGCTTCGCAGAGTCGGGATGCTTCGAGGGGTCAGTTCCGTCGGGCCTCGCGGGGTAACCGCGGGCTTCCGGGGCACGCATACGCAGCGCGGGTGCTCGTTCGGTTTGGTGGGAAGACAGGCTACTGCATCTCGGGCCAGTAAAGCGGCTCAATTTGCACGACGAAATCGTCGGCAGCTTCCGAACCGGGAGTTGCTCGAGGTCAGGCTCACCAGA
The DNA here is from genome assembly GCA_963760085.1 of uncultured Planctomycetaceae bacterium. Lineage (GTDB taxonomy): Bacteria > Planctomycetota > Planctomycetia > Isosphaerales > Isosphaeraceae > Aquisphaera. The sequence goes on from CAVXCB010000023.1 coordinate 189,859, forward strand.
ATGCGGAAAAGCGACCTTGATCAATTGCAGCCGCTGCACCCGCATGTCAGGATATCGTAGCTGGACCCATCTCGCACGATCGGTGCCATCCAGACGAAACAGACCGAACCTAGCGGTTCGGAGCAGAGAGAATCTGTACCGCATGTACGACCAAAAGAGAGTCGATCGTCTGATTCGGGAGTTCCTTCGGGGTATCATTACCGAAGGGGAATTCGACAGAAATCTCGTGACCGCGTACCGGGAATTCCGCAAACAAAAGATAGGTGACCTCCGCGACGTCCTATCCGGCCATCCTGACGCCCAAGTTGCGCGAAAGTTCCATGGCTTTGCGACGTGATTCGGCAGCAAGAACTGAATGGGGACTTCGATCACATTCGAAGAAACTCGCCGTTTCAGCCCGGCACCCGCCTCTCGCTGTTCGCTGAAGAATGGAGGGATAGCACGGACTGGTGGTTGAACGGTCGAGAAGATTACGCGGCGACGTTTATCACATTCGCACACCGCGGCCGAAGTTTCGAACCCGATGGCCTGCGTGGAGCTCGACGATGAAATCGATCTGACGGACAAAGTCGGTAGGCGACACAAAGGTCGTTTTGGGATCTTGCATCCCTGGTTCTGGTCGGGGTCGCACGGCGTCGAGGTGTGGTCGACCGTCCAGAATGTCTTCGTTCAAATTATCGAGGCGCTACTGGAAACCCTCTCGGCGTACCACCTGCCACGGCCCGAGAGTTCAGACATGATCAATGCTCGAGTCGCGCACAGAACTACCGAGGAACATCCGCCGCTCGCAGGGTCGCCGCTGTGGCAGATCGCGCGGGAAGTGGCGTCTGGCCTGGATCGTCTCGATGACGCGCGGCTCGCCGATAACGCGGGCCGGTGCCTCCAGGGCCTGCTCGAGTGCGCCGGCATTGCGGCCGACAATCGTGGGCGCGCTCGTCGACCGGCTGCGAGCCGAAGGCCCGACGGCGGACGCGGCACACCGGCTCTTGCGCTATTTCGGAGCCGGCGTTTTACCAGCTCTTCTGAGGCGCGCTTTCGGGCGACGACGCGATCCGCCGGCGGCAGGCCGCGTTTGCAATGGGGGAGTTCAGAGAGAAAGCGAGTGAGACCCTGCCTCAACTTGAGACGTTGCTGCGCGATGATTCCTCTGCCGTTCGCGTGCACGCTGCTGTGGCGATCTGGAAGATCGACGGCCGAACGGCAGCGCTCGCGCCTTTCGTTCTTGAAGGACTCCGGGGCGACGCGGGATTGGCCGGCCATGCCGCCAACTGCTTGCGCGAAATGGGCGTAGCCGTCGAAAACGTGGTCCCGGCACTGGTCGAACTCCTGACGAACGCGACCGCAGCCTGGCAGAGAGCGCGGCGGCCGCGGCTCTGGGTGGAATGGGGATCGCGGCGATACCATTTATTCCAGCCTTGCTCGCAGCGACCAACGATTCGGACGAGAGTGTGGCCTGCACAGCGTTTCAGGTCCTACGAGAGCTGCGGTCGTTGGCCCGAACAGCGGACGTGATTCTGATCGAGTCTCCCTTACCTGTCCAAGACCAGTCGTTTTGATCGAATTGGTTCGGGCAGAACAAACCCGTCTCGATCGCGCATTTCGATCGCGCTCTTGCCCCAAAAGGAGAGCACCATTCGCCAAGGCTGGCAAGTTGGGGACGGTTTTGTCGTATTCTATAAGTGTGGGGCCAGTGCGCGCGGTCATTGGTCGTCGGCAATCCGGTCCGGTCAGCACAACTGAGCCGGCTCAAGGTCCTTTCGAGACGTGGAGTCCCGGTCTTTCCCGACGAATTGATCACGCCAGGGCGATAGGTATGAGTAGCAATAGAGCCGGAGATCGGAATAGGATCGTTAGCGAATCGACTCAGGGTTGATTCCGCCGGGCCGTGAGGAGGATTAGCGGGGGGGACAGACCGTGGATTGGATCACCGACGAGGTCGCCATCGGCAACTACTTGGAGGCCCAGGATGCGGCCCTGCTGAAGCAGCATGGGTTTCGCTCCGTTCTGAGTCTCGACGGGACGCTCACCGAACAACATGCGGCGCGGTTGGGGTTGTCCGAGGTGGCCTCGTACCGGCTGATCGATGGGCCGGGAAACGACCTTCGGGTCTTCCGACTCGCTATCGAGGACTTGAAGAAGTTGGCCGCATCGCATAGTCCAGTTCTGGTCCAATGCCATGCCGGCCGTAGCCGATCTGCGGTCGTGGTTGCTGCACATCTCATGGCGGCCTGCGGCCTCGACCTTGAGAAGGCGATCGCCCTCGTCGCCTCCAAGCGCGAGATCAACGTCACATCGGCTCTGGTCGACTTGCTTCACAAGCTCGAGGCGGTCACAAAGCATCAGTGATATTCTAAAGAAAGGAAAATGTCCGGACGCCCCGGAGAAACGATGAACTCGAAAGATGGAGGCATTATGTTGGCTTCGTCTCTATAAGTGTGGAGGCGGTGCGCGCGGTTATTGGTCTTTGGCAGTCCGGTCGGCTCAGCACGACTGCACATCGCCACAGCGTAAGTGAGGAGCGCAGGTTGTGCTCACGAGCGCGGAGACCAAGCGGCCTGTTTTGAGGGCTGCACAAAGCTTGCCGATCAGACAGTTCTCAAGGGTTGGCAATAGCTTGACGACTCGCACCAGGGAAAGAGTCACCTTGGCTCCCTTACGTCGCACGCGTTTCAAACCACGGGCGTGCCAGAAAAGCGCCGAATCAAAGCCATTCGTCCTCGGCCATAAAGATTTCTGGATTAACGAGTTAGCATTCTGTTCATCAGTGATTATTGATGCCAAACAAACCCATTGACCTCAACCACGATTCTCGCCCTCAAAGGGATAGTGTCGGATGGATTCAGACTGCTGTATGCAATAGAAACCGAATTCTGGGTTGTTTAGGCCGCGACTCCAGGACGCCCCCCCATCCGCGTTTCAGAAGGATCAAACGAAGAACCGCGAATAAGAAAATCAACCCGGAAGGTAGCCTTCCGGCATCTGCCGGAAGCCGACTTGGAAGGGAGGGGGCGGGTCGCTATAATTCTCCGACGGCTGAACCTGAATGCAGAACTCCAACTCCTTGGCCTCCAATGTCCTGGAGACGAATTTCGAGGGTCGCCCTCGGTGCCTGCGCGGCCGCAGGATGGATGGTTTGCGGGCTGGCTTCCAGTCCGGGTGCTGAGGTTCCGGCTCAGGATGTGGTGATGAGGGGTAAGGTGGTGACTCTGGCCGCTGCCCTTGAGGCCAAAAAGCTGGGAATCCGGGTGGACGCCGAACCCAGCGCGAACGCGGTCGTACTACTGGGGGAAGACGGTACGATCACCCCGTTACTCTCCGATGAGGCCAGCCGGGCTCTGTTTCTCGACGAGCGGTTGCGGGATCGTCCCTCGGAGTTGCGGGGCAAGCGATTTCGCGGCGTTCCGTATCTTCAGGTCGTCACGTTCAAGATCGAGCAAGATGGTAGGCTGCAAACCCCCGAGTATTATTGCAATATCTGCACGATCAGCGTTCGGTTCCCGCAGGATTGCCCGTGTTGCCAGGGGCCGATGGAGCTGCGGATGAAACCAGTAGGCGACGAGGTGAAGTGAAGCGAGCGAGTCTCACTCGTCGACGGGTGAGACTAACATGACCGGTTCCCCAGAATGTGAATCTGCTGCTCGGACTGGTGGCCATCGTGGCCGTGGCGTCGACTCTTCTGTCCATGCTCTGCCCTGGCATGGGTCACGCGACGCGGCAGGGGCAGGAGGTTGCCCGAACACACACCGCCGGTGACGCATCTTCAAGCCACTCAAGGGGCTGGACGAAGAGCTCGAGGAAAACCTGCGCAGCTTCTTCCACCTCGACTATCCCGTGTACCAGTTGCTCTTCGGCGTTGCCGACGAGGACGACCCCGCCATCGCGCGTCGTGCAGAAGCTGCTGTGCCGAGTTTCCTGATCACGACGCCCAGCTGGTCATCGGCTGCCCGGCGTTCGGACTGAATCCCAAGGTCGAGAACCTGGCGTCAATGGATCGGTACCGCAAGCACGACGTGATCTTGATTTCCGACTCCAACGTCCGGGTGCGGCCGTCGTACCTGCGTGAGACGACCAGTTACCTGGCCGAGCCTGGCGTCGGGCTGGTGACGAACCTGTTCGCGGGCGTGGGCGAGAGCCACTCCGGCGCGATCATGGAGAATCTGCAGCTCAACGGCTTCATCGCCGGAGGCATGGCACTGGCGTCGGTGCTGCGGGTCACTTGCGTCGTAGGCAAATCGATGCTGATGCCGGTTAGGGTGCTGGAGGCGATCGGCGGCTTCGCCCGGGTGCGCAACTTGCTGGCCGAGGACCAGGTGATCGGCGTCCTGGTCCGCAAGGCGGGATATTCCATTCGCCTCTCGCCACCATGTGATCGAGAACGTCAACCGCAGGCGCGGCTTCAACTGGTTCTTGAACCGGCATTCGCGGTGGTACAAGATTCGCCGCCAGATGGCGCTTTCCACTTTCCTGGCCGAGCCGATGGCCAACCTTGCAACGGTGGGCCTGGTCTGGGCGTTCTCGGGCGATTCGGGGATCGCCTGGGGCGGGCTGGCGGGCCTGGTTGGTCTGGGCATGGCGCGCGACGCGGTTCAAACCCGCTGGCTGGGCGGCCGGTTCCCAGGCTTCGAAATCTGCTCTTTCGCCCGCCAAGGACGTTCTCCTCCTGCCGCTCTGGTTCGACGCGATCGTCAACACGCGAGTCCAGTGGCGGGGCCATCGGTTCCACGTCGGCCGGCTCGACCCGGCTGCGGCAGGCCCGGGTTCCCCGCACGTCCGCCGCCGGGTCCGCACGGGTGCGGAAGCTGCCGCGCCGCAAAATGGCAACCCCGCCGCGGCAACAAGGCCGCGAAAGACACCAGCGGTTGCGAAATCTAGGCTCGCGTCTGCGGTTCTGGTCGGAGGATGCTCGGAATCCTCGGTATCCGAAAAGCCCTCTTGAATCCCGACCGTCGACTTCATCGAATGATTGATGCAGTTCCATTCCGTCCTCCGCGGCCCCTTGGGGCGAAAGAGGTTTCTTGATGGAAGAAAACTCCGGCGCATCGGAATCCGATGCATCGCTCGTCCGTCCTTGCGAACCGACCCTGAACCTTCCCGCTTCGCGAGCCCATCGCCGGCTCGACCTCTCGCGTGCCCATCGACGTCCACGCGTATTCACATCTCAGTCCATCTGAGGCTCCGCAGCCTTCTCGCAGGCTGAGTCGTCCTGGTCCTGATTCTGACTCGCGGCTAGTGCGCGGTACCTGTCGTTCTGCACCTGACTGCAAACGCCGATGGCCTCGATCAGGTGCGTTCTTCCGGCGGGCTGCGCTACGGCAGCGACATGGAAGGCGGCGGCCCGTACGCCTATCCCGACCCGAACTCGCCCCACGAAGTCACGGGATTCGAGGTCGAGCTCATGGCGATGCTGGCCGGGACTTGGGCGTAAAGCCCGAGTTTTGCCAGGGACAGTGGGACAAGCTGCTTCAGGTGCTTGATCTCGGGCCGGAGCGACGCGGTGATCAACGGCTACGAGTGGACCGAGAACCGGGCGCAGGAGCTACGCGGCGACCCGGCCTTATTACGTCTACCAACTCCAATTGATGGTTCCCCGTGGCAGCCCCTCCGCGCCTGGGACGACCTGAAGAAGCCCAGGCCCGACGGCGGCAGCTGGACGGTTGGCGTGCTGGTCGGTTCGGCGGCTGATAACTATGCAGCGAGCAAGGCGGGCGGAACGTCAGGGCGGTCCAGTTCAACGGCGCCACCGACGCCATGACCGCCGTGCAGAACGGCCAGTACGATGCGACTCTGCAAGACCTGCCCGCGGCCCGGTTCTATCGCGAGCGGTTTCCCGGCCTCGAGCTCGCCGGCACCGCCGGGTCGCATGGCTATTACGTGATCTACACCCGCAACGAACGACCGGCGCTTGCGCGACGCCCTGGACGAGGGACTGGCCCGGTTGATCGCCTCGGGAGACCTGCGCCGGCTGTACGAGAGGTATGGCATCTGGACCGAAGCCCAGACGCGAACTGGAAGAATTTGCCGGCCCGCTCGAAGTCGTCTCGGGCGGGCAGGAGGAGCGCGGTTGGGCCCTGCTCAGCCGGTACGGCTCGCGCTTGATGGAAGCGGCCTGGTCACGATCGCGTTGTCGTTGGGCTCGATGCCGCTGGCGATGGCTCCTAGGGCTGCTGATCGCCGTCGGCCGGCTCTACGGGCCCGTGCCGGTCGGAACCGTGCTGGCCGGTTATGTAGAACTGATTCGCGGCACGCCGCTGATGCTTCAGCTCTTCGTGCTCTTCTTCTTGCTCAAGCTGCCGCCCTGGGTTGCAGGAATCGGCGGGCTGGCGATCAACTACTCGGCCTACGAGGCAGAGATCTACCGCGCCGGACTGCAGGCGATTCCCAGGGCCAGATGGAAGCCGCGCTGGCCCTGGGAATGTCCCGCTGGCTGGCCTTGCGGCGCGTGATCATTCCCCAGGCAGTGCGCATCGTGATCCCTGCGGTCACCAACGACTTCATCGCCCTGTTCAAGGACACCTCGGTCTGCTCGGTCATCACTCTGACCGAGCTCACCAAGGAGTATTAGATTCTCTCCAACAACTCCGGCGGGGCGATCGAGTTCGCCGTTGCCGTGTCAATTCTTTATATGATGATGAGTGTACCTCTATCGTGGTTCTCGCGGTGGTCCGAGAGGCGTATTGCCTCTGCGGCGTGAAAGGAGGGGCGGTAGCATGAGCATGATCGAGGTGGACAACCTGGTCAAACGGCACGGATCGATCGAGGTTTTGAAGGAGTGAACCTCTCGGTGGCGCGGGGCGAGGTGGCGGCGATTATCGGGGCATCGGGCAGCGGCAAGAGTACGTTCCTGCGTTGCCTCAACGGGTTGGAGACATTTCAGGGTGGATCCGTCACGGTAGACGGCCTGCGGTTTGACGCCCATGATGGCGCCTCTGAGCGAGTCAGAGTTCAGCGCCAGGTTTGCCTGCGGGTCGGCATGGTCTTCCAAAGCTTCAACCTGTTTCCCCATCGAACCGTGCTGCAGAACGTCATCGAAGGACCCGTTTACGTGCTGGGCATCAATTCGGCACAGGCTAATGAGCGGGCGCGCAAGCTGCTGGACCGCGTTGGCATGGCGGATCGGCTGGATGCCTTGCCCCGGCAACTTTCCGGCGGCCAGCAGCAACGTGTGGCTATCGCTCGGGCCTTGGCTATGGCACCCCACGCGATCCTGTTCGACGAGCCAACCAGCGCGCTCGACCCGCGAATGACCAACGAGGTCCTGGCGGTGATGACCGACCTGGCCGGCGACGGGTTGACCATGCTCGTCGTGACGCACGCCATGCACTTCGCCCGGCGGGTTGCCCACACCGTGCATGTGTTCGGAGCAGGCCGGATCATCGAGTCCGGCCCTCCCGCGCAGATCTTCGACGAACCGGGCCAGGAAGCGACGCGGACCCTGCTATCTGAAGTCGTTGCGGCATGAGCGGACAGATCCCGTTTAACGCGGCACGAAACCGGGCACCGTCACCTGGAGCGGTTGCGGCTGCCTTGCGGGTTGCTGCTGGACGGGCTCAGAATGTTCGCCCGGCTGAGTACCGGCCCCGGCAGCCGCCGATGTGGCATTCGCCCACTTGACACGTTTGTCTGCGCGAGAACCACCCGCCGGCTGGCCTGATTGGCTCCAGATCGCCCGCGTCGTCGGCGGCGCTCGTGCTTGTCGTCGAGGCGTTCGGTGGCTCCTGGGAAATCTTCAAGGCGTTCGCCAACCCTTGCCACTTCCTGATGCCTGATTCCAGTTTTGCCAGTCGGGCACGAAGCTGCTGGGCCTCTGCAACCAGGGCATTGAGATGATCCTCGGCTTCCTTCTGGTTCCGCTCCACGAACGATTGCGCCGCCAGCTCGGGGTCGTCCAAGAAAGATGCGGAATGGCTCTGGGCGGCGCTCGAGCTCGGGGGTTCTGATGACGACGATGCGGGTTGGAAAGCCGAAGGGTCGCTCTTGGCGAGTGGAGCAGATGATGTACCACCCGGCTCGAGAGGACGAGCGGGGCTCTGCGGCAACGCAGGCGAATTTTGATCGATCACCGGGGGACCTGTATCGGGGGCGACAGGCGCAAATCCCTGGTCTCCTTCTCTCTGTTTGTGGGTTGGTGCTGACGCGGCCGAGGCCGGATCGTTCTTCATGTTGGCTGGAGGCGGGGTTACCGAGGCCTCGGCACCATTCTGCGCCTGGCTTGTCTTGGCCACCCAGCCGACCATCGCCATCCAGCCGACCAACCCGATGATGCCAATCATCCGCACAATCCGTGTGGGGGTCATCATGACTTCATCCTCCGCTGATGCCTTGGGTGCTGTCCGAGCAAGTCCTTCCGATGCTTGGAGATCAAGGGAGTGTAACGATCTTCCTTTTTTTTCCCAATGGTTTTTTCTTAGTTTCGAAGGCTGGATAGCGGCGCGGGGATGCGCCCGCCGTGACGGACAAAGGCTGTCGAGCCGCTCGCGGCGTGCACGGGAAGTATGGCGGTCTCGCCAAACAGGCCGCCAAAGACAGCGCGGTCGCCGACGCCCTTGCCGGGGACTGGAATGACTCGAACGGCGGTCGTCTTGTGATTGATCACGCCAATGGCGACCTCATCGGCTATTAGGGCAGCAAGAGTCTCGGCATCGGTCTCGCCGGGAACTGCGATCATATCGAGGCCGACCGAGCAGACGGCAGTCATGGCCTCGAGCTTTGCGAGCGTGAGATCGCCGGCCTCGACCGCGCGGGCCAGCGCGGCGTCCTCGCTGACGGCCACGAACGCACCTGAAAGTCCGCCAACGCTCGATGACGCAAAGGAACCGCCCTTTTTCACGGCGTCGTTCAAGAGGGCCAGCGCCGCGGTCGAGCCGGGCGCGCCGATCCGGACAACGCCCATCGCCTGGAGAATTTCGCCAACGCTGTCTCCCACCTGCGGAGTGGGTGCCAGCGACAAATCCACGATCCCGAAGCTAACCCCCAATCGGGCGGCGACCTCGCGGCCGATCAACTCGCCCACCCTGGTAACCCGGAAGGCCGTGCTCTTGATCTCCTCCGCGATCTCGCCGAGCGTCGGCCCGGTGGGAGAATGGGCGACCAAGTCCTCGACGGCCGCCTTGACCACACCGGGGCCGCTAACTCCAATGTTTATCACGCAATCGGGCTCGCCGGGACCGTGGTAGGCGCCCGCCATGAACGGGTTGTCGCTGGGGGCGTTGGCGAAGATCACGAGCTTGGCGAAGCCGAAACCGTCGTGATCGCTGGTCCGCTCGGACGTTTCCTTGAGCACGTGCCCAAGGGCGAGAATGGCGTCCATGTTGATTCCCGCCGCGGTCGTCCCCACGTTCACCGACGCGCAAACGCGGCTCGGTCGTCGACAGCATTTCGGGCAGCGAGGCGATCAGCCGGCGCTCCGCCTCGGTCCACCCTTTCTGGACCAGGGCACTGTAGCCGCCGACCAAATCCACCCCGACCTCGGAGGCCACCGCGTCTAGCGTCCGGGCGATGGCCAGCAGACCCTCCGTCCGCTGGCCGGCGGCTACCCAGCCGATCGGGCTGACCGCGATCCGGCGGTTGACGATCGGAATGCCGTATCTCCCTTCGACCTCACGGCAGACCGAACGCAGCCGGCCGGCATAGTGCACCAGGCGCTCACGGATCCGGTCGCACAACGTGGATAGATCCTGCGCGGCACAGGGCTGAAGGTCGATACCCATGGTCACCGTGCGAACATCGAGCTTGTACTGGCGGATCATGCTCAGCGTGGCCAGAACGTCTTCAGTGCGGTGCAAGGTCTTCTCCTTGAGCCCTGACGGCCTGCCCAACCCGGACCGGCCCCGGCTCGGTCGTCGCCAGAAAGATGTTCTCATGCTGGACGTAAGCCTCGATTTTCTGGTCCCGCCCGAACCGCTCCAGCTCGGTTCGGATCGTCTCCGGCGTGAGGTCCTGCGGAATCATGGCCTCCATCACCATGGAGAAACGCCCGGCATCAAGCCGCGCATGTAAATCAACTATGTTCACACCATGCGCGGCAAGGCAGCCGGCAATGCCGTGAATGATTCCCGGGGCGTCTTGGCCCAGCACTGTCAGGATAAAACGTTCGCCAGACGGTACTGCGGGCCTCTGTGTTTGGTCCTTGACCTCGGTGACCAGAACCTGGGGGTCGAAACGCTTCCCCCGATCAAGGATCGTGTCGGCGAGCTGTCGGGCCGAATGTGGTACCGGGAACTCGACTTCGAGGATGATCGTGAAATAGCCGCGCATGACTGTCTGACTAAGCTCAAGGATGTTTCCCCCCAGGTCCAGCAGGGCTCCGGTGACTGAGTAGACGATCCCCACGCGGTCGGCCGCGGTGACGGAGATGATGTATTTGGGCATGTTTCAAGTGATCATTGGAAGAATGGTTAAGGGAGCGTCATGGCGGATGTCATCTCTCTTCAAAGTTGCCGCGTTCCTGCCGCCATCGCCAGGGCGGCCCAGCCGACCAGCATCGCAACGCCTCCCAGCGGCGTGATAGCCCCCAGCCACTTCAGGCCGGTCACAGCCAGGAGATAGAGGCTTCCAGAAAAGATCAGCGAGCCGACGAGCAACCCCCATCCGGCGACCACGGCCGCGGTGCCCGACCGGCCCGTCAGGATCAACAACCCCACAGCCAGGAGCGCCAGGGCACTATACATATGATAGTGCGCTGCGGTCTGGAAAGTCGCCGCCTGTTCGAGCTCAGTCAGTCGATCTTTCAGACCATGCGCTCCGAAGGCGCCCATGGCCACCGCCAGGAAGCCCCAGACGGCTCCGACCTGGAACCAGAATCCCTCTTTCATCGTTGTCTCTCCAAGTCTGCCGCCCGGGTGCCCCTGGCAAGCTTGGGCGACCGGCCAGATCAGATCACGACGCCAGTAATCGGCCGCGCTGATTGGTGTCCGAGCAGGATGGCCCTGCTTTCGGCGGCCAGAAAGAGCGAGCCGGTCACGCACACCAGCGCCAGGGGGCCGGTCAAGCGGCAGGCCAGTTCGAGTGCTGCCGCCGGATCCTGGGTGACCCGCGCGGTTCGCCCATCGATCGCGGCAATCGCCAGGGCAACGTCTTCCGGGGGGACCGAGCGCGGGTTCTCGACGTACCTGGTCGCGATCAGAGTATCGAACGAGGGAAGCAACGCGCAACTGGCCGGGCAGGTCCTTGTCTCGGGTCGTGCCGAAGACCAGTGTCCGCGGCGTTGCCGGGAAGCACGTCAGGAGCGTCGTGGCCAGCGCCTGGGCCGAGACCACGTTATGAGCACCATCGATCACGACCGAGGGCGACTCGCCGACGACCTCGATGCGAGCCGGCCAACGCAGGCAGGAAAAACCGCGGATGACCGACTCGCGGTCAACCATCAGGGAGGCATCGACCTCGGCCAGGAGATCCAGCCCCGCCAGTGCGACGGCGGCGTTATGCGCCTGGTGCGGGCCGAGCAAGGGAAGCTCGAGTGTGCCCCAGTCGGTTCGCCAGGTCCGCGCATGCACCTTGCAGGCAGTGGGGCGCCTCAGCGGTTGTGGCGGCAGCAGGGTCTCGAAATCAAAGTCGATGCCCAGCTCGCGCAGCGGGCACCGCCGCTGGGCCGCCACACGGTTGATGGCGCCGCGGGGCTCTGCCTCACGCACCCCGCTGAGCGCCGGCCGCGACCGCTTGAGGATTCCGGCCTTTTCACTGGCAATCGCGCCCAGAGTGTTGCCCAGTTGTCGCACGTGGTCGAAGGCGATGCTGGTGATGATTGAGAGCACCGGGTGAACCACGTTCGTCGAGTCGAGGCGCCCCCCCATGCCGACCTCGAGTACGACGGCCTGAACTTGCCGACGGGCAAAATGCAACAGCCCCATGGCCGTTGTGATCTCGAAGAATGTTGGTCCTCGATGGTGCAGCAGGTGCGGATCGTCGTGCTCGAGCTTTTCGACCACAACACGGACCTCGTCCACCAGCTCGACCAGCTCGCGCGGCGAGGCCGGCCTGCCGTCGATGCAAAAGCGCTCCTCCAGGCGGTGCAAATGCGGCGAGCAGTACAGTCCGGTATGCACCCCGCTGGCAGTGAGTGCGGACGCCATCATAGCCGCCGTCGATCCCTTGCCCTTGGTCCCCGCAATGTGGATCACTCGCAGTCCAAGGTGCGGATCGCCCAGGGCTCTGAGCAGCCGGCGCATTCGCCCCAGCCGTAACTCAGCCGGAATTCTGGGCATCCCCACCCATTCGTAATTCAGGCGGCCATACAGAAACTCGAGGCTATCCTGGTACGCGTCAATCATTGCACTTGGGTCAGTTCCCTCTCCGCCGGCGCCGATGATCCTCGTTGCGGTCGAGGATTGCCGGCCCGGTTCGATGACGACTGGGGCCAGGGACAATCTCAATCATTCAGCGCGGACTCTGCGGCCTGGGAGGACGGACCAAGCACCGACTCGATCCGGGCGCTCAACTCGGCGAGCGAGACATCCTTCGTCCAGTAATCCACAACCCCCAGGGCAAAGCCTTCAAGCCGCGTGTCAGAGTCACATTGGTGCGAAAGGACAACCACCTTGAGGCCGACCCCCTGTGTGGTCGTACTCAGATGTTCCAGCACTTCCAGGCCGTTCAAAATGGGCATCCAGATGTCCAAGAGCAGCAAATCGGGGCGGTAAGTGCTCACAGCCTGGAGAGCCTCCGCGCCGTCGGCCGCTTCCCAGACCCGATAACCGGCCCGGCGCAACCACTGGGCGTAAAGCACCCGCAAGTCGGCATCATCCTCGGCCAGCACGATGGTCGCTACCACGTGGTTTCCTCGCGCGACTCTCCCCCAAACTCTACCCTGCTCGAGATTAGCCTCCGCAATCGCCTGTGTTCCCGGGGCGCCGGCCCGAAGAGCTTAACCTAGCATAACCCGAAGCTCTCCAATTTGGCCATGCCAGCGGGATGATCGGGATTTGCGGCTACTTTTTGAGTGCGGCTTTTGAGATTGACCGTTTCTCGACAAGGTTCTAAAGTCTCGACCAAACTGCCTCAGAACTTGAGGCAAATGATAATTCGGAACCATGGATTGGGAGACACCACGTGATGATCGCTCTGGAGTGCGGTCGGAAGACCCTCGTGTGGTTGCTGGGAATCTCGGTCGTCGGAGTGCTAGCCACTGCGCCGGCCCAGGCTCAGCAACAAAGACGCTCGCTTTTCGGCGGCACGCAGACTGCGGCGCCAAAGACCGCTGACAACGCCGCCGGAGACACGCCACAGTCCATCCGGCTCGATCAGATCAATGTCCCCGGCGTCAAGGTGACGGCAATTCCTGTCAACCCCACCGACCCGATCGCGATCGTCAACAATCAGATCATTTCACGCCAGCAACTCTCTGACGAGTGCGTGGCTCGCAGGGGTAGGGAAATCCTCGAGACCTTGATCAACAGGGTCTTGATCGAACAGGCGCTCAAAAGCAGGAAGCAGGAAGTCACGGCCGCCGAGATCGATCAGGAGATCGACAACGTCGCCCACCGGTTCGGCATCGGCCGCGAGGCGTGGCTGCGAACCTTGGACAAGGAGCGCGGCATAAGTCCCGTGCAGTACGCTCGCGACATCATCTACCCCGCGCTGGCCCTGCGCAAGCTCTGCACCGGGCGAGTTCAGGTTTCCCCCAGGGATCTGCAAGAAGCCTTCGACTCGCAGTATGGCGACAAACTGCGGTGCCGGATGATCATGGTCGACAAGCTATCCAAGGCGCAGGACGTCTGGGAACGGCTGCGCAAGAACCCCGGCGGATTCGAGAAGATCGCTCAGGACGAATCAATGGATGCCAGCAGTCGGTCGTTGGGCGGCCAGCTCGCCGAGCCCATCACCCGTCATGCCTACCCCAGGAACGTGGCCGATGCGGCGTTCCGCCAACTCGTCGACGGCGACCCAGGCGACAAGGATCCCACACACAAACCCAAGACCGGCGACATCACCGGGCCGATCCAGGCGGCCGAGTCGGTCTGGGTCATCCTTCGCCGCGACGCAATCATACCGGCAACCGAGGGGGTGTCTCTCAAGGATGAGCGGATCAAGAAGCAAACTTACGAGATGATTTATGAAGTCAAGCTCAAGGAAATGATGGGCATCGTCTTCCAGGAGCTGGTGAGGATGTCCGCCATCGAAAACAAGCTGGTTGGGACCGTGAAGCTGGCCAACGAGGAGCAGCAAGACGATTACAACAGCGTTGATAAGTCCAAGGTCAAGCTCATGAACAACGCCGGTGGAGCAGACAGCACTGTCGACGCCCAGGCCGTCCGAGCCGCCGCCGCCGGAACCGTCGGTGCCGGTGCAAGGGGCAAGCTGCCTCCGCCCGTTGCGGCCTCGCGAGAGGCTGTTCAGCAATTCGAGAACATGCAAAAACGTCCCTTGAGGAGCAGCCAGGAGGCGAACGGCACTGCGCGCTACGGCGTCGACTGCTCCCCCGCAGTGAACTGGTTTCTGACAATCCTATCCACGCGGGGGCAGGTCCCTCCACGACGGACCTTACGGCTGGATGGGCCCTGCCCTGCGACGATCGAACCATCACGTCTTTGTGTTCGGTGCGCGATTGCACTGCGGGGCCGTCCCGCCCCATTCCCTGCTCAAGGCGGTTCCGGCCAAATGGCAACGACGGCTTCTTGCAACGGCCCGCCGGTTTCCTCGGCGCTGCTGCTCGTGGCGTGCCTGCTTTCGCTGGCAACTCTCCCGGGCTGCGGAACCGTGAAGACCACGGGCACCGCCCGAACGGGCACGGAGCAGTTGCTCCTGACCAACGCCTGGGATTCCGCCCTGGCCAAGGTGGATTTCCGGCCGCTCGCCGGCGTGCCGGTCTACCTCGATACGACGAACGTCGCGGCCGTTGACCAGGGATGGGTAATCTCGAGTCTCCACCAAGCCATGCTCACTCAAGGCGTTCTGCTGCGCACCAAGCCCGAGCAGGCGCAATGGATCGTCGAGGCTCGCGTCGGCGCCTATGGCACCGACGCCTACAGCGCGCTTGTGGGTTTGCCCCAGACCACTGTGCCGCCAACCTTGCCGGGAGTGCCGGCCGGCACGATCCCCGAGATGTCGCTGCTGAAGAAGAGCCACCAGGAGGGCATCGCCAAGCTGGCCCTGTTCGCTTATGACCGCGCCAGCGGCCAGCTCGTCTGGACGTCGGGTACGACCATGGCGACTTCCAGCGCCAAGGATCTTTATGTCGGGGGGGTTGGGCCAATCCAGGGGGGCACGATCCGCGGCGGAACCAAGTTCATCGGCACCAAAATTCCCCTGTCCTCTGATGCTCTGGGTCCGGGCGCAGCAGCCGGTGAAAGAGAGAAGGATGGACCGGTCGTGCCATTAGCAACGGCTCCAATCCGCTCATCCACCTCGGCCAGCGATTATGAATCGTTCGCACCTTGAGAATGGACTGCCAAGTGTCTCGTTGTCATTCGCAAGTTGTGAGTTGTGACTTGCCACCTGTCACTTGTCAGCTTCATTTGTTATCTGCCTTCCTAGGTTCGACAGCGCTGTACTGGACAACAGGCAAGCCATTATCGATAGTAAATGTCCGATCTCGATGAACCGAGAGAGACGGAATGATCGTGCGGCTTTGGCCGTTTTGCCAGTTCGTTGCAACGGGAGCGTTCTTTCATGGCTGCCCCTGCCTCTAGTGACCTGCGCGACTACATCCGCAACATTCCCGACTTTCCCAAGCCGGGAATCATGTTCAAGGATATTACTCCGCTTTTGGCCAGCCCGCTGGCCTTTCGATCGGCGATCGAGCAGCTCGAAGGGCAGTTCCGGGGGCACGGCATCGATGTGATCGCGGCCGCAGAGGCTCGGGGCTTCATTTTCGGCGCGCCTCTCGCGATGCGGATGGGGGCGGGGTTCGTGCCGATTCGCAAGCCGGGAAAGCTGCCCTACGCCACGATCGCGCAGGAGTATCAGCTCGAGTACGGCAATGACCGGCTCGAAGTTCACACCGACGCCCTCTCGGTCGGGCACCGCGTGCTGCTGCTGGACGACGTGCTCGCCACCGGAGGCACCATGCGCGCCTGCCGAGACCTCGTCCAGTCCACGGGCGCCGAGCTCGTCGCCTGCGCCTTCGTGATCGAGCTCTCGTTCCTCGGCGGCCGCGACAGGCTCGCACCCGCCGAGGTCTTCAGCCTGATCACGTACTCAGAGGAAGGCCCATGAACGATGCCTGGATTGCCGAACGCATGCGGCACATCGACGCCTCAGGCATCCGCAAAGCTTTCGAGATGGCCCGGGCGATGACCAATCCGATCAACCTGTCGATCGGTCTGCCTGATTTCGACGTTGCCGGCTCGGTCAAGGCGGCGGCCATCGAGGCAATAAGCTCGGGCAAAAACCAGTACACCCTGACTCAGGGTATCCCCGAGCTACGGAGCGCGCTGCAAGACGCCGTGGACGCAGAATTCCATCATGCCGATCGTCAAGTGCTTGTCACCTCGGGCACGGCGGGTGCCCTGCTTCTGGCCATCTGCGTTGTGGTCAACCCCGGCGACGAGGTCATCATCTTCGACCCTTACTTCGTGATGTATCGCCATCAGGTGACGCTGGCGGGGGGCACGTCCGTCCTCGTCGACACCTATCCCGACTTTCGGATCAACCCAGATCTGGTGGAGGCGGCCATCACTCCGCGCACCAAGTGCGTCGTGGTTAACTCGCCAGTAAACCCGACCGGAGTTGTCGCTAGCACTGACGAGGTGAAGGCGCTCGCCGAGCTTTGCACCAAGCGCGGCGTGCTTCTTATCAGTGACGAGGTTTACCGGGCCTTCTGTTACGACGCTCCGTTCGCGTCGCCGGCGACCTGGAACGACAACACGTTGGTGGTTGACGGCTTCAGCAAGGCCCACGGCATGACCGGCTGGCGCCTGGGATTCGCCCACGGCCCGTCTCGGATCATCCAGGAGATGGCCAAGCTCCAGCAATTCAGCTTCGTCTGCGCGCCCAGTATGGCGCAATACGCCGGCACAGCGGCTCTCGGCGAAGATTTCACCGCGCACTTCCAAGCCTACCGCCGCAAGCGCGACATGGTGGTCGCCGCGCTTAGCGATGATTACGATCTTCCCTTTCCTGAGGGTGCCTTCTACGCCCTCCCCCGCGCTCCCTGGGGCACGGCCACGGAATTCGTCGCCGAGGCAATCCGCCGCAACTTGCTGATCATCCCTGGAAGTGTCTTCAGCCGCCGGGACACCCACTTCCGCATCTCTTATGCGGTCGATGACGACACCCTGAAGCGCGGGCTCGACCTCCTCCGCGAGCTTGCCCACCACCATAAAGCCGAATGAAGCCGGCGAGAAGCCGCCCGTTGCCTTGGTTTCGCGCGGATGCGTAGTATCTAGGCGTGCCCTTTGGCTGCGGGGCGACACTCGGATCGATGTTCCACGTTGGCGTCCTGGGAGGCTTCTCGTGGGCGAATCGAACTCCAGGGGTTCATCCTCACAGAACTCCCGACGCTTTACGTCCGCCGAGGAATTCCCTTCGACAATCTGGGTGCGTGTCGAGCAAGCCAAGCAATCCACCGCGCCTCAGTCACAAGAGGCGCTGGCGGAGCTCTGCGAGGCATATTGGCATCCCGTATATGCGTTCATCCGTGCAAAGGCAATGACCCGGATCGAGCGGCCGACCTGACCCAGAGCTTCTTCACCGTACTGATCGAGACCGCGGCCTTGAGCGCCGTCACACAGGAGAAAGGGAGATTTCGCGCCTTCCTGATGGCCGCCTGCAGTCACTTTCTCTGCAACCAGAGAGTTCACGACCGCGCACTGAAGCGTGGCGGGGGACGATTCCACGTCTCGATCGACCAGCTCAAGGCCGAGGACCGACTGAGTCGTGAGCCATTTCACGAGATGACTCCGGAGAAGACGTTCGTTCGGCAATGGGCGTTGACCCTACTGGACCGGGTCATGGCCAGAGTTCAAGCGGAAGCGGCTCTGAAAGGCAAGACTCATGTCTTCGAGGAAGTACGGCCCGTGATTCTGGGGAGGGAGGCCGCGCCATCCTATGCTCAGATCTCCGCCAAACTCGGAATCAGCGAGACGACGCTCAAGGTGACCGTGCATCGCTATCGCGCGCGCTATCGCACACTGCTCCGCGACGAGATCGGCCGCACTGTGAGCGACCCGGCCGATGTTGAGCAGGAAATTACCACTCTCATCGAGGCCCTTGCCAGTTGAGCGCCCATAGCCTTGAATCGGTGCCGACCAGATCTGATTCCAAGGCGATTATGAGATCGATGATAAAAACCGTCCGGCTCCGCCGGGTCTGTCGTCCTCGCGAGGTTGTCTGTGCTTAAGCACTTTCCTTTTTCCGTTCCGAGGTTGATTTGGCCGGGGTCAGTGGAATGGGAGGGGTGTCGAAGAGGCTCTTCTCCTGGCGGACGACTTCGGCGGTGACGACAAACTTGCCCTTGTCCTTGGCGGCACGATCAGGGAGCTCGAACATAATGTCGAGCATGATTTCCTCGACGATCGACCGCAGGCCGCGGGCTCCGGTGTCTTTGGCCTTGGCCTTCTTGGCGATTTCCAGGAGGGCGTCACTCGTGAATTCGACGTCGGCGCCCTCCATGTCGAAGAAGCGGCTGTACTGCTTGACCAGGGCATTTCTTGGTTCAGTCATAATCTGGACGAGGGCATCCAGGTCCAGCGGCGTGAGGGGGCAAATCACGGGCAGCCGGCCGATGAACTCGGGAATCATGCCGAACTCAAGTAAGTCGTCGGAGGTTACCTTGCCCAGCAGCTCGCCCAGTTCCAAGTGCTGCTCGGCCTGAGACTGGCTGCCGAAGCCGATCGTCTTGCGGCCGACGCGGCGGGCGATGATGTGCTCGAGCCCGACAAATGTGCCGCCGCAGATAAACAGAACGTTGCTCGTGTCCATCTGGATGTACTGCTGCTCGGGATGCTTGCGTCCGCCTTGGGGTGGCACGTTGGCGACGGTGCCCTCGAGCATCTTCAGAAGCGCCTGCTGCACACCCTCGCCCGAGACGTCGCGGGTGATCGAAACGTTGTGGGTGGTCTTGCCGATCTTGTCGATCTCATCGATGTAGACGATGCCCCGCTGCGCGGCTTCCAGGTCGAAATCCGCGGCATGCAGAAGCTTGAGCAAGATGTTTTCTACGTCTTCGCCGACATATCCTGCCTCGGTCAAGGTCGTGGCATCGCCGATTGCGAAGGGGACGTTGAGAATTCGCGCGAGCGTCCGCGCCAGCAGCGTCTTGCCGCAACCGGTCGGACCAATCAGCAAGATGTTTGACTTGTCGAGCTCCACTTCCTGATCGGGTTCCTCGCCGTGCACCAGCCGTTTGTAGTGGTTGTGCAGGGCGACGGCCAGAACCTTCTTGGCCCGGTCCTGACCGATGACATAGGCGTCAAGCTGATCCTTGATTTCGCGGGGAGTCGGAATATCCGTGAACAGCGTCTTGGGCACTCCCCGACGGCGCCGCTCCTGGTCGAGAATCGACTGGCATAGCTCTATGCATTCGCCGCAGATGTAGACATCTCCGGGTCCTTCCACCAGGGGGCCAACATCACGGAAGCTCTTGCGACAAAAGGAGCAGTAGGCGTTCTTCTTAGTACTGCCCGCCGTTCCCGAGGACATGCTTGCCCCGCCGTTCCGCTTGCCTCCCCCGCCCGAACCACCCCCGGTGACGTCCTTACCTGATGGCATGCAACACCCTTTCACACCAAACGTGGAACGAGGTTGTCCTGATACAGTCCAGAACGACGCCACGAGCCCGCGCCGTCAGTGTCGCGACAATCCATGAAGAGACCGGGACGGGCCAAAAAAAACGCGTTCCGCCAGGGTAACGGGCTCCAGAGTTCTTCACGCGGCAACGGCAAGCTCCGACTGATGCCCTCGACTTCGCGACGTGCATCAAGAAGGGCTCGGAGGCGCCGGTTTCCTTAGTTAGATCCAATCCCGCTCTGACCAAAATGTTATCTGCGAATATTCTAGAGCACGCCGCGACTCCAAGCAAGGCCGCTCGGGCGACCGCGCGTCAGTGCAAGACCGGTCGCGGTTGAAGTGTCACTTCCCTGCTTTGGCCACGTTCCCGGCACGAGCGGCTTGCGAGCCACCTGGAAAATCGCGGTCAGCTTCTGGGTGCATGCAGGTCAGGACACCGGCAGAGTCTCGTTTCAGCATACGTTAGGTTCTTGAAGGTGCTGGTGGAGCCAGGCCGCGAGTTTGCGTGTCGCGGAGCTCAGGGGAAGCTCGCTCAACTCTGACGTGCTGACCCAATCGCGCGTTGACCAATCCAGGTCCTGGCCGCAAACTGCCGGAACAAGCGTGTGCGAGGTGGACCCGCAGGACGACTCGGTGCCGGGTCACGGCGTAGGTCAGCCTCTTGATCTCGGGCCCGGTTCGGACGTGAATTCCAGTCAACCGCTCCACTCCCTCCGAGAGACCCACGGCAGCACCGAAGGATCGCCCCGCGGGGTCGGCTCCGTCGAGATTAATCGTCGGAAACTCCCAGAATCCCGACCATAGGCCTGCATCGTTCCGCTGCACGACCAACACACATGCCTCGCGCACAACCAAGGCACAGGTCTCGATCACCGGCAGTGGGCGTGGTCTTGGAGTCACGACCGGCAGCGAATCCTGAATCCCGAGTTGGCGAGCCGCGCAGAGCATGGCGAGCGGACAGAGGGAGCAGGCAGGCGAACGCGGGGTGCAAAGCAGGGCGCCAAGATCCATGAGCGCCTGGTTGAACTTGCCGGCTGACTTAGACGGCACCAGCCGTCCGGCCGCCACCCAGAGACGGTTCTGAGACGCAGCCGTCTTCAGGTCTGACCGCCACGCCAGCAAGCGCGCGAACACTCTTTGCGAGTTTGCCTCCACGATCGGTGCTGGGAGGTCGAAGGCAAAGGACAAGATCGCACCCGAAATGTAGCGACCTACTCCCGGCAAGGCCCGCACCGCAGCCGGTTCTCGGGGCATTTCGCCTGCATGATGGTCCACAATCATGCGTGCCGCCGCTTGGAGCTGCCTGGCTCGGCGATAATAGCCCAGTCCCTCCCATGACCTCAAGACGTCGACAAGGTCGGCACCGGCCAATGTTTGCAGATCGGGGAAGCGGTGCAGAAACCGCTCGAAATATGGGATGACGGCCGCCGCGGTCGTCTGCACCAGCATCATCTCGGAAACCAAGATGTGGTACGGATCATTCCCCCGCCTCCAGGGAAATTCGCGTTGAGAGCCTCTATACCATGCAATTAAATGCTGGCGAACCAAATCTACCCACGATTGATCAGAATCCAGATCTTGAACGTGGACTTTGTTCCCTGATTCGCAATCTCGACCGGAGTACTGTTTGTTCTTGAATCTCCCATCCGTGCGTTTCCGGCTCATCACTCCTCCAACTCGAAGAAAGCCTCACGAACAAGTAGACTTTGATGGCCAGATTTATCGCCAATCTCTTTGAAACAAAGAACCTACGACCTGAATCCGAGCTTGGCTACAAGAATTTCCAATTTTTCGCCCTGCTTTTGGCAATTACTATGAATAAGAAAAACAGCCGGAGACGACAGGACCAATTATCCCTTAACCGCGAAAGAATCCCGAATGGGAGCACGCTCATGGTCATCCCGTGCACTCTGGCTTTCGTTCATTGTCTGCGAAGTCGCCATGGCGGGCTTTCGGCTGAATTCCTTCGAATTGATGTATCGGCATAACAGGAAAGGAACAAGTTCATGGCCGTTCGAGACTCTACACGCGATCGTGCAATTGTCCAGCCGGCTGCCAGGCATACGACTCTGGGCTCTGGTGCGCCATCCTGCTTCGGACTTCAGCCTGACAGGTCTAGCGTTCAAGACCCAGTGTCACTCTCCTCACGTCGTCCGATCTTCCTCAGCGCCGAGCGGCTTGTCCAGATCTGGTCGAATAATGAACGAGAGATCATGGAGCTGCGTGTTTTGCGATTGAAGGCCGCCAGGGCTCGCGCGTACCTTCTTTCTCCCGGCTGCAATCGCTTGCTCGGTCGAGCCTGCCTCAAGCGTTTGGAGACGCACGCGCCAGGAGCATCTAGCCCGGCTGCGTGGCAACCACCAAGCGGCCCGCGAATTGATGGCCGAACTGGGCGCGGACCAGGCGCGTCAGGCCGATACCAGGCCTCGCTGGTCTTCGGCTCGAGCCGGCGACTCGCTCAGCTCCAATTCGGGGCCGCATCTCACGCGATGCTGGTCCGAGTAGCCATTTGAGCCCTGCCTTCACGGATTGCTCGACGCCGATCAATCGCGACGCTGGTGCTGTCGCCAGTGAAAACCACCGTCCCCGAGCTCACATTTAACAATGCCGCCGCACGAGGTGGAACATGGACGAGAAAACTCGCGCAGTCGACTACCAGGCCAGCCGGACCGGCATTCATCGGCCCCTGGCATGCATTCCTTTTGTCGGCAGGATGGCCCGGACCAAATTGATTCGAGATCCGAGCGCGACGGCTGCCGGCACCCAGAACGACGCACTCCAAGGCACACCCGGGCTCCTCTTGACGTGGACCAACAGGAACTGGCGACACGTTATCTGCCGCTGGCTCGCTCCCTGGCCAGACGTATGAAAGATCGCTTCCCAGCCGCGGGCGACGAACTTGAATCCGCCGCCTTTCTGGCCCTGGTGGAAGCCGCCCAGTCGTTCGATCGGTCCCGATGCGTCAATTTCGCCACGTTCGCTCGCTACCGAATCTGGGGTGCCCTTTGCGATCTTCGCAATGAGATTATCACGAAGGTGCGACCCTTCGGCGGCGACTCTCAGCAGATCGTCATGAAGCTGGCCGAGGGTTTCCAGACCGGCGGCCGCTTGATCGGTATCAAGCACGACCACCCAGTCGGTTCCGAACTCGAATCCCTGGAGACCTTTGAGAACTGGATCGGTCAGTTTCCCCGACTGCAAGCGCAGGCGTTTCGCCACATCTACCTGGACGGTAAGTCTCAGAAAGAGACCGCGGCCCTGGTTGGCTGCTCGATCTGGAAACTGCACCGCATGCACAGCGCTGGTTTAACCTCGCTGCGACAGACTTGCAAGCGCGAGACCGTCTCCAGTCCTTCAGAAGACTGACCGCCATTCGCGGCGTCCCGCGCGCGTTCCGCGCCTTCGTTCACGCGGCACGGTCTGTTTTTTGCGAAGGAAAGGCGAATTCGTCGATGAACTGGCGAATCGAGCCCACGACATAACGCTGCTCGACGTCGCTCAGCTCCGGGTAAATGGGCAAGGCAAGGGTTTCGAGGGCGGCCGCCTCGGAATGAGGAAAGTCGCCGCGTTCATGCCCCAGTGAGGCGAAGCAGACCTGCAAGTGCAGCGGGATAGGGTAGTAGATCTCGGAACCGATCTTCCGCTTGGTGAGGTGGTCGCGCAGCGCGTCTGCGCAAGGTCGCCGGCACCCGAATGACAAACTGGTTGTAGACGTGGAAATTGCCTTGCCGTTCGATCGGCAGTCCGACAATTTTCTCCAAGCCATGAGATGCAAACAAGTTGCGGTAGCGGTCGGCAACCTCCCTGCGAAGGCTGGTCCAGTCATCGAGGTGGCGCAGCTTGACTCTGAG
Organism: uncultured Planctomycetaceae bacterium; assembly: GCA_963760085.1. GTDB lineage: Bacteria > Planctomycetota > Planctomycetia > Isosphaerales > Isosphaeraceae > Aquisphaera. The sequence goes on from CAVXCB010000023.1 coordinate 213,372, forward strand.
TACGGCTGCTTGAAACGCGTCGAGCCGCGAATTGAAACCGACGTCGTGGTGATGGTACTTGGGCTCCATGCCATGGACACGAAGCCGGGCCATCCGCCGCGCGAGCTCTGGGTCATTCGTCGTGACCATGCCGCCGTCGCCAAAGCCCCCCAGGTTCTTGGATGGATAAAAACTGAACGCGGTGACGTCGCCGAGCGTCCCGGCCCGCGTACCATGATAGGCAGAGCCGATCGCCTGGGCAGCGTCTTCCAGAACCATTAACCCGTGCTTTCGGCCGATTTCCTTGATCGGCCCCATATCGGCGACCTGACCGTAGAGATGTACGGGAATGATGGCCTTGGTTCGCCGTGTGATCGCCACCTCGATTTGCGCCGGGTCGATGTTGAAGGTGTCGGGTTCGATGTCGACAAACACCGGCCTGGCACCGGTCCGCCAGATCGATCCTGCCGTGGCGAAGAAGGTGTAGGGCGTGGTGATCACCTCGTCTCCCGGCCCAACGTCGATGGCCAGAAGCGGCAGCAACAGCGCGTCCGAGCCCAAGGCGCATCCGATACCGCTTGAGGCCCCGCAATATTCGGCCACCTCGGCCTCTAGCCTGGCGACCTCCGGTCCCAGCACGAACATCTGGCTTTCGAGAACCTCGCGGACGACGGGCTCGATCTCATCGCGGATCGAATTGTACTGGGCCTTGAGGTTCAGGGCGGGAACACTGACGGGTTCATGGAAAAGGCTCATCGGCGATCACTCCTTCGATGCCTCTGGCTTGTACGCATGTATGCGTACGCGTGCGAAATGCACTTGAGGGTGGTCCGAGGCATCTCCCTCTTCGGAGAACATCGGACTGCGCACGCTAGTTCTTCGCAGACTTTGTGTCAATGGTGACTGGAGAGTCGCGACTTCAGGAATGATCCGCCGGAGCGGTCCCCCGGAGATCTTTGCCGACCGGAGCATAACGCTCGTGCATACCATCACTTGCGACGACCACGGGGGCCACCGTGCCGCGCTCAAGTTCGCTGATCCGGGCGGCGATCAAGGCGTCGAGCAGGGGATGAGGCCCCAGCGGAGGGCCGAGACGAAATTCGATTCCGGGGTGGCGCCGGCTTAGTTCCTCCCTGGCCTTCGTCAAATCCCTAAGCAGGTGGACACCGGCCGATAGAAAGTAAGGAATCATCAAGACGAGCGTCGCTCCGCGGGCCGCGCATCGGCTGCCCCCGCTGGCGATGTCGGGTTCTGCCAGCTCCAGGAAGCAGGCTTCGACGATGGGATACCCGCCCTGCTCGGAAAATCGCTCAGCCAGCGCGTGGAGATCGTCATTGGCCGCTTGGTGCCGGCTACCGTGGGCAATGATGAGGACTGCGGTTTGCCCGGCGAACTCGTCCATCTCGAATGATTTCGCCGGTGATCTTGGGATCGTCGGGATCATGTCCCGGCAAGGCTGCTTCCTCGACGTCGGGCAGTACTTTTGCAAGTCCGAGTCTCAATGCCTGTTTGCGAAGGTGTGCTGGATCGAACTCTCCGACCGCGCTTCCACATTGTGGCTGCATCGCGCTTTGCTTTGTGGCTTCCCAGGCGACATGAAAGAGCCCCCTCTCCCAGGATTGCCTGAAGCGACCGTTTTCGTGTTGATGAGGTATCCCTCGGATAACCGGCTCAGGAAGCTGCAGCCGCCACAGGGCTGGCGGCAGACAGCCGGATCACGAGGTCGAGATCCTGGGTGAACCGCGGCTCTCCGTAAAAAAAGACAGCAACGCCTCCTGTGAAGTGAAAGGAAATCTTCAATTCGACAAGAATACCTGTGATTCGCTCCATGCTTTCGCGAAGGTAGTTCTCTAGCACAGCTTACGTCTCGCCCGCTCCAGCAATCGTTGAGTGCCCTCATCCGAAAGGTACATCAACCTGGCCACCTCCCAGGGGATTTCCTTTTCGCTGAGCTCGGGGTGACTCTTGCGTACCTGGAATTCGAGCGTGGCCCTGATTTCCGCATAAAGTGAGAAGCTGCACTCGACCCTTGCCGCTCCACCGACTGCTCCCCACGCTCGAAAATACTCATCTTCGACAATCGACATTGCTGATCATCTCAGGGTCAGAGGCGCGTCCTGCCTTTCTGGGCACACAGCGGACCGCAGACGCCTACATTCACCAATATTCTACGAGGGGACACCGTGAAAGTCGCCTCTGTGCGACGACACCGCCCCAAACAGGGCTTTCGGTTCACCTGGGCATCACAAAAGCCGCGCGGACGGGCGGGGGCATGGTGGAGTCGACACCGCGGACGGCCTTCCAGATGATCTCGTTGAACAGCAGGTCATCGGCGCGGTCCTCAATCTCGAGGTTCAGCCGCTGCGACAGCTCGGCCATGGGCGCCGCGCCGCGTTCTTGGCGTTGACGTCCACGCGGGCCGGGCGGTGGGCATAGGGCAAGAAGTCAGCCTGTGGCGTGAATGAGCCAAACATCGGCCGGGCCGAGGCGTCGAACTGGCTCATCGGCTCCAGCCCCAGGATCAGTTCCATCGTCCTGAGCATCGACGAGGTGCTGTACATCGACGAATCGACGGAGTGCCGCTTGATGTACGGGCTGATGGCCAGGGCCACCGTGCGGTGAGCGTCCACGTGATCCGAACCGTTCTGCGCGTCGTCCTCAACCACGAAGATGGCCAGCTCTTTCCAGAACCGACTCTTGCTCAACCCCTCGACCACCATTCCCAGGGCCAGGTCGTTGTCGCCCAGCGACGCCATCACGGTCGGCGAGCCTGGCTTGGTTCCGGCGGTATGATCGTTGGGGAGCCGGAGCACCACCAGCCGGGGCATCGCGCCTGTCTTCTCGAACTCGGCCAGCTCGTGGAGAAACCGCTCGGCGCGCTTGACGTCGGGAAAGTCCATGTCGAAAGTGCGGAAGAACGGATCAAAGTGGCCCTGCAAGGCCGGGACGGACGTGGTTCCCGGCTCGTCCGGGGTCTTGCCGTTCTTGACAAACTCACCATAGCTGCGATAGCTAACTCCTTTCTCGGCCGCGCGGTCCCAGAGGTAGCCCGCAGCCGGCCTGGCCAGGGCGAATTCGCCCTCCGAGGGATAAGGGACACGCCGGTTGCCCCGGTACGAGAGGGGCCAGGTGCGCTCGACGAAGTCGGTGGCATAGGCGCCCATCGACCACTCGTGGCCATCAGCGCTGACCTCGCCGTCCACGTAGAAATTGTCGAGGAGCACGAACTCCCGTGCCAAGGCGTGGTGATTGGGAGTGACGGCCTCGGGGAAGAGGCAGAGGTGAGGGTCGCCCTTGCCTTCGGGAAGATCGCCGAAGACTTGGTCGTAGGTTCGATTCTCCTTGATGATGTAAACGACATACTTGATTGGCGAGGGACCGCCAGCCCGGGCGGGAATGGGGTGGTCTGCAGGCATGGGCTCGCCCCGCACGGCCGTCGGGTCGCCCCGGCGCAGGGGGCTGCACTCGTAGACCGTCCGGGAATACACCGCCATGCGCGACGGGTCGGGCATGGGAATGACCGACAGGGTTCCCTGAAAGAGCCCCCCGATGTACTCGCGAATCGCTCGGCCGTCCCCCGCCGGGTCCACCGGGTTGGGCCCATCGCGATTGGCCCGCGAGCCCTGGCCCTTGCCATTGGCCACGTAGATCGTCTTGCCGTCGCGGGCAAACCGCACAGAGGTGGGATACCAACCGGTGGGAACGAAACCCAGCGGCGTACTGGCACCTGGTTCCTTGACGTTGACCACCGCGAGGTTGTTGGTGTTGGCATTGGCGACCAGCAAGATCGATTCATCGGCAGAGAGCGCCAGCGCGCTGGGCGTGCTTCCAGCGGGAGCGCCGGGTCGATGGCCGTGCCGATTGTCTCGATGGCCTTAGCGGCCACGGTGTCGATGACGCTCACCGAATTGCGGTTGGCGTTGGCCACGTAAAGCACCTTGCCGCCGCGGGCAAGCAGCATTTCGTTGGGATGCTCCTGAGTCGGCAGCGAGCCGACGACCTTGAGCGTCTCGGTGTCGACCACCGCGACCGACGCGTGGTTCCAGAGGCTGACGTACAAGCGTTTGCGAGGCTCGTCCCAGGCCAGCGCGTACGGGTAGGAATCGGCCTCCAGCGGGATCAGGTCGCGGATCGCACCCTCGGTCAAGTCGAGCCGAGCAAGCGCGTGACCATGAACATCGGCGACCCACAGGACCTTTCCTTCGGCCGAGACCGCCAGGCCCCCGGCAACTTTCAGGCTCTTGTCGGGATCGGGGTGAGGAAAGGTCGTCTTGTTCGAGAGCAGTCCCCCGGCATGGTCGAAGCGATAGATGCGATTGTCGAACCCGCCGCCCACGAAGAGCCGCTTGCCGTCGGCCGACCAGACCAGGCCGGCAAAGGTTTCCGGCAGCGCGACCCGGCCGATGACCCTGCCGGTCTCGGCGTTTACCGTTACGACCTCATGCTCTCCGTACCCGGCGTGCAAGATCGCCAGCACTGGCTCGCTGGGATGCACGGCAATTTGCACGGGGAAGTCTCCCAGGCGCAGTTGCCTGCCTGCCGGCCTGAGCGACCAGCCGTTAGGCAGAAGCACGGTCCCCGTGTGGGTCAGGCCGGGCCAGGTGGTTCCGTCGTGAGGCCCGGACCCGGTGTGAGCGTGCCGCGGGACCCGGCTCCTGAGCGGCACTTGGCCCCGCCCAAAGACCTGCCGCCAAGGCCCAAGACGCGAGGATCCGCAGGCTGAAGCCGCGACGATCAGGGCGACGCATGGAAGATACCCTCTGGAGCACAGTAAAACGCCATTGTCATGAGAACGCTCGACATTCACCTGATCAAGGTAACGCGAGAGATCTCACCTGACCACTCACGATGGCGATCTTCCCGAATTCTTCAATGGCTTGCCTGTATCGGTCTGGCAATTGGTCAGCCTCGTGCCGAGCTGATAAAATGCGGAAAAGGAGATCGCTATGATCGAACTGACCGAGCAGCAAGTGAAGGCGCTGGACAACGCAGAGGGGACTCCCCTGCGGTTGCTGAATCCTCGGACGAAGGATACGTATGTTCTCCTTCCCGTAGCCGAATACGAGCGTGTCATCAAGGACGAATACGACGACACGCCGTGGACCAAGGAGGACCTACAGTCGTTGGCATGGGAGGCCGGCAAACGCATGGGTTGGGAGGACATGGACGAATACGATGATGCCCCGGAGAAGTCATGAAGCGTGGCGACGTCGTTCTGGTACGCTTCCCGCATCCGTCTGGGCTGCGCGGGAAAAAAAGGCCCGCGGTGATCGTCCAATCTGATGCTTATGCAGGCGGCTTGTCCACGTTCGACGTTGCCGAGGTCACGAAAACCCTGAGCATGGCCAGCGATCCCGCATGTCTGTTCATCGACATGAGCACTCCCGAAGGGCAAGCCACGGGGCTTGTACGTGATTCCGTCATATCCTGCCTCGTGCTCGCGACCGTTAACGCGGACACCGTCGCTCTGATACTTGGGACACTCTCGCCGTCCATGAAACTTAAGCTGGATGCTTGTCTGAAAACGGCATTAGGGTTGCTTTAGAAGTACGACTAATGATCGCACGGCAGGCGCGGTAGACCTTGTGCTTTCCAGTCCAGGGGCCCAAGGGATTTCACGGTCGTCGCGGGCGGTACCAGATCACGTTATGCGTGGAGCCGCCCACGGCGACGACGTCGGGCGTGCCGTCGCCGTCGAGGTCGCCGCCGCGCAGGTCCTGGGCGGCGATGTCCCTGTCGAGCACGGTGCGAGTCCAGTTGCCGGTCGCCCGGTCGAAATCATACATGGATACGCGATGATCGGCGCCGCGGTGGCCGGCGAAGATCTCGTCGTCGCCGTCGCCATCGACATCGGCTACCCAGAGAGCATGGCCCTCGGCCAGGCTTGAATCAATGACCGTGCGCGAACCGAACTTGAGTGATCCGCTCTCGTTCTCCGGCCAGACGACCACATTGCCGCCGTGCCAGGGCTCGATGGTGCCCAGGAAGTGCCGACCCTCTTTGAGCCGGCCCAGATGGATCTCGCTACAGCCGCGTTTTGGCACCTCTCCCGCGGCTCCCGGGACGAGAGTTCGGGCAGTGAGAGTGAACGAAGCCCCATCGGTGATGATCGCCTCCCCCAGGATGGTGACACCTTCATTGTCGGCGGTCAACACGGCAGAGCGTCCCTGCGTGGCAGGCAGGGGACGAAGCTCGATCGCGTGAATCACCGGATGCTCGAGCAGTGGCTGGCGACGCCAGATCGCATTCTTCAGGTCGCCCTGGGGCTGGAAGGCCACGATCTCGGCCTTGCCTTCATAGCGTGGCGGCGTGGCTCCACGACCAAAGATTGGCGCCACAACCAGGTCGAGCTTTGTGTCGCCGTCGATGTCCCCCCAGCGCAGGCGGTGAATGCTGTCAACGTCGGCGATGGGGATCAGCTTCCAGGGCTCCTCGCCGCCACCCCCCTGCACCGCCAGCGTGAGCTTCCCCCTCCTGGGCTCGTTCATCTCAAAGTCATAGCCGATGGCAATCTCGGCCTTGCCATCGCCGTCGAGGTCGGCCGCGGCGCTGCTGATGATGCCGGGGGATTGCCTCCCCGTGGTGACGATCCGCTTTTTCCAGCTCGGGTTCTCGTACCAAACGCAGGTGCTTCCTCCCAGGGCGATGATGTCGGGCTTCCTGTCCCCGTTGACGTCAGCGACCTCGACCTGGTAGCCGTCCGGAAGATTGCCGTCAATGACGACTCGGTCGAATTGAGAGTGGCGTGGGGCGTGGAGCGTGGAGCGTGAGGCGTCGGGGATGAGGCGTGGGGCGGGTGTCGACTGTCCAGCGCCGTAAGAGTGGCCGGTGAAGACTGCGAGAAGCACCGCACAAGCCGCCTGAGTCTGCAATTCACGGCGATTCATTTTCCCTCGCACGAGCGTCCCTCCTCTGCCCTCTATTGACTCATCGACCCATGTCACGCCTCAAGACCCACGCCTCAAGCCAATACTACTTCCCCCATCCCGATGGCACGCCCGCGGTGTCTTCGGGCTTGACGATTACCTGCGACAAATCGACCTCCTGGTTGATCTCGCTTTCGGCGAGCTTGATGCGGTTCTCAAGCTGGAGGATCTTCTGCTCGAGCAGGAGGACGCGAGCCTCGAGCTCGTCGGGTCGGCGAGGCGCGGGACCTCGGGATAGCCTAGCTGCGCTGCAGAGCCGAAAACAAGTGCATTGGGTCGCGGCCGCGATTGGCGCGGGCGATCTTCCCTTCCCGCTCGCCGAAAAGGGTCGGATACTTGGGTTCAAACTCGGGGTTGTTCTTCCGTCGTTCCTGAACAAAGTATGCCGATCTTACGAAGAGCAGGTCGGCGAAATCGACGTCGCCTAGTCGGGTTTGAAGCATGAGAATATAATCGTGCCAATCTTCAGTATAGAACGGGTCCGCGGACATTGCGGCCAAACCCCGGGTGTAGCCCAGCCGATTCCGAGAGAGCGATTTCGAACTGGAAGATGAACAGGCCGGCGAGCGAGGGATTCTCGGACTTGTACTTGGCCTCACGCTCCAGGATTAGCAAGGCCTGTTCCATGGAGAAGCGGCTCATGGCGATCTCGGCCTGGCTGATGACATGGGTCTGAAAGGGAGAGAAATAATGGTTGATTCGTGCCATCGCCGGCGCCATGAGGCCAGATCCCTTGATCTCGGCATACAGGAACGAGACGGCAAGCGGAAGCTTGGTGGTCGAGAGCAGCTCCTCGCTAATCTGGCCCAGGGTTTCTTGCGCCGGTAGCCCGTCGACGAGGCGATCGCGGAAGCTGTGAAAGAAATAGGCTTGCTCGATATACTCTTCGCGATCGAGCACTGGCATGGGCGGCTCCTGAGTTCCTGGGCAAACGGCCGATCGAGCGCGGGCCACGGTGAGTGTACACCGCACTTGCCCTGATCGTATCATCATCCGGCCTTCAAGGGACACGGTGCTTACCGGAGCCCGCCATGATGTCGGCTGCGCGCGGCCGATGATCGGAAGGCAAGGCGAGCCAGTTCGCGGAGGGCTTCGATGTCAACGGGCCGCCGTACAGGCCATGAGCGCCAAGTTGAATGGCGGCAAACACCAGGGCGATGAAAAAGAGCAGGTAAAGTAGAGTGTAAAGTTTGAGCAGGTTTTCCAGCGCTCCCATTAAGTGGGAAATGTCCTTACCTTGTGTTTGGGCCACGTTTCGGAACTCGTGCCCAGCACGATGCGTCCAGATCCCGACGACAATGAACAGCAGGGTCAGGAATAGCAGACCCACTTCAAGGTGCTGGCTTTGCTCCCAGCGGATGATCACTGAGGCGCAAAAGAACAAACCGATTCCCAGCATGAATAGACCGACGAAGCTCATTTTCGAGCCAAGGTTGCCGATGGTCGCGTTTTCTGAGTAGGTGAACTCGTACTGTGAGGAATCGGAGGGCGCGACCGTGGCTGGAGTTGAAGCCGGGGTAACCTGGTTTGGGACGATCGCTGGTTCGGTCGGTGCCATCGGTCGGTCTCGTCGCGCGAGGTCGAGTACTCAAACCTCAGTCTCTGGCGGTTCTTGAGTGCTGTCAAGGCCGTACAGGCAACGCAAACGCGGAGCTTGATTCATTCGACATGGCCTTGACATGCCAGAAAAGTTGCGCTATTTGTGCTGGTTATCAAGGATGAATTTCGGACAGGTAATCTGGGGCCCTGAAAAATGCAAGGCTCGCCACGGATGGCTGAGACGAGGCGCACGATCCGCCTTTTGACCGGGTCGATGGTCCTGGCCCTGCTGCCGCTCTTCAACCAGACGCGAGCCGGTGAGGACGAAATCTGCCGATTTGCCGGCAACGATCGACCCGCCCAGGCTGGACCCACTTACGCACATTGCATGGTCATGCGGTATGAAGTGGGAGAAGGCCCACGGTCGTACTGGCTGTTCGAGCCTGCCGAGCCGAAAGCGGAACGCGTGCGCCCGTCATTGTGTTTTTTCATGGCTGGTTCGCTGTCAATCCGGCCTTCTATGGAGCCTGGATCGATCATCTCGTTCGTTCCGGTCGGATTGTGGTCTTTCCGCGCTATCAGAACGACGTGGACACACTTCCCAGGGAGTTCTTGCCTAACGCGATCGCCGCGACCCGTGATGCTCTTGGCGTGCTGGAAGACGGTGTGAAGCATGTTCGGCCCGATCTTCACCATGTCGCCTTCATCGGCCACTCGGCGGGAGGAAACCTGGCGGCACAGATCGCCTCGGTCGCCTCTGACCCCCACTCCGGATTGCCGCAACCGACGCTTGTGGCCGCGCTCATGCCCGGAGAAGTCGTCCCCTCGCGGGAACCAAGCCTCGGTCGGATTCCCGCATCGACCCTTCTGCTCGTGGCAGTCGGCGAGGACGACCTTCTCGTGGGAGACCTCCGCGGGCGACAGATCTTCGTCCAAGCCGACGCAATTCCCCGGTCGAGGAAGCGGTTCCTGTTGTTCCGATCGGATCGCCACGGCTTTCCCCCACTCATTGCCGAGCATACCGCGCCGACCGGGGCGAACCGCCGTCTCGACACCGGCGAGGGCGTCTTCCGCAGCTTGCAATTGAGCCTGGGTGAAGTGAACGCGCTGGATCGCGCAGGCTTCTGGCGGATTGCCGATGTCGCCATCGAGACGGCCTTCGCGGGCCGAACCTTCGACGAATCCATTCGCGACCAGGAACGCTTCACGCATCTCGGCTTCTGGAGCGACGGCCGCAAAGTGATTCCACCACTCATAAGCGACGACATCTCCTCCATGCCCCGCGTCAACTTTCCCAACGGTATCCGTCTGATCCCCTGGGACCCAACGACCAGGATTGACGGGTCGGCGAGGATCGAGGCCGACATGCGGATCCGGTGAGACGCGGCCCAGGCGTCGCCGCGAGCGGAAAGAGGGACTGGGTTCTCTCGCCTGACCCGCCAGATCCTGAAGCTTACGCTTTTCTCGCAGGTTTTGAAAAATGAGGCAATCGGTCATAAGGTGACGGTTAGGCAAGAAGCCCACACGCCGACAAAGTTGCATCTGGCGCAGCCTTCTTGGTTTGCCAGGTACGCCCGTGCTACTTTGAGACCAGGGATGTTGAGCTCATTCTGGCGGACGATCGATCCGATACGAAGGAGGAACCACACGCAGGGCAAGGAAGACTGGGGAGACCATGCCAAACACGAACGCGACCCAGGCTGCGGAATCCGATGCCCTTGCCACGCCGGCGCAGCCGATTGAACTTGCGGGGACGAACCTCAGGGGGAGCCTCCATGTGCCACTTAACCCCCTAGAACCACACAGCGGTCGCGAGGAGATCGAGGCCTTGCGGCGACAGGTGATCGCCTTGCAACGCATCAGCAGCCTGGGTGTCCTGGCGGCCGGAGTCTTTCACGAGCTGAACAACACGCTGACCCCGATCATCAACTACGCCAAGCTTGGACTGCGGAATCCTGATCCGGCCTATCGCGAGCGTGCACTCACGCGGATCCTTGACGCCGGCCAGCGAGCCGGAGCGATCACGGGTGGAATGCTCGGATTGTCGCGACCCGGCGCGACCCCAATCAACGCGTCCCCGTTGATCTCAACCGGCTTGTAGAAGAAGTGGTTCTGCTGATCAACAAAGACCTGGCGCGGAACAAGGTCCGGCTCGAAGTCCAGCTCATGGGCCGGCCGTTCCGCGGGTGAACCCCGCCCAGATCCAGCAGGTGCTGATCAACCTGCTGATCAACGTGCGCCAGGCGATGCCCGAGGGCGGCGTGGTGAATCTAAGGCTGACCGCCGACAGCACGGGTCGGCTTGCCGAACTGAGCATAATCGATCACGGCATCGGCATCGCACCAGGTAACCTCAGGCGGATTTTCGAACCCTTCTTCTCGACCAAGGCCGGCCCCGACGCCTCGGGCCTGGGCGGCAGCGGCCTTGGCCTTTCGGTTTGCCGAGATATTGTCGAGGCCCACCACGGCCGCCTGCGCGCCGAGAGCCGCCTGGGCCAGGGCTCGACGTTTACTCTGCTGCTTCCCACCTGCCCCGCACCTGCCGAGGCCGCGCGGCCCGGAGCGGCCTGAACAACAAAACCTGATCAGGCGTTCCTCGTTTACAATTCGTCTCGGCCCCGCGAAAAGTGATGGATAGTTCCTTTCGCTCCAGGCACTACTGGAGAACTTGGGGAACGGATCCAAATCAAGGGAGAGCCGACTCATGGCCGGCGGATCACATGGCGTCCTGCAGCGAGACCTCAGCAGCTTGTTTGAATCTGGCAGCCTGATAGGGCTTACCGATCGAGACCTGGTCGAGCGCGCATCCGGTCCGCCGAACGCCGCTGCCGAAGCGGCGTTCGAGGCTCTGGTCACGCGTCATGGGCCCATGGTCTTGCGGGTGTGCCGCAACATCCTGGGCTGTCTCGACGATGCGGAAGACGCATTCCAGGCCACGTTTCTGGTGCTGGTCAAGCAGCGACGATCGATTCGCAAGCTGGATTCGGTCGCAAGCTGGCTATACGGGGTTGCCACTCGAGTTGCTGCCCGGGCACGCGTCGATACGGCGCGGCGTCGGAACCGGGAACAACGTGGAATCCGGCTGGTCGCGGACTCGGCCACCACGGCCGATACCGCCGACGAGCTCGATCACAGCGTTCACGGTCCGATCGTACAGGAGGAGGTCCGCCGGCTGCCCGAGAAATACCGGTCGGTGGTCCTGCTCTGCTACTGGGAAGGTCTGACCCAGGAGCAGGCGGCCCACCAGCTCGGGTGCCCGATCGGCACGGTCCGCAGCCGCGTCGCCCGGGCACGCGACCTGCTGCGCCGGCGGCTGCTTCGCCGCGGTTTATCCGCGACGGCGGGGGCTCTTGCGGGTTGCTTCACGTCGACCGCACCAGCGGCCATTCCGCTTTCTCCTCTTCCTTTCAATTTGGTTCGTTCCTCGGTGCAAGCCGCGATGCGTGTCGCGGCCGGGAAGACAACTGCCGAGGTGGTCTCGGCAAGTGTCTTGCTTCTCGTCCGACGCGTGCTCTGGAGCTTCACACTAATGAAGATAACAAAACTTGCAGCGATTTTTACGGTGACCATCCTGCTAGCTTTCGGGGCTCGATCATGGGCTCAAAGACCGCATCGGGAAGATCGACAACCGGCCAGAGCGATGACGAAGAACAGCAAGGCTTCTCCAAAAGGTCGTGAAGAGTTTGTCGACGTGATCGAGCCTCCTGACATGATTCTCGTGGAGGTGCTTGAAGCCTTGCCGGGACGGCCGATCTCCGGCGAACGGTTAGTGCGGCCCGACGGCAAGATATCGCTGGGTTTCTATGGCGACGTCTACGTCGCTGGTCTGACA
>CAVXCB010000024.1:0-71560 GCA_963760085.1 uncultured Planctomycetaceae bacterium
AGTACTCCGACAGTTCCCATGCCTGCGCCACGGCCAGCGCCAGCGTATGAGCCTCGAGTGAGACGGCAGGTCCCACGGGGGCCGGCATCATCGTCGTGTCCAGAATATGCCGCTCGTGGTGGTTCAAACCGACCGGATAGGCAACCGCGTTGCCATCCTGCCCGCGCGCCACGACCACCGATACCTCTACTGCAAACTCGACCCAGCCCTCGGCCACGCACGCAGCCTGGCCCAGGCTGGCCCACGCGGCCGCCGCCTCGACGGCCCGGGTGACCAGCACCTGCCCCTTGCCGTCGTAACCCGAGGTCGCGGTTTTCAGGATCAAGGGCAGACCGAGGGCCTGGACTGCCCGCGCCAGCTCGGTCGTCGTCCGTACCGGCCGCCAGGGGGCGTGCGGAATGGCGTTGCTGGCCAGGAAGCTCTTCTCGCGCAGCCGGTTCTGGCTGATCCAAACAGTTCGCCAGCCCGGCCGGACGATCTGCCGGCGTGCCAGCCAGCGCAGGGCTGGGGCCGAGACGTTCTCGAACTCGACGGTGACGGCCTCTGCCGCGGCGGCCAGTGCGCGGAGTGCCGGAAGCTGATCGGGTGCGCCGATCACCGTCCAGGGTGGCTACCTGCGCGGCCGGTGCGTCGTCGCTCTCGCTCAGAACGCCCGCCCGGTAGCCCATCCGCTGCGCGGCCTGGACGAACATCCGTCCCAACTGGCCGCTGCCGACGACGCCCAGCGATGCCGGTGGGTACAAGACCTTATGGCCCCGCGCCGGCCGGCGATCCCCAACGATCGAACTCGCACCAATATGGGAGCTGGGGCTCATGCCGGCGACTCTCCCACGGCCGCGGTCTGAGCCTGGCGGAAGCGCGCCAGAGCATCGCGGACGGCCGGGGACTTGGCGCCAGGATCGCCGCGGCGAGCAGCCCCGCGTTGCTTGCGCCCGAGGCACCGATGGCCAGCGTTCCCACCGGCACGCCGCGCGGCATCTGGACGATCGAGAGCAGCGAGTCGACTCCCCGGAGCGACCTGCTCTCGACGGGGACGCCCAGAACCGGCAGGATCGAGATCGCCGCCAGCATGCCGGGCAAGTGAGCTGCTCCGCCTGCGCCGGCGATGATCACCTCCAGGCCCCGGCCCTCGGCGTCTCGACCGTACTGGAACAGGCGGTCCGGCGTACGGTGTGCTGAGACGACCTTGTTCTCGACCGGCACGCCCAGCTCGCAGAGAACCTCGGCGGCGTGCCGCATGGTCTCCCAGTCTGATTTGCTGCCCATCACCACCCCCACTAGGGGCGATCGGGAAACCTCAGGCGTCATGGTCACGAGAACCTCGCATTGCTCTTGGGCCTTCGATTGGTTCGATGCGATCTCCGATCCGGATCTCGCCTCCCTCGAGGATCTCGGCCCGCAAGCCGCCCCGGTGCACCAGCGCCGTGCGCACGCCGGCGCGCGTCAGCGATTCCAAGTGCTCGCACGGTTCGCATAAGCGGATACCCCGCAGGACCACCGCGCCAACCCGGAACTGCGTTCCGACCAGATGGTTCATGCGCGATTCCGCGGGTTACCACATTGCGCCTGGTCTCGAGCGGACTAAGCTCGACTTCGTAATCTCGTGTCGCCGCTTCGATCGCCTCGACCTCGATGAGGGTGATCTCCCGGTCGGGACCGTTCTGGCTCGGCGGCCTGCCCTGGCGGCGATACTTGCGATCCCCTTGCAGGCCGTGACCTGCGACGGCGACGACCTGGTCGACCGGCTGCATGGGTTGTTTCGCCGTGGGACCAATAAACAAGGCATGGACCGCAGGCGGCAACGATGGTTTCGAGCTGGACATGGAATCGATCCTGGTGAACACCGTGGGGAGACTTTCACTTTGGCTTCTTCCCCCATCGCTCGGCAAGTTCCAGCAACCGGCGAAGGGGGAGCTCGTAGCCCGGAAGCAACGTGGATGCGTAGGTCTGGTCGGCGGAGAAAACGAGTTCCTGGTCGCGGTCCTCGGCGAAGAGGCAAACGGTCAGCTTTTTTGCGAAGCGGTCGATGATCCAGTACTCTTTCACCCCGATTTCTCGGTACTCGGCCCGCTTGGCGACGTAATCTCGCTCCTGACTAATTTTACCCTTCGAGACCAGCTCTATGATGATCGTGGGCGTTTCGTTCGGCTCCGGCAGATGCCCCAGGCCCGCCCAGATCACGCGATCAGCCCGGCGGCGGTTCTTCTTCGTCTCGATGGTCTCCTCACCGATCGTGGCGTCTAGCGCCGAACCCTGGGGATGGGATTCCTGGTAGTTGCGAAGCCAGCGGCCCAGCTCTTCGTTCGGATCACGCTCGTTACGGGAGGGAATCGGGGACACGACGAGTACCTCGTTGATCAGCTCATACCGCCAGCCTTCCACGAATCGAGCCCGGTCGAACTCCTGGGTGGTCAGCAGGATCCCGGCTGATCGGGGCCCGAGGCGAAGTCGGCGAGTCTTGGTCTTGGTCGTTGCCTGGGACATGATGGACCTCGTCCTGCGGCGGTGCTCGAACCTCTGGTACTTCAGTCAACGCATTGTACCTTATCGTGCCCGCGGAATTGACCCTCGATGGGAAACCAGGGAAAATGAGGGGAACTTCGAAGGATTGAGTGCGATGGCAGGCTTCGAGGAAAGGATGACTGATGGACCAAGGCGAAATCCGGCTGGGCGTGATCGGCTGCGGTGGATTCGGCCTCTACGCGCTTCAGCAGTATGCCCAGGTACCGGGAGTGAAGCTTGCAGGCATGGCGGGCACACACCGGCAAGCGGCCCATGCGGCGGCGCTGCGGTTCGGAATTCCCGACATCGAGGATGTCGACAAGATGCTGGAGCGCGAGGATATCGACCTGGTATACATTGCCACGCCCCCCTTCTTGCACCATCCTCAGGCAATGCAGGCACTACGAGCCGGCAAGCACGTGATTTGCGAGAAACCCCTGGCGATGTCGGTGGCCCAGGCCGACGAGATGATTGCCGAGGCCCACCAGCGAGACCGCCTGCTGGTGGCCAACCTGATGCAGCGGTACAACCCCGTAAGCGACGCCGTTGGGCGCCTGGTTCAAGCAGGTGTGCTGGGGGAGGTCTTGCACGGCACCTTTGAGAATTATGCCTCCGACGAGGACCTGGGGCCCGGCCACTGGTTCTGGGACCGGTCCAAGAGCGGAGGGATCTTCATCGAGCATGGCGTGCATTTCTTCGATCTTTTTGCCGGCTGGCTAGGGCCCGGCCGGGTCGTGTCGGCCGAGCTCGGGCTGCGGCCGGGCACCTCACCGCCGATCGAGGAGCACGTTCATTGCACCGTGCGGTACGGCCATTCGATGCTCGTCAGCTTTTACCATGGCTTTCACCAGGCCGGCCGGATGGACCGCCAGGAGCTGCGGCTGCTCTTCGAGCGTGGCGATGTGACCTTGTATGACTGGGTTCCGACCAGGGTGCGAGTCCAGGCGATCGCCGACGAGGCCCAGACCCGAGCCCTTTGCGAGCTCTTCCCCGGCGCCACACTGGATGCCACCGCGATCTACGGACCGAAGGACCGAGCCTGTGAGGGCCGTCACAAGGTCCTCGACGTCTATCAGATGCTGGAGCTTTCCTGGGGCGAGGGCACCAACAAATTGCGGCGCTACGGCGAGTTGCTCCGGGCGCTTTTGTCCGACCAGCTCGCCTGGATCCGCGATCATTCGCACGAGCGCAGAATCACCGAGAAGAACGGCCGAGATTCCCTGGCCCTCGCCTGCGCGGCCGACCAGATGGCCCGGGCTTGATTGATCCTTACGAGGAGCCAGATTCATGCCACTCAAACGATTGTTCGAACGTGTCCTGCTGCGCCCGGCCGACCTCAAGCCGTCGCGAGACGACTTCGAAGTGGTCGGCGTCTTCAACCCGGGAGCCGTTCGGGTCAAGAATGAAGTGATCCTGCTGGTGCGAGTGGCAGAGCGGCCCCGCGACGTGCGCCACGGGTACACCGCCCTGCCCCGCTGGAGCAGCCAGGGCGACCTCGCGGTGGACTGGGTCGCCGACCGAGAGCTGGAGCCCGTTGATCCCCGGGTGGTCAGGCGAAAGACTGATGGACTGGTCCGGCTCACGTTCACGTCGCACTTGCGTGTGGTCCGCTGCGGCGATGGACGCGCGGTCGAAGAGATCACCGACATTCGTTTCTTGCCTGGTTCGGAGCTGGAAGAATACGGCGTCGAGGACCCGCGAATCACGCCGCTTTACGGCCGTTATTACTTCACCTACGTCGCGGTGTCACGCCACGGTGCGGCCACGGCCCTGGCCTTGACTTCGGATTTCCGCGACTTCTCACGAGAAGGCACGATCTTCTGTTGTGAGAACAAAGATGTTGTTCTGTTCCCCGAGTGGATCGGTGGTGCGCACGTGGCCCTGCACCGGCCCAACCCGGCCACGCCGTTCTGCCGGCCCGAGATCTGGATCGCCTGGTCGCAGGACATCATCCACTGGGGCCATCACGGCGTTCTCCATGGCGGCGGCTCTGACTGGGAGACGGGACGAGTCGGCGCCGGGACGCCGCCAATCCGGATCTCGGAGGGTTGGCTGGAGATTTATCACGGCAGTCGCCTCGCGACAGCGCCGGGAACGGTTGGCAAGTATTCCACCGGCGCGCTACTGCTGCACCCGGACAACCCCGCGCGGATTCTCCGCCGCACTCCCGGTTCGATATTCGAGCCGACCGCCGAATTCGAGCGCTCGGGCTTCGTTCCGGACGTCGTATTTCCCACCGGGATCGTGGAGACCGAAGACACATTCCTCGTGTATTACGGAGCCGCAGACACCTGCACCGCCGTCGTCGAGTTCTCTCGCGCAGAGCTGATGGCGTCGCTCGTCGCCGTCTGACGGAGCATGTCGGAACCACGCCGGGGACGGAGTTTTCCATCTCCTCCCGCGGACGTCTCGACGGCAAGTCAGGCTCGCACCATCGCCCCGAGGATCGTATCCACGGGAATTGTGGCGAAGGTGCTGGCATAGTCTGACATGGCGTAAGGGATGATCAGCTCGCCGTTATGGATGACTCCGCCGCAACTGTAGACGACGTTGGGCACGTAGCCCTCGCGCTCGTTGGCGTTGGGTTCCAGCAAGGGCTCTTGGAGGCGGCCGATCAACCTGGAAGGGTCGTTAAGATCGAGCAGGAAGGCCCCCATGGCGTACTTACGCATAGGGCCAACACCGTGGGTCAAAACCAGCCAGCCGGCTTCGGTCTCCAGTGGCGAGCCGCAATTGCCAAGCTGCACAAACTCCCAGCCGTAAGTCGGCTTGGCGATCAGCTGCTTGGTGTACCAGAAGTGGAGGTTGTCGGAATACATCAAGTAGATATTCTCGTTATCCTGTCGCGAAAGCATGGTATACAGGCCGTTGACCTTGCGGGGGAAGAGTGCCAGTCCCTTGTTCCGCACCTCGGGACCGTTGAGGGTGCTGGCCTTGAACCGCAAGAAGTCTTCCGTCTCCAAGATCTGGGGCAGGATCACCTTGCCATCAAAGGCCGTGTAGGTGGCGTAATAGCGAACCGAGCCGTCGTCATCATGAAAGTCGACGAAGCGTGCGTCTTCGATGCCGTTGGTTTCGGTCGGCGAGGAAGGAAAGATGAGCCGTTCCGAGAGGTCGAGGTCGGGGCTGAAGAAGATTTCGTAATTGGCCTGGACTAGGGTCAGCATGTTCTGAGCGACCGGTTCCAGCTCGCGGCGTCTGGGCCGGTTCTGCTGCAACACGCGGTGGATCGTGCTCTTGATATCATCATGAGTGAACTGATCGCCGAGAGTCGACAGCACCTGGTCGGCGAATGGGCTGTCCACGCCCAGCTCAATGAGCTTGCGAGCGAAGAGCCGCTTGTCGAACAGGGTGTTGGGGACCAGTTCCGGCGCGGTGACGAACCGTGTCGGCTCGTCGATGTGGATCTGGTTTTGGCCATCGATGACTCCACCCCGGAAAGTGATCGACGAGATGTGCCCTTCGCCGGTGGCCCGCAGGCTAAGGATGAATCTGCGCGATCCTTCAGGCAGGCCGGACTGATCGGGATGCCAGACCATGGACGGATTGAAAAGCGCCGCGGATTCCAGCGAGTATTCCTGGGTGAAGTAGGCGCCCATGAGCAGTTTTCGGTTCTCGCTGAGCGGCTGGTCGGTCAGGAGATGACTCCTGATTTGTTCAAACCGCCGCAAGAAGAACTGGCGCGTTTTTTGATGCCGGTTCCGGAATTCACGCAACACGTGATCCAGGAGCAGATCGACCTCTGCCTCGGAGAGCGCCGCAACGCCGCCCAGGATTCGCTCGATACGGTTCTCGCTGGCCGGCTCAAAAGGTCGGATGACAACCCGACTGTTGTTTGGCCGAATGACGATTGCCGTTCGCTTCACGTTGAGCTGACGAGCCAAGCCGGCCTTGCCGTTGACGGGATCGATCATGCCGGGAGGATTGCTCGCTTCAAGGGTCAGCGTCGAGCTCTCACCGTCCATGCGCAGAAACTCCGGAAGGTGGCTTCTGGGTGCTTTCAGTCTAGCGAGCAGAACCGGCACCGAGCAGAGCGCAGCCGTCGCCAGATTCCTAATCATACTGGCGTGGCCGCAACCCTGCCCTACCAGATGGTAGAATACTTTTCCACGCTAGTTTACTTGAACCTGGCGGAACGGCGCCAGGATGCTTTCCAGGAGCTTCATCTCGCACAGTGCAAGCAGGAACGACAGGGTGGACTCGGCCCCCTGGTTCTGATTAACTCGGTCTTCCTGCAAGCCGTCGCAGCAGCCGCCAGTCTTGGCATCGTAGAGCTCCAGGCCCAAGTCATTGCTGCCCAGGAACCAATCGAAGGCCAGTCGGGCTTCCTTTAACCAGATTGTGTCCTCGGTGGCCTGGAAGGCGCCGAGGCAGGCCGAGACAGTGGCGCAGGCCTCCAGCGGCTGCTGGTCGAACTGGGCGCGTTCACGCCCTCGATGGTAAAAGCCCTCAGACCCGATGGGACGGAAGTGCCCGGCGGGTGCCTTTTGCTGGCCGACCAGCCAGCTCAAGGTCTTGAGCCCGATATCCAGCGCCTGGGCATGTCCACCTGACTGCCCGCTGGCGATCAGCCCTTGGCAAAGTCTGGCATTGTCGTAGGTAAGATAGTCCTCGAACCAGCACCACTCTTCGGTGCTGTAATGCTCGAACGACGCGATCAGCCGATCGGTGAGAGTGTCGCGTATCTGGCTCGCCTGACGCGCACCGCTGAGCCGCTCGAGATAATGACAAACGCCGAGCAGGCCAAACGACCAGGTCCGCGGGGAGCTCATCTCCAGGAGGGCCGGCAGAGCCAGGTCAAACAGCTCGGATGCCCAGAACTGGAGGTCGCGCCGCTTCGACCTGTGCACGCAGGCGCCCAGGGCCCAGAGAGCCCGACCCTGACAATCTTCCGAACCGGCCGGCTCTAGCCAGGCCCTTTGGTAGCTCATGAAATTTCGGAACCGGCACAGGGTGCGGTCGAAGGCGTAATTCAGGAAGGCCGAGTACGAGGCCGTCAGGCGCTGGATCTGCACGGAGCTGACTCCCAGTTGCTCCAGCAGCAGAGTTAACAGCAGCGCCCGGGCATTGTCATCGGTGCAATACCCCTCGCCAAGATTGGGGATGGTGTAGCTGGAATGCTGAAGAATTCCTGCCGAATCGGTTATGCGGACCAGGTGGTCGAGCCTCCAGCCAGGCAAATCCATGGGCTCTTCGGCCAGGGTTCGTACGGCTTGCAGCTTGATCGGCACGTCAAGCCGGCTCCGCCGCGCCTTGTGGAACGAATCCATGTAATGATGGGCGATGTGGCTCCAAATCATCTCTCGGCCCAGCAGATAGGCTTTCTTGCGCAGGGCGTGGCGGCGAGTCTCATCGCGGAATAGCTCACAGATCTCACGGGCAAGTGCGGCGGAATCGCTAAACGGGACGAGCACTCCCCGCCCGTCGGCCAGCAGTTCTTCAGCGTGCCAGTAGGGCGTGGAGACTACCGCCTTGCCGCAGCCGAATGCATAAGCCAGCGTGCCCGAGGTGATCTGCGCGGGGTTGAGGTAGGGCGTGACATAGATGTCGGCCACGCCAATGAATTCGAGCAGCTCGTCGATCTCTACAAAGCGGTTGTAGAAGCTTACATTCTGCTTGATTCCCAGGCTCTTGGCCAGCCGCTCCAGGCTGATCCGGTAGCGCTCGCCCTGCTCGCGAATCAGGTTGGGATGGGTCGCCCCGAGCACGATGTAAACGAAGTTGGGATACTCCTTCAGGATGGCCGGCATCGCGCGCAGCATGTGCTCGATGCCCTTGTTCGGCGACAGCAAGCCGAAGGTGAGCGCGACAAACTTCCCCTCGACGCCGAACTGATCTTTGTAGAAGGCCGGATCGATGAAGGCCATATCCGGAATGCCATGCGCGACCAGGTCGATCTTGGCTTCGGGAACATCGTATACGTTTCTGAGAAAGTCGCGCGCCCGCTCGGTCATCACGATCACCCTGGCCGAGAGATCGATAACCTGGTCGAGCACCCGGCGCTGATCGTCACTGGGGTCCCGCAGCACCGTGTGCAGGGTGGTGGCGATGGGCATGCGCAGGTTCCGCAGAAGACGGATGATATGACTGCCGGACGGGACCGCCGAAGATGCCGTACTCATGCTGGAGACAGACAATGTCGGCGTTGGCGAAGTTCAGGTAGTCGGCCTGCGCGCAGGTAACTGTCAAGCTCCTGTTCCTCGATCTCGAACCGGACTTCTTTCGGGTAGTCATATCCCTGGGGCATATCATTCACAGGCACCACGAAGCAGTCCGAACCAGGAAACTGGGTGGCCACCGACGTGCAAACGTCATGGGTGAACGTGGCAATCCCGCACTTGCGCGGCAGATAGTCGCCGATGAAAGCAATCTTCCGAATATCAGTAGGCCGCGTAATGGTCGTCACAAGAGACTCTGATCCTCGCGACAGGAGAATTCAGCTGCACGACAGGAGAATTCAGCTGCGGCTGCGACTCGGCGCGAAAGTCGACCCATGATGCTCGCGCCTGCATTCAGCAACATACCACCTTACTCTGGCGCGTATCACTTTTCCAGGCAGGGTCGCGTCTCTGCCAAAACTGTTTCCTGATCCGATATTGGAACTTGCGCGCACTCTCGCGGGCGCTGCAAGAACACGAAATCAGCCAATGGAACGATTTCTTGGGGACAGTCCCTGAGCTGATGAGCCAATTGTCAACCAACGACAAAGAAGCTCACGATGATCGCCCCGCGAGCGGCTTCGCGGATCCTACTCAGTGTGTAATATGTACAACAGTAACAATTTGATCAAAATATCTTGACTATTGAGAAACCCCGGGCCATGATCGGAACAAGTTCCACGTGTTTATTGACCCTTGGCCCTCGGATCGTGCGGCAACCTCTTCCGGAGCACTCCGGGGTAAATCCCGCAAGCGAGGTTGGTATGAGCGTCATTGCGCGAGTCGAACAGCTCGGAGCGTTGTCGCCTCAACTGGATGGAACGAACGGACGGCATTTTCCATTTCCAGGGGTACCGACGACGTGCGACGGCGCCGAGGCGGTCGTCCACGTCGAGATCCAGGTCAGCCAGGCCGCCGGCGCCTATCCCATCACCAGCTCAACCACGATGGGAGGCGGCTTTAACGCCGCTGTGATGAACGGTGCCCGTAACCTGTGGGGCGACCCGCTACTCTTCTTCGAGCCCGAGAGCGAGCATTCGGCGGCCAGCGTCTGCGAGGGATTTGCGGTCGCCGGCGGCCGGGTAACCAACTTCACATCGGGCCAAGGCTTGGTGCTCATGAAGGAGGTGCTCTACACGATCTCGGGAAAACGGCTGCCGGTCGTGATGAACATCGGTGCTCGGGCGCTCACCAGCCAGGGGCTCAACGTCCATGCCGGCCATGACGACATGATGTCGGTGGCGGATTGCGGCTGGGGCATGATCTTCGGCCGCAACGCCCAGGAAGCTGGCGATTTTTGCCTGATCGCCCGCCGCGCTGCGGAAGCCTCGCAGACCCCGTTTTTCAATGTGCAAGACGGTTTCCTGACCACCCACACGGTCGAGCGAGTGCGGCTGCCCGAACCCGAGTTTATGAAAGCCTTCATTGGCGATCCCCGGGAGAAGCTCTTCAACCTGATGGACCCCGCCAGCCCGCTCATGTCTGGCGTAGTGCAGAACCAGGATTCCTACATGAAGGGCAAGATCGCCCAGCGCTGGTATTACGATCGGATTGAGCCCCTATTGGTGGACGCATTCGATGAGTTTTACGGTCAAACCGGCCGTCGCTACGGCTTCCTTGAACCGCATCGCTGCGAGGATGCCGAGTACATCCTGATCGGCATGGGCTGTTACATGGAAACAGTCAAGGCGGCCGTCGATTACCTGCGGGATGTCAAAGGGATCGCCGCGGGATGCCTGACCGTCTTCGTGTTCCGGCCCTTCCCCGCCACGAGAATCATCGAAGCGCTCAGGGACTGCCGGGCGATCACGGTGTTCGAGCGGATGGACGACCCGCTCTCGACCACGGGCAATCACCTGACGCGCGAGATCAAGGCCGCCTTCTGCGATGCGATGACAGGACAAAACGGGCAAGATCGGATCGACCGCATCCCCAAGGTTTACAGCGGCTCGGCCGGTCTGGGAAGCCGCGACGTGCGGCCGGGCGACATCATCGCCGCGTTCGAGAATATGATTCACGATGGTCCCGAATTCTTCAGCATCGGCATCGATCATCCCCTGGCGCTGAAGCCTGCCCAGGACCCCGACCTCCGTCCCACGGGCGGCTACTCGATGCGCGGGCACTCGGTCGGCGGCTTCGGCTCGGTTACCACCAACAAGGTCATCGCAACCATCGCCGGCGACGTCTTCGGCATGGACGTGCAAGCCTATCCCAAGTACGGCTCGGAGAAAAAAGGTCTACCGACGACCTACTACCTGACGATTGCCGATACCCACATCCTTACCCACTGCGAGCTGGAGCAGGTCGATCTGGTCTGCATCAACGACCCGACGGCGATGCTCAGCCCGGGGCCGCTGAAGGGACTGGTTCAGGGGGGGGCAATTTTCATGCAGTCGCCCCACGAGGACCCGAGGGAGGTCTGGAAGCGGATTCCCGAGCATAACCGCCGCACGATCCGTGCCAAGAGGCTACACGTCTATTACGCCGACATGGTCAAGATCGCCCGCGAGGTCGCCTCAGTGGCCGATCTCCAGATGCGCATGCAAGGCATTGTTCTGCTCGGGGCGTTTCTCAAGCTAACGCCCTACGCGACGCTCAGCCAGATGAATGACGAGCAGGTCTACGTGGGCGTGGAAAAAGCACTCCGCAAGTATTTCGGCAAACGGGGCGACCGCGTCGTTCAAGACAACCTGACCTGCGTCAAGCGCGGGTATGGCGAAATCCGGGAAATTCCCGTCGAAGTCATCAGTGCCTAAACAACGATTTCGGCGACAGCACGGCAACTGACTCGTCGCGCACGTGATCCGGCCAGATCTCATCCGTGGACATAACCCAATCATCTCGAGGAGAGATCGATGCTTGATACGACTTCCAGACCCTCGATGAACGAGCCGCACGACCAGGACCCCTTCAACAACAGCAGCTATGGCACCCTGGTCGACTCTCCCTACAAGCTCGTCAGCCTGCCGGTCCTTGATGTCCTGGACTTCAATGAGCGGATCATCCGCGGATACGAGGATGGCACGGCCGAAAAAGGGCTGCCCGCCGATCTCTCGGTGGCCCGCTCGCTCGTGCCCGCCGGCACGGCGACCCTGCGCGACTTCAGTAACATTGCCCCCGAGATCCCTCTTTATCTTCCCGAGAATTGCACCGGCTGCATGGACTGCGTTACCCAGTGCCCTGATACCGCGATTCTGGGCAAGGTGCTCTCCGAGACCGAACTCGAGGAACGGTTGGCAACAATCACCGAACCGGGCGACCGCGACATGTTCCGGGTTCAATGGTCGCGAACCAAGAAGTACTTCGACGCCCCCAAGAAGAAGGGGATATCGGGGGGAATGTTCAACATCATCATTGACCCCAGCAAATGCAAGGGGTGCGCCGAGTGCGTCACAATCTGTGATGACAACGCCTTGAAGATGGCCGACAAGACCGACGACGTCATGACCACCGCTCGGAAGAGCCATCGCTTCTTCAAGAACTTTGGCCCGAGCAACTCCCAATATGTCAGCGACAACTTGCTCATCGACATGATGCTCAAGGAACAGACCCATATTTATACCGGTGGCGCCGGCTCTTGCGCGGGATGTGGCGAGGGCACGGCCTTGCGGATGATGTGCGCGGCGACCGGCTCCAAGTATGGCGACCAGTGGGGAATCGTGGCCGCCACGGGGTGCAATACTGTCTACACCTCGACCTACCCCTACAACCCGTATCTTGTTCCCTGGACCAACTCGCTGTTCGAGAACGCGCCGGCCTACGCCATTGGGGTGCGTATGCGCTGGGACCAGATGGGCTGGCAGGACCGCCCTCTTTGGTGCCTGGGCGGCGACGGCGCCATGTTCGACATCGGCTTCCAGGCCCTCTCCCGGTTGCTTGCCAGCGGCATGCACATCAAGGTGTTCGTGCTCGACACCCAGGTTTATTCCAACACCGGCGGCCAGGCCTCCACGAGCAGCTTCACCGGCCAGAACACCAAGATGAGCGTGCATGGCAAGGCCCTGGGCGGCAAGCAAGAGCGGCGCAAGGAGATCGCGCAGATCGCCATGATGCACCCACGCACCTACGTGGCTCAAACGACGTGTGCGCACACAAATCACTTCTACCGCAGCGTACTCGGCGCGCTCGAGTTCGATGGTCCCGCCATCGTCGTTTGCTACACGACCTGCCAGCCCGAGCACGGCGTGGGCGATAACATGGCCGCAGAGCAAGCGCGGCTGGCTGTGGACACTCGGGCGTTTCCGCTGCTGGTCTATGATCCCCGCAAGGGGAACACCGTCAAGGAACGTCTCTCGCTGCAAGGCAACCCTTCAGCCAAGGATGACTGGTACGTCAATCCCAAGACCAAGGAGCCAGTTACCTTCATCGATTTCGCCCGTAGCGAAGGTCGGTTCTCCAAGCACTTTGACCGCGACGGCAACCCCTCCGAGACGCTCATACGAGCCAGGGAAGATCGGCTCGAGAACTGGCATCTCCTGCAGGAGCTGGCAGGGCTGAGATGATTGTTGAGGGTCGATCGACGTATGGAAAAGAGCAGAACCGTCATTCCACCGCTGGCCACGCACCAGCACGAGGCCGGAGACCTGGAGCGGACAATGGCATTCCTCAAGCGCACCCGCTCGGAGCTGCGGCAGCTCCGGTGGGTGTTCGTCGGCCAGGATCGCTTGCGCGTCTGCGACGTTAATGGAGACACGTTCGAAATCATGGGGCTAGGCTATGCCGACCCGGACATCGTGCCACTCCTGAACAGCATCAACACAGCGTACGACCCCCAGACTCTGCACCTGACGGTCGCCGTCGAGTTCAAGCAATTCAAGCTCGGCCGCTGCCATCCCTGGGCCGAGGACCGGGTGATGTGACCGGCCCAGGCCTTGCACCCAGCATTGTGCCCCGCCCCGCTGGCCGCATCAAGCCCGTTCGAATGGTCTTGGCCTCACTTACGCCATCCACGTAACGCCGTGCTGGAGGCGCTCAATGTTGAGCTGGTCCTAAAGTGAGAGCAGGCATTCGCATCCGTGCGGCAAGTCGGGTAGGCTAAGGATAGGAGGGGTCGTTTTCCGCTCGAGGATTTCGCGATCATGAAGGCGTGCACCCTGGACTAAGCCCGCGCGGCCAAGGAATCTCGCCAGGGCTGAAAGCCCAGCAACCTCTCAAGGTAAACGACACCGCGGAACTGTCCGGAGAGCAAGGCGGGCTGCGTTCCTCGTGGTCTAAGCAGTCTTTTGACTGCTCCGGGAATTCATCGATGCGCATCCCCTTGACCCTGATTGGTATCGTGGCTGCCGCGCTTTGTTTCTGTGCTAAAGCTGTTTCCGCATTGGCTCAAGATGCAAACAGTGCCACGCTCTCACCCTCAGAGGCCAATCCCGCGCGGCCGGCTCCTGGCCATTCCACTCACGGTGAGGCGTTCAATGACGGACCTCGCGATCACGCATACCTGATGCCCGGACAAGGGAAGACACACTTCCCAGTCACTGCCCAGAAGCCCGAAGCGGAGACGTTCATAGACCAGGGGGTCGCGCAGCTTCACAGTTTTTACTATTTCGAGTCGGAGCGGTCATTTCGCCAGGCCGCGAAGCTCGACCCAGGTTGCGCCATGGCCTATTGGGGCATGGCCATGGCGAACGTGCACAATCCCAGGCGCGCTAGGGGATTCCTCAAGGAAGCCCGCAGCCGCGACGCCAAGGTTTCCCACCGCGAAAAGCTCTACATCGATGCCCTCGAAGCCTTTTACAAGGAGCCGGGCAACGACAAGGACCGGCGCAAGAACCTGCTGCTCGGCCTCGAGACGATCGTTCAGGAATATCCCGACGACCTCGACGCCCGCGCCTGGCTGGCGATGGTGACCTGGCAAAACAGCGACACCGACGGGATTGGAAGCAGGCAGGCGATTGATACGCTGATCGAGACCGTGCTTGAGCGAGAACCACTGCACCCGGGTGCTAACCATTATCGCATTCATCTCTGGGACGGATTCAAGCCTATCCGCGCCGAACGCGCGGCGGAGCTTTACGCCAGGTCGGCGCCAGGTATCGCCCACGCCTGGCACATGCCGGGACATACCTACACCGGGCTAAAACGTTATGCCGACGCCGCTTACCAGCAAGAGGGCTCAGCGCACGTGGACCATGCCTACATGACCCGCGATCGGGTTATGCCGTTCGAAATCCATAACTATGCCCACAACAACCAGTGGCTTTGCACCAGCTATAGCCACATAGGGCGTGTGCGGGATGCGACTGCCGTGGCGAGGAACCTGGTCGAGCAGCCCCGCGACCCCCAGAAAAACAACGTTCAAGACGGCAGCTCAGCCCAGCGCAGCGGCCGGATTCGTTGGGCCGAGGTGCTCACTCGCTATGAGCTCTGGGACGAACTGATCGCCGCGACGACTTCGGGGGCGCTCGACTGGTCCGACATCCCCTTCGAGCGCATGCAGAAAGCTTACACGCTTGGCCAGGCATACGCGGCCCAGAACGACCAGAAGAAGCTGGCCGAGCAGATCGAGCTGCTCAGGAAGAGCAATGCGTCCGAGGCGAGAGCGCCGCTGGCTGAGCTGGAGGGCTATGCACTGCTGGCGCAGGCAAAGATTGGAGCAGCCTTCGACCATTTCGGCAAAGCGAGCGGTATGCGCACTGAAGCTCTGGCCCGTGCTCACCTGGCTGCGCGGAATTACGGATTCGCCGAGAGCGTGGCGCGGCGGGCCGTGGATCAGAACCCCGATCAGGTCCCCCCCCTCGCGGCGCTGGTCGAGATCCTTCACGCTTGTGGCAAGGACAAAGATGCGGTCGATGCCTATCGCCGGCTCGAGCCGCTGGCGAGGTCGGCCGACCGCGACCTACCCGTCCTGCGCCGGCTCGAGCCAAACGTCGCCCGTTGGATCGAAGAGAAGATCTGGACCCCAACCGCGGCAGCAACCTCGCCCGTCAATGACATACCTTCCGCCGACCGCGTGGATCTGAACACACTCGGCCCACTGGTCTGGTCACCTTTCCCCGCCAGGCCGCTCTCCGCCACCGACACCACGGGCAAAGCGTGGACCCTTGCCGACTTCAAGCGCCAGGCGCAAGAATGTTCTGGTGCTCTTCTTTCTGGGCGGTAAATGCGCCCATTGCATGCAACAGCTCGAGCTCTTTGGTAGGGACTACAGGGCACTCCAGGCAATGAACGTCGAGACGATTGCCGTCGGCAGCGACGACGCCGAGGCGACCCGGACCCTCAAGAACAACTCCGACGGAGTCAAGTTCCCGATGCCCATGCTGGCTGACCCCGGGCTCGAGCACTTCAAGCGTTTTGGGGCCTTCGACGAATTTGAGGACCAGGCTCTGCATGGCTGCTTCTTGATCGATTCCGAGGGGAACGTGCGGTACCAGCGGATGTCGTCAGAACCGTTTCTCGAAGTCGAGTTCATCAAGGCCGAAGCCGCGCGAGTGAACGGGTTGCTGAAGAGACAACAAAATCATTGAATACGGGCGAGGGTCGGGCGACGATGGCTTCCGGATTGCAATCGCAGGCACAGCGGCTGAGGCCCCTGGCGGGGAAGGCGGCGGGGACGCTGGTGGTCCATGAGATCTATCGCAGCCTCCAGGGAGAAAGTACGTTCGCGGGGCTGCCCTGCGTCTTCGTGCGGCTGACAGCGTGCAACCTGCGGTGCGTCTACTGCGACACGCCCCACGCCTTCAGCCAGGGGGAGCCGATGGCCCTGGACGACGTCGTCGCGCGGGCGCTCGCCTTGGGCGACGACCTCGTGGAGATCACCGGCGGAGAGCCCTTGCTTCAACTCGAGGTCTATCCTCTGATGAGCTGCCTGGCCGATGTTGGCAAAACCGTTCTGCTCGAGACCAGTGGGGCGATCGATACGAGCGCCGTCGACCCCCGAGTCCATGTCATCCTCGACGTCAAGACGCCCGGCTCAGGCGAGGTGGAAGCGAACGAGTGGAGCAACCTTACGCGGCTCCGCTCTACCGACGAGCTGAAGTTCGTCGTCTGCGACCGTGCCGATTTCGACTGGGCCGCCAGTGTGGTCCGCGAGCATCTGCTGACCGAGCGCTGTCCTGTTTTGTTCTCTGCTTCCTTCGGCCAGGTCAGCCCCACCGACCTCGCTACGTGGATCCTCGAGTCTCGTCTCCCCGTCCGCCTCCAGTTCCAGCAGCACAAGATCCTCTGGGATCCCAAGGCGCGAGGGGTTTGATTCGGGGGCGCGTGAGTTCTGAACGTCTTACGGTGCATTCAGATCATGCAGGATCTGTTCGCCCAGCAACCGCTGGCGAATTTCTTCGCTCTTGGTTTTCCATAGTTCGCTGCACGATTCGTGGAGCTTGGTCAGCCGCCTCTGCGCCGCGAAACGGGCTGGGTCGGCATCGTTTCGTGTGAGCCCCTTGATACGATCGAGCTCCTCCGTTGCCGATTTGATCTGGTTGAGCAACGTGACAACTTCCGGGTCACGCTTGAATTCCTGGTAAATCCGCTCTTGCGACAGATCGGCCGTCGGAATTGGCGGGCGCGGCGGCACTGGCGGGCTCAGTTTCAATGGCCGCGTTGGGGTTCCGAACCAGTACCCTCCCGGCACGGGGCGTCTGGGTCCATCGGATAGGTGAAGGATTTTGCCATCATTCAAAACCGTCAGCTCGACCATCATGCCTGGCTTGAGATTGAAGAACTCGTGGCCAAGCTTCGCGTCGCCCTTGAACACGTCGACCGCGTAGCCGATGGAGTGGTGGTTAAGTGTCTCGGCTAGGATGTGAGTGACGACGCCCGGAGGAAGGACCTTATCGTTCACAAGCACACGGAGTTCCGGGTTCGACAGGTGGACGACGATCAGCCCCTTCTGCTTCTTGAGGCCCAGAACATTCGCGATCGAGTTCACGACATTCGTGACCCCGCTCACTTCCGTGATTACGAACAGCCCGGCAAGAACGACGATCAGAAATCCCACGATCTCGAGCCATCTGCGGTGCCTGTGGTGCCCCTTGGCCAGGCCTACGTCGTCCACCGCCTGAGTCTCCAGCCAAGCTTTGAGGTCATCGATCGTGTGGCGTCCCTTGGCTGGGCCAACATCATCCACCGCGGCGATCTGACGCACCGGAGCAGGTCCCCTTTCCAGGCTCTGACCGTTTCCCCGCTGGCAGATTGCCAGTTGCGTTCCCAGCACATCGACCACCTCATCGGCCGATTGATAGCGCTCCGCACGATCCTTGGCGAGCAGCCGGTCGATGATCTGCGCCAGCCATTCGGGAATGTCCGGGTTGACTTCGCGGACTGGCCTGTGATTGTCGTCGCAGACGCGTTTCAGGACGCCGAGCGTCGTCGAGGCCCGGAAGGGAGAGCGGCCGGTGCACATGGCGTAGATCACAGCTCCCAGGCTGAACAGGTCAGCGCGGTGGTCGACGGCCTCGCTCCGGGCCTGCTCGGGGGCCATAAACAGGGGCGTGCCGGTGACCACCCCGCTCTGCGTCAGGCTTGCGTCATCCACGGCGCGCGCCAGGCCGAAGTCGGTGATCTTCACCCGCTCAACGCAGTTCTCCAGCAGGATGTTCGCGGGCTTGATATCGCGATGGACCAAACCTTGGGCGTGCGCAGCAGCCAGGCCTTTTGCGACCTGCATGCCGATCCTCAGGATTGAGTTCAGATCCAGCGGCGCGGAGCGATCGATCCGGGCCTGGAGCGAGCTGCCCGGGATGAGCTCCATGACCAGGTAGGGGAGTCCTTTCCACTCGTCTACCGAGTGGATCGCCACGACGTGTTCATTGCGAATGGCGGCGGCGGCCCGGGCTTCGCGAGCGAACCGTTGCCGGGCCGAGCTGCTGGTCGCGAGCTGAGGCGCCAGGATCTTGATCGCCACGGCCCGGTGCAAGGTGGGATCAAACGCCTTCAGGACGATGCCCATTCCCCCTTTCCCCAGCACCTCCTGCACGCGATAAGGGCCGAGCTTGCCAAGGTCGCCGGGCGTGTCGGAGGGATCGAGGAAGCCGAGGATCTCTGAGGGGGTTAATACCGTAGAGCTGGACGTCTCCGTCTCTGGTTCGATCTCCTCCTTGAGAACGCCGATCACGCGTTTCAATCCAGGAGACTCTGGAGCCGAACCCTGCCCCAGGTTCCGCATCTCGCCCTGCAGATTCAGTCCGCCGTTCGCCAAGCTATCGAGTCGGGCCTGGCAAGCGTCGCAGGTCTCGAGGTGGTGCTCGATGGTTTCCTGCTCGTGCCCTGTCTGTGGGCCTGAGCCGTCAAGCAACCGTTTCAAGACCATGGGATCGGGACACGCGATCGGCCGTGGTACGCGTTCGAAGCCCCAGGAAATGGCATTAAAGTCAGCCTCACAGGCCTTGCAAGTCGAAAGATGGTGTTCGACGGCATCGCAAGCATAAGGGCTGATGGAACCGTAAAGCCACCCTCTCAGAACCGCGAGCCGGGGACACGAGATTGGTCTCGGGTTTCCCTCCTCGTCATAGGTCAGCTCCTGGATCGCTGCCTGGCACGCGTCGCAACGATTGCAATGCTTCTCGACGGCTCTTTGCTCGTGCGCGGCCAGGGAACCGGCGCACAGCCGTTCGAGGATGGCCCGCCCGGGACACACCGAGGTTCGGCTCATTTTGGTTCACTCCCACAAGTCATTCATCCAACAAGTCGCGCACTTGTTCCTTGATCCGGCTCAATACCCGGCTCTTGGCGATATACACGGCGCCCACGGTCATCCCCAAGCTGGCCGCAACCACTTTGCCGAGCTTGCCCTCGACGGCCGTCTGCCAGAAAGCCTGCCATGTGGCCTCCTCGAAGGAGCTTCGAACCTGCTCGGCCGCGTAAGCGAGCAATCGCCTGTGGTACTGCGTATCCCAGAAGTCCGACTCATCGTCACGGCCTGGCTGCTCCTCCAGCCAAGCCTGCACGGCGGAATCGCCGGTTCCCCGCGGCACACGCTGCTGTGCATTGAGGAAGGTGTTCAATGCGTTGCGGGTCACGGTGAAGAGCCAGCCTCGAAACGTGCCTTTGCGGGGATCGTAATCCAAACGGGCGACCGCTCCCGAGACCGAGCTCAAAACCTCTTGCGTTAGGTCGGCCGCATCGGAGTCCTGGAGCCCGCGCCGCCGTGCCATTTCATACACCAGGGGGGCGTAGATCTCCACGAACTGGCCCCAAGCCTGCCGATCGTGGTGGTCCTTGATCCTGACGAGCAAGCTCGGACGCGTGGCGTCGGACTGAGTCATGAAGTTCGGCTCTCCTTCCATTACATACCGGCGCCGGACGAGAACCTTTCACGTGTTTGAATTGGGCAGTCGCAATCCTGACGAAATCTGCCGCACGCTGGGATAGCCTTGGTCCAAGAAGACGTTATCCTGAGGCAGGTGCTCAGACGATCAAGATGCCTGCGCTGAAAGAGCCGGTGAGATTCAGGAGGAGATGGCGCAATGCCCGAACGACGCATTCTCGACTTCGCCAGCATGGACCAGATCATGCCCGATGTCGAGCGCCTTACCGCGGGCCATTCCACTGTCGGCCACTAGACACTCGCACAGATTCTCCATCATCTTGCGACGTCCATACGCCTGACGAGCCTGAGCCGGGCCTTTTCCTTGGACGGCGAAGGTTCCGATGTGATGCGGCGGCGGTTCGTTCACTAGGCGCGCGGAATGAGCCGCCTCGAAACCTACTCGCTACCAGCCCAAGCTCGGCCGGAGGCCGATTAGATGCTGGACGGCGAGCAGAACAGCGACGTAGCCCACAACCCGAAGGATCATCTGCGAGAGGTTGCCGACCATTCGTAAATAGTCCCTCCCGGTTTCCAGCGCGCGGACACCGCTGCGCAACGTGATGATTGCACCCACCACAAGCAGAAGTAGGATCGGGCCAAGGATCAAGAATCCTGCAAAGAGCTTATCCAGACTCATCTTGGCTCGGACCCTCGGCCATAAAGTGCAGTGCCGAAACGGGCACGGACCACCGCCCGGGCAACTACGGTCCACGCACGGGTCGCTTCCGTGAACTCGATCCCAACGCACGAAGTATTCGGATTAAAGACTAGATGATAAAGGGCGTCGAGGTGAGAATCGGCTATTTCTGTGGGGGTCGGCCCGCACGAATTGTCAAGCTGTACGCGTTAGACAAAATCTCGCAGTCCTGCATTTTTCGCCGGCAGTTCGGCAAGCCGGTTAGAGCGTGTCGTCCTCCGGCAATCGGAACAAGCGCCTGGCGTTCGCGGTCGTAAGCCGGGCCAACTCGTCGGGAGAGACTCCAAGCAGCCGCGCCACGTGCTGAACAGTCCAGGAAAGGTGGGATGGTTGATTTGGACGCCCTCGAACGGGCTGGGGACTGAGGTAAGGACTGTCAGTCTCGACCAAAAGTCGTTCCGGGGGGATCACTGAGGCGGCGGCGCGGAGCGCATCGAGGGACTTGTTCGGAAAGGTAATCATCCCGGCGAATGAAATGTGCAGTCCAAGCTCGAGGAATGCCGACGCATGGTCGGCAGTTCCTGTGAAGGAGTGAAGGACTCCCCGGATCGGACGGCGGAGACGCCCGAGTTGCTCAATGATGTCGGCCTCGCAATTACGGCAGTGTATGACCACGGGTTTCCCGTGCTCATGGGCCAGGATCAGGTGACGATCGAACCACTCCTGCTGCACGGGAAACGGCGTGACGTCCCAGTGTCGATCCAGCCCGGTTTCACCGATCGCCACGACCCGGGGGCCGGCAGCCAGAGCGACGATGCGTGACCAGTCTACTAGCTCAGCCTCGGCGGCATGATTGGGCTGCACCCCCACTGCGGCGAAAATGCCGCGATGATTGGTTGCGATATCGACGACGGTGGCGCTGTCGGCGGCCGTGGTACCGATGGCAATGATCTGGACCAAGCCGGCGGCGCATGCCCGCTGGATCAACCCTTGGAGACCCTCTTGAAGACGAGGATCCTGAAGGTGAGCGTGAGTATCGACGAGTGCCCCGAAGCAGGGTGGCGATGGGGTCATTCCTTGTTCTCGTTCCCATCGCCAAGAGGCGTCCTGAAAGCCGGACCGGCGGCCGCCTCGAGTTCAAGGCTAGGATTGGTTGCCAAGTTTCCTTGATCCCGATAGCCTACTAATTCCAGGCGATAGCCGGTGACTCGAAAACCCTGGCGCTCAAGATCGACCTCGAGCTGGGGATCAAGCTTTGAGACGAGCGCGGGATCGAAGCGAGTCGGCAGGTCGTACACGCTTCCCGTACGGAGACACCGGAAGTGGTAATGGTCTTCGCTGCGGGCGTCGTAGCGGGCCGAGCCTATCCCATCCGCCGCCGTTAGCCTGGCTGCCGCGCCGATGTCGACGAGCGCCTCAAGCGCTTTGTAAACAGTTGCCAGGCTTATTTTTGGGATAGTCAGGCGGACGGCATGAAACACATCCTCGGCGGTTGGATGGCGAAGTTCCCGGCTGAGCTGATCATAGACCGCCAGTCGCTGTGGAGTACACCGCAGGCCGGCGGACTCGAGAGCCGCTTTGAGGGCATCGTGATCGAGCGGAGCGGCATCCATCAACGCGGAAAGGTCCTTTCGACATTACGCCGCCTCGGGTGAACCAGAGGTCGCCAGGGCGGCACTGAGGCGTGCCGGGAATGGCCCACGAGTATTGTTGGGACGCTTGACAGCAGTGTCAACTCCTTGATAAATTACGATATTAGCTGGGGTTGCCGGTTTCCTCTAGCGGTCCCGGCTGGGATGGGGCTCAGCTCGTTCCCTGCGCTTGATCGGACCGTGCGGTCGATTGTGCCGGGGAAGGGTCCAGGAGGCGTTGCTCTGCTCGAAGGCACCGCGGTAAGAAGACCGAGCCCCGCCTGCTCGACCGGGCGCGGCTCGGCGTTGTTTTGGGGTTTCTTGGCACCAGATTCACCGCGATACGACAGGTCAGCATCGAGCAAGTCTCAGGGCACGCCTCGGAGGGATTGAATGAGCGTTGATCTTGTCCGGATCGTGGACAGCATTCACCGAGACAAGAATATCCCCAAGGATATCTTGTTCGACGGCATTCAATCGGCGCTCACGACTGCGGCTCGCAAGCATTATCCAGAAGCTGGCGATATCGAGGTTCACATCGATCGCGAGACCGGCGCCATCGACGCCACCAAGGACGGCGTCAAGATGGACCCTTCCGAGCTGGGGCGAATCTCAGCGCAGACGGCAAAGCAAGTGATCATCCAGAAAATCCGCGAGGCCGAGCGCGACAGCCTGTTTGATGAATTCGAGGACCAGCGTGCTGACCTGGTCACCGGCACGGTGCAGCGGTTCGAAGGGCGGCGCGGTCATCGTCAACTTGGGCAAGACCGACGGTATCTTGCCTCGCAGCGAGCAGATTCCCGGAGAAAGTTACCACCCTAACGAGCGAATTCGGGCCATCATCCTCGACGTTCGCAAGGTGGGTCAGCGCGTCAAGATCATTCTCAGCCGTCATCATCCCGATTTCGTGCGTCGCCTGTTCGAGCTGGAGATCCCCGAGATTGCCGACCAGATCATCGCCATCCGGGCCCTGGCGCACGAGGCGGGATACCGGTCCAAGGTGGCCGTCACCTCGATTGACACCAAGATCGACGCCGTCGGCGCGTGTGTCGGGGTCCGCGGGACTCGCATCAAGAACATCGTGGATGAGCTGGGGGGCGAGCGAATCGACATCGTGCGCTGGAACGAATCGCTCCAGGTCTTGATTCCCAACGCCCTGCAGCCCGCCGAGATCGATGAGGTGATGCTCTGCCACCTCCTGGGCCGTGCCATCGTCCTGGTGCGGGACGACCAGCTTTCCCTGGCCATTGGCCGGCGGGGCCAGAATGTGCGGCTGGCTTCCAAGCTGGTAGGCTGGGACATCGAAATCATGACCGCCGAGGAACTTGACGAGGTTATCGACAAGGCGGTCAAAGCCTTCGAGAAGATCGACGGCGTCGAGACCGAGCTGGCTGAACGGCTCGTCGAGCAGGGGATTCTCAGCTATGACGACCTGTCCGTGATGGAAATCGCCGATCTGGTGAACACCATTGAGGGTTTGAGCGAAGAACAGGCGACCGAAATCGTCGCCCGGGCGGAGGTTCTGGCAGAGGAACTGTCGGAGGAGCTGCCTCGTCGCAAGGGTGGCCGCGCCGCGGCCGCCCTGCTCGAGGCACCCATGGGTAACGATGATCCAGGGCCCACAAACAACGAAGATTCTTCAGAAGAGGAGATCGGGTCGGTCGATCTCACTGCGGCCAATGGGACGAATACGGACGATTCCGCCGAAGAAGACCAGACCGACGCCCCCACCCAGTCAAGAGCCATCCCCAGTGACTCGACCGGCACTGTCCGTTCGGCCTTGCCTCCCGAACGGCACGATGTGGTCGAGGAAGAATTAGCTTCGGACGAAAGCCCCGATTCGGAGGGAGACGAGGCGAGCGACGACGAGATCCACGACTTGGCCCTGGCGGGAGAGACTTCGGGTCGATCGCCGCAGGGACACGAAGTGACTTCGCAACCCAACGACGATGATCAAGGCGCGGCCATCAGGATTGTGACGGATGCGGTCGAGCGAGGCGCACCCTCCGGCCCGTCTGGTACAGCCGCGTTCCCGGTCGTCCAGAGCGACGGTCCGACCCGCTCGGTCCCACCCGCCGCGCAAAGCACTTCCGAGAAACGTGGATCGCATGAACAGGAGCCGCAAGACGGCGACCAGTCGTAGCCACGCCGTGCCGTCCTCCCGGCCCATGCGGTTTTGCCGCCGCGGCGGCCGGCACGCTGTCACCCTCGTCCACGAAATTGGAGCCCCGGAATCTGGACTGCGAAGCGCACTGGTTCAACCGTGTTCTCCGGGGAAGCCTGGAATCGAGTTGCCTTCACGTCGCGGGCTATTGAGCAGAACAAGCCGGCCACGCGGGAAGCATCATTACCTATAATTTCATGTCCAGGTCGTGAATTGCACGACCATCCGGAGTAAGGTCCGGGAGGAGTTGCCTTTGTCCACGCGTGTTCACGAGTTGGCGAAAGAGCTGGGACTGAAGAGCCAGGAGTTGCTCGAGCGGATCCAGAATTGGAGGCTTGATGTCAAGGTAAGCGCCTTGGCCAGTCTCGACCCGTCGACCGTGGAGCGGATCAGGGAGTTGATGAGACAGCCGTCTACCGGGCCGGACGCCCAGAACGCCAGACCCGCGCCGTCGACAACCCCCTCCGCGCCGACGGTGAGATCGACGCCGCGACCAGTGGCCTCGGTCCCGCTTTCATCATCGCAGGCTGGGTTGTCCTCAGCCCCGGGCACCTTCTCGCCTGCCCGCCCGGGCGGGGCGACTGGCGCGACGGGCCGAGTCGCTGGTTCGGCGTCTGGTTCCACCATGGCGCAAACCAGGCCATCTGCAGCCGTCGTTCCCCCTGCCGCGGCCAGGCCGTCGGCTTCCACCGGGCCGTCCGCCTCCGCTCCTTCCCAGCCCGCGGCCCCGGCTTCCGCGACCGCCGCGGCGCCGGTTTTGGGCAACGGACCAGGGTCGCCGCAGGAACCAGCCTCGGGCGCCGGTCCGGCGCGCTCAGTCCCCTTGAGCTCGCCCCCCCTGTCCCGGTCCGGGGGAGGCCCTGCCGCGTCGCGTCCGGGAAGCGGGCCACTCTCCAAGCACACGCCCCACCGCGGAACCGGGATTCGGCCTGGTGGTGGGCCGACCCTCACTCCCCCGGCAGAGTCGCACGCGACCAGGACTCAGGGCTCTTCAACGCTGGTTCCAAGCGGTCAGGAACTTGGCCCGGGGACTGCGAGTTTCCAACCCTTGAAGCGGAGCGACTACATGTCTTCGGCGGGAATCCGCCCACCCGTCCAGCGCACCACGTCGAGCTCGTCCCCACCCCCGACCTCAATCCGCCGCCCTGGCGACGAGGCCAGCACCGAGGGAGCGAGGCGTGAGCCTTCCAGCAGTGGTCCCCGCCGTCCCTTGCCTCCCGTGGCCGCGCCCCAGGCTCCTGTCCAACGGCCGGGAACCTCCCAGCGGCCGGCGAGCCAGGCGGCCGAGGGCAAGTCTCAGCGTCCCGAGAAGCGCATGACCCGGGAGGAAGTGCTTAGCCTGATGCGGTCAGGGCAACTCGGCAACCAGCCGGCTCTGGGAAGCCCTCCCAGTGGATTAAGGAGCGGTCAGCCGCCGCGCGGGGCAGTTCCGGGGGCCCCTGGGCGTGAGCGAGCCGGTCCGGGCACGGGGCTGATGCCCGGAATGCCGGGCCGCCGCTCTCACACCGCCGCCCCCGGAGCCGCACCCTATGTCGGGCCGGCCACTGGAGCGCCTCCGCCGCCTCCTTTCGACGAGGAGGAAGAGCGCAAGGCCAAGGGGAGAGTCGGTTCCTCCGCCGATCGAGCCGGCCGTCGCGCGCGCCGCAACGAGCGAGCAGTCGAGCGCCGGGTGTCCTCGCCCCTGCCGGCGGCCACCCTGCTCTCCGAGGAAGAAGAAGTCCGCCGCGTGCGCGCCTCGAGCAAGCGGAGCCAAAAAAGCGGTGGTCAGCGATTTGCAATCGCGCCGACCCGGAAGAATCACGCCCAGATCGAGCCTCCCATCTCGGTCCGCAACCTCTCCGAGGCGATCGGCATCAAGGCCAACGACCTGTTGCGAAAGCTGATGGCGATGGGCCAGATGGCGACTATCAATACCAGTCTGGATGACGAAATCGCGCTCATGCTCTCCATTGAATACGGCGTCGAGCTGGAGGTCGTTCACCCACGCACCGCGGAGGATGAATTGCTGGACTCGCTGGCCCCCAGGGACGCCTCAGCGAACCTCATATCCCGACCCCCGGTCATCACGATTCTGGGCCACGTCGACCATGGCAAGACGTCGCTTTTGGACCGCATCCGCAAATCCAATGTCGTCCAGAGCGAAAGCGGTGGCATCACCCAGCACATCGGTGCCTATCAGGTGGAGTACAACGGCAAGCCGATCACGTTCGTCGACACCCCGGGCCACGAAGCCTTCACGGCCATGCGGGCCAGAGGAGCCAACGTGACGGATATCGTGGTGCTGGTCGTGGCCGCCGATGATGGAGTCATGCCCCAGACCGTCGAGGCCATCGCCCATGCCAAGGCGGCCGAGGTCCCGATCGTAGTCACCCTGAACAAGATTGATCTGCCCAACGCCGACACCCCGGCAAATATCAACAAGATTTACGGCGAGCTCTCGCAACAGGGCTTGCATCCCGTCGAGTGGGGAGGCGATACCGAGGTCGTCAAGACTTCGACGGTGACTGGTCAAGGTATTTCTGACCTGCTGGCCACCCTCGAGACGATTGCAGACCTTCACGAATTGCAGGCCGACCCCAGCCGACCCGCGACTGGAACTTGCCTGGAAGCCTCGCTCTCGGAGGGTCGTGGCGTGGTCGCGACGGTCCTGGTTCAAGACGGAACCTTGCGCGTCGGCGACGTCCTGGTCTGCGGCGACGGTTACGGTCGGGTTCGCGCCCTCTTCGACGATCGGGGCCGGTCGATCGAGCAGGCCGGTCCTTCCGCCCCGGTTGAAATCTCAGGAGTCGATGTCGTTCCCACCGCCGGCGAGACCTTCGCCGTCATCAACGACATCGCCCGCGCCCGCGATATTGCCGAAGCCCGCCGGGTGCGCGCGCGTGACGCCGCCCAGGCCGAGCGCCAGGCCGTCACCCTTGAAAACCTCTACAGCAAGATGGCTGAGAAGAAGGTCAAGAACCTGAACCTGATCATCAAGGCCGACGTTCAAGGCTCGATTGAGGCTCTGACCAAGGAACTGGAGAAGCTGGAGAACAGCGAGGTGCCGATCCGCATCCTGCTGAAGGGTGTTGGCGGCATCACCGACAGCGATATCCTACTTGCCGACGCCTCGCAGGCCATCGTGATCGGCTTCCGTGTTGCCCCCGAGGACCGGGCGATCATCCAGGCCGAGGAAAAAGATATCGAAATTCGCCGCTACGATATCATTTATCAGGTCACCGACGACATCAAGAAGGCCGTCGAGGGACTGCTGGTCCCCGAGATCAAGGAGGTCCACCTGGGTCGGGCCGTGGTCCGGCAGGTCTTCAAGATCTCCAAGGTTGGCGCCGTGGCTGGCTGCTTCGTCACGCAGGGTGTCATCGAGCGCGGCGCCAAGGTGCGCTTGATTCGCGAGGGCCGCGAGATCTACAAGGGCTCGCTCGAGGCTCTCAAGCGGTTCAAGGACGACGTCAAGGAGGTTCCCCAGAACTTCGAGTGCGGCATCAAGATCGGCAACTTCGACGACATTAAGCCCGACGACGTCATCGAAGCTTACCGGGTGGACGTGATTCGCCGCACGTTGTAGCGAAGACTCCTTCTGACCTTGCCGTATACCACGCGTGAGCCGCCCGCGCTGGTTTTCCCTGGGCCTGGCAAAGGCGGCTTGCCCGGGCATCGAAGTTCGTTGAACGCCGCACTCCGGGAAACGATGAGGCGTTCGGGAAATGACAACCGCGTTGACTCTGGCGGTCTGCTGTACGCGAGGTGTGTTCATGTCCTCTCACCGCAACCTGCGCGTGGCCGAGGCGATCCGCGAGGTCGTGGCTTCGGCCATCATCTTCGAGACCGCCGATCCGCGGATCCGCTCAGTCACCGTCCTGCGTGTTGAAGTCTCCGCGGACCTGCGCCAGGCGACGGTGTACGTCACGGTGATGGGGAACGAGAGAGAGCAGCAGCTCGCCCTGAGCGGACTAAAGCATGCCGCGGGCTTCCTTCAGTCCAAGGTTGCCGCTCGCCTGCAAACTCGGTACACGCCGGTGCTCACGTTCAAGCTCGATGACAGCGTGAAGAAGTCGGTCGAGATGAGCCGTCTGATCGCCGAGGCCGTGGCCTCCGATCTCAAGCCCGACCGGGCAGCGGGCGGGCCCGGCCCGCCAGGTGATGCCGACCTTGCTCCGGACGAAGACCCGCGGGGCGACGTCCCAACGTAGCTTCCTGAAGACGTACAAGCTCGAAGCCCCCAGACGTTTGGGGCCATGTGAAGTCTCGTGCTTTCTTTTTCTGTCCGCACAACTGGCATTTTGCGACGATGAGTCTCATGGCGACACATAGCAAAGCTCAGCTCCTTACCGACGTTCATGCCCACCTCAGGCGGCGATACAAGCCCAAACCCGATCGGTCCGCGGGCCGGCTCAATGTGCTGGAAGCCGTTGTTTATGGTATCTGCCACGAGGATACGACACGCGAGCAGGCAAACCAGGCGCTGTCGCGCTTCAAGGACCAGTTCTTCGATTGGAACGAGGTCCGCGTCAGCCCGATCGCCGAGGTCCAGGAAACACTCGCCGATATTCCCGACCCTCACGGCCGCGCCGAGCGAATTCGCCGCTTCCTGCGCCAGCTTTTCTCCAAGACCTACGGTTTCACACTCGACTCACTCACCAAGAAGCCGCTCAAGGAAGCCCTCAAGCTGCTTCACGTATATGAAGCATTTTCGTCTGATTATGTTACCGCGACAGTGATCCAGCAAGCACTGGGAGGCCACGCGATCCCCATCGATTCGGCGACTCGCCGCGTTCTGGAACGGCTGGGGATTTCTGAGCCCGATCTCCCTTCGCTGCGCTCGATTATCGAGCGAGCGGTTCCCAAGAATCGCGGAGTCGAGTTCCTTGAGCTCCTCGAGGAACTGGCCCACGACACCTGCGGCGAACCGCGCCCGGATTGTCCGCGTTGCGAGCTCCGCAAGATGTGCCCGTACGCCCTGGCACACAAGCAAGAGACCCTTCACGCCGCCCAGGCAATCTCATCGGCCACGAAGACCGCCTCGACCAAGGCCGGCGCCGCCGCTGAAGCGAAACAAAACGCCAAGAAGCCCGCAAAAGAGACGACCAAGCAACGGCCGGCCGCTGCCCCCGCTGCGAATAAATCGCCGGCCAAGCAACCCCCCGCAGCCCCCAAGTCGCCGCCAGGAAAGCGGGGAACCCGCAAGTAGAGCTCGTGGCCTGCACGTAGATCGAATTTCTTAGTTGAACAATCTAGACAAACGGCCGCCCTTGCCTGAAACAGCACCGGCAAGTGGCGGTTGCTTTTATTTTGCGGAAATAAAATTGCCCGTCACAAATTTGGTGGCCGCGAACCCACTCATTCGCGTTTTGAGGCGTCTGAGCGAATCCACCGACGACCGCTCATGACCAGGATGTGAGGTCGCTGGTGTAAAGCGAGTCTTTCATCAACTCGTAGAGAAACGTTGCCGTAATGCCTATTTTCGGGCACTGCACGAGTCAACAGCGAAGCAATTAGCTGCCCGCCGCTTCCAGGACCAAGAGCGCGTCTTCCCAGCCTTCCGGAGTAGAGAACCTCGGTGCACCCGTCGGCGGCAAAGTTCCAATGAGTTCGCGCCTTCCATTTCGGGGATCGACCCAGAACGCGCTGATCTGTCCTCCCGGGGCCAGCTTATCGGGGTTGATGGAGAACTCGGCCTTACCGCCGAGGTAGGCGATGATCCAGCGTCCGTCTCTGTGGCGGGCGGCCAAGTTCAAGACCTTGCCGCTGGAAGTGCCGCCGCTGGCGAAGATGTCCTGGTCGGGCACCAGGTTCCACCACTCCTTGCGTTGCTCGAAGACTTGCTTCAAGATGCCAAGCTGCGTGGCGCCGGGGGCGTCGAGAGCCTGCTTCCAGGTCGGCAGCACACGCCAGCTATCATTGTGCCCATAGGTGTGATGAGCCCCGGCGAGGTACGAGTAGTACGCTTGCCGGCGGATCCAGAGCGGAGTGACGTCGAACCCGTATTCGGAACCTTGCTCGCTGGCGCGAATCCCTTCTGCTTGCTCTTCTCGATGATCGTGCGGGCGTCATCGAGGGAGTACTCGCGAAATAGCTGCCACTGCGTGGTGCCCAGCCAGAAGACCGGCCGGCCCTGCTGGTCGACGAAATAACGATGGTCCTGGCTGATCCTTGCCGGGTAGACCGGCTCCCCGGCCGAGTTCGCCACCGCCGCGCGTACGACCTCGTGGAAAACTCCGTCGGTGCCGCCGTGATTGGTCGGCAGCACCTGGGTCATGATGACACCCGCTGGGAGCTTGCCGTCATCGACTAGCTTTTGAAGAGCCGGCTTGAGCTGGTCCAGCTTTGCTGGTGACAGACCGACCGCGTCCGGCTCGGCCGTTGGCAGCTCGCCAGCCCCGGCGAATGTAGAGAGGGAAAGCACCAGGAACGTGATCAATCGCGTGCGATGATTCATGAACGATCCTTCCAGAGCCCGACTTAGGCTGGCCTGCAACCGCAAGCCTCATTCGACAACACCCCATGGACCCAGTCAAGCGACCGCGGCACTGCCAGAACAAACGCGTTCCACATCGGCTCTACTCTCGGCCGGCTGCCCTCCGATCCAGGCGACTGCGCGGCTGGCGACTGTTATCCTGGTGTTTCATCGGCTCCAGCCGCTCAAGAAAAAGGAGATTAGCTTTGGGAAGGATTTTGCCCCAGATCGATCACATCATCGTGGTCATGCTCGAGAATCGGTCGCTCGACAATCTATGCGGTTGGCTCTATGCCGACGAATCGCCGCGTTATATCCTCCCGCCGGGCGGCAGCCCTTCCTTTGACGGTTTGAACACGGGCCTCTGGAACCCGTCGAACAGCTCGTATTTCCAGGGCCATCCGCCCGAAAAGGCTTTCGTTGTCAAGGGAACCTCGAGCACGACCATGCCAGATCCCGATCCGCAGGAGGCGTTCGACCACATCAAGTTTCAACTCTACGGCCCTCAAGGCCCAGCGCCTGATCCTCGCTGGCCCATGCAAGGATTCCTACTTGACTACCAGAGCGTACAGTCGTCGAGCCCCGACGGGATCATGCAGTGCTACACACCGGACCAGGTTCCCGTGCTGAGTGCCCTGGCCCGCAACTTTGCCGTCTCGGATCGCTGGTTCTGCTCGACGCCCAACCAAACGTGGCCGAACCGCTGCTTCGTGCATGCCGGCACGGCCAACGGCAATGTGAACAATGGACAGATCCCCAACCCGTTCGATTGGGATGTGCCCTCGATCTTCAACGTGATGGAGTCGATGGGCGTAAGCTGGACGGTCTTCAGCGATACCGTCGTGACCCCTTCTCTCACGCGCGTTATGTTCCCCAAGCTGTGGGACCCGTTTCTCGACGGGCATTTCCAGGGGTTCGCCGCCTTCCAGTACGCCTGTTCGAAACGGGTCGCTGCCCAGCTATAGTTTCCTCGAGCCGAGCTTCCTGGACGACCCGAACGACGAGCATCCGCCGCACGATGTCACCGCCGGAGAGGAGTTTCTGCTGGCGATCTGGCAGGCCGTGAGCCAATCGCCCAAGTGGAGCAAGACTCTGCTGATCGTCACTTACGACGAGCACGGCGGCTGCTACGAT
Organism: uncultured Planctomycetaceae bacterium; assembly: GCA_963760085.1. Taxonomy (GTDB): domain Bacteria; phylum Planctomycetota; class Planctomycetia; order Isosphaerales; family Isosphaeraceae; genus Aquisphaera. The sequence goes on from CAVXCB010000024.1 coordinate 31,923, forward strand.
CACGTACTGCCGCCCTCCAATGCGGTCTCGCCAGACCCGGCGAGCGACCCGGGGGCGGAGGGCTTCCACTTCGACCGCTACGGCGTCCGCGTCCCGACGATCCTCGTCTCCCCCTATATCGAGCCGGGCACGGTGTTCCGGGCCGCAGTCAACGACTCCAGCACTCCTTACGATCACACGTCGATCCTGGCTACGCTCCGCGATTGGCTGGAGATCCCCGCCTCGCTCATGCTGTCGAGCAAGCGGATTGTCGCGGCACCCCATCTGGGTCAAGTGCTCGAGAGAACCACGCCGCGTCCCGACCTTCCCACCATTCCCTCCCCGGCGCCACGTTCACGCCACGTGCAGCTCGCACTGTCCCAGCCGCTTAACGACCTTCAGAAAAGCCTGCTCACGGCTTCGGCCATCCGCTTTGGATTGAACCCGGGTGCGGTGGTTCAATCGACCAGAACCGTGCAGGACACCGTGAAGTTCTTCAAGCAGAGATCCTCGATGGCGGCATCGTAAGCCAGCAGCGCCAGCTTGGCTACGGGCTCACGAGGAACGGCCGGTCGAGCACTCGTCGCGTACTAGTGACACGCGGATGGTGCGGGTGGGGTACGGTTGGTTGGATGCCGACGCATGGTGCGCGAGAGCGTCATGTTGGAACCTTCATCCGGTCAGGTCATCTGAATGCCGCAGGGCAAGGATAAGGGGTTGACATTGCCGTTGGTGCCGCGGTCGGGCTACCACGATCGCGGCGATCTTGTAATGCTCGATGATACCAGATATGTCTCCGCATAGCTGATGGCCGCCGTCGGTCAGGAATGCCACCTTGCCGTGGAACGGCGCTTGGGCCGCGGTCCAGTTGGAGATGAGGAAGCCGACATCCGCCGGTGGGGTGGTAATCGACGGGAAGTAGCCACTGGCAGGTGACGGGTTCGTCCGTCAAGTGGCCGATGGTTTCTGGGCGACGCGTTGGGGCTGGCGGAGGTCAAAACTGATACCCGGGCCTCCGCCAGCCTGGCCACTGCTCCATCGATTCTTCTGGGTGACACGGCTCAGGTCGACGTAGATCACACCCGGATTGATCGACGCGATCTTTCCCGGGCGGGGCTCTCTCAGGTCCAGGAATTGGGACATGTCAAGGCTGCGGCGAGCACCGGGACGGTCTGCGTTGTGAAATCCTGGAGCTCGGATCGTGGTTCCGGAGTGCTAGAGGTAGCAGGCCTTGCCGCTGCCCGGCGGATCTTCAAGGCGATCAGAGTCTGCCGAACCAGCCGCGATCTGGCTGAGATTACGCTCGCGCCCCATTGCGGCTCGCGCCGGACATCGCGGCTTGTTCTCGGCAAGAACCGTCGCCGCGGGCCTGCCATCGATTTCGACCACCACGTCACCCGGCTTCAAGTCGCTCGCTCCATGGACGGCGACTCCGGTCACGACGAGTTTGCCCTCGATCCAATCCCACCCCAACGGCGGGAACGATCTCTCCGCGTGCGAGCCAGGTCCGTAAACTCCGCCGTGACCATCGTGCAGGCGGCACCAGACGGCTGAGCGTCTCATGAAGGTGTGTCGTCGCATCCGCGCCCGGGCAGCGGGCAGCCACGGGGCCAGCGCGCAACAACGGAGGGTAGTGCTGGAACACGTTCCAGGCGAGAACGACAATGGCCAGCCGTGTCGCGCGGTCATTGCCGCTGGGCTGGAAGCGGGTGGTCCGGGGCTCGACAAGAGGATTAACCCGCGAGTGATCTTTGGTCAGCCCACCCGGGTCGGGTCGAGGCAAAGTGCCCTTCGCGTCAGCGTAGAGCGCGATCGGCACCAGGCAACAGACCCCTCCGCCCAAGTCGGCGGTGTAAGGTTTGCGGGGGTCGGGAAGCGGTATGTCTGGCAGCTTGGGCCCGAGGATCGGCCGGGGCATTCTCAGGTCGATCCGCTGGCTCGAATACACAGGAGACATGCCAAGTCCGACCCCGATATGACGCCAGGCCAGAACTCGTGGCGTGGCCGTGCCGTCACTTGCGCCCTTCTCCGCCGGTGGCGCCGGTCTCGCGGCTTCGGTCTCGGCCTTGGCGGAAGGCTTGCCGGTAGGGAACACGCTCACCGAGGGGGCGACCGGGAGGAACAAGCGTCCCAGAACGCTTACCAGTTCATCGGGATCCCTCGCCCGCTCCACGGCGCCACTCCGTCGCTGGCGAACCTGTTCCAGTCAGTGGCCGCCGCCTGGTCGCTGGGATGGAAGTAGCGGACGTAGCCGAGGAGCTTGGCGAAGGCAACCAGGTTGTCCAGACCACGACCCTGCAGCGGCCGCGCTGGCTCGTCCCCCTCACCAGCCCTGCCGATGGACTCGAAACTGACCGCGTCAAGCCAGACCCGGCCGCTGCCCATGAGCATCAGCCCCAGCGAGATACTCTCGGCGTCCTCCTCCACGTCGCCGATGATTTGATAATCGCGCCAGCTCGCAGCGACGATCGAGATTGATGTTCAAAGAACGGACGTTGCTCCCCTTGCGGTGACCGCATCCAGAGCTGGCCTTGATTGCCGGCACGGCCACCTGAGCCGAACCGCTGCCTGGAACCTCACCTCCGTCCCGATAGGGAGTGGCATCGAACGTCTGCATCAGATTCCCAAACGCGGAGCCAGACCCCTTCAGGTTCTCGCCGGTCAACAAGCCGCACCGCCGGCCTGTCGGGTGGTCCTCAATGAGCCGTGCCGCATAACCGGCGTCCAGCGACGGCCGCGGCAGAAACCAACCGGTGGGAACCTGGCCGAGCTGCCCATTCTCGAAATCCAGGTTGACAGGACCACGGTCGGTGTCGGCCCCCAGGCTCACCTGGACGTTCAACATCGAGACGGTGCTTGCCAACGTCGAAAGCGTCCAGAAGGAGCTACAACCCGGCGCGAGAATGCGCCTCATTTCATCACCTCGACAAGAAGCAAATCCAAGGAAGACAGGGCTGAACCGCCAACTCCGTGATCCAGGCCCCCTGCCGTTCTCGTCTCTGCCGGCTGATCGTCAGGCATGGACCTCACCAGCCCACAAATTACCGCCGGGCAATATCTGCCACCGAGGGAACGCGATCGAAGGGCTTCTCGGCCGGATTCACCAGGCTGTTGTCGTGGGCCAGAACGCCCTCGGCGCCGACGAAGAAATTGTCAGCGCCGGCGACTTGGAGATTGAAGACATTTTGAACCTTGTCGCTCCGCACCGACTGAACGGCGAGCGTTCCACTGACGGTTCGCAGCCGGTCGCCGGGCTTCAGCTCCCGTGCCATGACCCAGCCCTGTCCCGCCTTCCAGAATCGGTGAATGCCCGTGGCCACGATCGATTCACTGCCCAGGTCGATGCGATACGTGGCGTTGGGCGGATTGTGATAGGCGACGACGACCGGCTGGAAGCTGAGCACGCCGGTTGTCGTGTTTCGGGCGAGGACCAGGTCGCCCGCGCCTCAGCTCTTCGATCGGCCGGGGACCGCTGAAGGTGCGGACGAGAGTTCCCGCCGCCGAAGCAGGAGTGACGCTCGACATTGACGATCGGGCCTTCGATCGTGTTCAGAACGATCGATGGTTGGGGGACGATGGACAGCGGAACCTCTTGCACGACGGTCGGCTTGTCGGCGGGCAGTGGTTGGAGAGACGTAGGCATAGCCCCGGAGGTCGGTCAACCACTCGTCCCAGGCTTTCCGGTCGGCTCCGAAGTTCTGGCCGGAGACCTCGTGTGAGCACCTGCAAGTGCGCGTGAGTTGGATTCGGCGATCAGGGCGTTAAGCTCCTCGATCGACTTGACGTCCGCTTCCAGTTGCCGCTGGGCCAGCATGGCCGTCGCCTGCGACGCGGCCATCATCTGGCCGATGGGAATCTGGACGATAGGGAACGCCGAGCTGGACGGTGTCGAAGCCGTGGGGAGCAGAGGGCGTGGGGCCCGCGTTCTTCAGCAGGGCTTGGGCGGTGGCCTGCGACGCTGGTGCCGCTGCTGCTGGACATTGGCGGCGATCTTGTCGCCGAGCTGCTGGCCCATGGGGCCGAGACCGGCCTGGGCCAGGAGCGATGGCAGGCGGTCGGCATAGCTCATCTGGGCCTGCATGTGATTGAGGATGTCCTGCCGACCGCCGCGGTGTAATGTCCCAGCGGGTGGTAGATAACCGGCTGGCCGAAGGCGTCCGGGAAGACGGTGTCGTTGATCGCGGGGATGTACGTGGGCGATGGCGGCGGGCTGTACCGCCGCTGGGTGTCGGCTGTCCTCCCCTTCGACGGTCAGAGCTCCCGGCGAGCCGGGGCCGCCGACGGGGTTGACCTTGTACTTGACCTTGCTCGCGAATCATGCCGACGAGCAGCCCGGCGAACTCGCGCGGGTCGCGACGGCGGAGGATCTCGACGGCTGAGCGGCGGATCTCCGGGGAGGGGCTGAAGAGGCTCAGCAAGCAGAGGGCACGCGAGGCGCCCGGGGCGTCCACCTGACCCAGAATCTGCACGGCGGCTCGCTGATCGGCCTCGTTGCCCCGTGACGAAGACCGACCAGACCATGGGCACGGCGCGGGGATCGGTGATCTGGCCCAGCGCCTGTGCGGCCGGCGGCCTGCTTGCCTCGATCGCGGCCGCCGAGTGCCTCCCGCAGGTGCTCCAGCCGAGGCTTCCAGAACTTGTTGGCGCGCACCTGCGCGTCGAGTTCGGCCTTCTCGGCGGTGAGCAGCTCCGGCTTGGTCCAGCGCTGAGCCGTCTTCTTGTAGCCCAGCCGTCTCCAGGCGGCGTCTCGGCGGGGGTCGAGCTGGACGACACGATGGAGATGGGCGAGCGCCTGCTCGTTCAGGCCGTTCTGCTCGCACCAGAGGGCGAGCCTCCACTGCTCATCGGCCTTGTCGGGGGCCTTGACTCGACGCTGCATATACTCCTGCAAGAGCGCCTTGCGGGCGGGGTCGGTCGATGGCGTCGCGGCTGACCTGGTCGGGACGCTGCCACTTGCCCTGGTAGGAGATCAGCCCCAGCAATCCCCGGGCGGCCGCGTGGGAGGGGTCGATGAGCGTGGCCAGAGTCAGGTGCTTGATCCGCTCGGCCGTCAGACCATGTTCTTCGCACCAGAGGGCGAGCTTGACCTGGGCCTCGGCATCTGGACCGACCGTGGCTTTGGCCTGCTGGTAGGCTTCCAGATCCGGCGAAGTAGTTGGTGGATCCTCCGCGGCAACGCTTGCCGCGAGCACGCCGCTGGCGAGCAGAATCAAGGTGATCATCGTGAGGCCTCCCCCAGCTTATAGACTATTTGGCTGATGATACCAGAACGTGTCCCAGTTCACTGTGCGTCTTGCAAGTTGCCGGTCGTGGAGTCAAAGAACGCAATGCGCCGCCATGGCCCGTGACGACAGTCTTGCCATCGGGAGCAGCAGGCATACGCCGCCAGTTGCCATCGCAAGTCCCAGTTCGACCTTCCAGATCTCGTGGCCGGTCGCCGTGTCGAAGGCGGTGATCGTGCCATCACCTTCGCCGCAGACCGAAAGCGACTGGCTGTCGGAGGCGAATGCGATGGCCAGTGAGCTCTGGGGATTGACCCGTGCTCTGGCCCGGAGCCGTCGGCCGCTCGGTCCCAGATAATCACCTCGCCGTCGGGCGTGCCGAAGGCCAGCAATGTCCCGTCTGGAGAGAAGCGCGGAGACAGGGCATGCGGCTGGGAGCCGCCGTCGACGGCCCCAACGCCCGACCCCCGCCCAGGTCCCAGAGCTGGACGCCGCTGCCCAGGATGGTCGCCGCGAGGGTCATTCCATCGGGTGAGAAGGCGATGCCGCCGATGGCTGTCTCGCCGAGCTTGAGCGTCAAGAGCTCCTCCCCGCTGGCGACGTCCCAGAGCTGGATTTTTCCAGCTTGATCGCCCGTGGCCAGGCTCGGCGCCCTCGGCGAGAAGGCGAGAGCTCTGCAGGCCCGGCAGTCTTGACCTCGATCTGCGTAACAACCGGCTCTCGGTCATATTCCAGATCCAGATGCCCTGGATCAGCCGGCGGTGGGACGGGTCGCGACCGGTACCGCCCGACGGCGATGAGGCGGCCGTCGGGGGAGATTGCGAAGGCGCGCAGCACATATTCCTTGTCGCCCCCTCCTTCCAGCGAATCGATCGCACGGACTTCCCGATCACGCGCGAGGTCCCATAACCGGACGAGCCCGTCGCTCCGGCGGAAACGACCGCCTTGCCGTCCGGCGTGTAGCAGACGTCGACGATCCGCACAAAAGGTGGTCTCGAGATGTTCCGCTCTGGGTTTGTACCCGCAAGCCAGGGGGCCTGCCGCTCGCAGGTTCCAGATCAGGGGACCCGCGACCGCCGCGGTGCCCAGGGCCAGGAGCAACAAGGCCGCGGCCAACTTGATTCGTCCCAGGAGCATCGTCCTGAGAATGCCGTGAGCCAGAGCCGTGACTATTCCCGAGGTCAGACTGGCCTTCAATCCCATTAGCCTGGCTGCTGCGGCGGTCCTAACGGTGTGAGCCAGGAGCGATGGGGGCACGGCCGCCGAGGCGCTGCGGGGTACCAGGTAAGCTGACAGAAGCGCCCCCGTCGACGATAGGCCGCGGCGAGCCAGTCGACCGCGTAACAAGTCCTTGGCTCGTGCCAGCCGGCCCGATACGGTCCCCTTGCTCCACCCCAGGACGTGGGCGGCCTCTTCTTGGCGTCCTTCAACAGACGACCGGGCGGCGGTACTTTCCGGCAAGCGTCCCAGTTCCTCGTCGACGATGGAACGGAGCTCGGCCATTCCGTATTCTCGCCATCGTGAGCCATCTTTCCTTGGGACGGTTTCACGACGCCGGCTCCGAGACGGGGACGGGTGACCCGGGCCGAGACGGCATGCAGCCAAGGGCCCAGCGCTCTCGCTTGCGGATGGAACGAGCCTTCAGTGCCAAAACAAGAAACGTCGCCTGAAAGACATCCTCCGCGGCCTGTAAGTCCGTCAAGACCCGTCTACTGACTCCCAGCACCATCGGTCCATGGGCACCCCCTCCCCTGCCCGGCATTTCCCTGCCCGCAGAACATCGAGGAGTTGTTCGTCGCTGGTCTCGGCCAAGATCCCGACGTGGAGCAGCGCGTGAGGTCACGACTAATGCCGACCCTCGACCCGGCAGAGAAAGGCCGCAGCGCCTTCTTAGTGCATCAAAGAGGGCGATCAAATACAACTTTCGCGGTTTCCCCATTCCTCACGCTTTCGTCGAAACGTGCCGAAAGCGCCAGGGTGTAAACTTCCGCGGGTCGTTTGCATGTTCCCTTTTCAGTTAGTGCACCGACAACGCCGGCGAGGACGGGGCTTTACGGTCTCAGCAAGCTTGGCACGGTCGGGTTCGGTTCCATAGGGGCCTGGAATAGGCTGTTCCCATCCTTGTCTTGCAGTCTCAGCCGGGGCGATCCATCGGGCTCCAGCCCCAGGAAGATCCTGGGCCTGTGTTCGGAATCGAGGAGGCTCAAGGCGACCTGGTTCAGCCGATTGACGGTCAGTACCATCTGCGGGTGCTTGGCACCCCTATGGCTTAGTTGGAGGACTGCTCCGTCATTGGGGTCAGGAGTCACTGCAAGTAGCGCTCGTGGAAACCCTCCCTTATCGACAAGCAAGATGCTTCCCGCCCGAACTTCCTCGGTTCTCTGGGCGAGCTGGGCGCCAGCGAATGTCATCAGGATCACCGCAATCAGAGTCATGCCGCCAAGTCGCCTCATGAGCCGATTGGACCGTCTCATGTCAAGGCACTCCCGCTCCAAGTGTTCGATTCGGTCGGCCAGTTCGTCAGACACGCACTTTTCCATGGTGATCTCCGATCTTGAGAGGACATCTTCTAGAATCATCTCAGACCGGGAAAGAACGGTGCAACGGAAGCCCGTGCCGAACAGATCATACTGAGGGGCCCACCAACGACCGGGCCGAGACCTCCAAGCCGCACTTCAATGGCCGATTTACTCTCGCGAGCTTGCACACATGCCCACAGTCGCGCAGATGGGAGACAGCCGGCTATTCGGGCTGCGTAACGAAGCACCCTGTTGTGGCAAATCACAGATGAGAGATGCATACGAAGTTGGAGGATGGAGAATTGCGGATTCGATGGCGCGGCGAGACGGCCGCCGGCAGAGTGCCTACACCGTAAAATGCGCCACACAAAGCCAAATCGGAATCGACGAAAGCTTTTTCCGAGTTTGGACTTGCATCGTCGACGTCGGTATTAGGGTGCTCGAACAAAGCCGATTCTGGGCGGCCGGTGAGGTGATCGATGGAGACTGGCAACGATTCCCTCTGACCCGATCGCGCCGAGAGGCGAGGAGAGCGGCAGGGCTAGGGACCGCGTGTGTGGCTTGATGTCGGGAACTTTGAGTGAGAATGGGTACACTGGTTTGATTGTGGTCTGGACCTTGCCTGGGCTTGGCAGTCCGGCTCGAGCCGTGATACGATTGGTCAATCATAACCTAGTTGAGCGTCGGGCCTAACAGTCAGGGCGAGGTACCGTCGCGCCGCGGCTTGGGCTGCCAGTCTCGTCATCCACGCGGCCGAGAACCTGGCGGCGATCGGCGCGCAGTCGGTGAGGAACGGACTAACCTAGCGAGGAGATGTGGTCATGGTCGGGTCAAGGCGATGGGTTCGTGTTGCCCTCACAGGCCTGTATCTAATTGCCGGCAGCCGAGTGGTCGGCGAAACCGTGGCTCTTCTGTCGCCCGCTCCCATCGCCGGCTCGCAATCAATCCAGGACAAGGCTCCAGCGGCCCAGGAAGCCGATGCCAAGGCGCCCGGCACGACTCAACCGGCCGAGGTTCCCCGACCGAAACCCGACGTGGCATCGATCTTCGCGCAACCAGGTGACGATCCGCCGCGATCGTTTGTGCCGCTTCATCCCAGCACCGTCGAAGATCGCCAGCAGACCGAGGCGCTGCGGCTTTACGCGACAGCGCGTGGACTGGAAGATCGAGGCTCGTTCAACGAAGCCGTGGCCCTCTTGCAGCAAGCTCAGAAGCTCGATCCCGACTCGGTTGCCATCGCCAGGCGGCTGAGCCGAATCTATTTGGGTGCGCTGGGCCGTCCCGAGCTGGCCGTCGAGTTCGGCAAGAAGGTTCTGGCCATCGAGCCCGGCGACACCGATACACTCAGCCGGCTCGTCGAATTCTACAATCGCAAGAACGACACGGTCGGTTGCCAGACCGTGCTCAAGGAAGTGCTTGCCAACCCCAAGCTCGACGCCCACTCGCCGGGGCGCATGGTGGCCCAGTATGAGCTGGGCAAGCTCTATTCGGAGAAGCTCAACCAGGTTGACAACGCGGCCAAGGCCTACGCCGAGGTGATGGCCGGTCTCGATGACAAAGCCGCCAACAGGCTTTCGCCCCTGGACCTTGCCCGGATCCTTGGTAATGAGCCGGCCAATGCCTACTTGAACTTCGGCATGGTCTTCCTCGAGGCCAAGAAGGATGACCTGGCCGTCAAGGCGTTCGAACGCGGCCTGAGCTATGACGAAGAGAACCCGCAGATTCCCCTGCACCTGGCGGAAACGCTGCTCAAGCAGGGGAAGGGGCAACAAGCCCTGGCGCTGGTGGAACGCTACATCAGGCGACAGCCCCAGGCGCTTGAGGCTTACGAGTTGCTGGCCAAGGTGCTGACCGCCCTCAAGCGGGAAGCGGAGATCACTCCCCGGCTCGAGGAGGCCGCGCAGCGAGACTCCAAGAACGTCCCCTTGCAGTATGTGCTTGCCGACCGCTATCGCGAGACTGGCCAGATCGAAAAGGCCGATGCTCTCTACAAGACGCTGCTGACCACCCAGCCCACTCCCCAGACCTATCGGGCGCTGGCCGCTTCGCTGCTGAAACGAAAGAAGCCCGGCGACCTGCTCAAAGTGATCTGCGACGCGATGACCCGCCCCAACGGGTTGGAGGCGATCTCTTCGCAGCTTCAGGCGGCCGCCGCCGACGACGCGCTGGCGGAGTCCATGCTCGACGCCGGCCTGCAGCAGCTTCAGGCCAAGCCACCGACGCTTCCCAGACCGGCTTTCTTCGTGCTCAATTTCATCGCCAATCCCGATCGTGGATCAAACAAAACCGGGCGGCTGCAGCGCCTGATCAAGCTGCAGCGCTTGATGCTGGAGCAGAGCCCCAGCTCTCAGGTCTACAAGGACATCGCCGATACTCTCCGCCGCCTGGATCAATATGCGGAAGCAGCCGCCACGATCCGCCAGATGATTGAGAAATACCCCAACGAGAAGACCGGGCGCTCCCTGCAAGTACTCGCTGAGCTGGAGCGCCGGGCCGGTCATAGCGAGGCGGCACTGGCCGCCGTATCGCAAGCTGCCCAGCTCGACGCCAGCGATGTCCAGGTGCAGGTCATGCTCGCGGAATTGCTGGGGGACACCGGCAAGCTCGACCAGGCGATCGAGATCCTCAACAAGGCCGTCAAGAACGAGCCCGAAAATGCCGGCTACAAGTTCGCGCTGGGGGGCATGCTCGCCAAGTTCGGTCGCAACGACCAGGCCGTCAAGGTCTTTCAGGACCTGGTCAAGCAGTTCTCCAGCAACGACGATGTGGTCAAGCTCGCCCATTCCAATCTCTCGATCATCTACGTTAACCAAGGTGATTACGCCAAGGGAGAGGCAGAGCTCGAGATCGTCTTTCAAAAGGCCCCGGATGACCCGGGGGTGAATAACGACCTTGGATACCTCTACGCGGACCAGGGGAAGAACCTGGAAAAAGCCGAATCGATGATTCGCAAGGCCGTCACGGAAGAGCCCGACAAGGCCGCGTACCTCGATAGCCTGGGGTGGGTGCTGTTCAAGCGCGGCAAGGCCAAGGAGTCGCTCGAGCCGTTGCTCAAGGCGGTCGAGCTTCAGAAGGTCGACGAAAAGAAGGGCGCCGCGCCACCGGACGCGACCATTCGCGAACATCTGGGGGACGTCTATCTGCACCTCCAGGAGGTTGACAGAGCCAGGCAGATCTGGGAAGAAGCCGAGCAGATCGCTGCCAAGGCCATCCCCGCCGACAAGCGGCTGCCGGAAATTCGCAAGAAGCTCACGTCACTGAAGACTCTAAGCCCCATCCCCAAGACGTCATCGAACCGGACCCCCTGAGCGAATCGAAGAATCACGAGCCGGGACACTGTCGTTCATTGCCGGTCGCGGGGCAGGAATCTGTTGAGGAGTTTGCACAGAGATGGCAGGACATTCCCATTCGGCCAACATTGCCCATCGCAAGGGCCTTGTTGATGCCAAGCGCGGCCAGTTGTTCAGCAAGCTCTGCAGAGCGATCTACGTGGCCGCGCGCGTCGGTGGAGGCGACCCCAATGCGAACATCCGGCTGAGGTATGCGATCGACAAGGCGCGGTCGGTTAGCTGCCCGAAGGAGAACATCGAGCGTTCTATCAAGAAAGCGACCGGCGAGCTGGGCGGCGAAAACTTCGAGGAAGTCATCTACGAAGGCTATGGGCCCGGCGGCGTGGCCGTGCTCTGCGAGGCCCTGACCGACAATCGCAACCGCACCGCCGGCGACCTGCGGCGGGTGTTTGAGGCGGCCGGCGGCAACCTTGGCGGCAGCGGCTGCGTCAGCTATCTTTTCAATTACAAGGGCCTCTTCATCGTTGACCCCAAGCACGTCACCGAAGACCAGTTGATGGAAGTCGCTCTCGAGGCTGGGGCCGATGACGTCGAGCTGGTGGAAGGCTATTTCGAGATCACCTGCGACCCCAAGATCTTCGAGGCCGTCCGCAAGGCCCTCGAGGATCACAAGATCCCCACCGAAACCGCCGAGACCAGCTACATTCCGACCACCTACGTCGATCTCGACGCCGAGAGCGGTAAGAAGATGATCAAGCTCAAGGATAGTCTCGACGAGAATGACGATGTTCAGAACGTTTATGCTAACGACAATCTTCCCGCTGAGATCATGGCGAACTGAGCCGCTTGCCGCCCGCAGGCGCCGGGACCGATCTCTGACGTCTTCCGCTTCATCGTGGCAAGAGACCCCTTGAGGACTGACGGTTCGATGGCGACCACTCCGTTTGTGAAGTCGGATCGGCTCCAGAAGCTTCCCCCTATCTCTTCGCCGAGATTGACAAGAAAAAGAAAGCCGCCATTGCCGCGGGGCGTGACATCATCAATCTGGGAGTGGGCGATCCTGACCGGCCCACGCCCACTCCGATCATCCGCAGCCTTCAGCACCACGTCGAGAACCCGGCGTTTCACCAGTACGCCCTGGACCAGGGGGCGCCCGAGCTGCGGCGATCAATCGCGGCGTTCTGCAAGCTGCGTTACGGCATCGACCTTGACCCGGATTCCGAGGTCCTCCCCCTGATCGGATCAAAGGAAGGCATCGCGCATTTCCCCCTGGCGGTCCTCAACCCCGGCGAGATCAGCCTGGTGCCAGACCCGTGCTACCCTGTTTATCGATCGAGCAGCATGTTCGCCGGAGCCGACGTCTATACGATGCGACTGGAACGATCACTTGGCTTCCGCCCCGACCTGGAGGCGATCCCCGGCGACGTCTATTCGCTGGCCAGGCTGATGTTCCTTAACTATCCCAACAATCCGACCGGTGGCACGGCCGACCTGGCCTATTACGGACGGGTCGTTAACCTGGCCCGCGCGCACGGCTTCGTGGTGGCCCAGGATGCCGCCTACAACGAGATGTACTTCGAGCATCCCGTCCCCAGCATTTTGCAAATCCCCGGCGCCAAGGACGTGGCGATCGAGTTCCATAGTCTCTCGAAGACCTTCAATATGACCGGATGGCGCGTCGGCTTCGCGATCGGCGGGTCTCCCATGATCGCTGCCCTGGGGCAGGTCAAGGCCAACACCGATTCGGGTATCTTCACGGCCATTCAGTTCGCTGCCAAGACGGCCCTCGACGAGTACGCCGCGCTGACTCCGCCCATCCGCGCCCTTTACAAGGAGCGCCGCGACGCCTTTGTCCAGGCATTGCGGAAATTGGGCTGGGACGTGCCCGCTCCCGAGGCCACGTTCTATGTCTGGATCCCCTGCCCTAAGGGCTACACATCGACACAACTTTGCGCGCGGCTGCTGGAAGAGGCGAATGTCGTGACGACTCCCGGCCTCGGGTTCGGCCGGACCGCTGATGGCTACATCCGCGTCGCACTCACGGTGGACACTCCGCGACTGCTCGAGGCCGTCGATCGCATCGGCAAGCTTACCCTGTAAGGACCCTCTGGCCCGGGGCCATGATGGGAACGCTTGCTCTTATTGGACTGGGATCAAACCTGGGCGACCGCAAGGCCATTCTCGACGAGGCCGGCGGGCGGTTGAGCCAGACGCCGGAGCTGATTGTCCGATCGATGAGCACCTACCACGAGACCAGGCCCGTCGGCGGCCCCGCCGGCCAGGGACCATTTCTGAACGCTGCCGCGGCTCTGGAGACGACGCTGGAACCGATCACGCTTTTGCACCGGCTCCAGGAGATCGAGGCTGACGCGGGCAGAGTACGAACCGTCCGCTGGGGCGAGCGAACCCTCGACCTCGACCTGCTGCTCTTCAGCGACAAGATCATCGCCATGCCGCAACTGACTGTTCCTCACCCGCGCATGGGAGTGAGGAGGTTCGTCCTGGCGCCGCTCGAGGAGATCGCTGCCGATGCGCGGGATCCGCTGACCGGCCGGTCGATTGCCGAGCTGAGGGCAAACCTGGACCGCCGGCCGAGCTACCTCGCTCTGGAGGGGTGGTGGAACGCGCCCGAAAAGCGCCCGGCTCTCGAGCAGCTCGTCGCCGAGCTGAATACTGGCTGCTGGAGCCAACGCGACCTTGAAGAGCTTGCCCCTCGATTGCTCAGAGTTGCGAATCGGAAACCGTTCGGCTTGCTGGAGAAGACTCTTGGGTTTCTGGCGGCATCAAGACCGATCGAGCTGGGGGGAGCAATGGATCGTCACCGACTTTACGGTTGCTGACCTTGTCGCCGCCGCGACTGCGCGGTGGGGACCGCTCTCCAGGGCCGAGCCATGTTCGCTCGCCGGCCGACTCGCAGCTCAGCAGCTCGATCTGATCGAGCCGACCTTCATCGTTGTAGGTTCCAGACCGTCCGGCGATCAGTCGGAGGTCGGGGCACTCCTCCGGTCGACGCCGCGACTCAGCCTCGAGTCAGCAAACCCAGAGCAGCAGGTCTCTGAGATTCTGGCGGCATGTGCCGCTACCCGAGCGTAGGCGGCTCAGGGGTCTCCTCGTACTTGCTTTGCTGTGTTACGCTTTTATCATTCCTTCATGAACAGTCGGCTTCTCCGGCTGGAACGCGGCGGGAAGGCTGGAGGGGCATGGCCAAGAAAGACGCGTCAAAATCGTCCTCCAAGGGCAAGGCCCCGGCCGCTGACTCGGGCATCAAGACCGTGGCCCGGAATCGCAAGGCACGGCACGAGTACGAGCTGCTCGAGAAGGTCGAAGCGGGGCTGGTTTTGACTGGCACCGAGGTCAAGAGCCTGCGCAACGGCAAGGCCAACCTGGAAGACGCGTACGCCGAGATCGACAAGGGCGAGGTCTGGCTGCTCGGGTGTGACATTCCCGAATACCTCCAGGCCAACCGCATGAATCACGTTCCCAAGCGTCGCCGCAAGCTGTTGCTGCACCGCCGCGAGATCGCCAAGCTCGGCTCCAAGTCGGGTGAGAAAGGTCTGACGCTTGTGCCGCTGTCGATCTACTTCAAGCAGGGGATCGCCAAGGTCGAGCTCTCGGTAGCGCGCGGCCGCAAGACCTACGACAAACGGGAAGCGATCAAGAAGCAGGACGCCAAACGCGACATCGATCGGGCGACGCGGCGGCGGTGAATGCGAAATCGACAGAGAACTCTGAAGATCGAGTGTAAAGAATGTCCGCGGCTTATCGTATAATATGAATAGCTCGTCTGTAACCAAGACCATTCGGGGGCGAACCAGGATCGACCGGATGACCGAGGTGAACGGCGGCGTGCCGAGGTTGGTCAGCAGGCCTCGTAAAAAGCCGACCGAAACTTAACTGCCAACACTTACGTGCCGCAGTCACCGTCTCGCTGCCTAAACCACAGCAACGGCCTCGCGCCGGGTCTTCTCCCGAGAGATCCGGCCGGGGACGACAATTCGGGATCGCCTGAGCCTAACCTCTTGTTGCAGCTTGGGTTAAATTCATGACAGGATAAGCCGAAGGGGACCCTGCCGACCGGGGCTCCGAGGCCGACAATCAAACGATCGGCTACGCACGTAGATGCTCTCACTGACGCTTCTCGGGACGCGGGTGCAATTCCCGCCGCCTCCAGTGTCTGTGTCATAAATATCTGCAGCACAAAGGCTTACGTCTTGCGGGGACGCGGGTAGGTTTCCCGCCGCCTCCGATTTTATGGCACGCCGGAGCCGGCGCCGCGAACGGCGGAAGATGCACGTGGACGGCTCTTTGTATCGATTCCGTTCCCGTTGTTTGTATCGCAAGAGGCGGCGTGAAACGGCAAGCGACGTCTGAAGTGCAGCCATTCTGCAGGACGCTCAGGCCTAAACCTCGCGTTCCATTTTCTTTAAGTACTGCCATAACGCTGCCGCCGAGTTGCGGCTGCCGGTCACGATGCCGAACCCTGCAATTCGCAATCGCTCGGACGTGCCGCCGCCGACCCTCGTGACGAAACGCGGGCACTATCCGCGAGCCCTCGCCTCGGCGAGCACTGGCAGGGACGTCGCGGCGAACATGCCGTTCGGGTCGTAGTGCGCTTTGATCCGTAGGAGCCGGGCCGTGTTGGGCCCATAGGCCTGCGCGGCCTGCTCCGGGCGGGTCCGCTCCGAAATAGTTGGGATAGGTGTCGGCAACACATAGGGCTTCAGGGCGGTCTCGACCGCGTCGGCCCAAGCCCGGTGCGGAGCATCCTCGCCGAACTCCCAGGCGGCGAAAATCCCGACCATGAGGTGACGCGACCTGAGTCCGAAGGCCTTATATTCCAAGGGGATGCGCTCAGCGACCCCGTGGAACGGATGGATGCCCATCCAGCTCAGCGGCGAGCTGCGGTGTTCCATGCCATCGATGAGAGCCTCGACGGCTCCGGGCTCCAGTTTGGCCAGCGTCACCGTGCGAACGATCCAGCTCACGCCATGGAGGACGATCGGATCGGTATCCTTCAGCATCTGCGCGGGACTCGTCCGGCCAACCTGAACCATGCTCGTGGCGCCGAGGCCCTTGACCTCATCGAGCACGTGCTCATCCTCGGCGCCGATCTCCGCACCACGCGTGGAGCATTATGACGGTCGGCTTCGCCATCCGGCCCCGGAAGAATCCGGGAGTCAGGGCGAGTCTCATCCGGAATCGTCGCGACCATGTCGTCATAGGCCTTGAAGACGCTCCTGGCCTGCTCCCAAGGGAAGGTGATGACGCCGGCGGACACATCAGCGACCGGATGCAAACGCACTGCGCAGGCTGGTGACCACCCCGAAGTTGCCGCCGCCGCCGCGAAGCGCCGAGAACAGGTCCGGCTCGTGCGTATCATCGGTCCGGACCACTCGGCCGTCGGCGAGCACCACTTCCGCTCCCAGGAGGTTGTCCGACGCCATGCCGAACCGCCCGTGAGGGGGCCGTGCCGCCCCCGAGCGTGAGACCCGCCATGCCGACGCACCCCATCGTGCCAGTCACCGCCGCCAACCCAGAGGCGTGGGCCGCCTCGGCCACGTCCATCGAGGTTGCTGCCACCGACGGTGGCTACTCGACCCTCGATGCTGACATGCCGCATTCGGGTGAGATCGACGACCAGTTCTCCCTGCAGGGCACGCCCCGCCCAGTCATGCCCACCGCCCCGGACCGACAGAGACAGGCGGCACGTGCTGGCGGCTCGGACGGAGGATCGAACGTCGCCGGTGCTCTCGCAAAGGACGATCACCGCCGGGCGGCGGGTGACGGCGGCATTCCAGACATGTCGTGCCTCGTCATAGGCTGGGCCGGACGAGAGCACTTTGGCGGAATCCAGTTCGCGGTGAGCATCTGGACGGCCTGTGCGCCGCGGGCGTTCTGTTCCTGCGTCATCGATCACTTCCTCCGTGGCGAGGTTGATGTTGCTGTTGCTGTTATGCTTCTCCGGGAATTGTAGGTTTTTATCACCATCAACCGCTTCACCGAGCACCGAGCAGACCGGACAGGATGTAACAAACGAGACCCGGGACCGATACCAGATTGCGCAGGACATGCCACCCATTCCAGCCCGCGCGAATGGCCTTCCAGTTGTCAGGCGGAGACTGGATCGACCATCCTGCGATGAGCTTGTTGATGCCACGTTGGTCGATAGACTAATCGCAACTACGACCGCATAGCAGGCGGCGCCCGAGATCGCGAGTGGACTGGACGCAGGATTCGCCCCTGACGAGACCATCGCGAACTCGCAATGCCGCCGAACATAGCGCCGAAAACCACGATCGGCATGTAGGGATCGAATGTCCGGTCGGTCGCTTGATGGAACTCCGTATACGCCGAGGCGAACGAAACGCGTGCCATCGCCCGTGGCAAGGCCGGTCCAGTTGACCATCAGTCCGCCGGTCGCGAGGGCAGCCAGAAGCGTAGCGACCAGACGTATAACAAGCTCAACGCTCATATCCCGCCTACCGGCGACCCTCGGGTCTCAGACTTGGCCGCCGCCGTCGTCCATCAGATCCGCACCTGTCATGTAGGAACTCTCGTCGGACGCCAGGAAGAGCGCCACGCTGGCAATCTCCTCGGCCCGAGCGAGTCGACTGATTGGGATCATGCTCAGGTACATGTTCACCAGAGCCTCGCTCTCTTCGGGGGTCGCCGCCTGAGAGTCGAGAATCGGGGTGTCGGTTACGCCAGGGCTGAGCGTGTTGACGCGAATGCCGCGATCCTTGAATTCCGCAGCCCAGGTGCGGGCATAGGAACGCAACGCCGCCTTGGTCGCCGCGTAGGTGGTATGGCCAGGAATGCCCATGACGTGCATGGCCGACGAGACCAAAATGATCGATCCGCCACGTGTCATCAGCGGCAGCAGCTTCTGCACCAGGAAGACGGGGCCGCGGGTGTTGAGGTTGAATGTCTTGTCGAAATGCTCAGGCGTGAGGGTGTCGATCGAAGCATGCTCCACCAAGGCCGCGTTCGACACGATGATGTCGACGATACCCTTTTCGTCCCTTACTGCCCTAGCGACACGGTCGAGATCATCGAGATTCGCGGCGTCAGCCTGGATAGCGGTGACGTTGCATCCGATCAGTTTGGCGGCCTCGTCGAGCCGTGCTGGCCGGCGACCGAAGATAAAGACGTGAGCGCCTTCGGCGACAAACCGCTGGGCGGTCGCTAAACCGATACCGGTCGTTCCGCCGCTAATGACCGCAATCTTGTTCTTGAGTTTGCTCATGTTTCTCTCCAGATATGAGACGGTGGGCGTCGCTACTCGGGCCGATGAATGGTTGCTTGGAACCCCCGATTTACGACGTGGGTATCTGGTGTACCGCCTCAGGCGACCGGCGGGATGGAGGAACCGTCGGGCACCCAGCCGCCGTGAAAGCCGTAGGGGACGCGGACGGGCAGGCGGACGGTCGCGACAGGATCGCCGCCGAAGTCACGCGCGTCGAGGATTACGACGTCGCTCCGGTCGCGGTTGGCATCGTAGACGTAGGACAGGACCCAGCCGTCGTCCTCGGCGCGGCGCGCCGGCGCGCGACGAAGACCGGCTCGAGCGTGACGCGGCCGGGACCGTAGTCGTGGACCTCGGACGAGCCCCGCTTCAGGTCGTGCTTGATGGCCGGACCGGTGTCGTGCGCCGCCGACGCATGCGTGGTGTAACCGTAACGGTACGGACGCCCGGCGAAGGCGCCGTTGATCCGCGGGAACTCAGGTCCGCGCTCGTCGAGGATCGTCTCCACGAGCTGGCCGCTCGATCGGTCGAGCGTCCAGCGGGCCAGCATCGGCGGCCCTTCGTTGGGCCCGCTCTGATCGGCTGCGAACATCCGCGGATGGCGGACGACGTCGACGATGGTTCGGTCGCCCTCGTCGTAGGCGTTGAGGAAGTGGAAGACGAAGCAGCGCGGCGCCTCGAACCATAGCAGCCGCCCAACGTCGCCATCGCGCGGCAGGAGCCCGACCCGGGCGTCCTTCCGCTCATCCCAGAGCCAGGGGAAGCTCGTGTGCTGACCCCAAGGCGGGCCGGTCCTCGCGTCCTTGGGCTGGAATGTCACCGGCAGGTCGAGCACGACGATACTCGAGGCCGTGAAGGCGACGTCGTGGATCATCGGCGTGTGCGGCAGGTCGATCCGCGCGACCGTGGCGGCGCGGCCCGCCTCATCGAGAGTGAGGTAGCGCACGGGCCATCCCGGCTGGTAGACGATCGCGTGTTGCAGCCCCGTCGCGGGCTCAAACTTGGGATGCGCCGTGAAGCCGGCCTCCAACGTGCCGCCGAAATCGGAGCGCGCGACGCACTCCAGCTTGTCGTCGAGTTCGACGGGTAGGTCGCCGGCCTCAACCAGCGCGTAAAGCTTGCCGCCCGCGGTGGTGAAGTTGGTATTGACCACGCCATCGCGACGTCTGACGCCCGGGCCGGGGATGGCGGCGCGGCCGAGGGCCTCGGCGGCCTTCGCGTCGAGCATGAACCGGCTGCGATACCACTCGGCGCGGCCGCCGCGCAGCCGCAGCCCGTGCGCCATGCCGGTGCCGACGAACCAGTGGAATCGCAGCGGGTCGATCCGCCCAATCGGGTTCGGGCCGATCCGCAGGAATCGCCCGTCCAGTCCCTCGGGGATCTTTCCGTGCACCTCCAGGTCAAAGCAGGTAGTCTCCGCCTCCATCGGCGCGAAGTTCCCGGACAGGAACGGGTTGGTTGCCGCCGTCGGGGGCGTTCGGCGAGGCTCATCCATGGTCGTCTCCCGGCTGAATTCCTGTTTGTTCGCCACGTCAATGCCGCTGTTGCCGCCCGTGTTGCCGGCGGCCTCGTTCGTCGAAGTGCTCATGGTTTTCTCCTATGTTCGGGATTGGTGCAAATCGGAGGCCAATACTTCCAAAGGGCGCCTTGTTACAGGAGCGGGGGCAGCAGCCACCAGGAGCGTCGCTTGTATTCCGCCCATTCGGGGTAGCGCGACAGGCTGGCCTCCTGGAGCGTCATGTTGACCGCAAACAGCCCGCCCCAGACCCAGGCCAGCACCACCACCGGCAGCCAGTGCCAGACCATCAGGGCGAAGCTGCCGTAGATCATCATCTCGCCGAGGTAGTTTGGGTGCCGGACGTAGCGGTACATGCCGTCGGTGATGAGGCCGTGCTTCAGGCGCAGCGTGAAGAACTTCTGGGCGTCGGCGGCGATCATGAGCACGCTCCCCAGGATGCACAGACTGATGCACAGGCAGAACCAGGCATGCTCTGGCAGCGGGTAGGCCGGCCGAGAAGTGCCCGAGATCAGCAGCCAGCCGAACACCCAGTACCAGCCCAGGACGCTCAGGAAGGCGTTGATGCCGCCGCCGATGGTGATCGGCGCTGCCATGCGGGATCGGGGAAGGCCAGGTCCTTGATGATCCAGACCAGGCCGTAGCTGCCGTGCATGGCGAGGTAGATCCAGGCCGCGGTGCTGGTGTTGTGATACCACGCGATCAGCACGGCGAGAAACGGAAACGTCCCGGTCTTCTGGAAGTTGATCACCCAGGCGAACTTCCACGCCCGCGGCCCGCCGCCGAAGTCGTTCACCATGTAGTTGGTGACGCGCCGCATCACTTCGGCCCAGGCCGGTGCGTCTCGGGCCGAGGTTCCGAAACGGTAGCAGTAGACATATTCTCCTCCTGCGATGTTCATTGGCGACCGAGGCCGCCAGGTCGCGGGTGGCGGTCGTCCTCGGGGCGACCATGCCAATCCACCCCGCCCATGAGAAATGGTAGAGGAGTCGCTCTGGCGCTTCTTGGCGAAATTTACGCCTTTTCGTGGATTCCTACGCGCGTCTGGAACTGCCCCGGCGTGACGCCGACGTAGGCGCTTGAAGTGATGGGAAAACTGGCTCTGGTCCGCGAAGCCAGCGTGTGCGGCGACCTCCGCCAGGGAGAAGTCGCTCCCGGTTTGCAGGACTTGCTTGGCCCGTTCGACGCGGCGCAGGATGACGTACTGGTGGGGCGGCAGCCCGGTGGCCCGCCTGAACTGCGACGCGAAGTAGTTGGGGCTGAGGCGGGCGAGAGCGGCCATCTCCTCCAGCGTCGGGTTGGCGTCAAGGTGTTCCTCGACATATTCGAGGACGGCGCGGAGCCTCGCTCGGGGGAGCGTGCCGTAACGCCTGCGCGCCGGGCTGGCGAGGGGCCAGCACGTGCCGGAGCAGGTGGACGGCCAGGAGGTTGGCCAGCGACTCGGCGGCGAGCGGCCCGCCGAGGCCGCCGGCGGTGAGCTCGGCGTCCACCGCCAAAATGGCGGCCCGGAGGTGCGGGAGGTCGACGGCGTCGAGCGGTGGGAGCGTCAGCCGCGCTGGGTCGAGGTCGAATGCCTCGGCCGCCACCCGCGCCAGCAGCCCCGGCTCCAGATGGATGTGGAACGAGTCCTTGTGCCCGCGCCAGCGCCACTGGCACTGGTGTCCCCGCCGGCACGAGAGAGACTGCTCCGGCGGGGGGCGGCCGGTGCCGCTTCACCCCCTCGTACAGCAGGTCCAGCTCCTCCGGCGGACGGGTAATCAGGACGAGCGTGCGGCGGGTAATGGCGGGCACGGTGAATTCTGAGGTGGGTGCCGCGCGGCAGCGAATCGCCCTAAGGTCTACCCACCCCAGCCGGTCGCTCACCGCGGACGGCTCGAAAGGGACGACCTGGGGCCAGTTCACCGGTCCGATGGCGGCACCACGTTTCGGTTCTTCCTGTGGCATCACCTGCATCTCCCCGACCAATCCGCCCGAGGGCACCATTCATTTTAGCGCCGGGCCAACAGAACGGCCACCCGGATGGGGCGGACATCGTCAGGCGCCAGTTGACCCTGATGGCGAGCAGTCTCTATCGTTATCTTGGCTGACGGATCGGCCACGGTTACGAGACGGTCAAGTCCCGTCATCTGTTCCGAGATTCCATCGACGCGATGGCACACATCGAAATCGGGGCCAAAGCTTTCTCCGTCCACTTCCAGAAATGAGCCCACAGCCCCTTGCTGGTTGCGGCGGGCTTCGACCAGATCGACATCCGCTCCCGTCGCTCGGAGGATTGCTATGGGCATTGAGATCGTCATAAGGCTGGTCGCTCTGTTGCTGGCGGCTTTGGCGACCGGCGGCCTGATGGTCAACTGGGTCGGCCTCACACGGGCGATGGTCCGGATCTCTTCCGCTGCCGCGTATACAGAGTTCCACCAAGCGACCAACCGGACGTTCGACCCTTATATGCCGATCGTGATATTTGGCGCTATTCTCGGCGGCGTTGGTCTGGCGGCGGTTTCTCCAGGAGTGCATTCCACGTCCGGCCAGTTGGCGATCACGGGGGCACTCGGCTACGCCGCCGTCATCTCGATCAGCCTGTCGACCAACGTCCGCACCAACCGGGCCATCGCAAGCTGGTCGATCCAGTCGCCGCCCGAAAACTGGAAGGCTATACGCGCGGGATGGATTCGATGGCACATCCTGCGCACCCTGGTGTCGGTTCCGGCCCTCGTGTGTTGTCTCCTGTCTGGGCTGCTCGCTGGCGGGTGACGCGGCCGCTGGCCGCGAGGCACTAACCGACTTGAGCGACGGGTTGAGAGCCTCATGACGCACACAGTCACGCCGATTTGGCGTCAGCCGTTTGCGTTCTCATCGACGTGAAAACGGCTCCGCCTAGCCGGCGAGCGCCAGGCGATCGGCGGCCGGACGTTTAGGGAATTCGGCCCCGTGGGAATCCAGGCTACGCTAGCACCGGCAGGGACGTCGCGGCGAACACGCCGTTCGGGTCGTAATGCGCTTGATCCGAAGGAGGCGTGCGGTGTTCTGCCCATAGGCCTGCGCGGCCTGCTCCGGGCGATCCGGTCCGAAATAGTTGGGGTAGGCGCTCGGCAGCGCATAGGGCTTCAGCGCGGCCTCGACCGCGTCGGCCCAAGCCCGGTGCGGAGCATCCTCTCCGGGCTCCCAGGCGGCGAAGATCCCGACCATGAAGTGACGTGCCCTAAGGCCGAACGCCGTCGATTCCAAAGGGATGCGCTCACCGACCCCGTGGAACGGATGCACGCCAATCCAGCTCAGCGGCGAGCTGCGGTGTTCCATGCCATCGATGAGAGCCTCGACGGCTCCGGGCTCCAGTTTGGCCAGCGTCACCGTGCGGACGATCCAGCTCACGCCATGGAGGACCATCGGATCGGCATCCTTCAGCATCTGCGCGGGACTCGTTCGGCCAACCTGAACCATGCTCGGTGCGCCGAGGCCCTTGACCTCATCGAGCACGTGCTCATCCTCGCGCCGATCTCCGCACCACGCGTGGAGCATTATGACGGTCGGCTCGCCATCCGGCCCCGGAGAGAATCCGGGAGTCAGGGTGAGTTCATCCGGAATCGTCGCGACCATGTCGTCATAGGCCTTGAAGACGCTCCTGGCCTGCTCCCAAGGGAAGGTGATGACGCCGGCGGACACATCAGCGACCGGATGCAAACGCACGCGCAGGCTGGTGACCACCCCGAAATTGCCGCCGCCGCCGCACAGCGCCCAGAACAGGTCCGGCTCGTGCGTCTCATCGGTCCGAACCACCCGGCCATCCGCGAGTACCACGTCCGCTCCCAAGAGGTTGTCCGACGCCATGCCGAACCGCCCCGTGAGGGGGCCGTAGCCACCCCCGAGCGTGAGGCCCGCCATACCGACGCACCCCATCGTGCCGGTCACCGCCGCCAACCCGTAGGGATGGGCCACTTCGGCCACCTCCATCGAGGTCGCGCCGCCACCGACGGTGGCCACTCGACCGAGAACGCTGACATGCCGCATCGGGGTGAGATCGACGACCAGTTCTCCCCGTAGGGCACGCCCCGCCCAGTCATGCCCACCACCCCGGACCGACAGCGACAGGCCGCACGTCGTGGCGGTTCGGACGGAGGATTGGACGTCGCCGGTGCTCTCGCAAAGGACGATCACGGCCGGGCGGCGGGTAACGGCGGCATTCCAGACATGCCGTGCCTCGTCGTAGGCTGGGCCGGACGAGAGCACGTTGGCGGCATCCAGTTGCGCGGTGAGCATCTGGACGGCCTGTGCGATGCGGGCTTCCTGTTCATGCGTCATCGATCACTCCCACCGCGGGGGGTTGATGTTCCGGAGGGCACGCTGCCCCTGCCACCCTAGCTATCGGTCCATATCGATGGCTCGGATGCCGACCGCATGTTCGACCGGGCTGCACGCCGCCCCCGCGTGGCGGAGCGGGACGACGAGGTGGCCCCCAAACGTCCGCAGCAGCAGGTTTGTTCGGCCCAGGGTCTATTCTTGCTTGACCACCCCCGCCCGGGGCCAGATCTTTCCCTTGAAACCGGCCAAGGCGAGGACGTTGCCGGACCTGGGCGCATATAGTTCGTTCCGTAGCGATGGTTCCTTGACGGTGCCGGCAAGCCTTACAGGCTCTGACAAAACCTCTGGGTAAGCCTGGAAAACTGAAGGGCCGCCCACGTCTTGTCAGAGCTCGGTTTCACGTTGCTGAGTGGATGCCGGTCAGTTGCGTGTCGCTCTGGATGTCAAACCGCTGCACGCGACCGCCGTCGAGGCGGAATGCATGTTTCGCCGTTTCATCGATGAGCGTTTGCCCTTCGAGGTTCTTGACGACTTGGTGCACGTCAACGACCAGGGAACCGTCGGCGGCCTTAGCGATCTTCAGCGGCTCGACGTGAGGATCGATGACCGACCATTGATGAGTCCAATAATCCCGGATCGCGTCCTTCCCGTGAACGTGGGTGCCTTCCATGCCGTTCGCCCACGCCACGTCATCGGTGAGCAGGGCGAAGACGCCTTCCATGTCCCGAGCGTTAAAACCATTGTAAATTTGATGAATCACTTGCTCGTCACGATCCATTGGCTGCCTCCGTTCGCTCCTTCGAAGCTCTGACAAAACCCGTGTTTTTATGTTTCCGCTTTTGTCCCTGACTGCTCCACTGTACGCCCAGCATCTTCAGACTCCGGACTCAGAGTGGTCGGCCAGAGCGCCGTGCGAGCGCCAAGTGGGCTTTAGCTGTGCGGCCAGCCGGCACGTCTTGTTCAACCCACCGTCGGGCTTCCTGCGCGAGCAGGACGCGCAACTCGCCACGCATGGCTTCGTCGAGCGAACGGTAAGTTGGAAAGGCGCTGTAAATGGGATCCAGCGTGTCCATGAATCTTTCTGGCGGCGGCAATGGGCTCGGCGCATCCAGTCGGTCGACCTCCGTGACCTCGCACCCTCGAGCTTCCAGGGCGGCCCTGAGTTCATGGGCCGATATGAGGCGCCTGTGAGCTTCGGTGAGTCCAGTGAACCTGTCGGAAGTGGAAGCTTCTTCAAGGCGCGTGAAAGGATGGTGAAGATATCAGCACCTTCCGGGTTTGCCCAATGTACGATCCCTAGCCATCCGCCCGGTGGAACGACTCGCACGGCTTCGTCCAACCCCGCGACTCCATCTCGGAAACAAGGTGGTCGACAGAACGGAAAAGGCGGCGTCGAAAGTGCTGTCCTCAAACGTGAGGGCTTGGCCGTCCATCAGGAGCGCCTTGCATTCCGGGTAAGGAGCCAAACGTTGGTTCAGCCGAGCAACCATGGCGGAGGAAAGATCGATGGCAATAACACTCGCGCCGAGGGCGGCTGCCTGAAGTGACAAAGCACCCGTTCCTGCGCAATGTCGAGCACGCAATCGCCAGCGCTCACCGTGGTCCTTCTGAGAGCGACCTGTGCAAGACGAGCCTATAGCGGTTCGGCCCAAGTTTCGTAGGCATCGACCATGGCGTTGAAAAGTTCAGCCATGCGAGAGTTCGGAGTTTCGTTCATGGCATGTCCATTGCGATGGTGATTTTAGGGGTTGCCACTGGCACCGCCTCATCGAGTTCCACCTGCCGGCGTCCGGTGATGAAGACGTGGGCGCCTGGGCGACGAACCGCCGGGCGGTGGCCAGGCCGATGCCGCTGTTGCCCCCGGTGATGACCGCGACCTTACTCTCCAGTTTCTTCGACATGGGATTCCTCCACTACCTGTGAGGGCCGTTTGGGTGAAGGGATGCAAGACTGACAACCTGCCTCGTGGGACCCGGCCCGCCTGTTCACGCCGGCTGTACCAAGCCGAGCAGGCGGTCGCGATGATCTGCCGCGCCTCCTCGACGAGTTCGTGAACGATTTGACCGGCCGGCTTGATCTCGCGGACCAAGCCCACGCCTTGACCCGCCAACAAATCCATCGAATCGATATCCCCGCTCGCATCACCATTCGGCGGGAACCCCATGAAGCGCAGCACCGGCATCGCCTGGCCGCCGATTACGGTCTGGCCGACCACCGGCTCGTCCGGCGCGATTCCTGGCCGCGGGCCTCCTGCCCGAGCCATTGCTCCACAAAGGCCGTCCGCAGCGTCCGGTGCGGGGCGTTTGGCCAGCCGTGGCCGAACAGAATGGTTCGGACCGTACCCCCCTCGTCCGCCTCCAGCAGCCTCTGCTTGTAGTGGGGATGGGCACGCGACTCGGCGCTGGCCAGAAACCGAGTACCCAATACCGCGGCCTGCGCCCCCAACGCCAGGACGGCAACCACGCCGCGGGCATCGGCGATGCCGCCGGCCGCGGCAACCGGCCGCGGGGCGACGGCGTCCACGACTCGCGGGACCAGGGCCAAGGTGGAGACTTCCCCGGCCACGTGGCCGCCCGCCTCGACGCCCTGCGCGACGATGACATCCACCCCCGCGGCCGCCGCCCGGTGGGCCTCCGCGACGGACCCGACCTGATGGAAGACTTTCACGCCCGCGGCGTGGGCACGCCCCACGTACGGCGTCGGATCACCCCAGAAGAGCGAGAGCACGGGGACCCGCTCTTCCAGGCAGACGGCCACCTGATCCTCGACGGGGAAGTGCAGGATCAAGTTCACGCCGAACGGCCTGTCCGTCAGCGCCGGACCCGGCGGATTTCCTGGCGGAAGAGCGGCGGCGAGCATAGTTGGGCTTGCAGGATGCCGAGGCCGCCGGCGTTGCTCACCGCCGCGACGAGATCGGGGCCGGTCAGGTCCGGCCCCATCGGCGCGGCGATGATCGGGTGTTCAATCCCCAGCACGTGACAAAGATTCGTTTTCACGACCACCTCAAGGTTTAGCTCTTATCCCGACAGTGTCACTAATCGAAGCGAACCGGCTACGAAACTACCTCGGTGTCATAGCGGGCCATCAGATCAGCTCTCTGCTGCGGCGTCGGAGAAGCCGTGGCTTCAAAGAGCTGGCTCAATTCCTCGAAGTAGTTCAGATCACGCCGAGGCGTAAACATGCCGAGGAACCGAGCGGGCTTGTCCGTCGGATTGCGGAGTTTGTGCGGCACTCCGATGGGCACCATCACGAAGGTTCCCGGACCGGCCCGCACGCTTTGCTTCCCCACTAGGAACTCCAGGTCGCCTTCGAGGATGTAAAAGCCCTCTTCATGAGCGTGATGGATATGAGGAGGAGGGGTATCCAGGCCCTCTGGAGGCACCTCAAATTCAGCCAGACCCAATGTCTGCCGAGTATGACTCCCATCCTCCTTCACGACCATCCGCACATCGCCAAGCCGAAACGGGCGTCCTTTTCCGGCTTTGAGTACTTCAGCATGCATGAGCAGCTCCTTTCTGGGCTTCCCATCAGATCAGCCCCCCGTTGGTCCGGATGTCCTGGCCGGTGATCCAGCGTGTGATGGATTGGACACACTGCCTCTTGGTTGCACCCCAGGCATCCCGGTGCATGCGGTTTGCCCAGCCACGCCTTGAGGCACACCACCCGCCGCCAGGTCTCTCACCTTCCAGTCGAGTGCTTCCTCCCAGAGCGTCAAGTCGATGGGGTCGCCGTAAGGCTGGGGCCAGGCGACCCCCGTGGGCCAATAGACCTCGATCAGGTGCTCCTCCGGGTCCTCGAAGTAGAAGGCAATAGACACACCGTGGTTGAAGGCCATCTTGACCGGCACCCCCCGGCCGAGAACCCGCTGGTACACGGCGCGGAGATGCGCCAGCGACCGCACCTTGAAGGCGGTGTGCTGGAAGGCGGGGTTGGCGACGATCGCCAGGTCGTGGTGCTCCTCGCTCGAGCGGCTGCTGAGGAAGGCGGAGGCGCCGAAGGCGGACGTGTCCGCGGTGCTGCCGCCGACCACTTGAAGGCCGAGCACGTCGTGGTAGAACGCGCCGAGCGAGCCGGGTCGCGGCACTAAGCCCGACGTGGTGGACACCGATTACTTCAGTGATCTCTTGCTTGGACATGGTCATTCCCTCGGGCAAGGCCCCAGGAGGGCCCAGGATCTCGTCGCCCAGCTCGGCAGAGACGCGCATGCAGAAGGTCCATGTCCACGTCGGTGGACGGCGGCACCCCGCTGCCATCGTCCGGGATGCCGACCTCGGTGATCAGGCGGGCAAACCCACTCGGCGAGGCAACGGCCAGGGCCCGCCCGCACCGTCACCGGTCACGGCCCAGGTGTGGACCGTCCCGGCGGGGATGACAACGTCGTCGCCCGGACGCAGCACCACCTTGCGTCTCGCCGGCCCAGGCGGTGAGTTCCCCCCTCTAGCACATAGATCTGCTCGGAGTAACGGCGGTGGAGGTGCAGGGGGACCTGCGTGCCCGGCGGGTCCCAACCTTCGACGAAGTCATAGTGTCCCTCGGTATCCGCGGGGCCTGCCAGGATTGTGAGGCGGTGGCCAAAAAACCAGTAGCACTTTCTCATCGCCGTCTCCTTTCACCCGTTTTTGTTCGACCCGCGACGGATAAGCTCGTTCATCGGTTGCGTGGGGTTCAGCACTTGCGCCGCAATCTCGCCGCCGCATACCGGAAGCATCCTGTCGAGGAGGCCGACCTGGACGAGCACCGAGGCCTGGTCCGAGTAAAGGTGCTCGTGCGCCAGCTTGTCGCCCTCGAATTGCACGATGACCACGAACGGCATCTCCACGCGCTTTCCGGTCGGCTCGATTCCGGGCAGAACCCAGTCCATGCGGATCGTGTGCGTGAAGCGAACAATCAGCTCATCGACCACCCGGCCCTGCCCGATGGTCCGCGAGACAGGAACCATCTCCAGGTCCGGCGGGATCTGGTTCAGGAAATGGTTGGCGTAGAAGTCGTGCAGTTCTTCGCCCCCGCGCCCCGATCATTAAGGGGACCTCGTTGACGTAGGGGTCCGCTGTCATGGTCTCGAGTGCCTGATCGGCGCTCTTGGCGGCGAACTCGGCACCGACGTGCTTCTCCCACACGCTCGACAATGGTTCTTCCGTTTTCATCTCATGGACTCCTCGCAAGAAGAATTGCGTTGTGGCTCCCGCTCAGCCCGTCCAGGATCTGCCGTGACGCGAACTCCGCGATCATGACCACCGGGACCTGGGTCGCCGAGGGCACGGTCGCTATCTGGTCGTGGCTGTAAGGCCGGTTGCGCTTGCCTTCTCCGTGCGCAGCCTGTCGATCGATAACGGCCCCGCGCCGCCCAAGATTAGCGCGAGCAGGCCGGCAATATACAGAAGGTTGACTTCGTATCCGGGCGGGCCGAACTGCGGCCCCTCGGCCGTTAACCCGATCGTGTTGATGGCGCTGAATCCGTAGCGCAAATGCACAGTGAACATTGCCACGAACATCATGACGACCAAGGGCACGCTCACAAGCGCAACGAACGCCCCCGCCAGGATCGCTAAACCCCCGACAATCTCAACGAACGTGGACAGCCAGGCCGTCAACTCCGGCCGCGGTGCGCCGATCTGTTCCAGGAGCTTCGCGAACCCCTCTGGCCCCCGGCTCAGCTTGGCCCACCCGTGAGCCACGAATCCGAATACGATAACCAGGCGGACCGGCAGCGTTGCCCACTGTCGCCACACGACTCGGTTTCCGATCTCAAACATTTTGGTCTCCAGTATGCGTCCCGCGCGCCGTCTCAGGCCCGCCTAGCGGATTTCTCGACCAGCACCACACGTCGCGCTTGAGAGAGCGCGGTCAAGTGCCAGATGAAGAACAGCGGGACGAGGTAAGCCGGCACCAGGAGCAGCGGCAATAGAGCCATCGGTGCGACGGTGACCTCCCCGGCGGCACCTGTCGCGAGCATCTGGTTGGCCGCCGCGCTGCCGACAGCTCCGATCAGATCCAGGATGCCCAGCAGGTTCCAAATCACGAACAGCCGGCTGGCCGCGAACGCGGGCCGGCGGGCAAGATTCAGCGCCAGCCAAGGCGAGGTCAAGCCGATCGCCATGTCACCAAGCCCGGCAGGCCAGGCAAAGAAGCCCGGCAGGACTCCATGCGCAAAAGGGCCAGGAATCCAAAGCCGGCGAATCTCCAGGCCTGGACCGCGGTCAGCAGGGGCAGGTCAGCCGCCATCACGAAACTTCGGAAGGCGGATGACACCCAGAACGCGGCAAGAAACACGAGGATAGGCGTGGCGACTCCGATCACAATCGGGTAGGGCGGCGTCCCGGGCGGGACAACGAGTGCTTCCTTCGCGCCGAGAACAAGAATGAGCACCAACCAGCAAGCAAGCACGATCCATGCGAAGTAGTGCAAGCCTGTCGGTCGATGGCCGGCGCGGATCAACTCATTGGCGCTGTCCGCGCGTGTCGCGACTTGCATTCCATCGCCGAGGCGACTCCGGTCGGCCACCATTGGGCGCTGAGGAGATTCAGCCATCGGGCACCTCCTATCACGCTTGGACGAGTTCGGAGTCCGAGCCGCGGAAGACTGGCCAGCGCCGGCGGAACCGGGCGGCGGCCTCACCGACAATGGCGTTGCCGTGCCCGAAACAGGCGACTTGGAAATCGAGCGCCGACAGCCGCCGGAGCGACTGCTCGCTCACGGCCCAGTCTTCGTAAGCGGGAGATGGCCTCAGTCCGACGACGTTGGATGCAGCGTCAGCCGCCAACAGAACCCCGCCGTGCGCCGCCCAGAGGAGTGCGACCTGCCCGGCGCAGTGGCCGGGGGCATGGACGACCTTCAGACCGCCGGCGATGGGCAGCACCTGCCCGTCGGACAGTTGGTGATCCACCGGCGTGGGCTCGACGCGCGGGTAGCGGCGGAGGATCGGCCGGATGAACAGCCGCCACACGAGCCAACTGACCACCCCCGGTGAGACTCTCAGCGGGCGGAAGTCGCCCCCGGCCGTGACGATCGCGGCGTCGAGCGGGTGGCAGTACACGGCGGCTCCCGTGGCTGCCCGGACGGCGGCCAAGCTGCCGATGTGGTCGGGGTGGGCGTGGGTGACGATCAGGTGGCGGACGTCGGCGGGCCGCTTGCCCGCCGCCGCGATCCCGCGAAGAATGTCATCGACGCGGTCCGGTAGCCCGGCGTCGATGAGGGCACACCCGTCGGCGGCGTCGAACAGGAACGTGTTGACGACCCCGGTCGGGATGACGAACAAGCCGGGGACCACTTGCTTGGCTGCTGCCATCCGCACTCCTCGACCCGACGTGAAGCCGAGACGACTCCCGTCGTCCACGATAGGGCGATGAGTCGATGCAGCCATTGAGCCCTCCCTTTCACATTTGGGCCTGTTTCGCGTGCACGAACAAATCCTCGCCGCCGCGGTGCTCGACTCCCGGTTGGTGGAAAACCTCAACAAGGAAACCGCCCGGCGCGGAAGTAGAACGTCCAGGCCCCGTGAAACTGATGGGGTGGCTTCATGTCGAAGCCATCGGCCTTCAGCCGCTGGGAGATCGCGTCTACCTGCTCCCGGCTGGCTTGCCCGAAGCTGACGTGAAAGGCCCCCGGGTAGACGACCTTCTCCGCCTTGTCGAAGTTGTTCAGGGTCAGAACAAACCCTGACTCGTCAACCAGCACGACAATCGCTTCAGTTTGGGCCCCCGCAACGCACTGGAAGCCAAAATACGTTTCGAAGAATGCCCGTGTCTGCGGCACATCCGGGACTGTAATGTTGAGATGGTTCAGAGCCATGAGTGCTCTCCATATGTAGATGCTGCTCCTCCATTGCACAGCGGCTTGTTCTCCGGTCTCAAGCCTCGGCGCTGCGACGAGTGGCGGACCAGGCGCTGCGGTAACGCCCACCGCAGACGACTGGCGGCTCGAGTCTGGCGACTCTGCCGGGACCGTACATTCGGGCACGGTTCGACGTAACTCGTCGGGCAGCTTACGTATGCCGGTCGCGGCCTACTCGCTCATGTACTCCCCGGCAAAATCCGTACCAGCGCCATGATGGCTTGGGTAATATGGGGAGGTAGATTGTGGCAACTGGCGAGCAATTCGGTGAGTGACGCGTCCGTGCAGCCATAGTGCAACCACCTGCACCCGTGCTCGACGCAAGTATCGTGCTGTGAAGAGACTTGCGGAACGGGATCGGCGGGTGCAATTCCCGCCGCCTCCACTTCTTATGTTGTAACTTGTTGTATTGCAAAGACTTGCGTACACAGGGGACGCGGGTAAGTAACCCGCCGCCATTGAGTATCTCAAACCGGCGACATTCATCATAAACATCTCACCAATAACAATTTAAGCCGTCGATGTCGGAATAACTCTGAGTCAAGACGTGTTGTAATTCACCGGCGTCGATGCCGGAATCCCGACCAATACCCGACCCGCCGCCGATCTTTGATGCGAATGGGGCCAACGAGCGCTCAGCTTCGTCTATCAAGGCTGATCGGTGCCTACTTGGTGTTGTCTGGGCCTCGAGACGCCGAGCAACTTGAGTTCCTCGACGAGCGTGCGGTAGTTCAGGAACGATCGCTTGGATCTGGTCCGTGAGGTCGTTGGTTCAAATCCCGTCGCCCCGATTTGACTGGACGCAATTGAACTTTGCAGTGTTATTCGAGCAGAGGGAAATCCAAGGGGGTCGGGAGTCTTTGATCAGATGATCTAGAATATCAAAGACTCCCGACCCCACTGGTGAAGAACCACGAAAACTTGTCATCGCCCTGAGATCGGAGGGCGACCGGGAGTTTTACGAGCAAATCCAGGAAATCGAGTGTCGCGACGTCATAGAGATGTGTTGAACGCCAATTCAAGAACTCACCTGGCGCAGGGCACGGCTCGCGTCACGTGACCGCGAGGTTACCCTGGCCAACTGGACTTACGAGAGCCGCCATGTGCAGAAACATCAAGACGCTATTCAACTTTGAGCCGCCCGCGACGGAAGCGGAGATTCGGGACGCATCGCTCCAGTTCGTGAGAAAGATCTGTGGATTCACCAGCCCGTCCAAAGCAAACGAACTCGCGTTCGAGCGCGCGGTCGAAGAAGTTACGGCATCAGCCAGAGCACTTATTCGGTCGTTGGTCACCACGGCTGAGCCGCGCAACCGCGAGGTTGAGTCTGAGAAACTACGGGCCCGGTCCGCCGTGAGGTTCGGGCCGAAGCAATGAGGCGTCTTGTCGTCAATGACCAAAAACCCTCGCGATGCGAGGGTTCTACGTGCCAGGAAGCAAGCCGTCCCCACTCGTTACAAGTTGCCAGCTTCTTTATTGCTTTTGCGGTTTTGCATCGAAAAAGTCGTTCACCATCGGGACGATGACGGGCATGCGGTCCATCAGCGTGACGTGTGTCGTGTTGGGCAAGATGGCCAATCTCGATGCTGATCGCGGCCGCATGTCGCCGAAAATCTCGTCGCCCTTGAGGCGGAACATTTCCGAGATGTGCTCGAGCCGAACGCCGTCGGCATCGCCGTGGATGAAAAACATCGGCGCTTTGGTGGCCTTGAGCTTGTCGGCGCCGAAGTCGAACGGTTTCACAGCCGTCGCGACGACGTGCTTGACGAAATTCGGGAATTCGTCTGGCGTCGGGCTCAGTTTTTTGTATCCGGTTTCGATGGGCGAGCCTTTGAATGCTTCCGACGTGAGTTGCGGGAACATGTCGAGTGCTTCCTTGACCCAGCCGTCCTGGCGGAACACGGCCGAAATGCTGACAACCTTGCGCACTTTTTCCGGATGGCGGATCGCACACTGCATCGCGACCCCGCCGCCCATGCTGTAACCGATGAGGTCCGCGCTTGGGATTTTGAGATAATCGAGCAGCGCAGCCACATCGTCGGCGAGGTTTTCAGAGGAGAAATCGCGTTTGATGTCGGCCGTGCGCCCGTGGCCCTGCATTTCGACGGCAATCACTTTCCGCGTTTTGGAAAGTTCGCCGATCCACCCGGTCCAGTTGTTTGGGATGGTCATGAACGCGCCGTGGAGCAACACCACCGGCTCGCCACTTCCGTGGACTTCGTAATACATTTTGAGTCCGTTGACCGGCGCGTAGCCCGTCGTTGGTGTTGGTGTTTGCTGCGCTGATACGACAACTGACACGAACATTGCCTGGAGAAAAGCGATTGTCTTCATGTTTGACTCCTGGACACTTGCATGGGCGACTGTCCCCTCAAGTCAGTCGATTGGCGCTCCTCGCAATCGACGGCTAACCCAGATTTTTCGCTAGTGCGCAGCAGGAAACAGCCCTCCGATTTTACCTCCAGGCTTTCGGCTAGCCGCCCCTGGCGTCGATTTTCCCCGGGAAACTTGGCAGTAACTGCTTGCCTTATCTTGACTTGCCGTTTTCAAACTTCCGCAACCCGGCTTCCCAGCCCTGGACAGCAGTGATAAACAGTTCTAACGGTGTCTTGTCGCCCCGATTATGTTGAGGTCGCATTTGGTTCCTGCCGAGGAATCTAGGGGCTTCGCGGGGTCAGCCGTTGTTTCTTGTTTTCGGTCGTGCAGGTATCCACCGGACGGAAACGAACGCGCGATCAAAGTCATACTCTAGGACCAGCGGGGCACGCACGCACGGTCGTGATTTTTGGCCTCTGAACGCGGATGACAGTCTGATCGCGCGCTGCGCACAAGAAGATGGGGAACGGAGAGTTTCGTGGTGCTCCACGGTCAATCACCGAGCCAACTCTCACCCGGACCGCAACAGATCGACGATCTTGGCCCTGATTGCGGAACCAGGGCTTCGTGTGCAATTCCCGCCGCCTCCACTAACAGCCAGTCGCGATTCGTTGCAAGTGGCTATTTATATGGGAGTTACGTTGCCTAGTTGTTACCGAGGGACGCGGGTTCCAACCCGCGACCTACAGTTCCTTGCCTTACACGCGGTTCATTGTAAGTAATTAATGTCAAGGGACCTAAGCTGATTCATTCAACTCCAAAAAGCCAGTAGGAGGGGGAGTGGCCGCCGAAATTGCAGACAATGTGCAACCCAAGTGCGTTCTTTGATATCAGCAGGGTCCGGACTGTATACGGCGTCCTGCCGTCTCTTCAGGGCCGAGTACAACCGCTCTGTGCTCTTGGCTTCGCATCGCCGAGCAATCGCAAGCTCCTCGACGAGCCTGCGGTTTGTGCGGGAGGTTCGACGTGTCGGGAGTCACTAGCGCCGACAGTTCAAACCCCGCTCTCCCGAATATTGCGGTGGCATTGGGGTGACGTTGTGTTTTGACTCAGCCACCGAGAACGGATACGGTTTGTGTCGTCGCCGCCAGGTCTCTCTCAGTTCCATCAAACGCTCGTCCTGGACCGTCGCTAACCGCCCCGTTTATGATGCTTCCACCTTCATAAAGCCTCGGACAAAATACCATATCCCGAGAAGAGCTCGCTCAAAAGGGCAGACTGGGTCGACCCACGCACAGGAGACGACTAATGATGCACTCCCCATGCCGGGGTACACGTCGTGAGTTCATGAGACAATCTGCCTTTGCAGGTGCATCATTTGCGTCGGTCCCGTCATTGCTGGCCGGTGATGAAACCACTCACACGGCCGCGCCGAAGAAAACCCTGAGCGTCGGCTTCGTCGGCGTCGGATCAAAAGGCTCTCAGCATGTCGGCCATTTGATGCGAATGGAAGGCGTGGACCTGCGCCGTGTGCGACATCGTTGACCTGCAGTGCCGCGAGACGCAGGAACAGGCCAAGCGTCTCGGCACGCGGCCGCCCACGATCTACTCACGCGGTGAACGCGATTTCGAGCGCGATGTCGCCGAAGAGGATCTGGACCTTGTCTATACCGCCACTCCCTGGGAATGGCATGTGCCCGTATGTCTCGCAGCGATGAAAAACGGCAAACACGCCGCCACCGAGATCCCTGCAGCTTATAAGTTGGAGGAGTGCTGGCAGCTTGTCGAGACTTCTGAACAGACCGGCCGGCATCTGTGCATGATGGAAAACGTCAACTACATGCCTGATGAGCTCGTTATCCTCAACATGGTGCGACGCGGCTTGCTTGGCGAGCTGATTCATGCCGAGGGCGGCTACTTGCACGACACCCGTCAACTGAAGATGAACGATTATGGCGATGGCCTCTGGCTTGGCAATCATCACGCGACGCGCAATGGCAACCTGTATCCCGCCACGGCTTCGGTCCGCTTGCCTGGTATCTGAATATCAATCGTGGCGACCGTGTCGATTTCCTTGTGTCGATGAGTTCCAAAGCTCGCGGTCTCAATCTCTATGCCGCGTCGCACCTGCCTGTAGACCATCCGAAGCGGAAGCGCAAATACATTAACGGCGATGTGAACACCTGCCTTATCCGGACGGTGAATGGCGTCAGCATTTCGCTCACACATGACACAGATTCGCCCCGCCCTTACAGCCGCATCAATCTGGTGCAAGGCACCAAAGGCATTGTTAGCGGTTGGCCGCAGATGGCGGTCAGTCTTGAGATTCTCGGCAACCCGCATCCCGCCTGGGAGACCGGCGACAAATATCGCACTCAGTACCAAAGCACACTGCGGACCCACGCGAAGGAAGTTCATGCGAAGCTCCCCGGGATTACCAAAGACTTCGGTCGCATCCTCGAGGGAGCCGTCTGGCACTACGCTCCTGATCACGACGTGCGCGACGGTGACTTTCTCGAAGACTACCGGCTCGTCGAAGCGATTCGCGGTAGTGTCGCCCCCGACTTCGATGTCGATGATGCCGCGACCTGGAGTTCCATCGCCGTGCTCAGTGAAGAATCCGTCGCCAACCGGAGCCGCCCTGTGGATTTCCCGGACTTCACGAAAGGTAAGTGGAAGTCGAATCCGCGAATAGATCTAGCGGAGACATGAAGCGAGTTTAGACAGCCTGGGAGAGGTTTCTGATCTGAAACGCGATTCAAAACGGTTAACAACCGACGAACCGACGACGAATCCCTGCATCCAATCCCCTTACCACGGCCAGAAAAAGTTCTAACGGTGTCTTGTCGCCCCGAGGGTGTTTGACCGGTGGATTAGTTGGGTTACCGTTCAGCCCATCGCACTTCGAGTTTGAGTTCACGAGTCGCCGAAGTCGCCGCCCGGACTAACACACCAGTGTAGGTCGGGAATGAGAGGGAAACGCGCAACAGATCGTTGACCCGCAGACCCGCGGAGATTGCGATGGCCGCGACTTGGGCGATCTCGCCCGCACGCTCCCCGACGATATGGCAGCCGAGGATTTGGTACGTTTGGCGGTCCGTGATGAGTTTGCACAGGCCCACCTTTTGTCCGTCGATGATCGGTCGGGCGACCGTGTCGAACCGCAGCACCGTTCCTAGCACGTCGTGCTTCTCCCGGGCCTTTTCTTCCGTCAAACCAACCTGGGCATACTCCGGAGCGGTGAAACTGCCGACGGGACTGACGATGTCTCCATAGGACACCATCGGACCTTGCACGGCATTCGTCGCCGCGACGAAGCCCTCTTGTCACGCCTGGGGAACGAGCATCAGCCGACCGGTCACGTCCCCGGCAGCAAAGACGTTAGGTGCAGAGGTCTGCAGGTAATCATTTGTGTTGACAAACCCACGCGGATTGAGTTCAACTCCTGCCGCGGCGAGTTCCAGAGCCGCCGTATTTGCGACCCATCCCACGGCGACGACCGCCAAGTCTGCTTCGGCATGGTCGCGAACACCATCCTTCGCAAAGTTCATCCGCACGCCCGCCGCTGTTTTCTCAAACGACTCTATGGTTCCGAAGTTCGTTCGCACCTCGATGCCTGAATCGCGGAATGCCCTCGTGACTTCGGCCGAGACGTCTTCATCTGCCTGCGGCAGGATGCGTGGCCCGGCCTGTAAGAGCTGGACCTTGCGCCGGAGGCGTTGAAGATCGACGCCACTTGCACTCCGGTATCACCGCCGCCGATCACGAGCATTGATTTGCGGAGAGTCTCCAACCCCCAGGCGTCGCTGTGGGTACAAGTCAGTTCAAAACCCGGAACGGACAGTCGTCGGCTGATACCACCCATGCATAAGATGATCTTGTCCGCTTGGAGCCGGAGGCCGCTTTCGGATTCGATGGTATGCGGGTCCACGAATCGGACGGCACCGGCCTGTTCATGGATTGTGATCCCGAGTGAGTCGAAATCCGGCCGCCGTGACGAGTGCTCCCGCACATCAGCGACGACTTCGCGAACCCGAACGAGGGCTTTGAGTAGTCCAGGACAGGTTGACCCACGACGCCGCCGTAATCACCAAGCTGATGGGCATCGTGAAGCAGACGCGCGGCATGGGCCAGCGTGCGCTCGGGAAGTGGCGCGACTAGGGACGGAAACCGGGACGCGAACAGTTTCGTAGGCCTTCCCACCCCGACGTTCCATCAGTCCAGCCAGTTCTCGACTCGCAGGCCAGGCACTGTTTCGAAATCGGATCGATTGGCAGACAAGAGAAGTGCGTGGTTCACCAGCGCCGTCGCCGCGATTTTCAGATCCCTTGAGCCGATCCGAAGTTTCTGTCGGCGGAGATCATCAAGGAGTACCATTCGGGCAACTCTCCGCGCCGGCCTCCCCGTTCGGCCTCGCGGACCCGCATGCATTCCTCGTCGACTTGCCATGAATTCACTGTCGCGGAACATGCCGACCACTTTGCGCGAATCCTTGCGAGACTGGTCGGGCTCCTTCGTCGCAATGACCTTCTCCAAGGCCTCGACTCGTTCGGCAAGGGATTCTAAGGTCAGGTCACTCATTGCCGTCTCCTCCAGATCTCGAACAGTCCCCAGCAATTTTACGTCGGCGGGATTATTCCTTGGAATCCGTCTCTTGGCTTTTCGGTGCCCTCCCGTTCCTTCCGCGATTTGGCACGCTCATGCATTTTGACCAACACATCGTGAAGTTGCACCAAACGCTCGATCGCTTCGGGGTAGGTACCTGGTCCTGCTGCCGGACGCGAACGAAGCAACGCGCCCGTGCACTCCAGGCACTCGCTATGGTCCCGAAACTCAGCCACCCCGCACCAGTGCCAAGACCGCGTCCCTGACGGAAGGCGACAGGCGGTGCCAGTTCGCGACAAGCTCCTGGAGTGCCACATCATGCAGACATAGAGCAACCACTGGCACCCATGTTCGACGCAAGTATCATACTGCGAAACGACTTGCGGTCTCTGAGACGCGGGTGCAATTCCAGTCGCATCCACATATATTCAAGAAAATAATCTTTTGATAAATAATTGCGGCTACGAAAGAGGGCGGGTTGGTTTCCCGCCACCTCCACTTCCCGGCGTCGCTCACCATCGACGGGGAATGACGGAACACGCTCTGCAAAATCGGTTTGCAGTGATTCATCCCTCGGGCTTGCGAGGTGTGCTTCGTCGAGTGGGGCGCGAATAATACCCCAAATCCAGCGCCTCCAGAGTGCGAACGTGTGAATCTTACGTTGCGGGCAAGCGTTGAAGCGCGATGGGTTGCTCGGTTACAGTGCTGCCCTGGAATGAAAACCAGGTGCGTTCCGAATGGCATCAAGACAAGGCCTAAATTGTTGCCAAGAATCGGATTTTCTCACTGGAGCTCCACCCAATGAAAACGGCAACGGGC
>CAVXCB010000025.1:0-87695 GCA_963760085.1 uncultured Planctomycetaceae bacterium
TCTCTCGAACATTCGCTCGCCGCAATGGAACAGTCGAGCCTTCTCTCCCGTCTTGAGATTCAGCCGGTCGAGAAACGGACGCGACCCCTCCGGACTGGCACCTTGGCCCGTCAGGTAGATCGAATCGCCGTCCTTGAGGATCGTCTTGGTCCCGTCGGGCCGCGTGATGGTGACGGGAGATCCAGGGTCCGTGTAGGCGTCGTTGATGCTCCAGGTCGAAGAGCACCTTGCGTGATACCTCGGGCCTGGCCAGGTCGACCAGCGCCGTGGTACGCCAGCGCCGGTCACGGTCGAACTCGCTGACCAGGGCCTGATCTGCTCGGGCAGCCACGCAAAGCTGGTGAACCGATGCTGTACTTTCATCACTTCGTTGCTCTGGCCAGCGAACGGCGCGTGACCACCATGATCTTGTCGCGATGGGAGCTTTCGCCCGGGGGTCGCCACCGTCGATCCCTCGGTCCAAAGCAGTCGGGCATCGTGCAGCGGCTGCCATTGCATTTCGCGAGGACCGGTTGGAACGCCCTGACGCGGGATGTCGTCGGAGATCGGTAGATCGGCGACAGTGGCAACTGGCCTGCCGCCCGAGTTCCAAACTTCGATTTTGCGGGTGAAGTATTCGTAGGGCACGCGATACGAGAACGGCCGTCGAACGGTACTGACCAACAGGTACTTCTCGTCGGGACACAGATCGACTTGAGTGATCAATGCGGCGGAGCCGACGCGTTCAAACTGGCCTGTTTCGGTATCGATCCGGGCGATCTGACCGCGGGCGAAGTACTCGAACCGATCCTCATCGTGCGGGCTGGCGAGCAAGTCTTGAAACGTGGCCATCTGGCTCAAGCGGCCCGAGCTCTCCTGGACGTTCGGGCCCAGCGGAGCTTTCGGCGCCGACGGCGCAGGGCCGCGGCCCTCTGGCACAAGTACCGTGAGGATATGCCGATTATCCCGCAACCAGATGATCTCTCGGCAGAGCACGTCGTTGAGCTGTATGCCCGGAATCGCCCTCGCCTTGCCTGTGCCCGCATCAGCCGTCCAGAGTTGCACCTGGTTATCAAGGTCCCGAGAAAAGGCGATCTGCTTGCCGTTATGCGACCAAGTCGGATTGGCGATCGAGAACCGACAGGCAGCTCGACCCGGCGCACCGGAGCGTTGTCCAGCGGCTGGACCGTAAGGCCCGTGTCCACAAATCTGCGCTGTGCACAGCCAACGCGTGGGTTGATTCGCACGCCCCCCAGCCGGAGAACGGGCTCGGCCAGCTCCGCGATCGAAGGGTAATAACGAACATCAGCCAGCAGCAAGCTATCGCGTGTCGGGCTCACGATCGGCAATGGGGGCGGCGGAGCATTCAGAATGGCAACCACGTCCTTGGGCGGCAGCTTGTAGGGTGTTTGCCCGAGGGCCAGGCCAGTCATGAGCGTGGCCATGATCAACGGCAAGTAGACACAGCAAGCCTTCATAGTCGGTCCCTCTTTGTTGCGGCCAGGGCCTTGGCCAGGCATCTTCATGATTTGCGTCTCGCGAGAAAGGATGTCACTCTAAGTCGCAGGAAAATCCATCGCAACACAGTTCGGCTGGTTGTTTGGAGCCTGCTCGACATGTTCCGCCGGGCTTTGCTGTATCAGGGACAGGGACGTCTGTAACTTGCCCGAGGCTAATTCGATGTCAGGCGATGCAAGAATCGGCCCAATTGTCATCGCAGGCGGCAGTGGTTTTTTGGGGATCTCTCTCGCCACGCACTTGGCGGCATCTGGTAGGTCGATCGTTCTACTCTCTCGGCATCGGCCCAAACCAAGCGGGCCTTGGAGGCATGTAAGTTGGGATGCCCGGACTCGGGGAGATTGGAGCCAGGAACTGGACGGCGCGATCGCGTTGGTCAACCTGGCAGGTCGAAGCGTCGATTGCATCAAGACCCCCGACCACCAGGACGAAATTCTCCGTTCGCGAGTGGAAGCAACTCGCGTGCTGGGCGCGGTAATCCGCTCTATCGATTCCCCGCCGCCGGTGTGGGTGCAGATGAGCACTGCGCACATCTACGGGGATCCGCCACATGTCATTTGCACCGAGGAATCTCCCTTTGGCTACGGTCTTGCGCCATTCGTCGGACGGGCGTGGGAAGATGAGTTCCGAGCGAGCGTTCTCCCATCACAGCGTCAGGTTATTCTTCGAACGAGCTTTGTGATCGGTCGCGATCGTGGCGGTGGCGGCGCGCGCTCGCGCGACTACAGATGCTTGTAAGATTGGGATTGGGAGGCACGGTTGGGTCGGGCACCCAGGGGATGAGCTGGATCCATGAGACTGACATGAATCGGCTCTTCAAACGCGCTCTCACCGATCCGACCATGGAGGGCTCCTACATCGCGTCGTCCCCCAATCCCGTCTCGCAGCAAGTCTTCATGAGGGAGGTGCGCCGAGCCGTCGGCATGCCCATCGGCCTACCGGCATTTTCCTGGATGGTTCGAGTGGGAGCGCCGTGGTTTCTGCGTACCGATCCGGAACTCGCACTCTTCGGAAGGTATGTAGTTTCGAAACGGCTGCAAGACGAGCAATTCGAGTATAAGTTCCCACAACTCGGCGAAGCACTAAATGATCTTCTGGCGACTTGATCCACACCGCGAGCGTTTGCTCGGTGCCCACCGAGCGGTCGGTCGGATGTCGGATCGACCAAGAAACTACGTTAAGAGCTTTAGGGCCGGGCTGGTCACAGGATGTGCTCGGGCGGAATACCATACCATGATGGTTGTGCTTGCGGAATGGGCCGATCCTGCCGGCCCTGCCAGCCTTTTTTTGACACGTTCTGCTCATGAGTTGTATATTAACATGGGCACTTGCAAGCCCTTTCCTCGAGCAAACCTTCGGTGACCTAAATCGTTACTGCGCCTCTCCCCTTCGGCGTGGAGTCGATTCATTATGTCACGTTCCTCGGCGGTCATCCTGGTGGTTACTTCACTTGCCTCCGGTTTGGTGCTGGGATTCGCGCTGGGCCGGGGGGGGCCAGTAGTTTCTGCTCAGGTCGGCGGCAACCTGAGAGGTGAGGGCGACTCCGAATCACCCGGGCGTGGTTCGCCACGGGCGGCCGAGGTCAGCCGGCATGACGGCCAGATCTACGATCAGCTCGCCAAGGAATACGAGCTGTTCGCGCATGTCGACCGCATGTTCGAGATGGTTTCCAAGGCTGTCTCGCCATCGGTCGTACACATCGTGGCGCAGAAAACGGCTCGGCACGAGCAGAGCCAGCGAATCAAGAAGTTCGAGGAGACCGGATCCGGCGTGATCGTCCGCAACGACAGGACTCACGGTCTCTACGTGTTGACGAATCACCACGTGATCGAAGGGGGCAGGATCGCCAATATCCGAATCTTCCTGCATGACGGCCGCACCTTGACGCCCGACCGCATCTGGAGCGACCCCGAGGCCGATATCGCCGTTCTAAGACTCGACCGCGATGATCTGCCGGCGGCCCGGCTGGGCAACAGCGACAGCGCGATCGTGGGCAGTTGGGTGGTGGCCATGGGCAGTCCCTTCGGCCTGATGCACTCGGTAAGCCAGGGAATCATCAGCGCCCGCAGCCGGCATATGGACGAGCTCGAGGACGTCAAGAACCAGGACTTTCTGCAAACCGACGCAGCGATCAATCCGGGCAATTCCGGCGGCCCCCTGGTCAACTTGAAGGGCGAGGTGATCGGCATCAACAACTCGATCGCCTCCAATGGCGGGGGCAACGAGGGAGTTGGTTTCAGCATTCCGATCAACCTGGCGCGGTGGATCATGAATGAGCTTATCTCCAACGGTCACGTGACACGAGGGGCGCTCGGAGTGGACCTTCAGCCGAATTTCCGCCAGGAAGATGCAGCGACTCTGGGCCTCGACCGGCCACGGGGCGCCTGGATCGACAAGGTGCATCCCGCTTCGCCCGCTGCCCAAGGCGGACTGCACGATGGCGACGTGATTCTCAGATTCGGCGGCGTTGAGATTCACGACCTGAACCACCTCATTAATGCCGTCTCGATGACCCCGGTGGGAGTTCCCACCGATGTGCTGGTTTGGCGGCAACGCAAGGAACTTACACTCCGGATCACCGTGGGAGACCGCGAGCGGACTCTGGTGGCTGCCCAGGGCCCGCAGCCCAACCGCCCCGCTGAGCCGGCCGACTTGATACACCGTCCAGACCTGCCTGGAGCCGCCTCGTCGTACGCGCTGGGCCTTGAGCTGGTGACCCTTAATCCCCCGCTTGCCTTGCGGCACCGGCTTCCGGCCTCGGTGCAAGGTGCGATGATCGTCGCCATCGACCCGGAAAGCCCACTCGCCACGTTCTGCCAGCTTCACGACGTGATCGCCAAGATCAACGAGCAGTCGATCCAATCGTCCGAGCAGGCTGTGACGGTGATCAACGCCCGGCCAAAGCAGGATCCGATGATCATCGGCATTGATCGCCGAGGCGGCGATGGGATGGAACGCTACACGATTCGGGTGCCGTGATGAGCTCGGTTCCTCTCTTCCGGGCGATCGAGCGGCTGGCGGCCGGGGAATCGCTCTCGGCGCTCGCGTGCCAGGAGGCGGTCGCCGCGATCCTGGATAATCAAGCGTCCGAGGCCCAGACCAGGGACTTCCTGACTGCCCTGAGCCAAAAGGGCGAGTCCGCAGACGAGTTGCTGGGGGCCGTGAGCGCGATTCGCCAGCGGATGCTCGTGTTTGATTCCGGTCCCGCGGACGGCGACCGACTGGACACCTGCGGCACCGGCGGCGACGGTGCGG
Source organism: uncultured Planctomycetaceae bacterium (assembly GCA_963760085.1). Classification (GTDB taxonomy): domain Bacteria; phylum Planctomycetota; class Planctomycetia; order Isosphaerales; family Isosphaeraceae; genus Aquisphaera. Next base: position 4,753 of record CAVXCB010000025.1, read on the forward strand.
AAACGGTCAATGTCTCCACCGCGGCCGCAATCGTGCTGGCCGCCTGTGGTGCGCGGGTCGTCAAACACGGCAATCGGGCCTCCACCGGAAGCTCGGGCAGCTCCGACGTTCTGGACTGTCTAGGCGTGGGTGTGGATGTCGAAATCTCGGTGCTCAGGAAGTGCCTAGACGACCTGGGTATCGCCTTCTTGTTCGCACCCAGATTCCATCCCGGACTGCGCGGGTGGCGGCCGTGAGGCGGCAGCTTCCTTTCAGGACCATTTTCAACCTGGTGGGCCCGCTCTGCAACCCGGCCTGCCCCACTCATCAGCTCGTGGGCGTTCCCAGCGATGCTCAGGCACGCCGGGTTGCCGAAGTCTTGGCGCGAGCCAAGTCGGTCCGCCGGGCCGTCGTGGTCACCGGGGGCGACGGTCTTGACGAGGTGACGCTCGACGGCCCGACCCGCGTCCGAGTAATCGAGCCGGGGACGATTCGCGAGCTGGTCTGGAATCGCGACGATTTCGGTCTGCCGCGAGTGCATGCCAAGGAGTTGCGGATCTCCGGCCCCGAGGCCAGCGCCGATCGTTTGCGACGGATGCTCGCAGGCGAGCCGGGGCCCGTCCGGTCGATCGTCCTGGCCAACGCGGCGGCGGCCTTCTGGACGATCAGTCCTGGCCCCCTTCCCCCGCTGGTGGACCGCGCGGCCCGGGCCATCGACTCGCAAGCCGCGGCCCAGTTGCTCTCGCGCTGGTGCGAACTAACGCGGGAGCATCGGTAATGCCCCCGCGCCAGGCGAGGGATCGCGACGTCGATTGCTTGAATGAGTGTGAATGATCCGCTGTAGCTCGCGGATCGCTCATCCGTGCGAAAAACCGATTTCAAGGCTCGGACTGTCATCGGATCGGCGGCCGCGCCCAATCTCATGGATCACTTCAAGGCCTCGAGCGATGACCGCAGGTCGCGGTCGATCCCAAACAAGCGGTCCAGGTTGGAGGTACGAAAGACTTGCTGGAGGATCGGCGAGAGCTCGCACAACCGGAGCCTACCCCGCGAGGCGTCGATCCGGCGCTGAATCAAGATCAGCTTGGAAAGCGCACTGCTGGAGATGAGGTTGACATCGGAGAAATCAATGATCAAGCGAATCGGAGTTCCGTCGCTGGGCAGGCTGGTGGCGATCTGTTCTGAGACCTCGCGAACAGTCCGCTCATCGAAAAGCTGCTGATCATTAAAGCGTACTATCTTGATGCCGTCGGTGTCATTGACCTGGATGCGGGCAGTGGCGGGCATAATGAAAACCCTGGAAAAGACACGATGGTTGCATCAGGAGAAGGTGGATTGGCGTGTGCGCGACTCGCTCACGAGAGATCGGGCTTTGTATTCCTGCGACGCAGCCGAGTCGACCCCGCCAGACCGCCCGGCTGCGGGCGTGCCTGGTCTGAACGTGCTCCCGGCACCGTCGGTTTGTCGTCGGTCGAAGCAGTGGTCGGGCCCCGGGCGATCGATTCCAATGCGGCTGCTCGATCAGCGACAAATTCGAATAGAGGCGCGTAGCTTGCTGGCACGAAACACCTCGCTGACTGTCGGCTCCACATTGCAGAAGATCAATCTGCCACCGTTCTGCCTCGCTTCGCGATGCAAGGCGACAAAAATGCCCAGCGACGCCGAGCCCGCGAAGCCGACGCCGGCGAGATCGATCACGAGCTCTGGCCGGCCCTGCTTGCGTCGATGGGCCTCGTATCGAGAGCGCAAGTCCTGAACCGGGGCCGGGTCGAGTCTCCAGCAATCCCAGAACTCCGCAATCAAGATCCCTTCATGCTCATGGACCTGAACTGAGGGCTTCAACATGAATCACCTGTCCAGCAGAGATCGATTTGCTCGAGTTCGTGCGGGGAGTCGATCGGGTCGCCGCAATAGGTTGCCTCGTGCGACCATCCTAACAGAGCCAGTTGCCCTCGCACCAGTAGCCTATTGCCGCCCGGACGATCGCCGTAGCGACCAATCCGCGACGGCGCTACTTCCTGGTGGAGTGGTCAGGGAATTTGCTGAAGATCCCGCCCTCCGGGGCCGATATTTGCTAGAATGAGGCGCGGCTGAATGGAGGGGCGACACGGAAGGCCTTGGGCCGCCCTGGCGGGGACCCGGTAACCGATCAGCCGGCACGAGGTAGAATCAGAGCTGGGAAGGGAGACAGGCTGATGCGTCGGAGTTTGCTGATTGGACTCTTGGGGATGCTAGTCGCAAGCCCCGTAGTGCGGGCCCAAGGCTTCGACTGGGTGTCCGCGGCGCTGCCTGAACGCGCGTACGATTTCGGCACGGTGGCCCGCGGCTCGCAAATTCGCCACGCCTTCAAGCTGATCAACCGGTCCGACCAGGAGATCCGCATCGCCGACTGGCGAACCAAGTGCGGCTGCACAAACGTTCGGGTTGGAGCTAAAGTCATTCCGCCGGGAACCCAGACCACAGTCGAGGCCACGATCGACACCACGAAATTCCTGGGCTTCAAGCCGTCGGGGCTGACCCTGATCTTCGACCGCCCCGCGTTCGTCGAGGTCGACCTGAACCTCACCTGCTTCATCCGGGGTGACATCATGATGAACCCGGGTCAGATGGATTTCGGCACGGTCGTGCGGCGGCCCGACCAAAGCCCCACGGCCTCGCTGACCCTGACCTACGCCGGGGGACGCTCGGACTGGGAGGTCACGAAGATGAAGACCCAGAGCTCAAAAGTGAAGGCCGAGTTGCGCGAGCTTTCCCGCACTGCGGACGGTCAAATCAATTATTCGCTCACCGCGACGCTTCATCCCGGAGTTTCCAACGGCTATTTCAAGGATGAGATCACGCTTCTAACCAACGATCAGACCAGCCCTTCCATACCGATCTCGGTCGTGGCCAACATCCGCGGCGCCGTGGGTGTCAATCCGACAATCATCAACTTCGGTGGCGTTCGTCCGGGTCAAGCGGTTTCCAAGGTTGTCCTCGTCAGTGCCAGAGAGCCGTTTTCGATCACCAAGCTGACGCCCAGCGAAGGCGATCTTCAGCCTGGCGAAAACGAGCAAGGACCACGAGCCGTCCACCAGTTGAAGCTGACTTTCAAGGCCCCGGAGCAGACCGGTCCCTATCACGCCACGCTGACCATCGAGACCGATATCAAGGACGAACCGCCGGCCTTGCTCAAGACCTTCGCCACGGTTGTGCCCTGACCGCAACGTCACGGCGTGTTGACCGCATCCGGTATCCTGCGTATCCTCCTGCTGCTGGAGCGATCTTGGCCTGCTGGCTGAGGATGCAAGGATGCCGGTAACAAGCCGAAACTCAGAGTCTGCCGCCAGCAGCCAACTGGCTTTGGCCGTCGCGGACATCAACTGGTATACCACCGAGAGCCTGTTCCGGGAAATCGATCGGGAGTCGGTTTCGATTCTCGCCTTGCGGTGCATGGATTACGTCAACGGCTGGCATCGGCGAATCTATCCCTGGTCGAGTTCTCGCCATCCACAACCGTGGGGCATCGGCGGCCTCACTCGCGATCTGGTCCTGCCCAGCGGCTGGATGAAAAGTTATCCCTGGCTGGGAATGCGTCCGATCGCGAAAGCGATTCAAGGATTCTGGAATCACTCTGATGCCCAGGCGAAGCGTGGGCTGGTGCTCACTTACCCTCACTACCTTTATCTCCGCGATCAGCTCGATCCCGATGTCACGCTGTATTACAACATCGACGACTACGCGCTCTACTGGCCGAGACATGCCGCCCAGGTTCGCTGTCTGGAGCGCCAGATGGTTCTCCGTGCCGATGCGACGATCTGCGTGGCAGAGTATCGTGCCGAGGAACTCCGCGCGTCGGTCCCGGAAGCCGGCCACAAGATCCACCACCGTCCCCACGGAACTCCGGCTGCTTTTCTGGCTCCAACGCCCTGCCACCGACCCGGCCCGGCTCCTGATGACATTGCCCATCTACCTCGACCCCTGCTGGGCTACATCGGTTCAATCGGCCCGCGGATGGACTGGCCCTTGATGAAGCTTCTGAGCCTGGCATTTCCCCAGGCTTCGGTTGTCGTCGTGGGCGAGAAGCCGCGCGCCAGCAGCCATCGAGAGCCCTGGTTCAAGGAATGGGTTGATCTGTCCGGCCAGTCCAACGTGCACCCGATCGGCTGGCGGCCGCAGGCTCAGCTCCCTCGGTATTACCAGGCGCTTGACGTGATCTTGATTCCGTACGCCCAGGACGACTCGTTCAACCGTACCTGCTCTCCGACCAAGATCATGGATGGCCTGGGATCGGGCAGACCGATCGTCGCAACCGCCATCCCAGAGTGCCGCTTGTATTCGCATCTCTTCGACGTCGCCGAGAACGGCCTCGAGTTTATCGACGCCGTGCGCTCGATCGTGGCGTGCGGCTCAGACGACGGAGGGGCCGGCCCGCGGCACGCCCATGCCAAAGAACATACCTGCCAACTCGTCGCCGACGAGTTGCTCCGATTGCTCCAACGTGAGAATCCCGCGTCTGACCTGCTGGGATAATGGGTTCCTGGCTGAGCCCGACATGCCGCAAGTCTTCGTTTGATACGCATCCTCTTATAGCCGTTTGGGTCCGCCGTCGATGCCGCACCGAGCTCGTGTCAATGCTCTCCCGGTATGGGGACAACATGCTACGGAATGCTACGTTTTGAGTCATTTCGAGAGCAATCTCTCCGGCATGCTTCTCATCGCAAGTTACTATAAAATAAGTCTTTACGCCTATTTCGTTGTCGGTTTTCGAGGGACGCAACCCTCGTATTCTGGTTGTCTTGGGCCGATGCTCTAGACCTAACTACAATTTGGAATAGGAGTTGCGCCGGAGAGATCTATGTAGCCAATTTTGGAAGAATCGCCTGCTGGTGCCCTTTCAGGACGAGCCATCCCCTGCCGGACAACAAATCTTCACTGAAGATTCGGAGGTGATCTTGCACCACTCGTCCTTGATGCGTTGCGCTTTGGGTGCGCTGCAAGGCCAGCCACTCTCCGGCCCAAGTACTTACGGGCAAACCCTTTCTGCCGCCGTACCAACGCACGGACTGGGGCTGAGAACTGTCGTTTTGGGACGAGTCACCTGAACATCTCGTATCTTAATAGTAGGTGACATTTCTTTCGTCAAATTCATGACGTTCCAGACTGCTTGCCCGTCGATCCCGCAGGCTGGGCTGGGTCGGTGTCTGGACTTCTCCCTTCGCGATCCTGCGACTGGTCGACCGGGGTGAACTCGCCGCGCCACTGACTCCTGGCTTCAAGCCCGAGTCTTGGCCGCCAACGTTGACCGCCTGGTCGCTCGGCGCACTCGCCCAGCAATCGCGAAGGGGTGAGGCAGCATCCCGCAAGTCAAGCACATCGAGGAACTCCAGGATGCGATCGCTTACCTACCGACAGAGAATGTTCGTCGAATACTACCTTGGTGAATCAGCGGGGTGCGCCGTCGATGCAGCGCGTCGAGCAGGTTACAGCAGTCCGCACCCGGAGGGGGTCCGTCTGCTCAAGAAAGCTCCGATCCGAGCCGCCATCGATGCCCGCGTGGCCACGGCCGCCATGGCTGCCAACGAGGTGTTGGCCCGCTTAGCAGACGTCGCATCGGCCGACCTGCTGGATTTCTTGAAACAGGATGGCCGGGACGGATTCAAGGTGGACCTGAGGCTTGTCAAACGACTGGGCCTGGGTCACCTCATCAAGCGAGTGCGAATCAATAAGGACGGAACTCAGGACATCGTACTGGAAGCCAGGCTTCCCGCCCTGGTCAAGCTGGGCGAACATTTCAAGCTCTGGAACGGTGAAACGCAGCAGCAAGTCACGCTGGTTGAACTGGCCAAGGCTTTGAGGGAACAGTATGAGCAACTGCAACGCGAAGAACGAGATCATCAACCTGCTGAGGCTCTGCCGGAACCAGCCGGAGCTGTTCAATAACCTGTTCTTGAATCGCCCTCCTTACTGGTCGCGGCAGCGGGAACTCTGCCGGTCCGTCGTCGAGTACCGGACCACGGTCGCGTATTCCGGCAACATGGTCGGCAAGGACTACTGGATCGCCGGCATCATCCTCTGGTGGTTGCTCACCAGGCCCGATGCGCTCTGCATCATCACGGGGCCATCGCAGATGGTCCTCGGCAGCGTGACCTTCAAGGAGATCAGACGCTGCCTGGAGGGCGCGGTCCTCCCGTTCGGGGGCAAGCTTTCCAGTGGCCTCAAGGCCAGCCCGGCGGTCATCGAGATTGCTCCCGGCTGGCAAGCCCTGGGATTTAGCACAACCAGCGTCGAGCGATCGTCGGGGCAACATGCAAAGCATCTCCTGGCCGTGGTCGAGGAAGCCTCGGGAGTCGAGGACTTCGTCTTCGACGCGATCGACTCTCTGGGCTATGAGCGCCTTGTGTGCATAGGCAATCCGATCCGGGCGGAAGGCAAGTTCGTCGACCTGATCCGCCAGGCCGCCCGCGACCGCGACGACAATGTGCCCCGTCGTCTGGCGGTCAACGCCATCCAGATTCCGAGCACCGAATCCCCACACGCGCACCAGGAGAAAAGCGCATTCGGGCTGGCCGATCGAACCTGGCTCGAATCGATGTACCGCAAGTACGGCCGGCGCTCCCTCTGGGTCGCATCGCACATCGACGCCCGGATACCCGATGTCGACGCCGAGCAACTGATCCCACCCGCGTGGCTCGATTACCACAGCTCACAGCAACGGACGCAAGTTCCGCCGACACATCCGGTCAACTTCACCAGGCGGATCGCCTGCGATCTGTCCGAGGGCGTCGGCCGCGACAGCACCTGCATCGTGGTCGTCGACGACTGGGGCGTGCTCGAGGTTGTGCTGGGCAACAGCATGGGCTTGCCGGAGGCCGCCGAGACGATTCATCGGCTGGGGACCAAGTGGAATATACCGCACGACAAGATCTCTTTCGACAAGCTAGGGATCGGCCGCAACTTCCCGAACCACCTGGCGCGCTGGGGCATCACGACGGCGATCCCCTACGCCGGCGAAGGCAAGCCGCAAGACCCCAACTCGTTCGTCAACCTGCGCACCGAGGCCGGCTGGAAGCTGCGCAATCGCCTGGATGCGACCCACCTGCTTTACAAGGCGCCGTCGCCACGCTCGGAGCCCCGTTCGATGCAACAGCGGCCGTTCACCTTTTGCCCTGGCCCGTACTACATCCGGCTGGTCGAAGAGCTGCGACCATTGACGTACGGACTGGTCGGCAAGAAGACCAAGCTGTTGTCGAAAGACGAGTGGGCCACGATCCTCGGCCATTCACCCGACGTCGCGGACGCGCTCATCCAGAGCATGATCCTGGTTTGATGAAAGTAAGCCCGACCAATGACGAAGGTAAAAGCGATCGACTTTTTTATCAACGCTTGTCTCGAGACAGCACGCAAGATGGATTTCCAGCGGTCAGAGCTGGAGAAACTTCGCAAGGCTCTTGTCGTGACTCGGGCAGATCTCGCGGCGGATAGCAACCTGGACTGTTCCTCTCGTCCCCGAAAGAAGGCACCGGATCCCAAGTGATGAGGCGTTGTAATAGCATGAGACACCGAAAGTCTCACACGATCTTGACCGCTCTCTCGATCAACCTTGACGACAAATCATGATTGGATAGCATCTCGCCAGGATGTGCCCTATGCGGTGGATTGTCTTGATCCTCGGGATCGAATGCAATGACCGCAGGAATGGCGAGGAGTGCCTCAAGAATCGTTTCGAGCAACGATTTGACGACTTCCCACACCTCTTGCACCGTGCCTCCCCTAACGATTTCATTGGGCTCACTCCTCGGAACGGACAAAATCGAAGGCGAAGGGTAGGACTCGCCTTCGCTGATCGGCACCTCACGAACCTTCGCTCGGGTGTCGCCGTGTCCGAAGCGCATGTAACGGGCCATGTGGTGTCGATACGGTCAGGGAGTGCTGCGGCGTCTGGAACACCGATTTGGGATGATTATGCTGCAAAAGGCTCTTCGACGACTGATGAGACACTCGCCGAGAGGAGACCGGCTTGCCACCAAGTTGGTCACGGATAAGCTTGTTGAACGGCACATGTGGCTTATCGAGCCCGAACCCCCGCAAATCTGCCACATAGTTGCCGCCGGGGTTGCCGTCTCCATTGCCGTCCAGCAAGACACCGGAAGTGTTTGTCAGCCCATTCGGCGACATGCCGTTGACCGTGAGTCGGTAAACGAGGTGCAGGTTGAGCGACTGGCTCGGGACGAGTGTGACGGTCCGCGCCACGGCGTCGTAGTTCGCGACCAGCAGGCGGATGACCCGGTCTCGGCCGTGGCTCGTCGCGACCAGGGTATAGTTGGCAAGGGTCCCGGCCCGGTTCGCATCCATCGGCTCGCTGAAGGTCAGAACGATCGTGGTGGGCTCGAGGTGGACGCCGAATCGCTGCAAGTTCGTGACCGTCGGCGGCGTCACTGCGGCCGGGATCGCCAGCTCCCAAAGCCCTCGGCCGAACGTGCCCGCGGCGAGGATGCCCAGCTTCGCGCTGATGGCTAAATTCTGCACCTGGACATTGGGAAGCCCAAGTCCCAGGTGGGTCCAGGTTGTTCCCTGGTTGGAGGAAGCGTAAACGCCTATATCGGTGCCGACGTAGTAGACGTCATTCGCGGTGGAAGACCCATAGTTGGCCACCGCAATCGACCAGGTCGGAATGTTGGGGAGATTACCGCTGATGTTGGTCCAGGTGACGCCCGCGTTGGTCGTTCGCCAGACCTGACCACCCCCGGTTACATCGTCGAAATTCGACGCGACCACGTAGGCGATGTTGGCGTTCCTCGGATCCACCGTCAGGCCCCGAAACCGCAGTTGAGCATTGGGCGTGACAGGGTCCCGCTCCACCCAGGTGGCACCATGATCCGTGGTAACGAAAACGTGGCCTCCCCTCGCCGTGGCGTAGACGGTGTTCACGTCGCTCGCCGCCACTCCAACGGCATCGATGATGTCCGGGAAAACGAACGACCCCATGGTATGCCAGTCGTCGCCATTATCGGTCGACTCGTAAACCTGGCTGGTACCCATAATCAGGCGACCCGGGACCGCCGTGTCGACGGCAAAGGGCACGAAGAAATTCCCGGGTTCGCTCAAGTCAAGGCCCGTGATCTTCGGCGTCCACGTCAAGCCATTATCGTCGGAACGGAGGAAAAACCTAGCTTGACCCCCGACATCCACGGGTACGTAAAACGCCTCCTCATACACGGTGCTGGTGTTGAACGGATCGATCTGGATCAAGCCGCCGTCGGTCAGCGAAGTAATATCCTGGGCGCCGTTGACCTCATTCCAGCCCACGGATTGGAAGGTTTGCCCCGCATAGGGAGTATTCAGAGAGGAGTCGTTGAACCGGCTATCGCCGTTATCCTGGGTGCCGCCGTAAGCGATGTCGGGGTTGTTAGGGTCGATGGCGATCCCGGCAAACTGGTCGGTATCGAGGTTGCCGTTGATATCGTCAACCGGTTGAGTGTTCGGGCCGAAGCCCGGATTGCGCTGGCGGAAGATGCCTTCATCGTTGCCGATCAAGAAGCGGCCCAATGCATCGAAGACGATGCTGTGTTCGTCGTCGCCTGGAATGCCGCCGGGTACGCCATTGCTCGTATCCGTCGTGTACCGGAGATGCGTCCAGGTCACCCCGCCATCATTGGTCTGGATAGAGTCACCTTGCGTGCCGGCGGCGTAGACGACCATGGGATTGGTTGGATCGACAGCCAGGGCGGTGTCATAATCGCCGAAGAACGCCGGTATCGTATCGGTGACGTCGATATATGATCCTAAGTATGGTGGGGTGTCGGGTAAGTTGGTCCAGGTTACCCCGGCGTCCTGGGTCGTCTCCATCTTGTACAAGGAGCTCTGTGCGTAGAGGCCAGGCTCTCCGTCCAGCCCCGAGGCGATGAGGGCAACATACAAGATGTCAGGATTGCTAGGCGCCAGAGCGAGGGTAATGCGGCCGATGCGCGGATCGGTCGCACCGGTGGGAAGGTCGCCGGCCACCGCCCACGAGGCACCGCCATTGGTGGTCTTGTAAACTCCATTGGCCGGGTCGCCGGCGGGCGCCCCGACACCGGCATAAAGCACCTGGGGGTTAGCCGGGTCGATCACCAGATCGGAGTAGGCGGCGGTTGTCGAGATGGCAGCGGTGGTATCTGTCCAATTCAGTCCCCCATCAGTCGATTTCCAAATGCCGGTGTTGCCCGGCAACCCATTCGTGGCCACGGCACCGACCGCGACATACACCGTATTGGGGTCGGTCGGGTCGACGACAATCTTCGAGATCGTGGGCCGGTCAAAGACGTTGTTGCCCTGGGTGCTGTTGCCCGTCTCCAGCGTCCAGGTTGCACCCGCATCGGTCGATTTAAGAACGCCCTCTCCGTAGTAGATGTTGTCGCGATTGAACGCGAGCTTGCTGGGGCCCAGATTGGCATCGCCGGTGCCGGCGTAAATCACGTTAGGATTACTGGGCGCCAGGGCGATGGCTCCCATGAACAGCGTGCTCTGATTATCAGTCAAGGCGTTCCAAGTGACCCCGCTATTGGTGGTTTTCCAAACGCCACCCGACGCGGTCGCTACGTAAATGATGTCGGGATTCGTCGGGTCGGTCGCGATTCCATCCACACGGCCGCTAACTGCCATGACCGGGCCCGACCTCCGGCGCCGGTCCTAGCGAGGTCCAGTTGGTCGGACTGAGCGGAAGCGAACTGGAGAGAAGTGTGCGGTCTTCGAGTTGCTCAAGCTGGAGCCGACGAGTGCTGACGCGAACTCGGCTAACCGGACGGTGCCGTCCCTGGGATTCGAAAACTCATGCTGCGATCTTCCTGCGAGCCTGTTGGTAAGAACGAGAAAGAAAAACAAAATAGGCTGGGGCGGTAAATAAGGAAAGAGGTAAGGGCGGGTAAATCAGCACTGGTGTGCTTTGTCGGTGAAATGGCCTACTCCTCAGCCGAAGGTCATGATCTCCCTTCTAGACCGAGTTTACCGAGTTTTTCCTGCATGGGCCGATAAGATGTCAGGAGCCGAGATGCCACTTTCTTGCTCCAATGCCCTGCAATAGGTGCCCGACAACTTGTATGTTCGTCGATGTTTCCGCCGGTATGGCGTTAGTTGCGAACCGGGTGCTGTTACCATGCCTTGCTCCGATGGTTTGACCGAACCCTTACGTTGGCGGCGGCGGTAATTTGTCGCGGGTCGCCACGTTGGTGAGTACGAAGTTCACCCTGCTCGCCTTGATTCCGCCGCGGCTGATCAGCATTGAACGCGGGTTCGGCGAGACCTGGTGCATCGAAGCGGGCGGAACCAAAACCACGCGGTAGAATCCCGTCCCGCTGACCCCAGGCACTATTCTCCGGGTTGGCTGCGGGACCGCTGAATTGGTTGAAGGTGTACCGGCCCCGGCTGTTCGTCGTGGTCGTGGCGAGGACATCGCCCGTTGGTGTCCTCCAGTTGGACGGTGATGCCGGCCATCCCCTGTTGCGTGGACCCCTGGTGCGACCCGCCGGGGGAAAGCGACACCGTTCCGCTGATCGAGGCCTTGAAGATGAACACGTCGCTCTGGAGGTTGGTGATGCCGGTGTTCGCCTCGATGACCTTGGCCAGCGTGTTGCCCTGCTGGAGGATGGCCTTCTCGCTCGGACTGAACTGCTCGTTAAGGTAGAAGAAGCGATCCCCATCCCTGAGGTTTGTGAACTGATCGACCATGATCGTCTGGAACAAGGGACCTACATCGGAGCCGGGGACGAGGTTCTCGGCCAGACCGCCCTCGAAGGCGTCAATGTTGTTGACGTTGCCGTAGGCCTCCTGCAGCTCATGCTGAACTTGAACGTTGCTGGTGATCTGCGCAAAGCTGGTCACGGCTGGAAGTCCCAGCGCGACCCGGACTTGGTTGTAAGACCCGATGCCGTTATCCCGAGCCCTCTCGATGTCGAGAGCGATAGATCCTGGCCGAAGCCGACGCCCGGAACGACCTCGTTGAACAGAAGGTTCCTGACCCCGTTGATGGCCTGCACGTCCTCTGCCTGAGCGTCTCCATCGGCATCGCCTTTCAGGACAGCACCGATGTTCGTGGTGGTCAGTCCGGTGACAGGGTCGGTGGTCGTCGGCTGGCCCTGGCCGTTGAAGATGGTCGGGTCGAAAAAGTCCTCAGCCAGGGGCACGTCGGCCGCCGCGGCCATGACCATTGTTGCCCTGCCGCTCCAGGTCGCCGCTCAAGCAGGCTGTGGCCGAAGCGGAATGCCACGGTGGAGAATTCGGTGGCGATGGTGGCGTTGACGTTGGGATTGTAGCCCGTGTAGGCGCCAGGGCGTTCGAGCCAAGCACAGTCGGGAATCCATTCGTTGTAGATAATCGACTGGTACTCGGCGATGTTGATCTTCCGGGCCTCCTGGAAAAGCTGCTCGTCGTCCCAGCTGGGATTTTCCTTGTGTAGCTAGGTGGCGATGCGGTTGTGGTTGTCCAGGAAAAGCGTCTGCAGGACGGTCAGCTCGATGGTTTCGTTGCCGCGGCTGTCGCCGGTGACGAACATGTCGGATTCGGGCAACGGCCCGGCATCTGCCATGCCGCCGACGGACGCGTTGATCGCGGCCAACTGCGCAGGCGTGAAGTAGGTCGTGTTGTCCAGCGGCGGCATACCGCCCGGACTTGTCTTCATCAGGCCGCCGACGAAGGTCCGCAAGGCATCGTCTGTCGCCTGGTCGGAGCCGTAGACCTGCGACAGGTCGAGGTACGAAGTAATGCGTTGATCTGCTGGGCCGGATTGCCGGGGCCGGTGCCGGTCGCCGGATCAGTTTGGACCGGCAAATGCCAGCGGGGTGTCGTCTGGCCCGCCGATCGGGTCGCCGACCGGAACGGGGATCGGGCATCGAGGCACCGTTGTCCGAGGGTCAAATCCATGTCGTGATCCATGAATTGACCAAAGGCGTCGGCGAACGCCGACAGCGATCGCTGGTTGACCGTGGCGATGTCCTGAGACGGATCGGCGGGATCGGCCTGGTTGTTGACGATGTCGGAAATCGAGCGAGGGCTGGGATCCTGGGCCAGCGACGGCGAATTGTACGCCGTTGGTGTAGCGGCAGGGGAAAGCGCAAGCAGATCGGCGCCGGCGATGCCCCAGTTCGGATTGGCGACATTGTTGCCGACTTCGTCGATCGGACGATACACGGCCGCGGCCGCGTGATTGGCGGACAGGACGATTCGGTCGTCGAGTTTCTCCAGCGTCGGACGCGTGCGACGGTGCCGTCGGGCGACGGACGATCGAGGTTCATGCAGCCGGGTGGCCTGCCGCAGCCGAGGCAGAATCGTCTTCATGGTTTTTGCTCGCTTGCTGGTGAGTGCCCCGGCGTGCGGGGCGATCCCTGGTTCGTAATGCATGAGGCGGCGAGAGAGCTGTCCTACAGCGAGGGCCTGGATGCGAAGAAGCAACGTGCGGCAGACCCCTTGTAATAGGCTCAACGTAACTCCCGAGCCGGAGCAGGTCGAAAATTCCCACCGCGATTTGTGCGCCACGAGGAGAAAAGGCGTTACTCCACGTAGACGGCCTCTGCGACATAATAGGAGCTGTTCCGCCCATTCGACACGAAATCAGGAGCAGATCGTAACTATATTGGCCGTTGTAGGGGAAGTCCATCCCCTGCTTGAGCTCGTTGCGATCCCTTCGACCGCCTCCTCATCGCCCAGTCTGCGCGTTGACGGCATGACGCTAGTGAGGAACGAAACGGGATCGCATTTAGTTTCTCAACTATGTGAATACTAGCTGCGTGCCTGTTTCACCCTCCCGGTCGAGCGGCAGGGGAGACATCCCGATCCGCATTCTTGCGGAGCCACGCCTGTTGCTTCGCCTCGAGGCGCTCTGCGTGAGCAGCGGCCTCCTTGATCCATCCCTGGTAAAGCGGGTTCTTCTCCAGGAGATCGGCGTAGCGCTCGGAATCTCTCGGGTTCGACGCCGTCGAGGATCTTCACGGCGTGCTCGACGGCGGCGGCCACGAACGATTTCCATATCGCCTCGCCGAGCCTGGCACTGGCGAGCCGCGGAGAGCCGAGATAGCCGGGCCAGTCGACCGCCTTGGCGACCTCGAAGCTCTCCCTCAGCGAGTGACCGGTGACGACCGGAGCTTCCTTGTACGCCGGCGCAACGAGCTCGGGTCGCAGGTGGAGTAGAAGGCTCGTCTCGTCCATACCGGCGTGGAGTGAAACGCCCTCCTCCTTCTTCTCGGCATCGCTGAGGGTTCCGAGGGCGCGTCCCCAGCCGCCGAGACCGGGACGAGCCCCCAGAGGTGCACCATGCGGCCCCCGTAGGTGTCTCGGAAGAAGTCCGAGGCCTGATCGAGGGCGCGGTTGTGCAGCGGCGCGCCGTGCACGTTCACGACAATGACCCAGCGGAAGCCCTGTTCACCGAGCTCGGCAGCGAGGTCCATGAATACGGCGCGAAGCGTCGCGGGGCGCACCGCATACGTCCCTGCGAACGTGAAGTGGCCGCCGAGCTCGTTCGACCCGCTGGCACCGAGAGGGATCGGTGGGAAGACCAAGACCTTCCAGCCGGGCTTCTTCGCGGCGATGGCTCGTGCGAGTTCCTGGGTCAGGCGTTCGCTCAAGATGCCGTCGGTGTGGGCGGGAAGGTAGGGGCCGTGCTCTTCGAGGATCCCGCCGGGGAGAAGAACCACGGTCTTCGTCGCGATCGAGAGCGCGGATCTCGCCGGTCTTCATCTCCGCCACGTGCAGGACCTGCGCGACGGCGGACGAGCCTGCGAGGCGATCGGCCCCGCCGCACGTACCTGGCGACGGCGGCGGTGCGGTTGAAGGTCGCGGCTCTCGCTGACGCAAGAAACCCAGCACGGCCTCGTTGAAGTCGTCGGGATTCTCCATGTTGACCATGTGGCCGGCGCCCTTGATCGACACCTTCTTCGCCCCGCTGATCCCGCGTTCCAAGGTCTCGATCGTCGCCTTGATCTGGGGCACATCCCGGTCTCCGATCACCAGGAGCGTGGGGACCTTGATCTCGCCGAGCCGCGTGGCGGCGACGGGCTTCGGGGGTCGCTGCAGGACGGGGTTCTCCAGCCAGCAATGGGCGTTCTCGCGGGCCATCCTCTGAAGGCCGGGCACCAGCCGGGCCTGCTCCATGGCTGGGGCCATGAAAGGGTCCTTCAGCCAGAACGCCGTGGCCTCTTCCGGCCCCTCGTCGCGGGCCGCCTTGATGATCTCCCACATGCGGAGATCCGATCTCGGCCCCGCCCGGGGGCTCGTAACCCGACAGGCCGGGCCCGGCGAGCGTCAGCGAGCCGACCCGCGTCGGATGGGCCACGGCGAAATCGATCGCGATCCGGCCGCCGAGCGAGAGCCCTACGAGGTGGACCTTGTCGACCTTGAGGTAGTCGAGCAGCGCAGCGAGATCCTCGGCGTCCGAGTAGAGCATGTCGGGCCGGAACGAGCCGCCGTAGCCCCGGACGTCATAGCGGATGACGCGGAAGTGCCGGGAAAAAGCGGCGAACTGATCGTCCCACATGCGGCAGTCCAGTTGACCGCCGTGGATGAGCACGACGGCCGGTCCAGCCCCCTTGACTTCATAGAAGAGGCGCGTCCCGTTGACGGGGGCGAAACCATGCCCGACGTCCTCGGCTGGTTCGGCGTCGACGGCCCCGGCCGCGAGGGCAACCACCATCGCGCCGAGTGTAGCTGCGATCCCATGCGTTCTGGTCATGGTTGGTCTAATACGAATGGGATGAAGGACACGCCGGGGGACAGGCGACAGGGCCTGCCGATGAGCCCGCCTTGCTAAACAGTGATTGTACCAGCGAGAGTCGCGATGTGCTGAGTGCGTGAGCCCGTTTCCGTCCTCTGTCAGGGCGGGGAGAGATTCGACGGGTCTGCCCCTCGCACCGCCGCCAGTCGCCACCCTTGCTCGTCCTTCACGGCAGCGATCGGTGGCTTTGTCGCTGGATCGCGGCGACGATCATGCGGTCGCCAGGGTCCGTCAGTTCTGCGTCCGCGTCCATGATCGGCCGGACCTCGACGCTCGTGAGCCGAGCCGGGAACTTCGAGACGAGCTGAAGTGCCTCTTTGAGGTCCCTGGCTTCGATAATCGTGAACCCTCCCAGGCACTCCTTGCTCTCGGCAAACGGACCGTCCGTAATCGACACCGTGCCGTTCCGGCTGCGCACAGTCCCTGGCGGTGCGCACAGATTGAAGTCCCGCAGTGAAAACGTGATGTCCGCCTTGCCTGAGCTCCTCATTCCAGGCGGCGGCGTCCTGGCATTCCGCCACTATCGCAGGCAGGTCCGCCTCCGCAGGAGCGTCGTTCTGCGCGTAGTAAACAAGGCATGCAAATTTCATGGTTTTCTCCGGATCTTGGTGAGGGCACCGTGGCCGTAATCGTCGGGGCTGCCCAGAAGCGACTTTCGCCGATCGCCCCGGGTCGATTTCTATCAATGAGTCGAACAGGCGCGTCCAGATCGACACTCCTATCGAAAAATCCGTCGCTTTTCTACATGCACACCGGAATGGTCGAAATGAAACCCATTGCATAGCCTCGCGGGAAGTTGAAAGTGAGCGTCAAGTGAAGTACAGGTTAAGCGGGGGCACGCCCGCGCGAGGCAGCCCGGCCGGCACTCATGAGGGCGGCTGGCACCCGCGCGGCCCGTGGAACCCGCACGCCGCGAGCCCACCCCGAAAGGACAGGCGGGTTCCCGGCGCAGGGGCGAGTGCAGGTGCCTCACCGCACATAGCGAAACAGGGACGCATTCAGTGTAGGCCGCCACCGCTTAGTACGCGTCGGAGGAGAGGACCTCGCCCCCGCCGACCGTCCCCAGGGATCGCCAGGTCTGCCAGTTGATCGAGTCCTTGATCGAGTGCACGCTGCCGTCGGCAAAAAGGGAGTTGACGATCCCAAGATGGTGGCTCCGGGAGGTCACGGCGGCGTAGGTCGGCCCGCCGTCGTCCTCGTCCACGGAGGTCAGGTCGCTATCAACGGCTGGAGTCCCTGCTGGGGACATTGTGTTGGGGGGAAGGGCGGTGGTGAAACCGTCGTAGAACGCGTTGCCGTTGCTCCAGCGGGTGTGGCCGCCTCCCAGCATGCCGACAGCGCCGTGGCGATCCGGCACCCCGACGTCGGGGCCGCCGCGATGCTCGCCAGAACGGTGGGGACGTCGGGGTACGAGGACGGGCCCGGTCGGCCCGGGCGGCGGCACCACGCCACAGTCGTGGTAGGAAGGCATGTACGTCTTGACCTCTGCATCCCAGAAAGTGTATTGCTCATACCATCCGTGATCGAGGCAAATCGTGCGGCTCAAGTTGGGAACCGATCGCGCCGTGCCGGTCCACTCGCTCCGCAAACCCTCCGAAAGTGTACCAGGTGCCCAGGCACCAGCCGTAATTCGAGACTCCGTAGGTTGAGGTCACGCCCGCCGAGCTTGTGCTGGTGAATGCTTGCTGATTGGGCTCGCTCGGACAGAGGAAGACCTGCATTTGCGTGGCGACGGCTGTCGCATTAGGTCGGGTCGCTCGTCTTGTTCGTGTAGTTGATGGCGTTATAGACCGACCCCTGCTGCATGAAACGGAGCGATCCGCGAGGAGTGTGCTCCAGCTCGATTTCCACGCCACGACACCGGAAGCCTTTGAAGGGAGAGGACCATCTGGGGCGGCAGAACACCGACCGAGCTCTCGTAGTTGTGCATGCCAAGCCCAAGCTGCTTGAGATTATTGACGCACTGAATTCGGCGGGCCGCTTCGCGGCATAGGATGTCACGATGTTGGGATCGCCCTCCATGAAGCGGTCATCCCGGTTGACCCAACTTCCGTTAGCATCCTGTCGCTTCGCCAGGGCGGCGACGAGGTCGTCCCTCCAGTTGTGCTCCTTGCCCGTGTTATCCATGATCGTCGGGCTCCCGAGCAACGCCATGGCCTTGGCGAAGGTCTGATAATAATAATAAAGCCCGCGCTGGCCCTGCCCGGGGTTTTCCTCGAGTGTGTAGTGATTCTTGATGTAATGAATGGCCGCCTTGACGCGAGGGTCGTCTTGTGTGATCCCGCGCGTAGATCATGCTTTTGAGACCCGAATACGTCATGCCCGCGTAGGAGCGGAGGCCATTGTCCCCGGCCGTCGAAGGAGGGTTTGCCCCGCCTCTGGCAGCCTTGCTCCCCTCGCCCCTCCCGACGGAACCGGCGGTGTAAATGAAGCCTCCGTCGTTGACCTTGCCGGCCCACGGCTGGTCATTGAATTCGCTCTTGAGATTCTGGCACCGCGACACGAAGATCAGTGCCTTCTGCGAGCGCCAGCACCGGCACGGGCAAACCCCGTCACCAGGCCCATCAGACCCACACTCTGCATGCCCCGGGCCAGAAACGTGCGCCGCGGATAGGTATTCATCTTGAAGCTCCTGAATCAAGGGGTTCACTCGAGGTCGCCAAGGCGGATCAGGGTCTTGCTGGCCAGGTCGTGCGCCAGGGAGTCCTAATCGCTGTGGCTCATTTTCTCCCCGCAGTCACGGTCGCCGAGCACACGCTGTCCGAAAATTCCCCATGCGGTCTGATCCTCAATACGCGTCGGCGCTGACGACCTCCCCTCCGCTCGAGTGCCCAGCGCCTGAAGGATCAGGCTGGAAGGTGTATAACGGGTCGAGCCGTCTGGGTTCACACCTGCGTCGCCAGTGACATTTCGCAGGAAGTGCACCGACCCATCAGTGAATAAGGCATTAGCCCCCGACGGGTGGAAGCTCGAGGGGTCGTCGAGGCCGCTATCGGTATCGGCGTTGGTGTTGAGCAAATGACAATGTGCCAGGACGAGGCAAGGGGCAAGGTAGGTGGCGAACGCGGATCCTGGGCAGGGGTTGAACGGTCCTCGCAGCACGAACCCACCGACAACTGCCCCCGTCCAGGTCCCTTCCGTATCGCCCCAGGCCCGCTCCAGGATCGCGATCGTCTGGCTTGTGCCGTCGGTGATTGCCGCAATTCGGACTCCGCTGTTTCGGAAGAACAAGCCGTTGCCGGAGCCGTCGTTGTTGAGCCCCAATGCCACGTCCGCGGCGTCGCTACCAGTGCAGGCCGCGTACGAGCTTGCGCGACTGTCGCGACCGGGTTCCCCAACCCGTCGGTGACCGGGAACGTGCCGCTCGAAGGCAACTGATCGGAAGGGCAGAGGAATACACTGAGGATCGTCTGTGTTGCCGTCGCGTTCGCCGCGGCCTGAATAGGCAGATAGACATTGATCGACGAATACAGTGGTGCCTGGTCGAGCTGCGGCAGGATCATCGAAGCCCAGCTCCAGCCCGGCGCCGTGTCGGTCTCGGCATCGATGAACTTGCTTGCCGCGATATAACCGGGTGGGAAGATCAAGAGCGAATCATGGTAGTTGTGCAGAGCGATTCCCATCTGCTTGAGATTGTTGACGCACTGGGCGCGCCTTGCGGCTTCACGAGCCGACTGCACCGCCGGCAGCAGCAGGGAGATCAGCACGGCAATGATCGCGATCACGACAAGTAGCTCGATCAGGGTGAAGCCGCGAAATCGTTTCATCAGAGAGAACTCCAGGACAAGCATCGCCCATGAGGCAGACTCGACATTCTGACCTTGAGCAAAACCCGCGCTCGGCGCATGCATTCTCTAAGTTATTGCGAGGGAATTACTTGTGTGTCATGCTATCTCTTGCTGCCATGTCGGTGGCGAAGAGTTCGCCGCGGCCGGTGAGTTGTTAGTCAGGAGTGGGGCCTGGACCGGAGGAGTAACGACTGGCCAGGCACTTAACTCGCACAACTCGGGAGTATCGACATCAGGAGTTTGAGAAAAACTTCTTGCGGGGATGGGCGAGGACTTTCATTCTCGCACGTCACAACCAGGAGTAGAGAGGACAATCGACCGATTGGACCATCTCGTTCTCACAGTGTGCTGCTCTGGCTCGGGCACGCGTCGGTGTCGTCGGACCCGACGCAGCAAGAGGGTCCAAGTCTTCAGGGTCACCGCATGAGTCTGTTCGATCATGTTTATTCTGGGACGCGATATTCTCGTACCTCGGCTGGTCGGTCCTGTGTCGCCGGTACGGCGACATAGATCGTTCGCCGATCGGCGACCAGTGTTCCCGTTCGGCTGTGCGGCGGCAAGGATGAGCCTCCCAATCTCGAGGGCTGGCCTGACCTGTCAATCACGAACACGTCAAGCGAGGCTCCAGCCCCGCCGGGGTCGCTCGCAGTGGGCAGCGCTCCACCCCCGATCACGGCGACCAAACCCGACCGCGGATCGAAAAACAGATCGTCTGATTCCGGAGGGCACGGGGCTTCACCAAGGACCGAGCCGTCGCGTGCACTCAGGCTGATGAGCCGAGCCGGCTTCCTCGCGACAACAAAAAGGCGATTGTTGGCCGGGTCCAATGTCATCGGGAAGTTACCCGCCCGACCAGAGAATTTCCGCTCCCAGAGCCGGTCACCGTTCCGAGCGATTCAGGCCAACCACCGTGCCGTCCTCCGCCGACCGTTTGCCCGCAGGCAAATTGGCGAAGATCCCCGCGCCAGACGGATCAAGCTGAAATCCCTCCGGCATCCGTGGCAAGTCAAGCGTCCGTTCACAGGCCAGCGTCTCGCCGTCAAACAGGAGATCCCGCCACGCCCCGTTCCGCCGAAGCTCACCCAGATCTTGCCGTCGGGGGCGACCCTGGACATTATCAGCATCATCACCGACGCGACCGATTTCCCGGCCGCAACGTGCGGGTGTCGAACCGATGCAACTGGCCGTCGTCGCCAGTCGAGACATAAGACAAATCGGCCAACGACGCCGACTCCCTGCGGGCCGCGAAGTCCCGCGACCGTTCCGGCTCGTACGCCGGAGTCGAGGTCAACCACTTCCAGCGAACCGTTCGCCACGCAGGCAATGAACAGCCGGCTGGTCAGGGGATCGTACCGCATGTGATCGATTCGGCCCGCGATTCCCGTCCGATCCGCGGCCCCACGAACCCCCTCCAGCGGAAAATTACGCACGAGCGTCGGAGCCGAAGGTTGATCCTCCGGCTAGCCGGGAGCGGGAGTCGGTTGAGGACCGGCACCGAGCAGTGCCGGCAGGGTGATAAGGAATGACGAGCGCGCCGCATCGAACCACCTCCCGCTTCGAGCTCAGTATGCATCTCCGGGGACCAAGTCGCCGCCTGCCACAGTCCCCATGGCACGCCAGAGCATCCCATCAATCGTGCTCTTGACGAACCGCACGCTGCCATCCCCCAAAAGGGTATTGACGCCGCCGGGGTGATAGCTCCGGGCGTTGATCGCAGAGAAAGTCGGTCCGCCATTCTCCTCGTTCTTGCCGTTGAGGTCGAGGTCCATGCCCGCATACAACGACCGGCGGCCGATGATCGCCTTGTTGGGTGGCCAGGCCGTCGTGAAACCCGCGGCGTGAACGTGGCCGTCAGACCATTCCGTGTGGAACTCAGACTGGTTTTCGGTGACACAGTAGCCATTGTCGTACTCGGGGGCGACGATAAAGGGATCGCGTACGGGCTAGGGATGTTGTTCGGGTCGGTGACCGATTGCAGAGTGATGAAGCGGCAGTTCGATGACGGTCTGATAGGCTTTCACCTCGGCGGCGAACAGAGTTTGGCTGAGGCCGTCGGTGATCGCCGCCAGCCGGAGGCTCCGGATAGGGCCAAAGGCCTGGCGATTATATGGTCCATTGAACCCGCCCCACACGAACCAATCGCCCCCGCACACCCCATAATTGATCACCCCGGAGAGGCCGTAGTCGTGCGTGGAAACCTCGGGCTTGACCTCGCTCGGGCAGATGAACTCACTCACGGTCAGCGAGATGACCGTGGAATTGGCCGGGTCTTCCTTGAAGACGCTGATGTTCGCCGCGTTGTACAGCGGGTTCCCCTCCATGTACGGCAGGATCCGGGCCTGGGCACTCCAGCCGGTGTCGTAATAGACCGTGTTGACTATGCCCAGCAGGGACATCGTCATCGGCAGTGCGCCCTACGGCCGTCTCGTAGTTGTGCAGGGCCAGGCCGAGCTGCTTGAGGTTGTTCGAACACTGGATGCGGCGTGCGGCCTCACGAGCCGCCTGCACGGCCGGCAACAGCAGGGCGATTAAAAGGGCGATGATGGCGATGACCACCAGAAGTTCGATCAGCGTGAAACCGCCATGTCTCGAGCACTTCGACATAAAACTTTCACTTTCTTATGATGTAATGAAATATCTCCGTTCGGGATAGACAGCGGCGCGTCGGCAGCGCCATCTCACTCGCTCACAGTCAGGTCATCGAAATACCACTGTGCGTCTGCCTTCGACCACAGGCCGATCATTCCCGTTACTCGCCAGCGAACTCGGCTGCAAGGAAGACGGCGACCCTGTCCCATATCCTCGCTGCCGACTCGAAATCGACCTCCATCGCGTGCACGGTCCTCGGCGTCTCTACCCGCGCAGCGACTTTCGTGCTGCGAGTAGAGGGATCTGAGGCGCTCGGTCCGCGTGCAAGCGCCGCCTCGACTTCGGGGCTGAGGAGGTAATCGGCGAGAGCTTCGGCCTGTGCCTGGTGCGGAGAGCCCTTGATGACAGCCAGCGTGTTGGGAATGAACAGGGTCCCGAGTTCCCCGTCTTTGCGATCGGGATAGACAATCGCCACCGGGCTACCTTCCTCGACCTCGCCCATCGCGTCGTCGGTATCGGTCAATCCGAAGGCGATCTGGCCGCTGCCCACCGCCTGAGCGACTCCCTTGTTGCCCGGGAAAACTTGGACCTTATTGGACTTCAAATCCATGAAGTACTTCCTGGCCTTTTCATCACCCCAAGCGGCGAAGAGGCAGGCCCCGTGGGTGGCCGTCGTACCGAATAGTGGCTTGGCGATGCCCGTCTTCCCCTTCCATTTCGGGTCGAGAGATCCGCGATCCCCCTGGGCATCTCGGTTTCCGAGACGAGTTTGCAGTTGACGATGAGAATTCGGGCACGGGCCGCAAAGCCGTACCATGTGCCATCTTTGCCCTTGAATGTTTCGGGCAGGTCGCCTGCTTGCTATGAGGATGGAACGGCACAAGCAAGCCTTTTTCCTTGAGGCGGAGGGTGTTGAGGATCTCGTTGTTCCAGAACAGGTCGCAGCGGGGTCGTACCGCCTCGGCGATGATCACATTCGTCAGGCCCACTGTCTTGGTGCTCTCGACATCGAACTTGCTCCGGACGCTGATCCCGGTAACCTTCGAATAATCCTTGAGCACCGGCTCGGCGAATTCCTGATCGAGGGCCGAGTAGACGATCACCGTATCGGCGGCGTTCCCTTGGCGAACCCCCACGTTGAAAACGGTGAGGCGACAACGATCCCGTGCGCGACTCGGATGAGCGACTGATTTGACATTGTTATCCTCGTATTACTCGGATACTGGAAAGATAAATTGCCCATAAGTCTACGACGGATGTCGGACCGATTTCAATCCCTTCCTTCAATTCTTTAAGAGATAAGCCCAGCGGAGAGAGACGCCCCACCTAATCCAGCGGGTCGTCGGCCTCTGCGTTTTGCGGGCCGCCCAGGGGTCGCATCGAGTGGGCTCGGAAATGCAACATCAGTTCATTTCTTAAAGAAAAGGGAGCTGTTTCCCGGGTACTTCGTTGAATCCGCCATTCCAAGCGAGTATGAAGGTCATCGCGTCACTCATGTCGAGCGAAAGTCTGCCCGGTGCTTGGGAAGGTGGACCCGATGCGACGTCGCGGATTCACTCTGATCGAACTTCTGGTGGTGATCGCAATCATTGCGGTCCTGATCGCGCTTTTGTTACCCGCGGTCCAATCGGCTCGTGAAGCCGCGCGGAGAATTCAGTGCGTCAATAACCTCAAACAGATTGGCCTGGCGCTCTTCAATTACGAGAGTGCCGTGGGATGTTTCCCGTCGGGCGTGATCTCCACGCTCGTTGACCCCAACTGGAAGATTCCAGCCGGAAATTGCACCGCTTTCCCCGCCGAGATCGGGCCGGGTTGGAGTCTCTTTGCCTTGTTGTTCCCCTATTTGGAGCAGCAGAACCTCAGTAACAGCATCAACTTCAACTTATCGATCCCTGACCCATCCAACATGACGGCGCGTGAAACGAAAATTGCTATGTATGTATGCCCGAGCGATACAGGGCCCGAGAGCGTTGCCATGTACAGTTGCGGAGACCCGCCATCGGCCACCAACACACCTGTGGCGATTCTCTCCGACCTGCGTCCGTGTGGCTACGTGGGCATCCTGGGAGGAACCAACACGGACTATCCCAATACACTGGTCGGTTGTTATGAGTACCAGCCATTTAATGGCATCTTTCACCGAAACAGCCGCGTCCGGGTTGCGGAAATCACCGACGGAACCTCAAATACTATGGGCATCGCGGAGCGGGACGACCACTTTGTCACCACCAACTGGGTTGGTGTCATTCCTGGCGCAGAGGCCATCTACAACCCGCAGCGAGGCCTGGGCTGTTTCAACTGGCGACCGCCTTTGATTGCAGTCCTGGCCCACTCCCGGCAGTCCGGCGTGAACGACCCGGGTGGCAGTCCCGGAGGTTTCCAATCGCAGCACCCCGGCGGCGGCAATTTCCTTTTCATGGACGGCTCGGTCCGGTTTCTCAAGACTTCCACTGCCCTTCGCACCTTCTGGGCACTTTGCACGGCAATAATGGAGAAATTGTCTCAAGTGACGCCTTTTGAGTCGACGGCGGGGGAACGAAACGAGGACGCATCTAGTTTCTCAACTATGTGAATGCTAGCTGCGTTTCTTCTTCCCCCTCTATCGGCGTCGCTGTTTCCCCCTTCCGGCTTAGCTGCGTCCCTGTTCCCTCTCCCGTGTAATTGGTGTCGTGGAATTCACCAAAGATTCATGGCCCGACCCGTTGCTGCGGTTTATCATCTCATTCTTTCGTTCGCAATCAGGCGGCCCTCAAAGCGTGGTCCGGGAGAAATCGAGATGCATCGCCGGCATACTGCACTGCCATCAGTCCGGTGGGCGGGGTTCACTCGAATCGAGTTGCTTGTGGTCATCGCGATCATCGCGGCGTTGATTGCGCTTTTGTTGCCGGCTGTGCAAGCCGCGCCGGGAAGCGGCTCGGCGCGGCGTGTCTGAATAATCTGAAGCAGATCGGCCTGGCTCTGCACAATTACCATTCGGTTCACGACGTCTTCGCGATCGGCTACGTGGCCAGCCCAAACGCCAACACAAACGTGACCACTCCTGGCTGGGGCTGGGCCTCCGCGATTTTGCCTGGGCTCGAACAGCAGCCCCTCTACAGCGGAACGAACTTCAACCTGCCCATCGAGGGTCCGGCTAACTCGACTACCCGAACAACGTCCTTGGCGATCTTTGTTTGCCCGACCGATCGGTTCACAGGGTTGTTCACGCTTACCGACGTGAACAGCCAGCCGGTGGCAGATGCCCAGACCAACAGCTACGCAGGGAACTTCGGGCGTGACGTGAACATTGCCAAGTTTCCTGACACTGGGAACGGCATGTTCATGAGGAATCGAGCTTACGGTGTGCGCGACATGCTCGACGGTACCGGCCAGACGATCCTGGTGGGCGAGAGAGGGAGCCTGTTGACGCAGGTTCCGTGGGCAGGCGCGATCAATAATGGAATCTGTCGGATCACTCCCGGCTCGCCCAGCCACAGCACCAGGACGAAGACCGCTCCTGTGGAGCCCTTGGCTCGCGCGGATACGGGCGGGGGCACATCGAATAACCTCTTCTGGGACCCTGACGATTTTTACAGCCCCCACCCTGCCGGGATCTACTTCCTCATGGGCGATGGTTCGGCCCTCTTCATCAAGAGCTCGATCAACCCGAGCGTCTACGGCTCTTTGCAGTCGGAACCTCGGGGAGATTGTGAGTGGCGATGCGTTCTGACAGGGTATATCGCCATCGCGAGCATGGATGAGTCGATCCCGGCTTTCACTCCATTTGCCCGGAAAAGCATGAATCATCGTCAACACCGAAGCTGGGAGTTGCCGGCTGGACAACGCTGCTCACAAGTCATAACGACACACGGAGTAAAACTCGACGGGAGCATTCATCGGGTGAATGGGTGTCACGTCTGAACCTGTCAACCGTAGGTGAGCACTAGCTGCGTCACTGTTCCCCCCCGCTGCGATCTTTTCCCCCCGGTCCCGGCACGAATGACAGGGTTCGAGCAGGGGGCGCGAAGGAAACCTGGATTAACCCCGAGCCGGTGCAAACCCACCTCATCATCATTCCGCAGCGAGGCTCCCGCCGTCCCGATTAAATGATGGATTGCTGCAACGTTGTCGGGTCAGATGGTTGCTTTCGATAATTTATGTGTTATAACACAGCGACTCTTCCCATCGCTGAGGTCGAGAAAAATTGATTCTCGGCGCCAGTGCTGGGCCCATCGATTGGCCGTTGTGCTCGTCCCAGAATGAGGCTCGCATGGCTAATGATTCCCTGTGCGGGTGCGAACGGCAGCCCCGCCAAATGAATATGAATCCGCGACGCAATCGATCCCGACTGGTTCGGCCGAGTACCGAGGCTCTGGAGCGGCGGGAAATGCTGTCGGCTGAGGCGTCAATGCTTGGTCAGTTCACCATGGCTTCCGCGATGCCGTCAGAACCCGGCGTCGATCACCATGCACGTGAGCAGGTCGGATGTTTACCTTACACAACAACAGGGTCTTGCTCAGTCTTGCCATTCTAGCGCCTGCCGGCAGCAGCGGTCCGATGACCATGACAATGACGCCGCAGAAGGGCTCTTCGGAAAGGATTCTGGCCAAGAATAACCAACCTTCCGGGGGCGCCAGGGACGTCTTTGTGGTCAGCGTCACACCGGGCAATTACGTCGTCCAGGCGGAGATGCCGGACGCCACGGGGCCGTTGCAGTTCAGCATGTCCTTGGTCGGAGACGTTAGCGGCGACCACAAGGTGACCGCCCAGGACGTCCGGCTCATCCGGAGCCTGAAGGGCGTGAAAGTGGGTCAGCCGGGCTACTCGCTCGCCGCCGATCCCACCGCCGCCGGCACCATCACCGCGAAAGATGTGGCCCTGGCCCTCCACAACCTCGGGGCCGCGATGAAGGTCGAGCCGCTGATGTTGACGGCCGGGATCGACCCGTCGTCCAACCCGGACGGGAACGGCGTGGTAACGAGTGCAAACGTGACGATCTCGGGCCAGACGCAACCGGGCGCCACGGTCAGGCTCGACCAGGGAGACACCGGCACATTCACCCAGACCACGACGGCCGACGCCCAGGGGAATTACGACTTCGCCGTGTCTGTCGGGATCGGCGTGACGCCGTTCCAGAGTCCAGGCCGAAGCCGGCGGCCAGCAGGCGACGGCCGACACGAGCGTCACTCGGGGTGACGTGATCATCGCGTGGAACCAGACGATGCTCGACGCCATCCAGGGGACCGACGGATACCCTCGGGTTGTCGACGCGGACGATGGCGATGGTTCCGGCCGCCATGTACGACGCCGTCAACGCCATCGACCAATTCGGCAGCGTGTTCCAGGTTTCCGTTCCGGCCTCGGAAGCGCAAGGGGCATCACCCGAGGCGGCCGCATCAGAGGCGGCGTACGACGTGCTGTCGAGCCTGATACCGCAGGAACAGCCGTTCTATGACGCCACGCTCGCCGAGTCGCTGGCCAACATCCCGATGGTGCGGCCAAGACCGCCGGACTCGCCGTGGGGGACACCGTCGCCGCGGGCATCCTGGCCTGGCGGGCAAACGACGGCTCGAACGTCCAGGTGCCATACGTCCCGGGGACTGCTGCGGGGCAGTGGCGGCCGACTCCTCCTGACTACTCGGTCGCCTGGGGACCGGATTGGGGCCAGGTCAGGCCGTTCGCCATCCCGAGCGCCGCGCAGTTTCTGCCGCCTCCACCCCCCGCTCAACAGCCCCGCGTACGCGGCGGCCCTCAAAATGACCGAATCGCTGGGAGCGAAGAACAGCACCACGCGGACTCCCCGCGAGACGCAGATTGGCGATTTCTGGGCCTACGATGTTGCGGGAATGGGGCCCCCGCCGGTCCACTTACTCCAGATTGCGCAGGACATCGCGCTCCAGCAGCACAACACGCTTGACCAGAACGCCCGGCTCTTCGCCCTGGCGGGCGTGGCGATAGGCGACGCGGGGATCGTCACCTGGGACGCAAAGTACAAGTATGACCGGTGGCGGCCGATCACGGCGATCCGGGATGCCAATCAGGACGGCAATCCAGCCACCGTCGCCGATCCCACTTGGACAGCCGCTGGGGTCTCCAGGCGATGGGGCCAGGGCGAATTTCACGCCGGCTTTCCCGTCCTATGTCTCGGGACACGCCGCGTTCGGGGGCGCCTTGTTCACGACCCTGGCCGATTTCTACGGCACGGATAACATGACGTTCACCATCGGCTCACATGAGGAGCCGGGCATCTACGAAACGTTCAACAGCTTCAGCGCCGCGGCCGAACAAAACGCCATGAGCCGGATCTACCTCGGCATACACTTCATTTTCGACGAGACGGCCGGGGTCACCGAGGGTGACGCGATAGGCAACTACATTTACCAGCACGTGATGTCGCTCAAGTGATACTGTCGACGTGCTGCACGATGCGTTTCACGAAAGTACACGCCATGAGCTTCGGCTGCGCCTTTCGTTCCAAGGCGAGCCCGATGATTTCGAGCCTGGGTGGTGTTTCGTACGGTAAGGACGAAGACTGGAACGGGACCCAGGTTGCCGGCCACGGCAGCCTGGAGCCCATGGACATCGGGAGGGCGTGAGGCCGCGAGCGTGAGGCGTGGATGATTTCCCCTCCTTCGGCTTCACCGGCCGTCGCTCATTGCCTAATCTTCCTCCGCTACTCGCTCTCCTTCCCCGACCGCCGGCGTGTCACCTGAAGACCCTCGCCGAACGAAACCGATTCGGAACCAAAGCGTAGGGATCGAGGACGCGCCAAACCAACGTGCAGCGTGCCTGGTTGGACCGATCATAGACCGCAATGAAAAAAAAATGGCAAGTCGGTAAGCAGAGCGTTAAAGTCTTCCTGGAGCCTGCGCACCATGTAAGACGTTGCTCGTCTCGACCTTCCACATGCTTCCTCTGGTCCTTCGAGAACCCCGATGAATTCCGCCATCCGCACCAAGCTCGCCGTGATGATGTTTCTGGAATACGTGATCTGGGGATTGTGGCTGCCACTGCTGGGGCTGTACTTGCTCGAATACCTCCATTTCGACGGCACTCAGAGGGCATGGATCTTCAATGCCTTCGCCATCGCGACCTTGACCGGCATGTTTTTCGGCGGGCAGATTGCCGACCGCTATCTGTCCCAGGAGAAATTCCTCGCCTTGAGCCACCTCTGCGGCGGTCTGGCAATGCTGGCCCTGGCCTACCAGAAGACATTCTTCCCCTTTCTGGCATTGATGCTGGTGCACTGTTTCTTCTACGTCCCCACGCTCTCGCTCACCAACGCGATCGCCTTTGCCAACCTCAAGGACGCTCAGAAGGACTTCGGTTTCGTCAGGGTATGGGGAACGATTGGCTGGATCGCCGCGAGCTGGCCGTTCATCTTCATCCCGATCGATTGGGCCAAGGTTCCGTCGATGGGCGAGGCAGGCGGGCTCTTCGCCTGGATCAACGCGGCGCTCGGCACACTCAAGACGGGGCCGGCGATGGAAGCGGCGCTCGCCAGCACCTTCACGGTTTCTGGAATCGTCTCGCTCGTCCTCGCGGCCTATTGCTTCCTGCTGCCGCACACACCGCCGGTCAAGAACGAGGGATCAAAGTTCGCTCCTCTCGAGGCGCTCAAGCTCCTGGCTGTGCCCAGCATCCTGGTCCTCTTCATAGTGACCTTCCTCGATACCGTAGTGCAGTGGTGTTACTTCTTCTGGACCGGTTCCTTCCTGACGAGCATCGGCCTGCCGCAGAACTGGGTCGCACCGGCGATGAGCATCGGCCAGATCGCCGAGATCTCGACGATGGCCTACCTTGGTTTCTTCCTCAAGAAGCTAGGTTGGCGAACCACCATGATCTTCGGCATTCTTGGCCACGTCGTTCGGTTCAGCATCTACGCGATCGGCACCAAGGAGACGCTCTGGCTGGTCATTCTCAGCAACGTGGTCCACGGGTTCGCCTACGCCTTCTTCTTCGCGACAGTGTACATTTTCGTGGACGAGAACTTCCCCAAGGATGTCCGGGCGAGTGCCCAGAGCCTGTTCAATTTGATGATCCTGGGCATTGGCCAGTTCGTGGGGATGTTTGTTTGGGGATGGTTGGGCGACGTCTTCTCCTCGACATCGATAGTTGACGGCAAGCCGGTGACCGAGATTCACTATCACCAGCTCTTCCTCGTACCCATCGTCGTCGGCATCACGCGCGGCGATCATCCTGGCGATCTTCTTCCATCCCAAGGCCGTCTCTCCGGAGCCCGAAGAGGTTCCCCTCATGGAGGTCTGAGGTCTGACTCGGAGAGTCACCCTTGGGAAGACGCATCAATCAATCCCTGGCTGCGCAGGAACTCGCGCGCGACCTGCTCCGGGTTTTTACCCTCCCGGTCGACCTCTTGATTCATTCGCCGCATGGTCGCCGCGTCGATCTTGCCGGCCAGGCTGTTCAGTACGCCCCGCAGCTTGGGGTATCGCTCCAGGGTCTTGGCGCGGACCAGAGGAACCGCTTCGTAGGGAGGAAAGTAATGGCGATCATCGTCGAGCTGCACCAGATCGAAGGCGGCGATCCGGCCGTCGGTGGAATCACCGGCGGCGAGGTCGAGCGAATCCTGAACCAGCGACTGGTACAGCAGGTTCCGATCCATTTCGCGGGGGACCTGCTCAAACTTCAGCCCGTAGGCCTGCACCAACCCAGGGTACCCATCGGGCCGGTTCATGAATTCGGGGCCGAATCCGGGGCGGATGTCGCCGACGTGCGACCGTAAGTCGGAAATCGTACGAATGCCTAATTGTTCGGCTCGGTCTCGGCGCATCAGCATGGCGAAGGTGTTCTCAAAGCCGAAAGGATCAAGGCAGTCGACCTCGTCGCGAGCCCGCAACTCGCGCGTACTCGCTCGAGAACGCGACGGGGATCGGTGTCTGGCGGTGCCTTGAGAATCGTCGTCAGAGCCGTGCCGGTGTATTCTACGTAGACGTCGAGGCCGCCCAGGCGAAGGGCGTTGTAGCACACCAGAGTCCCGCCCAGGTTGAAACGTCGGTCGACCCGAATCGGCGTGTGGGCCTCCACCAGATCAGCAAGCATATGCCCAAGCACGATCATCTCGCTGCCGTCCTTTGAGCCGATCGTGATCGTGGGGCGGTTCGCACCGCCCAGCGGGTGGTCGAGCAACCAGCCCCATGCGGCGAAGGTGAGCAAGAAACCGACCGCCAGCCCGGCGATCCAGCCACGGCGTCGCGAGCCGCGGGGTTGGGCAGGGTCGAGCATCCGCTCGGCCTCTCCCAGTGCTGCGTCGCAGCCCAAGGCCAGAAGCGCCGAGGGAACTGAACCGAGAAGGATCAACCGCGTATCCGAGAGGGCAACCCCGCGAAAGATGTAGCTACCCAGACCCCGAGCTCCGATGGCCGCGGCGATCGTCGCCATGCCCACCGAGGCGACGGTCGCCACTCGCACTCCACCCAGTATGATCGGTACGGCGAGGGGGAGTTCGACCAGGCGAAGCCGCTGCCCGGCGGTCATCCCTAGCGCGGTCGCCGCCTCCCGGACGCCGGGATCGATGCTTTGCAAGCCCAGGATCGTGTTCTTGACAATCGGCAAAAGGGCGTAAAGCACCAGCGCCGCCAGCGCCGGGGCTTTGCCGATCCGGCCGTGGAAAGCGATCAAGAGGAACCCGAGCAAGGCCAGGCTGGGGACGGTTTGCAGTACGCCCGAGACACCGACGGCGATCCGTTCCAGGACAGGCCGGCGCACGGCCAGGATACCCAGGGGCACGCCCACGAGGACCGCCAGGGCCACGGCCTCGACGACCAGCTCGAGATGAGCCGCCGTGGCCCCCAGCAACGACCACCACTCCGATGACAGCAGCTCGAGCCATTCGCGTGCCACGTTCAGTCCTTGATTGGCAAATCGACGGCCGCCGCATCGCGAAAGAACTCGCGGACGTAGCCATCAGACGGGTTCTCAAGAAATTCGGCCGCCGGACCCGACTGGACCAGCCCACCCTCGTGCATCAGGGCGAGCCGGTCGCCCAGGCGGCAGGCCTCGCGGAGGTCGTGAGTGACCAGTACGACAGTCGTTTTCAGTCGCCGCTGAAGATGGCGGAACTCATCCTGCAACTCGCGCCGGGTAATCGGATCAAGAGCGCCGAAGGGCTCGTCCATCAAGATGAGGTCGGAGCTGGCCGCGAGCGCACGAGCAACTCCCACCCTCTGCCGCTGACCACCGCTGAGCTGCCGGGGAAAGAGCCGGCCGAACCGCGCCGGGTCCAGGCCAACCAGCTCCAGCCGCTCGGTCGCCAGTGAACCCCGCTCTCGAGGCGCCATTCCCTGCACCCTTGCCGCCAGTGCGACATTGTCCAGTACCGACAGATGTGGCATCAAACCTCCCTCCTGGATCACGTAGCCGATCGATCGCCGCAGGGCGATCGGGTTCCACACGGTCGTGCATCGATCGCGAACGACGACCTGTCCGGAAGTGGGTTCGATGAGTGCGTTGACCATCTTCAGGAGAGTCGTCTTACCGGAACCGCTCGTGCCCAGGAGCGCGAGAATTTCGCCCCGGGGTACACTGAGACTGACTCCACGAACTGCCTGATGGCCGCCGGGATAAACCTTCGAGACCTCATGCCAGACCACGGTTTCCGCAGGCGACGAGGTCAGCTTCGACATGGATCCTCGTTCCCGCCTGACTCAACCAGCCGCGCCAGGGTCCACAACGACACCAGTTCACATATTCCATGCTGGCTTCTTGTCAGGCCATGCACAAGGCCGATGAGCAATGGACAGATCATTCTCGTCGCGGTACATGGCGCGCACCGGAGTGTCCACTGGAGGAATCGATCACCGAGTCATGGCCCCACTCACCGGGTTGGTGCCGGCATTGTCCGCTGGGAGTGCAATCCCTATATAATTCCGTGTGCAACCTGTTCCGTCGAGCGTAGAAAGTCAACAACCGCAAACTCGTGAGGCGAAGGAACCGGCGCACAACTGTTCTCGCGGCCGGGTCACGGTTGGCATGATAGAGACCAGGAATCATTGATAAAGTGCATATTTCCAAGATGAGTCGTGCATGTGTGGCCGGCCTCATAGTGCTCGGTTTCGGGCACGGCATGTCTCTGCGCGCTCAGGAGCCCGCGACGGGCGATGAGCTGGCCCAGCACCTGGCCATGCTTAAGGCTCGAGTGGAAGACACATCGCTTGCGATCGGCCAGCGTGAGGCGTTAGTTCAGGAAATGGCCGGAACTCTCGATCGAGCGGCTCGGGACGCCGGATCGGCCGAGCAGAGGCAAGAGCACTGGGGGCGAGCCGTGGGTGTGCTCGATGAGTTCAACAGCCAAAATCCTGGCCATCCCACGGCCCGCGAATTCCAGCTTCAGGCCGCTGTTTATCGCTGGGCTCAAGGGCAAGGGTGGCGGCAGGTCGGTGATCTCAACCCCGGCGATGGCCGGGCTCCGCGGGAGGCCGCCGCCGCACTCGATGACGCCATCGTACGCTTGCGAGCAATTCCTGCGGAGAGCGTTGAGAACGTGCTTGCAGAGAACATCCGCTTCCGGCTGGCAAGAGCGCTTGCGGATCGAGCCGGCCTTGAGCCGATGGATTCGCCGAGCCGCCGAGCCCGCGAGTCCCACGCCCTGGCGCTTCTGCAGAACCCGATGAATGAACGGGGACTGCGAGGATTCTCGAGTCTGCTCAAGGCCGACCTGCTGCGGCGTGTCGGCCGGCTGGACGAGGCAGGCACAGAGCTCGACGCGGCTTTGCGTGCCGACCCGCGGCCGTCGGAACGTGAGATCCTCGACGTGCAGATTCCCATCCTGATCGGCCAGAAAAAGTTCAAGGCTGCCGAGGCGGCGACCACGTCGACCCGTCTCGACCCTCCGGAGAAGCAGCTCCAGCTCTTCGAGCTCCGGCTAGCCGAGCTCAAGAGTCTTACCCCGGGGAATGAGCGGTTCGCTGTCGAGCAGGATCTGTTCCGGCTGATCAAGGCTCTACGCCAGGGTAAGACCAACGAGGCTCGGCTGGGGTTGCTGGCCCTGGCTGGCAGCGGCATCGATCCGGATCCGAGAAACGCGGCGGAGATCTGGGATATCCTCGCCGAGGCGCACGAGGTGCAGGGCGACGCGGTCAAGGCGGCTGCCCTCGAGTTGCGCGCGGCCCGCCGCGCAGAGGAGCAAGGGGACGTCGAAGCAGCCGCGGGGTTTCGCCTGCGGGGCGGGAAATTCTTGTTTCAGGCCGGCAAGTATGCCGAGGCCGACGCGCTGCTCTCGCGTGTGGCCGACGATCCCAGGGCGGGCTCCTTCCGCCCCAAGGCCGGCATGTTGCGCGCCATGGCTCGGGGTCGGTCACTCGCAGCCGGCGCCGCCGGCGTGACCGTTTCGATATATGCTCAGACCTTGCAGCAACAGATCACTGATTTTCCGGCTGACCAGGCTACCGACGAAGCGCCGCTGGCTCTTGGGCGCGCTGCTGCGAGCCGGCGGAGAAGCGGGCAAGGCGGAGCTCCTCTGGACGGCCATCGCTCAGGGCTCGCCGCGCTGGCTGGAAGCACGCCTGGCCGTCGCCGACAGCAGGCGGGCCGCCCTCGAAGCCGAACGGCTCAGTGAAGACCCTGGCCTCATCGTCCCGGCATATCAAAAAGCCGATTCGTTTCTGACCGAGAGCATTCGACAAGCCCGCAATGAGCGTGAGCAGGCCGAGCTTCTGCTGGCACGCGCGCGCCTGAACCTGGTTCCGACCGTGGGCAAGGCCAGGCTTGCCCTCTCCATCCTGGATCGGCTGGGAGGACTAGGATTGACCGCCCAAGAGCGGTACCGTGCCAGGCTTGCCCGTCTGGTCGGTCTGGTTCAGGTCGGCCCACCCTACCTCGACGCCGAACGCGAGGCGCAGACCCACGCGGCCTGGGCCGATCCATCGGCCCATACGGCGTTCTTCGACGCGATCCGGCTGCTCGACCAATGTGCCTCGTTCGCCGTGATCGACCTCCATCAGCGCCGGCTCGGCCTGATTCTCCGCCTGCTCGTCCAGACATTGCCCCAGAACCCCGACGAAGAGAAGTGGACCGCCGACGAGCGCTCCGAGGTCAAGATGCGGCTCGCCCGGGCTTACCTGTTCCTGGGCGACGAGCGCAATGCACGCACCGCGTTTCAGGGATGGGCCGGCCTTTCCCGCTCCGCCTCGGACGACCTGCTGCACGACCTGGCCGACACGTACAACCGGTTCGAGGTCTACGAGCTTGCCGTCGACGTGCAACGGCTGCGACTAAAGAGCTTACAAACCGGGTCGCCTGCCTGGTTCGAGGCCCGATATGGTCTGGCCCTGGCTTACTTCCACGCCGGCCGCCTCAAGGAAGCGGCCCGGTTGATCGACGCCACCGCGATCCTGCACCCCGACCTCGGCGGGGTCGCGGTCGAGAAGAAGTTTATCAAGCTGCGGCAGCGTTTGGGGGCTCGGCCGTGAGTGGTCTGGCAGGCTCGTCCCTGATCCTGCTGCTTGCTGCCCTCTTTATGATCGTTGCTCGACCGCTGGGCCGTCGGCGTCACTTCTTCATGCCGGCCCGTTGTCTTCGGTCTGAGCGTCGTTGCTTTCCTTCGAGAAAGCGCCGCAGGGAACGCAAGACCTCGCTCGCCGCGGGGGTGTCAGAGCAACCGCGTGCCGGGGCAGTCATGAGTTCGTTGAGCCAGCGGATCGGGTCATCCCCGGTTGCCTTCAGCGCACGTCGCAATTCTTCACGGATGGCACTGAGCTTCTTTGAGCCGATCATAAGAGCACTCCAACAAATTCCAGAGTTCTTGGAGCCGCTGAGTTGCCACCTCGGGTGCTTCCCCGTGGCTGAGCAATTCCACGGTTGCCTTGGCGAGCAAGGCATCGCGGTCCACTTCCACGGTACAAAGCATGGCACCCAGGAGCGATGCGAGGATCTCTTCGCTCTCGGTGGAGATGCGTCCCGCGACTCGTCGGGCGATGCGCGGATGTCGAGCCAGGAGCTGATGGCCTCGCTCGTGAGCCAGGATCGCTACAAGGGAGAAATCTTTCGGGTCGGCATGGCGACTCGAATGCCTCAGCATAGACAGTCAACAAGTCCTCCTCCCCGGTGCTTCCCTGCCCGTACTGCGCACCGCCTGTCTGGCTGTGGACATGTCGGTACTCGACGTGTCCCACGAATCCAAAGCTCCGCGCAACGCGGACAGCCCGGTCACGTCGTGCGCCGCTGCGCAGCAGACAGGGGCCTTGGTGAGCGTGATGCCATGGGCTCATTGTAGCCCGTTGCCTAGACGGCGCCTCGTCGAAGGCCACCGATTTGGCCAACGCCGTCACGGGGACATAGGCTCGCCGACGCTTGGGTCTGGTACTAGCCGAGGTGCTCATTCCATGCCTTCAGAAGCCCGAGTCTGTGCTGCTCGACGAGCCGCTCGATCTCACTCAGCTCACGCCCGCTAAAGCCGTGATTACTGGCCAGCGCGACCGGGTCGAGCCAGAACTTGACCTCGTCCTCGCCAGCCTTGACGTGGATATGCGGCGCTTCATTAAGCCTGACTCAACTGTGGTCCTTGATCACCAGCGCAGTGCGCAGCTCCCGGCCGATCTCATCGATCGCGGCCCTCCCCTGGTCGAAGAACGGATACCGGC
The DNA here is from genome assembly GCA_963760085.1 of uncultured Planctomycetaceae bacterium. Classification (GTDB taxonomy): domain Bacteria; phylum Planctomycetota; class Planctomycetia; order Isosphaerales; family Isosphaeraceae; genus Aquisphaera. The sequence continues at coordinate 41,403 of CAVXCB010000025.1, forward strand.
GAATGAAACCATGAATCATGCCGTCGTAACGGTGCAGCTTCGCCGCGCCGCCGGCTGCCTGAAGCCGACGGGCATAATCCTCGCCTTCGTCGCGCAAGAACGTCGAACTCGGCCGTGAGCACCAGCGCAGGGGGAAGGCCGCTCAGGTCGCGTGCCCGCAGCGGCGAAGCATGGGGGTGAAGCCGATCGTCGGCCTGCTTGACATAAAGATCCCAGTACCAGGCCATCTCGTGGCGCGTCAGGAAGTACCCATCGGCATTCTCAATATACGAGTCACGATTGAGATCGCAATCAGTGATGGGATAGAGCAGAACCTGGAACTTGAGGCGCGGACCGTCACGATCCCGTGCCATCAGGCAGGTCACGGCGGCAAGATTGCCCCCCGCGCTATCTCCGGCGACGGCGATTCGGCGGGGATCGCCGCCGAACTGGGCGGCATGCTCGGCGGCCCAGCGTGTCGCCGCGTAGGCGTCCTCGGCGGCTGCTGGAAATTGGTCCTCCGGAGCAAGGCGGTAATCAACCGTGACGACAATCACTCCGCCTGCGTTGGCCAGCGACCGGCAAATCCCCTCGTGCGATTCGATATTCCCCAGGACCCAGCCGCCGCCATGAAAATAAACCAGAACCGGGAGCGGATCGGTGCCGGCTGCCAGCGGCGTGATGATGCGCGACCCGCAACGCTCCCCCCGGCCCCGGAATGCCGCGGTCCTCGACCCGTGCGACCTTGGGCAGCTCTCCCAGGAAATGAGTAGACATGTCCATCTGGGCACGCAACTGCTCGACCGTCTGTTCATGAAACGGCGGCAGGTTCGCCGCCGCCAGCCGCCTGAGAAAATCCTCGGCCTGGGCATCCAGTGGCATGATCGCGCGGCTCCTTAGCGTTGGTGTGGCCCGATGTAGCCGGTGCAGGGTCTGGCGGAGTCACTGGCCGGCTAGCAGCGTGAGATTGCCGCGGTCTCCATACGCCTTCTGGCAATCGGAGTATGCGGCTTCGAGCTCGCCCTGGGTCACCGGCCGGCCGAGCGCGTTTGTGGGATGGCGGATTGCCAGCGGACAGGGGCTCAGCCGGGCCGCCAGGTCGGGAAGGTCATAGTACGCCAGAACGCCGGGAACCACGCCGGCAAGCTGCCCACGGCTGACTCCACGCTCAACCACGTCGGTCCACGACACCAGCGCTCGCTCCAGGACGACGTTCTGAATCAACCTGTTCTCGTCAAGGGCCGCGGCATGCAAGACCGCCAGCCCCGCCGGTCCGATTCCCGTGACGTCAAAGCCCGGTGCCGCAGGAGATCCTTCCCGGGCGTGCAGGCTCTCCAGCAGGCAGAGCAGGTCGAAGACGCGCTGGCCCAAGAGCGGGCGGCCGATATGCAGCGCCAGGAAGGCTTCCCTGGCGTCCGTGTCGCTGCGCGTATCGCTGCGACCGGGCGTGGTGGGCGGAGCGGTCGCCCCCATTCCCCGCAAGTCGGCCAGCACGACGTGCCGGCCGCTCTCGGCCAGAAGGGTGGCAGGCCCCCCCTCGGCCAGCTCGATCGCGCGATCGGCACCAAGCTTCACCACGATCGGAGCCCGCGAGTCCGGCGCATTGGGAACTAGCTCGGCCACGGCGATCGCGATGCCCGGCTCGGATTCGACCACCAGATTGCGCAGCCGATAGCCGCGCTTGGGGGTTTCGCCGGTAATGTCGATGCGCCGCCTGCCGATTGCCCTGTCCGCCAGCCCCAGGACTTCCTTTATCCGCGATCGAAACATGCTCACGGAGCTTGATTTGCTGAACTCGACGCGCGCATTGCGCAGTTGCCCGGCGCGCTGGGCGTTCAGGTCGAAGACCGAGACGCCGTGTTTGTCGCCGAGTACCTGGCCGGTCCTGGTGCACTGCAGCTCCTGGTCCGTGGCGATCGGCAAATCGGCCTCGGTGATTGCGTCGTCAAGCTTCAGCAGCCAGCGTCTCATCCAGCGTACCGCGGAGACTCGCCGAGGAGCGGTGAAGCCGTGCGGCTCGTCCGATTCGAAGAGGTCAACGCGCTCGCCGAAGCCGAGGCGGCCATAGAGCAGCTTGAGCTCCCGGAAACGTGTCCCAGCTTCCCTGAATGTCGAAGAAGTCGCGCGTGCCGACGGAGAGCAGCGTGGGCTTGGGGGCGCGCATCGTCACGTAATCGGCATGATCGAGGCCCGCGGCCACCTGGCCGGTGATGTTCTGCTCGGCATCTTGCGGCCCGATCGTGGCGAAGAGCCGCTCCAGCGAGGTGATGTAGCAGGAAGGTGCCGCGACGGCGATCCGATCGTCGAGGGCCATCAGGTACGCGGTCATCGTTCCCCCCCCCGAATTGCCGGTGCAGCCCAGGCGGGCGGGGTCGACCTCTGGTCGGCCCGCCAGGTAATCAAGGGCCCGGATTCCATCCCAGGTGCGGTAAGACGCGGCCTGGCGGCCAACCAGAAGCGCGCCGATACCCGCCAGCGTGTGCTCGGTCGTCGAACCCTCTCGGATGGCCGGCTTGCCGTGCCGAGTCCAGCATCTGAATCCGCTCTCCTTGCCCGATCGGGTCGTAACAGAAAGCCGCCAGGCCGTTCTTTGCCAGGAGAATGCAGATGCGCTGATACGATGTCTGCCGCCTTGCCGTTGGCGGAGTGTCCGCACGGGACCAGCACGCCCGGGAAGGGAGGCTTCCCCTCCGGCAGGTAGAGCGAGGCGGTGACTTCATGGCCGGGCCGGCTCTCGAAGATGACCCGCTCGATTCTGTATCCGGAGTATTGCCGCGTCCCCACGATTCGCGGGTTCAGCGGGGTTCGTTCCGGAAGATCACCCAGCGACTGCAAGAAGAAGGCTTTCAGTTTCTTCTGCCGCTCGGCGATCTGGCTCGGGCGTCTTGGTCGCGGCCACCTCGCGTCGGCGGCGCGAGAAGCAGTGCGGAAACCTGGTTCTTGAGATAGCTCTCGAGCATGGCCGGCGAGAGGCTGGAGCCAGCTTCTCCCTGGTTTCGGTGCAGCCGCGGCCCGCTCGACCGGCACCGTCTGGCCGGTGACCGTGGCACTCCCGAGCACAAGAAGTATCAGAGAAACGGCGTGGACCCGATCATCAGCAGATGCTCCCGGAAGCTTGTGCGGTCCATCGTCAGTGATACTGCTTGTCACGCAGCAATCCGCCAAGGGCGGCGGAATGCATCACAGGTTACCCTGCGTAAGAAGCAACCGATAGGCCTTGTGCGCTCCATGCCGTGGATGCGGTATCGCCTCAGCAGAAAGGCTTCGCTTCATCCGTTCCGAAGGCGGCATTCGTGCGTTGCAGGAAAAATCCTTCACAAAGTTTTGCGCCACAAAAGGTTTAGTGGAAATGCGAGGGTCTGCCTACCGCGCTTGCTGAACCAGGTTCTCCAGGCTTGATCGCAATCTCAAGAAACTCACATTTTCGCGAGGCCGATAGTCGGTATACTGCCAGCTCACTATCGACACATCACATCCGGGACCGATTCGAAGGCGGCGGATTCTCGATCGACACAGACGCAGCCGATTAACCATGGGGCGGATCCTCGGCGATAAGGCTCGTTCTCGGGCCGAGTGCGTCCGTTTGTTGGGAGTCATCGTCCGGTCCCCGGTCCGTTCGCCAGGACAAATCCATGAACAAGAGACATTCGCGATGCGCAGGGGGCGTTGCCTCGAGATGGAGTCGCTGGAAGGCCGCATTGCCCTCTCGGGGATTGGCTCCGCCGTGCTCTTCATTCAAGACCTGTGGAGTTCGCCGCGCAGACGATCAAGAATGTGGCCACCAAGACCACGCTGGCGGTCACCGCCGGAACGCTCAGTCAGCCGGTCACGTTCACCGTGACGGTGCGAGCACCCGCCGCGGCAGGCTCGCCGGTGGGAACGGTGAACATTACGGCCCATGGCAAGGTTATCGCAACCGCTCACGCTTTCGCCCACGACGTCGGCCACGCCCAGGTTTGCGGTTAGCGAGGCCACAATGACAGTGACATCCCAGCCCGGCGGCATCGCGAACTATTTCGGGAAGTACACCGTCGGTGCCACGTTCATCCCAGGCGGCATGTTCTCCAAGAGCAGCACCGGAACACCTTCACCGTGAGTCCGCCAGCCTTCACCACCCTGTCCAACGGCGTCAGTATTGCCACGGCTGTGCCCGGCTCGGGCCAGCAGATTCAAGATGGGCAGACCGCGAACGTCCTCTACACCGGATACCTGGCGCAGACCGGACAGATCTTCGACGACTCGCTCGACCACGGCGGAGCACCGCTCAGTTTTGTGCTCGGTTCCGGCGAGCTCATCCCCGGCTTCGACACCGGCACAGTCGGCATGCGGGTTGGCGAGACGCGCATCATCGAGATCCCGCCGTCTCAAGGCTACGGGTCCACGGCCAACGGTTCCTATACCAGCGAATTCGACGCTCATCTTTGTTGTGACACTAGAATCGATTTCGTGAGCATGGGATGTGGTAAATTGAGTCTTTCTCGATAACAAGCGGTGGCCCTTCTATCAGCGAACACACACGGAAGGGTCGTGATAAAGGACGGCAAGGGTCAACGCCAGGGAGTTGAGGCGCGTCTGGGTGTTGTCGGCGCGGGACATGAAAACGACGGGGGCCGAGGCGCCGCCGAGCACGCCGCCGAACCGACAGTCCGCGGTGTACATGATCGCCTTGACGGTGAGGTTGGCCGACAGCAGGTTAGGAAAGATCATGACGTCGGCTGCTCCCACGACCGTTCCGCCAATGCCTTTCTTGTCACCCGCGTCGCGCGCGTAGGCAAGATCAAACGAAAGCGGCCCCTCGATCAGGCAAGAGGCGAGCTCTCCCTTGTCATTCCGCCGGGTCAATTCGCGGGCCTCCACGGTTTCCGGCATGGCCGCCTTGACAGTTTCGGTGGCGGCCACCAAGCGCCACGCGCGGCAGCGCGACGCCCAGAGCGTGAGCGACATCAACCGCGCTATGCAGAATGTCAGCCTTGTCGTCCAGACTCGGTTCAACGGTGATTCCCGTGTCGGCCATGAGGAATCGACGGTTGTCGCGGCAGATCTCCATCAGCACGATCTGGCAAATCACCCGTCCCGTCCGTAAACCGCGGCTCACATCGAGCACGGACTTCATCAGCACGGGAGTGGCGATCCGCCCCTTCATGAGTGCCTGGGCTCGCCCCGCGCGTACCTCGGCCACGGCGGCCGGGGCGGCCTCATCGGCTGCCGCGTGCACGATGCGCATGCCGTCGAGCTCGATGTTAAGCGATCGGGCTGTGGCGTGGATCGCGGCTTCACTACCGACCAGGATCGGACAGGCCCAGCCCCGGTGCAGCGCGATGCTCAGAGATTCGATCACGGTTGGATCATCAGCGCCGGCGACTGCGATGGATGCCGGTTCGGTTCGCGCGTCGGCTCGCTGGTGCAGCTCGTCGAACCCAGGGAGAGCAAGCATGAGGTTGAAGGTTCCAGAAGGCGAATCCCGGATGAGAACGGCAGGTCATACGGAAAAGACTATTCCCACCGTGGGGGCCGTTTGCGCAGGAACGCCGAGATGCCTTCTTGGGCATCGCCGTTGAGGGCATTCGCGACGATGATGTCGGTCGCTTGAGCATAGGCGGTCGCTTCGTCGAGCCCCTGCAGTTGGTAGAATGCACGCTTTCCCAGCCCCAGTACGCGGGGGCTCAGCGAAAGAATGGTGTCGACCATGGATTGGACCGCCGCGTCGAGTTCAAGCCCGGGAACCACGCGGTTGACCAGCCCAAGCTCGAGCGCGCGCTGCGCCGAGATGGGCACGGCGGTCATGAGCATTTCCATGGCGACGCGGGGCGGTATCACGCGGACCAGCGGGATCATGGGAGTGGTGCAGAAGAGGCCGATCTTGACCCCTGGGGTGGCGAAGGCGGCTTGCTCTGAGGCGATGGCCAGGTCGCACGACGCAACGAGCTGGCAGCCCGCCGCGCTTGCCAGCCCGTGCACCCGCGCGATCACGGGCTGGTCGAGCCGCCGCAGTCCGAGCATCACCCGGCGCACAGCTCGAAGAGTTGTCGGTACTCGTGTTCCGAGCCGGCCGTCAGCTCTGCCAGATCATGCCCTGAAGAGAAAACTGGACCCAGGCCGGCGAGCACAACCACTCGTGCCGTCGTGTCCAAGCGAATCGCGCCCAGAGCGTCCTCCAGCCGCAGGAGCAGCTCGCGAGAGAGCGCGTTGCGTTTTTCCGGACGGTTGAGCGTTAGCCGGATCAGGCCGTCGCGCGATTCGTAAAGCAGGCAGTCTGCCATGAATGCCTTCCTGCCCGTTCGCCTGATGAAATAGAGTCGAAACGCCATGCGCCGACCGGCCGAAAGGGCTTCGGACAGTGGTCATGCCTGGCTTACCGCTAGACGGCGGCGGAGAGCAGTCGCCGGATTGCCTTATTCAGAAATAACCGGCCGCTCAAGGCCAGGCAATCCCCATCCGGCCGCTGGGGGCGATTCGCGCCGCTAGCGGTTCTCGACGATCCGCGACACCACGCGGCCCAGGCCCGAGGCGGTGAGATGAGGAATGAGGTCGGTCCAGCTCAGCACGCCCTGAAGTATTCCATTGCCGTCGACGACCATCAATCGGCGAACTCCGTGGTCCCCGAGCTTCTCCATGGCGACATCAAGGGTCTCGTCAAGGTCGATCATTACCGGGTCTTTGGACATGAGCTCGCCGACGGGCGTCCTTCCCAGGTCGGCCTGGTGGGTGGCGATTGCCAGGGCCACGTCGCGATCGGTCAGTATGCCGATCGGCTTACCGGTGTCGGTAATTGGAATCGATCCGCAGTCGGCGTCCCGGAAGATCATCACGGCTTCGAGTACGGTGCTCATGGGAGAACAAGTTCGGGGAGCCACGGTCATCGCCTGGGCGACGGTGAGCGTGGGGTCTACAAGGTCTGCCTCACGCCCTAGAAGGGTCTCGGATAGAGCATCCGCCGAAGGTTCGAATCGGAGGAGTTGTTCATCAGGCTGCGCCATGGTTAATGGCTCCTTAATCGTTTGCCCGGGGGGCCGTGCTGGTGCGTCGGGTTTCACGAAGACGCTCGGGTCGGGGAAGCCGGTCCTCCTCGCGGCAGGCGGCATCCCCGGCCCGAGCCTGGTCGAGTTTCTTGACCACGCCCGTAAGGGCGACGGTTCAAACGGGGGAACGCTCTAACCTCGCCCGTAAGGGCGACGTATTTCACCGCTGGGGCGGAACAACCCGCGTCGGGGCCACGCCCGGAACAACCTGAACCGGGGAGTTGGCCGGCCGGGGCGAGAGCACCGGGGCGCCGCCCGTCGAATGCGTATTGTTCAGTTGGTGGGACCACGAATTCGATGGCTCGGGAACTTGCATCGAGCGGAACTCACGCACCAGAATTTGCATGCCGCTGCGCATCTCGTCGGCCGAGATCTGGCCGTCGTTATTGGCGTCGAAGATCTTGAACAGCACATGCGCGGGTTTCATGATGGCCCTGTCGAACTCGGCCTGGCTGACCGCGCCGTTCTTGTCCTGATCAGCGCCGTTGAAGGCCGTCTGAACGGCCGTGCGGCCCATATCGAGGACTGCCTGGTTGACCTCGGCGGGGTCGAGCTGGCCGTCACCGTTGCGGTCTGCCGTCATGAAGAGAGTCTGCACGGTCGACTGAACCGCCTGACGCAGCTCGGTGGCCGACAAATTGCAGTCGTGGTTCGAATCCAATACGTTTATCAAGCTCATTTTGCCCTGGTTGACGGCATTACTGCCAGCGTCTTGGTTGAGGGCCCATTCGCCCTTCTCAAAGATGAACCTGAGCAGAGGCTTCTGGTTGAAAAGGGCCTCGCGCCGCGCGGGCCTCGTCGGCGGTCACCGTGCCGTCGCCGTTGGCATCGGCCCGGAAGAAGAAGCCGCCCGCCAGCAGGTTGCCTGCGTCGATGGCTTCCTTCTGGGAGATGCGGTTATCGTTGTTGGTATCCGCTAGCTTGAAAAGAAACTTGCCGACGTCCTGCAAGTCCTCGATGCTGGTAATAGGCCCGGAGATCTGCTTGTCTCCGGCTTTGGCCCAGGCGCCGGCCGCGAGCACCATGCTCACCACTCCTGCACCAACGGCCAGGAAAACATTTTTGCCACGCATTGAATTGATCCTCCTCATGCGGTTTCTACCTTCCGACCTTTCGCCCTCCGGACCCGGCTCGCCCGGCGGCTTGACGGAACGGATCGGCCCAAAAGAAGCCAAGTCTCACGTCGCCAGGACTACCTGCAATCCCAATACCAAGCCGTGCCGGCGGGGCGAGGTTTCCTGTCATTCAGAGCGTGACGTGCACCCATCCCGTTGCGGAGACTGACCAAAATCGAATCAGCAAGTGTCAGTGTCCTGAGTGTTTAGACCTGTGACGGCGTGCAAACTGGGCCGGCTCGGCGATCGAATTGCCGCGGTGCCTTGCCCGTTATCCAGCCCGTGAGAACCAGGCTTCCGGTCAGCGCGAACGGCCCTGCGCACGAGCATCCATGAAGCACCGCCGCATGGCGGCGATCGTTCAGGCGGTTTCGGAAAACCGAGAGTCAACCAACGGCGATCGGACGAGGCTCGCCAGCAGCCAGCAGCCCAGCAGGAACGTCGGCAGCCCAATCCACTCTTGCATCCCCAGGGAGTCGATCTCCAGCAGAGATAGCAGGACATCGAAGAGAGCAAGCCATCCGAAGTAGCATCCCAGGGCGATGCAGAGTGGAATCGCCTCGCTGCTCACTCCCCGCAAGCCCAGGAGCCAGTAAGTGGCCAGCATGAAAAGCACCATGTAATACTGGGCGAAACCCACCTGGTAAAACATGAGGGTCAGCAGGACCGCGATGACTGCGGAGGCGGCGGGGTCGGCCCCGCGCTTGCGAACCCACAACCAAGCCCGCAGCAAGGCCAGCATGACGAATGCCGGAGCCCACTCCTGGAGGCCCCTGCGGATATCGAGCCAGCGTAGCGGCGAGTAGTGTCCCTTGAGGAACCGGTAAATCGACAAATGATGTGCATCGCGACTCGCGGCGAAGATCAACGGCCGGAACGTCGCGAGCCCCCAGAAAAACACGCTGGCGCCCAGGCCCAGGCCGATCGTGACGACCGCCGCGCCCAGCAGCCGGTAGCGAGGCCGCCGGCGATCCAGGATCAGAAAGGGGAGCAGCACGATCGGCATGAACTTGAGCAGCACACCCAGTCCCAACGCAAAGCCCGAGATCACGTCGCGCTGCCGCAGACGCACCTCCACGGCGGCGACGCAGAGCAGGCCGACCAGGACCTCGAAATGGCCGAAGTTGGCAATCTCTACCCAGCAGTACGGTATAAACAGCCAGGCTGCCCGCAACGGCCATGAGTCGCCTGCACCCGGGATCTCCTTGCCGAGAGGCCAAGCGAGCGCCGACGGCAAACCCCAGATAGGCGGCAGCGAAGAGCAGCTTGGGCAAGAGCGGATTGACCGCCGCCGGGATCGCCAGCACGTTGAACAGCGGCCCGTAGGCGTTCATCGGATACGTGCCGAAGGCGCCGGTTGAGAAGAACCAGGGATCGTGCCCGAGCTGGACCTCCCGCCACATCTGTAAATAAAAGTAATAGTCCTGGTTGTCTCCCCGCACCACGGTCAGGCCCAAGAAAGCCAGCGACAGCAGAGCGAGCACCGCCTTGGCCAAGCGGTTGGGGCGCCCTCGGCGTCGCCTGCCGACTCGTGCTCGCCGGGCTAACGTGGTAGATCCACAAGACGATCGCCAGGTGCAGCAGCCCGGCCATCAGCACGGCCCAGGAGAAGTAATTCCAGCGGTCAAGCGCCGTGGCATGCGGCACCGCGCGTCCCGTGTCGCGAGCCAGGCGACTTAGGACCGCGAGCCCACGCCCTGGCTCCCCGGCGGCGATGATCGGGGCCGCCACCCACCGCGCGAATGCCAGCCACCCCGCGAGCATCGCCCCGTACAGGGAGATCAAGATGAGGGCTCGGCGGTGGTGTCGAACGATCATGAGAGGTGCTGGTTCCAGGTCAGCGCGTCAACGACCGATACTTGATTCGGTGCGGCTGGTCGGCATCAGTCCCCAGCCGCTCGTGGCGTTCTTGTTCGTAGGTCTGATAGTTGCCGTCGCACCAGACCACGCGGCTGTCGCCCTCGAAGGCGAGGATGTGCGTGGCGACCCGGTCGAGGAACCAGCGGTCGTGGCTGATGACCACCGCGCAGCCGCCGAAATCGACAATCGCCTCCTCCAGCGCACGCAGCATGTCCACGTCCAGGTCGTTCGTCGGCTCGTCGAGCAAAAGCAGGTTGCCGCCGCTCTTCAGCAGCTTGGCGAGGTGCACGCGATTGCGCTCGCCGCCGGAGAGATTGCCGACGGTCTTCTCCTGATCGGGTCCCTTGAAGTTGAAGGTGGCCACGTAGGCTCGCGCCGGCAGCTTGCGCTTGCCCAGCACGATCGGGTCGATGCCACCGGTGATTTCCTGGAAGACCGTATTCTCGGGCTTGAGGGCGTCGCGGTTCTGGTCGACGTACGAGATCGCCACCGAGTCGCCCACCCGCAGGCTGCCCCGATCGGGCGTCTCCTGGCCGACGATCATGCGGAAGAGCGTGGTCTTGCCCGCGCCGTTGGCGCCGATGACGCCGATGATGCCGCCTGGAGGCAGCCGAAAGTTCATATCCTCGAACAAGAGCCGCTCGCCGTAGGCCTTGGCCAGGCCCTCGGCCTCGACTACCAGCGAGCCCAGGTGCGGTCCGGGGGGAATTTGCAGCACGATTGCCGCGTCACGCTTGTCGGCTTCCTGCACGGCAAGCTGCTTCGTACCGCTGCAGCCTGGCACGGTTCTTGGCCACCCGCGCCCGCGGCGACATCCGTACCCATTCCAGCTCGCGCGCCAACTGCTTGCGGCGGGCGCTCTCCTGCTTCTCTTCAAGCGCCAGCCGGGCCTGCTTTTGCTCTAGCCATGACGAGTAGTTCCCTTGCCACGGAATTCCCTGGCCGCGGTCCAGCTCAAGAATCCACTTGGCCACGTTGTCGAGGAAGTAGCGGTCGTGAGTTACCAGGATGACCGTGCCGGAGTATTCCGCCAGATGCCGTTCCAGCCAGGCCACGCTCTCGGCGTCCAGATGGTTGGTGGGCTCATCGAGCAGGAGGATATCGGGACGTTCCAGCAAGACCCGGCACAGCGCCACGCGCCGCCGCTCGCCGCCGGAGAGCGTGCCGACATCGGCCTCGCCCGGGGGCAGGCGCATGGCGTCCATGGCAATCTCGATCCGGCGATCGAGGTCCCAGCCGCCGGCGGCCTCGATGGCGTCCTGCACCTTGGTCTGTTCCTCGAGCAGCCTGTCCATCTCATCGGCATCCGGACCCTGCCCCAGCCGCGCGTTGATCTCGTCAAACCGGTTGAGGTGGCCGCGCACCGCGGCCACGGCCTGTTCCACGTTGCCGCGAACGTCCCGGGCCGGGTCGAGCGTCGGCTCCTGCGAGACATAGCCGATCGAGGTCCCCGGCGCGGGCCGCGCCGTGCCGATATAGTCTCGGTCCAGCCCAGCCATGATCCGCAGCAGCGTGCTCTTGCCCGATCCATTACCACCGATCACGCCGATCTTGGCTCCCGGATAAAACGACAGCCAGATGTCCTTGAGCACTTCCTTCTTCGCATAGGCTTTGGACAGCTTTTCTATCGTGAAGATATACTGTGGCGGCATGAAGCAATCACCCGTCTTGATCGTAATACTAATCCTAATCCCATCGCTGATCGCGTCAGGGCGCAGCATAGGTGAGTAGAAACAATCTCCCCTGCCCTGAAAAGCCCCCTGCCGGCCTCCTCCCCCCTTAACAACGGGAGTTGGGGGGGTTAGGGCAGACGACCCGGCCGCCTTGATGTAGCCCGGCGGGTCTGTTAGTTTAAGTTATGACCAGTGCCGTGGTTGGGGAGCGGTTCCCGGATCGTCCCAAACCCATGCCGGGGTAGCTCAGTTGGTCAGAGCGGCGGTCTCATAATCCGCAGGTCTGGGGTTCGAGTCCCCACCCCGGTATTTTGACGTAACTCCCGCCGAAGGCTCGGGATGAGCTTACCCTTGCGAGGCCAAGAAGCGAGCCCAGGCCGAGCGCCGGCGACAGGATAAGAAGGGGCCACCGACCGGAGCCGCTGTGTGATGCGCGCCTTGACTTGATACCAGATCTGATATAGACTTCTCGGATGTCCGTGGGTCCCTCTCGGAAACCCTTAATCTGGCTGAGTGGCGAGATCAAGACGCCACCATTCTCGAAAGAGGCGCGGGTCGAAGTCGGGATTTTGTTTCCCGGCTCCAGGAAGGCCGATCGTTGGGGATGCCTCACTCGCGTCCTATGCCGGTGATCGGCCAACGGTGCTACGAGATCCGGGTCCGTGATCAGAACCGGATCTGGTGGGTCTTGTATCGGCTCGACCCGGATGCCATCGTCATCGCGTCGGTTTTCTCCAAGACATCGCCCGCGACGCCGAAACACGACATCGATCGGTGCAAAGAGCGCTTGAGCGCGTACGACGAGACAGTAAGGAGAAAAACGAAGTGATGAATCGGGACAAGAGGAAGGCACTTGAAGCAGCCGGCTGGGTCTTTGGCAACTCCGAGGACTTCCTTGAGCTTAGCGACGAGGAGCGCGGTCTCGTCGAGCTGCGCACGCGCAGTGAGCGACGCCGTTCATGCGCGACGATTACACCGCGGGTTAACTCAATCTGATGTGGCCAAGAGGTTAGGGACCAGTCAGCCGCGCGTTGCCAAGATCGAGGCCGGGGCCTCCGAGGTGTCGCTGGACTTGATGTTCCGGAGCTTGTTTGCCCTGGGCGGGACAATGGAGGACGTTCGGTCCGTGATGCGCAAGCCGACCGGCTCACAGAAAGTGAAGCCCCCTGCGAGGGCCTCAGTGAAGCCCTCCAAGCCCGCCAAAAGGAAAAAGCCGGCAGCCTCCTGGTGAGCGTACACGCGATGCCATGGTTGCCCTGCGCTCTGGACGTCCACGGTGTCGATCGTATCACAGCGAGCGGCGTGATCGAGCTTGGCGGCTGCGCGAGGAAGCGAAGCGGAGCCGGGCCAAGGAGGGTCCACCGCCCTGCCGAGCCAGGCAGGGTCCACCAACCGTGGCGTGATGCCTCGCCGAGCTGGGGGAGCTAGTCTCCATCTTCCGCCGCGCAAGAACTGGGTGATCAAGTTGAGCTGCAAACAGCCACCCACGAAGAGCACTACCAGGCCGAGCCCGTTAGCGCACCAGACGATCCAGTCCATCATCGCTCCTGCCCTCTCCGCGTGGTCGGGCGAACCGTAGGGACGCGTCACGGCTGTGACGCAGTGTGGTTAAAGAACCCGCCGGTGAGGCGACACTCACGGAGGGCTCTCCTTAGCCCTGTTACGTAAGGATTTCGCAGGCTGTGGCACAGATGTTTCCTATTATCAACTCACGCTACGAGAATCAGTGAAGCTAACGCTCCACCTCAAGCTGCTTGGCGGCGATCAAACGGCATGAACGGACGCGTGTCATTCCCCGCCGTTGGGGTTTTGATCAACCTGACCAGACGTAACGGGTGGCCCGACTTGAGCGATTGCACGAGCATCACATCGATGTAATACGTACTCTCGTCCCGACCCACGACGACCGCGACCCGGCTGCCGGGCGGGTGGCGATGAAATCGGGATAGGGAACGTCAACCCGCGTGCCGTCCGCTAGACAAATCCTGAAAGATTGGAACGGCACGGCGTGAATCAACTCCTGAAGGTTCTCGGCTCTCACGTCAGCCCCCCTGTGTTCGCCTAGTCCCCTCGCTTGCCGTGCCTTCCACCCCGGCAACTCCCATCGATTGCATCGCCATGATCGTCCTCCGAGGGAACTGGGCACACTGCATTTATGCTAATCGGGGACAGCCCGTACCTCCACCTGATCTTTCTTTACTACTACTCACGGCGTTACAGGCGTCGCGGTCCGAAATCACCACGTCGCCGCGAGCGTGACCTATCCTGGATTTGTGCAGGGATCACTACAAATCCAGGGGATTCTTCGATGAGCACCAGCAGAACGCGCGGAGCTTGCCCGTGCCGGTCGTCGCAACGACGTTCCTTGAAGCCGAGGATCGATGATCTGGAACCCCGCGAACTGCTCAGCACCGCATCGCCGTGGGCGCGTACGACGTTCCTGGTGCAGTCGTTCGCCGGTGGTGGCCCCCCCTCGGGAGCGTTCACGCCCGCGCAAATCGCCAAAGCTTATGGCTTTAGCGGTATCAGCTTCAACGGTGTCGCGGGCAACGGGGCCGGGCAGACGATCGCCATCGTCGATGCCTACGACGACCCCAAGATCCAGACCGACCTGAACACCTTCGACAGCCAGTTCGGTCTCCCCGCCACGACCGTCCAGCGGGTGAGCCAGAACGGCGGCACGAATTACCCGGCCAGCGACTCGACGGGGGGCTGGGAGCTTGAGGAGTCGCTCGACGTCGAGTGGGCGCATGCGATGGCGCCCGGGGCCACCATCTTGCTCGTCGAGGCCGCCTCGTCCAGCTTCAACGACCTCTTCGCCGCCGTCGGCTACGGGGCGGCGCATGCCAGTGTCGTGTCGATGAGCTGGGGCGGCAGCGAGTTCGCCGGCGAGGCGACGTATGACAGCCAGTTTCTTGACCAGGCCGGCGTCGCCTTCGTCGCCTCTTCGGGAGACACCGGAGCGCCCGCCTCGTATCCGTCGGCGTCGCCGAACGTCCTGTCGGTGGGCGGCACGGCCCTCACGCTGGGCACCGGGAACGCCTGGTCCAGCGAGGTCGGCTGGAGCGGCAGCGGCGGCGGCCCCAGCAGTTACGAATCGCAGCCGGCTTACCAGGAGGGCGTGGTGACCCAGACGGCCACGGCCCGGACCACGCCGGACGTCGCCTACGACGCCTCGCCGAACACGGGCGTTGCGGTCCGTGACACCGTCCCCTACGAGGGGACGAACTACGGCTGGCTCCAGGTCGGCGGCACCAGCGCCGGGGCTCCGCAGTGGTCGGCGCTTCTGGCCATCGCCGACCAGGGCCGCTCATTGAGTGGCCAGCCGGCGCTCAACAGCACCAACCCGCAGGAGGTAATGGGCATCCTCTACGCGAACCCGGCCAGCTTCCACGACATCACCAGTGGAACCAGCACCGGCTCGCCTCAGTACTCCGCGGGCACTGGCTACGACTATGTCACCGGCGTCGGGCTCGCCAATCGCAAACCTGGTTGTCAGCTCGTTGGACGGCGGTTCCACGGGGTCACCTGTGTCGCACGACACCCTGGTCCTCTCCGCCCCAACCCAAGAGCAGGCAGGAACGCCGTTCACCCTGACGGTCACGGCGCTTACCGCAGGCGGCAAGACTGACACTGGCTATACCGGCACGATTAACTTCACCAGCAGCGACGCCCAGGCAATCTTGCCAGCAAGCCACACATTCACAACGGCCAACGACGGAACCTTCACTTTCACGGTAACGCTCAATACTGCCGGCACCCAGTCGATCGCCGCGACGGACGCCTCGAACTCCGCCATCACTGGCTCGATTTCGGGAATCTCGGTGGCACCGGCTACCGCGCCGGGAAGCATCTGGCCCAACTCCTTCGTCCCGTCCCAGAACTCCTATAGTTACGGCTCATACGAGCTAGGTGTGAAGTTCACGGCCACCGAGGCCGGCGAGGTGACCGGCGCCCGTTTCTACGAGCAGACCTGGATGAGGGGGTACACCCACGTCGGCCATCTTTGGTCTTCGACAGGGACCTTGCTAGCTTCGGCCACGTTTACCAATGGGTCTGCTCTTGGTTGGCAACAAGTAAACTTCGCAAGCCCGGTGGCGATCACGGCCAATACGGTATACATCATCTCGTTCTCCACCGGCGGGGGCTATTTCGGCATCACAACCGGCTTCTTCAACTCCGGCGGAGTTACCAACGGGCCGCTGGAGGCTCTGCCAAGCAGCGTGGCCGGGGGTGATGGGGTCTATAATCGCTCCGGCAGCTTCCCCAATGTCAACGGCAATGGCATGAATTTCTGGGCCGATGTCGCATTCACCCCCGCCGCCGCCCATTGGCGTGGTTGGCGTTTCCCCGCCCTCAAGGCCAATCGCGGCCGGAGCGGTCGGTTTTAGCTCTTCGACCGGCAACCCATCGAGTTCCTCCGTCACTCGGGCGCCGGCGACCACACCGGCGGGTCCTGCTCTCTACGGCGCCGGATGGCGCGGAGTGGTCCTGCCGATCCCTGGTTCACCCTATCGCCGTCCTATCCCGCAGATCGCCGCGCTTGCCTCGGTGCTCAAGAAACCCACCTTCGCGTAGGGGCCGGTCTAGAAGTCGCGAAGGCACGACGCCAAGGACGGCGTCGTGCTGTGCCGTTTCGCTGCTCAATATCGACGCTGTTCCTGTTAGAATGGAGGTAGGTGGAGGGACAGCGTCATGGCGATTCTCAGGTCGTTAGGCTTTCTGCTTTTGCAGGGTGTGCTCGGTCATCCAGGCGTCGCGGGTCAGCCGCGATCGCCGTTGCCGGCGGAACTTCAGGCGGTAGCGCAAAAGGCCAACCACGACGCCCGCCGCCGCGAGATGGTCCAGTGGCAGCTCCGGGAGCGGGGAATTCGCAGCGAGGCCGTCTTGAGCGCGATGGGCAAGGTGCCCAGGCATCGGTTCGTGCCTACGTATATGCATGACCTAGCGTACCAAGACAATCCCCTGCCGATCGGTAAGGGGCAGACAATCTCGCAGCCGTATATCGTGGCACTCATGACCGAGCTCATCGAGCCCACGAAGCAAATGCGGGTGCTGGAGATTGGCACGGGCTCGGGCTATCAAGCGGCGATCTTGGCGGAATGCGTCGGGCAGGTCGATACCATCGAAGTGGTTCCCGAGCTGGGAGCGGCCGCTGCGAGTTTGCTTAAAGAGCTTGGTTATCACTCAGTGCGTGCGAGAATCGGCGACGGCTACGAGGGTTGGCCCGAGCACGCACCCTACGACGCCATCTTGCTGACCGCAGCGCCGCCGGAGCGTATCCCCGGGCCGCTTTTGAGACAGCTCAAGGTGGGCGGCCGCCTCGTGGCGCCGGTGGGCCGCCAGAACCAAGACCTGGTGCGTATCACCCGCACCGAGACCGGCTTCCGCCGCGAGGTCATCGCACCGGTGCGGTTCGTGCCGATGACGGGAAAAGCCCAGCAGGAACGCTAGATGTCGCCGAATTGGTCCGCACAGCGGACCGCTCACAAGGAAGCTCAAAGCACTCGCCTGAAGTGACAACTTTGAAAAGGAACGCTCGCATGTTCGATCTCGCCGCGATCCAGCAAAGCTTGCGCGAATTCGGCCTCGATGGCTGGCTGCTCTACGACTTCCGTGCCAGCAACGTCCTGGCCCGGCGGGTGCTGGACATGGAAACCAAGCCTGCCGGCACGCGGCGGTTCCTGTACATGATTCCCGCCGCGGGAGAGCCCACCAAGCTCGTGCACCGGATCGAGACCGCCGCGCTTGACCACCTGCCCGGCGGCAAGCTTGTGTACCTGACCTGGCAAGAGCTGGAAGCGGGCCTCGGCCGGCTGGTCGCGGGCAAACGGCGGGTGGCGATGGAGTATTCAGCCGGAGTGTCCAACCCGTACGTCTCGAAGGTTGACGCCGGCACGGTCGAGGCCGTCCGCAATTGCGGCATCGACGTGGCGTCGTCGGGCGACCTGATCCAGCAGTTCGAGGCCACCTGGGACGACGACCAGTGGCGGATGCACCTGGAGGCCGAGCGGTGCACGACCTCGGCCTACGACCTGGCCTGGCGGCTGATCGCCGACCGCCTTCGAGGCGGGGGCACCATCCACGAAACCGAGGTCCAGGCGGCCATCATGGGTCACTTCCAGCGCCACGGCATGACGACGTACAGTCCGCCGATTGTGGCGGTGGGCCCGCACAGCGGCGACCCGCACTACGAGCCGGCCCCGGCCGCAAACGGCGACGCCAGCGGGGCGATCGGCCGCGATCAATTCGTGCTGATCGACCTCTGGTGCAAGCTCGACCAGCCGCGATCCGTGTACAGCGATTTGACGCGGGTCGGGTTCACTGGCCAAACGGTGCCCGAGCGGTACGAGGAAATCTTCGCCATCGTGGCCCGGCACGCGACGCAGCAATCGCCCGCGTTCAGGCCGCCTTTGCCGCTGGCCGTCCGCTGGCGGGCTGGGAGGTGGACGACGCCTGCCGTAAGGTGATCGTCGCCGCCGGCTACGGTGATCGGTTCATCCACCGCACCGGCCACAACATCGGCCAGGAAGTCCACGGCAACGGCGCCCATATGGATAACCTGGAGACCCACGAGGAACGGCTGGTGCTGCGGCGGACCTGCTTCTCGGTGGAGCCCGGCATCTACCAGGCCGAATTCGGCGTGCGCAGCGAGATCAACGTCTTCGTCGACGCCGTCGGTTATGTTCATGTCACCGGCGGACCCCAAGAGCGCGTCGTCCCCATCCTGGCGTTCGACTAATCACGCAGGCCACGACGCCCTGCTCCGTTAACCCCCCCGCTGGCCACAAGCCTGAGCGTAAGCGAAGGGCATTCACAGAGGATATCTTCAGATCCATTCGGCTTCCCCTCCCCCTTGTAAGAGGGTCCCGGCGGCTCGGGGCGGATATACAAGTCCGCTCCGTCGACGGTCCGGATCATCTCATCTTTCCCGGTTGCGGGAAAAGAGCTGGCCATTGTCGGCCAGCCGAACGGCTTTTTCCTGCGCACAGCGCGGGAAATGTGGAAAACTTTTAACCCCCGCCCTGACTTGCAGTTGCAAGCGATATCCCGGATACGGATGGGAAACTCCTGGGAAAATGACCGAGTCTTATATCGTATTCTAAGAATAGGATGAGTGTGGGTTTCCGGGGCCGCCCGCATTTGCAATCGCCCCGCTTGGTCAAGTCGCTGAAGAGGAGGGGCGATGGGAGCCGGTCGGTGTGACGATGTGCAAGGGAATTCCCCCGTAAACGCAATTCCACAAGGAGCAGGTGCGCCCGTGATGACTTCTTATGACACCTGGCTGCTGCGCCGCGTCGTGGCGGGCATGCCGCTGGATGGTGAGGTGGAGGGGCTCTCGGCGGTGCCCAGGTCGATGGCCGTTCATCTTGCCGGGCTGCCGCCGGAGGACCGCCGGGCCGCCTGGGAGGCGATGCTGGCCGCCCTGCCCAACGCGGACGAGCTGGTGCTGGCCTTGGCCGCCGTCGACCCCCTGGCGCCGGCCCCGCCGCCGCCAGCGCAGGCAGTCGGGTTCGCCACCCTGGCCGACATCCGCCGCGCGATGACCGACGTTCGCTGGGTCTGGCAGAACTGGATCAAGTCGTCCCACGTGGCGGGCATCGCCAGTCCCGAGGGGACGGGCAAGAGCCGGTTCGCGCTGGACCTGTGCCGGCGGGTCTGGAACGGCATGCCTTGGCCCGACGGCCAGGCCATGACGCTTCCCGTGCAATCCCCCTCGGTGTGGGTCTGTGCCGACGGCCAGCACGACGAGATCGCCGATGACGCCCCGGTCTTCATGCTCCCCGACCGGGCCATCGTCTTTCCCTGCCTGCCCGGCGAACCCTACGGCAACACCTGCCTGGACGATCCCGACGCCCTGCGGCAGATCGACGCCGCCGTCGCCCTGTGCAAGCCGTGGGCGCTTTTTGTGGACTCGCTGAGCTACGCGACGACCCGCGACCTGTGCGAGCAACGCACCGTGGCGATCCTCAAAGCCCCGCTGGTCGAGCTCGCCCAGAAGCACCAGATTGCCGTGGTGCTGCTCTTGCACGTGTCGCTGGCCGGCCATGTGCTGGGAGTGCGCACCAAGGGCATCACCCGCCAGTTGATCCACCTGGAGTGTCCCGACCGCGAGCATTCCGAGCGGCTGCGGCTCTGGGTTGAGAAGGCCCACGGCATCAAGCCCCCCGCCCTGGGACTGACCATGGGCCCCGGCGGCAACGACTACGACTGCAACCCGCCCGAGCGCACCGATTCCGGTGGACCAGGCAAGGGACGCCCGCCGGTGAAGACCTTGCGAGCCATCGCCTTCCTCGTCGAGGAGCTAAGCAAGGGCGACCGCCAGGGCTGCGGAGCTCGTCAACGAGTGGCTCGCCAAGGGCGAATCGAAGACACCGATCTTTGAAGCCAGAAACACCCTGGAGCGGGAGGGATCGCTGGTGGTGGACGCATCCGGGCAAGTTCCAGATCTGGCACCTCCTCAAGAAGCAGGCGTGCGGTTTGGAAGTCCCAACCCCCTAGGTAGTGGGACATCCAGACCTGGCGCAGCGCCCCGTAAATGCTTCGCCATTGCACCCACACAGCATCGTCTCTCCCAAGTCGCTCGTGGCCCTGGGGGTGTGATGGCCGTCCTCGATAGTGGTCCAGGTCTCGACGTCTCCGGCCCGCCTATAGCGAGGCGTCGGGACCTGGCCAAACTCCCGGTGATCCGCCGATCGGAGCCACGTAGGGTCCGCTGTGCGGACCGTATTCCCGTGCCGACGGTCCGCAAGCGGACCTCGATCTGCTTCAGCCACGTAGGGTCCGCTGGGCGGACCGTATTCCCGTGCCGGAAGGTCCGCACAGCGGACCCTACAAGATCAGGAGATCGCATGATCAACAAGACACACATCCCTCCCGGGCCGGTCCGCCGCAGCCGCATCGACTGGTCCGACGTGAAGCATCGTCTCGACTTGGGGATGGTGGCGACGAACCTCTTGGGGCCGCCCCGGCTGCGGTCTGGCAAGCGCTTGCTTTGGTTGTGCCCGTTCCACGACGACCGCAATCCGTCGTTGCAGGTGGACCTCGCCCGCAAGACCTGGCGGTGCTGGGCGTGCGCGATCGGCGGTGACGCCGCCGCGTTGGTGCGGCGGGTCAACGGCTGCGACTTCCCGGCCGCGGTCGCGTTCCTGGCGGAGCTTTCGGGAGTGATCATCCCATCAAAGGGAGAAAACCGACCCAGCCGCGATCCCGTGGTCAAGGATTCCCAGCGCCGGCAGGTCCGCCAACGGACCACTCGGGATCAGGCGAGCCCACGGGCCTGCCCGGGGAGGCGGCGGCGGCCCTGGTCGCGGCGGCCGCGGCCAGCCTCTGGGAAAGCGGCGGAGCGCCGGGGCTGGACGTACTCGCGGCGGCGGGCTGAGCGATCAAACGATCCGCCACGGCGGTCTGGGCTACACCCGGCGAGTGCTGCTGCCGACCAAGGCCGGCGACCGCTGGTTCCCTTTTTCAGGAATCGTCATCCCTTGGACTGACGGCGCCCGGCTGACGCGGGTGAAGCTCCGGCGGATCGATGGCGGCACGCCCAAGTACGCGGAGGCGTTCGCCGCGCGGCCGCTGATCTATCCCGACCCGGCGGCGGTCCGGCCCGGCCAGAAGCTGATCATCTGCGAGGGGGAGTTGGACTGTCTCTTGCTGGCCCAGCAGCTTCCCGAGGCCTGCGTGATCACCCTGGGAAGCGCAGCGGCCCGCACTGACCCGGACGTGTTCGTCAAGCTGCTCTCCGCCGCGCGTTGGTTCGTCGCGCACGACGCCGACCGCGCGGGAGACGCCGCCGCGGCCAAGTTCCCCGCCAGCGCGGTGCGCGTCCGGCCCCCGGAGCCCTGCAAAGACTGGAGCGAGGTGCACGCCGGCGGGCGCAATTCCATCCGCTACCAATGGGGTCGCCACCTGGGCCTCTCCAAGACATGGGCGGAGTTGTCAGCCCAGCGCTGGGGGCGGCATCGTGGTCGTGATCGGGATCGGCACGAGGAGGCGGAGGAAACCGCTGCGTCCCCGCCCTGTCTGCCTACAGTGCAAGGGGCGTGAGTAGCAACGGCACAGAAAACCGGCATAACTGCAATTACCACATCAAGATCAGTTCGTCAGAGCAGCGTTGGGCGGCGAATTCGAGCAACGCGGATGGACATGGCTCGAAAAACTCGAGGTGGTAGAACCACTGTCTACCCGCGGGCCGAATTCCGCGGACGGTTGCCTTGATCCACCTTGAAGGCAGCCCGACCAGCCCAATCCAGATGACGTCCTGCCGCGGGGGAAGCGGCCCAGTCAGGATTCCTGCACCCTTTTCGCTGATGTCGACCAGCCTGCCGCTGTCTCTGGAGGATTGGGAAATTCCTTCTTTCGAGACGGAGCTTGACTTCCCCAAAGCTCACTTTCTGCCGTGCGACGGCCCGCCGTTCGATCAGGTCTCCCAGAGACTTCTTCGCGATCATTTTGCGTCTCACACTCGCTCGCGGCGCAGGAGTGCCCCGAGCACCTTGAGCTGACAACTGCCAACCACGAAGAGCACGGCCAGGCCGAGCCCAGTACCGCACAAGAGCATCAAGTCCATCGTCGCTGCTGCTCCCCCCGCGTGTGCGGGCGAACCGTAGAGTTGCGTCGCGGAATTCTGTGACGCAGTAGTCTGTCGATAGGCCAGCACGACGAAAGCCATCGCGAGTGGCAGCAGCATGAGGCTCTGCGGCTCGGGTACGGTGGCCGGGGGTTGCGGTCGACCCACCGTCGAGACTGAACTCCGCCATGGCATCGTCAAGGTGCCCGTAGTTGGGGCTCCGGCCGTCGACGAACCCATCGACCATGTCGGAACCGGTCGGGTTCATCGGGACCATCGACTGAGTGTAGTCAAATACCCCGCCGGTGAGGCGCAGGGTTGGCAATTCGACATCGGTGGCCGCGGCGAGCTCATCGGCCCGGGCGGATTGGCTCAGCAGCGCCAGAAGAGTCAGTGCCGTTAGCGATCTCATGCCCCTCTTACGTATGGATTTCGCAATCTGTGGCGCAGATGTTTCGTATTATCATCTCACGCCACAACGATCGGGCCGCCCAGGATGATCAGTAGTCATACAACACGGCAAAAATCGGCTGGTAACTGAACGCCTGCGGACCAGTCATGGGCACGTTCACATTAGCCAAGAAGAACCAGAGACCCGTGCCGAGCTTAAGGAACGGGATCTTGCAGCGCATGCCGGGTTGCAGGGTAAAGGTGGTCTCGTGGCGCGGGGTACCTGTGAGCGTGCTGGACTGGGAAGCGACTAGGTAAAACCACACCTGTTGAAACCAGCTCTCTTTGGAACCCGCGAAGTAGCGGCCGACGCCGAGAACGTCCTGGTACTGTGTGTACCCAGTGCTGGCAAAGGGAATAAGGGGCCCGCTCTCGCCTCTTATCATCCACTTGCCCCCGAACGGGAACCACAGGAACCGAAGTCCCGTCTGCAGATAATTCACACCTTGGCCGTTCTCGGTGCGGCCCGTGGGCACGTTGAGACCCAGTACGTAACCACAACCGTAATTCTTGGTTTCGCAGAGCAAGGTCTTCAACCAGAAGGTCTGGTCGCCAATGTTGCTGTGGTAGGTGTTACTTGCTCCGCCCTTGTTTGAGACGAGGAAGAAGGAGTCCCACTGGAACTCGAGTCGCCGGTTCAACGGAGCGAAGATGGTGTACCGGCCGACGTACCCGTCCCCAATTCTCTGGTTGACACCCTGGTCGTACGCGAACGCGACGAACCAAGTACGGAAGAACTGCCCGTCGAACGCGCCGACCCACCCCTGACGAGGAGCACCGGCGCTGCTGGAGGTCGCCAGCACGAAGGGCGTGTTCCATCCATAGGTGAAATAGGTGCTCAGGTACAGCGGCGTCCAGCGAGCTTTAGCCTCGTCAGAGTAAAGGTCGTCGAAAAGCGATGCACCGATCACATCCAGGACCGAGCGATCCGGCTGAATTGAGTCGACGCCGGCCGGAGAATCGCCCGGGGCGAACGACTCCTGTTGCGCCCTTGCGCCTGGAACCAGTAACACCGCCAGAACCACGTTGAATGCACCTAACACGACGCATCGCCTGAGGTTGCCGGCATTCGACATGAGAGCTGCCCACAACAGAGCGGCGGCCTGGACACCGTAATACTCCATCAAACCTGGTGCTCATGGATTCACCAAGGCGACCCGCGAACGCCGACACCGATCCTTCTTCCTGTTCGGATTATCGGACGAATCGGAGGAATCGATTAGATCTGATTCAGGGTCGACCAAGATGACGTATGTCCGTCGACCCCTCCTCGAAAGCCCCGATGGGGGATGCAATTCATAACGACATGCTTTTGAGCTACCCGGCCAGGATTTCGAACCTGGAAAAACAGGACCAAAACCTGTTGTGATACCGTTTCACCACCGGGTAATCATGGTGGTAGTTTAGCCGATCCCATGCACCGGCGTGAAGACTACCCGGCGCAGGAAACGCCGGATTGGGCCTGCTGGGCCTTGTAGGCCAGGTTCTCAAGCTGCACGCTGAGGTCGACGGCCACGACGTTCATGCCGGCGGGGACCGCGAGGGGGATCGGGGCGAAATTCAAGATCCCGAGTGATGCCGCTGGCAACCATCTGGTCGGCCACGCGCTGGGCCGCCTCGGCGGGGACGCACAGCAGTCCCAGGCTGATCTGCTGCGCCGCCACGGTCTTACGCAGGGCGTCGAGAGGCTCGACCAAGAGGCCGTCCTGCGATCTGGCCGATCTTCCTGGGGTCATTGTCGAAAACCGCCACGATGTGGAACCGCCGCAGCCGGAAGCCGCGGTACTTGAGCAGGGCCCGGCCGAGGTTGCCCAGTCCCACCAACACGATCGGCCAGTCGCGATCGATCCCCAGGACTTGCCGCAGGGCCGTGATCAGCTCGTCGATGCGATAACCGATGCCGGGATGGCCGAACTGGCCGAAGAAAGCCAGGTCCTTGCGTACCTGGGCGTCCTTGATCGACAACGGCTCGCCGAGCTGGTTGCTGGAGACGGTCACGCCGCCCTGCCGCTGCAACGACTCGAGCTGGCGAAGGTAAAGACTGACCCGCCCCACGACGGCCTTGGGCGCTGGCTTCGCTCCCGGAGTGCGGCTCGCAGCTCCTTCACGAGGGGAGTCTCCTCTGGATGCCTCGCATCAGGGCGACCTGCATGACAAGGGCCAAATCCAGGCCGTCATCGAGTTCAATCTAATTCCGGAACGCCGGCGCGGTCAAGGGCGATCGGTGCCGAGGGGCCGGGCGAGGTCGGCGAGGATCGATCTCCAGGGCTGGGGGACGATGCCGTGGACCCGGAAGTCGCGATCGACCTGGCTCCAGGTCACGTCCTCCAGACGTGCGGCGTCGGCCATGCGGAGGACTCCGCGACCGCGGGCCGAGGTGTGGGCGTGATCGCCGCCCTCGATGACGGGGGCGATGTAGGCCTCGACCTCATCGACCTGGCCGGCGTCGAGGAACGAGCCGAAAAGCTTGCCGCCACCCTCGACCAGGACGTTGGTCATGCCGCGGCGGCCAAGCTCTTCCAGCAATGGCGAAATGGGCACGCCGGGCGATGAGCCAGCGGGTACGACGACGACCTCGCAGCCGCGTTCCTGGAGGGCCTGGCGACGGTCGGCCGGGGCCCCTGGGAAGACGACCACCAGCACGGGGACGTCGCCGGCGGTTTGCACCAGGCGGCTGTCCAGGGGGAGGCGGGCCTGGCCGTCCATAACCACGCGGACCGCCGTGCGGGGACCGGGCGGCCGGGCCGTGAGCTGGGGGTCGTCGGCCAACACGGTGCCGATTCCCACCACGATGGCGTCCATCCTGCCTCGTAGCTCGTGGACCAGCACGCGGGCGCCCGGCCCGGAGATCCACTGGCTGGCACCCGACGCCGCGGCCGTCTTGCCGTCGAGCGTCATCGCCCACTTGGCGGTAACGTAGGGGGGTCCCGGTGGCCAGGCGTTTCAGGTAGGGTGCGTTCAGCCGGGCCGCCGCCTCGGCCCGCGGCCCCAGCTCGACCGCGACACCCGCAGCCTGAAGTGCCGCCAGGCCGCCGCCGTCGACGCGGGGAAACGGATCACGAATGGCGGCGACCACCCGGGCGATCCCCGCCTGGAGGATCGCGTCGGTGCAGGGCGGCGTCTTGCCGTGGTGGCAGCACGGTTCGAGCGTCACGTACAGCGCACCGCCCTTGGCGTCAGGGCCGGCGGCAGCAAGGGCGTTGACCTCGGCATGCGGACCGCCGAAGCGTTCATGACGGCCCAGCCCGACCACTCGCCCCGCGCCTACCACCACGGCGCCCGCCATGGGGTTAGGTTCGACGGCGCCGCGGCCCAGCTCGGCTTGGGCCAAAGCCAGGTCCATCCATTCCAAGTCGGCGGTGCTCGCGACGGGTGAAGTGCTCACGCCGGGTAACCCTCAACGCGGCCACAGGCCAGTCAGCTCGGAAGGCGATTAACTCAGTACGGCGATGAACCCCGCGAAGCGGGCGTTTTGGGCATTTCAGCGGGCGGCTGGGGCCGGGGGACCTGCTTGGCGGTCTGCGCCTGTCCGCTCATCCGCCCTGCGGGCCTCTTCTCCTCGGGGAGTTGAAGGGAGTGAGGAGGGGGTTGGAACTCGCTGTCGGGGTAGACCAAGCGGTAGGCCACGGTCAGCCGGCGTCTGGCCTCCTCGGCGGGGTACGAGTCCAGCGAGCCGCGGACCCACGGGGGCATGGCCCCAAAGAACCGCTCCAGGCGCTCTGGGTCAACCGGGCGCGGGGGATGCTCCAGGAAGTAAAGGTTGAAGGCCAGCCTGCGCAGCAAAGGCGTAGGGATGTTGGCGTCGGCGTCTTTCCCCTCGAGCTTGCGCTTGGCCTTCAAGAGGGTCTCTGCCTTGGTGATGGCGTGCTTGAGCTCGGGGTCGACGGTCCGGATGGCCTCGACCCGATCGGCGACCTTGGGAATCCAGTCGTCGAGCCGGAAATCCGCTGGCCGCAGGTCCCGCCGTTTGTGTGCCCGGCCATGTTCGTTGAGCTTTGCCCTGCGCTGGGCGAAGCCGCTTATGCCCTCGATCTCTCGCCGCTCGGCGAGGGTCAGATCTTGCCAGACCTGGAACTCGGTGGCCAACTGCAGGGGAGCGAATCCGCCCACGTCGGCGAAGGGGAGCCAGTCGGGACCGCTTTCCCGGGGCGAGGGATGGCGGACAACCAGCTTCTTGACGTGGGCCATCCGCTCGTCGGGCGGCAGGGCCTGGAGCTTGTCTCTGTCGATTTCCGGCAGCGAGTCGAGCCAGTTGTGATAGCGCCTCAGCACGGCGAGGTAATGGACCTGGTTGGCGGCAGACAGGCGGCTGATCCGCTCATCGATGTCGCGAATCGACCGCTGCTGGTCGGGGGCTAACTTGAGGTCGAACTGGCTAAGGGCCTGGGCCAGCTCGGCACGTTGCCGGGGCGAGAGGTTCCGCAGCCTTTGCCGGGCGGCGTCGAGCCGGTCGGGCGCCCCATTTGGACTGGCCGTGGGGCTATCGGTCTTGCTGTTGCCTCCAAAGTCCAGTGATTGGGCCAGCTCATCCAGGAACTCGAACGAGTCGACCTCCTGGTACTCTTCGAGGTGTTCGGCCAGCAAGAGATCGCGGGCCAGGCGGGCGGCCGGGTCGGGCCAGGCATAGCGGGTGAGGGCGAAACCCAGGCCCAGTGAGACCGCCGCCACGAACAGGCAGACGGCGAGTTTGCGGGCGTGGTCGAGCCAGGCGCCGGCGGCCTGGTGCCAGGAGTGGGCTCGAGACTCCAAGGCGCGGACCGAACTGAGGGTGCGCTCGGAGAAGATCAACGAGGCCTTGGGCCGGTGCAGGAACTCGAGCAGCTCCCATGCTTTTTTCAAGGACTCGACTTCGCGGCGGGCGGTGGGGCTGAGGCTAAGCTTGGTGGCGATCACCCGCGACTCGTTCTCGGTCAGCTCCCCGTCGAGGTAGGCGGCCAGGTTGGCCCGTTCCTCGGGGTTCAATCGCTGCTCGGGCCCGACGGCCATGCCGCTCATCCCTTCGTCACCACAATCTGGCGTCGCGGCATGCCGCGCGGGGAGCGGGCGTTGATCGGCCGCCACCCCGCAAGGGCGCTGCGATCAGCCCATTCCGCCCATGCCCGGCATGCCCATGCCACCAAAGCCGCCCATGCCGCCCATGCCGCCCATGCCGCCCATGCCCCCCATGCCCGCCCCGCCGGCGCCGCCGTAGCGGCTGAAACGGGCTCGGGCGACGTTGGCGTTAGGCCCGCGCCCGGTCCTCAAGCCAGTGAAGTACTGCGAGGCGCGGTTGTAATAGAGTTGTGGACCCGAGCCGTCGGTGTTGGAGGATGCGTTTTGATTGAAGCGAAAGGGCCTGCGCGATGCGTTCGCCCCCCTGTTTCTGGGTGTAGGGGCGGAGCGGATCATACTCTTCGGCGTAGGGGGAGATCGGGTTGTAGAGCGACTGCCTTTGCGTCTGCGCATAATACTGGCGGTTGATCACGGCCTGGTTAATCGTGTCGCTGGGCATCGGCCGCATAGACTGGATCTGCTGGTTGGGCAGATAGAAAGCATAGTAGAAGAGGAACGGGTCGGCGGTGATGTTGCCCAGCCCAGAGCCCAGGTTGGCGTTTGTCTGGGCGTGAACCGGGGCCGGGGCGAGAGCCAGGGCCGCCGCCAGGCAGCCCGGCAAGAGGAACGCGGTCGAACGAATCATTGGCCGGCTCATGGGGGCCCAACCTTCCTCGCTGGGGTATTGGAAGTCCTTTCCCTGACACGAGAATTCGGATCGCGAACCGCCGCAACAAAAGCGGAACCGCGAAACAGGCGTTTCGTCCGTGCCACTTAGCTAGCTCAATCATTATAATCAAGAGACCTGGTGAAGCCAAGCGAAAGGTGAGATCGATGTGTGTTTTGGGATACTTTCAGCCGGTTCCGCCGGCCGCCCTGTCCGCGGCGGCGTGGTACAACATCGGCTTGGTGGTGGTGCTGGTGGCGCTGGGAGTTGCCGTCGTCGCGGCCTACCGCGCCTGGTGGGAACTTAACGAGGAGATCGAGCCGGCAACGCCCGAGGAGGTGCTGGCCTCGATCACGCAAGCGCGGGCCGACGGCGAGCTGAATGACGACGAGTACGAGCGCGTGCTCAGGCAGTTCGGCAAGCAGGCGCCCGGCCTGCCGGCAGCGAATCCCAACGATGCCGGGGAAGTCGCTGGCAACAAGCCTGAAGCGCAAGCGAAGGACATATAAAATGATAACTACAAGGCCCTTCGCTTGCGTTTCAGGCTTGTAAGCCGGTTCCTGCCGACTTGGACCGGAAGCCAGGAACTCCCATCCAGCGCTGTAGTATTAATGGATATCGAAGTGTTGCCGGTCGAGCGAGTGCGCGGGGTTGATGCCGGTCCGCGACGTGCGGATGAAGTTGACGAGCTCGGCGACCTCGGCAACCTGGCCATGATCTGCTTCGATCAGCTCCAGGGCGGCCGGCAGGGGCCGACCCTCGCGATAGAGGATGCGGAACACCTGGCGCAGAGCGTCGATCGATTCGGTGCAGAACCCCGCGCGGCGGATGCCGATGATGTTCAGCCCGGTCACGCAGTTGTAGCCTTGCTGCAGAATGAACGGCGGGACGTCCTTGCTAGTGCCGCCCGTGCCCCCCAGCATGGCCAGGCGGCCGATGCGCACCCGCTGCTGCACGGCCGTGTGGCCGGAGAGGATGCAGTCGTCCTCGAGCGTCACGTGGCCGCCGAGTAGGGCGTTGTTAACCACCGTGCACCCGTTGCCGATGCGGACGTCATGGCCCACGTGGCAGCCAACCATGAACATGTTCCGGTCGCCGATCACCGTCACTCCGTTCCCCTGGACGGTTCCGCGATGCACGGTGACGAACTCGCGGAAGACGTTGTGGTCGCCGATCTGCACCTCGGTGGGCTCTCCCCGGTAGCCGCGATGCTGAGGGGACTTGCCCAGCACGGACCCATGGCCGACGAAGTTGTTCTGGCCCATGACCAGGGGCCCGCTCAGGCAGGCGTGCGATTCGATCACGCAGCCCGCTCCGACCTGGACCGGACCCTCGATCACCGCATAGGCGCCAATTTGCACATCGGCTGCGATGAGGGCGTCACCATCTATCACGGCGGTCGGATGGATGAGGTCGGAATAGAGCAAAGTCATCGCCCGTTTTCCTCCTGATCGGCGGGACTGGATGGACATCATGTCCACTCCAACCTGATCGGCCGCGGCCGCGGGCGATATTAAGAAAAAATGTCGGGCCGTCAAGTCGGCGAGAGGTTCGCCCGGCGGCCAGCCTCGACTGCGCCTTCGCTTGCCGGATCAGTTAAAATCGACTATTCCAGGATCAATGAAGACTGCCGGGAGGAGCAGTCGCGGAAACCTCATACATGGAGTGTTGCATGAGATGTCGAGCGAGCCTGGGACGATGGGTTACGGGGGCGCTGGTCGGCGTAGCCTTGCTCTTGGCGGTGGGCTACGCGGGAGTCTCTCTGTTCACTGCGGAGCGGCTGACTCGCCCCACCAATCAGCCGCTGCGGATTGATCCTCGCAGGCTGGGCGGCGACGCCCAGGCATGGTCGGCTCGGACCAGCGACGGCGTGACCCTGCGCGGCTGGTATCTGTCTACGCCGGAGCGCCGGCGTTTGATCGTGCTGGTACACGGGATGTGGAGCTCCTGGCTGGAAATGGCCGCGCTGGGCCGCGACTTGCACAGGGGCGGCTATGACGTCTTGCTGTTCGACCTGCGCGGCCACGGCCAGAGCGATCCGTCGCGGCTGACTCTGGGCCGCCGGGAACGCGCCGATTTGCGGGCGGTGATGAACTGGGCAGGAGCCGAGGGGTTCACGCGGGACCGCATCGGCTGGCTAGGCTACTCGATGGGGGCGTCGACCTTGCTGCTGGAGGCGGCCGGCAATCCCGACATCCAGGTGGTCGTGATGGACAGCCCTTACGGTGACTTACCCGCGCTCTTGAAGAACCAACTGAGCAAGCACAGCCACTTACCCGGCTGGTTCAACCCTGGCATCCTGACGGCGGCCCGCTGGGTCTACGGCGTGCGCACCGACGACCTGGTGCCGATCCGGGCGGCACGCTTGTGGGGGGACCGGCCGCTCTTGCTGATCCACGGCGAATCCGACTCGATCGTGCCGGTGAGCCAGGCGTACCAGCTTGCCGCCGCGGCGGGCGCCTCGTGCCTGACGCTGACCCTGCCCGGCGTGGAACACGTGCAGGCGTACGAGACGGACCCGCAGGGCTACGTGACATTGATCGAAGAGTTCTTTCAGGACCACCTGAGCCCGTGATCGAACGTCAGCCGCGGGCAACAGACGAACGGCCGGCGCGGTGCGGCGATCGCCCGGCCGGCCAAGGTGTAGGGTCCACTGTGCGGAACAGCCGAATTGGTCCGCACAGCGGACCCTACAAGGAAGCTTTATCCCTCGACACCGATATTAAGCTGAGACAGAGCACTGTGCCAGAGGGATCATCCCCGCAGGGATCAGGGCCCAAGGCCGCCGTGAGTACGGAACGGCGTCAAGTGGGAAGGCTGGTCGAGAAGCCAGAAGCGCTCCCAATCGTCGCCGGCTTGCCGCAGGTTCTCCGAGTCGACGAGCAGCTCTTCAACTCGCCTGGGCTTATAAGCCGCGTAGTGCGGCAGGGGAATGGGCGCACAGCCCTCGAACAACGCGAGGGTGGCGACCATGATCGCCAGGGCCGCCAGAAGTTTTCGCATTTCGGGCTCCTCCCGCCTTCGACAGCACTCGGACCAGTCCATCCGCTACACTCCTTGAGCGGGTCTGATCCGGGGGATCCGTTGCCGTCGAGCTCGCGCGGTGGCCGACCGTCGCACTCCGCCATGAGACGCCGCATTCATGCTGGGGCGGCTCGGGCGGCGGCTCAGTCGGCGGACGTCTGGGCGTGAGGCTCGACAACAGGCTTAACGGGTCCGTTGTTTTCATCATCGGCATCCGAGCCGTCTTCCAATAGCGGAAGATTTTCCGGATTCATCTTTCGTACCAGTTCTTCCATCTCCTTGCCTGGCTTGAAGGTCACCACGTTCTTCGACGGAACGTATACCTTGTCTCCAGTACGTGGATTGCGTGCCTTGCGCGGGGCACGCCGCTTGACTTCGAACACACCAAAATTGCGCAGCTCGATCCGACCTTCCGAGACAAGAGTCTGGATGATGGCGTCGAGAGTGCGCTGCACGATGTCCTTGGTCTTGAGCTGCGTCAGACCGATGTCTTCCGAGATCTTCTTGACAATCTCTTTCTTGGTCACGTTCGCAATCTCCACGAAGGCGTGGTCAGCCCAGGGCCCGCGGCGAGTGGCTCAAATGTATTTGCGGCTTGGGTTAATGTCAAGGAAAAATAGACTCCGAAGGTGGTGGTGCAGAGGGGCATAGTTCCAGGGCCAGCCATGCCGCTCGGCCAGCCGCTTGAGCCGGTTCAGGAAAACCTCCGACAGTTCCGGGCGCTCGGGACTGGAAGGCCGGATCGCAGAAGTAGACGCGGCACCCCAGGGGCCGCGCAGCACGGGCCTTGCACCGCCCGTGGGCGTCTTGCCAGGGGCAGCGTTGGCCGTCATCGAGTTGGGCCGTCGGGCCGCGGGGCGTCGGCGGCCAGCAAGAGCAGCTTCAGGAGCCGACAAGAAGAGGGTATGCCCGTATTCCTTGAACCGGCAGCAGCGGCCGCTCACAACACAGACCGGGCCGGTTTCGGCCACCGCCAAGTCGAGCTCTCGGTACAGGGAGTGCAGCTCGTCGCGGATCGCTGCGAGGAGCTCGGGCGACGGCGGTGGTTCCTGCGGGCTCAGCTCGATCATCCGCGTACTTTCCCGATCGATTTGACGATCTCGTCCACGGTGTAGAGGCGGCCCTTGCCGGAGCCCGGGCAGACCCGTTTGATCCCCTGCCAGTCCTCCGGCGTCTCGACGTTCTCGGGCCAGAAGGGCCAGGTCCGGCACTGGACCGGACGCGCTGCGTAAACGGTACAGCCCGCCTGCTTGTCCCAGAAAATGCAGTCGCCGCCTTCGCGTTCGATCAGGCTGTAGCGATCGCCCACCCGACGGACGAACCGCTTTGAGAACTGGTCCACCGTCTCGCCTCGAAACCGTGCCAGTGCCTGGATTTCCTCGTGAGTGACCCAAACATATCCGGGAGAGCTCGTGCAGCAGGCTCCGCACCGCGTGCACGAAAATGCCAGGCCGTCGCGGTACCAGGGAGAGTCGGGGGGGGCAGGCGTCATGGCATGATTCCTTGAGCGCAAAGTTAGGCTCGCCGCCAAGTCCACTGGCAGTCTATCAAGCCGGGCCGCTCGCGACAATCTTCGCCTGGTTCCAACCTGCTGAAATCTCTGGAGTTGTGTGTTATGGTGGGGAAGCAGGGAGACGGAGCTGGGGTGCGGAAAGCGAGGCCACCATGATGACGGCGTCCAGTCCGATCGAGCGGGTTGTGTTGACCCATCTGCAAATTCCCCTCAAGGAGCCGTTTCGGATCTCAAGTGGCGAAGTCGCAATCAAGGACGCAATCCTCGTGAGCTTGGAGACAGCGTCGGCAACCGGTCTCGGCGAGAGCTCGCCCATGGCCGCCGGCTTCGGCTATTCGTCCGATACCCCTGAAGGCTGCTGGGACGACCTGTGCCACGCGATCGCTCCCGGCTTGATTGGCCGGACCGTGAGCTCGACCGCCGAGATTGCCGCGTTGGCGTCAACCTGGACCGGCAGCCGATTCGCCGCGGCCGGGGCGGAGAACGCCCTGTGGGACCTGCTAGGGCAGGCCCACCACGCGACCATCGCCCAGATGTTGGGGGCGATCGACGAGCAGGTCAGCCTGGGTGTGCAGTCGGGGCTGGCCGTCGGCCTGTATCGATTCGATTGTCGACCTGCTGAAGACCATTGAGACTCACCTGGCGGAGGGTTATCGCCGCGTGAAGATCAAGATCCAGCCGGGCAGCGATGTCGAGCTCGTCCGCGCGGTCCGCCAGCATTTCGGCGACGTTCCCCTGATGGTCGACGGCAACGGCGCCTACACAGTCGCCGACCTCGACGTGTTCCGGGAGCTGGACGACTTCGACCTGCTCATGATCGAGCAGCCCCTGCAAGCGGCCGACCTGGACGGACTGGCCCGGCTGCAGGCCGCCGTGAGCACGCCGGTCTGCGTTGACGAAACCGCCGCGACGCTGGAACAGACCGCCGAGGCAATCCGCCGCAGAGCCTGCCGGATCGTCAACCTGAAGATCCAGCGCGTCGGCGGGCTGGGCCCGGCCCGGGCCATTCACGACCTTTGCCACCAGCACGGCATCGCCTGCTGGGTTGGTTCGATGCCCGAGCTCGGGCTGGGCCAGGCGCACGGCATTCATCTGGCCGCGCTGGCCAACTGCAAGTACCCCACCGACATCGAGCCGGCCGCGCGGTGGTTCGTTGACGATTACATGGTTCCCCCGCTGGAGCTCTCCGCTCCGGGGCTGTTCGCGGTGCCCACGCGGCCGGGCCTGGGCTTTCAGGTCGATGCGGCCAAGGTCCGCCGTTACCAGGTACGCCAGGTCGAGTTCACAGCCAAAACGGCTGGCTGAAGGCGGCCATTGTAGCGCGTCTCCACTTACCCGCCGATCGAGTGCATCAGCCGCTGGGGCTGAATGAACCGGGCCGTGTTCAGCTCGTGTCCTTCCCACTTGGAGGCCACCGATTCACGGACGGCGCGGACAACTTGCGCATCGGTTGCGCCGCCGCGCAAGAGGCCGCGAATGTCAGTCTCCTCCAGGGCGAACAGGCAGTTGCGCAGCTTGCCGTCAGACGTCAAGCGGATGCGGTTGCAGCTCACGCAGAAGGGGCGGCTGACCGAGGCGATCATGCCGACGCGGCCGCCGCCGTCGACAAAGTCATAATCAACGGCCGGGGCCCGCGGGTCCTGGTCGGCGGCCGGAACGAGCGGCCCGATCTCGCGGGTCAATCGATCCAGGATCTCGGCGGCGAAGAGGACCTTGTCGCGTTCCCAGGCTCCAGCGTCAAGCGGCATGTACTCGATGAACCGCATTTCCAGCTTGTGCTCACGGGCAAACCGGGCGAGCGGAACCACGTCGTCCTCGGTACAGCCCTTCATCGCCACCGCGTTGACCTTGACCGGGTCGAAGCCGGCCGCCTTGGCCGCGAGAATTCCCTCGATCACCTGCTCGAAGCCGGTTCGCCTGGTGAGCTGCTGGAACCGAGCCGGATCCATTGTGTCGAGGCTGACATTGATTCGTCTCAGTCCGGCCCCCCACAGCGCGGCCGCCAGCGGAGCCAGGAGAATTCCGTTGGTCGTCAGCCCGATGTCGTTGATGCCCGGAATCGCGGCGAGTTGCTCGACCAGCACGGGCAAGTCCCGTCTGACCAGCGGTTCACCTCCCGTGAGCCGGATCTTGTTGATTCCCAGCGGCACGAGAATCCGCACGAACCGCACGATCTCTTCGAAGCTGAGAAGCTGATTGCGGGGCAAGAAAGTGCGGGTTCTCGGGCATGCAGTACACACAGCGGATATTGCAGCGGTCTGTCACGCTGATCCGCAAGTTGTTGTGTACCCTGCCGTACGAGTCGACGAGGCGATCCGGATAAGACGTCATGAGGTCCATCGTGCAGGGATTGGAGCGTTCTCTAGACCGTCATTAGATTCTATCGACCGGTCCATGATCTTGCACCGGCCTCTCACGGAATCCTTGGCAGTACTTTCTGGGAGGATTTGGAGGCTCATCCCCCAGTCGGTCATCGAGTGACGCCAGACCTCATGACTCGCAGCCGAGCTGAAGCCCGGCTTGTTCAAGCCAGGATCGAATGGGGCAATCATGCTTCCCTGAGCGGATAACCGCCTGGGTCTCTGGCGATGCACACCTCCAAAGGCCGATCTGACGAGAATACTCGTCGTTCCGGATCTGCGATCTGGCGTGGACTTGCCGGAAGCGCAATCCGTAGGCGGTACGTCGTTCCACGGGTGTAGAATCCCTCGAACTTTTTGGACCCGAACCGCTTCAGCGAACTATATTGTATTGTTGCACGTCTATTTCTTGATCTCTCCTCGACGATCTCGGCAAGAGCCAGCGCAGGCACTCATGACGGCAGAACGCATTCGCTTGGGGGACGCTCGGGACAAGGAAATCCCCTGGAAGCAGTGGGGACCTTACCTCAGCGAGCACAGTGGGGAACAGTGCGTGAGGACTATAGTGACGACGGCGACGCCTGGAATTACTTCAGCCACGATCAGGCCCGCTCACGTGCCTATCGTTGGGGAGAAGACGGAATTGCCGGCATCTCTGATCAGAAGCAACGGCTTTGCTTTGCCTTGGCGCTCTGGAATGGCAAGGACCCAATTCTCAAAGAACGACTTTTTGGATTGACCAACGGTGAGGGCAATCACGGCGAGGACGTCAAGGAGTACTACTTTTACCTCGATAGCACGCCCACCCACTCTTACATGAAGTTTCTGTACAAGTACCCCCAGTCGGCGTTCCCCTATGATGATCTGGTCGGGACCAATCGACTCCGAGGCAAGCTGGATCTTGAGTACGAACTCATCGATACCGGGGTCTTCGATGAGGATCGATACTTCGATGTGTTCGTCGAGTATGCCAAGGAATCGCCCCGGGACATCTTGATCAAGATCAGCGTGCACAATCGCGGTCCCGATATCACGAACCTCCACGTCCTGCCCACGCTGTGGTTTCGTAACCTGTGGTCCTGGCGGACAGACGGCGTTCGGCCGACGATCCGACAGCTCGAGCGAAACGCGGCTTGCCCGGTCATCGCCGCGGAACATCCCGAACTGGGCCATCTTTACCTGTACTGCGAAGGGGAGATCCCGCTCCTTTTCACGGAAAACGAGACCAACACTCAACGCATCTTCGGCGCACCTAACCGATCTCCGTACGTCAAGGATGGCATCAACAACTACGTCGTGTTCGGGCAGCGCGACGCTGTGAACCCCGAGAGGCGGGGGACCAAAGCCTCCGCGTACTATCAACTAACCGTCCGACCGGGGGGTCATGAGGTTGTCAACTTGCGACTCACAGAGGTCGGTCCGGAGGACTCCTTGCGAGTGTACGGTCCGCACGGTCCCTTCGGCGGACACTATGAAGAGCTGTTTCGCACTCGCAAGCAGGAGGCCGACGAGTTTTACGCGGCGATCACTCCTGACAGTCTCGACCGGGATGCGGCGAGCGTGATGCGTCAGGCATTGGCGGGAATGCTTTGGTCAAAGCAGTTCTACCACTACGACGTTGACCGATGGCTCGAGGAGCGCGGTTCCGACCCCTTCAAACCGGGTCGAAAAGCCGCACCCGCAATGAGCACTGGCACCACATGTACAATGGCGACGTGATCTCCATGCCGGACAAGTGGGAGTATCCCTGGTACGCGGCCTGGGACCTCGCCTTCCACGTACTACCCCTGACCCTCGTCGACCCTGATTTCGGCAAGCAGCAGCTTCGACTGATGCTGCGCGAGCATTACATGCACCCCAACGGCCAGATTCCCGCCTACGAGTGGAATTTTGGTGATGTCAATCCGCCGGTCCATGCCTGGGCCACCATCTTCACCTACCGCCTCGAGAAGGCGGAGTGCGGACAAGGAGACTTGGACTGGCTCAAGATCAGCTTCCAAAAGCTGCTCTTGAATTTCACCTGGTGGGTCAACCGCAAGGATCGCTCGGGACGAAACGTTTTTGAGGGCGGATTCTTGGGTCTGGACAACATCGGGGTCTTCGATCGCAGCGCTCCTTTGCCAACCGGCGGTTATCTCGAACAGGCCGACGGTACCGCTTGGATGGCCCTCTTCTGCCAGAACATGCTCGAAATCGCTGTGGAACTGGCAATAACTGATCAAGACTACGAAGACATGGCCCTCAAGTTCAGCCAGCACTTCCTCTGGATCGCCTCGGCGATGATCCATGTGGGTGAAGACACCGGGATGTGGGACGAGGACGATGGCTTCTTCTACGACGTGCTCCGGCTGCCCAACGGACAGGCCCAGCGACTCAAAGTGAGATCCATGGTCGGACTCTTACCGCTCTGCGCTGCCACAACCTTTGAGGGTGAACTCCTGGCGAGGAAACCCGACCTTGCCCGGCAGTTCGAGAGGTTTCTCGCGGCTCGGCCCGAGCTCTACGCGCCCATTCACGACCCGATAAAACCCGGTTTCGCAGGCCGTCGCTTGGCTTCGATTCTGGACGAGACCAGGCTCCGCCGCGTGCTGGCGAAGATGCTCGACGAGAACGAGTTCCTAAGTCCATTCGGCATTCGGTCACTGTCGCGCTATCATGCCGATTGCCCCTATGTTGTCCATGCGGGGGGCCAGGAATACCGTGTGTCCTACCTTCCGGCTGAGTCAGACACCGGGATGTTCGGCGGCAATTCGAACTGGCGGGGGCCCATCTGGATGCCGGTTAACGCTTTGATCATCCGGGCCTTGCTCCAGTACTATTTCTACTTTGGCGAGGACTTCAGGATCGAGTGCCCCACGGGCTCTGGCCGTTATATGTCTCTATACCAGGTGGCCGAGGAGATCTGTCGGCGGCTCTCGACGATCTTCCTGAAGGACGGCCAGGACCGCCGCCCGGTCTACGGAGGCACCCGCAAGTTCCAGGAAGATCCGCACTGGCGCGACTACCTCTTGTTCTACGAGTACTTCCACGGCGACAACGGGGCTGGCCTGGGCGCCAGCCATCAGACCGGATGGACCGGACTCATCGCCCGAGCCATGCAGCTCTTCTCGACCCTCACTCCAGAACAGGCCCTGAAGGGTGGGAAGAAAGCGGCTCTTGGGGGCCAAGTCCTCAAGGAGCTTGTTGGCTCACCCATCTCGTGATCAAGTTCTCTCGTCGAGAAGCCATCCTTGAACCATGGCGCCAACGTCGTAGAAACATCCACCATGATAGCTCTGCTCAACTTGACAGCGCTGGTCGCGATCATGCTGTCAATGGGAATGAAGGTGACACCCGACTCACTGCTGGCCTCGGCCCGCCGTTGGCGCCTGCTAGTGCTCGGACTGATCGCCAGCTACGTGCTTGTGCCGGCAGTCACAGTAGGCTTGCTTCTCATCCTCAAGACCAGCCCCGCGGTCTCCGCGGGGTTTTTGATTCTGGCTGTTTGCCCAGGTGCTCCCTTCGCACCGCTCATCACAGCGATCGCCAGAGGCCATGTCCCTTCGGCGGTCGGCTTGATGTTGATCCTGGCTGGGCTTTCGGCTTTTCTCTCGCCGGCATTGCTTGGCGCTCTGATGGGTTGGATCGCGCCGGGGAGCGACCTTCGCATCAATCCTGTTGCTGTTGTCAGAACCCTCCTGATCACCCAGATGCTACCGCTGGCTGTGGGCATGGCCATCCACCACAAAACTCCCAAGTTGGCCCAATGGGCCGGCAAAACGGTTAGCGTCCTGGCAAATGTTCTCCTGCTTGCTCTGATCGGGCTGATCCTGGCTACTCAATATGAGTCGCTCGCCGCAATCCGGTTCCGGGGCTGGATGGGGATGAGCCTGCTTTTGCTGGCTAGCGTTTCGATCGGCTGGATGTGTGGAGGTTCCGATATACCGACCCGGAAGACCATGGCCATCGCCACGGCAACTCGCAACGCCGCGGTGGCTCTGGCGATCGTCACAAGCAACTTCGAGGGCACTCCGGCAGTCACTGCCGTGGTTGCCTACGGCCTGTTTTCCACGCTGGGCGCGCTCGGCTGTGCCCTGCTCCTTAACAACCTCGGGAGAGTCGAAACTGGATCCGCTGATGCAGGAGCTGGTTTGTGACGATGAAGCTGTAGGCGGCCACTCTTCCCGTGATCATGGGGACAAAAGTACCAATCCGGACCAGAAGAGCGAGCTGCGCGGCAGGACGGCCCCAAGGTGCATGGCGACCTGGAGCGGTCCGGGGGGAACAGCAAGTGCTTGAGGAGTGATCAATGTCCCTGCCGCGATACCCCCTGCTCTACCAGATCAATACCCGCGTCTGGTTGACGAATCTGAGCAGGAAGCTGGGCCGGGTGGCGACACTCGATGACATTCCCGCCGAGGAGCTTGATGACCTCGCAGAGACCGGGTTCGATTGGGTCTGGTTGCTGAGCGTCTGGCAAACTGGCACTGCCAGCCAGCGCGTCTCGCGGAGCAATCTTGCATGGCAGAGGGAGTTTGAGGAAACACTCCCCGACCTGAGCGAGCAGGATATCGCGGGGTCAGGGTTTGCAATTACTGGCTATTCGACGCACGCGACTTTGGGCGGTGACGACGCGCTGGCGAGACTCCGTGAGCGGTTCAAAGAACGTGGCCTGCGGCTGATGCTCGATTTTGTACCCAACCACACAGGGCTCGATCATCCCTGGGTCGAAGACCATCTTGAGTACTACATCCCAGGCACGGAATTGGATCTTGCCCGCGCCCCGATGAATTACACCTGGGTCAAGCGGCGTGGGGGCGATCGGCTGCTGGCTTATGGGCGTGATCCGTACTTCGCTGGCTGGCCCGACACGCTCCAGCTCAACTACGGAAATCCCGCCACGCAAGAGGCGATGATCGGAGAGCTGCTGAAGATCGCTGGACAATGCGATGGCGTGCGCTGCGACATGGCAATGCTGGTCTTGCCCGATGTGTTCGAGCGGACGTGGGGCATTCCGTCTCAGCCATTCTGGCCCAAGGCAACCCATCGCGTTCGGGAGCAAGCCCCCGATTTCTACTTCATGGCCGAAGTGTACTGGGACCTCGAATGGACGTTGCAGCAACAAGGGTTCGACTACACTTACGACAAACGACTCTATGATCGTCTCCGCGACCGTCACTCACGGCCGGTGCGCGAGCACTTCTGGGCGGGGCTCGATTACCAGGACAAGTTGGCCCGTTTCCTGGAAAACCACGACGAACCGAGAGCCGCTTCGACGTTTCCACCCGAGGTTCACAAGGCCGCGGCCATTATCACCTACTTTTCTCCAGGGCTCCGTTTTTTTCATCAAGGCCAGTTTGAGGGCCGGACTAAGCCATCTCTCCTCACCTCTGCCGAGGGCCGGACGAACCCGTCGACCAGGAGCTGAAGCCGTTCTACGACCAACTCCTGACCGTTTTGCGATCTCCTCCGTTACTCATCGGGAATTGGCAGATGCTGGAGTGCTCGGCCGCCTGGGACGGGAACTGGACTCACGACTGCATGATCGCTTTTGCCTGGAACGGTCCCGGAGCCGAACGCTGGCTGGTTGTGGTGAATTACGCCGACCACCAGAGCCAGTGCTATGTTCGACTTCCCTACGACGACCTGGGTGGACGAATCTGGCGGTTACAGGACCGTTTTGGAGAAGCAAACTATGAACGGGATGGTGACAGCTTGCGAACCCTGGGACTATTCATAGATCTCGGAAATTGGAAATATCATGTCTTTGATATGCGTTAAGTACTCAGTAACCACGGGTGCTGATTCTTCTTTGAATCGACCGGCAAAACGCTACTTCACTGAGCACGAAGACCGAGAGCTAGCCGATGTCAGCGATTTCGAGGGCATAGGCGGTAGCCAAGCGCGAATGATGTCGGACAAGCTAATCAGCTTTCAGTCCTTCGTCTCCTTTGCGAATTAGGCTGCAAGCTCGCACCCCAAGCGGAATTCACGGAAGCTTCTCTAAAGAAACTAGCCGCCCCTGATATTCTCATCGTTTCTGAGATGGTAACGGCTCTTGTCGATTTGAGAGGCACTGTGATGAGCAAACGGCCGATCGTATCATCGCTTCTTGCTAAATTATCTTGCTCATGCTTTCTCGTCGTGCTGCTCTGTTCGCACTGGCCGTGTGGCTGGCGGGTCGAAGGTCAGGAACCGCCGCGCTCGGCAGGCGAACCATGGACCGTCAACGCAGAGGTCCAGCGGGTGCGGACTGTGATCGACCGGGAGGTAGGGGCGGGTCAGGGAGTCTCCCGCTTTGGAGATAGGCTCTACGTCTACGGCGACCTCGTCTTCGCCAGGCCGCGGGTGGGTGTGATCAAGGAGTTTGACCTCGAACTACGGCCAACCGGCGCTTCGTCCGGCTAACACGCCAGGGAAAGCCGTTGCTCATCCATCCCACGGGCCTGACGCGCCATGAGCCCTGGGGCACCTTCCTCGGCGACACCGTGCTTCAGAAAGCCAGGATCTACCGGCTCGATTGGGAACAGGCCTGGAAGGACGGGAATCTCGACCGCGCTGTGCTGAGCGAAATCGACGACGATGCCGCGATAAACGGGACCCGCCCCGTGTTCGTGAGCTTGGGGGGCAAGCCCTACCTCGCCACCGCCGACTATGGCGACGTCCATCCCGAGATCCGCCTTTACGACACTGACAGACTGCTCGCCGCCGGCCGCTCCAGTGCGCCTGGGGTCGTTGTGCACCGCGTCCTGTGCGGGCCGTTCAATCAAAACCTGCACTGGGATGAGCCGCTTGGGCAACTGATCTGCATCCAGAACGTGGCGGCCGGGAGCGGCTGGCGGCTTGATCGACTCGATCTCGCCCGGGGCGTCGCCGACGGACGCGCGCACGGTCCGGGCGTCAGGATTCGGACACTCACCTTCTCGCCTCGCAACGAGCTCGAAGGGTTCTTGCCGATCGCCCATGACACGGTTCTCTTCGTGGTCGCCTCACGGGAGGAGACCCTCGTCCTGGGACGAATCCGAGACGCTTCCCATGAGCCAGCCCCGGCGGAATCCAAGGCCGGACATCCAAATCGCTAAGAGCGATATGAGTTTGCCTCACCTCGTCTTCGCGGCCCCTGCCCTTGTGTTTCAGGTCGCCCGCCGGGTAGAAACTTGGGGACACGCGAAGTCTGATTTTGATTCGCGCCGGGTTTCCCATCCCGAATTTTCAGGTCGAATTGTCCCGGCGGATCCAAGAACAACGCGGATGACGGGCCGCCTCCGCGAGGGGAGGAGTCAGCGTGAGCTCCGCCGGGGCCGAACAATCCCTGCTGCATTACCGCATCCTCGGCAAGATCGGTGAGGGCGGGATGGGCGAAGTGTACAAGGCCGAGGATTCCAAGCTGGGCCGGTACGTCGCCATCAAGCGGCTTCCCTCCGGGACTTCCCAGGACGGAAGCGCCAGACAGCGACTGCTGCGGGAGGCGCGGTCCGCTTCGGCCCTCAACCACTCCAACATCGTCATTATCCACGCGATCGAAGAGGCCGAGGGCAAGGACTTCATAGTGATGGAGTATGTGGAGGGGGAGACCCTCAAGGCGATGATCGGCCGCGGGCCGCTAGAGCTGCCGCGGCTGCTGGAGTTCGGCGCGCAGGTGGCCGAGGCCCTCGCCGCGGCGCACGCCATCGGGCTGATCCACCGCGACATCAAGCCGGCGAACATCATGATCACGCCGCAGGGGCGGGCCAAGGTACTCGATTTCGGCCTTGCCAAGTTGCACCAGCCGACGACGGGCGCGTGCGACTTCGCCGCGATGACGGTGACCGCCGACCTGACGGATTCCGGGGTTATCGTCGGGACGGTTGCCTACATGTCGCCCGAACAGACGTGCGGCGAGCCGCTCGATGTCCGGACCGACCTGTTCTCGCTCGGCGCCGTGCTGTACGAGGCGGCGACGGGGCGACCGCCATTCCAGGGTCCGAGCCTGCTGACGATCATGCACAATATCGCAACGATGGACCCGAAGCCCCCCGGCGCCGTCCGTCCCGACCTGCCGGCGAGTTCGACGTGCTGGTGGAGAGGCTTCTGGCCAAGGACAGGGACCAGCGCGATGCCTCCGC
The DNA here is from genome assembly GCA_963760085.1 of uncultured Planctomycetaceae bacterium. GTDB lineage: Bacteria > Planctomycetota > Planctomycetia > Isosphaerales > Isosphaeraceae > Aquisphaera. Next base: position 84,748 of record CAVXCB010000025.1, read on the forward strand.
GGGGGAGCTGGCCCTGTCCCTCAGGGGCTTGAGCGGGTCGGCCCTCGCCAGCGTCCTGGACATCGCGACACCAGCCGGGGCGAGCGGGGCGGGCCTTCGTCGGCAGGGAACCGGAGTTGGAGCGGTTGGTGGAGGCCCTGCGGCGGACCAGCGCCGGTTCGGGCCGGATCGTCTTCCTCACCGGCGAGCCGGGAATCGGCAAGACGGCGCTGGCCGACGCCTTCCTCCGCCTGGGGCGCCGTCGCGATCCAAGCGTTCTCGCCGCCCGCGGTCGGTGCGTGGAGCAATACGGCACCGGCGAGGCCTACCTGCCGTGGCTCGACGCCCTTGGCGCCCTGCTGGAGAGCCCTCATCGGGAGCGAATCCTCGGCGTCCTCCGGATCCACGCACCCACCTGGTGCTTGCAATTGCCGGCGGCCTTCGCTTCCAGCGGGACCCACGAGCAATTGCTCCGCGAGACCATCGGCGCCGCCGAGCGCATGCTCCGCGAGATGGGCGATGCGCTCGGCGCTGGCGGCGGGCTCACCGCTGGTGATGCTCCTGGAGGACCTGCATTGGGCCGACCCGTCAAGCGTCGACCTGCTCCAGCGCCTGGGCCAGCGCATCGACGGCCAACGACTGCTGGTCGTGGGGACCTACCGCCCCGAGGAAGTGGAGCTCGGCAACCATCCGCTCAAGTCCTGCCGGCTGGAGCTGCAGTCCACGGGGTGCTGCGAAGGAGTGGCCCTCGGGTCCCTGAGCCAGGAGAACCTGGCCGGCTACCTAGACCGCTTTCACACCGAATGACTTCCCGTGCGAATTCTCCGTGCTGCTGCTTCGCAAGACCGAAGGCCATCCCCTATTCGCGACGAGCCTCGTCCAGTTCCTAGTCGAGCAGGGTGACATCGCGAACGAGGGCGAGCGCTGGCGGCTGACTAGGCCGCTGGCGGAGATCAACCTGGAGGCCCCAGAGAGCGTCCGCAGCATGATCGCCAGGAAGATCGATGCGCTCACCGAGGAGGATCGGAAGGCACTTCAGTACGCGACCATCGAAGGTGAGGAGTTCACCTCGACGATGGTCGCGGGGCTCCTGGGCACGGATGATGTCGCCTTGGAGGAGCGCCTCGCTCGCCTCGACCGGATGCACCGGCTGATCAGTACGCTGGGTGAGGAAGAATGGCCGGACGGCACTTCGACTGTGCGCTACCGCTTCGCCCACGCCCTCTATAAGGACGTACTCTACAGCGAGCTGGTCAGCAGCGCAAGACGCTGCTTCACCGCCAGGCCGGGGAGCGGCTGGTCGGCCACTTTGGCGATAAGCGCTGCAGCATCGCCGCACAGCTCGCCGTCCATTTCGAGCGAGGGCGCGACTTCGGGCCTGCGGTCGAATACCTTATCCGGCGGGTGACAATGCCGCGGCCATGTACGCCAACTCTGAGGCGGAGGCGTATTACAGCCACGCGCTGGGCCTCGTCAATAAGCTGCCGGACGCGGATCGGGGGGAGCGCGAAGCGACCATCCTTCAGAAGCGCGGCGCGATAAATCAGGCCATGAGCCGCTTCGATCGGGCCGTGATGGATTTCAACCGCGTGCTCGACCTGGCTCGCTCCCGGGGAGATCCCGAGCGAGAGTCGGCGGCCCTGAATGCACTGGCCCAAATTTTCTTCTATTCTCATCGCCCCGAAGAGATGGAGGCCCGTGCCGAGGAAGCGACCCGTCTCGCCGAGCGCGCCGGGAATCCCGTCTTGCGGGCCCAAGCCACGTTGTTATCGCGCTGAAGCACCTCGGCTACGGCGGCGATCTCGCCGCGGTCAAAGTGATGTTGGACGAGATCGTTCAGACCGCGCGGGCAACCAACCACAAGCCAGAGCTGTGCACCGGGCTCCAACAGCGCCGGGCGTGCACTTCTTCCAATCCGAGTACGAACTCGCCGAGCCTGTGTTGAGCGAAGCCCTCGGTCTCGCTCGAGAAATACGCGATTCGTTCAACCTCGTGGTCTGCCTCTTTATGTTCGGGCTTGTCCAGGGCAACCGTGGGCGGATCTCGGACGCCCTGGCGACGCTCCATGAGGCGATGAAGGTGGCCCGACGGAACGGCGATCGGTTCTGGGTCCCGCGCATGCCGAACTGCATCGGGTGGCTCTACCGCGAGCTGCAGGACTTCCATCACGCGCTCGAGTGGGATCAGCAGGGCCTTGAGGTCGCGCGCGAGTGCGATGTCGTCGAGGCCGAGGCAAATTCGCTCATCAATCTGGGCTGCGACTTCGCACACCTGGGCGAAGACCGGAAAACAATACCGGCCTTCCGCGAAGTCGAAGTTTGCTTCACTCGCGATGCGTGGAATCACTGGCGGTATAACCTCCGCCTGCAGGCCGGTGCCTCTGAATACTGGCTCTCCCAGGGGGATCACGAAAAGGCCGAGGAGCATGCGACACGGCTCCTCGAGGAGGCGTCCGGCCGCGAGGTGCGCAAGTACATCGCGTCCTGCGTACAAGCTGCTCGCCGAAGTCGCGATGGCGCACGGTGATTTGACGGATGCCGAAGCCAAGCTGGGCGCCGCTCTCGATCTCCTGCGCAGCTATCCGCGCCCCTGGTCGCCTGGAAGACTTACGTGGTGCTCGGCCGATTGCGGCGGCAGATGGGCATCCGGAGTCAGCGCGAGAAGCCTTCGGTCAGGCCGCGACCATCGTCGACGAGATCGCTGCAAGCGTCAGGGACGATGCACTCCGCGACACCTTCTTGAATTCCACCGCCGTCCGGGAAGTCCGCGGCCAGAACTGCGGCGTCGGGCCGAGAGCTGAGATGTAGCTGGACCCAGGAGCCGGGACGTTCGGGGCCACCCACCTTTCTTGGGTGCTAGAAAATGGGTGGCCCCTCCTGCTCTCCGAGGGGTTCGCGGCTTGACGTATCCTGATGTGGCAGTCGACGACACTTGCTTCGCTTCCCCTTGTGTTCGCGTCTTCCGACTCG
>CAVXCB010000026.1:0-30479 GCA_963760085.1 uncultured Planctomycetaceae bacterium
CGACGCACCCTTGAATCTGCGTACGCATTATACAGAATCCAGTAAGAGACGAGGCTTCGGCCACCCTGCGGCCGTGCCTACAAACCTAACGATCCGGTGTCCCTACGGCGGCCCCTAGTTCACAGATCAACGGAGTCCCCATGATTATGCGTCTCTTCCAGGTAATGGTGGCCGTGCTTGCCGCGTCGCCGAGTTCGGCCTTTGAACAGCGCTACCCCCTCAAGGTCGCGGAGGGCCAGCGGATCCTCCTCGACCAGGAGGGCGCACCGTTCCTGGTCGTGGGCGACACGGCATGGTCACTCATCGTCCAGCTTCACGAGGCCGACATTGATCAATATCTGGACGACCGCCGCAGCCGGGGGTTCAATGCGATCATCGTCAACCTGATCGAGCATAAGTTCTGTACAGATCCGCCCAGGACGAGGGCTGGCCTGGCTCCGTTCAAGAAAGACGGAGATCTTTCGGTCCGGAACCCGCGTACTTTGATTTCGCCCACAGGGTCGTCACGAAGGCATGCGATCGCGGATGCCCTCGCGGTCTGGCTGACGCCGGCGTATCTCGGGGCCGGCGGCGGCGATGAAGGCTGGTTCCGCGACATTAAAGCCGGAGGACTGTGCAACGCTGAGAGCTTATGGCAGATTCGTGGGGAAGCGGTTCGCGGACCTGCCCAACATCGTCTGGCTGATCGGGGGCGATTTCGACCAAGAAAGACGACCTGTGGACGGTCACCGAGCTTGCCGAAGGCATTCGCGAGGTCGATCGTGCTTACCTGATGAATAAAGGCGATGTGCACCGGGCCCCTCGGCGGTCGAGGCATTTAGCGAGCCAGCGTGGCTCAACGTCAACGCCGCTTACAGCTATGAGAAGGACCTCTTTCGCCGAATCCTCGCAGCCTATCGCCGCGGGCCTGTGCGGCCGTTCGTCCTCGTCGAGTCAACGTACGAGGGCGAACATGACGCCCGGCCAGATCAAATTCGCCGACAAGCCTACTGGGCGATGCTCAGTGGTGCCTGCGGGCAGTTCTTCGGGAACAATCCGATCTGGCACTTCGACGGTCCTGGTCTCTTTCCAGCCAAGATGACCTGGCTTGAGGCTCTGGACTCAACCGGGTCTCGCGACATGAGCCGATTCCTCGCCCGCAACTATTCCGCGCCTTGCCCTGGTCTCGGTTCGTGCCTGAAGACGATCATCGCCTCGTCGCAGATGGTTACGGGAGCGGGACGGCCACCATCCTGACCGCGTGGACTTTGGACGATGCCATGAGCATTACTTACATCCCTTCGACGGGGATCGATTCACGGTCGCTGAAGATTGACCTCGGACAGATGTCACCTACCGATCAAGGCTCGGTGGATCAATCCGACAAACGGCCGGACAACTCTGGTGGATGACACGCAGAGCTCGCCCGGCAAGCTCCGGGCCTTTCGCACACCCGGCGAAAATGGAACGGGGAGCAACGACTGGATCCTGATACTCGAGTCTCGGTAAAAACTATGCCTCCCGCGACAGTGCTGGGCCTAGCGAGTAACTCGAGCAATCCGAGTGAGGACCACCGCCTCACCGCAGGGAACATCGCTGACAATCAGGCACCTGAGGCATAAAAGCGCTCTATTCTCGAGCATCGTCCCGTGCCAATGCCGAGACGTCCGCATCTTGTCGCAATTTCGCAAGATTCGTAGGCTAGGGTCTTCTGCGCAAGCCAATTGGCACCTCGTCCGTTACCCTGATAACCGGAAATTGCACGATGGATCGATCGATGTCTCCTTATGGAATGCGAAGGTTACGGCCGCCGTTCTGATCGGGGGCTTGACCCTCCTGGGCGAAAGGGGTCGTCGGCCGAGCCGCCCGGGGACGCCCCCAAGCTCGCGGATTATTTTGGGTTCCGGCCGCTGGAGATTTACAAGCTCGAGCGGAGGATCGGCAACCTGATGATCCGCGACCTGGATGGCGACAAAACAGGCGACATTATCGTCGGCAACAATGCTCGGTCCCGCATCGACTTGCTCTTGAGCTCCAAGCGGCCGGCCGAAGAAGCCGAGGTGCGGCCGTTCCGCACGGAAACCAATGATCTGGAGTTCGACCGGCGGATGCGGCTGGTGAGTATTCCAGTCAACAAGGAGGTGGTCAGCATAGGAACCGGCGATTTCAACGGCGACGGCAAGCCCGACCTGGTGTATTACGGAACTCCCGCCGAGGTGGAAATCCTGTTCAACGAAGGTCTGGGTAGGTTTGGAGGCAGTAAGAAAATCAACACCGGAGACGCCGTTGAAGTCCCCGGCGCGCTGGCCATCGGCGATCTGGACCAGGACGGACGCGATGATATTGCACTGATGGCCGAGAATGATCTCATCTTCATATACCAGACTGCTTCCGGGGTGCTCTCAGAGCCGGAGCGCGTGCCGCACACCGCTAGCAAGCCACGCCTGCTGAAACTTGTGGACCTGGACGGCAACGGTGCTCTTGACCTGGTGATCCTCGACGGCGGGACCGATCATCCCATTCATGTTCGCTTCGCCACGGCTGAGAAAAAGCTGGGCCCTGAACAGCGGTTTGCCGTGGAAGCTCCCCGTGCGATCGCGTTTGGCCAGATCGACGGCCGCGGGGGCGAGGAGATCCTCACCATTGAGAACCAGTCCGGCCGCGGCAGGGTGCTGACGCTTGACGAATCGGCAACCGACGAGCAGGACAAGTGGGGACGCATGATCTTCTTCGGACTTCCCCAGGGAAGTGAGCGCGGCAGATCGCTGGCCGTTGGAGACCTGGACGGCGACAAGCGTCAGGATGTCGTTGTCTCCGATCCGTCCAACGCTCAGATCTGGCTCTATCGGCAGGCAGGGCGCTCGGGCCTCGGCGCGGGACAGTCTTTTCCCGGCCTGCTGGGCGGCCGGATCGTCCGTCTCGCCGATCTTGACCACGACGGCAAGGATGAGGTCTACGTGCTCTCCGAGCAGGAGAAGCAGATTGGCCGCAGCAACCTGGAGAATGGTCGTATCAACTTCCCGTCGGCACTTCCAATCACGGGTGAGCCGGTGGCCATGGACCTGGGCGACCTTGACGGCGACAAGAACCCGGAGCTGGTCTACATTGCCAAGGGCAAGACACAAAACGGCACTGATGCGTTCGAACTGCGGCGCTAAGGCGGATGCCTCGGACACGTTCAAGGGTTATTCGTGGGGCCCCTTGGAACAGGTGAACATTCCGGGTCTCGGCGGCCCGCCCGTGGAGCTCAAGACGATCGACGTCAATCGTGACGGCTTGATGGACTTCCTGGTATTCACGGGTTATGGCTCGCCGATCTTGCTGATCGGCGGGCCGAGTCAGCCGCCGAAAGCCTTCACCGGCAGCCTTGGCCCGATGGCGGCCGCGACGCCTTCCGGTCTGAGCCTGATGGACCTGAACGGCCCCGCACTGATCGTGGCCCAGAATACGTTCGCCCGGCAGATCCAACTGGATTCCAAGGGGCAGTGGCAAATCAAAGCCCAGTTTAATTCGGGCCGAAGCTCTGCCGTGATCCAGGGCGCCGCGGCGCTTGATATCGACGGTGACGGCAAGAAGGAAATCGCCCTGCTCGACCGCACCAGCAAGTCGCTCCTGTTTCTGAGCCAGAAGGATGGAGTGTACCGGCCCGGTGGCAACCTCGCGGTCGGTTCACTGAATTTTGAAGGATTACATGTTGCGGATCTGGATGGCGACGGCCGCGACGATCTCTTGATCGCGGGCTCGGACCGGTTCGGCGTGCTTCAGACCGGCAGCAAAAGGCAGCGGCTCAAGACGATCGCCAGCTACGAGTCAAAACGAAGCGAGGCGCGGCTCTCTGACCTTGCCACGGGCGATGTGAACGGCGACGGCGTTCCCGATGTCGTCTTCACCGACGTGGCTGAGCAGATGCTGGAAATTGCGACCTACGCGGCGCCAAGGATCTGCTCCACGCAATCACCTTCAAGGTATTCGAACGGAAAATCTTCCGCGGGGTCGGAGACGTGATCGAACGCGCGACCAGGTGATCGGCGACGTGGATGGCGACGGGCGTGAAGACGTGGTACTAGTCGCCCATGACCGCATCGTTGTGCTTCGCCAGGACCCAGGACAACCCGACCGGAAACCACAGCAAACTGCAATCAAGCCAGCAGCAACGAGATAAAAGTCTCAAGCTTCTGGCCCGATCTTGCCGATGAGGGGGATGAGACGGATTTTCATGGTTATGCCGTCGGGCCGGTTCATACGGCGGGTACCGGATACGAGCGTAATCGAACCAGGCCGGGTCAGATTCGAGGAAGGATTCCACGGATGGCACGCGGCGCTCATCAATCTCCCAGGCTGGGCTATCTGGTCGCCTTGGCCATGCTGGTACTGGCGCTCCTGTTCCCGATCGGGCTCATGGTCTTCAACCCGACCCTGATGTTTCAGCGCGGTTGGGAACAATATGTCGGCACGGCGATTTATCTCTGGGCGGTTGTCACCCTGGGACGTGAGCTCTGGTGGCTCTGGCGGAACGAGAAGGCATTTGATGAAGCATCCCTGCTGCTTCAATACATTGGGGGAGCGCCAAGCGCGGCGGATCGGCACCGCGAGGCGGGCGGGGCTCGGGCGAAGTCTCGGCCATTGCCGCCGGGCTAGCCGGCGACGGACGCGTGCTGCACGTGCGAGTCCGTCAGCTCGTAGGCAACGTCCGCGAGATGCACACCCCTTCGGCATCACAGCTCATGGAGGTCAACCGTGAGGCATCGGGACTAGACCAGGAACACATGGCCGGCCGGTTCACGCTGACGCGGTACATCCTGTACCTGCTGCCGGTCATCGGCTTCATCGGCACGGTTGAAGGCATCTCGAAGGCCTTGATGAACATTAGCAAGGTCTTGCCGCTAGTGAAGGACCTCGATGCCTTCCTGAACAACCTGACCGGCGTGACCTCGGCTCTCCAGATTGCTTTTGACAGCACGCTGCTAGCGTTGTTCCTGGCGCGGCGCTGATGCTGGTACTGACCCTGGTCTATCGCAAGTCCGAGGCCCTGCTGGCACGCGTTGATGGCTGGGTCGTGGAGCACGTGCTGCCGGGAGCCGGCACTCAGGATCCGTTCATCGACCGGCTCGATGAGCTGATCGGTCCGCACCTGGAGCGTTTGCGCAGCGAGCTGGCGACAATCCTTGCTCCCGCGGCCCAATCGCTGCAGGCGGAAGCTGTGAACATCGGTCAAAATTTGAAAGCGCCGATCGCGCAGCTCGCGGCGTCGATGGAACTCTTGCCGCGCTCGATGGCGGCATTCCAGCAAGGAGCCGAGGCCATCAGCCGGGTTGGCGATGAACTGCTCGTCGTGGAAACGCTCGGCGAGGCCATGCGGCAAAGCGCCGCAACTCTCTCGCGGATCGAACGCACCCTGGCTCAGTCTGCCGTTCCCGATCCGCGGCTTGAGGACATCAAGCGTGGTCTCGACCGCGTTACGCACGCAATCGAGAGCCTGTCCGACTCGTGGTCCTCGGCTTACGAGAAGTCGAGCCGCACCACCCAGGAGCAGCTCGCAAGCACGATGAGCAACCTCAAGGATGCTCTGGAGCTGATCAATGTCAGCATCGAACAGGGGAACTCGCTATACCGCAACATCGTCAAGAAGATGTTCGACGAGCGGGCCGGCGGACCATCGCCCCGGTCTGACACGGTTCGCGCTGCTTGATCGAACCATGAGGTGGCGAATACCACGGGAAGCCTTTGAGTGGTGGAGAGGGTTGTTCGATGCGCCGCAATCGTAGGGGTGGGAGCACGGGCCTTGATTTCGGCGGTTCGGGCGAGGACTCGTTCGTCGCCGTGGTCGTGACCAAGCTTACCGGTGCCCTGCTGTTCATCTTGCTCTTGACGATGGTGATCATGGCTTTGTTGCCGAAGGCGGTGGACCTGTCATCGGGAGGCGACAACGCCCGGGATAGTGCCCAGGCCCTGGCCCAGACCGTTCCGCTGTCGATCACCACACCCGACGTGCTACCCGATGCAATTGCCGGTCGCCCTTACGCCATTGCACTGGCCGCCGTAGGAGGCCGCGGGCCATTGCACTGGAACATCGAGGGCGCCTTGCCGGCCGGTCTGACATTCGATGCCGCCTCCGGAGTCTTGCAGGGAACCCCGGCGAAAGGGACGCCACAGCCGCTTTCACTGTCGATACGGGTCAGCGACGGCGATTCGATCGCAACGGGATCGACACGGCTTGTCGTCTACCAGAGCGACAAGCCGCTCTTCACCCCGGCCTGGTGGAAGCCCGGCCTGCCTCCTGTTCCCTGGCGGGCCTGGCTCGACCAGGGCGTGGGCTTCCTTGTGCTCTGGTTGATTCACCTGATCGGCATGAGCACACTGGCGACCCTGGAGCGAACCGCGCTGCCGGTGACTGTCGCGCTCAAGGGAGATAATGCCGGAAGCTTGATCGTCGGCCGCCGTTACACGATGTACCGGAATTTCATGCGGCTAGGCACATTGTCCGCGATGCTAGTGCTCGGCGTCTGGCTCTGGACAGCCCGATGAACTGGCCGGCAATAAACTACGCGCTGTCGGACCGGGGACGACTCGCCACGATAATGCGAATCGTGGGAAGTTATTGTTGCCAGCGGGTGCAAGAAAACCGCTATGATGTTAATATAATTGGGCAGGAGTTGGGCATGCGCCTTGTCCACCGAAGGTGAATGCGTCCGGCTGCTACAAAGAGGAGCACGCGATGTTTCGCATCCGAATCTCTCTGGTGTCGGCCTTGGTCGTGGCAATGGCGGCCCTGGCCATCAACTCGCAGGCACAACAACCTCCCGGCGGTAGAGGCGGAGGAGGAGGTCGTGGACAGCGCGGCGGAGGACCCGGAGGCGGGCCTGGAGGGCCCGGCGGATGGGGGGGAGGGCCCGGCGGGGGACCTGGAGGTGACCTGGTCAGGCTTGCCGATAACGAGGCCGTGGCGAAAGAGCTCAAGCTGACCGACCGCCAGAAAGCAAGAATCAAGCAGATCGCCGACGAGCAAAACAAGAAACGCGGTGAGGTGTTTCAGCAACTCCGCCAGCAGACCGACATCGCCACGCAGCAGGCGGCCCAGCAAGCACAAGCCGAGGCGCTGCAAGCCGGGCAAGGGCAAATTGATCCTTCCATCGATGCGCGCGGCTCTGGAGCCGGCAACGCCCTGGCCGGGGCCTTGAACAGACGCGGTTATCAGCCGCCGGTCTACGGCGGCCGGCTGCAGGGTGGCCAGATCGATCCAGCCACCCAGCAGCGGGCGGCCCAGTTCCAGGGGCGGCGGGCAGCAAATGCCGTGCAGGCCCAGAGCCGAGAGATGATGCGCGAGGCCATGCAGGAACTCCAGCAGGAATCCGAAGCTAGCCTGGCGAAAACCTTGGACAAGTACCAGGTCAAGCGGCTCAAGGAGATCCAGCTTCAGGTCGAGGGCCCGGGCGCCGTTATTCGGCCGGACGTGGCAGAGAAGCTCGAACTCGCCGAGGAGCAGCATGCGGAGATCCAGGCCATCCTGACCGAAGCCAATGCGGCCAGGCGGCAGGTCATGCAGCAAAATTTTCAGCTCATCCGGTCCCTGATGCCGAACCAGCCCGCTGGTGGGAATCCTCCAGCCGCGGACGGACAGCCGTCCGATCCAAATGCGCCGGCCGCGACCGCCGGAGGGGGTGCACAGGCCGGTCAGGGCGGGCCAGGTGGTCGGGGGGTCGGGGCGGCCGGGGCGGCGGTGCCAATGGGCAGAACAACAGGCCTCGCTTCGATCCCGCAGCGATGCAAAAAGTGATGGAGCAACCCGAAGTCAAAGCCAAGATGGAGGAGACTCGCAAGGAGCAATCGCAGCTTCGGGACCGTGAGTACGCCATGGTATTCAAGGCTCTGGACCGGCGCCAGGTGTCTCTATTCAGGAAGATGCTGGGCAAGCCGTTTGACGTCGACTCGGTCATGGGTGGGTTCTTCGGTGGTGGTCCGGGGGGGCGGCGGAACGGGGCCAATGGCAACGCCAACCAGGCGACGGCCACGGCCAAGGCCGCTACCGGCAAGACGGCGCCCGCGGCGAGCGCCGCTCCCAATGCAACTTCAGCCACCAAGTCGGCCACGACTCCTCGACGGCCCAGCCTGCGGGAACGTCGAGCCCTGGGGGGGCAGCAGCCAGCACCCGATAGCGGATCGCCTAACTGAGCCGCAATATCCATCCGTTGAGCTGAGCGATGCCGTTGAACCCTGGATCAATTCTCAGATCCAGCTAGACACTGGCCTTTCCCGATTGGCCGGTTCGCCGTATAAACAGAATCTACGGCCACGCTCCGGTCGATCGGCCGGATGCGTGGTGGTTTTGCGCCTGGCCGATTCACCTCTTGCGAGCCCGGCAGGCGACAGGTGTGCTCGTTTGATGACCGAGGCACTGGAGGGAACCAGGCCATGCGTCGGGGCAAGGGACGGATTATCCTGCTGGGAATTTTCTGGTGGGGCTTTGGACAGGCGGCACCGCTCTATTCGCAGAATCCCGGCCGTGCTGCTGATTGGTGGTTGCCTGACGATCGATTCGGAATCCGCACCGCGCCCCTGCTCTTGCTTTCGCGACCGGATGTTCAGGTCGATCTTCGACTTGAACGAGCACAGATCGTGGGAACTCAAAGCACGATCAATGAGCTCACTCGTCGAGCGCTGGCTCTGCGTGGCAAGACGGGCGCCGCCGTGGTGGCCGAGCGGAGAGCAATCGACGAGACACAGCTCGAATGGCTAAGCAACAACTTGACGGGGAACCAGCTCGAGCGACTCCGGCAGATCGAGCTGCAATGGGAAGGCGTTCCGGCGATGCTTAGCCGTCCCATGGTCGCCAGCTATCTCAAGCTCACTCCGGAACAGCAGCAAAAGCTGGCCCGAATCATCGCCGAGCGGAACCGGCTTCGAGCACAAGGCCGCTCGGCACCTCAATTCGAGCAGACCTTTCACCAGAAAGCCTTATCGGTGCTCGCGAGCAACCAGCAGGAGCTATGGACCAACCTCCTGGGAACGCCCTTTCGCTTTGCCGCGGCAGGCAGACCCCCAGGAAAACGAGACGGATCAGCCCAGCAAGCCGGTTACTCCCAGGATCTGCGCTGAGCACGACAGCTTGCGCTCATGCGGGCTGCTCGCCACGTTCACCCTCGTCTGCCGACGTGTCTTCCTTGATTCTTTGAAACCGGAAGTCGCAAAACGGCGCACCCTCCATGATTGTCTGGGTGCGTACGAGCCGGATCTCTGGGTTGAAGCCCTCCACCAGCGCGAAATCACGCTGGCAAGACAAGCTTTCACCTAGCTCAGCCAGACCCAGGCGCGGTACATCTCCGCATAACGACAACGTACGACGTTGAATGAGAAACGCTCGGCCGACTGTTCGATCAAGTCGATCTCCAAGGCGCCGTTTTCACGCCAGCGGTCGAGTGTCCGTGAAAAAGCCTCGAGGCTTTGTTCACCGAGAAGTCTTGCCAGGTTGGCCCCACTCTGCGCGCCAGTTGGCCAATCACCCGGCGAAGAATGGCGACTGTGCGTTCCCGACCTATTTCCGCGGCAAACGCATGCACCAAGGGCCCGACAATCCCGGCTTCAATCTCGCGTTGCTCCAGCAGCGGCAGCTTGGGGGCGTCAATGCTCATCGGATTTCGCCTTCTTGATTGACCAGTCACGGCGAATGGCACACAGCCTATCTCAGGTTGGCGTGATGGAACGCCTGATCGTCGTCGCGGGCGCGCGGCATGGCTTCGAGTTGCATGTCCGATTCCCTGAAAGCCGGGACCTTGTTCCGGAGATTCTTGCATTCCTCGATTCCGTGTGGCAAGTTCCCCTACGCGACCTTCGATAACCCTGCAGATCCTTTGCAATCCTTCTTCTTCAGGATGATGGTAGGCTGGATGCAGGGGACGGGTACGCGGCATTGATTGCCCCGGCTTTTTCACCTTGAGGCAACATCGCTTATCATGTCAACGCGACTCGTTTTCAGCAGCGCGAGACGTCCCAACACTCGGCCGCGCTCCTCAACTCTGTACGTGCCTTGTGGGACAGATTGCCTCGAAGAGCGGGTGCTGCTCTCCGGAACCGACCCCGCCAGATTGCATCATACACTCATCGCGAAGTCAGGAACTGTCTCAAGGCCTGTCCGCGGCAGAGTCGATTGCGAGGATTCAACGGGACTCGATCATCTATCGCAACCTTACCTACACTGCTGCAAACGAGCGGCCCGAACAAGTGGATGTCTACGTCCCGAAAGGAATTCCACCCGCCGGCGGATGGCCCGTGATATTGGCGATTCACGGCGGCGGGTGGAGGAAACAGGACAAGAGCGACTACGGACCGCGGATCGCCTCTGCATTTCTCTCACAAGGCTATGTCGTGGTTGCGCCGAATTATCCTTTGTCCTCGCCGGGAAACCCGACGTGGCCGATAAACCTTGAGGACTTACAGACTGCCGTGCGTTGGATCCGGCAGAGCGCCGGCACCTTCGATATCGATCCGCAGCGGATTGTGGCCATGGGCGAATCGGCCGGCGCCAACCTTGCGAACTTGCTGGGTACCGCTTCGGGAACCGCGGGGCCAGCGTCACCCGCGGCGGTCGAAGCCGTGGTCAGTTTTTCCAGTCCGACTGACCTCCCCGCACTTTACTCCTCCAGTCCCGAGGCGGGAAAAGCCGTGGCACAGTTCCTGGGCGGGCCGCCAACCGCCGTACCGGCTAACTACATTGCGGCCTCGCCGGTGGACCAGGTGAGCCCCGGCGATCCGCCCACTTTTCTGGTGCACGGCGGGAACGATCCCTTGGTGCCGGTCAGTCAGTCGCAGGAGCTGGCGGCCGCTTTGACAGCGGCGGGAGTGCCTAATCAACTCGTTGTGATACCCGGGGCGGGGCACGATCTCGACTTCCCGATCAAAACACCAAGAAATTTGGTCCTCCAGATCCTTGAATTCTTACAGACAACTTGGAACTATAAGGGGAGCCAATCCTTAAACCTTTAATACTCGGCGTGTTTGCGTGCGTGTTCGGCCGCCCGAATGGGGCGGCCGGATGATCGTCGTTTTGCGGAGGCAACGACGTGGCAACGGAGCTTCATGCGGCGGGCGTGATCGTGTCTATCCCCGGAGAGATCGATCTCTCGGGCGAGTTTGACCCGGTACTAATCACGGCCGCGGACCGACCGTCCACTGACACATTGCCAGTCATGTCCGATCCGGCAGCCGATCACGAATGCACCGAGCTGAAGCAGCGCCGTGACGACATCGAGTTCAAGCATCAACAAATTCGCGCCTTTCTGGACGCCACCGATCAAGACGGGGTGGTCTTGGGCGGCGCAGACTCGGTGGCCTGGTTCACTTCGGGGGGCGATCTGGGTCAGGATCTGACCTCGGAATACAGTTCCGTGCTGCTGTTCATCAACCGCTCGTCGCGGGCGGTCATCGCTGACAACGTTCAGAGCAGCCGGGTGTTCGAGGAGGAGCTGGCCGGACTTGGCTTTCAGCTCAAGGAGCGGCCCTGGTTCGACGAACCATTCCGGGCGATCGCCGAGCTTTGCCATAACAAACGCATCGCGACGGACCTGGGATCAACCGGCTGCATGCATTGGAGACGTGAGAGTGATCCGCTCCGCGGCTTGCGGCAGCGGTTGACCAACCTGGAACGGCAGCGGCTACGCGAGCTTGGTCGAACGCTGACGCTGGCGGTCGAGGCGACGTGCCGCAACTTCGACCGCGGCGAGCGCGAGGCTGACGTCGCCGGACACCTTGCTCATCGTCTGCTGCGCGAAGGCGTTGTTCCAGTGGACCTCAAAGTCGCCAGTGACGACCGGCTGGCTCGCTATCGACAACCCACCTTCAAGGCGGCGCCGATTCTCAAGAGTGCCACGATCGCAATCACTGGCCGCCGGTTTGGCTTGTGCGCATCGCTCACCCGGACCGTGTCGTTCGGGCCGATTGATCCGCAAGCTCGAGTCGCACCACACCTTGGCGGCCATGGTAGACGCCACCTGCATCTATTTTTCGAGGCCCGGTGAGCGGATCTCAGAAGTCTTCCGCCGGGCCAGGCGAATCTACGAGAAGTTCAACGAACCTCACGAGTGGACGCTCGATTATCAAGGTTGGTTGATAGGCTACACGCAGCGGGAGACCGTGCTCACTCCCGAGAGCAACCTGATCATCCAGCCTGACATGGCTATTTGCTGGAATCCGAGTGTCGGCTCCGCGCGGTCGGAAGATACGGTCGTCATCGATTCCCGGGGGTACGAGGTCGTGACCGGTGCCCAAGACTGGCCCCAGCTCGAAGTCTGCGTCAAGGGCTATACAATGACCAGGCCCGGCATCCTGGTGCGGTGAGCACGCGACCGGAACATGTCGGATCATTGTGCAAATAAAGGACAAGCGCCGCAATTAAGGCAGCTCGCGGCGTTCGGGTCCGACAGGTCGAACTTTCCAATCTTCGCTGACGAAGTATTATAGGAAGATCAGGACACCGTAACCCGTCCTGATTCTGGAAAGGAAACGACTGTTCAATGCGCATGTCCTGGAAACTTGGCAGGGTCGCCGGAATTGACCTGTTCCTGCATCCGACCTTCTTACTGATCTTGATACCCGGTTTGACTGGCGGGCTGTCTCCACTTTTCATCGTGGCCCTTTTTGGCTGCGTGGTGCTTCACGAGCTGGGACACGCTCTGATGGCTCGGCGGTTCGGAATCGAAACCTTGGATATCACGCTCTACCCGATCGGCGGAGTGGCCCGGCTGCGGCGAATGCCCCGTGCGCCCGGGGCGGAGTTGCTGATCGCCCTGGCCGGGCCGGCCGTGAACTTCGCGATTGTCGCCGGTTTGCTTGGCCTGGAACTGCTGGGAATTGGTGGGCTGGAGTCGGACTTGCAACTGGGAGGATTTCTTGCCAGCCTGATGTTGGTGAACCTCGTCCTCGGTTTGTTCAACCTCATTCCTGCATTTCCGATGGACGGAGGGCGCGTGCTCCGCGCACTCTTGACCGGTTGGGTGGGCCGAGTTCGGGCCACCACGATCGCGGCCACGATTGGCCGGGCTCTGGCGCTGGCCTTCGGCGTCTATAGCCTTTTGCATGGGAACTTGTTCCAAGTGGCGCTTGCCGCCTTCATTTACTTCGTGGCGGGGGCCGAGGAATCCAGCGTGCTGGCCGAGGAACGAAAGCGTGCCTACTACACCGCCGCAAGGCGAGGGCATCTGGACTGCGCCCCTGGCTATCACTGGGTGCAGCAAGGCAATGGCGTCTGGCAACTGGCTCCGGTCGTCGTGACTGCCCGGGCATATGGACAGAACTCCTCGTTTCGGGCCGGTTGACGCCGATCCTCTGAGTCCTCCAAAAAAACTCCCGAGCCAGTGGACAGCGGCGGGCGGTTCCCGGATATCTATTCAGGGAGCCGATGATGTCCGATTCGCCAGACGATGCCCAGAACGACCTCCTCCAGCGCGCCCTGGCCGGCGACGAGTCGGCCCTGGCTGTGCTCTTCGACGGCTATCGCGATCGGCTGCGCCGGATGATCCGGCTGCGGCTCGACCGCCGGCTCTCGGGCCGGGTCGACTCCTCCGATGTGCTCCAGGAGGCGTATCTCGACGTCCGCAAGCGGATCGACGAGTACGCCCGCGACCCCGCAGCCATGCCGTTCCACCTCTGGTTGCGGCTGATCGCCGGCCAGAGGCTGACGGATGTGCACCGGTACCACCTCGGTTCCCAGATGCGCGACGCCGGGAGGAGGTCTCGCTGCATCGCGGTCCGTTCCCCCAGGCCGAACTCGGTCTCGCTGGCCGCCCAGCTCCTGGGGAAAATGACCAGCGCCAGCAAGGCCGCGATCCGCGCCGAGCACAAGCTAATCGTCCAGGAGGCGCTCAACGGCATGGACCCGATCGACCGCGAAGTCCTGGCCTTACGGCACTTCGAGCACCTGTCCAACGATGAAACCGCGCAGGTGCTCGGCCTGACCAAGTCGGCGGCCAGCAACCGTTATATCCGGGCCCTGAAGCGTCTCAAGGAGATCCTGTCGTCCATCCCGGGGCTAAAGGAACAGTTGTAATTCAATGGCCGAACAAAAGGCTAGAAGGTTGGAAGGCTCCACAAGGAGGACAGGAGGAACAGGAGGAATGGGGATCCGAATTCTCATGCATTCCTCGTCTCCACAGAGTCTTTCCCTCCTGTACCTCCTGTCCTCCTTGTTGCTTGTTATGCCTATCGCCTCTTGTTTCGTAGGAAGTCGATTGAGCCTTGCATCGAACTGTCATCGTCGCTCGGGACGCGCTTCCAACATGCCCGCGCCAAGTTCGTTCGCACAGTGAGAAGGGAGCCATCGATGTCCACCTCCAGCGACGCACGCAACCCGGTCGAGGCCCTGGCCGAGGAGTTCCTCGACCGCAAGCGGCGGGGCGAGCAGCCGACGCTCCGCGAGTACGTCGAACGCTACCCCGAGCTGGCCGACGACATCCGCGACCTCTTCCCGGCGCTGCTGATGATGGAAGACCTGGGCGAGAGCTCCGGCGGCACCACCGGCTCGCTGGCCGAAGACAACGGCGCGGCGGTGGGCGTGCGGCTTCAGCGGCTGGGCGACTACCGCATCCTCCGCGAGATCGGCCGCGGCGGCATGGGGGTGGTCTACGAGGCCGAGCAAGAGTCGCTGGGCCGGCGGGTGGCGCTCAAGGTGCTCTCGGCAAGCTCGCTCTTGGACCCCAAGCAAGTGCGACGGTTCGAGCGCGAGGCCAAGGCCGCGGCCAGGCTGCACCACACCAACATCGTGCCGGTCTTCGGCGTGGGCCGGCAGGACGGGCACCATTACTTCGTGATGCAGTTCATCGCCGGAGTGGGACTCGACGTGGTGCTGGAGGATCTGCGCCGGCTGCGCGGTGGGAAGTCCGAGGCAAGGCCTGCGGCTGAAGTGAGCCGGGCCGCCAGCCTGACGGCGGCCGACGTGGCCCGCTCGTTGCTCACCGGCCGGTTCGCTGCCGATGCGCCGCCGCTAGACGGTTCCGTGACCGAGCCCTGCGACGACGCGGCCTCAGCCGCGAACGGCCCCCCGGCCGACTCCGGCTCCTCCCATGTGATCCTGCCTGGCTCGTCCGAGCTGTCGGCCTCGTCCGATCCCGACCGCCAGTTCTACCGCAGCGTCGCCCGCATCGGCGTGCAGGTGGCCGAGGCGCTGGAATACGCCAATCGCCAGGGCATCCTGCATCGTGACGTCAAACCGTCGAATCTCTTGCTGGACAATCACGGCAACGTCTGGGTGGCCGACTTCGGGCTGGCCAAGACGGCGGAGGCCGACGACTTGACGCACACCGGCGACATCCTGGGCACCATCCGCTACATGGCGCCGGAGCGGTTCTCGGGGCAATGCGACGCACGGTCTGACGTGTACAGCCTGGGCTTGACGCTCTACGAGCTGGTGGCGTTGCGGCCGGCGTACGAGGCATCGGACCGCCACTCCCTGATGGACCACGTGCTCCATGAAGAGCCGGAGCGGTTGAAGAAGCGGTCGCCAGGAGTGCCGCGGGACCTGGAGACCATCATCGCCAAGGCAACCGCGCGGGATCCGGCGAGGCGGTACGCGACGGCCGCGGCGCTGGCGGAAGACCTGCGGCGGTTCGTGGAGGACCGGCCCATCCGTGCGCGGCGGGTGTCGGCGGCAGAGCGGCTAGTGCGGTGGTGCCGGCGGAATCCGGTCATCGCCAGCTCGATCGGCGTGGCGGCGGCGGCACTCGTGGCCGTGGCCGTGCTGGCGCTGGTCCACGCGAATCGGCAGGCAGAGGCGAACAAGCAGATCACCGGGCTGGCGAGCAACCTCGAAACGGAGAGCGCCGCCCTCAAGGAGGAGCGCGGCCGACTCAAGACCGCCCTGTCCGAGTCTAACCGCCGGCTGGCAAGGCTCGATCTTGAGAGGGGTCAGGCCGCCTTCGAGAAGGGGCAGGTCGGCGTGGGGATGCTCTGGACCGTTGAGTCGCTGCGAATGGCGGCCGAGGCCGGCGACGCGGCCGGCCAGCACGTCGCGCTGGCCAACCTGTCGGCCTGGCGGCGCCACCACGTTGAGCCGAAGGAGGTCTTCTCCCACGGCCGCACGGTGGCGGCGGTCGCCTTCAGCCCTGACGGCAAGATGATCCTCACTGGCAGCGCTGACAACACGGCGCGGCTGTGGGACGCCACCACCGGCGCGCCTGTCGGCCCGCCCCTGGAGCATCGCGGCTATGTGAATTCCGCAGCGTTCAGCCCCGACGGCAAGACGATCCTCACCGGGAGTTTTGACAAGACCGCGCGGCTGTGGGACGTCGCCACCGGCCGGCCCATCGGCGCAACCCCTCGAGCTTTCGGCGGCTGGGTGGACCCGTGTAACGTTTAGCCCGGACGGCAAGACCCTTCTCACATGTTCGGGGACGGCACGGCTGTGGGACGCTGCCACCGGCCGACCACTCGGGCCGATCCTGAACCATTTGAGCAGCGTGGCGTCCGTGGCGTTCAGCCCCGACGGCAAGAGGATCCTCACAGGGGGCTGGGACGGTACGGCGCGGCAGTGCGACGCCATGACCGGTCGGCCGATCGGCCAACCCATGCGCCATACGGGCGCTGTCTGGACCACGGTGTTCAGCCCGGATGGCAAGACGATCCTGACGGGAAGCCAGGACAAGACGGCGCGACAGTGGGACGCCGCCACCGGCCAGCCCGCCGGCCCCCCTTTGCCGCATTTGGACTGGGTGAGGTCCGTGGCGTACAGCCCGGACGGCAAGACGATCCTCACCGGGAGCAGTGACAACACGGCCCAATTCTGGGACGCCGCCACCGGAGAGCGGATAGGGAGGGTCCTCGAGCACCAAGCCGCGGTCTGGTCCGTGGCGTTCAGCCCCGACGGCCGGTCGATTCTCACCGGCAGTCAGGACGGGATGGCGCGACTCTGGGATGGCGACGTCGGTCAGGCCGTCGGCCGGCCGCTGGAACATGGGAGGCGGATGGCAGCCGTGGAGTTCAGCCGCGACGGCAAGAACCTCCTCGCCGCGGCTCTTGACGGTCAAGTTTGGCTGTGGGACGTGGCGTCGGGTCAGCTCCTCGGCCAGCCCGTGGAGCTGGATTCTGAGATCCTTGCCATGGCAGGGAGCCAGGATGGCAAGAGGATGGTGACCGGGAGCCTCGACAAGTCGGCGCGTCTGTGGGACGCCGCCACTGGACAGCTACTCGGTAAGTTCCTGGGGCATGCGGACCATGTCCACGCCGTGGCGTTCAGTCCGGATGGCAAGACGATCCTCACCGGGAGCGAGGACAAGACGGCGCGGCAGTGGGACGCCGCCACGGGCCGGCCTCTCGGCCAACCCCTGGAACATCCAGGGAGCGTGATCTGCGTGGCGTTCAGCCCGGATGGCAAGACGATCCTCACCGGCGGCGGCGACAGGACGGCGCGGCAGTGGGACGCCGCCACGGGCCGGCCATTCGGGCCAGTCCTGGAGCATTGGGGCAACGTGAACTCCGTGGCGTTCAGCCCCGACGGCAAGACGATCGTCACCGGGAGCAATGACAGGACGGCGCGGTTGTGGGACGCCGCCAGCGGCCGGCCCATCGGCCATCCCCTGGCGAGTTCCACCGCGGTATCCTCCGTGGCGTTTAGCCCGGACGGCACGATGGTCCTTACCGGCTGCCTGGACGGGTCGGCGCAGCTCTGGGACGCCGCCACCGGCCAGCCGGCCGGTGCTCGGATGCCGCATCGCTTCAGAGAGGTGGCTGGGCGTTGCGTACAGCCCGGATGGTCGGTTCCTGCTCACGACTGACTCTAGTACGGCGCGGCTGTGGGATGCCCCGTCGCCGCTTCCCGACGACGTGCTGCGTCTCGCTGCGTGGGTCGAAGCCGCCACCGGGCAGGTGTTGGACGAGCGCGGCTCGATCCGGGTGCTCACCCGCACCGACTGGCTCGAACGTCGTCGTCGGTTGGAGCAGCTCGGCGGTCCGCCCTCGCCCGACCCGGCGCTGCGGCTGGACCCAATCCTTTTCGGCGGCAATCCGGCGGCCCGCGGCGACGCCTGGAAGGAGCGGGGCCTCTGGGACAAGGCCGAGGCCGCCTACGCCGAGGCGGCCCACGCCCGACCACTCAACTCATCGATCTGGCGCGCCCTGGCCCGCTATCACCTCGAGCGCGGCCGTCTCGACCGGGCCGCGGCGACGCTGGCCGAAGCGGTCCGGCTTATACCCGACGACCTGGAGCTCCGACTTGACCTCGGCCGGAGCCTCCTCTGGTCCGGCGATCAGGCCGGCTGGCGGAAGTCCAACGCCGCGCTCCTCCAACGCTTCGGCGCAACCGCCAACGCGACGACGGCCAAGTACGTCGCCTGGGCTCTCGTGCCGGCGGCCGACGCGACCAGCGATCCCGAGGTGGCCGTTCGGCTCGCCGAGGCCGCCTTCAAGGGCGCCGACGAATACTCGAAGGCCAACAGACTGAACACGCTCGGGGCCGCGTTGTACCGCGCCGGACGCTACGAAGAGGTGATCCATCGGCTGGAAGAAGGCATCAGTTTCCCGGGCGGGACGGGCGTGCCGCAGGACTGGGCGTTCCTGGCGATGGCTCACCATCGTTTGGGGCACCGCGAGGAGGCCCGCAGCTGGCTTGCGCGGCTGCGAGACTATCAGACCACCCCCGACCCAGCTTCTTTCTGGAGCGAGCTGGGGATTCGCGTGCTCCGCAGCGAGGCCGAAGCCATGATCCTCTACGACCCGATCTTCCCGGCCGATCCGTTCGCGCCGTGACCGACCTGTCAGGCGTCGCGGGTGGTCCGCGGCGCCGATGACCCTGATCCAGAACAGAAAGGAGCCCCCTATGCCGGACGCCGATTTCCAACATATCCGCGTGAATATGCTCAAGGACGTGGCCGTTGTCGAGATCCGCACCAAGGAACTGTACGGCACCAAGCTGGCTCAGGAGCTCGGCGCCGAGCTGGCCCTGGTGACCGCCCAGGAATGGGCCAGGCGGCTCCTGGTCAACTTTCGCCGCGTTGCCTTCCTCAGCAGCACGGGCTTCGCCGAGCTCTTCAAGCTGGTAAGCGGAGCCAAGGCGGCGGGTCGGCAAGTCAAGTTCTGCGGTATGGAGCCGGGCGTGCTCCTCGGTGCCGAGATCATCGGCCTCGATAAGATCGCCGAGATTCACGAGCACGAGAGCTCGGCCCTGCTTGCCTTCGCGCAAGCCTGAGAGGTTTGCCAGCCGCGCAGCGGCGGAAGGAACGGTTGTAATTCAACCACCAATCAATGCCTAGAATGCTGGTACGCTGGAAGGCCCCACAAGGAGGACAGGAGGAACAGGAGAAATGGGGACCGGAATTCTCATGCATTCCTCGTCTCCACAAAGTCTTTCACTCCTGTACCTCCTGTCCTCCTTGTTGATTGTCCTATCGCCTCTTGTTTCGTAGGAAGTCGATTGAGCCTTGCATCGAACTGTCATTGTCGCTCGGGACGAGCTTCCAACATGCCGGTGCCAAGTTCGTTCGCACAGTGAGAAGGGAGCCATCGATGTCCACCTCCAGCGACGCGCGGAACCCGGTCGAGGCTCTGGCCGAGGAGTTTCTCGACCGCAAGCGACGGGGCGAGCAGCCGACGCTGCGCGAATACGTCGAACGTTACCCCGAGCTGGCCGACGACATCCGCGACCTCTTCCCGGCGCTGCTGATGATGGAAGACCTGGGCGAGAGCTCCGGCGGTACCACCGGCTCGCTGGCCGAAGACAGCGGCGCGGCGGTGGGCGTGCGGCTCCAGCGGCTCGGCGACTACCGCATCCTTCGCGAGATCGGCCGAGGCGGCATGGGGGTGGTCTACGAGGCCGAGCAAGAGTCGCTGGGCCGGCGGGTGGCGCTCAAGGTGCTCTCGGCAAGCTCGCTCTTGGACCCCAAGCAAGTGCGGCGGTTCGAGCGCGAGGCCAAGGCCGCGGCCAAGCTCCACCACACCAACATCGTGCCGGTTTTCGGCGTGGGCCGGCAAGATGGTCACCATTACTTCGTGATGCAGTTCATCGCCGGAGTGGGTCTCGACGTGGTGCTGGAGGATCTGCGCCGGCTGCGCGGTGGGAAGTCCGAGGCGAAGCCAGGGCCGGCGGAGAGCCGAGTCGCCGGCCTGACGGCGGCCGACGTGGCCCGCTCGTTGCTCACCGGCCGGTTCGCTGCCGATGCGCCGCCGCTAGACGGTTCCGTGACCGAGCCCTGCGATGACGCGGCACCCGCTGCCGCGAACGGCCCCCCGGCCGACTCCGGCTCCTCCCATGTGATCCTGCCTGGCTCGTCCGAGCTGTCGGCGTCGTCCGACCCCGACCGCCAGTTCTACCGCAGCATCGCACGCATCGGCGTCCAGGTGGCCGAGGCCTTGGAATATGCCAATCGCCAGGGAATTCTGCATCGCGACGTCAAGCCGTCGAACCTCTTGCTGGACAACCACGGCAACGTCTGGGTGGCCGACTTCGGGCTGGCCAAGACGGCCGAGGCCGACGACCTGACCCACACCGGCGACATCCTGGGCACCATCCGCTACATGGCTCCGGAGCGGTTCCAGGGGAAGTGCGACGCCCGGTCGGACGTGTACAGCCTGGGTCTCACTGCTGTACGAGCTGATTGCGTTGCGGCCGGCGTACGAGGCATCGGACCGCCACACCCTGGTGGATCGCGTGCTCCACGAAGAGCCGGAGCGGTTGAAGAAGCGGTCACCGGGCGTGCCACGCGACCTGGAGACGATCATCGCCAAGGCGACCGCACGCGACCCGGCTGGACGCTATGCGACGGCGGCGGCGCTGGCGGAAGACCTGCGGCGGTTCGTGGAGGACCGGCCGATCCGGCGCGGCGGGTGTCATCCGCGGAGCGGCTGTTGCGATGGTGCCGAAGAAACCCGGCGATCGCCGGCTCGATGGGTGTGGCGGCCCTGGCGCTGGTGGCCGTGGCCGTAATTGCTCTGATCCATGCCAATCGGCAAGCCGAGGCGAACAAGCGGATCGCTGGCAGCGATCTGGAAGAACGCGGCCTCAACCCGCCTTTCCGAGTCGAACCGCCGGCTGGCGATGCTGGACCTGGAGCGTGGTCAGGCCGCCTTCGAGAAGGGGCAGGTCAGCGCCGGGATGCTCTGGACCGTCGAGTCGATGCGGATGGCGACAGAGGCGGGGGACGCAGCCGGCCGGCACGTCGCCCTGGCCAACCTATCGGCCTGGCGTCGCCACCGCGTCGAGCTGAAGGGGGTCTTCTCTCATGGCGACATGGTGTACTCGGTGGCGTTCAGCCCCGACGGCAAGACCATCCTCACCGGGTGCGCGACAAGACGGCGCGGCTGTGGGACGCCACCACCGGCCAGCCCATTGGCCAACCGATGGAGCATTCGGACCGGGTGTCCTTCGTGGCGTTCAGCCCCGACGGCAAAACCAACCTCACCGGGTGCCTTGACAGGGCGGCGCGGCTGTGGGACGCCGCCACCGGCCAGCAACTCGGCCAACCCATGGTGCATTTGGGCGAGGTTTGGTCGGTGGCGTTCAGCCCCGACGGCAAGACGATCCTCACCGGCTGCGCCGACAAGACGGCGCGGCTGTGGGACGCCGCCACCGGCCAGCCCATCGGCCAATCCATGGTGCATCCGGACGAGGTTCAGTCCGTGGCGTTCAGCCCCGACGGCAAGACGATCCTCACCGGCTGCGCTGACAAGACGGCGCGGCTGTGGGACGCCGTCACCGGACGGTCCCTCGGCCAACCCATGGAGCATTCGGGCAATGTGTGGTCCGTGGCATTCAGCCCCGACGGCAAGACGGTCCTCACCGGGAGCTTCGACAAGACGGCGCGGCTGTGGGACGCCGCCACTGACCGGCCTATCGGCCGACCCCTGGAGCATTTGGGCTGGGTTCGGTCCGTGGCGTTCAGCCCCGACGGCCGGTCGATCCTCACCGCGTGCGACGACAACACGGCCCAACTGTGGGACGCCGCCACCGGTCAACGGATGGGGAGGCCCCTGGAGCACCACGGCACCGTCTGGTCCGTGGCGTTCAGCCCCGACGGCCGGTCGATCCTCACCGGCAGTCGGGATAGGACGGCGCGACTCTGGGATGGCGAGGTCGGTCAGTCCGTCGGCCGAGCGCTGGAGTTCGGAAGCCAGGTGTCGACCGTGGTGTTCAGTCCGGACGGCAAGGCCCTCCTCGCCGCGGGCCGTGACGATAAAGTCCGGCTCTGGGACATCGCAGCGGGACATCTTCTCGGCATGACCGTGGAGCTGGGAGCCCAGATCAATGCCTTGGCATTGAGCCCGGATGGCAAGACGATCCTCACCGCGTGCAATGACAAGACGGCGCGGCTGTGGGACGCCGCCACCGGACACCCACTAGGCAGAGCGCTGGAGCATTCGGACGAGGTGATATCGGTGGCGTTCAGCCCCGACGGCAAGACCCTCCTCACCGGGTGCGCCGACAAAACGGCGCGGCTATGGGACGCCGCCACCGGACGGACACTCGGGCCTCCCCTGCCGCATTCGGGCTATGTGCCGTCGGTGGCTTTCAGCCCCAACGGCAAGACGATCGTCACCGGGAGCTTTGACAAGACGGCGCGGCTGTGGGACGCCGCCACTGGCCGGCCCGTCGGCCGACCCATGGAGCATTCGGGCGCCGTGTGGACCGTGGCTTTCAGCCCCGACGGCAAGACGATCGTCACCGGGAGCTGGGACAAGACGGCGCGGCTGTGGGACGCCGCCACCGGCCGGCCCCTCGGCCAGCCACTGGAGCATTCGGGCTATGTGATATCCGTGGCTTTCAGCCCCGACGGCAAGACGATCGTCACCGGGAGCGGAGGCGAGACAGTGCGGCTGTGGGACGCCGCCACCGGCCAGTTGATCGGCCCGCCCATGCCGCATCCGTCTACAGGACAACCCTGGGGGCCGCGCGTCGCGTTCAGCCCGGATGGTCGGTTCCTACTCACGAGTGATTCTCAGTACGGCGCGGCTGTGGGCCGCCCCGGCGCCGCTGCCCGACGACGTGCCGCGGCTGGCCGCCTGGGTCGTGGCCGCCACCGGGCTGGAGCTGGATGAGCGGGGCTTGATCCACGTGCTCGACCACGAAGCCTGGCTGGAGAGTCGCCGGCGGCTGGAGCAGCTCGGCGGACCGCCGCCGGCGGACCCGGCGCCGCGGCTGGACCCGATCTTCTTCGGCCCCGATCCGGCTGCCGCGGCGACGCCTGGAGGGAGCGGGGCGAGTGGGACCGGGCCGAGGCCGCATACGCGGAGGCGGCCCGCGCCCGACCGTTTAACCGGTCGGTCTGGTACGTCTTGGCCCGCTTGCAAGCCGAGTGGGGCCATCTCGACCGGGCAGCAGCGACGCTCGCCGAGGCGGTCCGGCAGATGCCCGACGATCCGGAGCTTCGCCGTCGTTTCGGGTTGGTCCTGGTGTATTCCGGCGATCGGGCCGGAAGGGGGAGAGCGATCGCCAACCTGCTTAATCGCTTCGGCGGGACGATCAACCCGTGGACGGCCAAAGAGGTCGCCTGGGCTTGCGTTCTGGGACCAGAGGGCAACGCCGATGCTGAGGCACCCGTCCGGCTGGCCGAGGCCGCCGTCAAAGGCGCCGATGAATCCCTCAAGGCCGATGCCTTGAGAACGCTCGGCGACCGCGCTGTACCGCGCCGGCCGGTTCGACGACGCGATCCGCCGGCTCGAGGAAGGTATTCGACTCCGCGCCGGGGCAAGTGTGCCGTCGGACTTGCCCTTCATGGCGATGGCCCACCACCGCCTGGGGCATCGCGATGAGGCGACGCACTGGCTCGAGCAGCTGCGAAACCGTCAGCCCAGCGCGGACCCGGCCCAGTTCTGGAACGAACTGGAAATCCGCCTGCTGCGCAGCGAGGCCGAGGCCGTGATCCTCTACGACTCGATCTTCCCGCCGGACCCATTCTCGAATTGAACGGAAGGGGAAAGTTGCAGCGGCATTCAAACTGCCCCAGCCTAGGGCAACGGCGCTAGCTCACTCGATCTCGTAAGTCGCCCCGCTGGGATCTCTCGGAATCACCCGCTGGGCGCTACAGTCCACAAGGAGATCAAGATCTTCGAGCACGATTGCGCCAACCAGGGCGGTCTTTCGCTTTGGCTCGACAACCGCGCTGAAGGTTCCGTGACGACCAAGAAGCTGCACATAGACCCCTTCCACCCCCTTGCCCTTGGCCTGGCGTCCGTCGGCGTAACGAACCTTGACCGAATCGCCCAGCGGCAGACCCAGCCGCTTCACGACCTCCTCCGGCAGAACCAGCCTCATCGCTCCTGTATCGACAATGCCCAGAATGGTTTCACGCCGCACCTGATCCGCCGGCAACAGTCCCAGCCTCGCTGCTGCTAACTCGTCGTTGTTGGCGATTTCCAACTCAACGCTAAAGCGTCCCACTCCGTTGGCTCCTCTGGTTCGCATGGCCCTTCTCCTACCCCCTCGATCGGATTATTGGCCCCGCCAATTGGATCATAGATCGATGGTCCACATCGAGCAAGCGCACCACGGGGCCGAGCAGATACTCTCGAAGTGTGTGAATATGAGCGCCACTGACTCCCAATCCGAGTTGGCAGGAACCTGGCTCACAAGCCTGAAGCGCAAGCGAAAGTCGATTGACAATATATCATTCAATGCCCTTCGCTTGCGCTCCAGGCTTGTTGCAAGCGACTCCCTCAGCATCGTTGCATTAAGCCTCGCGGCAAGGAAATGAACCATGTCTCCCTGCTGGCGAGCGACCTCGGCCAGGCGGACCATACGTCCGCGCTGCTGGCACAACTGGGCAAGGCCCGGACATGTCAGCGCCTGCTCGGGGAGGTGAGCCAACCGCGAGGCAGCCAGGTCGATGGCCTCGTCGAGCTTTCCCATGCGGACCAGCAGATTCACCAGTACCTGTGCCGGCATTGAGGACTCGAGGTCGTCCTCCACGACCGCATCGACCTTCGTCCGGAAATGGCTGATCGCCGCATCCACATCCTGGCCCAGGAGGGCGCGGAGGAAGATCCGGTGGTCGTCGAACGTTCGATCGAAGGGGGGTCGCCCCTCATACTGAAGCCTCGGCGAGAGCCGTCGGCCATATTCGGTCAGATCGACGGCAAGACCGAGAGTCGCCGGATCGGCAACCAGAATAGAATAGCGCACCGTCGCCGACAGATGTGAGACGTCGGTATGGTAAGCCTCATCGGCGAAGAGCCAGTCACGTCCCGCGATCAATTCTGCGATCGTCGTCACCTCGCCCGGCACGGCGTGTCCCCGCTGGGTCAGGTCGGCGCGAATGCTGAAGACGAGCTGAGCATGGAGATGACGGATCAATCTCTCGATGCAGCGGCCTGGATTGCCTGCGTCGCCGGGAGCAACCTGGTCGAGGGCCGTGATCGCCGAGCAGGTGCCGTAATGCTCCAGGATCAACTCGAAGCCTCGCCTGGGGTTTGCACCCTGGTTGAAGGCGACGTCGATGACCTGTCCCAGCTTGTTCGGCGTCCTGGTCGGCCTCGTACCGCTCGAGCGCCGGACCTGACGGGCTCTGGCTCGGCGATGGCCCGAAAGTAGGCCCACGCGGTGGGGATCTCTCCGGCGGCCAGGAACCTCGAGCCGACCAGCCGGATCGCCTCGACATAGCGGTCCTCGAACTGAGTTCGAACCGGCTCGTCAAGTTCGAAAGCCCTCCTGACCTGGATGAGCGGTAGATTCAAGTCATAGCGAGCTTTGAGCAGGAGTGCATCCAGGAGCGAGCGATAGTCTGCGGCCTTATCCAGATGCTCGATGAGCTGGTCGATCGCCGCAGGCGGGCCGGAGTGCGGAGCGTCCGCTCAAGAGCCTCGAAGGAGGCATCAGGGGCGGAGACGGCGACTGGCAGGATGGGGCTTGGCTCATCGTAGAGGGTTCCTCGCGGCGGAACGGGAGGGAAGCTCAAGAACTCGTCATTCACTGAGCGTCGGCCTTGGTCGGGTCTGGTGCCGTGGCGGGTGCGCCGGGAGGATCGGCATCCATCCGTGCCCCGTAGGAACGCCTCCACGTGGCCCAGCAGCGCGTCTTGTAGCATTCCACAAGTGCATCGCGAATCTCTTCGACCGAGTCGGTCATGATCAGCAAATTCAGGTCCTCGGCGAGACAGCCCCTGGGCGACCTGCGTCTTCACGACCCAGTCGAGCAGTCCACTCCAGTACGGCAGAATCGTACAGGATGATCGGGAACCTGTTGATCTTCCGCGTCTGCACCAGGGTCAAGCGATTCGAACATCTCATCAAGAGTGCCGAACCCGCCGGGGAAGATCACGAAGCCCTCGGAATATTTCACGAACATGGTCTTCCGCACGAAGAAGTAGCGGAAGTTGATCGACAGATCGAGGTAAGGGATTGGTGAGCTGCTCGAATGGCAGCTCGATGTTGCATCCGATCGAGTAGCCGCCGGCCTCGTAGGCTCCGCGATTCGCTGCCTCCATCATGCCCGGGCCGCCGCCGGTGATCACGGCAAAGCCAGCCTCGGCAAGCAGCTTGCCCAGCCGTCTCGCAGTCTCATAAAGCGGATGAGTTCGGCCGAATCGAGCCGAGCCGAAGACGGCCACCGCGGCGCCGACCTCGGCCAGAGCATTGATCCCATGCACAAACTCGCCCTGGATACGCAGGACCCGCCAGGAATCGCGTATGAGTGAACGCCCCAAGCTCCGCCGATCGCGGCGGGCTCAGCCGGCAGCGAGCGGTTAAGCAGCCGCTCGTCCTCGGTCCGCCGCGCAGTGGCATGCACCGAGGCAAGCCGCGGCTCGACGTAGCGCGCCGCGGAGCTGCCCTTCTCGCCTCGCATTGAATGTCAGCTCGCGGCGTCGGAACGATCCTCCTGGAGCGGTCCCGATGGCCGTCCGTGCCGTGGTTTTCTTCGCATCGTTGACTGGTTGCTCATGACCGCAAGAGGGCATAGGCCGGCCTGTGACCCGCCCGAGCTCCCTCCACGTCTGAAATCCGCGGGCCACATACGACAGTGATGCTCGCGGGACCGAACTTGAACTTCCTCTCGGCAATGTAGGCGAGGATCTCCGCAGAATTCGACCATAACACCGCAAGATGGCGTAGAATGACCTCCTCTTGAATCACGTCCCGCGTACTCCCGAGTCAAAACACATGCCCGAGCCACGTCCGCATCGCACCAAATCAAAGAGCACGACGCTCCTCTGGAACCGCCCATTTCTCACAGCATGCCGCGAGAACAGGAGCGTCACGCCCATCTGGCTGATGAGGCAGGCTGGACGTTACATGGCTGAGTATCGTGCTATCCGCTCGAAGGTGCCGTTTCTCGAGCTGTGCAAACCCCGAACTGGCCACCGAGGTAACGGTCACGGCGGCCGAGGTCCTGGGCGTCGATGCGGCGATTTTGTTCGCGGACATCCTGCTGATCCTCGAACCCTCGGCTTCGAGCTCGAATTCGCCAAGGGCGAAGGCCCGGTCATTCATAATCCCGTTACGCGACCGGCCATGTCGACCGTGTTCGTCCGCTGCAAGACCCGTCCCGCTTCGATTTTGTGTATCCAGGCCGTTCGGCTCGATCCGTCGGCACTCAAGCCGGCGACACCGCTCATCGGTTTCGCCGGGGCTCCGTTCACGCTGGCGTGCTACGCCATCGAGGGAGGGGTCCCGTCATTACGAGACCGCCAAGGCCTTCATGTACCGAGATCCCGGGGCCTGGAACGCCTTGATGGCGCGACTCGTCGACTCCACCGCCGTTACTTGAACGCCCAGATCGACGGCCGGCGCCCAGGCTTCCAGATCTTCGATAGCTGGGTGGGAATGCTCGGTCCCGAAGATTACCGTCGGTTTGTTCAGCCTCACATGAACCGACTCTTCCCAGCTCGATCCCACCGCTCCAGCGATCCATTTCGGCACCGACACCGGATCGCTGCTGGAGCTGCAACGCGACGCCGGCGGTTCGGTGATCGGACTCGACTGGCGGGTTGACCTGGCCCAATCCTGGGAGCGGCTCGGCTCGCAGGTCGCCGTTCAGGGGAATCTCGATCCCGTCGTCCTGCTCGCGGACTTACCGGAAATCGAACTGCCAGACCCGCCGGATCCTCGAGCAGGCCGGCGGGCGCCCCGGCCACATCTTCAATCTGGGCCATGGGATTCTTCCGCAAACTCCCGTTGATCATGTGCGGGCCCTGGTGGATATAGTCCATGACCGTTCCGAGTCCAAGCCCTGACCGATGATACTGGAAATCGGCCCCTCGTGGCTGTAGAATCTGGCTGTCGCGGTATTCTGAGAGCCACGCAGGTCAGCACGCATGAGCCTTGCAAAGGCCAGAAAGAAAATGGAATCTCCGGGAAGTTATGTGCGATCGTTAGCGTGTGCCTGGGAGTATGATCCGGGAGAAGATTTTGAGCGCGGAGCGTCGAATCCGTCAGCGTAGGAAGGCCAGTGGGTATACCAAAAAGATAAGGTGTGAGGATTGGACCATTTCGAAAGCAGGTTGCGACTTAATCGAGCGAACAGCGGACCTCTGGAAACTCGACCGAGTGGTGGTCATCGGCGGAGGGCTATCCGGCCTCGCCGCAGCCTCTCGACTCCACGAACTGCGGCTGCGTGCGCAAGCCGATCGAGATGGTGGTGCTGGAAGGGAAGGACCGGATCGGAGGCGTGGTCAGGACAGACGAGAGGCGGTTTCACCCTCAAAAGCGGCCCCGATTCATTCATCACCAACAAGCCCTGGGGTCTGATCTTTGCACCCGGCTGGGGCTCACGGACCAGCTCGTGGAAACGGACCCCAGCCATCGCCGTTCGTTCGTGGTCAGGAAAGGCCAGCTGGCACCGGTGCCAGAAGGCTTTGTCTTATGGCCCCGCACCGCCTGGTGCCGATCTTGACGACGCCGGTGCTCTCCTGGCCGGGCGAGCTGCGCGTGCTTGATGGACCTGGTCATTCCCCGGCGGGAGAAGAACCCGAGAGAGCCTGGCGGCCTTTGTCCGTCGCAGGCTGGGACGGGAGGCCCTCGATCGCCTGGTGCAGCCGCTCGTGGCGGGATCTTACGGGCGATTCCAACGATTGAGTCTCAAGGCACGCTCCCCGGTACCTGGCAATGGAGCGGAACACGGCAGCCTGATTCGCGCCGGCGGCGAGAGGCCCGATCCGGCGCTCGCCAGCTCGAGCGCCAGGCATCGGGAGGGCCGATGGCATGTTCGTACGCTGGCCGACGGGATGGATACGTTCCCAGGGCCCTCGCCGCCGCCTACCACCGGGTACCGTTCGAACCAACTCTCCTGTCCGCAGGATCAGCCGCAATGGGCCGGCCTCTCCCTGGCTGGTCGAGCCGCTCGACGGGCCGCCGCTGGAGGCCGACGCCGTGATCGTAGCGACCGAGGCCCACGCGACGGCCAGGCTCATCGACATCGGAAGACCCGGGACTGGCTCTTCAACTGCGTGCGATCCCCTATGCGTCATCGCTGATCGTCAAATCGCCTACCGGCGTGACCAGGTCAGCATCCGCTGGACGGCTTTGGCGTCGTGGTGCCGGCGACCGAGGGCCGATCGATCCTGGCCTCTCATTCTCAAGCGTAAGTTCCCGGACGGCGCCGGCCGGTACGTGCCTGCTGCGTGTCTTCTCGGCGGTGCGACCCATCCTGAACTGTTCGATCTCGACGACTCAGCGCTCAGCGAACTGGTCGCGTCGCGAGCTGCAGCCTGATCGGCGCGCCGGGCGACCCGCTATTCCTGCGGATCGCCCGCCATCCCCGGTCAATGCCCCAGTACAACCTCGGACACCTCGACGCGTCGAGACGATCCGCCCACAAGCTGGCCAAGTATTCCCGGCTGTACTTCGCCGGTGTCGCCTATGACGGCATCGGCATCCCCGACTGCATCCACGCCGCCGAGACCACGGCCACCGCAGGCTCGACGCCCTGGCCAACCCTGTCAGCACGGCGGCCGCCTGAGGCCTACTGGTTCCCTGGGCTCTCAGCGATCCGATGATAGGAGCACCCTCAGGCCAAGCACCGCGCCGAGAGCCGCGATGGCCAGCACGGCCAGCGTGACCAGCGCGACGCCGGCGAGGTGGCTCTCGACGCCGGTGTGCAGCAAGGTCCAGATGCGGAATGTGATCGTAGTTATGCCTGGGGGCTGAAGCAGGTTGGTTGCCGGCAACTCGCCGAAGCCTAGCACGAACGCCACGCACCAGGCCGCCACGAGGGCACGACTCGAAAGTGGAAGTGCCACGTGAAAGAGCTGGCCCCAGGAGCCATGGCCGTCTAGAATGGCAGATTCCAGCAGCTCGCCGGGAAGGATTCGCGGCGCTGGCCAGAGAATCAAAAGCGCATAGGGCAGGGTGCGTACTGACTGCGCCATGATGACGATCAGCGGCGAGTCGTAGACCGGTGGGAACCAGCGATAAGCCAGCTCGAGGGCCATGCCGGCAACGGGGCCGGGCGTGGCGAGGGTCAAGGCCAGCGTCGCCAGCATCAGCACCTGCCAGGCGA
The DNA here is from genome assembly GCA_963760085.1 of uncultured Planctomycetaceae bacterium. Taxonomy (GTDB): domain Bacteria; phylum Planctomycetota; class Planctomycetia; order Isosphaerales; family Isosphaeraceae; genus Aquisphaera. Next base: position 30,377 of record CAVXCB010000026.1, read on the forward strand.
GAGACTTCCGGCTCACCCAGGCCAGGAGCCAGGCCAGGCAGGCCGTGAAAGTCGCCGCTGCCGCTGCCAGCAGCAGGCTGGTCAGAATGGGTTCCCAGCTCTC
>CAVXCB010000027.1:0-99453 GCA_963760085.1 uncultured Planctomycetaceae bacterium
CCATCGATGACCACCTCCAGCGACGCGCGCAACCCGGTCGAGGCTCTGGCCGAGGAGTTCCTCGACCGCAAGCGCCGCGGCGAGCAGCCGACCCTGCAGGAATATGTCGAACGCTACCCCGAGCTGGCCGACGAGATCCGCGACCTGTTCCCGGCGCTGCTCATGATGGAAGACCTGGGCGAGAGCTCCGGCGGCACCACCGGCTCGCTGGCCGCCGATAGCGGCGCGGCGGTGGGCACGCGGCTGGAGCGGCTGGGCGACTACCGGATCCTCCGCGAGATCGGCCGCGGCGGCATGGGGGTGGTCTACGAGGCCGAGCAGGAGTCGCTGGGCCGGCGGGTGGCGCTCAAGGTGCTCTCGGCCGGGTCGCTGCTCGGACCCCAAGCAGGTGCGGCGGTTCGAGCGCGAGGCGAAGGCGGCGGCCAGGCTGCACCACACCAACATCGTGCCGGTCTTCGGCGTGGGCCGGCAGGACGGTCACCACTACTTCGTGATGCAGTTCATCGCCGGTCTGGGCCTGGACGTGGTGCTGGACGACCTGCGGCGGCTGCGACGGGGGAAGTCCGAGGCAAGCCCGGCCGCGGGCCGCGGCGGCAGCGAGCCGGGTCGCCGGCCTGACGGCAGCCGACGTGGCCCGCTCGCTGATCACCGGCCGGTTCGCGCCGATGGCGCCGCCGGTAGACGGTTCCGTGACCGAGCCCTGCGACGGCGCGGCACCCGCTGCCGCGAACGGCCCCCCGGCCGACTCCGGCTCCTCTCGGCGATCCTGCCCGGCTCGTCCGAGCTGTCGGCGTCGTCCGATCCCGACCGCCAGTTCTACCGCAGCGTCGCCCGCATCGGCGTCCAGGTGGCCGAGGCCCTGGAATACGCCAATCGCCAGGGCATCCTCCATCGCGACGTCAAGCCGTCGAACCTCTTGCTGGACAATCACGGCAACGTCTGGGTGGCCGACTTCGGGCTGGCCAAGACGGCCGAGGCCGACGACCTGACCCATACCGGCGACATCCTGGGCACCATCCGCTACATGGCGCCGGAGCGGTTCTCGGGGCAGTGCGACGCCCGGTCGGACGTGTACAGCCTGGGCCTGACGCTCTACGAGCTGGTCGCGCTGCGGCCGGCGTACGAGGCATCGGACCGCCACACGCTGATGGAGCGGGTGCTGCACGAGGAGCCGGAGCGGTTGAAGAAGCTGGCGCCGGGCGTGCCGCGGGACCTGGAGACGATCATCGCCAAGGCGACCGCACGCGACCCGGCGGGCGTTACACGACGGCGGCGGCGCTGGCCGAGGACCTGCGGCGGTTCGTGGAGGACCGGCCCATCCGTGCGCGGCGGGTCTCAGCCGCGGAGCGGCTGGCGCGGTGGTGCCGCAGGAACCCGGTGATCGCCGGCTCGATCGGGCGTGGCGGCCGCTGGCGCTGGTGGCCGTGGCCGTGCTTGCTCGTACGCTGATCGGCAGGCCAATCGCGGCAAGCCGAGCGACAAGCGACACAAGCTGGCGAGTGACGCTCGAGGAACGCGCAAGGCTCGAGTCGTCCCTGGCCGAGTCGAACCGCCGGCTGGCGAGGCTCGACCTCGAGCGCGGTCAGGCCGCCTTCGAGAAGGGGCAGATCGGCGTCGGGATGCTCTGGACCGTCGAGTCGCTGCGGATGGCGACCGAGGCGAAAGACGAGGCCGGCCGGCACGTCGCCCTGGCCAACCTGTCGGCCTGGCGGCGCCACCACGTCGAGCTGAAGGGGGTCTTCTCCCATGGCGACATGGTGGACGTCGGTGGCCTTCAGCCCCGACGGCAAGACCGATCCTCACCGGGTGCGCATGACAAGACGGCGCGGCTGTGGGATGCCGCCACCGGCCGGCCCCTCGGCCAGCCCATGGAGCATTCGGACTGGGTGATGTCCGTGGCGTTCAGCCCCGACGGCAAGACGATCCTCACCGGGTGCTGGGACAAGACGGCGCGGCTGTGGGACGCCGCCACCGGCCGGCCCATCGGCCAACCCCTGGTGCATCGGGCGCGGTGTGGTCGGTGGCGTTCAGCCCCGACGGCAAGACGATCCTCACCGGGTGCTCTGACAAGACGGCGCGGCTGTGGGACGCCGCCACCGGCCGGCCGCTCGGCCAGCCCCTGGCGCATCCGGGCGGGTGTCGTCCGTGGCGTTCAGCCCGGACGGCAAGACGATCCTCACCGGCGAGCTGGGACAAGACGGCGCGGCTGTGGGACGCCGCCACCGGCCGGCCCATCGGCCAACCATGGTGCATCGGGCATTGTCTGGTCCGTGGCGTTCAGCCCCGACGGCAAGACGATCCTCACCGGGAGCTATGACAAGACGGCGCGGCTGTGGGACGCCGCCACTGGCCGGCCACTCGGCCAACCCATGGAGCATTCGGGCTGGGTGAGCTCCGTGGCGTTCAGCCCGGACGGCAAGACGATCCTCACCGGGTGCGATGACAACACGGCCCAACTGTGGGACGCCGCCACCGGTCAACGGATGGGCAGACCCCTGGAGCACCAAGGCGCGGTCTGGTCCGTGGCGTTCAGCCCCGACGGCGGTCGATCCTCACCGGCAGTCAGGACGGCACGGCGCGACTCTGGGATGGCGAGGTCGGTCAGCCCATCGGCCGGCCGCTCGATTATGGAAGCGAGGTGTCGGCCGTGGCGTTCAGCCGCGACGGCAAGACCCTCCTCACCGCGGGCTCTGACGGTAAGGTCCGGCTGTGGGACGTCGCGTCGGGACATCTTCTTGGCCAGCCCGTGGAGCTGGGATCCGGATCAATGCCGTGGCATTGAGCCCGGACGGCAAGACGATCCTCACCGGGAGCAGGGACAAGACGGCGCGGCTGTGGGACGCCGCCACCGGCCGGCCCACTCGGCCACCCATGGCGCATTCGGACGGGTGATGTCCGTGGCGTTCAGCCCCGACGGCAAGACGATCCTCACCGGGAGCACGGACAACACGGCGCGGCTGTGGGACGCCGCCACCGGGGCCCATCGGCCAGCCATGGAGCATTCGACAGGTGGTGTCCGTGGCGTTCAGCCCTGACGGCAAGACGATCCTCACCGGGAGCTGTGACACGACGGCGCGGCTGTGGGACGCCGCCACCGGCCGGCCCCTCGGCCGACCCATGGAGCATCGGGCGCCGGTGTGGTCCGTGGCGTTCAGCCCGGACGGCAAGACGATCCTCACCGGGAGCTAGGACAAGACGGCGCGGCTGTGGGACGCCGCCACCGGCCGGCCATTCGGCCAGCCAATGGCAGCATCCGGGCAGGTGTTGTCCGTGGCGTTCAGCCCCGACGGCAAGACGATCCTCACCGGGAGCCAGGACAAGACGGCGCGGCTGTGGGATGCCGCCACCGGCCGGCCGATCGGCCCACCCATGCCGCATTTCGGCGACTCTGGTGGTGCGCGTGGCGTTCAGCCCGGACGGCCGGTTCCTGCTCACGAGTGATTCGCAGTACGGCGCGGCTGTGGGACGCCCCGGCGCCGCTGCCCGACGACGTGCCGCGGCTGGCCGCCTGGGTCGAGGCCGCCACCGGGCTGGAGCTGGATGAGCGGGGCTCGGTCCGCGTGCTCGACCGCGCCGCCTGGCTGGAGCGTCGCCAGCGGCTGGAGCAACTCGGCGGGCCGCCGCCGGCGGACCCGGCGCCGCGGCTGGACCCGATCCTCTTCGGCCCCGATCCGGCGGCGCGCGGCGACGCCTGGAAGGAGCGGGGCCTGTGGGACCGGGCCGAGGCCGCCTACGCCGAGGCGGCCCGCGCCCGACCGCTCAACCGATCGGTCTGGTACGCCTTGGCCCGCTTGCACGTCGAGCGGGGCCATCTCGACCGGGCCGCGGCGACGCTCGCCGAGGCCGTCCGGCTGATGCCCGACGATCCGGAGCTTCGCCGTCGTTTCGGCTTGGTCCTGCTGTAGTCCGGCGATCGGGCCGGATGGCGGAGAGCGATCGCCAACCTGCTTGATCGCTTCGGCGGGACGATCAACGCGTGGACGGCCAACGAGGTCGCCTGGGCTTGCGTGCTGGGACCGAGGGCGACCGCCGATCCCGAGGTGCCCGTCCGGCTGGCCGAGGCCGCCGTCAAGGCGCCGATGAATCCCACAAGGCCGACTGCCTGAACACGCTCGGGACCGCGCTGTACCGCGCCGGCCGGTTCGACGACGCGATCCGTCGGCTCGAGGAAGGCATTCGGCTCCGGGCCGGGGCAAGTGTGCCTCGGACTTGGCGTTCCTGGCGATGGCCCACCACCGCCTGGGTCATCGCGACGAGGCCCTCCGCTGGCTCGACCGGCTGCGAAACCATCAGCCCAGCGCGGACCCGGCCCAGTTCTGGAACGAGCTGGAAATCCGCCTGCTCCGCAGCGAGGCCGAGGCGGTGATCCTCTACGACCCGATCTTCCCGGCCGACCCATTCTCGAAGTGAACGGAACGGGGAACGATTCGGCGGCATTCAAGCTGTCCCAACCTAGGGCGACGGCGCTAGCTCACTCGATCTCGTAAGTCGCCCCGCTGGGATCTCGCGGAATCACCCGCTGGGCGCTGCAGTCCACAAGGAGATCAAGATCTTCGAGCACGATTGCGCCGACCAGGGCAGTCTTTCGCTTTGGCTCGACAACCGCGCTGAAGGTTCCGTGACGACCAAGAAGCTGCACATAGACCCCTTCCACCCCCTTGCGCTTGGCCTGGCGTCCGTCGGCGTAACGAACCTTGACCGAATCGCCCAGCGGCAGACCCAGCCGCTTCACGACCTCCTCCGGCAGAACCAGCCTCATCGCTCCTGTATCGACAATGCCCAGAATGGTTTCCCGCCGCACCTGATCCGCCGGCAGCAGTCCCAGCCGCGCTGCTGCTAACTCGTCGTTGTTGGCGATTTCCAACTCAACGCTGAAGCGTCCCACTCCGTTGGCTCCTCTGGTTCGCATGGCCCTTCTCCTACCCCCTCGATCGGATTATTGGCCCCGCCAATTGGATCATAGATCGATGGTCCACATCGAGCAACGCGCACCACGGGGCGGAGCAGATATTCTCGAAATGTGTGAATATGAGCGCACTGACTCCCCATCCGAGTTGGCAGGAACCGGGCTCACAAGCCTGAAGCGCAAGCGAAAGTCGATTGAAAATATATCATTCAATGCCCTTCGCTTGCGCTTCAGGCTTGTTGCAAGCGACTTCCTCAGCATCGTTTGCATTAAGCCTCGCGGCAAGGAAATGAACCATGTCTCCCCGCTGGCGAGCGACCTCGGCCAGGCGGTCCATACGTCCGTGCTGCTGGCACAACTGGGCAAGGCTCGGACATGTCAGCGCCTGCTCGGGGAGGTGAGCCAACCGCTCGGCGGCCAGGTCGATGGCCTCGTCGAGCTTTCCCAGGCGGACCAGCAGATTCACCAGTACCTGCGCCGGCATTGAGGACTCGAGGTCGTCCTCCACGACCGCATCGACCTTCGTCCGGAAATGGCTGATCGCCGCATCCACATCCTGGCCCAGAAGTGCGCGGAGGAAGAGCCGGTGGTCGTCGAACGTTCGATCGAATGGGGGTTGCCCCTCATACTGAAGCCTCGGCGAGAGCCGTCGGCCATATTCGGTCAGATCGACGGCAAGACCGAGAACCGCCGGATCGGCAACCAGTATGGAGTAGCGCACCGTCGCCGACAGATGAGAGACGTCGGTATGGTAAGCCTCATCGGCGAAGAGCCAGTCACGGCCCGCGATCAGCTCGGCGATCGTCGTCACCTCGCCCGGCACCGCGTGTCCCCGCTGGGTCAGGTCGGTGCGAATGCTGAAGACGAGCTGAGCATGGAGATGACGGATCAATCTCTCGATGCACGCGGCCTGGATTGCCTGGTCGCCGGGAGCAACCTGGTCGAGGGCGGTGATCGCCGAGCAGGTGCCGTAATGCTCCAGGATCAACTCGAACCCGCGCCTGGGGTTGGCACCCTGGTTGAAGGCCACGTCGATCACCTGTCCCAGCTTGTTGGCGTCCTGGTCGGCCTCGTACCGCTCGAGCGCGGACCTGACGGGCTCTGGCTCGGCGATAGCCCGAAAGTACGCCCACGCGGTGGGGATCTCTCCGGCGGCCAGGAACCTCGAGCCGACCAGCCGGACCGCCTCAACGTAGCGGTCCTCGAACTGAGTTCGAACCGGCTCGTCCAAGTTCGCCAGCCCACCGACCTGGATGAGCGGTAGATTCAAGTCATAGCGAGCCTTGAGCAGGAGTGCGTCCAGGAGCGAGCGGTAGTCTGCGGCCCTATCCAGATGCTCGATGAGCTGGTCGATCGCCGCAGGCGGGCCAAAGTGCTGGAGCGTTCGCTCAAGAGCCTCGAAGGAGGCATCAGGGGAGAGAGACGGCGACTGGCAGGATGGGGCTTGGCTCATCGTAGAGGGTTCCTCGCGGCGGAACGGGAGGGAAGCTCAAGAACTCGTCATTCACTGGGCATCGGCCTTGTTGGGATCGGGTGCCGTGGCGGGTGCGCCGGGAGGGTCGGCGTCCATCCGCGCCCCGTACGATCGCCTCCACGTATCCCAGCAGCGCGTCTTGTAGCATTCGACGAGTGCATCACGAATCTCTTCGACCGAATCGGTCAAGATCAGCAGGTTCAGGTCCTCGGGCGAGATGGCCCCGGCGGCGAGCTGGGTTTTCACGATCCAGTCGAGCAGCCCTCTCCAATAGGCAGAGTCGTAAAGGATGATCGGAAACCTGCTGATCTTCCGTGTCTGCACCAGGGTCAGCGCTTCGAAGAGCTCGTCAAGCGTACCGAACCCGCCCGGAAAGATGACGAATCCCTCGGAATATTTCACAAACATCGTCTTCCGCACAAAGAAGTAGCGGAAGTTGATCGAGAGATCAAGGAAGTGGTTGCTGATCTGCTCGAATGGCAGCTCGATGTTGCATCCGATCGAAAGGCCTCCGGCCTCGTAGGCTCCTCGGTTCGCTGCTTCCATCACGCCCGGGCCGCCTCCCGTGATGACGGCAAAGCCAGCGTCGGCAAGCAGCTTGCCGAGCCGTCGTGCCGTCTCGTACAGTGGATGGGTTCGCGGAATCGAGCCGAACCAAATACGGCGACAGCGGCGCCGACCTCCGCGAGAGCATTGATGCCGTGGACAAACTCGCCTTGAATCCGCAGCACGCGCCACGAGTCCGTATGCGTGAACGCCCCCAGCTCCACCGCTTGGGGCATTGGCTCCGCGGGCAGCGAGCGATTGAGAAGCTGCTCGTCCTCGGTCCGGCGCGCAGTGGCATGCACCGAGGCAAGCCGCGGCCGATTACGCGCCGCCCGAGCTTCCATTCTCGCCTCGCATTGAGATGTCATTCTCGCGGCGATCAAAACGACCCTCTTGGAGCGGTCCGTTGGGTCGATCCTTGCCGTCATTGTCTTTCGTCATCGTTTGACTTCTTGCGCTACTCAAGAGTATTTGCGGCCGGGCACTGTTGATCTCGCCCGAGCTCCGCTGCACGTCTGAAATCCGGGGGCCACATACGTCAGTGATGCCCACCGGACCGAACTTGACCTTCCTCTCTTGCAATTGTACGCGAGGATCTCCGAAGAATTCGCCGTAACGCCGCAAGAGGCGTAGAATGTCTCCTTTTGAGGTTAGTTTTGGTCTTCCGAGCAAAAACACATGCCCGAAACTGTTGCCATCTCCCCAACCAAGAGTGCCCGACGCACTCTGGAACAGCCCTTTTCTCACAGCTTGTCGCCGCGAACAGGCGACAGTCACGCCGATCTGGTTGATGAGGCAGGCTGGACGTTACATGGCCGAGTATCGCGCCATTCGCTCAAAGGTGTCGTTTCTGGAACTTTGCAAACGTCCCGAACTGGCCACCGAGGTCACCGTAACGGCGGCCGAGCGCTTGGGCGTCGATGCAGCCATCCTGTTCGCGGACATCCTGCTGATCCTCGAGCCCATGGGATTTCAGCTTGAATTCGCCAAGGGAGAAGGCCCGATTATTCACAATCCCGTTACTGAAGCCAGCCAGGTTGATCGTGTTCGCCCGCTGCAAGATTCTTCATCGCTTCAATTTGTGTACGAAGCCGTGGGCTCGATCCGCGCCGCACTCAAGCCCGCGACACCGCTGATTGGTTTCGCCGGGGCGCCGTTCACCCTGGCGTGCTACGCCATCGAAGGAGGAGCATCCCGTCATTACCAGACCGCGAAGGCCTTCATGTACCGAGATCCCGGGGCATGGCATGCTCTATTGGCACGATTCGTTGATTCCACGGCTCTTCACTTGAACGCTCAGATAATGGCCGGCGCCCAAGCTGTGCAGGTTTTGATAGCTGGGTCGGAATCCTGAGTCCGGAGGATTACCGTCGGTTTGTCCAGCCGCACATGGCTCGACTCTTTACACTGCTTCATCCCTCCGCACCGGCGATCCACTTTGGCACCGACACGGGAGCGCTCCTGGAGCTGCAACGTGACGCCGGCGGAGCGGTGATCGGACTCGACTGGCGGGTTGACCTGGCCCGATCGTGGGAGCGGCTTGGCTCGCAGGTCGCAATACAGGGAAATCTTGACCCTGTGGTCCTGTTCGCGGACTTGCCGGAAATCGAACTTCAGACCCGCCATGTCCTCAAGCAAGCCGGTGGGCGGCCCGGTCACATATTCAACCTGGGCCATGGGATTCTTCCCCAAACTCCCGTTGATCACGTCCGGGCCCTGGTCGACATGGTCCATGACCTTTCCGAGTCCAAGCACTGACCGGTGATCCTGGAAATCGCGCCCCCTCGTGGCCGTAAAATATGACTGGCGCAGTCGTTGCGAGAGCCAAGCAGATCAGCACGCATGCACCTTGCAAAAGCCAGCAAAGAAAATGGAATCTCAGGGAAGTTTCTTGCGATCATTTGCGTGTGCCTTTGAGTATGATCCGGGAGAGAGAGTTGGAGCCGCGCAGGTCGTCATCCGCAATCTCGGCGCAGGCAGTTGGTATGCCAAGCAGGTAAGGTGTGTGGTTTGGTCCATTTCGAAAGCGAGTAGCGACTTGATCGAGCGTACAACGACCTCTAGAAAACTCGACCGAGTGGTGGTCATTGGGGGAGGGCTCTCAGGCCTCGCCGCGGCTTTTCGACTCCACGAACTAGCGGCTGCTGCGCAAGCCGATCGACGTGGTGGTGCTCGAAGGGAAGGACCGGATCGGAGGCGTGATCAGGACGGAGCGCGAGGGTGGTTTCACCCTGGAGAGTGGCCCCGACTCATTCATCACCAATAAGCCGTGGGGTCTGGATCTTTGCACCCGGCTTGGGCTCACGGACCAGCTTGTGGAAACCGACCCCAGCCATCGTCGTTCGTTCGTGGTAAGGAAAGGCCATCTGGCACCTGTGCCGGAAGGCTTTGTGCTTTTGGCCCCGCACCGCATCGTGCCAATATTAACGACTCCCGTGCTCTCCTGGCGCGGCAAGCTGCGCCTGTTGATGGACCTGGTTATTCCCCGGCGGGACGACGACACCGAAGAGAGCCTGGCGGCATTTGTCCGACGCAGGCTGGGACGAGAGGCCCTCGATCGCCTGGTGCAGCCGCTCGTGGGCGGAATCTATACGGGCGACCCCAACGACTTGAGTCTCAAGGCCACGCTCCCCCAATACCTTGCTATGGAGCGGGAGCACGGCAGCCTGATTCGCGCAGCCAGGCGACAGCAAGCCCACGATCAGGCGACTCGCCAGCTTGAGAGCCAGTCGTCGGGTGCACGGTATGGCATGTTCGTCTCGCTGGCCGATGGGATGGATGCGTTGCCAAGGGCTCTCGCCACCGCACTGCCACCTGGTACCGTTCGAACCAACTCTCATGTACGCAGGTTGAGCCGCAACGGTGCGGCCTCTCCCTGGATGGTCGAGCAGTTAGGCGGACCGCCGCTGGAGGCCGATGCTGTGATTGTCACGACCGAGGCCCACTCAACGGCCCGGCTGATCGACATGGAAGACCCTGGACTGGCTCTTCAGCTTCGTGCAATCCCCTATGCATCTTCGGTCATTGTCAACGTCGCCTACCGTCGCGACCAGGTGCAGCATCCGCTCGACGGCTTTGGCGTCGTTGTGCCGGCGACCGAGGGCCGATCGATCCTGGCGGCCTCATTCTCAAGCGTCAAGTTTCCCAGACGTGCCCCGGCCGGTAATGTCCTCTTGCGCGTCTTCGTCGGGGGCGCGACCCAGCCGGAGCTGTTCGATCTGGACGATTCAACGCTCCGCGACCTGGTCGCCCGGGAATTGGTTAGCCTGATTGGGGTGCAAGGCGACCCGCTATTGGTGCGAATTGCCCGCCACCCCCGCGCCATGCCCCAGTACATCCTTGGACATCTCGAGCGCGTTGAGTCGATCAGGCGTAAGCTGGCCAGGTATCCCCGGCTCTTCCTGACCGGTATTGCCTTTGACGGCATCGGAATACCCGACTGCATTCACGCCGCGGAGAACACAGCCCAGCAGGTCTTCGATTCCCTGGCCAATCCAGCCAGCATCGCGGCGGCTTGATGCCTCTGGTTCCCCGGGCTCTCAGCGATCCGATGATAGGAGCACCCTCAGGCCAAGCACCGCGCCGAGAGCCGCGATGGCCAGCACGGCCAGCGTGACCAGCGCGACGCCGGCGAGGTGGCTCTCGACGCCGGTGTGCAGCAAGGTCCAGATGCGGAATGTGATCGTAGTTATGCCAGGTGGCTGAAGCAGGTTGGTTGCCGGCAACTCGCCGAAGCCTAGCACGAACGCCACGCACCAGGCCGCCACGAGGGCACGACTCGAAAGTGGAAGTGCCACGTGAAAGAGCTGGCCCCAGGAGCCATGGCCGTCCAGAATGGCAGATTCCAGCAGCTCGCCGGGAAGGATTCGCAGCGCTGGCCAGAGAATCAAAAGCGCATAGGGCAGGGTGCGTACTGACTGCGCCATGATGACGATCAGCGGCGAGTCGTAGACCGGTGGGAACCAGCGATAAGCCAGCTCGAGGGCCATGCCGGCAACGGGGCCGGGCGTGGCCAGGGTCAAGGCCAGCGTCGCCAGCATCAGCGACCTGCCAGGCGAGAGACTTCCGGCTCACCCAGGCCAGGAGCCAGGCCAGGCAGGCCGTGAAAGTCGCCGCTGCCGCTGCCAGCAGCAGGCTGGTCAGGATGGGTTCCCAGCTCTCGGCGACCGCGAAGCCGAGCGTTCCCAACAGCCCGGTGATCGACCAGGTTGGCGGCTGACCAAGCCGGGCTCGCCCTCCCACCCGGCCGGCGCGCCAGACCAGGCTATAGAGGGGAAAGGCTACCAGGTTGCCGACCACCAGCAGTAGCGCTGCGCCTGAGGCAACCCGTCGGTGTCCCAGTTGCCAGCGTCGGGCCGGGGAGAATGCCGAGGCCAGGCGCGCGGGATCTGCACGCACAAGGGACATAGCGGCTAACACGATCGAGCCGCCCAGGATAATCAAAGGCGGAACCGATACCAACGCAGCATCGGCCGGTCCTCGTCCCAGAGTGAACTGGACGTACGCTTCTTCAGCGTAGGTTCGCACCTGAAGCAAGTCGGTCACGGTCATGTCGCCGGCCGTCAGCACCGCGACCGCCACGGCGGCTGCGGCGATGGCCCCCCCAGCTCGGCGCAGGGTCACATTGCTCCAGACCCGACCTACGGGCATGTCGAGTTCGGCAAATTCTTCCAGCTCGGGCTCGACTGTACGCAAGCCGACACCGACAAGGAAAACCACCCAGGGTAAGCAGGCCAGCGCGTGAATGATCGCCGCTCCCGTTCGGCCGACCAGGACGGGCCGCAGCCCTACAGCCTGCATTCGCCCCGCGTTGCCAAGCGCTCCCAGCCAAGCTGTCGCGTGCAAGGGCAACGGCACGAACGCCATGATTCCGAGAATTCCCAGCAGCAGTCCGCGGGCCCAGATGTCGGTGCGGAAAAGCAGCAGAGCCAGGAGAATTCCTGGCGGCAGGACCAGAGCTTCCGTCATCGCCACGAGGACAAACGTCTCGACGGCCAGTCGGGCCGGCCGCGCCATGCCCCCTGTGTCGCCCAAAACCTGTGCGGTCGCTGCGGGATCCAGAGCGGTCCCCGAGGCCGGTTCGGGCTCGATGCTCCACACACGACGAGTCCGCTGCGCCCAATCGTCGAGCCCCATCGAAACGAGTAGCTGGTCCAACCGCCGCGGCGCCCGCGTCGCTTCCAAGACCGTCGCTGCCAGCGGCCAGCCAATGAGTAAGAGCAGCGACGCAAGCAGCAGCGCTGCAAGCAGCGCGACACTCGGCTCATGGTCGCAGTCCGGCTCGCGCGCAAAAGCAACGCGGTCTGGTCATGAGCCTCCGTAACCCATTCCACGATGTGCTCGGGGTCCGGGGAGTATTCCAGCTCCACCGAAATCGTCGCATCGTCGATCCCCAGCCGCTTGATCGCCTGGAGGTAAGGAGCAAAGTCAACCACGCCGCGTCCAGGCGGTAGGTCGCCGTGAACCTTGCCATCACAATCCGAGATATGCACATGCGCCACCCGCCCCCGCAGAGTCTCGATTGAGGACGGGGACTGGTGGGCCAGCGCGAGGTGCGAGATATCGAGGTTGGCCTTCACCGCGGGCTGATCGACCTCGGTTAGAAAACGGAGCATGCTGGGAACATCATTCAAGAGTGAGAGTTGAAAGGGCTCGAGCTCCAGCGCGATTTCCAGTCCCAGGGCGGTAGCGCGCTCGCCCAGGGTGCGCACGTGCTTGATCGCGGTGGCCCACTGGTCCTGGGGAGGAATCACCTCTTTCTGCCAGATGTACTCGCCGAGCACGAGCAGCAGGTTCCTGGCCTGGAACTCCTGAGCCATGTCGAGGAAGGCGCTCACGCGGTCGAGGTGAAACCGCTGCACGCTGGGGTTGAAGTCAACCAGGCCGACGGCAACACAGGCAACGCTGATGATCGGCAGGCCGGCGGCCGCGCACTCGCGACGGATCAGCGCCCGTTCCTGGCCATTCAGATCCAGCGGGTCGGCGAAGATGTCGATCGAGTCGAAGCCGATCTCACGGGTTTTCCAGATACCGTAGGCGGTACCCTGCCCGGCCTGAACCCAGGCCGAGTTGATCAGACCGAGCTTCATGGTGAGTGCTCTCCGGAGGCAGCGGCAGGGGCTGTTTGAAGCGGTTGCGGAGCGATTGACGTCCCCGGTGGCGGTGTCGCAGCAGGTGTCTGCTCGGTGTGGCCATCGAGGCTGGAGGTGGCCGATGTCGTCTCCTCGCGAAGCCTGCGCCGGGGCTCTACCGGCAGGTGGATGCTGAAGCGGGCGCCTGCGCCGGGGCTGGACTGAACCTCGATTCGGCCGTCGTGCTCTTCGATGATGCCATAGCTGATACTCAGGCCCAGACCGGTTCCCTGACCGACCGGCTTGGTCGTGAAGAACGGGTCGAAGATGCGCTCGCGGATCGCCGCGTCAATCCCGCAGCCATTGTCGATTATATCGATGCGGACCCCCATGAGCTCCGGCTCGGTCTCGGTATGCACCGTGACCACGCCGGTCTCTTCCTCACAGGCGTCAATGGCGTTGGTCAGCAGGTTCACGATGACCTGGTGGATCCTGGCCGCACGGCAGCGGACCGTTGGCAAGGCACCCAGGTCCATGACAATCCGCACCCCGCGCTTGCGTGCGTAGCCCTTGACCATGTTGATCGATGACTCGATCCCCGGGTTGAGATCCACTTCGTTCCAATCGCCTTCGTCCACCCGGGCGAAGAGCCTTAGCTCCTTGACGATGCGCTCGATTCTCCGGAGTCCTTCGCGCGTGCGTTCGATCAGGCGGGGCAAGTTGGACAGGCTGTAAGTAAGGTCGATGCGGTCGGCCAGGTCATTGATCTTCTCGATGAGATCTGGCTTGGCCGTCTCGAGCACGGGCTCGCCCTGGCGATAAAGCTCGATCAGACTCAGCAGGTCGTTGAGGTCGCGTTCCAGAACTGCCACGTTGTTGCAGACAAACGACAATGGGTTATTGATCTCGTGAGCAACGCCCGCCACGAGATGTCCCAGGCTGGCCATTTTCTCGGTCTGAACCAGGCGGCTCTGAGTGCTCTTGAGCTCCTCATGGGTACTCTTGAGCCTTTCGTGAGCCTGGTGCTCTGAACTTGCAAGTGTCTGGAGCATCTCGTTCTGTTCCCTGAGCTGCTCCTCGGCCCGGATCCGCGCGGTGACGTCCCAGAAGATGCCCTGGATTCCGATGGGCTTGCCATCATGGGAAAAAAGTGGGGTTTTCATGACCTGGACGTACAGGGTCTCTCCCTGGGGAGTGACGTGCTCTTCGACGACGTCCAGCACCTGGCCGCTGGCGATGACTCGCCGATCGTCGCGCCGGTATTTATCCGCAAGCTCGCGCGGCCAGAAATCGAAATCGGTCTTGCCCAGAATGTCCTCGAGGCTGCGCCCGAGCTCATTGCAAAAACGCTGGTTCGCGAATGTGAAGCGGCCGTCGAGGTCCTTGCGCAGGATGTGCTGCGGCAGTGTCTCAACGAGTGAGTGGTAGAAGACCTCGGTCTCGCGCAGGGCTTTGACGGCCCGCCGTCGCTCGGCGGCGACGGCTTCCAGATCGGTGGAGAGATCGCTATGGCGTTTCCTCAGCCGCCAGAGCGCGATCACCACACCGGCCATCAGGGCGATCAGGCCGATCGGCAGGGCAAGCTGCCAGGCCAGATCGGCCGCCCCTTGAGCGGCCAGTGGCAAGACTGCGGCAAAATGGGAGGGGCCAGTCAGTGAGTACACGAATAGTTCCGGCTGAATTCGTTGAATCGTACCACGCGGTGCTCCGTCCCGGCAGTCAAGACCGCCTCGCAGAGGGCTATCGTCCCGAGGTTGTCTCGCCCCGAAATGTCCGGCTCCGCGCCGGCCTCAAGCCGCGCAAGAGCCCTGCCATGGTGCCGGCGAAGGCGTCGGGAAACCAGGCCTCGTGCCACCGCGGGCGATGCCATCGTCCGTCATCGCACTTGCTCGTGTAATCAATCGTGCTGGGGACGCGTTGCGGCCAGCCCGGCCAGCCGATCGTGCCCTGGGCAAGTCCGGCGGTGCCCTCCAGTCGCCAGCGAATGGCGATATCGCCGCCGGACCCTTCACGCGCCGGACCAGTCCAAACATCGTCCCAGCTCGACGCCCGCGCACCTGAGGCATACTCAAGAATATAAAGGTTGATGCCATCAGCGTGGGCGAACGTCGTCCTGGGGTCGGGCCGCGTGCTGCCCAGCACGCAAACCGGATCGCCGAGCCAGTAGCGAAAGGTGTCCAGGTGGTGAATGCTCATGATGAACGTCGACAATGAGCGGCTGTCTCGGGCCCAGGGCATCCAGTGCGGAATCGCCCGCATGTCGATCGTGGCCAGAACCGGTTCGCCCAGAACCCCATGCTCGAGCAAATGCCGAAGCGCCCGCACCGAGTGATCGTAACGCATGTTCTGGTTGACCTGCAGCAGAACACCGGCTCGAGCGCACTCCTCGACAAGCATGCAAGCCTCAGGCAGAGCCAATGCCAGCGGCTTCTGAGCGAGGATGCCCCGGACGTCACGGCCCCCAGCAAGGACGCGTCTGATCACCCCCGGCTGCTCGGCCGGAGGCACCGCGATATCCACGATCTGGACCGCTGGTTCCTCGAGCATTGCCTCCAGTGATGAAAAAACGCGGGGGACACTCCGCGCGGCGGCAACGTCGCGCGCATGATCATACGTTCGCGAGGTGATTCCCACCACCGGGAACCCTGCTTCGGCATAGGCCACCAGATGACAGTCGCGGACGATGAATCCCGCCCCGACCACGCCAATTCCCACGTCGCGGCGAGCAGGCCATGAGGGCAGATGAGCCCGACCGTCCAGCTCAAACCCCGGCATCGTCAACTCCCCACCGGCCAGTTCCTACCGGAAGCGGCCCATGAACCGCAATTGCTGATGCTGCTACATGTTTGGTGATACAACGCGGGCAACCCGGCTGTCCAGGGGGCGGTCGGAAAACGGCAGGGTGGCCTCGGTGCCCAGAGCCCGAGCATCAACGGGACGGAACCACCTGGCGAACTCGGCTTCCGCCGTTCCGCTGGTGACCGAGCGGGCGATGCGAGCAGCGCCTAACAAGGGGGCCAGCACGGCCATGACCAGAACGCCGGTTTGCCAGCAAGACAGCCAGAGCGACGGTCGAAGGCCGGCCAGAACAGCCAAACCCGTGATCGTTATCAAGACCACGTGCGGCTCGCACACCTTGTATAAAGGCCAACTCCAGAGTCCGATGCCACGCTTGGGCCAGGACGCCGGGGGTGAAGGCCGACCGCCGCTGCCGCCGGCGACGATGATACGTGCCGCTTGCGCTCTTGAGGCGCTGAAAAAAGGCCTTATATCGACAGTCGTTGTGCAAACTCAAGAGCGCCCAGCCCCCCGCGATCGCGAACCCGGCAAGGGCCCACGCAGGCTGGCCCGATCGGCTGGCCAGGCCGAACCCCAGACCGAATCCCAGCGAGAGGTTGCCCACGTGGTGCATGACGTAATCAAGATAGACCCCATCCAGGCAGGCTGTGCCTCGCCAGCGAGCGACCTGGCCGTCCACATGATCGAGCCAGAAGCCAAGGTGAGCCAGGGCCAAGCCCAGCATGAAGCCCGCCCGAGAGCCCGTGCCGATCGCGATCGCCCCGCCCAGACTCGCGGCCAGGGCGGCGAGAGTCACCTGGTGTGCCGAGCAGCCCAGGCGGACCGCGACCCAGCTTCCATACACGGCCGTGGGCCGGGCCACTCGCCGCGCTAACCAGTTGCCAATCTCTCGATGCTTTTGTTTCTGGACGGTCGCGCGCAACTCGGCAAGGCTGGGTCGGCCATGGCTCATCGCGGTAGGCTCTCCTTCCCGCGCACGCCAACCGTCTCGTCCGAGAGCCCATAAATGGAATAGCTCCGGACGACTCCGTCGGGGTCGGCCAGATCTTCATGAAAAATCGGTTGATGGCCCGCCAGCCACGGCGAAAGAAGCCGTCCCAGCGTCGGATCAAACTCCACAGACTCCTTCTCGACGGGAGGACACATCATGAGGTGCGTGTAACCCTCTTGCTTGAGAACCTCCACGATCTCGCGCGACGATTCGTGGTTTTGCCCCAGACCCGTACGACGCCGATGGGCCAGCTCCATTGTGTAGCCGCGGGGAATGTAGAAGCCGCGATGATCCTGACCGATCAACCGAGCCGTCGCGGGTAGGTTGCGGGCAACCCAACGACCAACGCGGTAGGTCGGCTCGCACCGGCCGAGGAACTCGGAGAATGTCTCCTTCCCCAACACAACTCCCGCCGCGCGTGCGCCGCGAGTGAGTGAGAGCCCGGTCTCCATTCCCAGCACGAGCATGAGGGCCATCATCAAGAGCCGCGCCGGTCTCGTTCCCCGCTCAAGCCAGCGCGTCGCCAGGTAAGCGACGCCTACCGACATTGGCCCTACCGCGAACAAGAGGAACCGCATGCTCTGCGCGCTGAGTCATGCACATCACCAGGAAGGCATAAGCCACGGCTGCCAGGCCCAGCACGCGGCGGGGTGCGCGCTCGAAGAGTAGCGCGGGCAAGAAGAGCAGGAAGATCGGGCCGAACTGGTGTGCAAAGCTGTCGAACCGATCGGGCTCGAGGCTCAGCGGAACGATTGCCCCCAGCAGGTTCCACACGCTCACCGCGAGTGGCCGCTTGATCGGCGCCAGCACCTCGTCGAGCCCCGCTCCGCCGAACCAGCCCTTGAAGAACGGAAAGACCGGATTGCCCGTGTACACGTATGCCCGCAGGTACCAGGCTCCGCCCAGCAGGACCGCCGTTCCCAGGAATCTCCCGGCCATGATGAGCGAACACAGAGTGGCTCGACGCGAGCGCCACGCCGGATCGAGAACCGGGCGCAAGAGCATCGCCGAGGTCAAGAGACCGGCCAGCACAAGGGCAGGGTACTTTACCCCGATCGCCAGTCCCGTGAAGACTCCCGCAACCACCGTCGAGGCCGGAGTAGGACGGTCGATGCACCGAGTCCAGGCCAGGAACGCCGCTACTCCGAAGGCAGCCAGCGACACATCGTTCAGGGGAGCCGCCATGCCATTGCTGATTGCCGGTACCATTACCGCCAGGGCTGCGGCCCACCAAGCCCTTCGACCCAGGCTGGGACGTGCCAGAGCCGTCACACCGGCGGCGAAGACCAGCCCTAGCACCCACTGCAAGCAGCGGCAGGCGACCGGCCCTCGAAACTCAAGGCCAATCGCATAGAGCAGCTCGGTGAGCAAGGGATAAACCGTCTCATGGAGGTCGGGGTCGAAATAGACCGCCTGGCGCACCAGGAATACCTTGGGCACTTGCAGGTGATAGCAAAGCGCGTCGCCGTCGGTGACAGGCGCCAGCGCGGCCATCGCCGTTGCCCCCAGCGTGAGCAACAGGAAAATGAGCATCAGCCGATCGACGCCCGTGGTCGTGCCGGCTGCAGGCCGTGGCACTGAATGCACTGCCAGCTCGCGCACCAGTCGCAAGCCAGCCAGCAGACCGAGTTCGGTGGCCACTCCCAGAAGCACTGCCAGACCCACCAGGTTGAGCCAGCCTGCCTGTCCCAACAGCAAGCAACCCAAGGAGAGCAGTCCCAATCCCAGCGGAGTCGCCAGAGCCAGCGCATCGAGTGGATGACCAGGCAGCTCGCCAATCCGATTCAGCAGCCGCTTTCCAATGCCGGCCGCCACGAGTGCAAGGAACAGAGCCAGTCCAAGATCAAGCATCCGGGCCTCACCTCGTTATGGGAACAGCTTGGCCACACAGAACTGGGATGTCGCGGGATCAGGGTCCACCGGAATGGGCCCCGACTCGGCCAGTACGATACCCCGGCTGCGGTACCAGGCCACCGTGTCATATCCGTACCGGTTGTAGCTGCAGCTTGTCTCCTCGTTGTGCGCGGCAAACCGGCGGGCCACCCGGAGAACCTCGCGGCGAATCTGTTCCGCGGCCCTGGGCGGGTTGTGCAAGATAACCGCGGAGGTCACAACCATGTCGAAGGCTCCATCGGCAAACGGCAGTCGCTCGCCACAGCCCAGGAGGAGCTCGACATCGTCCTGGCCCATCAGAAACTGTCTGGCGTGATCGAGTTGCGTCGTGCTGAAGTCGAGGCCCAGGAGCGGAATATCGAGCCGCGTGCGTAAGGCCCGCAACAGCTTGCCATAGCCGCAGCCGATTTCCAGGATGGAGACCGGGCGATATGCGGCCAGGCGCTGGGCCATCCATTCGGCGCGAAGGGTGCGGGCGGCTTGCCCTTCTTGCTCGCGGAAGTAGTCTTCCCCACCACGCAAGGTCCAGTAGAGCCGCGGATCCGAATACAGCCAGCGCCGCTTCCATGATGGCCAGCGGCCGAGCACCCGTCTGAGGGTCTTGTGCCACGCGTAACGCGGACCACGACTGCGCCGGCATTCCATGCCCGGACCGGGAGAGCAGAACGAGAAGGAACCATCAGTTCCATGAACACCGTCCCTGGTCTTGGGCGCGGCACGTTCGCCGTGTACGCCGGGCCGCTTCCTGCGAACCCTCAGCGACGCGAAAAGCTGTCTCGCGATCCCAGCCGTTCGCAAGAGACCCCGACGTCCAGGCGGGGAGTCTACGAATCGACCGCCCGGCGGTCAAGCCGGTCCAACGGCAGCCAAGCGAGAGAGGCAAACCGGGCGGACGATTCGGGAAGCCCAAGCTAACATCCCAGACCCCCCATTTTCCCCGATTACGGTAGGTGGCCAAGGATCACTGCGTGCTCAATGTACACTTGGCTCAGCGATCAACTCCGCTTGCCCAGCCGGCGTCTGAGAAAGGGCGCGGCAAAGTGGTCTATCTGGAGAGATTGCCGGCGATTAGGCTAGCTAGAGCTATGGATCTCGTCTTCAATTCGGAGCCTCGGCATGGACGCCACGCCACGCAAGCCCTATCCCAGCGATCTGACGGATGCCCAGTGGGCTCTCTTGGAACCGATGTTGCCTCCTCCGATCCCGGCGGGGGCCCCGCGCAAGACTGATTTCCGGGACGTCCTCGACGCGATCTTCTATCTCCTGACGACGGGGTGTGCATGGTCCGCCTTGCCTCATGACTTCCCTCCCGAGGGCACTGTCCGCTACTACTTCCATAGGTGGCGTCGCAGCGGATTGTGGGAGCACATTCACGGCACGCTCCGCAGCTTGGTTCGGCAACAAGCGGGAAAGGAACCGCAGCCCAGTGCCGGCAGCATCGATAGTCAGACGGTCAAGGCAACCCGTACCAGCGGAGCAAGGGGGTACGACGCGGGGAAAAAAAATCAACGGGATCAAACGGCACTTGTTGGTTGACACGATCGGCTTGATCTGGGTGGTGGTGGTCCATTCGGCCAGTATCCAGGACCGTGATGGGGCCAAACTGGTATTCACGAAGGCCAAGATCAACGCCGACTGGACGCGAATGCAACGGGCATGGGCCGACGGAGGCTATGCGGGGAAACTGATCGCATGGGTCTCTGCCTTTTGTCAGTGGGTCCTGGAGATCGTCAAACGAAACGATGACGTAAAAGGATTCAAACTCTTGCCGAAACGCTGGGTCGTGGAACGGACGTTTTCGTGGCTGTCGAACTATCGCCGCCTGAGTAAGCATTACGAGTTCTGGAACGAGACCGGGGAGGCGATGATCCATGTGGCGACGGTCCACCTGATGGTGCGTCGCCTTGCAAAGAAAAACACCAAACCGGCAATCCCCTAGATTGCCGCGCCCTTTCCAAAAGAAGAAGAGCCGACAGCCGCGCTGATCGAGAGCCTGGCCACGGAGCAAGTGTTATCTCGAACCCGTGGCCAGAAAGACGAAATCCAACATTAAAGAGTCGCAAGAAAGTGTCCGCCGCCAGTGGACCAGTGGACGCATTCAACGTATTCGATTCCTTCACCGCCGCGAGCCACGGAATCGGCCACGCCGGGGCTATGGGCACGGGTTCGACTGCCCAGAGATTCACTCCTGGAACGACGAGCAAGGGACTGATGGCGCTGGACAGCGTGATCAGCAACTGGACGCCGGCCACTATCGTCTTGAGGAAGCGGCTCACTCCTACGATTGCTGGGGGCACGGTCGCACTCGACCTAGGCAAGAAGAGTCCGGTTCTCCAGGCGGGGATTGTAAATGACTTGGCTGCAAGGTTCTTCGACATCCCGTCGCTGTTCGGCGGCAAGGGCCAGAGGACTCTGTCTCAGCACGGCAAGACGCAGGGGAGGCTTACGGAATCTTGAGCCTCGATGGCACATCATGCCGGCTTACTCACGATCTCGACCTGCGGCGATGGGGCCCCCGTTTCCCCCAGCCGCGCCGCGGCGGCATGTTGTCGCCTGGCGGTGTGAGCCCCCGAATGGAAGCAATGAAAGATTTGGGGACCGGGGAGCGACCCCATCCTTCGGATGGGACTTACCCCCGAGAGAACAAGGAGAAAAGAATGCGGAGAAGAGAAACACAACCGAGGTGACTGAGATTAACTTACGCCAGTTGACCCAGGGGATCAAACGGTCTTGGATCTGAATGAATGGCTCTGACGGACCAACCTGGAATTCTCTCTCGTGATCTCTGTGGTTAGATGCATTCGTGTTCGAGAGCAGCTTGGTCTAGGTGCCAGCCATCCATGCTTTCTTTGCGTCATGGTGCGTGCGGCTTTTTCCGGGAGCGGTCGTTTGCCAATCTCCTGGGGCTCACGCCGCCAGGCTACACCTTGCCGCCGCTGCGCGGCTGGGAAAGACGGCGACCTATCGGAGCGACTGAAGACCTGAATAAGCCCGGCCTCAAGACCCTTCCTGGGCAGGAGCCGAGACGGTCTCAATGGGTTCCAGTTTGACGATGTGCAGAAGGTCGACATCCACGGACCGATCAAAGAGCCGGTCCGGGTCATCCCGCGTTGTGATGCCGATGATCGCCGATCTGCGACCCACCATGCACAGCTCGGGATGACGAATCTCGTAGATGCTACCTTCGGTCAGCGTCATACGAAAGGGTACAAATGGCTGCCTGCGAAGTCTCGCGGCAATTTCTTCCGGAGCCATCAGCATTCTCCCAGCGCCAGGATTTCCTCTCGCGAGAGCGGTGCTCCCACGGTGATTGTCCCACTCGCGTTGCGTCCGGGGTAGATCAAGAGCCGCAATGAAAGCGATCGTTCCCGCGCTAGACAACTCAAGGAAGGAGATCCGAGATGGCAATCCGCCCGAGGATCTGGCCGTCGATGTTGAGCTCGATCTCATCGGCGGGTTTAAACACCGCACAGCGGCGGTATCCGATGGGATCAACTGGGCCCGATGGCTCGGTGTAGGCTTCGAGCTGTCCCGACCCCGGCGGGGTTCCCCCTGAGAGGTTGATGATCCAGTAAGCCGGGATGCCGCCCACAGCGTAAGCCAGAAGCTTCTCTCCGCGATCAAACGCCAGCGTCGCGTCGGAAACTTCGACCACCAGCGCCACACGCGACGCATCGGGTTGAATGGAATAGTCGCGTGATTGACCTCGAACGATCGAAAGGTCTGGTTCGGGCTCGTCGAAGTCCGGGATTCGGACCGGATCCTCCCTTGTGACGAAGTAGCCAGAGGGCATCAGTCCGTCTAGAACCTTGAACGTCTCCCTGCTGGCGATCGAATGGGGGCCTTTCTTGGGCATCTTGAGAAATAGGACTCCGCCTACGAGTTCGACCTTGTGATCCTCAGTCAAGATCCCAGCTTCGATCATGGCATCATACTGGGCCACGTTCAGGCGGAAGGGAGCCGCGTTGCAGGCTGCTGGTGTTGGCCCTGGCGTGAATGTCGGCGGCGTCGGAGTGATTGTGGCCACGGACGTATTCCCTGAGGCAGGAATTCAGCTTTTCCCATCCAGGCCAATGGTAAATGTTCCTTGCTCTTTTCGATATGCTTCTGCACTGGGAACTCTATCCGGAGGAGTGGATTTTGACGTTGCCAGCCGGGGGAAGGCATGCCAGACTGTCGGACTCGGGTAATTCAGGGTTCCAGGCTTGAACTCGACGACGCCGATAAAAGAGACGACGTTGAAGCCTGGATGGTGGCTTACGGCCCACGTCCTGGTGCCCGGCCCACCGACTCCAAGGATGGGGGAAGGTCGATGGAGCGACGCGGTCGCAATATCCGTAAGGGGTTTCTCAAGGGGATCTTGCCGTTCATCCGCTGGCTGCCTCTGACAACCGCGTCGGGGCTGCTCTCGGGCTTCGGAAAGTTTGAATACAGGCTGCACAAAGACCTGCGAAAGGCGTTTGACAAGGCCGTCAGCGAGGCGCGTCAAACCCTTGAGTGCGACTGGGATGTGGCCACAACCAGCCGCGAACTGTGCGGCAACCAGATCCTCTGGCGAACTCGCGACATGCTCCTCGACGGAGTATCCGATGAGCGGGCCGAGGGGATGTTCCGCATCAGCGGCAGAGAACACCTGGATGCCGCCCTCGCCGAGGGGAACGGCTGCATCGTCCTGACGAGCCACTTCGGCGCCCACATGCTGCCAGCGCACTGGCTCTATCGCCACAACTATCCATTGCGATTATACATGGAGCGGCCACGCAATGTCTCCCGGTTCATGTCCCGGCGATTTGGCTCGGAAGGGCCGCTTAGCCAAGACAAGCTGTTCATCTCGCGCAGGGGAGATTCCAAGGACGCCGCGAGCTCGATTCTCCGCGCGTCGCGAGTGCTCAGGTCCGGCATGCTCCTCTTCCTGGCCGGCGACGTCCGCTGGGCGGGACAGATGACCGAGCAAGCACAGTTTCTCGGCCGGACATTGCGTTTCTCTACCACCTGGATCGTCCTAGCGTCGCTCAGCGAAGCTCCCGTGGTCATCGTCTATTGCCGGATCGGCCAGGACCGGCGCTATCACATCGACTTCCATCCGCATTTCCATGTTCCGAAAGACGTCCAAAAGCAAGGCCAAACTGGCTACTGGGTGCAGCACTTCATGCATGTACTGGAAGAGCAGATCCGGCTTCATCCCGCCAATAGCAACGACTACCTGTTCTGGAGCGAGAGCGAAGACCAGGTGGCATGAGCTTTTCCAGACCTCGCGGCTGACTGTCACCAAGGAAACGACCGGGCTTCCCCGGCATCGGCGTGCCCCGCGAGGCCGAACTCAGCTATAATTCAATTGCCCCGGACTTCGCCGCAGCGTTGCGGCGCCGACAAGACCCTTTTTGTCCGCCGCCGCGGCAGTCTCAGGTGATGGACATGAGCTCGGTGCCGGAGGTGCCGTGAGTAGCGCGACCGGACCGAACCTCGATTGTGCCTGGACTGTCTGCCGGTCGAGGCGCGGAGAGTCCGACGGTGGTGCATTCAGGGCTTTGAAAGACCAGAATCACCACCTTCTTGAGGCTGGAACCCGACGAGAGATGCCGCGGCCGGCGGCTTGAGGATTGCATGCAAACCGAGCTTGACACCACACCCGAGGTCGCTAGAGTACCTCACGTCCCTGGGGGGCTGCCCCCCTTGAATCGGCAACCGCGAATGAAGACACTGCGGATTCCACTCAGCAAGGCCGCCATCCGAACCAGCCCGCCTTCGATCACCAACCTGATGCAAACGGCCCTGGAGAATCCCGGCATCGTCTCCCTCGCGGCCGGATTCGTGGACCAGCAGTCATTGCCGGTGGAGGTATCGGCCCGGTCGGTTTCCGCCATGTTCGCGAGCGGGGCGGATGGCCGAAAGTCGCTTCAGTACGGGTCCACCATCGGCCATGCGGGGTTGCGAGCCCGACTGATCGAGAGGCTCGAAAGGACCGAGGGAGTGGCCCAGGGGACCTATCAAGAGGCGATCCCGCACACCGTGGTGACCACTGGCTCTGCCCAGTTAATTTATCTGGTCTGTGAGGCGTTGCTCGACCCAGGCGATATTGTGGTGGTGGAGTCGCCGACGTATTTCGTGTTTCTGGGGCCGGTCGAGACCCGTGGCGCCCGGGCGGTCCGGGTGCCGATTGACGACGAGGGGCTACGGCTTGACGCCTTGGAAGAGACGTTCGTCCAGCTTTACGACGAGGGTCTGCTTGAACGTGTCAAGTTGATCTATACGATTCCCGAACATGCCAACCCCACCGGGATTAGTCTGGCGGCGGAACGGCGCAAGCCCTTGGTGGACCTGGCGCGGCGGTGGTCCAACGCGGCCAACCGCCGCATCTTCGTGCTCGAGGATGCTGCGTATCACGGGTTGTCTTACGGCGTCGCCGAGCCTCATAGCCTGTGGAGCCTGGACCCCGACGGCGAGACCGTGATCCTGGCCCGCACGTTCAGCAAGACCTTCAGTCCAGGAATCAAAATTGGCTATGGTGTCTTACCTAGGGGCCTGATGGATCCGATCTTGAGACTGAAGGGAAATCATGACTTCGGGTCCGCGAATTTCAACCAGCAGCTACTCGAGCAGACGCTGGCCAGCGGCGACTACGATCGCCATGTCGCTCGCTTGCGCGCCTTGTATGGGAAGAAGCGAGACGTCTTCGTGGCGGCGCTCCAGCGTCACCTCGCACCCGTTGAATCGAACGTGCACTGGACCGAGCCCAACGGAGGATTGTTCGTCTGGATGACGGTTCCGGAGGAAATCGATACGGGATTCGAAGGGCCGCTCTTCCCGCGGTGCTTGCAAGAGGGAGTCCTCTATGTGCCAGGTGAGTATGCATTCGCTGCCGAGCCGGCACCCGTTCCTCGCAATCATCTGAGGCTGACCTTCGGGGTCCCGTCGGAAGCCGAACTGGAGGAAGGCGCCCGGCGCCTGGGCGCGGCACTGCGAGGAGCTCTTGGCGCGGTTGGCTGATGTTGGCAGGAGTCAGAGAGGTTCGGAGCGCCTGGCCGCTGCGGGGCATAACGAGTCGGGGCGGTTGACCTGGGTCAAGGATGTATTCTGGGGAGGCCGTAGTCTTGAACATCCTGCAACGGTACGTTTCGAGCGAGGTGCTCCGCGCCTTCTTGATGTCGCTTTTGACCATGACGGCAATCTTCGTGCTGTTCATGATCGCGGCCGAGGCCATGAGAAGCCGCTTGCTCACGCCTGGGGACATTGCTCATCTTATCCCCTACGTCATCCCCAGTACACTTCCTTACACCATGCCCGTTTCTCTGCTCTTCGCCGTCACAGTGGTCTACGGGCGAATCGCCGGCGATAACGAAATCATCGCGGTCAAGTCGGCCGGCTTGAGCGTCATGACCATGATCTGGCCCACATTGTTTCTGGCGGTCCTCATCAGCGGGTTTTTGCTGCACATCAGCCGCGGCTGGATTCCCCGCAGCGCCCACAACGCTAAGCTCGTTTTGTTCAAGGACCTCGAGGACACGTTTTACAAATTCCTGAGACGCGATAAGGAGTTCAACAACTCGCGCTGGCCTTTCTTGATCAAGGTGCGCGAAGTCCAAGGAAGGGACATGATCGACGCCACTTTCAACAAGCGGGCCAAGAACAAGGATAACACCGATACATACAGCATGACGATCCAGGCGAAACACGCGCAGCTTCATTTCGATGAGAAAGCGAAAGTGGTTCGCGTTCGCCTTGACCAGGCCGAAATCGTGAACTACGGCAAGGGCAAAGATGACGACGTGGCGCTCATCAACCGAAACGTTCTTGAGATGCCCATTCCGCGGGACAGCCAGTTCTCCATGGAAAAGTCGATCCAGGAGTTTCCCAATGACGAGATAGAGCGCGAGCTTCTCAAGGCGCAGAAGAAAATCGCCACGGACCGCAAGCAACAAGCGATCGCGGTGGGGTTCCAATTCGCGGCCGGACGACTGGATGACATCAAGTGGGGCGAGGTCCAGAGGGTGTTCGTCGAGCACGCCTACTGGCGGTCGCGAGTCAATCAGTTCGAGACCGAGAAACAACAGCGCACTTCGATGGCCTTTGGCAGCTTGCTCTTCGTGATTCTCGGCGCCCCGGTGGGAATCCTGTTCGCCAAGCGCAGACTTCTTGAGCGCCTTCATGTCATGCTTCGTGCCCATCATCACGCTTTACTATCCCCTTATCCTGTTCGGGATCAACATGGGGAAGGAGGGTTCAATGGAGCCCATCAAGGCACTCTGGATCGGCAATGTCGTCCTGATCGCCCTGTCCGTCTGGGTTTATCCCAAGATCATCAAGTACTGAGGTATCGCTCGCAAGGCCGAAGCCGGAGCCAATCTCATCGAGTGGGAGTCGAGACATGCTGCGAATTCTCGATCGCCAGCGGTTATGGGCGTTTACCAAAGCTTACTTCACCTGCTACACGTCGCTGGTTGGCCTTTGGATCGTGCTCGACGCGTTCAGTAATCTTGATGAGTTCATGAAGCGAGCGGATGGGTTCACCGAGTTAATCAATGTCATGGGCCGATACTACCTGGTGCACCAAGCGCTCTACTTCGACTCCCTCGGCAGTGTCATCGGCATGATGGCCGCGATCTTCACGGTGACCTGGATGCAGCGCAATAACGAGCACCTCGCGATGCTGGCAGCCGGAGTCAGCACGCACCGGGCCATCCGGCCGATGCTGTTCGCATCGGTGGTGGTGAGCTGTTTTTCGGTGGCCAACCAGGAATACACTATCCCCCATTACGCCGAGGAACTTCAGAAGTCGCACGATGACGACGGTCTCATGAAGGTGCAGGTTCCAAGCCACTATGACGAGCGAGGAATCATGGTCGACGGCAGCGAGGCCGATCGTGCCACCAAGACGATCATCAACCGATTCAACGCCACTATCCCATACACGGTCTTCGGCACGATTCGCAAGATTGAGGCCAAGCAGGCCACTTATATCGGGGAAGATCACCCCACCGCTCCAATCAAGGGAGGTTGGCTTATTCGCGGGGCCTCGGTAGATCCGCCGGTTGATCCCGAGCTGCTCGAGCCGGGTGCATCAATTCTTACCCTTGTCAAGGACACAACTGGTTTTCCGCGTCAGTGGAGCGACCAGCCGATCACGAAGGGTGAAACCTACTTCCTCAAGACATCGCTCTCGTTCAAGGTCATGACGCGGAAGATCGGCTGGTACAAGTACGCCACGATGGTCGAGCTCTTCGACGGGTTGACCGATCCGGGGAGTGAAAGTTCGGACCGTGCGGAAGTCACCACGCACCTTCACCTGCGAGTCCTCCGGCCCGTACTGGCGATGACCCTTCTGTTCATGAGCCTCCCCCTGGTTCTGAGTGGTTATGGACGAAATATGTTCATCAACCTGGGCTTCTCGCTGGGAAACTCGGCCCTATTTTACGTAGCGCTTTTGCTGTGCGAATACCTGGGCAGCAATGAAGTGCTGATCCCCTCGCTGTCCGCCTGGCTTCCCCTCTTTGCATTCGCCTTGCTGGCCACTTGGCGGTGGGATCGGATCCGGACCTGAGCGATATGGCTAGCTCGACGTACCAGCGCAGGCCATTGAGCTGGAACTCTCTCAGCCTCGCGACATGTTCCAGACTAGCCAGAGACTGAGCAAGACACCGCAGGCGAAACCCGAGTAGGCCAGCGACGATGCGCCGACGCGCAGAACCAGCGACGAGGCGACGAGCAGGCCGGCTATCACGATACCGATGGCCAGTGTGTTGCTGGCCCGGGTCAACTGGCGAACGAGGCGCTCGAAGCCCTGAAGGTCGAAACGGACATTCAGCTCGCCGCGCTTGATCGAGTCGAGCGACTGGCTGAGCAGATCGGGCAAGAGCGTGCCAATTCGCTGCAAGTTCTCCACGGTCTGCGTGGACTGGTGGAGCAGACGGTAAGGGTGGAACCGGCGCAGCGCGAGGTCGCGGAGAAACGGCTCGAGCTCGCGCGCGATGTCGAAGTGGGGGTCCAGATTTCGGCCCACGCTCTCGATGGTCACCAGGGAACGAATGAGGAGCACAAGGTCCGCAGGGATATGAAGCTGGTGGGTCCGGATAAACGCGATCAGCTCGCGCAGCAGGAGACCCAGGTTGATCCGGTCGAGCGTCAGCTCGGAATAGGTATTCACCAGCTCGCTGACGTCACGGCGGAGGGCCCGGGGATCGACCTGATCGCCGCGGCACATCGAGCGCGTCGAGAGCACCGAGAACGCGGTCGGGGTCTTGCGCGATCAGCCCGGCTAGAAGGTCGGCGATGCGTTCGCCGCGTTCTGCTGTCGAGCTGACCGAACATGCCGTAATCAAGCGGAGCGACGACCCCGCCCGCAAGCACACGGAGATTCCCCGGGTGGGGATCGGCGTGGAAGAAGCCGAACTCGAAGATCTGGCGGAGCAAGATCCGGGCTCCGTTCACGGCCACTTCTGCGGGGTCGGCGCCCAGCGCTCGGATGCCCTCATGGTCATCCACGCCAACTCCCTCGATAAATTCCATCGCGATCACCCGGGGCGTTGAAAAGGCCTCGATCGTGAAGGGTATGTGCGCCGTGGGGTCGTTGGCAAACTGGCTCTGGCACCGCTGCATTGTGCGGCGCTCGATCGTGAAGTCGAGCTCGCGCTTGAGGCTGCGCTCGAACTCCCGGGCCAGTGCCAGGGGTTTGAACGTGGCCAGGAACGGCAGCCGCCGCTCCGCGAGCTGGGCCAGGTTCTTGAGGATGTCGAGATCAGCCTGTACCAGCTTGGTGATGCCCGGGCGGCGGATCTTCAAAGCGACGGTACGGCCGTCGAGCAGAACAGCCCGATGGACCTGGGAGATCGAGGCCGAAGCGACCGGCTGGGGATCGCACGAAAGGAAAACCTCAACCAACGGCGCGCGGTAATCTTCCGTCAAGATCTTTTCGACCTGGGTGAACGAAAATGGCCGCACGTCATCGCGGAGCGCGGCAAGTTCTATTGTGTAGGCTTCGGGAATGATGTCGGGACGGGTGCTGAGCACCTGTCCGAGCTTGACGAACGTGGGCCCGAGTTCTTCGCAGACCAGCCTCAGCCTGCGCGGCCGATCCTGGTGTGCCACGTCGGCACCCATTGTCACCCGCTCGATTGGCCGGACGATCCCTTCAAGGTGAAGCGCGGCAACCACGTCATGGTATCCGTACCGGACCAGGGTCGTGAGAATCTGTCGGTAACGGGGAAGGTCTCGGAGATGGCCGACTGTTTCTCGAAGCAAGGCGTCAGGACCTTCGCGCTTGATGATGCGGGTTGACGGGGCGCTGTCTTCGCCCTGTCTTGCGTTTCCCCGGCAATTCGGTTAGGCTTCTTTTATCGAAGACGTCGCTATCCTGTCAGATGGGAACAGTTTAATGCCGATTCAGGAACAGACTGCGATTCGTCCCCTCGAGTCAGCCGAGGACTTCTGGGAAACGCGTCTGGAGGCCATCGGATTCATCTTTCACGGTAACCTGAACGTCGCCAAGAGCAAGGGACAAGCTTCTGGGGCATCCAATCTGCTCCATTTCGCTCGTTGCCCGAAGCTCGAGAGGATCGGCGAAAGCGAGACCAAGATCTGGTTTCGCAGCGTCCGAATCGCTCACAAGCATCTTGACGAACTTCTTGGCTCCAAACGGTGGAAGTGGTGCAAGATCTGTGAACGTGGCATCACCCAGCGCGTTCTCGACGAGTGCTGAGCTTGTGTCACGCAGCGAACTGATACACGTTGTCACTTCCGAGGCGCTGAGCCAATCAACAGTTGATCGAACTCCGGGTTGCCGCGAAGCATGAGGAAGTCTGGCTCATCCGCCAGGCGATTGCGGAGATCGGGTTCCAGCTCCAGCGCCATGCGCAACTCCTCCATGGCGCGCCGTGGGTTGGCGGCCAAGCTCCAGTAGCAGGCCAGGTTATAGTGCAGCAGGGGATTGTCGGGATGATTCCGTGCGCCGCCTCGAGCGAGTCGATGGCCTGTGCAAGCCGATTGGTGCGCTTGTAACACCACCCCAGGGCGAGTGCGACGCCGCTGTCGCTGGGCGCAGGCTGGCAGCGGTTTCAAGCGGCCCAATTGCTTCGCGGAAGCGATTCAACCGGCGTAATGCCTCACCCTCGATCAGGCACGCCTCGAATTGCAACCCCGGCCACTCGGTCCTGCTTTCAAGAATATGCAATGAATGCCGCGGCAGGTCGAGTTCCAGGTAGCCTTCGGCCTCGTGCAGTTGCTTGCGGACCCGATCGTCGATGCTCCCACTCATCGCTGGACGGCCTCCCCAATGGCCGAGGTCGCGGAGGTGCCGTCAGGCGACCGGCTGGGTGCATGAAGCCCAGAGCACCAGTCGGCACTCGGATCCGCTTGAGCGCGGGCCCATCCAAGTTCACCAGATAGAAAACTCCACGAAGAGCCTACCTGAAAACGCACCTTGCGGAAAGAGCACCGCGTGGGCGACAAGGGTCTCCTCGACCATGGCGAGGCCCTCTGACAATGGGAAGCCACGAGACAAGGCAGGCTAATTCGGTTCAGATGACCTGGTTGGCACCCCGGTCGCCGCCGTTGCGGGAGAACGATGCGTGCTGCTCCAGGTAAACCTCTTCCTTGCGGTTGAGCTCCTGTTCGGTGGCGACCAGGTCGGGAATGTCCAGGGCGTGGGCCGACCGCTGGGCCAATGCGCTGGCCCTTGCCTCGATGCCGGCGCGATTCTGGAGGCCGTCGAGCCAGCGTCGGGGAATCTGGCCGATCCCGTAGAAAGCGCCCGCGAGGGCACCGAGGATGGCTCCCGCCGTGTCCGTGTCGCCGCCCAGATTGATGACCTCGGTGAGCGCTTCCTCGAAACTTTCCGTGGTGAAGAGAAGGTAAAGGCAGGAGGGGATACAAGCCGGCGGGAAGCCCATGGTCGGGCGCTTGCACTCGGGCTCGGCACCGTGCCGGTTGGCTTCATCCACCAGGGCCGAGAATGCGCGTTCGCGTGACACATCGAGTACGGACTCGACATGTGCAATCGCCCGGGAGAGGGCTCTCGCATGCCGCTCATAGGAGATCATGACATCACTGTATTCTTCAGCGATGCGTTCCTCGTCGCGGGCAACATCGGCGGCAATCCTAAACAGCAAGCTGGGATCGCGGGGTTCGCCGGCCGCCAATCGGCGGACGGCCTGTGCCACAAGAAGCGCGCCGCTTAAGCTGCGCACGTCGCGATGCGTCATGATACTGGCAGCCATTACCGACTCGAACATCGCGTCGTGATCGTCGCCAAAGTAAAGCGGAATGGGGGCAATCCTCATTGCCGCGCCGATTCCGGCTGTCGACTGACCGCTGCGGCGGGGGGGTACACCACGCTCCAGGTCGATCAGGACCTGCCGGAAACTCCGACCGACTCCTCGGTGGGCACCCAGGAACGACCCTTTGGGCGTCGCCAGCGCCAGGTAAAGTTCAGCCAGCCGTTGCTGCTCGATTCGACGATGATCGATGAGGACATCGCACAACGCCAGCGCCTGCTGCGTGTCGTCGGAATAAAGTCCCCTCAATCGCCATCGATAGGGCTTCCGTTTCCAGGCCTGAACTCCGTCGACGTAATTCTTCACCCGACCGTAGTGTGTCTTGATCTGCTGAGTCGTCAACCCTTCCAGCGGAGCGCCCAACGCATCGCCGATCGCCAAGCCCAGCAGACAACCTCGGACACGGTCGATTCGGGAGAGATGAGGCATCGTGGCAATGCTCCTCGGATGCCGAATCGCTGACCGGTAACTCCGGCAGCACCCCTCGTCCGGACGAGCGCAGGATACACGCCTGGACGAACCTAGCCAACCGAATTCTCGTCGACATTGCCCCAAAGTGCGCCAATTGCGACGTCGCTATGGCATCACCGGAGCGTGGTATCCACATTACTTAGGGTCGCTCGGGAGCACTGATAAATTTTTTTCCCCGCCGGCCGCTTTTTTCTTGAAACTTGACCCGTCAGGTGGCCTATGAGGAATCAGAGAGAGCACTTTGACTTCCATGTGAACAGTAACAGTATAGTGCGCGGAGCGAGCGATCGTTGGCCCAACGAGGACCCGGCAGCGGTTCCCGGGAACTCTTCTCCAACGGCGGTTACAAACCGGAGCCGTCGTTGCCGCTCGACTGGAGGCTTCATAGACAAGATATCGGCTGTCGGGACGGAGCTACACAGTCACAGGCTGCGGAAATCGACGGCCATCCTCATCGGCCACGCCCAATCGAATCAATCTGCGCGATTCGCGAAATCGCATTGTCTCGAGTTCGCCCCGCCACCTGCAAGATGATGCCTTCTTAAAGTATTCGAATCCGCGCAAATAGACTCATCGAGTGACACAGGCCTCTCGCGCAGAAGCAACCGGCCGCCAGCTTAGGGCGCACCATCTTCGAGCTCGAAGGACGGGTTCGAGCATTGAGGGCAATCTCGTGGCATAACTTCTACGGTCTAACCGGCGCCAGAGTCAGAACTCTGGCCCCACGGCTTACTTCTTCAGAGCACCGCTGATGTGGAATTCGGCAAGCGACTTCCCCTGAATATTGCTGGGAACGATTTCCGTGTAGATGTTCGCCTTGCGGCCATCGCTAAGGACGAGCCGGTAGCACGTTTCTTTCTTGAGGATCTTGAGTACCTCGGTTGACATCTCGAAGTAGCCATAAAACGTCTTACGTCCCTTGTGGTCGTGGCAGGCAAGATAGCCATCCACCGGTTCCAGGACCGTTTGCTCGCCTTCGAGAATTTTGCCGCGGACGTGTTCCATTCGTTCCATCGGTAGCCTCCGGAGATGAATCGAAGTCATCCCGCTCTGGCCTGTGGCGGGGAGCGGCCGCGCTAGCACGATGCACCACACACGGCTCGAACGCTGCCGCGCCGGTTCATTCCGATGTCATTAACCGACAAGAGGAAGAGCCGCACCCGTCGAGACTGTTGACAATGATTCGCCCGTCTGATGTCGCCCAGTGAATCTTAACTTCCTTTCATTAATGACGCAACATCGACCGCGCCGAGGCTTTGAAATTTGATGTGGGCCGCCCATGAGCGATTCTCGAGGCCGTCGACTTCGCGTTGCCGAATGTCAACGCCGGCGCGATCAGGCTGGTTGTTTACCGCCAGGCTAGACTTGATTTCGGTTAGAATTCAACGCTTCTGGGAGGTGGCGGATCAACTCGTAGAGCGATTGCGAACGAACGATCTGCGCACTCGTCGGGGAAAGTATGAAAAGACTGCACCGACAAGCCGCGGAAGCGAGCCTCGACATGAACATGCGTTAGCGGGGCAGGTGCCAACCGGTTGGACGAGCCGAAGCGGTGCAGCAAAGCATGGCGCGAAACATCGGCGATCATTTCGTCGCAGAGGTGGCGGAATACTTCGCGATCGACCCGCTCGACTTCGAAACATGCCTGATATTCGACGATTCCACCAGGTTGCAGGCTGGCCGTTTTTTCCGTCCTGATCGCCGAG
Source organism: uncultured Planctomycetaceae bacterium (assembly GCA_963760085.1). Taxonomy (GTDB): domain Bacteria; phylum Planctomycetota; class Planctomycetia; order Isosphaerales; family Isosphaeraceae; genus Aquisphaera. The sequence continues at coordinate 34,123 of CAVXCB010000027.1, forward strand.
TGAAACAGTAGCCCCGGCTCCGGTAAAGTAGTCTCGGGGCCGGAAAGCACCTCGGTGAGGCGGATTGGCCCGGTCCCGAAGATGATTGCGTGGCCGCCCTCGATGATCCTGACGTCGGCCTCCCATCGTTCCTGGGGAATCCGGCGGTAAACTCGGGTCGTGAACCAGTCGGGATGGACTGCACGGTTGAAAACCTGAAATGCAAGGTCGGCAACCCGTGCTCGACCGGAACTCACTCCCATGAGCAGAACCTCTTCGTGTGCTGATGCCCAGTCGCAGTTGACAAACGATCGAGAACCCGCAGCTCGTGAAGCGGCACATATCTATTATAAAAATCCCTTCAGCGACGAGTAACCCCGGCTTCTTCGAGGGTCAGGTAATTGGGGGCCGCCGTATAGGCCAAGAAATCAAAGTCGCGGCTCACCGAGAACCAAAACATTGTTGGTTCCACCAAAACCGAACGATGCGCTCATCACCCGCGCAAGGCGGATCGACCTGGCATGATCGGGCACGTAATCAAGGTCGAGCTCAGGGTCCGCCCGGTAGTTGATGGTCGGCGGGACCGACTGATCGCGGATCGCCCGCACACAGGCGGCCGCCTCGATCGCCGCGGCTGCACCGAGGCCGTGTCCCAGGGCCCCCTTGATTGAACTGACGGGTAGACGGCGGGCATGATCGCAAAAAACGGCTTTGATCACGCGGGTCTCGACTTGGTCGTTCAGCGCCGTGCTCGTGCCGTGAGCGTTGTAGTAGTCAATGTCGGCCGGATCAAGCCGTGCTCTGGCCAAGGCCGCGGTCACGCACTCGGTGATTCGCTCCTGGCTGGGCATGGCCATGTGATAGCCGTCGGAGTTCATGGCATAGCCGAGCAGTTCAGCCTGTGGGTCGAGTCCAAGCCGGTGAACCGCCGCTTCGGTGGCCAGCACGAGCATCCCCGCGCCCTCACCCATAACAAAACCGGCGCGGTCGATGCTAAATGGCCGGCTCGCCTGCGCCGGATCGGTCTGGCAACGGTCCCCGGGCTTGCTCTGCAGCAGGGCCTTCATGCTGGAAAAGCCGTTGACAATCGCCGGCATGAACGCGCTCTCGCTGGCCCCACAGAGCGCGAGATCGGCATCGCCCAACAACAGATACATCGCGCCCAGGATGATGGAGTGCCCACCCGACGCACACGCATTCGTCGGCGCGACGCTGGGCCCGAGAAGCCGCAGTTGCTGCGAGACCTGCGCGGCGGCCTGGTTGATCAGCAGGCCCGGCACGAGAAACGGGCTGACCGAAAGGTCTTGGCGCTTTCTCATCCGCGCCTGCTGCGCTTCCAGGAAGTCCACTCCCCCGAATGCCGACCCAATCACAACGGCGACCCGACTGGGGTCGAACGAGCCGTCGCGACGCTCGATCCCCGCATCAGCCCACGCTTCGCGGGCCGCCTTCATGGCGAGGAGCAGAAACCGGGCCGAAAGCTTGTGCAGAGTACGATCGCCGGTCCCTGCATCGGGCTCGAGATGCTCGACGATGCCTGCGATGTCCTGAAGAAACGACCCGACCCCAAGCTCGGCGTGGCGGCGAATCCCCGAGCGGCCAGAGAGCAATCCTTCCCAGGTCGACCCCATGTCCGGACCCAGACACGTTACCGCGCCGTGGCCGACGATGAAGATCCGCTCTGGCATGACCGTCTCCTGGACAGCTCACGACTGCCGGCCGAGTCGCCGAGTCCCTTTGCTTTGCGCAACGCAAAGCTGAGATGACAGGACTGGGTCACTCCCGTTATCTTGCCACAATAGCCGTTCGTCTCATCAATCTCAGCCCCGAGCCCGCATTTATAGGCGGGCTCGCCAGGTTCCAACTCACCAGGAAGATCCGAGCATGCGCCTGATCAAGTTCACAACTAACTCCGACGCGACTCCACAGGTGGGCCTGATCGATGGAGAACAGGTCATTGTGCTGGCCTCCGGAACCCAGGCCCTCTCCGCGATTCTGCACTCGGAGAACCTTTTGCACAAGATCCAGGCAGGTCGGGACGCGGCGCGACAGACGTTCAATCTGAAGTCAGTTCGGGTGCAAGCGCCCATTGACAACCACGAAGTTTGGGCGCAGGGGTCACCTACGAGCGCAGCAAGCTGGCACGCCAGGAAGAGTCGGAGCAGGGTGGGACGTTTTACGACCAGGTCTATCGTGCAGCCCGCCCCGAGCTCTTCTTCAAGGCCACTCCCAGTCGAGTTGTGGGGCCGAGCCAGCCGATCCGGGTTCGCGGCGATAGTCGATGGTCCGTTCCGGAGCCGGAGCTCGCCCTAGTCATATCGCCCGAATTGAAGCTGGTCGGTTTCACGATCGGAAACGACGTGAGCGCTCGCGACATCGAGGGCGAAAACCCCTTGTACCTTCCCCAGGCGAAGGTGTTCGACGGCTGCTGCGCCTTGGGCCCGGCTATTACTCTGGCCTCGTTCGTCCCAGCGGCGACAGAGATCCAGATCCGCCTGGAAATCGATCGCGGGGGAAAGTTGCTCTACGCAGGCGATACATCTTCCAGCCGAATGGTCCGCTCCTTCAGCGAATTAATCCAATGGTTAGGGCGGGACAATCACTTCCCAGACGGACTGATCCTCCTGACCGGCACCGGCATCGTCCCACCTGACGATTTCAGCCTCCAGGCGGGCGACCTGGTTCGGATCACCATCAGTGGCATAGGCACCCTGGAGAACCCAGTGATCCATGATCACCGCACTTGAGGTTGCCGCCTGCGGCCAAGACTCTCTAGAGCGACGAAACAGGCCGCAGTCCCCAGGGGAATGCGGCCTGGTCGGGCGAATAGCAAGTACCAGGAATTAAGCTCACCGAGGCAAGCCGAACTTGTCCCGGAATATTGCCATCGCTTACTTCATGGCATCCTTGGGTGGGGTGACGGGGGCAGGCGCCTTGGTGTCGGTCTTCGGTGCTGGTTTGATGGCGCTAGGTGCTGGGGCGGGAGTGGTCGGCTTGGCCGGCTCCTCAGGATTGCATCCGCTGATCAGTGCCGCACAAAGCCCCATGCTTGCAACCAGCGACAGCGCTTGGAATCTGAACGTCTTAGTCACGATGTTGCTCCTTCGAGGGGTCTCAGACGGGCAAGGCCATCCGAAGTATTTTAAACCGAGGGCCCGTGCCCCACGGTCCGCACGCCAAAACAACCGTGCGAGCGACGACCAGCCACACCTGTACGGCCGCCTATTGTAGTTGTCCGTCGCAACCTCATCAACGCAGCAGTGCGTTTTCCGACCAAAAAACAGATTTGCTTCGTGACCTCCCGCAAGAGCACGCTTACCAGCGTCACCAAGCAAAGACGAGAAGCCTACTTTTCGGCAGCGACTAACCTCAGCGCGGGACCGCCGCGGATTCCGCCTGGCGAACTCGAGGGACCCCTCTTCATGATCGTGCTTGACAAAATGTCGAAAAAAACTCAAGTTCTCCGCATCGATCGACCGAAGATTCCAATGAATCGCCGGTTCGTTTCGTTTCTGGCACCTTCCATCTTGACTCTTTCACTTGGCGGGTGCGCCCGGCCAGTTCCAAGTCCTCGGCCGGCCGAATGACTTTCGACTCAGGACCTGACAACCAGGCCTGCTGCCGTTCCCTATCGAGGCGGTCCATGACGAATTCCTTGCAAACCGTGGAATCTTCCAGCGAGCTCTTCCCGGTTGTCGTCGGTCTCATCCACGCCGTCTCCGCCAAGTCGAAGCAATCGGAGATCACTCCTCAAAGTTTGCTGCTCGAGGAGCTCGCGCTCGACTCCCTTGATCTGGTGCGTGTTATCATGCTGATCGAAGATCGCTATCGCATCGCAATCGACCTTGACGAGATTCCGAAGATGAAGCGCGTGAGCGACCTGACCGCGATTCTTGGCCGCGAACTGAAGGCAGCCGCTTGATTCGGCGGCCCGACGATTCCCAATGCTTCTCGTCTTTTTGCGCCCTTTTAGTCCGAGACCGCCAGTCTTGACCGCGAGCGAGGGCACGTGATTGGATAGGACGAGACAGCGCAGCGGGTTGAGTACGTCGTTGTCTTCTGTTCATGCCACCGAGCCGTTCATGAGTTGCCGGTTCTTACTTTCACTGACGATCGCTCTCCTCATTCTGCCACATATCGTCTTGCGAGCGCGGAGAGGTCTGGCAGAACACCAGTCTAAGCCTGAAATTCATGGCACTCTCCGACCGATGCACTGGATGGTCATCGCCTACTGTGCGCTCTGGCACCGCTTAAGGACAAACGGCTGGGCGCCTCTTCCCGAGAGGGGGCCGGCGATTCTGATTGCGAACCATACCTGCGGGATTGATCACCTCGTCCTCCAAGCGGGCTGTCGCCGTGTACTGGGTTTCATCATCGCCAGGGAATATTACGATTGGTCCCTAATACACTGGTTCTGCAAGCGGGTCGGCTGCGTCCCGGTGAATCGAGACGGCCGCGATCTGCAAGCGATCCGCGCCGCGCTCCGGGCACTCGGGGATGGGCATGTACTGACCACCTTTCCCGAAGGTCGGATCACACCGAGCTCGGGCCGCGAGCTCGGCCCGATGCTGCCCGGAGCGGCCTTCCTCGCAGTTCGGGCTGGCGTTCCCGTGATCCCTGCCTATATTCGAGGCACGCCGGAAACGAACCAGATCGGCGCATCCTTGATGACTCCGTCGCAGGCCGTCGTGACCTTTGGAGACCCCATCGGCTTTACCGATTTTGAACCCAAACAGGCCGGCGACAAGGCCGTGCAGGCCGAGGTCTCCCGACGCTTCCTTGAGGCTTTTCTTGATCTTAAGGCTCGGTCCTGGCGCCTGACGACACACCCGGTCGCCAGCACTGCGGATCTGGCAGGTACCGCCTGAGCCCTTTCTGCCGGACATGCTTCAAGACTTTTCTGTTAGCCTCGTGTTGTCGCGCTATCCGTCTCGGCTCCAGCCGATTTCACTGATCCGGCGGCTGGGAAACGCGGGGGGCTCGAGCGGTGCGAAACTTTGGCGTTACCGTGCCGAGGACGGCGAGATGTTGCTTCGGGCGTGGCCCAGACACGGGCCGACGCTGGCTCGTCTGGAGCTGATCCATGGCTGGATCCGGGAGGTGGCCGCGCTCGACGATGTTCCGGTGCCTGTCCCTGTTCAGGCGATTGACGGCCGGACTGTTCAACAGCATGATGCTCTCTACTGGGAAGTTGCACCCTGGTTGGCCGGCGCGCCCGAGTCGAGGCGCCCGCCGCCGGCGGCTCGCGTCCAGACCGCGTTCGCCGCTCTGGCGGCCGTTCATCGGCGCCTCTCCGGGTATGCACATCGCCGAGCCAGTCCTGGGCTTCGTCTCCGCATCGGCGAGCTCGAGAAACTGGCCGCAGGGGGTCTGGAATTCATGGCGGCCGCTATGGAGCGCTCGCAGGCAGACCCGCTCTCTGTACCGGGCCAGCGCTGGGTCTCTCTGGCCAGGTCCACAATTCCCAGACTCTTACCGTCGCTCCACGACGCAGCCCGGCTGCAAGTCGTACTCCAGCCGTGTCTGCGTGATGCCCGACCGGAGCACTTCCTCTTTGAACACGAGAGGCTTTCCGGGCTGATCGATTTTGGGGCGATGGGAATCGAATCTGTGGCCGCCGACCTGGCACGCCTGATCGGTGAATGGTTCGCCGACGACCATTCCTTGCGCGCCTTGGGCCTGGAGGCATACCAGCATGTGCGTCTGCTCGACGCATCCGAGCTGGCACTGATCTCCGCGCTCGAGGCAACCGGCGATTTGCTGATCGCGGGGCACTGGCTGAGCTGGCATTTCCTGGGCCCTGACCGCTTGGACGACGCGGGCGAAGTCGCGCGGGGGGTTGCCCGGGGGCTAGACCGCCTGGAGCGGTTGGTGGAGCGGATCACTCCGGGGGGGCTCGTGGTCTGAGAGGATGCTGGAGAACTCCAGGAGCTAGCCGCGCAGCGGGGCAACCGACCGCGCCGGGCCAGTCTCGTCGGCGGATTCGGTTAGCAGCCGCTGCGCTTCTTCCTGGTTAATGCTCACGCGTTGAACCGATAGCGCCTTACCAGCATTCTGGTCAACGGAAACCAGCGTGGCGCTTAGCCGCGGATCCCCCGTGGCAACGTCGAAATAGGCGGGTACGAAAGACAGGGCCGTACTGAGCACCCGATCGTAGCGACGGCCGATGATCGAGTCATGTGGGCCGGTCATGCCGACGTCGGTTTGGTAGGCGGTTCCCTGCTTGAGTATTTGCTCGTCGGCGGTGGCGACATGCGTGTGCGTTCCAAGCACGGCCGAGACCCGGCCATCGAGATAACGTGCCAGGAGCTGCTTGTCGCTGGTCGCCTCGGCGTGGACATCCACAATGACGACTCGAGTAGTCTCGCGGATCTGGTCGAGCAGGCGATCGGCCGCGCAGGAACGGGCAGTCTACCGGCCGCATGAAGGTGCGGCCGAGCACGGTGAAGACTGCGACGGGAGTACTGTCGCGGGCCTGAACGAAGGCCAGTTCGGGACCAGGCGCCTCAGGTGGAAAGTTGGCCGGCCGAATAGCCCGCCCGGAGCGCTCGAAGATCTTGAAGATCTCGTCCTTGCGGTAGACGTGGTCACCCATCGTCATTACATCGACGCCGGCATCGGCCAGCTCTTCAAAGCAACGAACGGTCAATCCGGAACCGCCAGCGGCATTCTCCGCGTTGCAGACAACCAGGCCGATCTCCCAGCGGGGTATCAATCTGGGCAAGGTCTGGCAGACGATTTTCCGGCCCGGCGAACCAACCACATCGCCAATGAACAAGATATTGAGTGACATTCAAGGCTCGCTCTCGGGATCAAGGGCCGGACCGCGCGCACCCTCTGGACGGAGAAACACAGGGGCGGGGCGGCCGGGGACCTCAGCGGGCAAACTCGACAACGCGAGTCTCCCTGAGGACGGTAACCTTCACTTCGCCGGGATAGTTCAACTGATTCTGGATTGCCCGGGCAACGTCGCGGCACAGCGACGCCGAGCCCGCATCATCCAGTAACTGGCTGTCTACTAACACACGGACCTCGCGTCCTGCCTGGATGGCATAAGCGTGCTCAACCCCCGGGAACCCCAAGGCAAGTGCCTCGAGCTCTTCCAGCCGGCGGACGTATTTTTCGAGCGTCTCGCGTCTGGCTCCTGGCCGGCTGGCACTGATGGCGTCGGCCGCCGCCACCAGGACTGTGTATGGCGCATCAACCCGGAGGTCATCGTGATGCCCCAGCGCGGCGTGCACCACCTGCGCACTTTCGCCATACCGTTTGGCCAGCTCGGCGCCTATAGCGGGGTGTCCGCCCTCCATCTCGTGATCGGCCGCCTTGCCAATGTCGTGCAAGAGCCCGCAGCGCCGCCCCAGCGCACCACTGAGGCCAATCTCCTCAGCCATCATCCCGGTGAGGAATGCGACCTCGATCGAGTGGCGGAGCACGTTTTGCGAGTAGCTGGTGCGAAACTTGAGTCGGCCCAGGTAGTCCATTAGCTTTTCATGCAAGTTGACCACTTCCGCCTCCTGCGCGGCCTCCTGGCCGATCCGCCGGATATGCTGTTCCATTTCTTCCTGCGTCTCTTTGACGATCTCCTCGATCCGCGTCGGGTGGATTCGCCCATCCTGGATCAGCTTCTCAAGCGCGACCTTGGCGATCTCACGGCGAATGCTATCGAACCCGGTAACGACGACCACCCCGGGTGTGTCGTCCACGATCACATCCACCCCAGTTGCCTTTTCGAACGCCCGAATGTTTCGCCCCTCGCGGCCAATGATCCGACCTTTCATTTCGTCACTGGGAATATCAATTGTGCTGACAGTGACTTCCGCAGTGTGTGAGGCAGCATAGCGTTGGATAGTCGTGGTCAGGATTTCCCGCGCCCGTTGCTGGCAGCTCTCGCGAACCGCCGCATCGTGCTTCATGATCTGCACACCAACCTCTCCCCGGAGCTCTTCTTGAACCCGCGAGAGCAGTATCGAGCGCGCTTCCTCCGGCGCCAGGCGGCCTATTTTGCACAGCAGTTCGCGCTGTTCGGCGTGAGTTTGCTTGAGCTCAAGCAGTCGCTTCTGCAAGTCCTCTTGTTGCTCAGCCAGGTAATGCTGGATGGACTCGAACTCGCGATCCTTGCGGTTGATCAACTCGAGCTTCTGGTCGAGCAAGTCGCCACGCTTTTCAATTCGTCGTTCCTGCTCGCGAAGATCTTTGCGAGTTTGCTCGACCTCGCGGTCAAGCTCGTCGCGGCGTCTGAGTAGTTCTTGCTTGGCCTGGAGATCCGCTTGCATTCGAATCGTCTCGGCTTCGCGGTTGGCGTTCGCGAGGATCTGGTCGGCAAGCCCGCGGGCTGTCTGGGCACGTAATCGGCCCATCACGTAAGCCCCGGCAATTCCTCCCAGCATCCCCACGAGGACCCCGATCAACCCTCCGATCATCGCTCCGTCCACGGCGCCGCCCGGCCTTTCCAGATCAGGCATTCGACTCGTCCGGCCCGGCGGGGTGTTCGCCATAATGGCCGGGTGCAAGTCCGGGGCCAGTACGGCGATCGCAAAGGAACAATCGATCGAGCTCATTCACGAGAACAACCCGCAAGACCCGCACGCGGCAATCGCGACGGGTGCAGGCGTGGAACGACAGGGACGCCGGCGCAACAACTCACAAGCCCAACCCGTTGCCGAGCGGACCATGCAGGATGGACCGCTTCGCGATCAGAAAGGCATCGCACGGGAAACCTCTCCGACCATCACGGGCGAAAGGGATACCTCGCGGGAAATGCGCGCCAACAGTGCACTCGGGTACATGGCGGAATCCAACCGGCAGCCCACTTGCTCAAGCTGTCTGTCCCGCACCCTCTGAGCGCCTCTGAAGACGCGGCCGCCAAGAGGCACGCCTCGACTAGAGACTTCAGTGCTTGACGAACACGAGATTCGCTGGCAAGCCAGCAATGCCAGGCAGATCCAGGCCGTCGGAATCAGAGTCAGTGCCAGAGCCAGATTAAGATTCAACCAGAGCCAACCACTCGCCACGGGGTCACCTCTGTCTGGCGCACATCGCGGTTGTCAGTTCATTGTGTCGGCATTTGCCATCCGCGCCGGCCAGGAGTTCCAAGACCGATTACACCCCCCCAGGAGCCAGGCGGTCGAAAGCCAAGGGATTGTCGTTTCTCGTTCCCAAGCGGCCTGGTTGTCTGGTGATCGATCCGATCCCGAACAACATTGCCTTTCAGGAATTATCCCCCATGCCGATCAGGGCATGAGAATGATCATCTAATTTATCAGAAGGGCAGCGGGGGTCAATCACCAGCAGACTGTTTCATTGATCAGGAAGGGTGGGTCTCGAAAGGTGGTGGAGAATCCCGTACAAAAAACAGACGCCAATGCCTTCGCCGGATTCCCCATCCAGCATTGCTTCACGGAGGCGACCCATGTTGCGCCCATGCTCGTACCTGAACAGGCATCCGAAGCCTGGCGGATCGCTGAAATCCTGATGGAGACCGCCAGCCGGGAAGTTCAAGACATTTGCATCGTCGAGCACAAGTCGCTTATTTGGAGAGGGCAACGGCGAACTACTGCGGGCGAGCTTCACGGAGCGGAGGTGCTTCATGGCCGACGAGCAACCCGAGACTGACGCTCTAGAGGCCTTCACCACTGCGGCGCGACCGATCTCTTGCCTGATCTTGCACGGATTGGGAGGCGGCCCCTACGAGCTCGCACCGCTGATCGCGGCGATCGAGAATGTGGGTCTCCTCGTCGCGGCGCCCGTGCTGCCCGGCCACGACGGCCCGGGGCCCACCATGCCGTCCTCAAAGTGGACCGACTGGGCAACGAAGGCCGAGGCGGCATTCGACGAGCTCGCAGCCGCGGGAGGACGCGTGGCGGTGATCGGGTTCTCGACCGGAGCCACCCTGGCCCTCTACCTTGCCAGCCGCAAGGCCGTGGTGCGGCAGGTGCTGATGTCGCCTTTCCTGGCAATTCGCTACACCGGGCTGATCCCCTTGCGGCCAGCCTCATACCTCCGCCACCTGGCACAGCTCATCCCCGACTTGCCGCGCAGGCCCCCCGCCGTCCGTGACCCGGAGATGAAACGATGGGCGGCCGGGACCGATCGCTACCGCACCTTCAACCTGCACGCGGCACTCAGCGCTCTGGAGTTGATCGACCTGGTCAAACCGCTTGTGCCGGCGATCACCACACCCACGCTCATCATTCAGGGCCGACTCGATACCGTCGTCGAACCGGCGAACGCAACCTGGCTGTGCCAGAACCTTGGGGCTGAAGAAAAGACGATGATCAGCCTGCATCACTCAGATCACCTGGTCGCACTCGACCGCGAACGCGATCGCGTCATCCAGACAGTGCTCGAGTTCTTACAGCATGCCGGCGACACGACCTGCGGCGATGACCGAGCAAAAGGCAATCGAAGTTCGTAACGGGCCAGCCTCGCGCAGCGACCGAAGCAGTTTCGGATCGGAAAGAGCACGGCGGAGAGGCTATCGGAGGAGAGCACGAGCATGGGTCAGGAAACCAAGCTTTCCGAACTTGAGCAGCGGATCGAACAACAGTTTGGCCTGAGCCGGGGAATCCTGCTGGCGGTCGGGGTTGCTTGTCTGTTGCTCGGCGCAATTTCCGTGGCGCTGCCGCTGACCCTGTTCGGCTCCTTCTTGAGGCTGATTGGCCTTTTGCTCCTGGCCTCCGGCGGCTTCAAGGGGGTTCAGTTGCTGCTGGGCCTGAGATCGCAAACTGCCCGCGAGCGCGGTTGGCCGGCGATAGTGCTGCAAGTGGCAATTGACGTGGCGATGGGCCTGCTGCTGCTCAATCACTGGCGGGCCTCGGTCCACGTGGTGACAGTTGCCTTCGGGCTCTTATTTCTGCTCGAAGGACTTGTCTTGGCGGACATGGCGCTCCGTTCGCCGACGCCGAGGAGCCGGCGGCTGTTACTCCTATCCGGCCTGGTCACTTTGGGCATCGGCGTGGTCATCCTTCTCAACCTGGTGGCCGACCCGCTGCGCTGGGCCGGGGTTTTCGTCGGTTTGAAGCTGCTCATGTTCGGCGCCACGCTAAGCTGGATCGCTCTGCGGGCGCTGCGGGCCGACTCGTCACTGCTTTACGAGGCCGACATGCCAACGCCCGAACCGGGCGAACTCTACGCGGTCTATTTCGGCACTGCGTTTCACCTCGGCGTCTACCTCGGCAACGGTGAGGTCGTGCACTATCTCAACGACAACCACGTCTATCGCGTCACCTGGAGTCAGTTTCTCGAAAACCGAGTTCCCCAGCACTGGACCTATCCGGACCTGGCACCCGTGCCGGTGCAAACCGTCGTGGATACGGCCATCTCCGAGGTGGGCAAGACGTATCCGTACAGTTTACTCAGATTCAATTGTGAGAACTTCGCGATCTTTTGCAAGTCAGGCGGAACGACAAGGTCGTCGAAATTCGCCCAGATCGCCAGCGGAGTCGAAACCGTGCAAGCGCATCCAATGATCGGCCTCGTGGCCGAGCTGAATACACGCGCTGTCGAGTGGCTTGCTTTCCACTTCGGCGGCCCGGCCGGCAAGCAGCTCTCGCTGGCAATCCGCCGGGTCGGGTCGACAGTGACCAACTGGTTGATTGCCTGCGGCCGCCCGACGGTTCCCGGGCGGCCGGACTGAGGAGTGATCTCGGGCTTTATTACTACGGCCGTCTGGTATAAGTGATCTCCATCATTTTCACGAAGTCTGGCCCGGTGTCATCAGACTTCATCGACATCGTGAAAACGCGCGTATCCCTGTCCTTGTGGACCTCCACCATCCTGGCATCATACGGCTTGCCGTTCGGGCCTACGCCTTTGGAATTCATGGTCATCGTGTGGGTCGTAGGGTCGAAGTCGCCCTCCATGATCATGATCGTGGGCGACATGGAATCGACCCAGGTGCCGATGTATTTCTTCTTGCCTGGGTCATAACCCGTCTGACCTTGGCCGTGAAAGTCCATGTCGCCGAACTTGCCGTCGAACTCACTCAAGATCCAGAGACCGCCAGGCATCAGCTTGGCGACTTCGACCCCCTTCGAGACGGTCGGTTCCGACTGGGGACCCTGCATCCAACTCTTGATCGTCGCATCCCAGGTACCAACGCCCTTGGCCAACCGCTCGTGCTCGGGAGTCTGCTTGAACACCGGTGAGTCCTGAGCATTGGCCAGTGTTGCAACACCCGCAAGCCCCATTCCAGCCACGATTCCCAGCAATACTCGGGTTGCTTTGTTCATGGTTCACCTCATCAGTGGACAAAGAGATAGTCAATCCCCGGAGTAGTATGGGAGCCGGCTACTCATTTGTCCAGCAAAATCTTGGCAAGAAAATCGGCAGTCATCTTCCATTTCCCCAGCCGCGAAGCGGCGGCAGTTCATAGCCTGCGGGTGTCAGCCCCAGGATGTCCCCAAGCGACCGTTGAGCGATTTGCCTCCCGCCCAATCGATCCCCAGCCACCCGGTCCGTTGAGTCGGATTCCGATTTGTGCCTAGAATGATTGCGACCTATCCAAACTGCGTCGCAGTGTCACCGCGCTTCCCTGGATCGACTGCGAGCGACAACATGTCCAAACCAACAGACCCCTCGCGCGACCTGCTCTTCGGCCTGCTGGCCCTCCAGAACGGCCTGATCGACCAGGGGGCGCTAATCACCGCCTTCGCCGCCTGGATGCGCGACAAGGGCCGGTGCCTGGCCGACCACCTCGTCGAGCTCGGGCACCTCGATGCCCCGCGGCGGGCCGCTGTCGAGGCCATCGCCGGTGTGCATATTCAGGCCCTCGGAGACAACATTGAGAAGAGCCTGGGCGTTCTGGTCGTCGGTCGCGCGACTCTCGAAAGTCTCTGGCGCAGCGTCGGCCCTGACCTCGAGGCGTCCCTCGGGCACGTCGGCTCAGCGCGTAGGCTCGACTCGCGACGACGATGACCCCGACGGCACCGCCAGCTACTCCGTCGGCACGGCCACCAGCGATGGCCAACGGTTTCGAATCTTGCGGCCGCATGCGCGGGGCGGTCTGGGGGCGGTCTTCGTGGCGCTCGATGGCGAGTTGCACCGCGAAGTGGCATTGAAGCAGATCCTCGAGAAGCACGCCGACGACCCCGTCAGCCGGCATCGGTTCATCGCCGAGGCCGAGATTACCGGCGGCCTGGAGCACCCGGGCGTCGTGCCCGTGTATGGACTGGGCACTGATGCCGACGGGCGTCCTTACTACGCCATGCGGTTCATCAAGGGTGATTCGCTCAAGGAGGCCATCGAGCGATTCCACGGCGGGGATCTCGTAGGGTCCGCTGTGCGGACCACTCCGGCCAAGAAGACGGTCCGCACAGCGGACCCTGCGGGGCTCGAACTCCGTCGGCTCCTGCGCCGCTTCCTCGATGTCTGCAACGCCGTGGACTACGCGCACTCCCGCGGGGTGATTCATCGCGACTTGAAACCGGCTAACATCGTTCTGGGCAAATACGGCGAGACCCTGGTGGTGGACTGGGGCTTGGCCAAGGCGGTGGGCCGGGCCGATCCCTCGGCCGGAGAGCAGACGCTTGCCCCCTCGTCGGGCGGTTCGTCGGAGACCTTGCCGGGTAGCGCGCTGGGCACGCCGGCGTACATGAGCCCGGAGCAGGCGCGGGGCGAGCTGAATCGGCTGGGCCCGCCGTCCGACGTCTACAGCCTGGGCGCCACCCTTTACTGCCTGCTGACCGGCAAGCCGCCGGTCGAGGGCGACGAGATCGGGGCCGTCTTGCACGCCGTGCAGGAGGGACAATTCCGACGGCCTTCCCAGCATGATCCCGAACTCGACAGGGCACTGGAGGCCGTCTGCCTGACGGCCATGGCCAAAGAGCCCGAAGACCGCTATCCCACGCCAAGGGCCCTGGCCGACGACCTGGAACGCTGGATGGCCGACGAGCCGGTCTCGGCCTGGCGCGAGCCATTCTCGCGCCGGGCGCGGCGGTGGGAGAGGAGGAACCGCACCGCGGTGACGGCCGCGGCCGTGGCCCTGGTGGCCGGGGTGGTCGGGCTCTCGGCCGTGCTGGCCGTGCAGACCCAGGCCAAGGCCGACATCGCCCGTTCGCTCGCCAGCGAGACGCGGGCCAATACCGCGATGGCCGCTGCCAATTCCGACCTGACCAGATCCCGGGCCGCCGTTCAGGCCCGCTACGACCTGGCCGTCGAGGCGATCAAGACGCTCCACACCGGCGTCAGCGAGGACTTCCTGCTGAGGGAGGAGAGATTCAAGGAGGTCCGCGACCGGTTCTTGAAATCGGCGTCAGACTTTTACGTCAAGCTCGGCGCCCTCTTGGGCAAGGAGACGGACGTTGCCTCGCGACTGGAGCTGGCGCAATCGAACTTCGAGCTGGCCAGGCTGACCGGCAAGGTCGGCCGTCCAGAGGACGCTCTGGCGGAGCACCGAGCGGTGCTGGAGGCGCGGGAGGGGCTGGCGGCCGAGCCGGGGGCCGACACCGCGGCGAAGGTCGACGTCGGCCGAAGCCTAACCGAGGTTGCCTCCTTGCTCAATTCGACCGGAAAGGCCGACGAGGCGTGGGCGGCCTATCGCCGTTCGGAGTCGCTGCTGGCGGACCAGGCAGGTTCCGATCCGGCGGCGAGGGCCGCGCTGGCGGCCTGCCGCGCGGGGATGTCCGGGATCCTGTTGTTCGCGGGTAAGCACGCCGAGGCGCTTGCGGCCTGTAAGTTGGCGCGGGCCGACCAGGAGGCGCTAGCCGCGGTCCCCGGGGCCTCGAATGACGCCCGCCGCGAACTGGCGGAAACGGTCACCGGGATCGGCTTCCTGCTGTGGCGGACAGGCAAGCCGGCGGCGGCGGAGCCTGAGTTACGCACGGCGCTGGCGATCTATCAGAAGCTGGCCGACGGCAATCCGGACGTCACCGAGTTTCGCCGCGGTCTGGCGAGCAACCACTTTTACCTCAGCAACGTGCTGGGGTTGACAGGCAAGCCGCCGGAGGCGGAGGCCGAGCTCCGCACGGCGTTGGCGATCATACAAAAGCTGGCGGACAAAACCCAGCCGTCACCCAATTCCGCAGAAACGCGGCAGTCCACCGGACCTTCCTCGGCAACCTGCTGATGTGGACGGGCAAACCGGCGGAGGCGGAGGCCGAGTGCCGCACAGCGCTGGCAAGCCTCCAGAAGCTGGTGGACGACGACCCCGCCGTCCGCGACTTCCGCTTCTGCCTGGCGATGGGCCACTTCAACCTTGGCATCCCGCTGTTGCAGATGGGCAAGCCGGCGGAGGCGGAGGCCGAGTGCCGCACGGCGTCGGTGATCATGCAGAAGCTGGTTGACGAAAATCCCGCTGCCTTCATATTCCGTGGCCGCCTCGCCAATGCCCTCTGCTGCCTCGGCGACGCGGTCCGCTCGCTCGGCCGAGCAGCCGAGGCCAAGGGAGACTACGAACGATCGATCGCCCTGTTGCAACCGCTGGTCCAGGAGGATCCGACGAACATAAATTACAGCTACACCCTGGTCTGCTCGATGCGGCGGCGCGGGCTAACTCTCCGCGATCTCGGCGATCCTTCCGGCGCGGCAGCCGACACGAGGCGGGCGCTTGGGTTGTGCGACGGGTTGCCGCATCGGTCGGGTGTGCACATCTTCGAGACGGCCTGCTGTCACGCTGCGCTTGCGGGCCTGGGCGGGCGGGCGGGATCGGAGGTGTCGGCGGACGAAGGGAAAATTGAAGCCGCCAGGGCGATCGCTTGGCTGCGCCGGGCGGTTCCATGGGCTACCGGAATACGAACGCGATCCAGATCGAATCGGCATTGGACCCGATCCGCAACCGGCCCGACTTCCGGCTGTTGATGATGGACCTGGCGTTCCCGTCCGAGCCGTTCTCTGAGTGAGTTTCGAGGAGGCGGAAGCGGCCAGTTGTAGTTGTAGCGTGGGTGCAACCCACCGCACGCAAGGCTATGGCATCTGGTGGGTTGCGCTTCGCTTCACCCACCCTACATCGGTCGGCGGTGCAGCTTTGGGACGATGCCGATCCGTAGAGGCGGAAACGGCCAGCCACGTTTCCTTCATGCCAGAGGGGAACGCAACAGGGTCGCAGCCTCTTATACTGCGAGGACAAATAAGGAGACACCTCGCTGATCTCCACCAGAGTGAAGGGCTCGTGCATACCAACCCGAAGCGTTAGTTTTGATGTTGCGCTATTTTTCCAGGTTTCCCCAGGATTGGTATTGGCGAAAATGGCGAGACTCTTCACAACGGCCAGATCATTGGAATCTCTCCAGCCGAGGAAGGAGCCTCGCCATGATCATGGTCGCCGAATCGGTCCCGAGTCTCAAGAGGTGGATCTCGACCCTCGGACTGAAGGATAGCGCCAAGCTCCTGGTGATCCGTATGGTCGTCACGTTCCTGCTCCACGCTGGGAGAATGTCCTGTTTGCGGGCGGCTGGGACTGTGCGCAGCGAGACTCGACACCGGGCTCAGATCAGTCGCTTCCTGGCGAGGCCACGTTGGAGGAAACTCGATATCAACTCGATCTTGCGACAGACGCTGCTGGAGCGAGAGGCCTACGACGGCCTGTTCGTGTTCATCATCGATGCCACGTTGGTCAGTCAGGCAGGAAAGAAAACGGAAAACACCTACAGCACCGGCAATCGTCAACGACGGCCGCGCAAAGGGCGTCGCTACGGCAAATACAAGCACGCTCAGAAGAACTGCCACAGCTTCACGATGGGCCTCTTGGTCACCCCATCGGGCATGCGGATTCCGTTCTGTAAACCCTATCATGCACGTGAGTATTGCGAGAAACACGGTCTGGTACACCGCACCACAGCCGAGGCGGCAGCCGATCTCATTGGCGAACTGCCGCTGCCGGAAGGGACGCGCGTGATCGTGCTCGGTGATACCGCGTATGACTCCGAAGATGTCCGCGATGCTTGCGGAAGCCGCGGCTACTCATGGATTTTTCCGAGCAACCCCGAGCGCGTCTTGGCTGGCCCGAGAGGGAAGCGGCCCAAGGTGCGTTCGCTCCTGAAGGATTGGTCGACGTGGTCACGGCAGACCATCAGGCTTGCTCCGGGGCAAGGCTCATACGCCGTGTATCGGCGTCTGTCGCCGCATCGGATCGGGCCGAAAGCGAAACCTCGGGCGTACTACGCCCACCAGGAAAGACAACGGGTGCACTCGGTCGGCGAGGTCCGTCTCGTCTTTTCGACAACCAAGAAAGATCTCAAAGCTGCCACTCCCGACGACGTGAAAATCCTGATGACGAACGACCTGCGGCTTTCCGTGCGAGACGTGATCGAGTTGTACTCGCTGCGTTGGCAGATCGAGTTGTTTTTCAAGGAACTCAAGTCGACGCTGGGCTTCCACCAATATCAGTTTCAGGCATTTGAACCGGTGGAAGGCTGGACGGAGCTGGCGCTCACGGCGTTCATCTACCTGGAATGGTACCGCGTGCATCAGATGTCCCGACGCGACCTGAGCGACGACGAGAAACGCTGGTGGCAGCATCAGCGAACCTATGGCCTATGCCAAGCGGTCCGACTGGCCAGCGAGCAGAATGAATTACAGTTCATCGCCGATCGTCTGGAAACGACTGGAGGGATACGCGCATTAAAACGCATCGTCCGCAACAGTTTCCCAAAGGAGTACCGGGCCGCGTGACTTACTCAGTCCAAAAGAGCGCAACATCAAAACTTACGCTTCGGGTGGGTATACGGTGCATAACAGGGTTCCTCGCTCACGCTTCGGGTTGGTATTCGGTGCAACCAATGCAATAGCCAGCAGTCGATGCATGCCGGAGCTGGCGGTGGAGGTCGGTGAGGAGTGTCCAAATAAGAATGTGCGTTTTAGGCGGCAAGCTCGAACGCGGTCGTTCCAGCAAAATGGAAAGATGCGTTGCTTCTCTAGACTTGATTGGCTTCACCTTGTGCCGGAATACGTTCATTCCATCTGCGTCTCCGGACTCATTTCGTCGCCAGTCTGGCCCGATAGATCCAGTCGATGAGGAACATGGCCCCGACCAGGAACAGTGGACCGGAGATGAACAGATACGCAGACCAATGCATTCCGTCCCCAGGTGCTGATCACATACCAGGCGACAACGCAGACGGAGAGCAGTGCACTCGCCCACCCCCAGCGCCAGGAGATCGCCAGGACCCCGAGGACGATCCACGTCGGGATCAGGTGAATGAAGAGCGCGAGGATCGTCTTCCAGAACCCGTAGCCCTCATTGAAGACGTCCAGGGCGAAAAGACCGAGGAAGACGGCGAAGAGCAGACACAAGACTCTCGGTGTCCAGAACAAGAGCGGTTTCCAGGGGATTTCCATGGTGTCGACCCCATCGTGATGTTGAGCGCTGGGATGAAGCGGCGGGCAGGCACCAGCGTGCGTCCGCTCATCGAGGCGCGATCTCCCAACCTTCTCATGCCCAAACGCGGCGACGGCGTGCCGCCGTAATCAAAAGGCCACGTTGTACGTGAGCATGACGATGCCGGTCGAGAGAGCCTTGCTCGAGGTGAGCTCCAGCTTGACCTTGCGGCACGGCGGAGGAAGCATCGGCACGCCGCCCCCCAGGAGCACGGGGATCAGGCCGATCTCCACGGTGTCGACCAACCGGGCCTCGAGCAGGCTCTGGAACAGCGCCCGCCGCCCCATAACCAGATGTCTTTCCCTTCCTGGTTCTTGAGCTGGGCAACCGCCGCAGCGGCATCGGCGACGATGGTCACGCCAGGATAATCGGCAGCCTTGAGAGTTCGTGAGCAGACGATCGCACGCACTCCGAGCATGGCACCGCCGGACATCTGGCTGGCATGATCTCAAAGGTCGGCGCAGACCCATCAGCAAGACGTCGAACTGGGCGAAGAGAGCGCGGAAGTCGATCGCCGGATCCATGATGATCCAGTCGTACTCGCCATTGGGCCCCGCAATGTATCCGTCCAGGCTCATGGCGACGCTGTAGCGAACCCGGCGACATGGATCTCCTCCTCACCGGACGATGGCTGCTGGCCGCGACTTGAGCTTTTTCTCGTCGAGCATTTTCCGCAGCGTTTTCAGATTACGCTGGGAGTCTCCGGCACTCAAGGCACTTCATCGTGTCGCACGACCCCCCGGACGGCCATCTTTCTTAGCTTTTGTTTCCGCTGTCTATTCGCGGATGAGCCATAAAGTCCCCTGTCCACCCCCCAAGTCGACCTAATCGGCAAAAGTTGCAGGATCCTCTCAATTGCCAGGGAAAAAAAGACGAAGCATAGAGGGAGGCTCTCGACAAACCAGGCCGCGCGATCAGGCGCGGGACACACCGGCAAGACTTGCGTCCGCATCTTCATTGCCAATCTTTGGAGGGCGCGATGGAGTTCTCGTGGCTAGGAAGGAAAGGCGGGGGGGCCATAGCACGCCGTGGCCGTCGGGATCGATGGGCGGGTCAGGGGAGGTTTCTACCCGGATCAGAGTGTCTCGAGTTTCGCCTACTGCTGTCGAGGGCAGCGCGCATTAACCACGCCGATCTCCTCGCGCCGCCCGCCGCCGAGGTAGGCAACGCTACGGCGGCTCTGGACTCCCTTCCGGGTCAGGATCTCCAGAAGCTGTCCGCCGATATTCAGAGCGTCGAGCAGGCCTCCGGCGTCAGACCGGGACAGTTCGCTCTTCTGGAGCAAGACGCAACCACGTTGGACCTGGCGATCAAGACTTCATCCGAACTCGCTTCGAAGCAGTTCCTCATTGCAGCTCGACGCCTTGCAGAACGTGCTCGACCAGTCATTCTTGGCCGCCAGCAACACGGGACACGGTTGGGATCAGCTCGAGCAGAAAGTCGCCTCGGACCTTAACGGCGTGGTCGTTAATGACGTCCTCAATGAAGGGGAGGTTCAGGCCACCATGCCCAATGGGGTAGTGTCGAATCAGCTAGTCCAAAACACCTTCAGCCAGATGAAAGTCATCGCCCGCGAGGCTCATGTGACGCGGGCGGAACACGACCAGATCGTGGCCGACGAACAGGCCGTTCTTCAGGACCTGGGACCTGCACCCAACACAAATCTGGGCGGCGCCGTGCCTCGCAACCCGCTGACCGTCTACCTGGACGGCCAGGTCCCCAACTTCGTCCACGCCCCCAGCATCGTCCGCCGGCGATGAGTCGTCCCCTCTCTCTATGCCTTGATACGTGCTCCACGGATCTCAACCGGAACACCGTCAAGGCTAAGGAACAGCTTCCTCGAGCCGTCAGGCAATGACCTTTCAGGCCTGCTCAGCGCGGCAATGCCGGCAGCAGTTCGGGCCGGGTGGCGGTTGCGGTGGCTGGTGCTGGGGCCGCGCGGCGCGACGAGCCCCGCCTTCGCGTCCAGCCCGGACGGTCTCGCTCGCCAGGCCGATGTGTACGCGGAGAATGCGGCGGACTTCCTGGATCGCCTCGCCGTCTTTCTGAACGCCGTGGTCCGAGCGCACGACCTTCTCGGATCGCGACTCCTTCGAGATGAGGCGCTGCGGTAGGGAACGACGCCGTCGGTCGTCTGGTCGCGTCGGACCAGGCCGTGAGCGAGCCGATGATCGAGTGGCATCGCGATGTCCGGCGCAGGCTTCATCGGCGAGATGCCATCAGAATCGGCGAGTTGGGCTCGAGCGTCTCGATGCTGGTCGGGAAACGGCGAAAACGGCGGCGGTCGAACGCGTCGGGGTTGTCCTTGACAACTGGTAGAGCAACTTGTGCGATGTAGTCCGGATCGTTGATCAGGTCCGCGCCACTCGTCCGACCACTGCCTCGCGACATGTCGGAACCGCGGTGCGGCGTGGCCAGGAAAACGACGCGGCTGACGAACGGCAAGGGTTCGAAGAAGAGCAGCCTGCGGAGCTCTGCCGAGTATGTTCTTCGGGACCGATGATCTCA
Organism: uncultured Planctomycetaceae bacterium; assembly: GCA_963760085.1. Taxonomy (GTDB): domain Bacteria; phylum Planctomycetota; class Planctomycetia; order Isosphaerales; family Isosphaeraceae; genus Aquisphaera. The sequence goes on from CAVXCB010000027.1 coordinate 54,923, forward strand.
TCAAACGAACGGTCGGAGTTCAGCCGCCAGAGCTGGTCGCCGCTGGAGACGACTCATGAAGTGGCTGAGCAATGCCCCCCATGCTGTGTCCGAGCAGGACCATGCGGTCGAAGGCCGGGTCGCGGCCGTCGGGGTTGAACACCAGCTTCGCCTGGCTCGAGGCGTCGCGCAGGCTCGGCCGGAGGCGATCGGCATGGGTACGCCGGTCGGATACATGTAGAGCATGAACTGGTATTTTTCTTGGATCGCCGGATCGCGCATCAGCTCGTTGAGCATCGGAATCCAGGCCAGCGGGGTGGAGATCAAACCGTGAACCATCACGACGGGAATCTTGCCCGGCTCGTAGGGCCTAATCATCAGCAGGTTGGCTCGCTGCAAGAGCCTGCTCGGGGCGAAGCAGGCCGGACCAGCGGTAACGATCCAGGTCGGTCCGCGACCACATATAGGCCAGCGGCGTGGTCAGGTCGGTCTCGAGGGCGATCGCGTCGGGCAGGCTGGCCAACTGCCCGTTCGCTGCACCGGGTCGATCAGCTCCAGGGTGCATTTGCGAGCCTCGTCGACGGTCTCGCTGGGATCGCGCAGCCGAGAGTTGGGAACCAGAAACGCCGTGAGCGGGAAAGCCATCTCGGCCGGAAAGAACCGTTCCTGCGGGGAACGCTCCTCTTTCTTCGGGTCGGTGTCGCGAACGCCGATCAAGTGGCACGCCCAAGGCCGTACTGGTTGTGGCTGGTTGCCAAGCCGGAGACTTCGAAGTCCGATGCGAGGATAGTTTGTGAACGTCGGCCGGCGTCCAGGGAGAGTCCCGGAGCACGACCTGAAGCACTTGCTCGTGGCCGTGAACCTTCAGCCGGATCACCCCCTGCGGATCGATCGGGTCTTTCGACTGAGCCGCCCGGATAAGCCGCTCGAGCCCCGCGTTGTAGATCTCGCAGGCCAGGCGAAACCTGCGGGTCGGACGGTCCACGGCCGTCGGCGAGCTCGGGGTCAAATAGGTAATCATGTGCATACGCGACCGCATCCAGAAACCGATCGATGGCCTGGGCTTTGCGCCAGCGATCCTGCTTCAGGCCGTCGACCCAAGAGAGCTCGGCAAGCGCATACACAAGCTCGGCGTCCGGGTCCGTGCGCGGCGACCTTCTCAAGGCTCAGCAGGGCATTGTTCACGTCTTTGCGATAGCGCTCGCTCGAGGTCGTAACGCTTGAGCGTTTCGAGCGTTCGCTCGCTGGGCCGATCGATCCCGGCAACGCTGTGCTGGAACGACGAGAACCCGTGATCACCTCGGCTGGGCTGGATGGTGATATCCGACCAGCCCAATAGTCGCAGAGAGCAGTACGGCCATGTGAGCAGTTGCCATGTCGGGTCACTCCCTCGACCCCAGAGCCAGTATCTTTCGCGATTCGCTTCCCATCGCACGCCGCTGCTGCCCAGATGGCGTCTGCAAACGTGGGAATGATGACGTCGAACGCAAGTCTGGTCAATCCCGGTCGTATTCGGTTTCGGCTCGAAGCAACTCGTCTGCTAGCCAACGTCGGCCGTCTCCGTCTTTGCGAGGTATTGGTCGACGATCGGCTCGATCGGGCCGTCGGCCTGGATCCGCCCTTGCTTCAGCCAGAGCCCCGCGTACACATCTCGCGCAAAGTTTTCATGTCGTGGGAGACCAGAATCACGGCGTGCGAGCGGCCAAGCAGCTTGAACATGCGATGCTTGGCCTTGTTCCTGGAACGCGGCGTCGCCCACGCCCAGCGCCTCGTCGATGATCAGGATCTCGGGATCGATCTCGGTTGCGACGGCGAACGCGAGCCTCATGTACATGCCGCTCGAATAATACTTCAGCGGCAGATCGGCGAATTCGCGCAGCCCGGTGAACTCATGAATCGCCTCGACCTTGGAGAGCATCTGCGGGGCGACTGAAACCGAGCATGGCCCCGTTATAAAGAATGTTGTCAAAACCGGACAACTCGGGATTGAACCCGGCTCCCATCTCGATCAGCGGCGCGACGTTGCCCCGGATCTCGACCGTCCCCGAGCTCGGCGGATAGATTCGCGCCAAGAGCCGCAGCAGCGTGCTCTTGCCGGCTCCGTTGTCGCCCAGGATCCCGACGCGCTCACCGTGGTTGATCCGCAGGTTGATGTTCCGCAGCGCCCAGAACTCCGAGGCGGGAACTGGTGATTCGCGCCGCAACACCAGGTCAAGCACCGCGCGCTTGAACGAGTATTGCTTGTCGGAATAATTGATGAATCGCAACGAGACATCACGCAATTCGATCAACGGCACGCGCCGAGGATGAGCGATTCCGGGACGACGGCCCGCGTGACTCAGAGTCGGAATACCATCTTGTCTTCTTGCGACTTGAATGTGGCATATCCGACTCCCAGGCTCGCAAACGCGATCACAAAGGCCAGCAGCCATGAGCTCAAGCTGCGGCCATCTGCCGACGTAAATCAGATCGTGGAACAGGTCGATGAAGTAGTAAGCCGGGTTGAGTCGAAATCGCCATTGCGTTGTCGGCCGGAAAATCCCCCGCTCGATAGAGGATTGGCGTGGCGAAGTACCAGGCCTGGAAAACCACCGCCACCAGGTGTCCGCAGTCGCGATAGAACGTGTTCGCCGTGGCGACGATGAGTCCCAGGCCCAGGGCAAAAGCAAGTAATAACAGAATCGCGGCGGGCAAGAGAATCATCGGTACCGAGAGCCGCGCCCCCAGCGGCCGCAGCAGCAGAAACAGAGAGCCCATCGATAAGAGCATCGTCACCAGGTTGATCACGACTCGAGCCAGCGGGAAAACCAGCTTGGGAACGTAGATTTTCCGGATCAACCCCTCGTTCGCGATGATGCACATCGCACACTCGTTGACGCTGCCACTCAGGAAACCCCAGGGAACCATTCCCGTGAACAAGTACACCGGGTAGTTCTCGATGCCGCGAAAGAGCACCGAGAAAACCCAAGAGAGAATCGCCATCATCAACAAGCGGATTGAGTAAGGTCCAGAAGAAACCAAGGACCGATCGTTGATAACGAACGCGAAGTTCCTGGGTCACCAGGTTCTGAATGACCGGCCAAAACCGGGGCAGCTGCACGCGATCCTCGAGCAGCCGCTGCTTCCAGACACTCGGTGGCCGAGGTGCGGGCGCGGCAGGGAAAATCTCGGTCTGCTGTGTCGAGGACCCCGTGCAAACATCCATGTCTCAAGTCTTCCCGTCCACTCCGCCGGATCGGTTCTCAAACAGGGCCCTGAGGCGGCGGCATATTACGGAGATTGCCCGGTTCGCGAAAGGTCAACCCGCGGATTCAGCGGGGCCGCCGTCAGCTTGATTGCGGACTCCGGTCGACGCGGTTCCAACTCTGGACGCTGATCGGCCTTGTGAGTATCATCCGGCCCTTTCGCTGGGAGGAAATGATTCGCGGTCCGGATTTTCAGTCCCAGGCAGAAACTCATGCTCACGATCAGCGAAGCCTTCGACATGGCAGTGCAGCACCATCGGGGTGGGCGCCTGCCGCAGGCCGAACAGTTCTACCGTCAGATCTTGCAGGTGGATCCTCGGCATGTCCGGGCGCTGCATTTCCTGGGCCTGCTCGCCCACCAGGTGGGTCGTAGCGACCTGGCCATCGAGTACATCAGCCAGGCATTGCGCATGGAACCGGACTATGCGGAAGCGCATAGCAACCTTGGAATGGCCCTTGCCGTTCAGGACAAACTGGCGGCGGCAGAAGACAGCTATCAACGAGCACTACACCTCAAGCCGGTCCTTGCCGAAACTCATAATAACCTGGCAAATCTCTTGCGCCAGCAAGGAAAACTCACTGAGGCAGTCGCCAGCTACCGGCAAGCCTTGCGTCTCAAACCAGACTATGCCGAAGCGTACTGTAACCTGGGCTTGGCGCTCCTTGAGCAGGGAAAACTGACGGAGGCCGAGGCTTGCCAACAGCACGCCCTTTGCCTCAATCCGCAAATTGCCGAAGCGCATCTCAACCTTGGTGTGGCTTTCGTCGAGCAGGGAAAGCTTACAGAGGCGGTGAACTGCTACGAGCAAGCCTTGCGCTCAGACCGGACTATGCCGAAGCCCACAACAACCTGGGAGTCGCGCTGGCGGTGCAAGGACGACTTACGGAGGCGGCGGCCTGCTACCAGCGCGCCTTGCGCCTCAAACCCGATGACGCCGATGCCCATTTGAACCTGGCCTATTCCTGGTTCTTTCGGGGCGACTTCCAAGCGGCATGGCCCGAGTACGAGTGGCGCTGGAAGCGACGGGGATTCTCGCGGCCTGCTTTCGGCCAACCGCTCTGGGACGGCTCGGACCTGAACGGCCAGACCATCCTGCTCTTCGCCGAGCAAGGTTTGGGCGACACGCTCCAGTTTATCCGCTATGTCCCCTTTGTTCGGCGACTTGGCGCCAGGGTGCTCGTCCAGTGTCAAGGGCCACTCTTGCGACTTCTAGCCACATGCTGGGGCATTAATCGCCTGGTGCGCGAGGGCGATTCGCTCCCGCCTTTTGACGTCCAGATTCCGCTCCTGAGCCTGCCGCGGATCTTCCGTTCAACTCTGGCGACCATCCCCGCGAACATCCCGTATCTGTGCGCCGACCCCGACTTGAGCGTCCACTGGCGGAGTCAATTGAGCAGCCCAAAAGGCTTCAAGGTCGGCATCGCCTGGCAGGGCAACCCCGGGCACCAACGAGACCGGCGACGTTCCGTGGGCTTGCTCACCTTCGAGCCGCTGGCCAGGGTACCGGGTGTCCGGCTGGTGAGCTTGCAGAAGGGTCCTGGTTCCGAGCAACTGCGGGACATCGAAGACCGTCTGAGCGTGCTGGACGTGGCCGACCGGTTGGGCGATTTTGCCGACACTGCCGGCGCTTTTGAGCAATCTGGATCTGGTAATCACGGTAGACACGGCGGTCGCACACCTGGCCGGTGCCTTGGGCATTCCCGTGTGGGTCGTGCTGCCGCTGGACCCCGACTGGCGCTGGCTGCTGGATCGGCAAGATAGCCCCTGGTATCCCAGCATGCGCCTCTTCCGCCAAACTGCCTGGGGCGACTGGACCGGCGTCTTCGAGCGCGTGACAGAGGCCCTTCGGCGGCAGGTCGAAGTGGATCGAAGCAAGCGCTCGGGCCTATCAACTTTCTAGCATTTCGGTCAGCGATCTTGGCCTAATCGCTATCCGGGCGAGGGGTCACGGTGCGCACGCCGATGCGGGCGGCCAGGCGGACCTTCTGACCGGTGCTCAAGTTATCAATGTAATGGGAACGCAGTGCGCTCAGCCAGCGGATTTCACGGCCCTCGTAGTTGACGATGACGTGGGTGAGAATCGGCCCGGCGAGAGACAGGCTGCGCTGAATGCCGGGAAGTACGTCGGCGTTGCAGACGATCTGGTTGTAGCCCAGGCCGACGCCCCGGGCAAAGGCAGCGTAGTCGATGCGGGCGATCTCGGTGGCGGTGGTGCGGCGGAACACCGGTTCCTGAAGCATCTGCATGTAATGATACGCGCCATCGTCGAATACGAAGACCTTCACCGGCAGGCCGGCGCGCGCGGCCGAAGAGAGTTCCATCGCGCCCATCAGAAAGCAGCCGTCGCCGGTAACGCAGACAACCTGGCGATCGGGACAGACAAGCTGTGCGCCGATGGAGGCCGGGATTGCCCAACCCATGCTCTGGTTGTCGGCCGGGGTGAAAAAACGGCGCGGTGCCTGTACCTCGATCGACTCGGCGGCCCAGTGCGTCGATGCCGTCACGTCGACGAAGATCAGCTCTGACGATCCCAGCGCCCTGCGTAACTGGCTGAGAAAGTACATGGGATCGACGCACTGGGTAATTCGCACCGTCTGAGCCTCGCAGCGATCGACCTGCCGGAGCCGCTCTATCTTCTGCCAGAGCGGTGGACAGGGAGCCCGGCGAATGGTCGGGGCGTCAGCCAGCAGGCGGTCGAGGAAGACCCTCGCGTCGGAACACAGGCAGACGTGGGCCGGAACGTTCCTGCCCAGGTTTTGCGGGTTGATATCCACATGAATAAGGGTGTTGTGGCGGGGAATTGCATAGTTCGCCGTGGAGACCTCGCCGTACCGAACTCCGATGGCGAGAACCAGGTCAACGTCCTTGAAGGCGGCCTCGGCGGCCCGCGTGCCCTGCTTGCCATAGCCCCAGCCCACGGCCAGGGGATGACTGTCGGGAAGGCAACCCTTGCCGCTGACCGAGGTGGCCACCGGGGCTTGCAACATGTCGGCGACGGCGGTCAGCGAGGGGCTGGCCTCGGCGCATCCCAACCCGGCGTAGATGCCGACCCGCCGCCGACGGTCTTGCAGGTGGCAGACGATCCGGCGATAGGCGGCTTCGTCAAAGGGGACGGGGTATGAAGGCGGGGCCGGCTGATCGTAGTCCCAGGCTTCCATGTAGAGGGGGTAGGGGATCAGCACGGCGGCCGGCCCGGGCTCTCCCGAGCCGGCGATCCGGAATGCCTCGAAGATCGAGCCAGGGATCTCCGCCTGGTGGCGGACGGTGATGACGGCCTTGGTTACAGGCGCAGGAGCGCTTCGTTGTCAAGGCCATGAACCTGGCCGATCGGAGCGCCAGGGGCACGGTTCACGTCGGTCACGACGCCCACAATCGGTACGCTGTCGAAAAGGGCCTCGCCGATGCCGCTCATGGCGTTGGTGAGACCCGGGCCGGGCACGACGCAGAAGACTCCGATTTCACCGGTCACTCGCGCGACAGCGTCGGCCATGACGCTGGAAGATGCCTCGTGGGCAACCAGGAAGTAAGGCTGGCCATAGGCCTTGAAGGCGTCCCAGAGCTCGTTGTTCTGAGCACCGGGAACGCCGAAGACGCAGCGGACCTGCTCGCACCGCAGCGCCGCGGCGGCCGCCTGGGCTCCGGTCATCCGGCCGTGCACTCCCTGCCGCCGTGCGAACCGACCCAGCTCGACATGGCCGGCCCGCGCTGGCGGTGGTAACGCCGCGGCGGTCGCCGCAGCCGCTGCCCGACCAGCCCCAGAGTCCCTAGCGCCTCGCGGCGGTTGATCATTGGCGTCATGAACCCTACCCTCCTGGCTGTGGCACGCCGGCAGGTTCCCATGCCGGCCAACGATCCCAACCACGGCGATGGAGGGACCTCGCGCTCTTCGGCTCGTATCGGCATCCCCACCCACCGGCATTGGCGGTGCGAGCCGCGCGATCGCGTCGTATCTGTCCCGGACTCCGCTTATTCGCTACAACCGAAACCTCTTGTCGAACTTGAGGAGGATAGTCATGATAGCAGCAAATCGTCGGCGGATGACCGCTTCTCGCCGTGACGGGCACACCACCGGCCAGGGAGTCACTCGGCAAAACCCAGGAAAACGACCGACGAACTCACGAGCCTCCGGCCGAGCCAGGTTCGCGGCGGTACGCTGTATCGTTAATGATCAGAAAGGACAGCTTGCGCATGCCGCCAGTCGCCCTGGTCGACCTATCGATGATCGACACCTCGCGTGTCCTCGCCGACCGGGAAGAAATCTATCGCCACAACCCGCAACGCTTCGAGATGGAGCAGTTGACCGCGATCGTGCTGATCGATCAGAAGCACAAGCTGATCATCGGCTACAAGGACGTCGCGGCCGACGAATTCTGGGTCCGTGGCCACATGCCCGATTACCCGCTCTTGCCAGGCGTCCTCATGTGCGAGGCGGCAGCTCAGCTATCGAGCTATTACTGCAAGGCCACCGGTCTGTTAGAGGTCGGCTTTGTCGGCTTCGGGGGAATGGAGGAAGTGCGCTTTCGCGGCCAGGTCCGCCCTGGAGACCGACTGGTGCTGGTTGGCAAGGGCCTAAGGCTGCACCGCCGCCAGTCCATCTTCGAGGTCCAAGGTTTCGTGGAATCGAACATGGTTTTCCACGGCAAGGTGATCGGCGTGACAATCACTACTCCAGCAGAGAGCCCGGGTTAGGCGAGCTAACGTCTTTTTTCGCTTTCCCGTTTCCCGGTGAGTTTGGGGAACCGGTTGACCCAGACAGATTCCACGTACCCAAGATGACCCGTTCGCGACCGAACACCGATGTCTCGGCTTGCCTGCTGAATCCCGAGCAGTATCCTGGTCCGGAGCCTCTCTGCTGGGCGGCCGTTTTCGGTACTGGTCATCCCGTTGAGCTTGAAGTCGGCTCGGGAAAGGGATTATTTCTGGCCAGTGCAGCCAGCCAGAATCCCGCGCACAACTTTCTGGGGATCGAGCTGTCGCGAAAGTACGCGCGGCTGGCCGCCGAACGAATTGTAAGACGCGGGATCGGCAACGTCCGGGTCTGGCACGGCGACGCCCGGGCAGTGCTTGCGCGCCTGGTGCCGGATGCCAGCGTGCGGGCCGTTCACATCTACTTCCCCGACCCCTGGTGGAAGAAACGACACATGAAGCGCAGGGTGTTCTCAGAAGCGCTGCTTGCCTCGGTCGTGCGCGTACTGGAACCGGGTGGCGAGTTTCACGTCGCCACCGACGTGGAAGAGTACTTCGATGTGATCAGCACGCTGGTCGCGGCCGAGTCTCGGCTCGTTTCATTGACCGTGCCACCGCTCAAGAAGCCCGAGCACGATCTTGACTACTTGACCAATTTCGAGCGCAAGTTTCGGATCGAGGGCCGGACAATCTACCGCGCTTCGTACAGGCTGTCGTGAAGTCGCCCGGACGATTCTGCTCATACTAAGAAATGGTCGTTTCGCATTGGTCATGACATAGAAATGTGCTCATAAGCACGCTTCTCGTCGGCGGCCATTCGTTTGTCCGCGGCGAGTGCAGAACCGGCAGCAATTTCGTAGAGTTGTTGCCCGGTGTCGGTAGGATACTTTCCCGTGATGCAGGCCCGGCAAAGCCGCTCGGGAGATAAAGTCACCGAGCGCACGATGGCGTCGACGGGAAGATAGCGCAGGCTATCGGCCCCGAGTTCCCGGGCCATCTTCTGCTGGGCGTCTTGAGAGACGCCTCCGCCGGGGAGGTCCACGAAGCGTGTGGCAAATAGCTCGTCGCTAGTTGACATGTCGATACCGTAATAGCACGGGGCGATGATGGGTGGGCAGGCCACGCGCAGGTGAATCTCGCGAGCGCCGCCGCGGTCGCGGATCTCATGAACCAGGGCCCGCATGGTCGTTGACCGGACGATGCTGTCCTCGACGAGCAGCACACGCTTGCCTTTGAGAACCTCGGGTAACGGTGTGTACTTCAGCCGCGCCTTGGCGGCACGGTCAGCCGTTCCCTCGATGAACGTCCGGCCGACATAGCGATTGCGCATCAGGCCCTCGAGGGAGGGAATCTTCAGTGCGAAGGCCATCGCGTCGGCCGCGGCCTTGGCGGTATCGGGCACCGGAACGACGATTGTGTCGGTGTCAAGCGGCACCGTCTCGAACCGGGCAAGTTCTTTGCCAAGCTCGGATCGGCTCAGGTAGACCGATCGATCGTCCAGAGTGCTGGCGACGTTCGCGAAGTAAATCCATTCGAAAGAGCAGTGCGCCTGCCGCGGCGATGGGGCGTAGCGCTCGATTCGCACGCCCTTCTCACTGGCCATTGCCAGGGTTCCCGGCTCAAGCGATCGAATGTTGCGGAAGCCGAGATTGGCAAGCGGCACGCTTTCGCTGGCGGCACCAAACAGCGGCCCATGCTCGGCGATGCACAGCGGGTGGAAGCCAAGTGGGTCGCGGGCGGCGACCAGATCTCCGTGGGCCGTGATCAGGACAATGTTGTAAGCGCCGTCGAACTTCTCCGCCAGCCGTCGAAATATCCCCACCCAGTCGGGCTGCTGGTCCTCGGTCTGGAGCTCGTAGGACAGCGAGTGCATGATGATCTCGGTGTCGGTGTCGCGTTTCAGGTGATAGTCGCCCTTGGACAAGAGCTCTTCCTTCAGCTCGGCATAGTTGGCGAGCTGGCCGTTGAAGGCGAAGGCAAACCACTTGGTCTTGCGTCCATGATCGCGCTCGAAGGGCTGTGCGTTGTAGCGATCGTCGCCGCCGCACGTGGCGTAACGGACATGACCAATGGCCGCGGGGCCGTCCATGTCCTGCATGATCCGCTCGAAATCGGCGCGATGGTTCAGACGAAATGACTCGGCAACGGTCCCCAGCTCTTTGTGGACCCGGATGATCGCATTACGATCCTCTCGATAGCTGGCCATTCCTGCCGCCAGTTGTCCGCGATTCTGCATGTCCAGCAGCATCCGCGGAACCAACCGAGCCACGCTGTTGACATCGCCGGCAATCGGCGCCAGCCTAGATACGGAATGACTCTGAGCATGAAAGACGGCCGCGACGCCGCACTCGTGGTGAAGTTCACCCATGTCCCGGGGTTCTCCTAGGTTGAGCCCCCGCACATGCCGGGGAGGTGGTGAGGAGGAGCGCCCTGGTAAGCCAAGAGTCGAGTTCCTCTAGGCCCCCCCGCAGTTGGAATTATAATGCCGTCGGAATCTACCGACAACCTTCATGATTTCAACCAGCGTGTTTTTTCGTTAAGGGTATCGTCACAACATCACTAAAGCGTGCGTTGAGGTAGCTTTAGGGCGGCGGCCCCGTTCCGGCCGAGCGGCCGCCGTGCGTCGCTTTGACCCTTGAACAACGATTCGGATGACCGAGCGATGACCAAGCCCGAGCCCAAGACTCCGGCTCCAGGTGCCGTTTCGGCGGCACTCGCCCCCGCTCCGCGCGACCTTGTCCGCGACGAGGTAGTGCTCTCCGCGGGGGTCTGGATTGTGAAGGTGGGCACCAGTGTCTTGACGGGACCCGAAGGAACGCTCGATCCCGCCCGCGTGCACCGCCTTGCCGAGCAAGTTTGCACCGTGATGGACTCGGGCCGCAAGGTCGCGCTGGTCAGCTCGGGCGCCGTGGGGGCCGGGATTGGGCAGCTTGGACTGAAGCGCCGGCCTGACAACCTGCGTCAGCTTCAGGCAGCTGCCGCGGTCGGCCAGTCGTACTTGATTCGCGCTTACGACGAGGGTCTGCGCCAGCATGGCCGCCACGCCGCCCAGCTCTTGCTCACGCATGAAGATTTCGACAGCCGCCCCCGCTATTTAAACATGCGGAACACGCTGCACGCCTTGTTCGAATACAACGCCGTGCCGATCATCAATGAGAACGACACCATCAGCGTGGATGAGATCAAGTTCGGCGACAACGACCGCCTGGCCGCGATGGTCACCAACTTGCTCCAAGCCCCGCTGCTGGTCATTCTCAGCGTCGTCGACGGCCTCCATGAGGCAGATCCGCTGACGCAGAGCCGGACCGACCCGGTCGCCCTGGTTCCTCAGATCAACGATTCGGTGCTCAACCTGGCCGGCTCCAGCCGCAGCGCTCTAGGTACTGGCGGAATGCAAAGCAAGCTCGCCGCGGCCCGGTTGGTGACCCAGGCCGGCGGATCGGTCATCATCGCCTCGGGAATGCGGCCCAATCCCTTGACCCGCATCCTCGCCTGTGAGCCAGCGGGCACGCTATTCCTGGCCCACGGCCAGACCCACCGCGCCCGCAAGCGCTGGATTGGACTGACGGCCCGGCCGCGCGGCCATTACGTCGTCGACGCCGGTGCCCGCCGCGCGATCGAGTCGGGCAGCAAGAGCCTGCTGGCCATCGGCATCGTCGATGTCGTCGGCGAATTCGACAAGGGAGACGTCGTCGGAGTTCGCGACGCCTCGAGCCAAGAATTCGCCCGCGGACTGAGCAATTACACCAGTCTCGACGCCCGTACCATCCGCGGACTGCGCACCGATCAAGCTCGAGCCGCCCTGGGCTCGGCACTCTACGACGAGGTCATTCATCGCGACAACCTCGTCCTCGTACTCTGACAACCGCCTCCGCAAAGCCAAGGGAGAGCCGAGCAGTTCTCATCGGCCACCGTGGCTCGTCTTGTCCAGTCTTTTACGTCGTGGGACAATCAGGGCCACCTAGAGTGCCTGGAGGCTGCCATGGCCACTGCGATCGCCATTCAAGACCAGACCGTCGCCGATCTGCTTAACCGCCTGGGCGGGATCCCTCCCTTCCGCGTGCGCCTGATCCCCACCCCCGGCACGGCCACCGAGCAGGATGTCATCGACGTCCACGACCGGACGAATCGGCTCTGCGAGCTGGTAGATGGCGTTCTGGTGGAGAAAGTCATTGGGTTTGATGAATCTATCGTTTCGCTCCTGCTCGCCGGGTTCTTACTGAACTATCTGAAGCGTCATGATCTCGGCAAGCTCATCGGCGCCGACGGCATGATGCGACTGTTCCCCGGCCTGGTGCGAATTCCCGACGTCGCGTTCATCTCCTGGAAGCGTTTTCCCAAGAAAAAGCGGAAGCGCGGCGAGATCCCGACGGTAGTACCCGACCTCGTGGTGGAAGTTCTCAGCAAGGGGAATACTCCGCGCGAGATGGCGCAAACTCGATGAGTACTTTCGAGCCGGAGTACTTCAGGTCTGGTACGTCGATCCCAAACGCCGGAAGGTTCGCATCTTCTCCGCTCGAAATCACTCGATCGTGCTGGGGGAAAATGAGCAACTTGAGGGCGGCGACGTCCTTCCTGGCTTCAGCCTTTCCATCCGCGAATGGTTCACAGAAGCGGAACGAACCGCCCCGCGATGAATCAGATCGCGGGGCGGTGCTGGCCTTCTCGGCCTTGTGATGTCTTGAGACGTGGCTAGAAAATCCCAACCTCATTTCTTAACTTTGTCCTGCGCGACCTGCCCTTGTGTCGAATTGCCGACCTTGATCTGCCGAGGCTTAGCGGCCTCCGACTTGGGTAAGGTCAGCGTGAGCACGCCGTGCTCGAACTCGGCCTTAGCCTTGTCTGAGTCGACGGGTGCGGACAGGGACAGAGACCTCTGAAATACGCCGTGGCGCCGCTCTCGAAGATGCCAGTGTTCGTTCTTCTTTTCCTCCTCCATCTTGGATTCGCCGCGAATGGTCAGGGTGTCTCCGTGCACCGTGATCTGCACGTCCTCAGGCTTAACGCCTGGCAGTGCCGCCTTGATGACAAATTCGTTCTCCGTTTCGCCGACGTCGAGCGCGAGAGCGGAAACTCCACCCTGCGCGGGCACTCCACCCGGTCGCACATAACTGTCCTGGAGGAGCGAATTCATCGCGTCGCGAAGGCTGATCGCCTCGCGAAATGGGTCCCAACGATCGATCGACATGGGAAATCTCCTTCTTGATCTGAGCATGGACTCCACCAGGGATTTGGTCCTGGTTTTCATTGCGTTCCACCTGTCTTGAGGGCAATCTTCTTGGTCCTGGCTTCGGGACTCTTGGGCAGAGTGATGCTGAGCACACCATTTGTGAGCGTGGCCTCCGCCTCGTCGGTGTTGACGGCCTCGGGCAAGGCGACGACCCGCTCGAAACGGCCGAAAGTCAGGCCGTTGTAAAGGTAGCTGCGGCCCTCCTGCGGCCTTCGTTCACCCCGGATGAGGAGCGAACCATTGTTGCAGGTCACCTCGACGTCGTTTTCCAACACACCGGGCATATCGGCCTCGATGTAAAGATGGGAGTCATCCTCCCAGATAGCCAGCGGCAGGTTGGGCCAGGCTTGGCTCAAAAAGCCACCGTCATTGCCAAAAACCTGGTCGAAAAGCGTCTCCACGCGGTTAATCGGGTTGGCGAAGAAGGAAGTGGGCGTCAGATTGCTGCGTAGCACGGGAAGCATAAGTCTCCTCCTCTCAAAAGCTCAGGTGCAACTGTTGAAAGGAAAAACGTCACGAAACGAGCACTCGATGTCAGCGGGCGTATATCGCCACCGTTAAACTCACTTACGTAATACCTGAGAAGCAAGCTGCATGCCGATTCCTGATGACGGAATCTAATTGCTTGTCAATATTGGCTTTGGAACAAGTGGAGTAGACGGGCGTTCGTGCTTGATTGCCGAAATGGCAGCGACGAACTGTCCGGCGATATGTCAAAACGGCAGGCCTGACTGCTGCATGTTTTCCGACTGCCGAATAGGCGAGAGAACTGCTCAATTCATCCTCAAGCCGCCGACTTTCTGCCTGTCGAGGCTTGAAGAATCCATGTCGAAGTCTTAAGCGGCGAGGAAGAAGAGTTGCTCGGTGACTCCTGCGATCAATGCTTCGCGGGCGGCACATCGTAGACGAGCTCGCCGCAACGGACTCGATGCGGTCCCGTAGCGGAGACATTCAGCTTGGTGAACGAAACGGACTTCAGCTCGTGGGCCTTGAGCCATACCCATTTTGCCACTGTCTGCCCATCGACGCTGAGCTCAACTCGGGCCAACCCCTCTTGTTCGCCCCCTGCAACGGTAACGACCGCCGCCAGCGGCGTCGCGGTCACGTTCAGGTCAAGGAACCTGGCTGGAACGAGCGTGACGAGCTTGGCCGGTGATCGCACGTCGCCCACGTCGTTCAGTATCGACTGGCGCGGGTGCACCGGGCGGAAGTCTGAGGCTGTCGAGGTCCATCCTGCCAACGTGCTCGGCCATCAGAGCCGGGCGGGTCTCGTCGTTCACGATTCCAAGCCGCACGTTCTCCAGTTGCAAGACTTTGACATTGCGGGCGTAGAGACCCCACGCCGGCAAGTGGCCGCGCTTCGGTCTCGGGGGCGCGGACTTCGTCTCGTGCCGGGTCAAGCAAGACTCCACCGGTGAACTCCAGGCTCACGTCACGCAGGCAAACGCGGCCGATCGGTGCCTCGGCCCAGCTCTCAACCGAGGCCGCGGCCAGGTTCACTCCCGTCGCCGTCAGGTGGTCGACCGAGACGCGGCCGGCCGTGTTGCCCTGCTTGATCGAGAGATGCAGTGGCGTGGTCACATCGTGCATGACGATATCGGAAATCTTCACGTCGTCGAGTAGCCCTTCCGTCGCCATCCACGCGCCGGGCTGAAGGCAGAGGCCGGCCAGCATATTGGTGCGGTGCCGCTGCCGCGAAGTGCGGTGCTCGTAGCGGCCGGGCCCATAGAACAGGCAGTCGTGGACGATCAAGTTCCGCGCCGGGCCGATCAGCCGGATGCCGTTGCATGAGGAATTGATCACGCAGCCGGTGATCAGCGTGTCTTCCCAGTAACCGCCCGCAATGCTGTCGTCTCCAGTAAAGAACTGGCAATCCATGATACGGACGTCCCGGCAAGGTTGATCTTTGCGACCCCGGAAGTGCACGCCATCCCACCCGCCGGTGCACTGGACCCCGCGCACCTCAACGTGACTGGTCCGCTCCAGCAAGACCGCGTAGTTGGCGGCGTCGTTGACATGTAGGTCGCGGAGGACGATGTTTCTCGAGTCCCCGAAGAGGACGGCGTGCGGGCCTCGCATGTGCTCTTCGCCCTCTAGATCGGGGATCTTGTTGCCATCGATCACGCCGGGTCCAGTGATCGTCACGTTCTCGACGCCCACTCCCAGGACCAGGGCCCGGTGCCAATGGTTGCGATCGCCGGGCCGGCTCTCCGGAGGCGCATAGCTCTCGTACTGGTCAAGGTCGGGCGTGCCCACGAGCACCGCCCCGGCCTCGAGCACGAGCGTGATCCCGCTGCGCAGCCGTACGGTGCCGGTCAGGTAGCGTCCGGGCGGCACGCGCACCTGGCCGCCGCCGGCCGCGGCACAGGCCTCGACGGCCCGATTCAGCGCGGACCTGTCCAGCGTCTTGCCGTCGCCCTTGGCCCCGTGATCGGTCACGCTCACAACCGCGGCACCCTGGAGCCAGGCCGGCCAGGCGAGCAGCGCTGCGGCGAAAAGAGTTCGAAGCCGGTTGCTCCGCTTCATTGCTCGATCCTCGATTACGCCCGACGGGACAATCCGTATCGCTGGACCCCTCCCGGATGGGCACCCGTTGACCCCTCACGCAGCATACCAGACCTGCGTGCGATCGAAGCCTTTGCAGGGCGTACCGACGTGCCGTAAAGTGGGGCGCGTCATGAACTGGCCGGCTTGCGCATCTCCCCTCGTTCGATTTCGATCTCCCATGAACCCTTCGACCCCGCAGGCCGGCTTCCCGACGACCCGATGGAGCCGCGTGGCCCGCGCCGGCGACCTGGGCGCGGCGCGAAGCCCGCGATGCGCTCGCCGAGCTGTGCGCGGCGTACTGGTACCCGATCTATGCGCTGGTCCGGCGCCTGGGCCACGGCGAGGCCGACGCCCTCGACCTGACGCAGGAGTACTTCGCCCGGCTGCTGGAGAAACCGGTCCTCGCCGCCGCCGACCCGACCCGGGGCCGTTTCCGCGCCTTCCTTCGCGCCGATTGCGGTTTCTTCCTGAACGGCTGTCGCGATCGCGACCAAGCTCAGAAGCGCGGAGGAGGCCATCGGTCACTGTCGATCGACGCCCGCGACGCCGAGGGCCGCTACGTCGTCGAGCCGGCCGACGGCCTGACCCCCGACCATCTTTTCGACCGAGCCTGGGCGCTGACCTTGCTTGGCCGGGCCCTCGACCGGCTAGCAACTGATTACGCTGCCACCGGCCGCGGCCCGCTTTTCGAGAAACTCCAGGGGTTGCTGCTGCATCGGGTCTCCAACGGCGGCCCATGCCGAAATCGCTGGCGAGCTTGGCATGACCGAGTCTGCCGTCCAGCAGGCCGCCAGCAGGCTCCGCAAGCGCTATCGCGAGGCCCTCCGCGAAGAGATCACCGCCACGCTCGACGACCCCTCCGACGCCGCCGTCGAGTCCGAGATTCGCGACCTGTTCGACGCCCTCGGGCGGTGACCGAAGAAGAATCCGCCGGGGGTGTCAGCTTTCGCGGCCAATTCCCTACAAGGGGAAATGAGACGACGAGGAACGACCCTCGAGACTGGAGGTCCTGACGATGTCCGAACGCCCGACCTGCCCGATTTGCGGTGCCGAGCTGCCCCCGGCGCCCCGCGTAACCTCTGTCCTCGCTGCCTCTTGCGTGCCGGGCTGGGCGGCGACGCACAGAGTTTCGCCCGCAACGGTGGCACCGCCGCTTCTGGCGGCAAGTGCGAGCGTCCTGGACTCGATCGCCGCCACGATCGGCCACGTCCCCCGCGTCTTGCTCCGCGACACCGGGCCGGGCGAGGAGCCCGGGCCGATCATCCGGCCCGCGGGCGGGGACGATGCCGATTCCACGCTCCGCTACCGCATCGACGGCGAGATCGCCCGCGGCGGCATGGGCGCCGTGCTCAAGGGCCGCGACCCCGACCTGGGCCGCGACGTGGCTCTCAAGGTGCTCCGCGAGGATCTTCCGCGACAACGCCGACATGGTCCGCCGCTTCGTCGAGGAGGCGCAGATCGGCGGCCAGCTCCAGCACCCCGGGCATCGTGCCGATCTACGAGCTGGGCACCTTCGGCGACCGCCGGCCGTTCTTCTCGATGAAGCTGGTCAAGGGGCGACACGCTGGCGCAGTTGCTGGAAGACCGCAAGGATCCCGGCCGACGATCTGCCCCGCTTTCTCTCCATCTTCGAGGCGGTCGCCCAGACCGTCGCCTACGCCCACGCCCGGGGGGTGATCCACCGCGATCTGAAACCGTCGAACGTGATGGTCGGCTCGTTCGGCGAGGTCCAGGTGATGGACTGGGGCCTGGCCAAGGTCCTGCCCCGCGGCGGCGTCGTCGACGACGCCCAGGCCGGCAAGACCGGGCGTCAGGAGACCGTGATCGCCACGGCCCGCAGCGGCTCCGACGATTCCGACCTGTCGCACGCCGGCTCGGTGATGGGCACGCCCAGCTACATGGCTCCCGAGCAGGCTCGCGGCGAGATCGACCGGATCGACGAGCGGGCCGATGTCTTCGCCCTGGGCTCGATCCTCTGCGAGATCCTCACCGGCGAGCCGGCGTTCCTGGGCCGCTCGGCCGGCGAGATCCAGCGCAAGGCGGCGCTGGGCGACCTGGCCGACGCATCGGCCCGGCTCGACGCCTGCGGGGCCGACGCCGAGCTGGTCGCCCTGGCGAAGGATTGCCTGGCGGCGCGAGCCGGAGGACCGCCCGCGCAACGCCAACGCCGTCGCCGAACGGATCACGGCCCATCTCACCGGCGTGCAAGAGCGATTGCGCGCCGCGGAGGTCGCCCGCGCGGCCGAGACGGCCCGTGCCGAAGAGGCCACCCACACGGCCGCCGAGGCTAACGAGCGCGCCAGGGCCGAGCGCCGCGCGCGGCGGTTCCAGGTCGGCCTGGCGGCATCGCTCCTGGTCCTGACGACGGTCGGCGGCCTGAGCTTCACCTACCTGCTCCAGCAGCGCCAGGAGCGCGCCTCGCGGCTTTCCCAGGTGCTCGCCGAGACCACCGCGCTGCGCAACAAGGCCCGCCGCGAAGCCGGCGATCCGGGGCTGTGGCGCGATGCCCTGGCCGCCTTGAGGCGCGTCGAGGGTCAAGGTCCGCAGGCCCGGGTCGACGCCTTGCGGGCCGAGATCGAAGCCGGCCTGAATGAGGCCGAGCGCGACGCCAAGCTCCGCCAGGACCTCGTCGAGATCCGGGCTAATCACGAAGATGTCGGTCTGGACGGCACCGACGCCGCCTACGCCGCCGCCTTCCGCGCCGCGGGACTGGACCTCGACGCCCTGGGGCCGGCCGAGTTCGCCCACCGTTTGAAGCGACAGCCCGAGGCGGTCGTGATCGAGCTGTCGGCCTTCCTGGATGACTGGGCGACCGTGCGCCGCGAGGCGAAGCGACCCGTCGGGGTCTGGCGCAAGCCGATCGAGGCGGCCCGCCTGGCCGATCCGGACCCCTATCGCGATCGCCTCCGCACGATCCTGCTGTCTGAGGATCGCAAACCCGAGGCGGAGGCGCTGAAGGCCCTGGCCGCCGCTCCCGAGGCGGCCGACCTGCCCGCCCCCACGGCCGTCTTGCTCGGCCGGACCGTGGCGGACCTCGGCCAGACCGAGGCGGCGGTGGCCTTGCTGCGTCTCGCGGTCGGCCGCCACCCCGGCGACGTCTGGGTCAACTACTTCCTGGCCCAGGCCCTGGACAGCCTGCGCCCTCGGCCCGGGAAGAGGCGGCGCGGTACTACACGGCCGCCCGCGCCCTCCGCCCCGAAACGGCCCACGAGCTGGCCCACCTGCTGGAGCGGATGGGCCGTGGCGACGAGGCTGAGGCGGTCTTCCGCGATCTGACGAACCGACGGCCCGACAACGCGCGTCACCTGGGCTGCCTGGGGAATCATTTGAGGGAAAGCGGCCGCGCCGCCGACGCCGCGCCGGTCCTCGAACGAGCCATCGCCGCCGGCCGCGCGGCAATCCGGCTCAAGCCCGACGACGCCGGGGCCCACGTCAGCCTCGGCCTCGCCCTGGAGGACCAGGGCAAGATCGACGAGGCAATCGCCGAATACCGCGCGGCGATCCGGCTCAAGCCCGACTACGCCGAGGCCCACGCCAACCTCGGCGACGTCCTGGATGCCAGGGGAAGACGGACGAGGCCATCGCCGAATACCGCGCGGCGATCCGGCTCAAGCCCGACCTCGCTGAGGCCCACAACAACCTCGGCACCTCCTTTGCGACGTCAAGCACGACTACGCGGCAGCGGAGGCTGCCTTCCGCGCGGCGATCCGGCTCAAGCCCGAATTCGCTGGAGCCATCTATAGCCTCGGTAACGCCCTGAAATACCAGGGGAAGCTCGACGAGGCAATCGCCGAATACCGCGCGGCGATCCGGCTCTGGCCCGACTATGCCGAAGCCCACTGCGACCTTGGCGGAATCCTCCAACAGAAGGGCGATTATGCTGGAGCCCTGGAGATGGTCCGTAAGGGCCACGAGCTGGGTTCCCGAAGGCCCGATTGGCGGTACCCTTCGGCCGAATGGGTCGCCCAGGCAGAGCGTAAGCTGGCCCTTTCGAATAGGTTTCCGGCCTGGCTACGGGGTGAGGACAAACCCGGCGACAACGCCGAGCGCCTGACCTTCGCCCAGATGTGCTACGACACGAAGCGGTTTGCCAATGCCATCCGCCTCTGGGCCGAGGCCCTGGCGGCCGACTCCAAGCTCGGCGACGACCGCCAGGCCGGGCACCGCTACAACGCCGCCTGCGCCGCCGCGCTGGCTGCCGCCGGAGCGGGCAAGGACGAAGCACAGCCCGATGAAATGGGGAAAGGAAAGCTCCGCGTCCAGGCCCTCGACTGGCTCATGGCCGAGCTGGCCGCCTCGGCCAAGTGTCTCGACGGCGGCGACCCGAAGTTGCGCGACCAGGTTGCCCGGACGCTCCAGCACTGGAAGTCCGACACCGACTTGACTGGCATCCGCGACCGGGAGGCCCTCACGAAGCTCCCCGAGGCCGAGCGGAACGCATGGCAATCGCTCTGGGCCGAAGTCGAAGGCCTGCTGAAAAGGGCCAGGGGCGGGCCTGAGCGCCGTCGAGCCGAGAGGATTGCCATCCCCGGGTCATCAGAGGGAACACACAATCGAATGCGCATCGGAGGGACATCGCCATATGGCCCGTTCGGAACGGAGAGGCTCGCCAGCTCCCGCTGGGCTCGATGTCATCGGTCGGGATCCGACAGCTGAGGACGGCGAATCTCCTGCAATGCTGGCCCTTAGGTTTTGTTGGAGTGGCCTAATTGACGATCCCCGCACGAAGCGAGGCACGAGCTGCTTGATGCTCGCTGCCGCGGGCTTGACCCGGAAAGTCAGGATGCTGGAACCTGAGTTGTGATGCACCATGTGCGTATTACGCAAGGAACTCAGAACTCAAGCTCGGGCCTGAGAACCGCGGCCCGTCCCGGGCATCACACGACTGGCGATGGAATCGAGTACAATCAACACTCAGCGCCTTGTCCAAGCTACCTGAGGGCAATAAGTGCTCCGCGGCCGAAGCAGCATATCCTTTCTCTGATCTGGCACTGGCACGCCGTCTCGAACGAGCGGAGGCGAGCGCGAATGCGGCATTCGTGGAAGCACGGGCAGAGCTCCAGCCGGAGCTCGGGGCCAACTGGACCGAGGTGGCCGGGGCCTATGCCATGTTCGACGGGGTTGGCTCACCACTCACGCAAAGCTTCGGACTGGGCCTCTTTCAGACGATCGGCGCTGCGGAGATGCAGGCTCTTGAAGGCTTCTTTCGCGATCGCGGAGCCGATGTGTTCCATGAGGTTAGCCCGATGGCTGACCCCTCACTCCTTACGCTGCTCAACGAGCGCGGATACCAGCCGGTCGAGCTCACAAGCGTGCTGATCCGTCCCAGTGCGTCAGCAATCGACTCGATCCGGCCACGCGACGAACGGATCGTCGCGCGCAGGATCGATCCCGGCGAGGAAAATCTCTGGGCACGGATTGCCGCCGAGGGCTGGGGAGAGACGGCGGAGTTGTCGGCGTTTGTCCGGGAGATCGGCATGGTCATGGCCAGAAGCAAGTGCTCGTTCTGCTTTCTGGCCGAGCTCGAGGGTCAGCCCATCGCGGCCGCGGCACTCGGCAAGGCCGATGGAGTGGCCGTGCTTGCCGGAGCCAGCACCATCCCGGCGGCACGCAGCGCGGTGCGCAGCTTGCGCTGTTGCAGGAACGCTTGCGGTTCGCGGCAGAGCAAGGCTGCGATCTCGCCATGATGGGAGCCCAGCCCGGCAGTACCTCGCAACGCAACGCCGAGAGGGAGGGTTTCCGCATCGTCTACACGCGCATCAAATGGCAATTGCGCTCAACAGGCTCGTGACCGACAGACGTGGCTAGTTCGGCCGAGACCGGTTTCAGGGGAAGTGCGATGGGAGGGAATAAGGATGGCCGATGTCGTCAAGACCGTGGAGCAGTTGTGCGCTGAGCATGGAATCGACGCTGGCCAACTGGCCGAGCGTTCGGGCTTGGACGAGCAGAGGGTCGTCGCGATCGTCCTGGGTCGATGGACACCCAGCCCGCGGGAGCGCGACGTAATCGCCGCGGCCTTTGGGCTCTCACGCGACCAAATTGCCTGGGGCCACAAGACACCTGTCCAGCACCTCTATGGGCAGGGCCCCGCCTGAGCGGCCCGCGGACCCAGACCAAGAGCCTGGCCCGGTTTGCGGGACAGTTCTCGACCCGCGGGTTCCTTCACGCCCGGACACCACTGGAGGCGAAGCTTCGTGCCGCGACCGCGGCCGGGCCTCACGGCATGGGCACGTCCGAGAACGAAAACGGCACATTCACCGTGGTTTCGCTCAGATGGTAGTAGCGCAGTTCCTTGGGCTCCGCGCCCGTCGAACCGGCCATGGTCAGGGTGATGCGGGAAGATTCCATGTCGCTGCTGGTCTCGAACCAGGGGACAACACAACCACGGGCATCGATGATTTCGATATTTTGGTCGAGCGGATCGAACCGTGAACCGGGATCAAAAGCCGACTCGTCATCGGTGGCGGCAGGGCCCCCGGCTCGGCTCGTGCGAACGGTCAGCTCAATCTTACTCTGACGGTTGTTGGGGTCGTCGCGAACCTCGTGAACCAGCAGGTGCACATCGCTGCTTTCGAAACTCTTGCCAGCCGCGGTGGCCAGGGGCACAACCAGCGGATCTGGCTGCCGTGCCGTGATTCGCAAAGGTACCGAGCCGCGCAGGATTCTGATTGTCCGACCCGGGTTGTCTGGCCGATTCAACGGAGCCCCGATGTGGACCACTGCGCTACAGGAGCTCACCAGATGATCCGCGCCGCGATTGATAATCGAGGTCCCGGGGGTATCGATTCGCAACGAGTTGCCCTGATCGTCACGCGCCTCGATGATCTGGAGAGCACCTGATTGACTGATGGTCAGGCGGGGCTC
Source organism: uncultured Planctomycetaceae bacterium (assembly GCA_963760085.1). Classification (GTDB taxonomy): domain Bacteria; phylum Planctomycetota; class Planctomycetia; order Isosphaerales; family Isosphaeraceae; genus Aquisphaera. The sequence goes on from CAVXCB010000027.1 coordinate 77,475, forward strand.
TGCCATCACCTGAAGCTGGACCAAGCATTGGGCGCTGGCGACAGGTCTGGGCTTGGGCGGAGTCAGTTCTTGCTTGGCCAGGGGAAGACCCGCCTGGCTGACGATACCACGCTGCCGCGGGGGTGCCGCGGCGAATTCCACGTGGCGATGGAATTCCAGCCTTACCAAACTGACTCGGAACGGACCATGGTCAGAGATCGGATGCACAGGATGCGTGTTTCGCTCGATCGAAGCGAGCGACAGTTGGTTGCCGGCAGGAACGCCCCGCAACTCGAGGTCATGCTGCAGCAAGCCCGCGGCACAGAATCGATCGACAGCCTTCCAAAACGGCAGCGGCAGTGGCTCGTGAAGGCTAAGGCGCTCCTGCTTCCAGCGGGGTAAATTTTCTGGAACCAGGGAGATCTTCATCCCCGTTTGCTGGCTCAAGGCGCTGACGACCTCGGCCAAGGGAAGGTCATTGAATCTTAGCCACACCAGGGTCGGCCGGGTCAGCAGCGATCTTTCGATCTGCTGCAAGAGTGCGGTGGCGCGGGTTCGAATCTCCATGTCGCGCGACACGCGTGCGTCTTGCAGAACCGGAATCGCCTCGCGGCCGAGCCTGTCCAGCGCCTTTGCCGCCGCCTCGCGATCGGCATAATGCGCCGTACCGAGCTGCTCGAGCAGGTCATGCGGATTCGCCGCGGGCGACGATTGAGCCACGAATTGCAATGCCAGCAGAAAACTCGCACCCATCATGCCGACCCTCTTCTTGCTTGCCGGGTTTCCTCCTGGAGCACTTTGGCCGATTGACCCGTGCCTCGCGGATAATTCATCATAGCCGATCGCGGGCGAGATGCCACAATTCGTGGCGAGCCGCTGCGGAAAGTGACTGCCGGCCAGCGCACGAGGCCCGACTGGCGCGGCTCCGCCCGCCGAGATCAGGGTGTGCGTCAAAATCCCACTGACCACGACCATCAGTCGAATATTTGCCCTTGACAGATGATATTCTGGCGTGACGCCGGACGATTAAGCTGATAGGATAAGTGTACGAACCAAGAAGGTACGCGTTGGCCGAATGCGCGCCGCCTGGTAGCGCCGGGTGCCTTGATTGGCGATACCACAAAAGGAATGAATCGTCGGCCCGGAAAATTGGAGCGTCCAGTGCGGACAGCCACTCGAGAGACGGGGAGCTCAGACATGATTCGGTCCTGGAACTCATCGTCCGGGTCAAATGAATCGACCCTGCTGATTCACACAGCACTGCCGCTTCTGCTCGGGGTGCTCTTTACGACGCCTGTCCACGCGCAAGGATTTGGCCCTGATCCATTTCAACCCTACAACTCGCAGTACGCTCCGTTCGTCACTCCGGTCGCACCGGGACCCTTGGACTACGGCTTCGGGCCGGGCAGAGGAATTCGCGGCGCCAATCAATTCGAGGCCTATTTGAATTCACTGCAAACCAGCGCGGCGGGCGCCCGAGCAGGCGGTGCGGGCGTTGGCGTACCTCATTTTGAGGCCAATCGGGCATACGACCGTGACTTCGGCCGGATCTATCAACCCAACAAGGCGGCAGACCAGCGATTCGACGCCAACCAGGCCAATGTCAACCAGTTGTACTTCGAGTACTTGCGAGAGAAAGACCCCAAGAAGCGCGCCGAGCTCTTCCGGAACTACACCAAGGCGCGAATGCGGGCCGATCGAGACCTTGCTTCTCCCCGCGGCGTTCCCGGTGCACAGCCTGGAACGCAGGCGACGCGGCTGGAGGGACGGTCAACTCGTACCGAAGGCGCAACCGGAGCGAGAAACCGAGACCTTCCCAGCGCACCGCCGTCGGTGACCTCGAGGACAACGCGTCCGCGCACGCGATCAGCCCAGGCCGGTGTAGGTTCGTTACTCGGGCCGCCTCCGCCGCTGGGTGGTTCGCGCCTCCTCCGGTTCTGATCTCGGCATCACGCCATCCCAGGTTCTGGATCGTGCCTCGCGGTCCGATCGGCTGCGGACCGGAGTTCGGCCACGCGCTCCCGGAGTAGATCTGTCGATCCCGCCGCCTCCCTGACGATCGAGAGATATACGGTACTTTGATCCTGCCACTAGCTTTGCACTAGGCGTATTCGCTGGCAATACTCTTTGGTCGTAGGCTGCGAACGACCTGGCCCAGACCGCTAGCTCGTTGACGGCCACGATTTGGTCTCTACAATAAGGTGGCTCGAGGACCATAACGCAAAATCAAGGCTACAGCACAGGTTGCTCGAGCTGCTCGGTTGTGAAGTACTGAGCTTTCCAGCCCTGGCTCCGTTGTGAGACCGCACTGATTGCAGAACCCGGCGATTCGCTGGGTTTTTTTGGGATCGACTTTGTGAAACCCTTCACAATCACGGTCGCCTGCCAGCACCGTGGGAGTGCTGCTGAGCGATGAACACGGAATTCACGCCGATCTTCTTGTTTCTGCTGGTGGCCGTGGCTATTGCGCTGGGGATGATGATCGCCAGCACACTCTTGGGCCCTCATAAGCTCACCAAGGTCAAGCAGATGCCCTATGAATCGGGCATGAATCCGATCGGCGATGCCAGGCAGCGATTTGATGTCCGCTATTATCTGATCGCGATCGTCTTCTTGCTGTTCGACGTCGAGTTGCTCTTTCTCTATCCCTGGGCCGTGGCGCAGTGGGGCGGCGTGCCGGCCGCGATGACCGGACCGCCTGGTAACACGGTGGGCGGCGCGGGCGTTCCCGCGGAGTTCCGTTCCCTGGTTTTCTGGGAAATCCAGCTTTTCATCGTGATCCTGGCGGCGGCGCTGGCGTATGCGTGGAAGAAAGGGGTCTTTGAATGGCGATAGGTTCAAGCGATCCATCAAGAGCCCCGGCGCCAACAAATTTCGGCCCGAGCTCCAGCTTGACTGTGCAACCAGCCGGTGCGGTCGAGGTGCCCGAAAACACGATTTTGACCACGGCGGACGCCGTGGTGAACTGGTGTCGAAAGTACAGCCTTTGGCCGATGCCTTTCGCCACGGCTTGCTGCGGTATTGAACTGATGGCCGTTGGCGCCAGCCGATTTGACATTGCCCGGTTTGGAGCCGAGGTGATGCGGTTTAGCCCGCGTCAATGTGACCTGATGATCGTGGCTGGACGGGTGGCAATGAAGATGATGCCCGTGCTACAGCGGATCTGGCTGCAAATGCCCGAACCTAAGTGGTGCATTAGCATGGGGGCGTGCGCCTCGACGGGCGGCATATTTGACACCTACGCCGTGGTCCAGGGCATCGACCGGTTCATGCCTGTGGACGTTTACATCCCCGGGTGCCCTCCGCGGCCCGAGCAAATCCTCCGGGCCCTCATGGATCTTCAGGCAAAAATCCAAAAGGGAGGCTCTTTGTTCGGGACCGGTTTACCGGAGATGGACAAGTGCCAGAAACTCCTCGAGGAGAAGCGGCACTCCCCCGCGGGTTATGCGATTTCCCAGGAGCGGGGAGACGAGGACCGATTCGGCTATCGCCTGCCTGGCGGCCCGGCCCGGCTTGGCGTCGAGGAGACCCGATAGACTCACCCGCCAGATACTGCCCGAGTCAGCGTCCGACCCAATCGAGGGAAACTGGCTTAATCGAGCGCGACCACGGAGCCGCATGCCTCGACCCTGGCGACACTCTGGAGCGTGTTCGGCGACGGGGTCTTCACGACCTCGCGGTTCCGCAGCGACTTTCGCCTCTTCGTGCCCGCCTCACGATTGGTCGAACTGCTGAAGGTCCTCAAGGAGCAATGCGGGTTCGCAATGCTCGCCGAGCTGGGCGCGACCGACTACTTGGGTTACCCAGGACGCACGCGTTCGCGCTTCGAGGTGCATTACGTGCTCCGCAATCTCGAGACGGCCGAGCGGCTGGTCGTCAAGGCGGGTGTCGACGACCCCGATCCGTCACTACCCTCCGCCGTCCCCTTGTGGGCCGGCGCAGACTGGATGGAACGCGAGGTCTTCGATATGTTCGGCATCCGCTTCCGTGGCCACCCGGACCTGCGGCGAATCCTGATGCCCGACGAATTCACGGCCTATCCCCTGCGTAAAGATTACCCGTTGCGGGGACGCGGCGAGCGGCACAATTTCCCCCGGCTGACTCGAAGCGAGTCTTGAGGGTTTGAACTGATGGCGGCCAACTTGCTCGACGAACCGGCAATCGAAGCCGAGGCCAAGCAGGCCACTTGGACCCTTAACTTTGGCCCCCAACATCCCGCGACGCACACGACGTTGCGCCTGATTCTCGAGCTTGACGGCGAGCGAATCATCAGGGCGACCCCCGACATCGGCTACCTGCACTCGGGGTTCGAGAAACTAGGCGAGCATCTTAACTTCAATCAGTACGTGACGGTCGTCGACCGCAAGAATTATATCAGCCCGCCGCTGAACGAGGTCGCCTGGCATGGCGCCGTGGAGAAGCTGCTGGATATCGATCTGACCCCGCGGTGCAAGTACATCCGAGTGATCATCTCGGAGCTGGCGCGAATCAGCGACCATCTGCTCTGCACGGGCGCCGCGGCGCTTGACCTGGGGGCCTTCACGGCCTTCCTCTACGCCTTTAATCTGCGCGAGCAGATTTATGACATCTACGAGGAAATGTCGGGTTACCGGTTCCACCCAGGATACACCCGCGTGGGCGGACTCTTGCATGACTTCAATGACCGCGTGCTCAACCGGGTTGCAAGGTTTCAGGCGAGTTTCCAGAGCGTCTATGCCGATCTCGAAAAGCTGCTCTTCCGCAACCGGATCTTTCTGGACCGGCTGCGGGGCGTAGGCCGGTTGAGCAAACAGGACGCCATTGCACTCTCTTGCACCGGCCCGGTCGCGCGGGCCAGCGGCGTGACCTACGACATCCGCCAGGACGAGCCTTACCTGGCTTATCCTGACTTCGACTTCCAGGTTCCTTACACTGACGAGGGCGATTGCTGGGCCCGGTTCATCGTGCGCATGGAAGAGATGCGGCAAAGCCACAAGATTATTGAACAGGCGGTGCGCAAGCTGCCCTCCGGGCCGGTCAACGTGCCGCTTGCCGAAAAGCTTCCCCTGCCCGATAAGCTGACCACGTACAACAGCATGGAAGGGATGATCCAGCACTTCGAGCTGATCATGCCCAACAGGGGTTTCGAGACCCCGCGCGACGAGGTGTACTTCTCGATTGAGGCCTCCAACGGCGAGCTCGGCTACTACCTGGTGGCTGACGGCGGCGAATTCGCCTGGCGGGTGCGGACACGGCCACCGTCTTTCATCCATTTTGCGATTTTCCCGCACATCATCAAAGACCACCTGCTCGCCGACGTGGTGGCCGTGCTGGGAAGCCTGAACATCATTGCCGCGGAGCTCGACCGTTAAGCCGCGACACACTCGGCCGCCATTGAGACGCTTGCCGAAGCATCGAACCTGCCGCGACCGCTTGAGCTGAGACCAGAACCAAGGACATTCGTGCGATGCCAGCCGACGCGACGACAACCGCCAGGAAGCGAATTCCGATCTTGAGCGAGCCGCTCAGAGAAAAGATCACCGCGCTCTTCGCCAGGTATCCCAGCAAGCGCACCGTGACCCTGCCGGCCTTGCACATGGTTCAAGAGCACCTGCGGTGCGTGCCCTACCAGGCGATGGCCGAGATCGCCGAGCTGCTGGAGATCACGCCAGCCGAAGTACATGACACGATGAGCTTCTATGGCTTCTTCTCCCAGGCGCCGATCGGCGCGGTTAGGGTCTGGATCTGCCGATCGCTCTCGTGCATGCTGCGCGGCGGCGACGAGTTGCTGGAGCACGCCTGCAAGCGGCTGGGCATCGAGCCGGGAGCAACGACCGGCGATGGTAAGCTCACCGTCGAGTACGCAGAATGCCTGGGAACCTGCGATTACGCTCCGTCGGCCCTGGCCGACGACGGCCGGGTGTTCGGGCCGCTTGACCAGGCCGCGCTTGAGTCCATGCTCGAGGAGCTCAAGCTGGGGCCACGAGACACGTAGCCATGAAACCTGGGCACCTTGACGCAGTGCTTCCTGTTTCGATCGACCACCCGCCTTCGCGCAGGAGACGTATGGGCCGTGTCCACTTTTGAACCAGTCTTGAGCCGCAACTGGAACGTCGCCGACAGTCACACGCTGAAGGTTTATGAATCGCGCGGCGGCTACCAGGCGGCCCGCAAGGCTCTGACGACCATGGCTCCCGACGCGGTCGTCAACCTGGTCAGGGATTCCGAGCTCCGCGGCCGTGGCGGCGCCGGCTTCCCTTGCGGACTGAAGTGGACGTTTCTGCCCAAGGATCGGAAAGAAACGCTCATGTGCGTCAACGCCGACGAGAGCGAGCCGGCGACGTTCAACAACCGCTACCTCATGGAGCGCGATCCCCACCAGTTGCTCGAGGGCATCCTAATCGCGTGCTTCGCCACCCGGGCGAGCACCGCCTACATTTACCTTCGCTTCGAGTATATCCGCGCCCTCCGGATTCTCGAGAAGGCGCTCGAGGAGGCCCGCGCCGCAGGCCACCTGGGTAAGAACGTTTACGGCTCCGGCTTTAACCTCGACATCTGGGTTCACCGGGGCGCGGGCGCCTACATCTGCGGCGAGGAAACCGGCCTCATCGAGAGCCTTGAGGGCAAGCGCGGTTGGCCGCGCATCAAGCCCCCCTTTCCGGCCATCGAGGGCGCGTTTCGCAAACCGACGGTAGTAAATAACGTCGAGACGCTGTGCTGCGTCCCGCACATCGTGGACCGCGGCTCGACCTGGTTCAAGTCGATCGGCACGCCCAAGAGCTACGGGCCTAAATTGTACACGATCTCGGGTCACGTGAACCGCCAGGTCTGCGTCGAGCTTCCCCTGGGCATCACCTGCCGAGCGCTCATCGAGGAGCACGGCGGAGGCGTCTGGAAGGGGAGGAAGGCCAAGGCCGCGGTGCCCGGTGGAATTAGCATGGGTTTGCTCGCGGCCGATGAGCTGGACACGCCGCTCGATTTCGAGAGCCTGCGCAAGCCGGGCTGCCTCGGCCTGGGCACGGCTGCGGTCACCGTGCTCGACGACCGGACCCGGATTATTGACTACTTGTACAACACCTGCCGCTTCTTCGCCCACGAGAGCTGCGGGCAATGCACGCCCTGTCGCGAGGGCACCGGCTGGCTGAACAAGATGATCCAGCGAATCCGCTCGGGGGGCGGGCGGCTCGAGGACCTCGATCTCATGCTCAACCTGGCCAACAACCTGGGTATCATGCCGGGCACGACCATCTGCGGCCTGGCGGACGGCGCCGCCTGGCCGATCAAGAATGCTCTGGCCAAGTTTCGCGGCGAGCTCGAGGACCACATCCGTGCGAACCAGTCACCGGCACACGAAGTCAGCCGATTGCAGGAAGAGATCGCCCACGGTCGGCAAGCCGACGATGGTCGCGTCCTGCTGCCGATTCTTAATGGCCTGCCCACTCCAATCGCCGGCTCGCGGTCGGCGCCGGGCGTCGGCTCCGCTTGAATTTCCGAGGGAAGAGGAAGCACGATGGCCACAATCATCATCAACGGCAGCGAGTATCCGATCCCCGAGGGGGAGAAGCTCAACGCGATCCAGATGGCTCGGCGTGTCGGGATCGACATACCATATTATTGCTGGCACCCGGCACTGTCGGTCGTGGCCAATTGCCGGATGTGCGAGATCGAGACTGGGAGCAAGGATCCAAAAACGGGCGAGATCAAGATGATTCCCAAGCTCGTCCCGGGCTGCCAGACACCCGCGAAAGACCTTACCGTCCTGGTGACCAACAGCCCCAAGGTGCACGAACACCAGCGGATGATCATGGAATACCTGCTGCTGAACCATCCGCTTGACTGCCCTGTCTGCGACGAGGCCGGGGAGTGCGGGCTGCAGGACTACAGCTACCATTACGGACAGTCGAGCCACCGGTTCGTCGAGGAGCGATTGGTCAACCCGCGCAAGGAGGTCTCGGACCTGATCCAACTGAACCAGGACCGATGCATCCTGTGCACGCGGTGTGTGCGTTTCACACGCGAGATCACTCAAACCGGCGAACTCGAGGTGACGCGCAGGGGTAACCATGCCGAGATCGACGTTTTCCCTGGCCAAACCCTGGACGGCAACCCGCTGGCCGGTAACGTTGTCGATCTCTGCCCGGTGGGGGCGCTGCTGGACAAGGACTTCCTGCACAAGCAGCGAGCCTGGTTTCTATCCAAGCATGACTCTGTCTGCACCCGTTGCTCGACCGGCTGCAACATCAGCGCCGAGGAGAACAAGGGGCGGCTCTGGCGGTTCAAACCCCGGTCTAATCCCTACGTCAACGATTACTGGATCTGCGACGAGGGCCGTTACAGCTACAAGGCCGCCAATGATCCGGAGTTGCTGGCGGCGATGTACGTGCGGAAAAACGACGATCTCCAGCAGGTGCCGGTCGATGAGGCGATGTCCGCGGTGGACCGCGGGCTGCGAGGGGTAGTTGAGCGTGGCGGTCACGTGGCCGGCGTCATCTCGCCATTCTTGACGATCGAAGAGGCCTACCTGATGGCTCGCTATATCAAGGGACTGAACCCGGCCAATGTGCTGGCGCTGGGCCCGGTTCCCTCGCGCGGCAAGGATGTCACGATCAAGCCGGACCAGGCGAAGGGAAGAACGGGAGACACCAGCTTCATTGTCGCGCGGCCCTTCACGATCCATGCCGAGAAATGCCCCAACCGCGTAGGCATAGAGGCTATCCTGAACCACTATCAAAGAGCCGTGATCAGCTTCGATGAGCTGTCGCGGAGGGTTTCGGCCGGCGAGTTCCAGGGGCTGTACGTGACGTCGGACTCGATCGATCCCTGGATCGACGAGGCCGCCAGCCGTGCGCTTCGGTCGCAGGTCAACTTCCTGGTACTTCAAGATACGACCGTGACGCCGCTGTGCCACTTGGCCGATGTGGTGCTGGCTGGGGCGACGTTCGCCGAGAAGGCCGGCTGCTATGTCAACGCCGACGGCCGGCTGCAGTACGCCGCGGCCGCCTTGCCGCCGCGCGAGGGCGCGTTGCCGGACCTTGACCTGTTCGCCATCCTGCTGCACCGTGCGGGCGGCCCGGTCCGCTCGGGCGAGGTGCTGGCCGAACTGGCCGAGGCAATTCCGGCGTTTGCCGTCGCCCGCGGCGGAGCTGTCCCGGCGCTGGGAGTTCCGCTGGGTTCAGCGGCGCCGGCCGGCGGGGCAAGCCGCGGAGTAGCCTTTACGGATTCCTGGTACATGCCCCATGGAGCAGCCAGATCGCGCTGAGGCGCTGGATCGGAATCACGCGCCTGGTAAGATGATGCACCCTGCAGAGTGAGTCATCGGGAGAGATCTGGGGCCGAGCCGGTAAAGTGGAAGGAATGACCTCATGCTCTGGGTGGCGATCGGCATCCTGCTGAAGATCCTCGTGGTGGTCAGTATCGCCCTGGGCACAGTGGCGTATCTGATCTACGTCGAGCGCAAGGTGGCCGCCTACGCGCAGGACCGGGTCGGTCCGAACCGAGCGGGCAAGGAGCTGGGCATTCCGTTCGGATTGCTTCAACCGCTGGCCGACGGAGCCAAGATGCTGATCAAGGAGGACGTGATTCCGGGTTACGTCTCCAGGCCGCTTTACCTGCTGGCGCCCGTGATCGCGATCGTCGCCGCCATGATCGGCTTCGCCGTCGTTCCGTTCGGACCGGTCGGCCCCAACCAGATCATGAATTTTCAGATCGCTCCCAACATCAACATTGGAATCCTCTACATCTTCGCAATCGGCAGCCTGGCAGTCTATGGTGTCATACTCGCCGGCTGGGCCTCGAACAACAAGTACTCCTTTATTGGCGCTGTGCGCTCAAGCGACCAGCTCATCAGCTACGAGATCCCGCTGGGAATGTCGATCCTGGGAATGGTGCTGATCGTCGGATCTCTCGATCTGAACCAGATCGTCAACTGGCAAGACCACGTGGTCTGGGGCGTGCTTGTGCAGCCGATCGGCTTCTTGCTCTTCCTGGTGAGCGCCTTTGCAGAGACCAACAGGCTCCCCTTCGACCTGCCCGAATCCGAGCAAGAACTGGTGGGTGGTTTCCACACCGAGTACTCGGGTATGAAGTTCGGCATGTTCTTTCTGGGCGAGTACCTGCACGTAATTACGGTGAGTTATCTGACGGTGATCCTGTTCTTCGGCGGCTGGAGCCTGCCGTTTGTGCTTGACCAGAACCAGACCGGGTTCTTCAGTGCGGTGTTCAAGGTGGTGGTGCTGCTTTTCAAGGTGGCCCTGATGATCCTTTTCATCATGTGGGTTCGGTGGACCTTGCCCCGCTTCCGCTACGACCAGCTTATGGATCTGGCCTGGAAATCCCTCATCCCCCTGGCACTGGTGAACCTGGTGGCCACGGCGGCAATCGTGCAACTGATCTACTCATCAAGATAGACTATTGCTGAAATCTGGCGGATACGATACACCCCGGGAGTTCCAGATGTGCGAGCCGACGACCCGAAGCTGATGCGAATCGAGCCCCCGAGGCTCACGCTGGCCGAGCGATTCTTCTTGCCGCAAATTGCCGCGGGACTGGGTGTCACGGGCCGGCACGTACTTGGCGTGGCCCTCCAGCAGAAGGCGATCACCGTTCAGTACCCCGAGGAGCAGCACGTCCCGACCCCGAATTACAGGGGTGTGCACCGGCTCAACAAGGACGAGCACGACCGGATCAGGTGCGTGGCCTGCATGCTCTGCGCCACGGCTTGCCCGGCGCACTGCATTGACATTGTCGGGGCCACTGCCCCGGCAGCGTGGCCCGATCGAGAGAAATATCCCGAGAGTTTCGTGATTGACGAGCTGCGGTGCATCTACTGCGGCATGTGCGAGGAGGCCTGTCCGGTGGAAGCCATCGAGCTGACCGGGCTTTATGACTTGACCGGGCTGTCTCGCGAGCAGATGATCTTCGACAAGACGAAGCTGCTATCGGTCTTCGACGCGACCAAGGATGCCGAACCCATGAAGTATGCGGCCCCTCCACCGGGCCCAGCGCCAGCGACCAGGATGCTGCCCTCGCCGCTTGACTGATTCACCAACACGTTGCCGAGGCCCGCGCCGGGCCTGTGCATGTTCCCCGGGCCGATCGGCGTGTAGCGACAGGTCTGGAAACAGAACCACCTACTCACCTGGAACCCGCACCCGCCATGTCCATCGGCGAACTCATTCTTGCGATCCTGGTCATCGTGCTGGGAGCTGGCGGCAGCTACCTCCTTCTGCCCCATGCCCATGGCGCGGCGCGCTCGCGCAAAGTGCATGCCGCCGGTGCAATCTTGACGAGCTTGGGACTGCTCATCTTTCTCACATTTTTCACGGCTCCCGGTCCCTTCCTCTCCGGGCTCTTCTTCTACCTCTTCAGCATCGGCGCCATCGTTGGGGGCTTGCTCACCGTCACGAGCCGCAATCCCGTTTACAGTGCCCTGTGGTTCGCGTCGGTGGTTTTGTGCACGGCCGGACTTTTCCTGCTGGCCGGGGCCCAGTTTCTCGCGGCGGGAACCGTGATCGTGTACGCCGGGGCGATCATCGTCACATTCCTGTTCGTCATCATGCTGGCCCAGATGGAAGGGAAAGCTCTCTATGACCGCGCAGCCCGCGCTCCGGCAAGCGCCACGTTGACCTGTTTCCTGCTGTTCTGGTGCCTGCTCTACACGCTGGGGCCGCTCCACCTCCAGCCGGTCCCGCCGCTGGTCGTGGGCAACACCCAGCAAAACGCCGAGAAGAGCCTGGTCCGTGGGAGCAACATTATCGAGTTCTACCGACTGCGTGAGCATCATCCCGCGGCAGCCGCCCTGGCGCGTGCCCAGCGTCAGAGCTCGGCCTTGCGTGCTGCCGGCGGCGATGAGAAACCCGCCGTCGCCGGACTCGGCGAGTCGCTCTACTCGGATCATCTGGTGACCGTGGAGCTTGCCGGCGTGCTCTTGTTCGTCGCCCTGATTGCGGCTGTTGTGATCATAGGTCCCAGGCGGCCTATCCGGCCTGGCGATACGGTGGGCTCCGTGACCCTGAAAACCTGACGCTTCATGGCGCGGTCGCGCCCCAACCCGCGGTCTGCCGATCCCGATCTCTTCGAGATACACCATGATTGACGCGTTCACGCTCGATTATCTGAGAAACTACCTGCTCGCGGGCGCCGCTCTGTTCATCCTGGGGATGCTCGGGTTTCTTGCGCGGCGGAATCTCATCGTGATGTTTCTTTCGGCCGAGATGATGCTCCAGGGAACGGCGCTCTCCCTGGTGGCTTTCGGGCGCTACCACGGCAACTATACGGGCCAGGTATTCACGATCATGATTCTCACTGTGGCGGCGTGCGAGGCGTCGATTGCCCTGGCGCTCGTCGTCAGTCTGTACAACAGGCGGTCCTCACTCGACGTCACCCTCTGGCAAGACATCAGGGAAGAAGGGGTGCCGGCAACCGCACCATCCCAGGAGGAGTCCGAGGCCGAGCCCCTCGAGCCGGTTCCCGGTCCCGAGTCGTATCCCATTCTGACTCCGGCGGGCATCGAACCAGCCCACCCCGTACAGCCGTGGCTGGAGCGGCGCAAGTAAAGGAGTGGCATCGTGTCTGGTTTCGTCGTGCAGAACGTCTGGATGATTCCGTGCTTGCCGATGCTGGGGGCGATCATCACCGCGGCTGGGTGCCCGCCGCCTGGGTTCGAGTTCCCATGTTCCGGTCGTGGCGGGCATCGTGCTGGCTTTTCTGGTTTCCTTCGGTGCGCTGTTCGCGGCAAGCCCGGAGGCGACCACCGTGGCGGGACGGTGGCTGTCGATCAGCAATCTCGAGATCCCTATCGAATTCCGGGTCGACGGCCTGACGACGATGATGCTGTCGATGGTCACGTTCGTCTCGTCGCTCGTGGCCGTCTTCGCCATCGGTTACATGGCTGGAGATCCCGGCTATCCCCGATTCTTCGCCCTGATCGGACTGTTCGTTTTCTCGATGACGGGACTAGTGCTGTCAAATAACTATCTGCTCACCTATGCTTTCTGGGAAGGCGTCGGCGTTTGCAGCTACCTGCTGATCGGCTACTGGCACACGCGGCCGGTAGCCGCGACGGCGGCGATGAAGGCGTTCCTGGTCAATCGCATCGGCGATTTCGGCTTTGCGATCGCCATCATCTGGCTCTGGGCCGTGGTTCCCGGCCACGACCTCAGCTATGAGAATATTCTGAATGAATCGACCCTGGCCGCCCTTCCAGCGGGCGCCAAACTCGGCATCCCGTTGCTCATGTTCTGGGCTGCCACCGCCAAGAGTGCACAGATTCCGCTCTATGTCTGGCTCCCCGACGCAATGGAAGGTCCCACACCGGTCTCGGCCTTGATCCATGCCGCCACGATGGTCACCGCGGGCGTCTACCTGATCGCCCGGTCGATGCCGCTTTTCGCCCAGGTACCGGGGGTCCAGCTGCTGGTGGCCATTACCGGCTGTGCCACCGCGCTGCTGTCGGCTTCGATCGCCCTGACTCAGAACGACTTGAAGCGGGTCATGGCGTACTCGACTGTCAGTCAACTTGGTTACATGTTCATGGCCCTAGGGGCAGGCGTGGGCGATGTGGCGCAGCTTGCCGCTGTGGCCGCGATGTTCCACCTGTTCACGCACGCGTTCTTCAAGGCGTTGCTCTTCCTGGCATCTGGCAGCGTGATGCACGCAATGGGAGACGTCATCGACATGCGCCGCTTTGGCGGCTTGCGGCACCGCCTGCCTTTCACCCACCTGACCTTCGCCGTCGGCGGACTTGCGCTTGCCGGCATCTTTCCGCTTGCCGGTTTCTTCAGCAAGGACGAAATTCTCCTCACGCTCCGGTCGGCCGCGGCCGCCGCGGGGCAGGGGCGGGGATGGGTGTACTGGCTGATCTACTGGGTGGCCACCCTGGTCGTATTCATGACGGCTTTCTACACCGCGCGAGCGTACTTCATGACCTTTTGGGGGCCCGAGAAGCTGCCCAGCCCCGCTGATCCTGAGGCTCCGCCGGCGGAGCCTGGCTCCGGACACGGCGACCATGAGCCCCGCGGGACAGGCCATGACGAGACACACGGGCACGACCACGGCCACGGCCAAGTGGGACAGGAGTCGCCGCCGATCATGACCTATCCGCTCTTGATCCTGGCAGGGTGCGCGCGGTGCTGGCCGGCGTTTTCTTCGGGCCGACGCACTTGTTCGGGCATCACTTGAGTGAAACGCTGGGCTGGGAATTACTTGGCCACCGCGAGTATGGCACCGACCTGGATACCGCAATCCTCAGCACGGCCGCCGGCCTGCTCGGCATTGGGCTGGCTTACAGCTTCTACGCCGCGCCGAGCCCTGTTCCCGGCCGGCTTGCCGCACGGTTCCGTCCGCTCTACGAGGCCTCCTCGAACAAATTTTACGTGGATGAAGCCTACGACTGGATTGTGGTCAAGACAACAAAAGCAGTCGCGATTGTTTGTGAATTCCTTGACGTGTACCTGGTGGACCAGCTTGTGATAGGCATCGCCAAGCTGCCGCGCAAGTTCGCCAAGGATCTTCTGGCCGGCTATCAGAACGGCTTGATCCAGTTTTACGCGGCGGTCTCCGCACTGGGCGTGGCCGTGCTGCTATTCATCTTGCTCCTGTTCTGAGATTGGTTCCTGGAAACAGCGACGCTGGCGAGGAATGATTGATGGCGACGCTCCTGGCGATCACGGTCCTGCTTCCTTTGCTCGGCAGCCTGTATTTGTTTTTGGCGCCGCATCTGGACCGGAGCGCCTGCGCAGCATTGCGCTGGGCTGCACGCTGGCCACGATGGCGTTGGGCCTGATACTCCTGGTTTCCTTCCGGACCGGCGTGCTGGCCCCTCAATTCGCCTTCGGGCCCCAGGCGGGGCCTTACGGTCTGAGCTGGCTCTCCCGGCCCGACATTCGGTTCGCACTGGGCCTGGACGGCTTGAGCCTCTGGCTGTTCCTGCTCACGGCCCTGCTGATGATCACGGCCGTGTCGTCGTCCTGGGAGGCGATCAGTGACCGGGCTTCACTTTATTATGCCTTTCTCCTAGCGCTCGAGACGGGGCTTTTGGGGCTCTTCGCCAGTCTCGACGTGGTGCTATTTTATGTCTTTTTTGAGTTCACGCTGGTTCCCCTCTTCTTCCTGATTGGAATGTGGGGAGGTCCGCAACGGCAGCGGGCATCGATCACTTTCTTTCTGTACACGCTGGCCGGGAGTTTGTTGACCTTGCTGGGCGTGATCGCGCTAGTTGTCGTGCACTATCAGCATTCGCCGGCCCACGTTCTGACCTTCTCGATTCCCGAACTCACACGGGGGCTGGCGACGCTCCCCTGGCCGCGGTGGCACGAGGTGGGGTCGTGGTCGAGCCCTCAGACCTTGATTTTCTTGCTGCTGCTGGCTGGCTTCGCCATCAAGGTGCCGATGTTCCCGTTCCACACCTGGCTGCCGCTGGCCCACGTTGAGGCGCCGACGGCCGGCTCGATCATCCTGGCTGGAGTTCTGCTCAAGGTGGGCAGCTATGGGCTCTTGCGGTTCAACATGGCAATGACACCGCTGGGCGCAGTGAGTCTCTTTCCCTTGCTGGCGACTCTCGCGGTGACGGGCATCATCTACGGCGCCTTAGTCGCACTGGCCCAGACGGATATGAAGCGACTGGTGGCTTACAGCTCGGTCAGCCACATGGGTTTCGTAGTCCTGGGAATGTTCGCGCTGAACAGCACCGGCCTCGACGGCTCGGTGATCCAGATGGTTAACCACGGGCTGACGACCGGAGCTTTGTTCGCCTGCGTGGGCGTGCTCTACGAGCGCTATCACACACGCGAGATGAACGAGGTCGGGGGCATCTGGAACCGCCTGCCGCTGCTCGCTTTCTTCTTCATTCTGGCCGCGCTGGGTTCGGCAGCTCTGCCGGGACTGAACGGTTTTGTGGGCGAATTCCCGATCCTGGTGGGGATGTTCCGTGAGAGCCGCCGCGCCGGCGTGCTCGGCGGCACGGGGATGATCCTGGGGGCGTGTTATCTCTTCTGGTTGCTCCGCAAGGTGGTCTTCGGTCCCCTCCGTGAGCCGGTGCACCACGAGCACGCGGCGGGGACAAACGCCGCCCATCCAGAGGTTCGCCCCGTGGGCTGGCACGAGATCGCCGGCCTGGCGCCGCTTATGGCGCTGATCGTCCTGATCGGCCTGGTTCCGGGTCCCTTTCTCGATCGCATTCGACCCTCCGCCCTGGAGATCGACAAGAATCTCCAATCTCAGCGCGGCTCGATGACAATGGCCGCCCCGACTGCAACGCTGCCGGCGCGGAACACGATCTCGGCCCGGCGGAAGGCAACCTCAGCGCCGCGCAGTAAAGCGCTGCTCCCCAGGGAAAAACTCGATGAACCCCCAGATCGCCTACGAATCGGTCCAAGAGACGCTCCGGATCTTGATCCCGGAGCTCATTATGCTGGCGACAAGTATAGCGATGATGACGGCGTCACCCTTTATCCGCTGGCCGCGGCGGACGTGGTGCGCGATCGCGGCGGGGGCGCTGGCCGCGGCCTTGCTGGCCCTGCTGGCACTGTCGGGCTTGCAGACCGACATGTACGCCTCGGTGGCCCTCAACGACGCGCTGGGGTTCTACGGCCGTCTCGTGCTACTGCTCGGTGGCATGGTCTTACTGGCTCTGGCCCACGATGAGCCGGCCGATGACACCGCAGGCGAGTTCTTCGGCGCCTTCCTGATGCTCAATGCGGGCGCCATGCTGGTGACGACCGCGAACGACCTGGTCTTCCTGTTCGTAAGCCTCGAGCTGGTCAGCATTCCGACCTACATGCTGCTTTACTTGACGCGCCGGACTTCCACGACACAGGAATCCGCAACCAAGTACTTTTATCTGAGCATCTTTTCATCTGGAGTGCTCCTCTATGGACTGGCATTCCTCTATGGCGTGGCAGGGGTGGGCAACCTCAAGGCGCTGGCCACTCTGTCATGGTTCTTGCCGTCGATCCCGCACCCGCAGCTTGGCCTGATCGCCGTCGTCTTCGTGCTGGCGGGCCTCTGCTTCAGGGTCACGGCGGTGCCCTTTCACTTTTATGCCCCCGACGTGTACCAGGGATCTCCCACGGTTCTGGCCGCGCTCTTGGCGTGGGTTCCCAAGGGTGCCGGGTTCGTGGCGATGGTCCGGGCGCTCACCTCTGTAATCTCGGTGAAAGGGCCCGACGACCCGCTGGTGCAAAAGGCGGTCATGATTTCGTGGGTGGTGGCGGCGGCAAGCATGATCCTGGGCAATACCCTGGCACTCTTGCAGAACAACCTGAAACGCCTGCTGGCTTACTCATCAATCGCCCACGCCGGTTACCTGATGATCGGCGTGACTGTCGCCTTCGCCAACGGTTCTGGCAGTGGCACTTTTTATTATGGTTGCGAAAGCATTTTCTTCTATCTCGTGGCCTACGCGCTGATGACCCTGGGCGCATTCGGCGTGATTATCGGTTTGCGGATTGGCGATCGAGGGGTGGAAACGGTGGAGGACCTCGCCGGTCTTGGCTCGACTCAGCCGCTGCCCGCCCTGGGCCTTGCGGTCTGCCTACTGAGTCTCAGCGGTATACCGCCTTTGGCCGGGTTCTGGGGCAAGTTCGAGATCTTTGCCTCCGCATTCGCCGCGAATCCCGATGACAATTCCGGTCCGCTCAACCTGCTGGCAGTCATCGGCGTCTTGGCTGCGGCCGTTGGCGCCTACTATTACTTGAGGATTGTGGTCACCATGTATCTCCGACCGGCCCGGGAGACCGCCGTACCCCGAGGCGGTTGGCCGGTGGCCATGGCCGTCGGCGCCTGTGCGTTACTGTCGCTGCTTCTGGGCCTCTTCCCCGGCCCGGTCGCCCGGGCATCGCGAGCGGCCGCCCTGGCTGCCGTGGACCACACACCTCCCGCGCAGACCCAGATGGTCGTGAGAACAGTCACTTCTCCCGCTGCCGAGACTCCCCGTTCGCCAGGGCGATTTCCTCTTGACCGAACTACAAGCCGCATTGTGAGCTCAGGTCATCGGTTGCCAATGATCAGTGGCTTCTGAAGGTTGGAGCAAGAAAGCGGTCTTCAGACTGATGGAACTGCGTGAGGGACTTCGTCATCCTGCGCGGGCAGAGCTAAGACGACCCTTGCGGTCCTTTGGGATCACTTCGCCGCCTCCCCCGCGACAAGGCCTCGGCGTCGCCTGGTCAGGCGTCGAGGACCATGTTCCACAGCCGTTGGGCTTCGGGGCGGTCGCCGCGCTCTTCGGCGAGGACAGCGAGGTTGCGAACGGTGAGATGGCCGTAGATGCCCTGATCGACGCTACAGAACTGGTCGGGACGCCTGAGAGTCAAGATTCGCCGCCAGAAGGCTTCTGCCTCGGCCGCCTGGCCGGCTTTGCGATGGAGGACGGCCTTGCGAAAATGCAGCTCGGCGTCGTCGGGGTCGAGCCGTAGGCCCTCGGATCAGGCGCTCAAGGCTGCCGGGAGGTCTCCAAGCATCTGGTGGCAGCGGGCGATCAGGGCGAAGAGCTTACGCTGGAATCAGTGGGGGGCCGATCCGCGCTGGCTGCGCTGGAGATGACCTAAGGCGGTCGGCCAGTCACGCCGCTCGACGGCGATCGAGCCCAGGTTGAAGAGGACAAACGGGTCATCGGGCCGCTCGGCCAGCTCAGCTTCGAGGATCCTGCAATCGCGCTGGAGCTTCCGCTCCCGCAGCGCCGGGTCGGTGTAGCCGGTGTGCCGGACTGTCACGTCGGTCCAGCGCACCGGGACGTTGGGCCCGCAGCAAGGCCGGTAAGATTTGCTCGTGCACTGTGTACGTCCAGCGCACGCCCTCCAGAATCGGAAACAGCCGGATATGGTCCACCACCGTCTGCCCGCCATCGCCGTTCGACCCCGGGTCGCACGAGCAGCGGATCACGTAGGCCGCCGGCCCCTGCTCGTAGGGTGGGTCGAGCGTTCTCGCGAGGCCCACCGGAGTGCCTCTGCCCCCTCAGTGATGACCCCTTCCCTTCCCCTAATCTGAAGAATCGCTGCAAATCCGTGTTTGTTTCAGCACCGTCCCACTACATCCTGGCGACGACTCTCCTGATTCTCATTGTCGTTGGTCTCCTGATTCTCATTAGGTGGAGGCCGAGAGGGATATAGTGGAGGGTGCAAAGGGGATGGTCCTGTTACCGGACGGAGGACGAGCGGTCCGGGCAGTCACCCGCGTGCCGCACAGAGCACCGGCTCCCACGGCGCTTCGTCGCCTTGTACCGCGAGGTTGCCCACACATTAAAGAATGACGAAAAGGGCCACCGGACTCGCTTCACGCAAGTCGGTGGCCCTTTTCGTCACCAGAGCGTAAGTCTTTATAGGGAATGAACGTTAAATTCACTCCCCGCCTGACTGACACTCCAAGCCCTGCACCAACCGATGCTCTAGATTCGCGGTCGGGACATCAGCTCGTGCAGTTGTTCACATGCACCCTTCCGGCGAGTACACACCGCCCTAGTATCCTCAGGGCCGCGAGCGTAGTCAAAAAAAAGCGGGGCGAACAACCATAAATAATCTAAGACGCAACAATAAATATGATTGCTTATTGGTCAATGGCCATCACCGCTAACTGGTTTGCTGGATTCAACTTACGCGTGAACCAAGAGTCCATATTCATTAATCCTTCATCGGCTATTTGCGAAAGAATCATTTGGCTTTAGGCGACGGTGGGTAGACGATATGTGTCGTCAGTTTTTCAGTGATCCACGAGATTCACGACTGACACCCCAAGCTTAACTTTCGCCTACTCTATAGATCTCGCGGTCGGGAATGGGCGAGAGTAAAATTCAACGGAGCCGGCATGGCTACTCAATTGATGGCCGTGCCCTGGGAGCAAATCCCAACCTGGGTAATCGTGATCGTCGTCATCACCATCATGGTGCTGAGCGGGTTCACGGCTGCCCTGATCTGGGACTTTGTCGAGGGGATCACCGTCGTTAAGGCACTCCGCAAGGGTGGCTTCCTGATTCGACGCGATCTTCACCAGGGCGACCCCGCGTAAACTTGCAAACCTGTTTTCACCGACCGGTTTTGAGGCCCGCCACAATTTTGCGGCGGGCTTTTTTCTACTGTGATACCCCCTTTTACTACAATTCTGGCCGCCATTCCACCTCTCCTTGTCCAACGGCTGCTAACGCCCGCCGCCGGCATCCACTGGCTGGCCCGTTTCCCTATCGACCACATGAAACGTAACCCGGGTGATGACCACGGCATTATCATCCTGAATCGAATGGCACTCGGTTATGTCTTAAGCCGCATCTAGTAAGCGTTTGCGCCAGCTTCCGCGGTTGCATAAGGTACCTCTGTGCCCTTGGCCGACGCTTGTCGGCGCAAGGTTCCAGGGCTGGCCCGGCGGGGTCAGGCGGCGCGGGTCAGACCCGATTTTCAAGTTTAACTTGAAAATCGGTCTGACCCCATGCCCCCGACCCCATGCCCCCCGGTTCCGGATGGCGTCGTCATTGGGGTTGTTGGAGTGGTACTCCAAAGCGCTTAACGTCGCGTCGCCGGCCGCCGGTTCGATCACTCCCGCTGGGATCTCGACGTAGGCGTCGAGCTCGCCGCGGTGGACGCGGTCGGAGAGATCGAGTGCCAGCGACAGATCCTCGGCGCGGGCCGCCGCTGGCTCCGGCTCCATCCGAGGCCGGGCATTCTTGCCCCGTGCCTCGGGAAGCTTGGCGTTGTGTGCCGCGGCCGCCTGCTCGATCGCAGGGTAGAGTGCACCGCTCTTGTCGATTACCACGAACTTCCGCGGCTTGGTGTCCACCCGTTCCGCCACGAATACTTGAAGCAGAATCGAGGCCCCCATGATCACGGGCAAGAGAAGCAGCGAAACGAGGAACGCCTTCGTGCGAATCGCCGACCCGAACTCGGTCGTGGCGACCACGTAAATCTTGTGAGTATTAAGCTTCATAAGATGCCTTCTTCATTTCGTGGGCCTGGTCAGGGGCGGCGATCCGGACGAAGATGTCGTGCAGCGAAGGGCGGGTGATCTCGAAATGGAGATCCGAGTTCGGGCTGCCAGCGCGGTAACAGGTCCTGGGGATCACCAGCGCCAGCGAAACTCCTGCAGGTTGCCGAAATCGTTGATTTCAACCACGCCGTCAAGCCCCGCGAGAGCGGATGTGCCTGCTCGGTGCGCAATTGGCGTGTCGTAGCCGTAGTCGACTGAATCGACGAGCGTGCCGTCCAGCACCTTGCGTCCTTTAAAGATCATGAAGATCGGGTCGCAGAGTCGCTCTGCCGACGGACATGTCGTGAGTCGAGAAGACGACCGTGGTCCCTGCCCGTTTCAGGTCGAGGACGGCATCCTTCAGCACTTCGGCATTGACCGGGTCAAGACCGGTGAAGGGCTCGTCGAGGATCAGCAAATCTGGACGGTTGAGTACCGCAGCGACGAACTGCACTTTCTGGGCCATCCCTTTGGAGAGGGCGTCGACCTTTTTGTCGATCCAGGCGGACAACCCCATTCGATCGAGCCAGTGGTCAATCGATGGTCGAGCTCTGGCTGGCGGGCACCCTTGAGTTCGAATGAAGTGCAGCAACCGCCGCACGCTCATACGCTTGTCAAGCCCGCGCTCCTCGGGGAGGTAGCTAACCCGGTCGTGGCGCGGCCCGAGACTCGCTGGCCCAGGACCTCGACTTCTCCCTGATCGGGCAGCAAGATGCGCATGATCATGCGCAGGGTCGTGGTTTTTCCGGAGCCGTTGGGGCCGATGAAGCCGTAGAGCGAGCCCCGCGGCACGTTCAGGTCAAGATTGTCAACCGCGACGACGCTGCCGAACCGCTTGGTGACGCCCTCGATCGCAATCGCAGTGCTCATGGCATGACGCCCGTCGAGATTCACGATCCTCAGGTTGGCCGGCCCCACGGCAGGCAAGCCGTTCGCAAGTGGATTCGCCCGGGATTGTCGATTATTGCTCGCTAGAAGAGAGCGAAATGCGATCGAATTAATGCACTCTTCGTCCCCCGGAATCTGCAATGCTGCTGGGGCCCCGGTTTATTCGCCCCCCGAATTAGGTTGTCATCCA
>CAVXCB010000028.1:0-87286 GCA_963760085.1 uncultured Planctomycetaceae bacterium
CTCGATTGACCGCCAACTCCGCATCCGTCACGTTCACATGAAGGTGGCTGACCTGGAGCGTTCTCTGCGGTTCTATTGCGGCGTCCTCGGCTTCCAACTGACCCAAAGGTACGGCACCCAGGCAGCTTTCGTCTCGGCGGGTGGCTACCATCACCACCTTGGGCTGATTACCTGGGAGAGCCTGGGCGGGTCGTCACCGCCTTCGGGCACCACCGGGCTCTACCACGTCGCCATCCTCTTTCCGACCCGGAGATCGCTCGCCGACGCCTTGCGTCGTCTGATCGATGCAAAGATCAGGCTGGACGGTGCCAGCGATCACGGCGTCAGCGAAGCCCTTTACCTGCGTCCAACCTACTTCTTCAATACGTAATACTTCGGCTTCATGTGACGGATGGTGTAGTCACCGCTTTTCCATTCGAGAAAGAGATAGTCGTTGTCGCCGATTTTCTTGATCTCGTATGTTGAGGCAGTCTTCTCGCCGGGATGAATCACCACACCCTTCGTCCAGGTGAAGACAGTGGAAGTCTCGACACCGTTGTTCGTGGCAAAGAGAAGCTTGCCGCCCGGAAGGAACTTCAGCTCCTTCAGGAACAGGTTACCCCCGAAGTGCCTTCGCTCGGAATTGAACTGGCTGGGCTCATCGACAAAATCAACGCTCGTCCGCACCCAGTACCACGTCATCGTTGGCGAACGGGAGGTCGATATTGTCCTCAATCCGCACTGAGGGGACAAAGCCGTGGCGGCGAACCCGCCAACCAATCCACCAACGAATCCGCAAAAGAGCATCATCACGGAGAATAGACGAGTCATATTCACTCTCCTTTTTCCCAGAGGTATTACTCGTATCGAAAGAGTTTCACATTCAACGTGAAGCGGTTCCACCTTCCATTCAGCGTAGCACTGGAAGGTAAGCGCCGGGATTTCCAGGTGTCCGCGCGGGGACAGGGCCGAAGGGAAATGCCAGCGTGACGACTTCTTCGTCGTTCGTCGGCTTATCTCGTGCGGCACCGTTCTGCCCGACGCTGGTCCCGTCGTTGGGCCTTCTGGCGGGACTCGTCAAGGCGATGGTTCAGCACGTGCTCGGGGTGCGCCGCTGCCCAGCGGTCCGGCAGCAGGCGTTCCAACGACTCCGGGCTCGCGTCCACCGACAGCTCCAGGATTACATCATTCAAGTAGGCCCAGGGCTCCAGCCGGTGCCGCTTCGCCCCCGCGATGATCGTGCAGATCACCGCCGCACGCGGACCCGCCTCGTCGCTGCCCAGGAACAACCAGTTCTTCCGTCCGATGGCTTGATCCCGCAGCCGTCGCTCCGACACGTTATTGTCGATCGTCAGCCGACCGTCCTGAGTGTAACGGCACGGCGCCTGCCATTGGTTCGGGCGCATACGTTACCGCTTGTGCCAGCGCCGACTTGGGCAAGAGCCTCGACGAGAGTCGATCCAGTTCGTCCCTGAGCCGCTGTAGGATCGGCACCGCCTCGGCTTGTCGCACCGCACAACGCGCGGCGTCGTCCAGAGGCCGAGCCCGGTCTTCAACTTCGTATAACCGCCTAATCATCTCTAGAATCAGCGAAGCTTCCGCGGGAGACGACGACCTCGCCTCGAAGAACTTCCGACGGGCATGCACCAGCAGGCCACTTCGAGGATCCGGCCATCAGAGCCCGTGTAGATCCCGTCATAGCCGCTGAAGGCGTCGGCTTGCAGATATCCCGTGTAGTTCGCCAGGAACTGCACAGGGCCGTCCCGCTTGCGATTCTCCGTGAAGTCATACACGTCGTAAGGAAACGCGGCGGGGCCAATGTAGACCCAGAACCGCCCCGTGTGGCTCCCCGGTTTTTCGCCGCCCAGCACCGTCACCGGTGTGTCATCGGTCCAGATCACCCCGGCCTGGGCGCACCAGTTCCTTCTGAAGCTCATAGAGCGGCCCCAACAGGTCAGCAATTTTGCCGACCCAATCGCAGAGCGTGCTCCGTGACAAATAGAGACCATAACGCGTCGAGATATCCTCGAATCGATACAGCGGCAAATGTTCGGCGAACTTCGAGACGACCACCTGAGCAAGCAGGCCCGCTCCAGCGATACAGCCGCTTACGGGACGTGGCGGAGGCTCGGGGGCGACCACACCGTCGCGGCAGTGGGGACAGGCATACTTGGGCAAGACGTGGACATGAAGTTCAAAGTGGGCGGGGATGAACTGCAGCACACGGGCCTCATCCTCGCCGATGCGTGCCTTGGGTTCTCCACCTGCGAGCAAAGCTTCTCGGCCTCGGGTACATCATGCTCGATGCGCACTTGAGGTAGCCGATCGTAATCCGGCTTGCGAGATCGGCGCGGTTGTGCCGGTGGCCTGGAATCACGGGCCGGCGGCTCGGGCGGCAAGGTGAGACTCTCATCAGCTTCGTCGAGCTCGAACAGATGCCCCTGTCCGGGGGCTTCCACCAGCCGTTCCCGCCGTGGACCGAAGACGTAGCGGCGGTACAGTTCAATTTGCCGACGTAACTCATCGATCGTTTGCTGGTG
The DNA here is from genome assembly GCA_963760085.1 of uncultured Planctomycetaceae bacterium. Classification (GTDB taxonomy): domain Bacteria; phylum Planctomycetota; class Planctomycetia; order Isosphaerales; family Isosphaeraceae; genus Aquisphaera. The sequence continues at coordinate 2,520 of CAVXCB010000028.1, forward strand.
TTCCTGGACGGTCTGATCGTGCAGCTTCGCGGCTTGATCGAGCGCAGCGTGGAGGTCCTCGGTAGCGGCGTGGAGGTCCTCGACCTGCTGGGCGAACCGGCTCAGCAGGTCGTGACATTCGCGAGGGTCAGTGGGCCATGACTGTGGATTGATCATCAAAGAGATTGTAGCATGATCATCTCTCGTTTCAAGAGGGAAACGGCCGATGTTCGGCCATTGGCGTCGGCCGCTGATAGCGCTTGCGTTGCCGTGCGGATCTCAGGTCGATGCCGGAGAGGATCAACGCCAATTGGGTCGCAGTCATCTCGATCGATACCGCATCGCGGGGGGCTTTTGGGATCTGGAACGAGCCGACCTCCAGTCGCTTGTACCAGATGGCCAGCCCGTCGCCGTGATCCCAGTAGAGGATCTTGATGCGGTCGCGGCGGCGATTGACGAACAAGAACAGGTGGCCGGACGTGGGGTCCTGGCCAAAGGCAGAGGTCACCAGGCCGGAGAGCGCATCGAAGCCTTTGCGGAGATCGGTAGCTGGGGTGTGCAGGAACACTCGGACGGCATGAGGGAGGCTGATCATCGCGAGCCTCCAGAGTTGGTCTTGGCTGCTGCGACAGCGCGGACGAGACGGCAGGCCAAGTGCTCATTGACCGTGGGAATGCGAAGCCGGATTCCATTGGGAAGGTCGGCCTCGATCGGCAGCGGTTGGTCAGCAACTCGCTCGAGGAGGCGTACAGTCACGGGGAGAAAAGTCGACCGGGCGGGTAACGTTGAGCCCGGACCTGCCGAGTCAGCAAGACGGAGTCGTCGCTTCCAAGCATGGAACTTCGACCTGGCGACGCCTTCCCGTGTACAGAACTGATCGATTGTCAAACCGCTGGCTTCTTGGCGTCGAATGCGATCGCGCCAAAGCGCATGGACCTTGGGGTCGGGGGTTCTTGCCATTGGGTAGCCTCCTGAACGTGGACGAACTGGTCCACCTCGCAGGCTACCAGGCCCCGCAAGAATGGTTATCTCGGCACTACCTGGAAGCACCGACTGCACAATATGCCATCTGCGGCCATCGGTCAGTTCAATGGTGTCCATCGGACGTAGTAGGGAAAAGAGGACGATAGGGAACAGGGAACGTCAGTGCGGTAGGGAAAAGGGGACGTGAATGGAAAAAGGGACATCACTGATATTCACCGTTTGAGATGGGAAGGAGCCTCGAGGACTCGCACGTAAACGCTTGACGCAGGCGGTTAAGGGGTTAAGGAAGCGCTATTCAGTGATGACCCTTTTCCCTCCATTGCTGTCATGAGAAGACACACATTTCCTGATCACCTCGATGGTTCTGAGCGCCGCATTGCTTTGATCGAACGTCAAGCCGCCTTAAAGACGGGCGACGATCACCTACCGGTAATCCTGATCAAGATCGCTCAGCTACTGCGTGGCAGCTTGCGCGTTAAGAAGGACATCCACAGAGCAAAAACAAATCTCGTTGCTGGCAGCCCAGTTCTCCGGGCTCCGCCGACGCTTGCGGCCTCGTGCTGCCGAGATGAAGCCGCTGCGCACAACGTGAAAGAGCCAGGCCGCTACCTGATCGGTCAAAGCCGACTTCCTCGAGGAAATCTGACCGGTTGGGCCAGAGACGGACATCTAGGCCTACGGTCAGGCACGGCTGTCGCTTGCGTTGATCACCGTACGCCAGGAACAGAAGTCGTGGTGGTACGGGCCACTGCAAGCGGATCAAGGAATTTGGACCGATCGTTAACCCACGGGGTAGCCGGCTTCACTCAAGTGCGTGCGAACCTGCCCCGTCACCAGACTCGGCTCCATCGGTGACGACTGTTCCGACATTAGAGCAATGGGGACTAGAGGGAACCGGAACAGACGGCCGATCATCTCCGGTGGAACGGCCAGTATATGGGGAACTGTGGCCAGAAGGATCCGAAGGTCGAGCCACAGGCTCCAGTGATCGACGTAATAAAGATCGAAAGCGAGTTTGCTGCGCACCATGTTCAAATCGGTGTCTGGAGGTTGCAAAACCTGCGCAGAGGCCCGTGAGTCCGGGACGGACATTCAAGCGGCGCCGATCGCGCGGTAAAGCCCTTTCCAGCTCGCGAACAATCTCCGGGCGCTCGGGCCGGGGCCCGATGAGACTCATTTTGCCTTGAAGCACCTGGATCAACTGCGGCAACTCATCGACGTGCGTGCAACGGAGCAAACGGCCAATTGGGGTAACTCTTAGATCTCCCGGCACACACCACCGAGCTCCTTCGGGCTCACTGTCATGATACATCGTGCGAATCTTGTAGATCGTGAAGACAAGTCCGTTGCGACCCAACCTGTTCTGCGCGTAGATGGCGGGGCCGCGCGAGGTAATGCGCACCAAAGCCATGGCAATCAAGATAATCGGCATCGACACCAGCAGCATCAGCAGTGCTAGCAGCGATTCCGCGAAGATCTTGATCTGTCTTGAATAGTCATCGATGGAACGGTCCAAAGCCTGATAGTCAATGTCTTTGCTCATAAGCTTTTGAAATACCTCAACAACGAGGCGAGTCATCGATCACCCACGATCAGCCAGTCAATCGAGATCCTGTCGCGCTGACCTTGCTCGTTTGATCAAAACGAGTCCAGTTTCGGCACCTCGCGCTTGGTCGGTCCAATGGCACGGATTCAAGGTCGGCGTTTACTAGTGCTTTGTCACAGCTAAGAATTAGGGTTGGCCTCTGGAGGAACACCCGGAAAACCCTGACGAATCAGATCTCATGCACCCTAAGATTAAGCTGTGACAAAGCACTAGTCGTTATTCCAAACGTCCAAAGGAACCACCCCAAGTAATTGGGTCACGTTGTCTGGTTCGATTGAATAAGACAGTGATACATAAGAAGTAACGATATTTACCAAATTCTCACGGCCCAAGAATTTGGGTGGTGCACTTACTGTCAAGTCAAGATACTTACCAGGACCATCGAAATATACGAAGCTGCCGATAAGATGTGGTGTCCCTTCGCTATTTTTGTACACCGCAACTTGAACGAAACCAGAAGTACGGATCGGCTGGCTGGGGCAGGTCAGATTGGGTATTGCTCTGGAGCAAGTCCAGACGATGGCGGTCCAATGCCGGATCCCAAAGTCTTTCCGGTGAAGTTGAGAAATTCCATGAGTGAATGGTCCCTTCAAACTGCAGAAACGTTCGACGGCATAGATCCTCGACGTGATCCAAGACCCAACGCCGCACAGAGCCATCGGCCTGCCCGAAGCGATCTCCTGCCACACCTTCCGGGCGCCCGGCATCACCGAAGCAATCAAAGGGGTCAGGACCCTTACTGGGCCTCTGCTTATTGCGACCGGGCGGCCACGAAAAAAGCCGACGTGGTCGAACACCCTGAGGTATGCGACCACGTCGGCTTACTCGTCAACGAACCCCCGGCTCGGCCGGGTTGCCCTTCGCCTAGTCCTCCGACAGTATAAACAGAACATAATAACGCGCGGGAACGGTATAGCAAGAGAAATCTCGATTAATTCTGTGATGCTGGTGGATGCTCTCCCCAAACGGGAACCATTAACCAACCGAGCGGCCCGCGCTGGTGAAGGATGGTAACGACGACATAAACTACACTCCGGGAATCGTGATTAATGTGGCTGCATCGCCACGTCTATCATACCCGATCACCGCGCCTCTGCCTCAAGTTTGCGGCGGTACGCGATGCTTTGGAAGGGACAAGGGGGCATCACTGATTATTGAGATTCTTGGGGGGCCGCCCTGCGTTGCGGAGGGCGAAACCCAGCCCCAGCCGCGCGGCGGTCGCCTGCACCCAAGGCAACGACCCAGTGGGCGACCGCGTGCCAGGCATTGACGTACAGTGCGAAGTTCCTCCGGTGCCAGACCGCCTTTCACCAGTCTCGTCCAGTTTCGGGGACGCTCGACGGGCCACCGGCACAACGGGAGGTCGGCTCCGATGTTGACGCGCCTCCAGAACCCGCACCACTTCCACTCCTCCGCCCGCTCCACCAGTTTCGCATGCGCTGGGTTGGCCTCAACGTAACGACAGAGCATAAGGAAGTAGTCGTCCTCAGCCACGGGGAAACTCTTGTATCGCCCCTGGTACAGGTGGCCCGCCCCACGACGGTGATAGTGCTCTTGGTGCCCCCTGACGTGTGTCACTCCGACCCAGCCCGTTAGCTGCCCAAGTGCCTCGTCCGTCCGCGGGCACACCACCAAATGCCAGTGATCGGGCATCAGGCAATAGGTCAGCATGTCCACAGAGTACCGCCCCAAACCCTCGGACAGGACTCGCTCAAAAGCGTCATAGGCACGCTCCTTGTGAAAAAGCCGCATGCGGTGGGGCCGTTCCCACGATTGAGCACGTGATAGATCATCCCTGCTTCGATCGACCGAGCAGTTCTTGGGATAATCCCAGCATAAAGACACCCGCCCAGGCATCAATATCAATGATGTCCCCTTTTACCTCTCCCTTTTACCTCTCGCGGCTCTTATGTTTTAGACGGACAGATCGATTGGGGCTCGCAGGAGGAGGACAAATACCCAGACAGATGCATCAAACTGCATTACCACTTTCCAGTTATAGAGGAATGCGTCCACCGCCTTGCGAATCTACGAGTGGTCGCCATTGGGTCCGTCGACGCCCGGGGTGGCTTCGGCCACCTAGAGTTTAACACCTCTCGGCAAAATGCTCGTGCTCTGGACGATCTCAGATCAATTTGAGTCCAAGTCTTTCGACTGAGCCAGGTAACGGATCTTACCCTTCTGGCTGATGTGGGCGAAGTATCGAGGCATGTGGGTCACTCATCGAATCCGTGATTGACAAGCTCTCGCCTTGCCGGCCGATCGCTCCACCGACCGTCACGCGACCGAGGACGACGACGAAAACCAGACCCAAGAAGATTTCCTGGGTCTGGTCCAACCCCGCTCTTTTCGTATTGTAAAGTGGAGTGAGGCTGCTTTGGCGACGGCATTACGTGGAACGGCGCCGACTGTTGACGCGGTTCCACGTGAAGGAAAATGCGGCCTTCAACCTGGAGAACCAGAACCCAAAACGCAAGGACAACGTGCGTTCCTGCGGGTGGACCGTGGAATTTGTTTGACTGACGGCATCCCGTCCTGTAGAACCTTGCTTCATGGTTGTACTGTCTCCTCAAACCGGATCCAGTGCACCAGCAAGTACCCAGGGGTCTCACCACCCCTGGTACTTTTTTTCGCTTCTTCGCAGCATAAGCGATAGGCGACTGGTGACAGCAGAGTAGCAATTCTCTGGCTGAAAGATATGAATCTTTAATGAAGACCGCCCGGTTGCAAATTCTTTGCCGCCGCCGAGATATTCGCACGAGCTTGACGAACCCACGGCGACCGAGTGAAACAAGCCCGTGGTTACATCGTGCCGATGAAACAGCAAAGCCAAGGTTGGCTACGTTGGCTTCTTCATTGAGCTGGCCGAAACTCCCGATCTATGGGGGATAATTGGTGTCGGGATAATTGGTGTCCGGGATAATTGGGATAATTGGTGTCAGTTCATTTTTCGGGCCCCTCTGACCGATGCCGATTCCTCCTTCCGAGGCCGGCCCCGAAGGCGCGGGGTCAGGTCAATGCCCAAGCGGGTCGCGACTCCCTCGACCCAGGCGGGAGAACCCAGCGGGCGTCCGGTTCGCAGCGAGTCGCGTACGGCCGTGAGTTCGTCCTGCTTCTGCGCCGACGCAGCTTTGCCCGCCACCGCCGCCTACGCTCCACCTCGGATGGGCCGAGATGCTCCCACTCGGGGAAACCGTCCAGGAGCGTGTCAACTAGTCCCAGCCCGTGCTGGCCATAGCTCGACCACCGGTAGTCCCTCGGGTCGGCGACCATACTGGCGCGGACGGGGTTGGCCTCGATGTACCGCAGCACGACCAGCAGGTGGTCATCGTCCTGGATCACCGGGCTCTTGAACCGGCCCTGCCACACGTGCCCCGAAGTACGGTGCCGCTTGTGGTATCGCCAGGTGTGGGCCACGCTGAGCGACTGGAGGGTGCGGCTGATCGACTGCCCTGAGCCCGGCTTGAGCAGGAGGTGGAGGTGGCTGCTCATCAGGCAGTAACCGAACAGTGCGAAGGGATAACGGCCCTTCGCAACCCGGAGCGACTCGAGGAAGGCCTCATGATCGCCATCGTCGGCGAAGACGTCGGCGCGGTTGTTCCCCCGGTTCATCGCGTGGTAGACCAGACCGTCGTCGGTGGCGCGAGAAAGACGTCCCATGATCTCCATGTTACGGCGATATGCGGGCTCGCGTCAAGAAAAATGAACTGACACCAATTTCTCCGCACGACGGAAGTGGTTTGGACGATCGGCTTGTTCCGAACCCTCAAAAGAAAGGATTGTGTTCAATATCTGATGTTGTATACATAGAAACTCAATTGGATTAGCATCTCTGCTGGCGATGGCTCCAGTGGAAACGGACCGGCAGCCTGGATACTCTCCAACCCTCAAGGAAAGGATGGCTCTATATAAATACTGATATTCGTAATAGCCAGTCGCTTTCGATGGACGTGAGCCAGTCACAGTCCCAGTGCAATACGCGGTGGAATGGATAGTGTACAATCACCAAGATCCGAAGGCCAAATGACACGAAGCTCTGTGCCAGGTGACACTATTCCCCTTTCCCTCCCGCGTTAAGACGCTGACCTTTGTGCCTCCCTTTGGCGAACTCGATCTCGCCGTCTGAACGCCGGACGAACATTCCCCCGACATCGACTGCCCGGGATCACGGACGACCTCGTGCAGCTCGGCGACGGTGCGCGGCAGGTCGGCGTAGCGTTCGAGTTGGGATTCCAGGACGTTAAGAGTGGCCAGAACGTCCGCGGCGGCGCCGTGCGTGCCGTCATGCTCCCGGTCGCAGTAGAAGCGCAAGGCGGAGGATAAGTCCATCGGTTCCCGGAGGTGAAAGATACGGCACGGGTCGAGCATCAGCCGCCCTTCCATGGGGAAGGAAATGGCGGCTCTTTGGAATTCGGCCAGGAGCATGCGCAGATCAAACCGCAGCAGGTTGTAGCCGCAGAGGTCGCATCCCTCGACAAAGCGTACGAGCCCTTTGGCAATATCGCTGAACCGCGGCATCCGGGCGACGTCTTCATCGCGGATGTGGTGAATCGCGGTAGCTTCAGGAGGGATGGGGATGCCCGGATTGACCCTCCTGGTGCGGTGATCAGGGGCCGCTTCCGGAGCGAGCTTCAGAATGCTGATCTCAACGATGCGGTCGTGCGAAGTATCGGTGCCGGTCGTTTCAAGATCGAGAATGGCGAGCGGCCGTTCAAGCAGCAGGTTCTTGATCATGGCCCCCTCGGCGGAGCGATGGAGAGGCAGCGGGGTGCCTCAGAGTCGCGGAACTAATCCATTCTCGCATGGGCGGAAAGGGATTGCATCAGTGTTCGGGGGATGTGGCAAATCGTTAACATTGCTGGCCGTTGGCGGCCAGGCTAGGTTTTCGGGGATGAGGCCCGCGACATCGGGGCGGAGGGCGTTCAGAGCAGGACGGCAAAGCCTTCCTGTGCGAAATGATTATCATGGGTTAGAATTTCGGTGATGCCCTCCTGCCGCATGGCATCCAGCGAGATGCAGTCAGTCAGGCTGTATTCCTTGTCCGGGCGGGCTTGTTCTAGGGCGAGGCCGGAAAGGAACGTCTGGTTCGGCACAGATAAGATGTCAGCACAGATAAGGGGTCGGGAACCTTTTTTGAGTACAACGATGCAAGAAAGTCATTTTTCGGTTCCTGGCACCTTTGTATTCTCGCTATCAAGCCGCGACAGCATAATGTCACGACCTGCCTTTCAATTGGCCGTGGATTAATCACTCTGGGCCGAAGATTCCAAACGGACCTTAAGCGAAACCTGCTGGGGCTAGTGGTGGAGGTCAGGCTAGGAGCAGGCAGCAACCGTGCAGGCGGTATTGAGGATGGTGTCTTCAGAACTCCGAACTTCTGCCTTGCGATTAGATTCGCAATCGGTGCAAGCAACCCCGCCTTCGGCACAGCCCAGCGATGAGCTCTCCAATACCGTTGCTGATACCCCCCTCCCGCGCAAACGTCACTATCTCGGCGTATTTGTCGCCCTCGGCACGGCGGAACCGGCCGCGGAAGTCTGGGCCAGTCAGGTACCCACCCCGAACCGCCTCTTCGAGGCAGGCCTCCGTCGAGGCAGCGCCTTCAAAGCGCTTTCCGGCCAATAATGCCTCACGTTTCAGATCGTCCCGGCGCGGCTCGCCGAGTGGAGTGATGTACTTGCGGAACATGTGGACCACTTGGAGGGCGGTGGGACACGGTTCACCAGGTGCCTCGGGCGCGCCTGTTGCTTCGGCGACCCAAGCGCGAACATTACCCGGTTCGTCGAAAAACCTACGTCCAACCCAGAGGGACTGAACACGACTCAGGTCGCCAAACTGGGCCCCCTTCAACTCGTTATTACCGTCGAATCGCGTTCGGTTCAGGAAGGCACCCTCGAAATGTGCTCCTTGAAGGTCGCAATCCGTGAAGACCGCGTGGGAAAGATCACTGCCGCGGAACGAAACTGAGGACAGGTCCCGTCGTTGGAAGCGAATGGCCACCAAGTCCTGTCCTCGAGACTTGCACCAAGTGCTTTTACGAGATCGCGTTCCGGGCGCACCAGCAGCAGGAGGCACAATGCCACGGCGAAGCCCCTCCCTGCGATATTGCCGCGTCGCATCTCGTCGACGAGCGCCTCCATCGCTGCGCCGTCGAGTCTGCTCGCCATGAAGCGCATCAGCATGGAGTCTTCGAGATCAACCCGTGCGAGTCGTTCAGCAACCGCTCGAGGTTGGCGTGCCATGAGCCGCAAGTACTTACGCACCGCAAGTGTTTCCGCGATCAGGTCGTGGGCAAAGGCGATGAGGCCCGTTTGCTCTCCCGCCCGGAATAACGGAAACTGCAAGAGGCTCGTCAGGATGTGACGCCTCATCTTATCGTCCAAGTAGGCTTGCAGAACGAGCTGGCCGTACTCCATCGCTTGGTCGCAATTGATGTCCGCATATCGCTGACCTTCAACGTAGTCCACAGCAATCTGTTCCAGCCACTCATTGAGTCCATTGGCCTCGAAGCACTGGAGGTCGATGAGGCCCTTCCCGATTTCCCGTTGTACCATTTGGTCGATGACGTAATTGAGCAATGCCACGTCATCGGAGTAGTCCTGCAAGGTCTCCGCTTGGTATTGCTGGAGAAGAAGGTCGCAGTAGAAGGGAAGGCCACATAACGAATTGAGAGTAGGGCTAGCCTCTAGGCCGTTCAGGAACCCGTTGACCTTTCTGGAATCTTGTTCTCCGGACTTGGGAAGTCGTCCCTCCAAGGCAAGCCATGCGAACTGCCGTTTCGATCTGCGTTCCCACTGCGAGAGGCGATAGATCTTCAAAGCCGCCGTACCAGCACAGACCTCCCGGAACTGTGCAAACGCGTCCGAGGTGGTAACCAGGGAGTCACGGCAGAAAATCGTGATTTGTGCCTTCGAGACCTTGGAGGCCACAAGATCGAAGAGATACTCGAAGAAACCGGGGTCGCCTGCGTACAGCTCGTCGAGACCATCCAACAGCCAAGTAGCGAAGCCGTTGACTAAAAGCCATTCGAATGTCTTTCTCGCGACGGGGGCCGCAACATCTGTGCGCAGGAAGTTATCGATCAGGGCCTCTGTCCTGAGCACGTAGGTACCCTTCAGGTGCTCCGGCAACAAAGGAATGGGCCGGGTCGTTGTCCGTTGTTGCGACTTAGCGGAAAGAAAAACGCCGTAAAGGCTGTCAAACAGCGCGCGGAAGAGAAAGGACTTTCCCATTCCGGCGCGACCCACGATGACCCGAACGGTCGCGGTATCGGGAGCTGCCAAATCGGCCCTGAGCTGCTCAAACAGGTCGTCTATGGGCTCCCCGGTTTCATCCTCTAGGCGGAAAGGCTGTGGCACGCGCTTTTGCGAAGCTGCCAGTGAACGGATATCTGCGATCGCGGATGCGGCCTTCGGGGCCTCCTCGACCTTGAACGGTGCATCGAAAAACCAAGCCGGGACGAGGAACTTGATCCGCGACTCGGCCAATGTTTGTAGAAAATCGCGCGAAAATCCTCCACGAGACGACACAAGGAGGTAGGCCTTAGCGTCCGGGTAGTTCTCGCGCATCGATGAGATGCTTGTTCGCAGGGTGAATTCATAGCCGCTCGGTTCCTGGCCTGGCGGCATCGTCCACACCAGCCAAGTGTCGCGCTCCTGGCCGAATACGAGTTTGTCGGCCACTAGGCAGTTGCTCACTTCATTCAGGATCCTGAAGCCGCCGGATTCCAGGTAGTCCCGAGCCAGAGCTTGGAGACTCGTCATGGTTCCACCCTTCTCATAGCAGGCAATTCCCCTCGGTCAGCCCACCACCAGGATGACCTTCTCCTCCCGAAGAGACACTCGTCAGGTCCAACAGCATTCCCGTTAGAGGTGACAGGAATGGTTTTCTGGTGTCTGATCATTCGACAGAGCCACCTCGAGCCCGTTATTGACTTTTCTTCCGCCTTCGCAGGGATTTCTGGAGATTCCAAAGGCCATATTCGAGTCTCTCAATGTCGGACGCCAGAAATACCGCGGGTTTCTCGTCGAAAAGTGCATAACAGGCTCTAGCCCCCTCTATCATAAGTGATAGAAGGCCACCTTCAATTAGGAACCGAAGGGCCTGGGTCAGATTCAACAGTGATGGTCTAATCGACGACATGACCCGCGCGCTCAGGGGAAAGGTCTGCTAAGCGCGATAATTAAATATAAAATAGTTCATATAATACTGTATATACTACGATTGGGAAAAAGGGCAGAAGACTATGACCGCTCAACCACCCAGGGAGTGATAGCCTCAGATAGGATTGCATAACGCTGCAATTGTCACCGACCACGTCTTACATCAACTATTCCTTAACCGAGTTAGATCGAACGGGGCAGGAATGCACCTAAAGGGGGCTTCGCGGGGTCAGACACTATGTAGGGGCGTAGTTCAAAAAACGTGAGCCGCTGAAGGTAAGCTCTTTTTGATGGGTTATCACGACTCGTTACCACGGAGCTTAGCCATGACAGCGACTCTCGACACGAATTGTACCGTCTCCAAGGCCCCTGTGCTCTACCTGGCTCTGAATCTGGGAGGCGGTTGCGGTGCACGCAAGTTCTTCACAGTTCGCGAGTCTCGGCCTTGCGTCTAGACACGTTCCCCCAGAAGTAGCCGGTTTTTCCTGCACTTCGCATCCCAAGAGCCTTTTTTTCACGATTTTTTCCCCACAGCTCCAGCGCGTCGGGGATTTGTTGCGTAGTAGTGGGTGTGGTCTCCTTTCTGCTCTTTCCACCCCGAGGTCCTCCTCCTACGATGATCATTCACGCCGCCAAGCCGCTCTTCGCTTGGGACTGCCTGGAAGACAGTCCTTCGCTACGAACCATCAAGGATCTGCTCGCCGCACTCCCCGACGGCAAGCTGCTCAAATCGCTCCGCGCTGCCCGGGGCAAGGGGCGCGACGATTACCCGGTGCACGTGCTCTGGGGGGTCGTCGTGTTGCGGGTCGCCCTGCGGCACATCACCACCGAGGCCGTGCTCGCCGAGCTGCACCGCAATGAGGGCCTGCGCCGCGTTATCGGCATCGAGTCAGAATGCGGCGTGCCCAAGAAATGGAACATGTCGCGATTCGAGGACGTGCTGGGCCAGGAGCCACATCGCACGCTCCTCAAAGAGATTTTCAATGTGTTGATCCAGCGGCTGGGTTTAGCGGTCACCGACCTGGGCCGCGACACGGCCGGGGATGCCACGAACCTCTCGGCACGGCGGAAGTCGGAAAAGGGCGCACAGGAGGAGATCGACGAGGGACTGCCGCAAGCCAGTGGCGGCCGCAAGGAATACAAGGACGACCAGGGCCATGTGACCAAGGTCGTCGAGTGGTTTGGCTACAAGCTCCACCTGCTGGTGGACGTGAAGCACGAAGTGGTGCTGGCCTACGAGATCACCGACACCAAGGCCGGCGACGGCGAGACGCTGCCGTCGGTGCTGGAGCAAGCCCAGGCGAACCTGCCCGAGGATCGGATCAAAACTCTGGCCTACGACAAGGCGGCCGACAGCGAGGACGTTCACAGGCTGCTCTCCGACGAGGGAATCACGCCGGTGATTCAGATGCGGAGCCTGTGGCAGAGCGACCCGGAGCGGATGCTGCCGGGCCACGACGGCTCCTCGAACATCGTGTACAAGGAAGATGGGACAATCTATTGTTATGATAAAGTGAGCGAACCTCCGGTGCGACACCGGATGGCCTACATCGGCTACGAGCCCGAACGCGAGACGGTGAAGTACCGCTGTCCGGCCAAGCACGAGGGCTGGGATTGCCCGATGTCCAAGATCTGCAACGCGGGCAAGTCATACGGCAAGACGGTGCGGGTGAATCGCGAACTTGACCCGCGGCGGTTTCCGTCCCTGCCCCGCGCCACCAAGAAATTCGAGCGGATGTACAAGGGACGGACATCAGTGGAGCGTGTCAACGCGCGGTTGAAGGTGTTCTGGGGTGTGGACGATGGCAACCTGACGGGGTCGCGGCGGTTCGTGGCCCAGGTGGGTGCTGTGATGGCCGTGCACGCAGCATTCGCAACGCTGTTGGCCTCGGCCCCGCGCCGCGAGGGGACGCTGGGCAAACTGCGGCTGAGCCCGATCGCCGAGGCCCTGCGAGCTAAGGCCAAGGCCGAGGCGCGGGCAGTCGCCGGGTGAGTGCGAGGGTCGGCATCGCGGCAGCCCGGGTCTCGATCGCGGTGCGCGAGAAGAAGCCACAAAGTCGGAACTGAGCGGTACGAATGACCAATCTGATCGGGCCCAAACCGAAAAACGTCAGTTCAGGCACAAATCAATGATGGATGCATCTCGGAATTACCAACTGCATCGCAACCGGTTCTGAATCTGGGCACCCGCGATTGGAAGCTGGCCTTCACAGTCGGCCTTGGCCAAAAACCCAGGCTCAAGACGATCGCCGCCCGAAGCACGTTGAGCCTGATCCTGGAGATCAGGGCCGCCAAGAAGCGATTCGGCCTGCCGGAGGATGCTCAGGTGGTCTGTTGCTACGAGGCAGGACGCGACGGTTTCTGGCCGCACCGCTTCCTGCTGGCCCACGGAGTCCAGAACCAGGTCGTCGACTCCTCCAGCATCGAGGTGAACCGCCGTCAGAGAAGGGCCAAATCGGATCGCCTTGATGCAACGTCGTGGGCTTCGCGAGGTCAGATCCTTTTTCCGGTTTTCGAGATCAGAGGCCGCATTGAACTGAGGTATCAGTCCGATCAGAAGAGGAAAGTAGGGTCGCCCGCGGTACAACGCCGTCGCAATCCGTGCGAAAACCGTAACGCTTTTGGAGGGCTGCGGGGTTGATGAACGTGACGTATTTCGGCTTGGGGTCGGTGGCGAAAATGCGGTCGAGCGGGATCGAGTCCGGAATGACCGGACCATCCAATCCCAGCAGCCGGGCATGGTGGCGTCGGGAGTATTCCGACGGGAAGATCACGGCCGAGACCTCGACGAAGGCCCTTCGGTCGTTTTTGCTGTCGCTCCCCTTCGGTTCGCTGTGGCCGAAGTTGTGCAGATGAAACACCACTGCAACGCCTCGCTGTCGCGCCTGCCCCATCAGCTCAAGGCTCGCCGGATGCCCGCCGTAAGTCAGCAGCACGTCGGGCCGGAACCGGTCGAACGCCTGCGCAGCCAACTCGAGGAAGATCGCCGCCTCCCGCGCGTCGGGCGACCGCTCGGCGCGGCTGGACGCTGTGGGCATGAGCGTCACTCGGACGCCGTTGACGCTCAGGTCGATCACCTCGGCCGCTCCGCCCGTTTTCAGCTCCGCTTGAAACCGACTGGCAGGAAGCTCCAGGGCGGTGAGCACCTCGTCTAGCGAAGTTTGCCGTTCGGGGTCGAGAATCCCCGTCGTGAGCACGCGGCAATCCGCCTGCGCAGCCAGCAGCTCCAGCAGCTCGCGCGTACTCAAAGCCGCGCCACTGGAGGGGTCGAGGTAACAGTGAATCGAGGAAAAAAGCAGACGCAAGGGAGACCCGCGATGAGCTGTGTTGACGGGATTGATAGCGGCAGTAGGGACCCACTACGATCACGCTCACCCCATCAACGAAGAGATCAACTTCCGGTGACTCTCACAAGGCTCGGGCTGCCGTGGAGCGGAATTCGGAACGAAGGGTCGAAGTGGCTGCTTTGGAGGATCTTGCTACGTCTGCCAGAACGGCGCAACCCCTGTATTGAGATACAGTTACGTCTAGAGCTATTAACGAGAGCCAATCAAGAACTGGCCATAAATCTAATCTCCGTAATAATTTGCGTCGAAAACCGAGCTTGCCAAAAACCGGGAAAACGTAGCATTTCGTAGCATGTTGACCCCTGGACGGGAGGCATTGTTGGAACCGGCTCTACGCGCGACAAGTGCGGCGGAGCCAGGCGATCCTTCCAGGTTGTGCTCAAGGAACGATTTCCGCCGGTAACTTGGTGGTTAGACGAGCGGAGAGACTAGCGGCCGGTGATGGGGCAACCCAGAAGTCGACAAAATCCGTGTTAGTCCCAATCAGAGAATCAAGCGGTCCTGCCCTGCCCCGGGCGCGGAATTGATCGCTGCGGCATTCGCGTTTATGCTGAAGCTTGTTTTTCGCGACAGACTCGATTGAGTGGTCTTCGGGAAGCCTGCTCCCGCATGTCGCTGCGGGATCCAGTTGCAGATCGAGTTCGGATCTCTTGCCGGAAAGCCGCAAATCGGCAGACGACGAATCTCTTCGACGCGGCGCCGATCGCGGTGGCAAGCACGCCGCCCGCCAGAGGGAAGCAGGCCGGCGCCATTCGAATTGATCGAGGTCCATGAAGCGATGGATAGTATCCACCCAGTCCAGCGCAACGAGAAACTGGCGGCAGAATTCAGGACACTCTGGGAAACAAGCTCCGCTCCTCCCGACGTACTCCAATTCCTTTCCAACCGGCCTGATACCGCGCCGAGCGAGCGGCTCGACCTGCTGAGAATCGACCAGCGATTCCGTTGGCAACGCGGCGAACCTCGGCCGTTGCAGTCGTACCTCAAGGAATTTCCGGAAATCGCCGTCCGTCCCGAGCTCGTCCGCTTGCTGGTGGCCGGCGACCAGGAGAGCCGCCGCGACTCCGGGGCCAGGCATCACCACCTGCTCGAGGGAATGGAAGAAATCCGTCCCTCGAAGGCTCACACCCAGGTGTTTGGTGGTGGCGACGATCTGAAAACAATCGTTCAAGACAAGATCAGCCCCGATTCTCCGACCTTGACGGCCTCATGCCCAGAGCCGGGTCCGGGCAGCACGCTTGACCAGGCCGGCCCGGCCACTCAGCCTGGAGAACCTCTGGGTTTCAAACTGGACAGCTCTCATGAGATCTTATCCGAGGCCGAGACACTGCGGCCGATGCTCGCCAACGTGCGGTTCACATTGCTGCGCCGGCTGGGGGCCGGTGGCATGGGTGTGGTCTTCGAGGCCTACGATGAGGAGCGTGGAGAGCTCGTCGCACTCAAGACCATGCGTCGCGTCGATCCCGCCTCGCTGGTCAGGTTCAAGGAAGAATTCCGTGCGCTCTGCGACATCACGCATCCCAACCTAGTAAACCTCTGCCAGCTCTTCGCCGTCGAGGATCGCTGGTTCTTCACGATGGAGTTAGTGGACGGAACTGACTTTTTGACCTACGTCGGCAGTGCACCGCAGCGGCAGGCGGATAAGCCGTGCGCTCCGGCAGGCGCCGCCGCGTCGGCCCATCAGTCCGCTGCCGATGAATCCCGGTTGAGGGATGCACTGATTCAACTCGCGGAAGGCGTTCAAGCGCTGCACGCCGCCGGGAAGCTGCACCGCGACATCAAACCGACCAACGTGCTGGTCAACAGGGACGGCCGCGTTGTCTTGCTTGACTTTGGTCTGATGGCCGATATCGAAACGGCCGGACACCCTCCTACGGCGGCCCGACAGATCGTTGGAACTCTGGCTCACATGTCGCCCGAGCAGGCTCGGGGGCATGCTGTCTCCGCCGCTAGCGACTGGTACAGCGTCGGCGTGATTCTTTACCAGGCGCTGACCGGCAAGCTACCCTTCAACGGTAGTTTCGACGAGGTTGCGCTGCTCAAGCAGACCGCCGTCCCTCCGGCTCCGCAGACCCTGATCGCGGGCCTCTCCGAAGACTTGGTCCGGTTATGCCAGGAATTGATCGCTCGCGATCCGTGCTCTCGGCCCCGCGGACCCGAAATCCTCAGGCGGCTGCGCGGGCATTCCGAGTCGACTGACGAGGTTGTCCGGGATCGGCAAAACCTCCCTTTGATCGGACGATCGTGGCATTGCCAGGTGCTCGAATCAGGGTATTCCTCACTCGTGAATCGACAGACCTCGACGGTCTTCGTGTTCGGCCGGACTGGAACGGGCAAAACAACGCTGATCCGGTCGTTCCTGGACGACCTGAGATCCAGGGAAAACACTGTCGTTCTCGCGGGAAGATGTTACGAACAGGAGTGGGTGCCGTTCAAGGCCGTCGACAGCTTGATCGACGCGCTGGCCAGGCACTTGAAACAGCTCCCCACAAGCGAGTTGCCGTGCTTACTCCCCCGCGACGCGGCACTCCTGGCCCGCGTGTTCCCGGTGCTCCGGAGCGTGGACGGCGTGCTCGCAGGGCACGGACCGGTCGCCGAGTCGCCCGACCCGCAAGAACTGCGCATACGGGTCTTCGCCGGCCTCCGCGAATTGCTGGAACGGCTGGGACGGAGAACGAACCTCGTGCTCATGATCGACGATCTGCACTGGGCAGACGTGGATAGCGCTGTGCTTTTGGCAGACCTGATCTACACGCCCGATCCGCCTATCCTGTTGTTCCTCGGCAGTTATCGTGTCGAAGACGCCGATCAGAACCGGTTCCTGCAGATCCTGACGCAAGCCAGGGAAAAAGATCCAACGGTGGTACACCATCGCGACCTGGCCGTCGAGGCGCTCGACCCAGGCCGAATCTCGAGAGCTGGCTCTGGTTCTGCTTGGCCGCGACGATACCCAGGCACGAGCCCAGGCCCATATCATTGCTCGTGAATCAGCCGGCAACCCATTGTTCATCGATGAGCTAGTGAAACACTTGCAGGCTGGGGCCCCAGCGGGAGACCTGGACGCTGCCGCCAGTATCGACCTGGAGACCGTGCTCTGGAGTCGGATTCAGGCTTTGCCGAGCGATGCCCAGCGGCTACTGGAGGTGGTTGCCGTCGCCGGGCGGCCGATTCGCGAATCGCTTGCGTTCCGGGCCGCCGAACTGGGTGTCGGCGGCCGAGTCGCACTGGCCAAATTGCGCTCGGAACGACTCGTCCGAGGCCTCGGTCCCGCCCAGCTTGATCAGATCGAGACTTATCACACCCGGGTGCGCGAGACATTCCTGACGCACCTTTCTCCCGCGTGCCGGCGCAGCTGCCACGATCGGCTTGCGCGCGTGCTGGAGGTTGATGGTCAGATCGATCCGGAGGTGCTGGCGGAGCATTTCCTGGGAGCCGGGGACCGGCCCGCGCCTGCAATTTCTACATCGAGGCCGCCGACAAGGCCCAGCGCGCGCTGGCGTTTGATCATGCTGCGCGCCTCTTTCGGACGGCTTTGGAGCTCGACTGTCAGCCGCCCGCTGCAAGGCGCCGGCTGGGCAAGAAGCTGGCCGACGCGCTGTCCAACGGCGGTCGGGGGGCCGAGGCCGCAGAAGCATATCTGCAAGCCGCAGGCGGTGCCACTGCGGCGGAGGCCTTGGAACTGAAGCGGCTGGCCTCGACCCAGCTACTGATCAGCGGCCACGTCGATGAGGGACTGACGCTCTTGCGGACGATCCTCCGCCCGCTCGGGCTCAGCATGCCCTTGACCCCGCGGGGCGCCTTGCTCTCCTTGATCTACCATCGGGTCAGGCTCGGGCTGCGAGGCCTCCGTTTTCGGTCGCGTGACGAGACCCAAGTCTCCGCCCTTGACCTGACTCGCATCGACCTCTGCTGGTCGGCCGTCGCGGGGCTAAGCGTCATCGACCCCATTCTGGGAGCCGATTTCCAGACCCGGGGGCTGCTCCTGGCACTTCGCGCCGGCGAGCCCTTCCGCATCTCCCGCGCTCTCGCCATGGAAGCCGCCCATCGGTCCACGGCAGGCACCCGGTCCGTCGTGCAGGTTGAATCGTTAATCCGTCGGGCCGAGAATCTGGCACTTCGGCTGGATTCTCCCCATGCCCAGGGCATGATCCACATGGTCCGCGGCGTCAGCGGGCTGATGCTCGGTCATTGGCAAGCAGCTCAGTCGTCGTTTGACAGCGCGGAAGGTCTGTTTCGCAACTACTGCGCCGGTGTCACCTGGGAACGCGACACTGTGCACAGCCTGGCACTTTGGGCGCTCATGCAGATGGGCGAGATCGCCGAGCTCAAGCGGCGCTGGTTGGTCCTGATCAGGGAGGCTCAAGATTGTGGAGACCTTTACGCCGCCACCACGCTCACCACCTTCTACATGACCATGATCCGGCTAGCCGACGACAATGCGACGGGCATCGAAGACCAGCTCACTCAGGTGATGAATCAGTGGACCCGCCGGGGCTTCTTTATCCAGCATTCCACGGCCTTTCGGTCACTCATGCATCTTGACCTCTATCGTGGCCAGGTCGATGCGGCCTGGGCGCGGCTGGGCGCCGATCTGGCCCGAGTATTCCCGATCAAAGCTGCTGCGCATCCAGATGGTCCGGATCCAGATGCTCGAGCTGCGCGCTCGTGCTGCTCTGGCTCTTGCCGAGCTCGGCAGGAATACAGATTCCATGCTCCTCTCGGCCGAGCTCGACGCCCGCAGGCTCTTGCGCGAAGGCCAGGAGTGGTCGGTGGCCCATGCCCATTACGCTCGGGCCGCGATCGCGGGTTGCCGCGAAGACACTGCGACCGCCTTGCACCAACTCGCGCTGGCCGCCGACCTCTTCGACGTAGCCGACATGCCGCTGTCTGGCTGGGTGATGCGATACAAAATCGGCGAGATCCAGGGCGGCAACGAGGGCCGGGCCCTCATCACCAAGGCCGAGGAATGGATGGTTTCGCAATCGATCCAGTCACCGGCACGTTGGGCCCGGATGGTCGCCCCGGGGTTCTTGAAGATTATCACCTGCCAGATCGAAACCAACTACTGAAAGGATGCCTCCATGAACAGACACCAGACGCCGCTGTATGTTTTGCTTGTCGCTGCTTTCGTGGCGACCTTGTACCTGGGCATTTTCGTCGGTCATGCCGCGGCGACGCAGCCGAGCAAGAGCAGCCTGACGCCCGCCGCGCTTCGGGAGCGGCTGAATACAAAGCCTTCCGGCGACGCCGCCACCGTCCTTGCCGACGAGATCCGCAACTGGTTCGGTAAGGCCAACCTGTCCAGGGGGACGGCACCCAAGGTCGAGGGGACAGATATTGCTTGGGCGATCGAGGTGTCCGGTGCGTCCGCGTCGCCGAAAGTCGTCTTCGAACGGGGGGCAGAGCCGATCTCGCTCGCAAGAGTTGGCGAAACCAACGTCTACGCGGCTTGCACCAGCCTTCCCGAGGGAACCGGGGTCCGATGGGCTTACGAAGTCGATGGCAAACGGCTCGAACTCCCCATCACCAAGGCCAATTCCCGCCAGCGAGACACGTGGCACCAGCTCGAGGTCTACCTTGACCACCCCGACAGCCTCGAAAGATCCGACGTCCCCAAAGGAAAGCTTACCCCGATGCCGAAGTGGCAAAGTAAAGTCTTCGAGGGCACCTCGCGCGACTGGTGGGTTTACGTTCCCGCCCAGTATTCAGAGGATAAGCCCGCCTGCGTAATGGTCTTCCAGGACGGCGGAGGCTACAAGGACTTCGTTCCCGCCGTCTTCGACAACCTGATGTCCAAGAAAGACATGCCTATCACCGTGGGCATCTTCGTGAACCCAGGCGCGTTCGAGAACGGCCGATCTAACCGCAGCTTCGAGTACGACACTCTCTCCGACCAGTACTCCCGTTTCCTCCTGGGCGAGATCCTTCCTGAAACCGAAAGGGCCTTGAAGGTCAAGCTCCGCCGCGACCCGGCCGGCCGGGCGATCGCCGGGATCAGCAGCGGCGGCATCTGCGCATGGACGGCCGCCTGGGAACGACCCGATGAGTTCTCGAAAGTGCTTTCCTGGGTCGGCTCGTTCACGAATATCGCTAGCGGCAAGACCCAACGCGAAGGGGGCCACAACTACGAAGCCCTGATCCGCAAGACGCCCAGAAAGCCAATTCGCGCCTTTCTCCAAGACGGCGCCAATGACCTGGATAACGCCAACGGCAACTGGCCACTCGCCAACCAGCAAATGGCCAAGGCGCTCGCTTTTGCCGGTTACGACTACAAGTTCGTCTTCGGGAACGGTTTCCACAGCAACAAGCAGGGACGGTCGATCCTGCCCGACTCGCTCCGCTGGCTCTGGCGGGGCTGGGAGTCGGAATAGCCGAGGTAAGTTATCTTGCCCGCTGGATATTACAGACATGCTCAGTCTTTGCAATACTTCTCCCGGGCCCTTCGAATGCTCTGCACATAGGCGTCCGGCAGCTCGACGGGCTTCCCATCATTGGACCACCAACGGGGTTTCTCGGTGTAGATCCAAACGTACTCGTCGGACCAATGAAGTGCCGCGCGCAGGGCATCCTGGAACCGCTCGGGGGAGAAGTAGTTCGACTCAGGCATGTCGGGTTTCCAGCCGCGTTTGCGCCAGTCGTAGTCGAGCCAGAGCCCGAAGCCGGCGGATATCAGGCGTCGATAGGCCGGAGGGTTCGCCATTTGTGGGGCGGCTTTATTGGTTATGAGCTCACGGGCCTCCTTATAGCGTGTCGCCTCTCGATAACCGTAAGACGGCTCGAAGCCATCGACGATCCGGGTTTGCCCTTTCGTGCCGTCGATCAATCCATCGACAAACGGAACCAGGAGACCATAGCGATGGACCTCGCGCGGCACAAACACGTCCGGGGCGTGTATGCAGAGCAGACTCGGGCCGAATGTGAGCATAACTGTTAAGTCAGGGAACCCCTCTTGAATCGCCGCCATGACCTCCTTGCCTCGCCGGCGAGCCTGGAGTGCGTACTCCAGCCAGCTTCGACTCGCGGCATCGCGCTGCTTCGAATAATCGAATGGCTGGCCCTCGTATTGCTCGGTATCCAGGAGAATACCGTCGCATCTCGCCAGCCGCGCAATCAAACCCGCGAGACGAGCGTTCGCCACGACGGCTCGATGATCGTCGAACCAGTCGAGATTCGCTGGCGTCACGTTGAATCGCAGAAAATTGTGTTCGAACGCCTTTCGTTTGGGATCGATGACAATCCTTGGTGCGGCCAGAGCCCTGAGCGCACTCGGGAACTCTTCGGCCCTGAATTCTCTGCGGCCCCATCCCAGCCAGGTCAGACTTTCAGGATTCTTGCCGGGAACCGAGGTATTGACGTGAAAGACGCAGCCGTCAAAGGGTGATCGTTCCATCACCTCTCGATTGCGGAACAAAAAATCCAGGTCCGGCTCATCCCACCCGAACTCGATTAACTTGCGGGGGCGTGCGCGATCGTGCCCAGTCTCCACTTGCCGCTGGTGTTCAGGGAAGTCATGGCGATAGCGGGCCAGCAGGTCGTCAACATGGGCCGACATGACATAAATCTTGCCCCGAATCATTCGCGTCTGCCCCGGCTTCAAACCGCCGATCCGGAAGTCGGAGTGAAGGCAGACAATGACCCCCTGGAAGAGCTCTTGATACGGCTCCCAGGCCGTGGCCATGAGCTGCTTGCCGTCGCCGGAAAAGCACCCGATCAGGCCGTTGGAGGGAACTAGTGAATTGAGCGGTCGTGGGTTGACGTCGTTGCGGCTCACGTCTGCCGGGCACCACACTTGCCCCGGTGTGTATCGTGCCTCGCGGGCCCACGCTGCGGTCGGCATCGTTGTCAGCTTGCCGGCCACGAAGAGGAAACATTTCGGCAGATAGGCCTCCGAGTTGTGTTCTGATTTCACACCCGTGAAGCGGTCAACCCTGATGCAGGGTTGTGCCCATTGGGCCTGCGAGTCGGTTGGCCCGTGGTTGGCGGCAACGACGCGAAAATCCACCTCGTCGAGCCCCGCGCGGATCTCGTGATCGACCACCACTCCGTCATCCAGCTCCGAACGAAGCCGGATCAAGCGCTGATCGGCGCTCGCCAGAACAAGCCGCGTCCGGTGCGGAATCACGGTCTCTTTCCAGTCGCGCCGAGTCGAGCCTGGCCGGCAGAACGCTTCCAGGTAATGGACCGAAATCTCGCCGCCGTATAGCTGCGAGCCTCGGATCGTAAGCATCTCGTTGGACCATGTGATCCGCAGCGACCCATCGTCTGCGCCCCACGACGACTGACTCACGAGCGTCGCAAAGACCAGCCACAGGCCGCTCCGTCCGCGCTGGATCTTACGCACCATTATTGCGGTCTCCTTCAATCGCGTCGGTCACCTTGACGACTTCCTGGAGACTTGATACTTGCTTTCGTTTTGAGTTATTGCGACCCCTTAGCCTCTGTTCCATCAAGTGGAATATGGGAAAACCCATAAGCACGCCGGCGAAGTCCGCCAGGAAATCCTCGAACTCGCCCTCGCGATTGATAACAGGCAGGTTCTGCGCAACTTCGGTTATCGCCCCGAGCGCCGTCCCGCCCAGCACCACCCAGACGTACCTCGACTTTCCGGCGGTCTGCGTCCGCAACCAGAGTACACTGAAGATACTAAATATTCCCGAATGAATAACCTTATCGAGATGTAATATATTAACTATCGAATCTGGCTTCTCGTTCACGGGAAGCATGGTCTGGGGTGTCCAGCAGAGAACCAGGATCACGATGGTCCAGAGCACGGCCAGTACAAGTCGAAGTCGCATGATGCTTTCTCGAATGCCCACAACTTCCATTCGACACAGTTTCCACATTATCACAACGAGCCATTAAATGGAGTGCCGGGGATGCTGATCTCAAGCGGCATGCGAACCGGCTACCGGTCTCAAAGGCGCGAAAGCCTCGTCATGGCGCGCGTCGGTTTGCTATCTTCATGCTGGCAGTCTACAAGTACCAGGGCGTTCGTGACGGAGAGCCATTATGGGGAGAACGAAGCCACAGGAGAGGGGACGACTGAATCTCCCACGAGAAAACGACGACGAGACCAAGCCCACGCAGCGCAGCAAGAACCGGCGCGAGTCGATCGAGTCGTTCGTCGTCGTCTTTGTTGCCTTCTTGGTCTTTAGCTTGGAGGCCGAAGGCTTCGTGATCCCCACCGGTTCGATGGCCCCGACGCTCATGGGCCGCCATAAAGAGATTGTCTGTCCCGAGTGTGGAGAGGTCTACACGGTCAACGCCGACTGCGAGGTCGATTCCGACGGATCGGGCGCAGCCACGGGCGTTCGAGTCGCCTGGGGAACCTGCCAGAATTGCCGCTTCACCACCCGCGTCGACGAAGCTCCCAGCCACTCTGGCGACCGCATCTACACCATGAAGAAGCACCTGGCGCTGCCGCTGTTGCCCCAGGCGGGCCGTGTGGGACCGGGACGCTGGGAGGTCGCCGTGTTCCGGCTCCCCGAGGATCCCCAGATACGATACATCAAGCGCTTAGTCGGCATGCCCGACGAGATCATCCGGATTCAGCAAGGAGACATCTGGCGACGACCGGGCGACTGCTCGGAACCCTTTCGGCGGCTGCGCCGCCCGATCTGGCACCAGATGGCGATGCAAGTCCTGGTCTACGATGATGCTCATCGCGCGGCTTCGCTCAGGGCTGACCCAGAGTGGCGGCGGTGGGTGGCCGAGCCAGAGGGCTGGATCGAGACGGATCCCGGAACGTACATGTGTCACGCCTCTGGCCCAGGCTGGTCGGAGCTCCGTTATCGCCATGTTGTTCCCGACCCCGAGCAATGGGAAGCCATCCGCGCCGCTAGACCACCGGCGGTTCCGCCGCGACCAACGTTGGTTACGGACTTCTCCTCATACAACACCGACGTGAGCCCACAGGGACGACTTGATCGCCGATCTGCGGCGCGGCCATGGTTCCAGCCTCACTGGGTCGGCGACCTTACGCTGTCCTGCAGCCTCGATGTCCGCGAGCCGGCCGGGCGGGTTCGTCTCGAGCTGATCAAAGCGGGAGAGTCCCACCGCTGCGAACTCGATCTGGAGACGGGCCGGGTGACGCTTGCGCGCGGCCAGAGAATTTTGGGTGCACCGGTACATACGGCCATCAACACCAGGGGACTGCACCAGGTTACCTTCGCGAATGTGGACGATCGTCTCACTCTCGTCATTGACGGTTTGCTTCCATTCGGCGACGGCAAGCCATGCGAACCGGAGGACCCCCAGGCGCACTGCGTGCCCACGCTCGCCGATCTCGAACCGGCGCGAATCGCGGCCAAGGGCGCAAGCCTTGGACTGACGCGATTGGTTCTGAAGCGGGACATCTATTACACATTGCAGCCGGCCGAGTCCGATCAGCTCAGCCTGGAAGACTTCGCGCAGGCGGGTCCGCGCGGCTTTTTCGATTTGCTGGCCGATCCCGCGCGGTACGCCAGCCTGGGCTCGCCTCAAGCGCGAGACTATCCGCTGGGTCCGGGGTGCTATCTCATGCTGGGCGACAACAGCCCCTGGAGTCGGGACGGCCGGGCCTGGGGCCGAAGAGACCAAATTGACCAGAACGAACCAGGCGCCGGCTGGGATGATTCGGGGCGTAGAAGCTGGGAGGTGCCGGAGTCTTTGATCATCGGCAAGGCCTTCTGCGTTTACTGGCCGCATCTTAAACCGGCATGGCCCCAGTTGCGGCTTGGTGCAGATCAGCGCTTCCCTGTCCGCCCCAACATCGAGCGTATGCGCTGGATTCGCTAGGGCCGCCGCCAGCTTCCTTATGGAGCCGCCCCGGCCTGGAAGGGGGCCGGCCCGGCCAGGCCTTGACTCGCCCGAAGATCCTTATAGACTTTCTCTTACGGACACGAGCCGGTTCTCTAAAGGGCGTGCCGCAGCATGCCATTGGCGGTTCTTGGCGGCGGCTTGAACTTTCGCTGTCGGCGGTACGTAACATGGTTAAGGCCATCGGGTCCGATTCGACACACGAGCTCGCCCACTTGACGGACGAGGAACTCATGAGTCGGTATCGGGAGGCGGGGCCTGAAGCTGTGTTCACCATACTTGTCCAGCGCTACGAGCGTGAGCTTTACCGCTATCTTGCCCGCTACCTTGGCGATCCAACCTTGGCCGAAGACGTGTTCCAGAACACGTTTCTCCAGGTACACCTGAAACGCGGATTGTACGAAGGCGGCCGCCCCTTCCGGCCCTGGCTGTATGCCATCGCCACTCATCAGGCGGTCGATGCGTTACGAAAGGCGGGAAGGCACCCGACCGTGAGCTTGGACCAACGAGTCAGTCCCAACCAGCGCGAGTCCGAGGCGGGATCGTTGCTGGATCTCATGATCAACGAGGGCGACGGGCCGCTCGCGGAAATGCTCGAGCAAGAGCGCCAGCAATGGGTCCGCGATAGCATCGAGCGCCTTCCCGACTCGCTCCGTCAGACCCTGATTCTTGCGTACCACCAAGATTTGAAGTATCGCGAGATCGCCGAAATCCTCAAGATTCCTGTCGGTACCGTGAAATCTCGATTGCACGCCGCGCTGTCCAAACTTCAGGAAATGGCTCGGTCCGCCAATCGGGACAAGAGAGAGTGACGCCATGAATGCCGACCGACTGATCGATTTCGTGCTGGGCCAACTGGAAGGCGCCGATCGCGAGCAGATCGAGCGCGCCGTCCAGACCGATCCGAACGTGGCTCACAGCGTCGAGCGACTGGACCGGACGATTCACCGGCTGCTCGACGACGGCGAGGCGATCGAACCTCCCGCCGGACTGGCAAGTACTACTCTGGCCGTGGTTGCTCAGTCACGATTGAAGCCGCGGTCGATCCTCGACTACGTCCCGGCCAGGGTCCCCTTCCAATGGGCTGACTTCGCAGTCGCCGCCAGCATCTTCATAGCCGGCGTGCTGACGTTGCTGCCGGCCGTTCAAACCTCAAGAGAACGAATGAAGCAGGCAGGCTGCGTTTACAACCTCCAGCAACTGGGGCATAGCCTGGCACAGTATGTGTCGTTGAACCCATTCTACCCTTATCCGCCCAGCCACCAGCCCGACGCGCACGCGGGGACCTTCGCCGCGGTTCTGCACGATGCCGGCGTGCTCCGCGACCTGTCGATCCTCGACTGCCCTTACAACGGGCCTTGCCCGGATCGGGCACAAGAGCTTCCGAGTTTCGACCGGCTCAGACAGATTCGCCGCTCTGATCCCGATAGGTATCGCCACTTGATGTGCTGGGACTACGCCTACAACGTGGGATACCTGCACGAGTCCGGCTTGCCGGGACCAGTGGAGTCCCGGCCTGCTATGGCCATCCCCGTCGTTGCCGACCAACCGCCTCACGAAAATTACATCCGGATTCTTGATGGAAACAGCCCAAATCATGCCCGGAGGGGCCAGAACGTTCTGTACAGCGACGGCAGTGTCCGGTGGCATGGTAGCCGGCGCATTGGACCCAAGGATCCCGATTTGTTTCTGAACAACCGGCGCGAGCTGCAACCCGGCGTCGATGAACAGGATTCAGTGCTCCTGCCTAGCTATAGCTCGTTCATCCCGTCGTGGCACTCGTAATTGAGATCAGTTCCGGCCAACGGTCGCATCGACGACCCCAAGTCCTCACTCAAGTGCGCGTCGCTCAAATCACTGACAACTCGCTCGACAAATCGAAGACGCCGAGCTGATCGAAATAGGCTCTGGGCACTCCCAGGGGGAGGCCGGTGCACTTCGCGATGCCCTTGAGCGCCGCACTTGGCTCAGGCGCTCGCCGATGGTCCAGGGTCGTCACAAATGAAATGATCTTGCACTCCCCCAGTATCGCACGAGAAACGGCCGGTTCAATTGATCCGTCCAGACCCACGCGACGGCCCACTGCCGTGGTTGGGATCCTGCTCGGAAGGCAAATCGACGATCCAGATCTCCTCGAAGTCGTCGAGCGGACCGTCGAGCCGTTCGCACCAGAAGAGAACGCCGCGACGGCCTCTGTTGGTACCCCGACGCAGGTCGATCACCAGCCACTCGGACTTGAGGATCAGAAACAAACCATAAACGCAAATTAGGGCACCGATCACCGCGAAGAGTACTACGATCGGGATCGCATACATATCAGGAGGAGGAGGCTCGAACAGCCAAGAGACGGGTGTGCTGGCAAAGATCGCACCAAAGCCGACGGGGATCAGTCCGTCCACCCGCTCATCGCCGGTCCTCTTGAACACGATTCGCCGATCGTCGTGCCGGATGAATCTGGCCACGATGATGTCCCAGCGTCATCGACCTCATCTGAAAGGCTCTCGAGGAAGCCACAAACATCATCGCAATTTCCGCCGAACCACCTTTGAAGGATCTGGGAGAACCGATCAGGAAGCGCAATTCATATCGGGGTATTGTCGGCAATCTGGATAAAATACAATAGGCTTCAGCTTCCGATTGACGAGGGTTCGGAAGCATCGTCGATCCCAAGCCTTTGAGGAATCGTTCCCATCACCAGAGTTCGACGCACTGAAGTCGAAGGAGACATCGCATGTGGCAGCGCATCCGGGGACGTGCACTGCAGCCAAGATGCATGATCAAGGCAACGAGCACCCTGGCGAAACGCCCGTTCGCTCTCCAACCCCTCCAGGAAGTCCTGGAAGAACGCCAGCTCCTGACGGCATCGCTGCAACCGATTCCCAACCTGACCGTTTCCGCCCAGCTCGGTTATCAACTGGCCCTCAATGGGAGCGGCGATACCGATCCCGGCCAGACGTACACCGTTTCTTCCAGTAATCCTGACGTCCAGGTCTCTGTCGCCCAGGGTCAGTTCTGGACCATCACGGTCTCGCATGTAGCCGCCAACAACAGCGACGTCACCATCAACCACGAAACGATGACGTTTCAGCTCTTCGGCGACTTGACCCCCCAGACTGTTGCTCGAATCACGACTCTGACGAACGACAACTACTATACCAACGGCTTCCCTGCTCAAATCCCGCCAGTTGCCGCCGGTCAGTACATCCCGCGCATCACGTCGGTTGCTTCCTCGGGTTTCAGCGTCGTCCAGGGAGGCTCAAGCAGCCCGACCAGTACGTCGTCATCCAGCGGACTGACGCCGATCGCCACCGAACCCGTCCAACAACTGGCATACACCGGTCAGTATCAGATCGCCATGGCGAACACCGGAGCACCCGATAGCACCGACGCGCAATTCTTCATCACCACCGGCATTCTCTCACAGTCCGTCACAGCAGGCCTTCGATTTCAACTACACGATCTTCGGCCAGCTCGTCTCGGGCCAACAAACGGTGACCGACCTGTCCAAGGTTGCCGTCACAGACCGACTGCCTCGGGCGAAGACTCGCAGCCGATCACGCCAGTGGTGATCAACTCGGTCGCCCTGACTCCTCGACCAATCCCTGACGGCGTCTTGCACATCGACACCACGTCGGTCAGGGCCAGCGAAGGGGCCACTATTACAGTCACGGCGACCGATCCCACCGATGCACACGACGGCCACACAGAACTTCAACGGTCACCGTCGGCGCCTACAACGGGCCCGCCGACCCGGTGATCAATTTCAGACCGTTTGCCAATCCCACCGCGGCGACGACCAATGAAAACCATCCGACGACCATCCACGTCGCCGGCCAGAGCGGCTACCCGGACTCAAGCACTCCGGGAACGCTCAGTTACACGATCGTCACGCAACCGGCCCACGGCACCGTCAGCCAGTTCAACCCGGCAACCGGCAGCCTGGTTTACACGCCCGACCCGGGATACTACGGCCCCGACTCGTTCCAGTATCTGGTCCTGGCATCGGGACCGCAATCAAACCCCGCGACGACCACAAGTACGCCAGCCTCGGTCGCGATCTGGTGCAGTCGAGAGCCGGCGGGTTGCGATCAAGCTAGTCCGCGGCACCGAGAATGACGACGAATACGTGGCGACACTCGAGGAGTTCCTCTCAATATCATCAGTAAACAACTCCAATCAGGATTCGGCCCGGGTTGTCAGTCCCTCGGGAAGCTCAACAGAGCGCTTCTGGACGATCTACCCACGATAGATGGGGTTGGCCCGTTCGCCCTATCTTGAATCTGCTCAAGCTGAGGTGAGGAACTTAACTTTTCAGGCGGTGCCGTTCAAATGAGTTGGAGGTGAAAATTGTGTGAAAGCTGAACTTGTTATAGCAATATAAATTTCTATGCTGCTGCCCTTTACAACTACTGCAATCGTCACGTTGTGGACACGGAACCGTGAATGGCGTGGAGCACATTGCCTGGTTTCTGCGCACTTTCCCACGATGACCGGAACCGCGAGGCGCAAGAGGGCTCCCACGAAGCCGGTTGGACTTTGGCTTGCAGGAGCCCTTTTTCGCGCGAAACCACGATGCTGATTTCAACTCACGAAACCGTGCTGCTTGCGGTGCGCGACGCCGTCGAAAACCTGGGTCGTCTTGAACAGCTCGTGGCGGCCGTCGCCCGCAATGGTCTTGAACCTTAGCTTCGACGGCCGCCATCTCGTCGCGTGTCATCGGCTGGAATTCACGGGCGATTTTGAGGTTCTGCTCGAGAACCTTTTCCGAGTCGATCCCCGAGACCAGCGTGGCGATCGGCAATGAGAGGACGTATCGCAAGGCGTCCTCGACGGGGATGCCCGCCGCCGTGACTATGTTGCCCCATCCGCCCAGGCTCTTCATTCCTATGGGAGCGATTCCACGCCTGTTGAGCTCGGGCAAGACATGGTGCTGGAAGCTCCGGAACTGGCTGTCCAGCACGTTTAAAGGCATCTGGACGCTGATCCAATCGAAGGGCTTCGCCAGCATCTTGAGGTGGATCTCGGGATGCTTGTGGCCAGTGAAGCCGATGTAGCGGACCTTGCCCTGCTCCTTGGCCTTGAGGGCGAACTCGATAGCGCCACCGGGCGCGAAAATCCAGTCTGGATCGTTGTCGTAGTTGATCTCATGAAACTGCCAGAGATCAAGATGATCAGTGCGCAGCCGCCGCAGGCTGTCTTCGAGATTCGACTGCGCGTCCTTGGCAGTGCGGCCGCAGCACTTGGTCATGAGGAACACGTTGTCGCGGCGGCCACTTTGCGAAATCGCCTTGCCCATGCGATCTTCCGCCTTACCGTCCATGTAGTCCCAGGCGTTGTCCAGAAAGGTGATCCCCTCGTCGACAGCGCGCTGGATCAGGCGCACGCTGTCTGATTCGGCCTCGGGAACAGCCGCGTGATAACCTCCCAGGCCGATAAGGGTCACTTTCTCGCCCGTGCGTCCCAGCGTGCGCAGAGGAATACCACCGGGGCTCTTGTCCTGGGCCGCCTGGGTGGATGTGACCAGCGAGGCTGCGGCCAGGCCGGCAGTGCCGGCCTGGAGGAAGGTGCGTCGATCAAGATTCGGGGACGGCTGAGTCATTGTTGGCTCCTCCCGGGTATTCAAGAACCGTCGAAACGTCGAATGATCTCGCCTTGATGGTACGCTGGAGCGGGCCTGAATGCACCCCGATGTCGGTAAGATGCCGGGCTCGATTTCCGCCCCACTCGTCTCAGTTCGGTACCGTCAGGACAGTGGGCCAAACGGCTGGTATGCTCGGATTAGGAGCGACTAATTCGGTCGCTTGGAAACATGAATGCCCCATTGCGGAGAGAGGTTCTCATGCGGCACGTTTCGAGAATCATCCGAGTCTCGATGGTCGGCTTACTGGCGATTCTCTCCGACAATGCATGCGGCCTGGCTGCCCCGCCTCAGCCGCAAGGCGAGCAGTATCCCAGCAGGGACGGCTGGAAACCGCTGTTCGACGGCAAGACTCTCGCGGGTTGGAAATTCCGCAATCCCGATGCCAGGAAAGTGTGGGTAGTCTGCGACGATGTTCGATTGGATTCGGCCGTTCCTGGCAGGCTCCTCCCCATAGGTTCGGGCGGCTCGCCATCCGCGGCCTTGCTCTGTGGCGATGACGGCCGAGGCTCGGACATCATGACCGACGAGGATTTCGGTGATTACCAGCTCCACCTCGAGTTCACCGTCCCCAAAGGCAGCAATTCTGGCGTGTACAATAGGGGGCTATTCGAGATCCAGATCTTTGATAGCTACGGTGCTCCTAAGCTCGCGTTTCACGATTGCGGTGCACTCTACGAACGAGCAACGCCGAACGAGAATCATGCCAGGCCTCCCGGGCAGTGGCAATCCTATGACATCACGATGACCGGCAAGAAGCTCTCGCTGATGTGGAACCGGAAGCAGGTCTACAAGGACCTGGACGTCCGCTACGGCGAGACGGACCGCATGGCTTTCGAACGCCTGAACCAGGAGAATCCCGGCAAGCCCGAAGCTCTCCGGGTCAAGCTGCGCCAAGAGAACGGCAAATACGTCGGTTATTTCGGGGAAGGAGGAACCCGGTCGAGCCTCGACGGCCCCGACCGGCCCGGCCCGATCTTGCTCCAAGGCGACCACGGCCCTGTCGCGTATCGGAACCTGTACATCCGCCGCATCGATGAGTAAAGGATAGCTCTGCAGTCGGCCAGCTCCTGCATAGGCCTGCAGCACGATCAAGACATTATTAATCTTCAAGTTCCAGCTTTCATCCGTCCAACTTCACTTTGCCCTCGGATTTAATAGAGCTTATGAAAACAATCAAGGTCACCCTCGACTACGGCCGTACCGGCCTGCCGGTGGAACTGCCGGCGGAGCGCGTGGTCGGCCCGCTTACCATGCGCGAGGTTTCTCCGCTGGAAGACCCCGAGAAGGCCGTGGCCGAGGCGATCGAGACTCCGATCGGCACGCCGGCCCTTCGTGCCATTGCCCGGGGCCGAAAAAACGCGTGTATTCTGGTTTGCGACATCACCAGGCCGGTGCCGAACCGCATCATCCTGGGCCCCTTGCTGAAAGTCTTGCATGAGGTGGGTATCACTCGCGAGCGGGTGTTGATCCTGGTCGCGACCGGTTTGCACCGGCCCAGCTCGCCAGCCGAGAAGGTCGAGATGCTCGGTGCGGAAATCGCCTCGGCTTATCGGATTCTTGACCATCATGGCACGAGGCTCGAGGACCACACGTTGATCGGAACCACGCCCCGAGGCATTCCGGCGTGGATTGACTCGCGCTACCTGGGCGCTGAGCTGAAGATCGCCACGGGACTGGTTGAACCGCACCTCATGGCCGGCTACTCGGGCGGCCGCAAGCTGATTTGTCCCGGCATTGCCTCCATCGAGACGGTCAAGCGGTGGCACAGTCCCCAGCTCCTGGAGCATCCCAATGCCGATTGCGGCATTCTCGATGGCAACCCGGTCCACGAGGAAAACACGCGCATCGCCCGCATGGCCGGCTGCGATTTCATCGTCAATGTAACGATCGACACCCAACGCAGAGTGACCTCGGTGGCGGCCGGCGACATGGAACAGGCGTTCCTGACCGCGGTGGAGTTCATTGATAAGATCGTCCGCGCGCCGGTGGCCCGGCCCGTCGACATCGTCGTGACAAGCTCCGCCGGATATCCTCTCGACACCACGTTCTACCAGTCGGTCAAGGGACTGAGCGGCTGCCTGCCGATCGTCAAGCAGAACGGCACCATCATCATGGCGGCCAGCCTGTCCGAGGGGATCGGCAGCCCGGAGCTCCAATCCATTTTCCGCGCGATCCCTTCGCTCGAGTTTTTCATGGAGCGCATCCATGACAAGGATTATTTCGTGATGGATCAGTGGCAAGTCGAAGAGCTGGCCAAGGTGCGCCGCAAAGCCCGCGTGAAGATCGTCAGCGATGGTCTTTCATCCGAAGTCCTCGGCCGCTGCTTCGTCGAGCACGCGCCGAGTGTCGAGCAAGCCCTGGCCAGCTCGCTGGCCGAATACGGCCCCGAGGCGACCATCGCGGTGATCCCCAAAGGGCCATATGTGCTACCGACGCTCCTGTAGGGTGGGTGCAACCTACCTGTCTTATATTGATTTGTTAACCGGTCGGTTGCACCCACCCTACCTCGGCGCCTTGTCGTCACGATGGTTGAGCAGGTAGCTCATCAAGTCATTGAATTCTTGCAAGGCGATCTGGCTGGCCATGTTGGCCGGCATGGGAGAGAGCTGAGCGGTCGAGCGCTCCTCGACGCTCGTTCTGGGAACACGAATTTCCTTACCCTGCGAATCCGCGATGATCAACACCTCTCCTTCCTCGCGGAGCAGCAGGCCAGACACGACCTGGCCGCTCCTGAGGGCGAGGTTGGTGACGCGGAAGCTCTGGTCGACGTTGCGATTGGGGTCCAGAACGTCCTCCAGCAGACGCTCGAGCCCACGGCTGCCGATGCCGTCAAGCTGAGGACCGACCCTGGAGCCCTTGCCCTGGAGTTGATGGCAGTTGGAGCAGTTCTTTTCAAACACCAAGGCGCCGTGGGAAGGATCCGGCGCCCCGTGAAGGAACGCCTCCCGGCGCTCTTCCATCATCTCCTTGAGTTTTTGATCGGCGGGGGGCAGGCCCTTGAGGAGGACGGCGATCCGCTCGCCGAGGCGGGGAATCTCCGCGTTTTCGAGCCCGATCACCACGCGCCGTTCTTGCAGTAGACGGACCGACCCTTTGCCTTCCTCGATGGCCTTCAGGAGCGCCTCGGCTCCTGCACGCCTCCGGGCAAGCGCCGCGGCCATGGTGGACTGGAGCCGTTCCTGCGCCGTGGGCAAGGATCCGATAAGAGCGGCCTGGGCCTCGGGACCTTCGAGGTTCGCCAGCGTGATCGCCGCCGACTCGCGAAGCCCCAGCGCGGCCTGGCTATTCGCAAGCAGTTCGCGGAGCAGCACGAGGGCCCTGGCGGGATCAACGGCCGCGATGGCGGGCAATGCTTCGACGCGCCTGGCCTCGGGCAGGTCTTCGCGGCCGACAACTTCCTTGAGAGCCGGGATGAGCTCTTCGAACCGAAAATCTCGGGCGGCCTCGACGCCCAGGCCGACCTGGTCGGGATTCCGCGCTGCGAGCAGTTGCCGGCACAGGCCGCCAGCCAGCGTGCGAAACTCGACATCGAGTGGATCTCCCCGTTCCTGGGTTCCTTGCTGGATCATCCGGAACAACGCGAGGCGATCCGCGGGGCCGCGATCGGGCGACTGGATCAACTTCACGAGCCGCACTGATGCGTCCTTCTCGCCATGCGCGCGATATAGTGAACGTAGCGCTGCAGGTTCTCACGGGTCTCGGAGTAAGTGCGTATATGATCCAGCAGGAAGGTCGCCGCCGCGGACGAGGCAACCCCGGTCGCCACATCGGCGAGGTCGCGACGATCGCGCTCGGTCAAGCCAAGCGTCCCCAGCCGGGGCCAGACCCCAGCGGTCTTCAACTGGTCGCGCAGGGCCATTCGAACCACGTGAATCAAGTGCGTGTCGTCCTCGGCCGTTGTTTGACGCAGAGTAAGCAGGGGCCGGATGTTCTCCAGATCGGGGTGCGCCCCGAGCGCTTCGGCGGCAGCCCGCCGCACGAAGGGATCGTCGCGCCTGAGCTCACTGATCACAAGCTGATGAAGCTGTCTCGTCAGCGCCGGTCGCTCGCACAGAATCCTCAGCAGGTGGACGTGAATTGCCCGGTCGGCTGTGCACTTGAGACCTTCTTCAAGCGTCTCGTCGCCCAGTACGCCGAGTCGCTGCATCACCCAGTAGACATGCACAAGCGGAAGGGAGCCGGCGCTGGGAGCAAGGAGGCCGCGCAGGGCGCGCGCGGCCTCTTTTCCTCCCCGTTCGACAAGCTGATTTGATGCCGAGATCCGCACCGCGAGATTGGGGTCGCCGAGGTCGTTGGCGAGCTGTTCGACCGTGCTCTTGGTACGGTCAACCTGGCCCGGAGGCGGTGGCAGCTTGCCGTCGGGGCCCCGGTAGACGATTCGCCAGATCCTGCCGCTCTTGCGGTCGCGGCCGGGATGGGTCAAGGGGACCTCGTAATGGCCGATGATCCGGTTATAGAAGTCGGCGATATAGAGTGCACCGTCGGGGCCCAGCTCGATGTCGACAGGCCGGAACCAATTGTCCTCGCTCCAGACGAAGTCCGGCTGCTCGATCCCCCTGGGCGTCGAGCCATGCCACTGGACCTTGTCATGGTTGATCCGGTTGGTGACCACGTTGCCAACGAAGATGGTGCCGCGATAGCGCTCGGGGAACTGGTCGGCCGCGTAGAAGTTAATGCCGGCGATCCCCGTCGAGCCATGATCATAATTGAGCATCTCGGGCCCGAACCCCAGTCCATCGTGCGGCTTGCCGAAGCTGGGATACCATGCGCCTCTGAGCAGTTGATAGACCGGCCGGCTGTGGCAATCGCAGGAATAGAGATTACCGAGTGGGTCGAACGCCAGACCGAACGGGTTGACCTGTCCATGCGTGAGATACTCCGCGTGCGAGCCGTCGGGCTTCATCCGGTAAGTATTGCCGGAGTTCATCGTTATCGGCTGTTTGTCTTTCCCCTCCACGGTCGAGTCATTGGAATAGCCGTGACAGGCGTAGACCCAGCCGTCGAAGCCCCAGGTAAAGGCATTGGTCATGCCGTGTGTATCGCGATGGCCGAACACCCCGTAGAGCACCTCGCGCGCATCGGCGCGGCCGTCGCCATCGGTATCACGCAGCAGGAAGATGTCGGGAATGCTGTGTACCAGGGCCGCTGTTGCGGAGGGCAGCGGGAGCAAGCCGATCGGGATGTTCAGGCCATCGGCAAAGGTCTGGATCGAGCGCGCCCTTCCATCCGAACCGAACTCTGAGAGGATCTTTACCGTATCACGCGGCTTGGTTCCCTCTTGGGCGGGATAGGGATACTCGACGGTATCCGTGACCCAGAGCCGACCACGGTCATCGAAGGCGAGGTTCAGCGGCTTTTGAATATCGGGCTCGGCGGCCACGAGCTGGATCTCGAAACCAGGCGGGACATGAAGCGCCTTGCGCTCGTCATCGGGTGTGCGGCGGGGCAACGTAGAGACATCCTGCACCGGCGCGGGCTTCTGTGCTCTGGCCGTCCCGAAGATCATTGCCACGGCAACCCAGAGAAGCATCGTTCGCCCAAGGGCACGCCATATCCGCATGTTCGCTCTCCTTGGGGTCCGTTTCGTGAAACTTATGGTTGTGGAGGGCGTGATCAAGGGATGGTGAGCCGTTGAATCAATGATCGAGATGTTGCCAGTCATTGTCTTTTCGATCACGGCCCGGCCGTCCCGGTCGCAGTGTGAGACGACCGATCCGGTGTCACCTCACCAGGGCCGGGACCATCTTCTCGAAATTCGCCCTGCAGAGAAATCGTTATTTTGACATGGGACAACGTCGCGAGCGAGAGGCCGGCGTCGCTGGCCTCTTTGAGCCGTCATATTGTCGAAGCGGGACAGGCGGTTCCCTATCAAGCCTCCTTCAGTGCGGATGTGGACTTTGAGTGAACCGATCGGGCGGGAAGGACTTGCCGGCCAGGGTCGTGGTCTAATTGGTAGGGCATGCGGCAGTCTTCAAGCATCGCCCAATCCACGGCCGGTCTCCTCTTCTATCCTGGAAAGTTTCAACCTGGGGAGGACTGCCGCAATTCAAATCCGCATTAACCAGATCATAGAGTGAGAGCATCGACCAGCACGCGCAAACTCTGTTCACAGAGCAGGCCCCCGCACGTCCATGCACGGTCTCTCTCGACCTGGCAAATGAGGACTGGCAGATAACCGCGGAAGAACTAGGTGGCGGGGCAGCAACTGACGATCGGGAAAGGCGGCGCGATGTGCGGGCCAGTTGCTGCGGTGGAGAGGAGAGCGAGGATGCAGTTTTGCGCCAGAACCGCGCTGGGATTGGCGTAAGAGCCCGGCAACACGTTCGCCGGAAATCACTTGAAATAGTGAAAACGGCTTAACAAAGCCAATTTATGAGTGCCACAAAACTATGTCATACAATGGCTTAGATAAGAACGACCTGAGATTCCTTGCGTGAAACAAAGCCAATGCGGCCGGCGTGGAGGGGGCCGAGGAGGACCGCCCAAGTGGTGACAGGTGGGTTGAATGGGGTGAGGGAACATTCATTTCAACAACAGGTAAGTCCTTCGAGTGAGACTGAACCAGTTCGAGAGGGTCGGCACTTGCGACGCTTGGTAAGCTTGATGTTTTCGGCTCGCGAGGAGTCTGTACCAGTCTCGGAGAGCCAGCCTAGCGATGCTCTGCCACGATCGGTCGAGGATCAAGGTGTCGTCGAAAACCAAAGCTCTTACCATTGTCGAGAACCGCCAAACGCGCCTAGCATAGACTAATATGGTTCTTTGGTCCGAGGGGATTTCCGCTATGCCCCCACGATTGGTCTCGGTGGCGATCCTGGTTTATTGGTGCATTGCCGCGTTCTGTTTGCTTACTTGGGAAATCTTACCCGAGCTGACCCTGGGTTATCCCCCCGATCTGCGCGCTCGATTGCCGCAGCAGGTGACGCCTCCAGGCCGGTCACGTGGAGTATTCGGGTCATTGACGACCCCAAGGCCGCTGAAGTCCAACGCCCCATCGGCACGGCCGTCACTGCATCAAAGCGCCTCCAGGATGGGTGGTTCGAGCTCACCAGCCGCGTGAATTTCGACGCCGGTAATCTGTTGAAAGGAACTGCGTTCGCCACCAAGGTGAGCGTTCGCCTCGAGCTTGGCAGCGTCTACCGCGTAGATCCTTCCGGCAACCTCCGCTCGTTCGATATGAAGGTAACCCCGGGCGGGTCCAACGAGATCCTGTGCTCTGTTCAGGGTCGGCTCAAGGACGGAGTGATGGAGGTTGTTTCGCGGGGTGTTGTGCCGCTCTTGAACCGGCAGTTGAATTTCGCGTATGAGCCTCGAGGCGTCGTCCACGATGCTCTTGGCCCCCTGGATCGGCTGCCCGGTTTGCACCTGGGCCAGCGCTGGGATACAAGGGTGGTCAATCCGTTCACGGGACAGGTCCAATCCGTGCGTGTCGAGGTCCAGCGGCGCGACTTGATTCACTGGAACGGCGAGCCGGTTAGCGCGTTCGAGGTCGTCCATCACTCCGGGCCGGTCACCGCGCGGACCTGGGTCCGGTCCGACGGGATGATCCTTCGTCAAGAAGTACCCTTTCCGCTGGTCAGGCTGATTCTGGAGCGCCTCCCGGACGCGGCTGCCGCGACACCCACCGAGAGGCCGACGCCATGATTGAGCTGGAGGGAGTTACCAAGCTCTTCGGCAGCAAACGCGCTGTCGATCGGCTCGACCTGAAGGTGCACGCTGGGGAGCTCTTCGCCTTCCTGGGCCCCAATGGCGCAGGCAAGACCACGACGATCAAGATGATCTGCGGCTTGCTGGCGCCGTCTGCCGGCAGCGTCCGCGTTGGCGATCATGACGCCGCCTCGCCCGAGGCTCGCCAGTTGCTTGGCTACGTCCCCGATCAACCCTATCTTTACGACAAGCTGACCGGCCGTGAGTTCCTCAGGTTCGTGGTCGAGATGTACGGGCTGGACCGAGCCCGCGCGTCGACCCGGATCGACGAGTTGATCGATACGTTTGATATGGACGATTTCATTGATGAGCTGTGCGAGAACTATTCGCAGGGCATGAAGCAGCGGGTGGTTTTTGCCTCGGCACTGGTGCACGACCCCAAGGTGCTGGTGGTTGACGAGCCGCTCGTCGGCCTCGATCCCAGAAGCGCCCGGATCGTAAAGAACCTATTTTTGTCGCAGGCCAGATCGGGGGCGGCCGTCTTGATGTCAATTCACCTGCTGACCATTGCCGAGGAGCTCGCCGACAGGATCGGCATCGTGGATCACGGCCGGATGCTTACCGTGGGCACTCTCGCCGAGCTTCGCGAACGCGCCCAACACGACGGCTCGCTCGAAGACCTGTTCCTGAAGCTGACTGGCAACGAGCCGAGCACCCGGCCGGGACAATCTGTGGCGGACCGCGCGGAAACTTGACATGAGCCTGGCGATTCCGGAACCCATCAGACTGCCCGAGCTGGCGCCCGACCGCACCGCGAAAGCCCTGCGCTGGCTGCGCTGGCGGCAAGTGCGCAACACGGCCATGGGTCTGATCAGGGGCTCGCGGCTGCGAGTCTCGATGATCCTCTTCTGCAGCGCTGTCTTCTGGGCAGGTCTCTTCGTCCTGTTCCTGGGCGGGTTCCAGTTCATCGGCCTCTACGTGGACCTGGCTAACACGATCATCGAGTATCTCTTCAGCATGTTTTTCCTTTCGCTCTTGGTCATGCTGTTCTTCTCGAGCGGGATCATCGTCTACACCGCGCTTTTCCATTCTCGCGAGGCCGCCTACCTGCTCACCACGCCGGCCTCAACGGACCGGATCTTCGCGTACAAATTTGCCGAGGCCGTCGGCTTTTCAAGCTGGGGCTTCTTTTTGCTCGGCAGTCCGCTGATGGTCGCCTATGGCATAACCGTGAAGGCGCCGGCGGCCTTCTATGGAATGTTCCTGCTCTACCTACTTTCATTTGTGCTCATTCCCGGCAGTGTCGGAGCCGTGGCGGCGATCACGGTGGCCAACATCTTTCCCAGGCGGCAAAAGACGGTTCTGGCACTTTCCGTGACGGGAGTTTTGATGCTCATGTTGATCGTGGGAGTCCGGCTCTGGCGAACGCCGGGAGACACGCTCAGCGGCGACTGGCTAGGGGGTATGCTCAATCGCCTGGCTTTTTGCCAGCATCCGCTCTGGCCCAGCCGCTGGATGTCGGCGGGTTTGCTTGCCTGCGAAAAAGGAGAATGGTCGCAGGCCAGGTATCATCTCATGGTGTTGTCGGCCCACGCGGCCCTGATGTATCTGGCCGCCGCGGTCGTGGCGCGCGACCTCTACCGCCGCGGCTATGGCAGGGTTCAGGGAGGACGCACGTCACGGCGCCGGCGCGGGCTTTTCTTCCTGGACGCAATCGTGCATAGGCTCTTCTTCTT
This sequence comes from uncultured Planctomycetaceae bacterium, assembly GCA_963760085.1. GTDB lineage: Bacteria > Planctomycetota > Planctomycetia > Isosphaerales > Isosphaeraceae > Aquisphaera. The sequence continues at coordinate 42,416 of CAVXCB010000028.1, forward strand.
CCTGCCCCATCCCATCCGGCTGCTCATCCTCAAGGACCTGCGAACCTTCTTGCGCGATCCGGCCCAATGGTCGCAATTCTTGATCTTCTTCGGACTGCTCGCATTCTACTTTCTGAATATACCCCAGCTCGGCTACGGCGCTCAGACTCCCTACTGGCGGAATCTCGTGAGCTTCTTGAATCTGTCCGTCACCGCGCTCATCCTCTCAACGTTTACCAGCCGGTTCATCTTCCCGCTGCTCTCGCTGGAAGGTCGTAACTTCTGGATCCTGGGCCTCTTGCCCCTGCGGCGCGAGCAAATCCTCTGGAGCAAGTTTGTTTTCTCGTCGGCCATCTCGCTGGTCGCGACCGAGGTTTTGGTCGTGCTCAGCGACCTGATGTTGAAGATGAGCCCCGTGATGATCGCGCTGCACGTGGGAATGATCGCCGTACTTTGCCTGGGCCTTTCGGGAATCAGCGTCGGCCTGGGCGCGCGTCTGCCCAACCTGCGCGAGACCGACCCGTCGAAGATCGCCGCCGGATTCGGGGGAACCCTGAACCTCCTGGTCAGCCTGGTGTTCATCTTCGCGATCGTGACCGCCCTGGCGCTGCCCTGTCATCTATACTTTGCCGGCCAGGAACATCCCGAGTCCGCCAGCATGGCCCTCTCTTACAGTGGCTTGAGACTCTGGCTGTCGATCGCGATAGTTGTCAGCATGTTCATAGGCATCTTGGGAACCGTGATCCCCCTGCCATCGGCATCAAGGCGTTTCAGCGGATGGAATTCTGAGTTGGCTCCACTCATCAGCCGCGCAGGCCAGTTGCCACACCCACCCTCTTGCGATACTCCAGTAACCGGGTAACCTGTTTCCCAACGGAACATGCGTTTTCGAGCGGTCAGCGTCGGGGTCAGGCAGCGGAGAGGCTTGAGAGATCGGGGCTACTCCAATGGCCTTCGGGAATCAGCAAGCGTTCACTTCTCTACGTTCAGGGTCAGGAAACCAAGATGAATCACATCAAGAAAATGGTGATCAGAATCGGGATCACGGTGAGCCTGGTGGGTCTGATGTGCTGGGTTGCGTGGGCCCAACGAGCTCCGCAGACCAAGGACGGGGCGTCAATCGTCGTCGACGGCATCGTCCGCGAAATCTTCCGTAGCCCCAGGCAAACACAGGTTGATTACGTGGTGCAGGTAGAAGTTTCGAGGTCGGAATACGGCCCGCGACCGGCCGATCCCAAGAGGGTGCAGGCACCTGCACCCGGCGACCAGATTTACATCCATGTTTTCCAGCCCTCGCCCGACAATCAGCAAAGGCTGGGTGCCAGCGGCCACACCTTACCCGCCGAGAGAAGCCAGATTCGTGCTTATCTCTACCCCCGTGCCCAGGGCGGCTGGGAAGGAGCCTTTCCTGACTGGTTCGACCAGGCCGGAATCGTAGCCCAGAACCGGGCCCCCAATGAACCCCAACCACCTGCGGAGGCTGCGCCAGTTCCGGTACCTACCACGACGCCCTCCTCGATCGGGGCTCCTGCGACGGCTGGGTCGATCGTGCAACGGCTGGGAATCCGGGCCGAACAGGTCCAGGTCAGCGGTAGGCTGGTCCTCAAAGTCATCGATGTTGCGCCCGATGGTCCGGCCGGGAAGGCGGGAATCGAGCCGGGAGACGCCATTATTGGAGTCAATGGTGGCTTCATCACGGATCTCGATCAGCTTGCGGCAACCATCCTCAAAGGCGGGCCCGTTGCGACGCTGGCCGTCCTGGATAGTCGCAGCGGCAAGCAGGCCGCCGTCAAGGTCGATGTGAGCAGTCTGATCACGGAAGAGACCGCCCAGCGCAGACCCGAGCCGGCGCCTGCTGCGGTGCCGGCTCGAGTTCTGGGAGTGAAGACCGAACAGGTGCGGGTCGGTCTGCGCACGATCGCCGCTCGAGTCACCGAGGTTCGGGAAGGTAGCCCCGCCGCGAAGGCGGGAATTGAAAAGGGCGACGTGATTCTTGATGCCGACGGCACGCCCGCATCCGATGCCGCGCAGCTCGATGCCGCCGTACAAAAGAGCGGTCCGGTGCTGACTCTGAAAGTGTTAGACCGCGCACTCGCCGCGAGGTGGCGGTTCAGGTTCATTTCGACGCAGCGGCGACCGCAAACCAGGGATCCAACCCGCCGGCAGGGAATACACCGCTGCCCGCTCCAGGCACCGGATCGCTCTCGGCCCGTGCAATCGGCATCATCGCCGAGGCAGGAACGGCCGATCTGCTGCCGGTCGTCAAGGTTGTGCAGGTCGTGCCAGGCAGCCCGGCGGAAAAAGCGGGCATCGAGCCCGGAGACGCGATCGTCGGCCTGAATGACAAGGTGATCTTCGCTCCCGATCTGCTCGACGACGCCCTCAAGACCGCGGGCAACTCATTTACACTGAATGTTCTCGACATCAAGACCGGCAAGAAGACGCCGGTGAAGATCAACGTGCAATAGATCGGCCGGATTCCAGCACGTCGCCGACACAACCGGAATTCCAGATTGCCAGAGGCCAAGGCGGTTCTGGCATTCCGAATCATTATTGATTATGAGATTCTTTCATTATTGTTTCATTATATAAGATTTCTTCATGGACAGCCAATCCCAGCGATCACTTGCACAACTTGTCCGAGATGAACGAATCGCCTCGCTCGGGACGCTGTTTCATGGGGCTCCCCTGGTCTCGTTGGTCCTTTTTTCGGCCGCCGACGACGGGTCCGCCATCGACGTCCATGTGAGCAGGTTGGCGCAGCACACTCAAGGACTGCTCGAGTCGGCACGGGTGGGGCTTATGATCGCGGAACCCGATCGGGAGTCGCGGAACCCCAGACGCTCGCCCGTCTCTCCATTCAAGGCGAATCGGGAATCCTTCCGACCAACCACCCAGACTATGAGGCTGCCAGAGACTTGTACCTGAGCAAGTTCCCCACCGCTACCGTGAATTTCCAGCTCGGTGACTTCCTCATGGTCCGGATCCGACCTCACTCCGCGCGTCTGGTGACCGGATCGGCCGGATCTTCGATCTCAAGGCTGATGAACTGAAGAGTATTCTAAGCGCATTAATCCCTTGAACGGGCAAAACCACTGACGGAGACTGCCTTGACTAGCCGGATCCGAATCGACCGGTCTTGGGCGTGCTCAGGTGTCGAGCCAGGCGTCCCAGACTCCCCCCAGCGAGGGCACCGGTGAAGTTGACTTTGGCTTGCGCCGGACGGCTTCTTTGCAGCGATAGCCCCCCGGATGCGACGCACAGCTCTCCTTACGGTCCGGCCCAGCCGGAAAGCCCCACTGGCGTGCTGCTGGAATCTTAGGGTGGTCACATGACGAGTCTGATGGGCAGGCCACAATAGGTGCCCGCAGGCGGGGCATGGTGCGTCGCCGACAGTCACGGACGGCTCGACCCAAGAAAGTGCGGCGCAGATCGGGCAGCAGCGCTCCTCGCCCCCGCCCCAAGTCCGCGAAGATACAACACACGACATGGATAAGTCCTCGGTGGACGAATGCACCGGAAACTATCAGTTTTCGCCCCGCGTCGTTCATTATTCCGAAGAATTCCGGGGACTGGCAAAGAGCCTATGACTCGCGAGTCCTGGCTTCCAGCAGGCGCCCTTGCGACCCCGCCGTTTCTGTCTACAATTTCAAAAGAAATTGAAGGTCCGGCACGGAGATCGGATTCTTCGGCCGCGACCCAACTGCGACGCGAATCACCTGGTCGCGACCTGCCGTAACCGGAGGCTGTTGATGTCCCGTTTGATCCGCGTGGGAGCCGTCAGCTATCTCAATGCAAAGCCTTTGTATTACAGACTCTGCGAATTTGCTCCCAGCATCCAGTTGAGCATGGAAGTACCCAGCCGGCTGGCCGAACGGCTGGCGGCCGGTGAGCTGGAGGTCGCTCTGATTCCATCGATCGAGTACTTCCGCGGCGTCGGTCTCGGCTACGAGATCCTGCCAGGGTTTGCGATTGCTGCGCAGGGTCCGGTCCGGAGCGTCAAGCTGTTCAGCCGGGTTCCGTTTCCTCGGATCGAGAGGCTGGCGCTCGATGAGGGATCGCGGACGAGCCAGGCGCTGGCCCTGATCTGGCTTGATGCCTGCCACGGAGTTCGGCCTGTCAGGATCGAATCACTGCCGATGGGAATGCCCGTGCTGGAGAGCACGGCCGACGCGGTGCTGGTGATCGGCGACCGGGCGATGAAGGTGCCTCATGAGCCATTTTGCCAGGAGGTCGACCTGGCGGAAGCCTGGCAGGGCGATGACCGGCTTGCCCTTCGTGTTCGCGCTCTGGGTGGCCCGAGGCGGAGTCGATCTGGGCGACCTGCCGCGACGCCCTGGCGCGGAGCCGGGCCGAGGGGCTGGCCCATGCCGAGCGAGCTGGCCGCGGATCCATGGTCCCCGGCTAGGACTCGACTTCTCCACGTGCTACGATTACTTGACGCGAGTTCTGTCGTACGAGCTCGGCGAGCCTGGAGCTGGCCGGGTTGAGGCGGTTCGCCCAGATGGCCGCCGTGCCTCGGGCTGGCCCCGGAAGGAGTGAACCTTGTCTTCCACCGTCCCCGCGATCTTGCAGCGCGCCGTTGACGGCCGCCGCCTGACCTTCGAAGAAGGCGTCACACTGTTTCGCGAGGCGAGCCTGCTCGAGCTCGGCCGAGCGGCCCACGCCGTCTGCCAGCGGCTCCATCCCGAGCCTTACCGCACGTACAACATCGACCGCAACATCAACTACACCAACGTCTGCACGGCGGTCTGCGACTTCTGCGCCTTCTACCGCAAGGTCGACGATACCGAGGCATACGTGCTCGATCGCGACGTCCTGCTCGACAAGATCCGCGAGACCGTCGCGCTGGGCGGCGACCAGATCCTCATGCAAGGAGGACTGCACCCCCATCTGAAGCTCGAGTGGTACGAGGAGCTGCTCCGCGACATCAAGGACCATTTCCCGGGGGTCAACATCCACGGCTTCAGCGCCTCCGGAGATCTACCACTTCACGAAGGTTTCGAAGCTTCCGCTGCGGACGGTGCTTGAGCGGCTCAAGGAGGCCGGGCTGGGAAGCCTGCCCGGGGGAGGCGCCGAGATCCTCGTCGATCGCGTCCGCAAGGCGATCACGCGGGGCAAGGTGCTGACCGACGACTGGCTGGACGTCCACAGGGTCTGGCACGAGCTGGGCGGTCGATCAACCGCGACCATGATGTTCGGCCACGTCGAGACCATGGAAGAGCGAATCGAGCATTTCGAGCGGGTCCGCCAGCTTCAGGATCGAGACCGGCGGCTTCACGGCCTTCATCTCCTGGACGTTCCAGCCCGAGAACACCGAGATGGCCGACGTTCCCGCCGCGGGGCGTTCGAGTACCTCAAGACCCAGGCGATCTCGCGGCTCTACCTCGACAACGTGCCCAACATCCAGTCGTCGTGGGTGACCCAGGGCGCCAAGATCGGCCAGCTTGGCCTGTACTTCGGCGCCAACGACATGGGAAGCTTGATGATCGAGGAGAACGTCGTCTCCTCGGCGGGCACAGTCCATCATCTGACCCTCGAAGAGATCAAGCGGTGCATCCGCGAGGCCGGCTACATTCCGCGGCAACGCAACGTATTCTACGAGTACATCGACACCGTTCCCGAGCCGGAGCTCGGCGCGGCAGCCGGCTCTTAGCCGCTGAAGGCGACATGGCCATCGGCGCGTACCCCGGGATACGGTGCAGCCGGCAGCGCCTCGGTTCGCATGACGATCGGGCGTGTCGCAACGGGCCAACATCGACATTCGAGCAACCGCGTGATCCACGTTGAGCGTCTCAGCAAGTCCTTTCTCGATTATCAGCGGGGCTGGGTCTTCGCCGTTCGCGACGTCTCGTTCGACTGCCGGCCGGGAGAAATCTTCGGGCTGCTGGGACCCAACGGCGCAGGCAAGACCACCACGCTGCGCATCCTGAGCACCGTGCTGAAGCCGACCGGCGGCCGCGCGATCGTGGCCGGTTACGACGTGGTAACCGAAGCCCAGGCCGTGCGGTCGAACATCGGCTACATGTCGGCCAGCACGGGGATCTACGACCGGATGTCCGCCTGGGAGCTGGTCGAGTACTTCGGCCGGCTCTACGGCTTACCCCCGGAGCAGCTCCGGGAGCGGATGGAGACGATCTTCGACTGGCTCAAGATGAACGATTTCCGCGACACCCTGGGTTCGAAGATGTCCACCGGGATGAAGCAGAAGGTCTCGATCGCGCGGACGATCGTCCACGACCCGCCGGTCTTGATCTTCGACGAGCCGACCTCGGGGCTCGACGTCCTGGTTCAGCGCGTGGTCTTGCAGAAGATTCTCGAGCTGCGCGACATGGGCAAGACGATCCTCTTCTCCACGCACTCGATGCACGAGGTCGAGAAGCTCTGCCAGCGCGTGGCGATCATCCACAAGGGAGAGCTCCAGGTTGTCGGAGAGCCGCACGAACTGCTCGAGCGGTTCGACCAGCCCGACCTGGAAGAGCTATTCTTCCATCTTGTCGATCGAGCCGACCAGGAGGCCGAGACGGCGCAGTCGGCCGGAAGCGTCCCTGCGGCAGCCGGGACAGCCGCATCACATGATCAACCTGACCACCCTGCACTTCCCTACTGAAAAGAGATCCGCCTCATGAGCTGGTCGAACCTGTTCGTGATCTTTCGCCGCGAGGTTCTCGACCAGCTCCGCGACCGGCGCACCCTGTTCATGATCTTCGTCTTCCCGATACTCCTCTACCCGATCCTGGGGTATGGCATCATCCAGGCCACCGCCGCGCGTGAGAAGAAGCCCCGGATCGTCGTGGTGGTGGGGGCCGAGTATCTGCCCATCGAGGAGCCGCTGCTGAACCCGGCCGGAGACGGATTCAATCCACGGCTCTTCGATTCAACCCAGGATACAAGCCCGCTTCTGGTGCAACCCGAGTCGTTGCAGGGACCCTGGGGAAACCCCGAGCGCCGCGAGCAGGCCGTCCGCGGCGGCACTGCCTCGGCGGTCATGGTCATACCGCCTGATCTTCCCCGCCAGTTCCGCGAGAAGAACGACGTCGAAATTCCGATCCTCTACCGCAGCGTGGACGAGCCCAGCCAGAACACCTATTTCCGGCTGCGCGAAGCTCCTGGACCGCTGGAAGCGCGGAATCGTGGAGGACCGGACCAGGAAGGACAACCTGCCCCAGGGTTACGCCCAGCCGATCAGGTCAAGGGACGGGACGTCGCGACCGTTCAGGAGGTACAGGGCAACACCTGGAGCCTCATCTTCCCTTTCCTTCTGGTCATGATGTCGCTGACCGGCGCGTTCTACCCGGCCGTCGACCTGTGCGCCGGCGAGAAGGAACGCGGCACGATGGAGACCTTGCTGATCAGCCCAGCGACTCGCGCTGAGATCGTGCTGGGCAAGTTTCTGACCGTCATGCTCGCCAGTGTCACGACGGCCATCCTGAATCTCGTGAGCATGGGGTTAACCGGCATCGTGCTGGCCAAGAACGGCGCAAGCCTTGCGATGGAGCCGGGCCAGCGCGCCGCGGCGACTGCCGGGCTGGCTCCGCCGACGGTCCAGTCGGCTCTCTGGATGCTCCTGCTCCTGATTCCGCTGGCAGCCTTCTTCAGTGCCGTCTGCGTGGCCCTGGCCGTGCTGGCGCGAAGCATGAAGGAGGGTCAGTACTACATGACGCCGCTCTACCTGGTTTGCCTGCCCCTGATCTTTCTGACGCTCATCCCCGAGACCAAGCTCAACCTGTTCTACAGCCTGGTTCCGATCACGGGCGTTGCCTTGTTGCTGCGCGCCCTGATCATGGGAGATTATGCCACCGGCGGGCGGTACTTCCTGCCCGTGCTGGTGCCGACGCTCGTCTACGCCTGGATGGCGCTGCGGTGGGCCATCGACCAGTTTCAGAGCGAGGAAGTCCTGTTCCGAGAGGCCGAGCGGTTCAACCTAGGAGTCTGGCTGAAGCATCTGATCCGCGACCGCGAGCCAATGCCCACCGGCGGGCAGGCCGTGCTCTGCTTCGCACTGATCCTGTCGGCCTCGTGGTTCCTGATGGAGTACATGGCCATTCAGGGGATCGGCGGCAACCTGGCCGCGGTGGCGGCCGGACAGTTCTTGATCCTCTTTCCCCCCTTGATCATGGCGGTGATGCTAACCTCCTCGCCGCGCCGGACCTTGCGGCTCTACTGGCCGGCCCCGCGCTATTTCTTGCTGGCGATCGTCTTCCCGCTGGCACTCAATCCCCTGGTCAACCAGCTCGGTCATCTCGTCGAGCAATGGTTTCCGATCTCCTCCGATCATCAGGCAGTCGCTCAGCCAGATCATGTCCGAATCTCCCAGCCTGTGGGTCAGCGTGGGCGTCTTCGCGCTCATTGCCGGCCATTTGCGAGGAGCTCGCCTTCCGCGGTTTCATTCTCTCCGGGCTGGAATACCGCCGACGGACACGGTCGGCGATCTCCTGTCGGCACTGATGTTCGGGTTCCTCCACGTGCTCATGAGCCTGTTCCAGCAACTTTTCAACGCGACCCTGCTGGGCATCGTGCTGGGATTGCTGGCGGTCCGCAGCCGCAGCATCTTGCCGGGAATTCTCTTTCATTTTCTGAACAACGCCCTGGCCATCACCCAGGCCCACTGGGTCCACGGCCTGGAGGCCGCCGGACTGGCCTCCTGGCTCTATCGCAATCCGCAGGAAGGTCTTTATCATGGGTTCTGGATCGCGCTGAGCTTGCTGGTCTCGACAGTCGCTTTTCTTGTACCTCTGGAAGCTGGATCGTCCCGATCAAACGGCCGAAGCCGACAGAGCCGCGGCCGTCTTCTAAGGACGTCCGATCGAACCAGGATCATTCTTGCAAATGACGGCCTTGGCGTTCTCTCCATCGCGCCCCACTGGGACCATCGGGTCGCTCGTCGTTCGCAGGGCGGCGGCCAGAGGGCACGAGCGATGAGACGAGACACGCTGATCCTCCAGTCGCGGTACGTGTTCCCGGTAGAGAGCCCGCCCATCGAGAACGGGGTGGTCTGCATCCAGCAAGGCCGGATCGGCTGGGTGGGTCCGGCCGGCGAACGGCCAGGCGACCTCGACCTGGGGAACGTGGCCATCGTTCCCGGCTTCGTGAACGCCCACACCCACCTCGAGCTGGCCAGCCTCGACGGCAAGCAACCGGCGACCAACCCGGAGCGAGCCGGTCCCACCGGCACGGAAAACGAAGTCGCCTGGCTGCGCAGAGTCGTCGATCAACGGCGAAAAGGATCGGAAGAAACGCTCAAGGAGGCCGTCGGCCGCAACCTTAAGGCCAGCATCGGGGCCGGGACGACATTGCTAGCCGACACCACGACCGCCGGCCTGAGCTGGGACCAAGTGGCGGCCGCGTCGCTCCGCGCCGTCGTCTTCGCCGAGTTGATAGGCTTGAAGCGTTATCGCGGCCTGCAAACCAGCGACGCCGCGTGGAACTGGTTGGCGACGGTCCGTCCCGAAACGCAGGTCGCCGCGTGTGCGCCGGCCGGGCCTGAGCCCGCATGCCCCCTACAGCACGGCCGAGCTGGCTCTACCACAAGGCGGCCGGCAGCCGGCTGCCGCTCTCGACCCACCTTGCCGAGATGCCCGAGGAGCTTCGACTGCTGGAACACCGCGACGGGCCGCTGCGTCAATTCCTGGAAGACGTGGACGCCTGGGACGACGAATGGGAGCCGATCGGCCCGCGCCCAGCCGATTACGTCCGCCGCGGCGAGCTCCGCAACGCCGACTGGCTGATCGCTCACGGCACCTACTTCGACCCCTCCGAGTTCTGGCAGCTTCGGCCCGAAGCCGCCCCGAACGACCACCGTGTCGCGGTCGCGTTTTGCCCGCGCACCCATGCCCGGTTCGGCCATGCTCCACATCCCTATCGGGCCATGCTCGAGAAGGGGGTCGTGGTATGCCTGGGCACGGACAGCCTGGCATCCAGTCCGAGCCTGAGCATCCTTGACGAGATCCGTTTCCTTCATCATCGCGACCCGTCGCTTTCAGGCGAGCTGCTCCTGACCATGGCCACCCTCTTCGGCGCCTGGGCCCTCCGCGCCGAGACCACGACCGGCAGCCTTCGCCCCGGGAAGTCTGCCGATCTCGCCATCATCCCGCTGCCCGACCGTTCTTCCGCCGACCCCTATCGCCTTCTCCTAGAATCCGACGAGCCCGTTCTCGCCACGATCTTTGAAGGCGACTTCGTCACTGGCCCCTGGCAGGGAATCTGAGCCAATATACCAGCAAGATCGAGATTGACGGAATCTGTCGATTCGCTAGATTTGGAAAAGCAAATTTGGAAAAGCAAATTCGTGGCCGCGTGTGAACACCGGAGAACCAAGCATGGGACGACCGCCAGCGAAGGACTTGACGGAGCGGGAGCTCGAAGTGATGCATGCGTTCTGGAAGCATGGCAAGGCCACCGCGGCCGAGACGCGCGACCGGCTGGCCGCCTCGGGTCTGGACAGGACGTACGCCACGATCGCCAACCTGGTGCGGACCCTGGAAGATAAGGGCTTTCTCCTCCAGGTCAACACCGAGCGGCCGTTCGTCTACCGGCCGGCGCGGTCGTACGAGGAAGTCACCGGGCGCTTGCTCGGCGACCTGATCCAGCGCGTCTTTCGGGGCTCACGCTCGCAGTTGCTCTACCGGCTGGTCGAGCAACGCAAGCTGACAGCCAAGGAACGCGCCGTGCTGAAGCAGATCCTCGAGGAGCAAGGATCATGAACGGACTTGGAATCGTGCTCTGGGGGCTGGCCATGAAAGTCACTTTGGCGATGCTGCCGGTGATGTTCCTGCAGTTGCTCGCATCGAGGCGCGGGCCGGTCGCAGGCTCGTGGATGACTGCCGCGAGCCTCGCCATGATCCTCGGCTCACCGCGCTGGCAGTTGTTCCTCAGCCGGAGATTCGGTCTGAACCAGTGATGGTACGGTTTGAAAGCCAAACGCCTGCGGGCCAGACTTCTGATTCGCTGCCCGAAGCCGGCGATCGCAAGGCGACCACCGTGGGGACGCCGGCAGCCGGCCACTACCTTAGCCTCGCGCAGGCTGGCGCGATCTTGGAGAGACTAGGGTCGCGGTGGCGCTGGCCGCGGACCCCGGCAACCGCTTGGCGGGGAGCGTGCCCTGGGTCGTTTTGCTCGGAATGGGCTGGGGGCTGTTCCGCCTGCTCCTGGGACTCTGGGCCGTTCACGCATGTCGGCGACGCGGGACGAGGATTGACGACGCCGACGCGATGCGGCTGCTTCGAATCGCTCAAGACTGCAATGCATTGTGACATGTCAATCGAGCTCCGCGAACTGACAGACCTGGCCACGCCGGCAACGGCCGGCTGGTGGCGGCCAATGGTGCTCTTGCCGACGACTGGAGGTCGTGGAGCGAGAGCGACCTCCGCGCCGTGTTCGCGCATGAGCTGGCTCATATCCAGCGGTCGGACTATGTCGTGGGGTTGATGGCCCGGCTGACTCTGGCCCTGCATTTCTATCATCCCCTGGTGCGGTGGATGGCCAGGCGGCTCCAGTCCCAGCAGGAACTGGCGGCCGATGCGGTCGGGGCGCAGGTTTGCGGGCGGGCGAGGGCCTTATCTGGCCGTCCTTTCGCGGATGGCCCTGCGCCAGGACAGGGAGATCTCTTGGTGGCCGGCCAGAGCGTTCTCGCCGGCACGGGGAACCTTGATCAGGAGGATCAGGATGTTGCGAGTTCATGAGGAATCGGCAGATCGTTGCTGGGCACCGGCAAGGCGTCTGCTCGTCGCGGCGCTGCTCGCGGGAATCGCCGCGGGTGTCTGGATTCTGCCCGCACCGGTGCAGGGGGGCGATGAGAAGACGTCCGCTGACGTCGCGAAAGCGACGAAGCCCGCAACAACCACACGAAGCGACACGCCGGCCTTCGACCTGTCGTACATTCCCGACGATGCCATGGGCGTGGTCGCCTTTCACCCGGCGGCCACGTTTCGCCGCCAAGGGATGGCGAAGTATGCAGGTCGAGCTGAATGCGCTCACCGCGATAAAAGGGCTGGACAAGGCGCTCGAATTCCCGATCTCGAAATGCCCACTCAAGGTCGAGCAGATCGAGCAGGTCACGGCTGTTGTGACACTTGGTCACAGAGTTCAACAGGGGAAGGAAGTGGGCACGTTTATGATAGGCTGCCCCACGATCAGGACAGTCGAGCCATTTGACTGGCTTAACTTAGTTCGTTCCTGGTGGCCAAACGCGGTCCAATTACACGAGGGTGACAAGGTTTACTACAAGATTCATTACCCGAAACTCGGACCGAATCCGTGCTTCTACTTCCCCGACAATCGGACCGTGGTCTGCGATGAGGAACCGATCATCCGTCGCCTGATCCGCCGACATTCCCGGCCGCACCCGAATTTCACTCGCGGAGACGACTGGAAGAAAGTGGAGCATGATCTGGTGACGATCATCCTCGACAATCGCGACGGACGGATCAGCCAGGCGACCAAGAAGAGTCGCAGCGGACGAGGAAGATCAAATTAGCGAGTTTCTCGAGCGACCAATCGCTGGGTCATGGGCCTGGCTGACGCGGATGACTTCCTTGTCCGATTCATTGCAACCTGCCGCGATCCGCAGTTCGACCCAGACAATCGCCAAGCTGGTCACTAACCTGCAAGATTCATGCCTCAAGTCTCTCCATGAGCCGCATAAGGATATGATTCCTGACCATATTCGGATAAGAGAGCAACTAGGCCAAGTACTTGAAAGCCTCCGGGTCGAGAGCGGGCAGACATCCTTCCGTGTCGAGACTGGCCGAGGCGTCAAGCTGGCCGACTTGCTGCCGTGGATCACGAAGAACGTCTTCTGAAGTCTCGTAGGGTGGGTCGAACATCGCCAGATGTGAGGCCCACCGTGTTTCACCGCAGGCGTCGGTGGGCCTCGCCGACGCTCGACCCACCCTACGCGTTCCCCTTCCACTCGAGGTCGATGAACCGATCCATGAGTCGGAAGCCCTGTTCGAGAAACGGCCCGCCTCCGTCCCTGGCCGCAATCTCATCGTAGGTCAAGCCGGAGGCGGGAAGGCCGGTACCGGCCATGGTCCAAGCGACGGGCGCGCGGTCGTGGGCGCGGGTGCGAAGGAGGGTTGAGTGGTCGGGAGAGACCAGGATCCGCCACCGGCCGTATTCTTGGAGTGCCCGGAAAAGGGGTGCGACGATGTCATGGTCGATGCGCTCGATGGCCTCGACCTTGGCGTCGCCCCGGCCTTCGTGGCTGGCCTCGTCGGGGGCCTCGACGTGAACGCAGACGATGTCGTGATCAGAGAGAGCTTTGATGGCATGAACACCCTTGGCCGAGTAATCGGTGTCGAGATAGCCCGTGGCGCCGGGAACGTCGATCCGGTGCCAGCCGGCCAGCACGCCCACGCCGCGCACCAGGTCAACCGCCGAGATGATCGCCCCGTTCAGCCCGCGGAAATCGGCGAACCTCGGCACGCTGGGCGCCTTGCCCTGGCCCCAGAGCCAGATAGAGTTTGCGGGCGATTTTCCAGTCCTGATCCGTTCGAGATTGACCGGATGGTCCGTGAGAACGCGAGCTGCCGCAGCCATCAACTCGCATAGCAAGTCCGCGCCGGGCCCGCGGGGCAAGTGAGGTCGTCGACAGGCTGGCCAGGATGGTCGTGCGGTGGGTCGGTGATGGTCTGGTCAGAGAAGCGGGCGTCCCCCGGGCGGCCGCGATAGATCATGAGGTTGCGATAGCTCACGCCCGGCAGAAACTCGACGTCGGGCCGCCCCAGCGCGGAGTGCAGGGCCTCCATCAGCGGCCGCCCTTCGTCGCTTGTGATGTGCCCCGCGGTGAAGTCAGTGAGCCGGCCGCTCTCGATGGTCATGAGATTGCAGCGAACGGCCCAGTCGTCGGGCCCCAGCACCACGCCCATGGCGGCGGCCTCGAGCGGGGCCCGGCCGGTGTAGTATTGCTCGGGGTCGTAGCCGAAGAGGCTCAGCGTGGCAACGTCACTGGCGGGAAGAAACCGGTCGGGTACATTTCGTGAACGGCCCACGATCCCCTCGCGCGCGACCCGGTCCATTGCCGGAATGTTGGCGGCCTGCAGCGGCGTCTTGCCGCCGAGCGATTCATGAGGCTCATCGGCCGCACCGTCCGGAATCACGATCACGTACTTCGCGGGCATCGTAGACTCTCCCTGCGGGCAACCAGAAGGCTCGTCTCAGTCCTCCACTCCCAGGCAAACGCTCGGCGGCGTGACAACCTCGAGCTGATCAATCTCCCCCAGCGCGGCATGCAGCTCGGCCTCGACGGCCTGGTGGGTCATGATGACCAGCGGCACGGTCTTGTGATCCGCATCATCGTCGCCGGAGTCATGCTGGATCACGCTGGCGATGCTGATTCCATGCTCGCCCAAGATCCGCGCCAGCGCGGCCAGCACGCCGGGCGAGTCGGCAATGGTGAACCGGAGGTAGTAGCGGCTCTTGATGTCGTGGGGAGACGTGCGCGCGACCGTCTGCCCGGTCTGGGGCCAGAGGTTGAGCACCCGCGAGGTCAGGAGCGCTCGGCCCGTCACGACGTCGATCAGGTCGCCGAGCATGGCCGACGCCGTGGGCATCATTCCGGCGCCTCGGCCATAAAAGAACGTGTCGCCCACGGCATCGCCGACGACCCGGATGGCGTTGTACGGTCCACGTACTTCCGCCAGCGGTGTGCCGCCTTTCACAAGCGAGGGAGCGACGCGAAGCTCCAGGCCGGCGGCGGTGAACTTGGCCAGAGCCAGCAGCTTGACCGCGTAGCCCAGCTCGCCGGCATACTTCAGGTCGGCCAGTTGCAGCCGGTCAATGCCCTGACACGGAATGTCGCCGGTCTTGACGGTGGCCCTGAACGCGAGCTGCGTCAGTATGGCCAGCTTGTGTGCGGTGTCGGTACCGTTCACGTCAAGCGTGGGATCGGCCTCGGCGTAGCCGAGCTCCTGTGCCTGGGCGAGAGCATCGGCATAGGCCAGACCCTCATGGATCATCTTGGTGAGGATATAATTGCACGTGCCGTTGAGAATCGCTGCGAGGCTCTGCACCTGGTTGGCCGCCAGCGCCACGCCCAAGGCCTGGATGATGGGGATGCCGCCGCCCACGCTCGCCTCGAACGCGACGGCACGCCCCGCCGCGCGGGCCTGCGCGAAGATCTGCGGGCCGTGCTCGGCCAGCAAGGCTTTGTTGGCCGTGACCACATGCTTGCCGGCCGCCAGGCAGTCGAGGACGACGCCCAGGGCCGGGTCGATCCCGCCCATGGTCTCAACCACAATCTCGACTTCCGGATCGTCGATCAGCCGCCTGGTGCCGGTGGTGACGTTAATTCCTTCCAGCTTGACGTCGCGGATTTTCGCCGGATCGCGGATTGCGGCCCACTTGCAGCGAATCCGCTTGCCTGCTCGCTGGGCGATGCGGTCGGCATGCTCGGTCAAGATCCGGGCAACACCCGTTCCCACGGTGCCCAGACCGATCAATCCAATGGTGACGTGTTCCATGTCCTTCGCCGGACTCATGCGTGATTGTCGAGGCCATGCGATGGCTGATCCAACGGCGACTCAGAGATTCTGCTGCCGCGAAGTTTCGCTGTCCCGAACCGAAGCTCAAGTTAAGGTGTGGGACGTTCGATCGCAACCATTCGTTGGTCCAGCCTACGCTCTGGTCTGAACGACAACCCGCTTCTGGTTGCGGCCGACCAGAAGGATGCCCAGCTCGTAGAGCAAGATCATCGGCACTGCGAGAAGGGTCATGCTGAAGGGGTCCTGGCCGGGCGTGAGGATCGCCGCGGCAACGGTGATGACCAGGATCGAGATCTTTCGCTTGGCCCGGAAATCCGCGGCTGTGAAGATCCCGATCCGCTCCAGGAAGAGCATGATGAGCGGGGTCTGGAAGGCGATGCCGAAGACCAGGGGAAGGATCGTCGCGAAGCTCATCCACTCGCTCAGCCGCAAGGTCGGCGCCACGCCCAGCCAGACGTTGAACTCGAGCAGGAAGCCAAGGGTGATCGGCAGTACTAGTCCGAAGCAGAGGAACACCCCGGTCAGAAACAGGCCGAGCGAGATCGGCAAGTACTTCTGCACATAGTGCCGCTCATGGCGATAGAGGCCCGCGGCAACGAACGCCCAGCCCTGGTAGAAGACCCAGGGACTGACCAGCACCAACCCGGTCACCAGGCAGACCATGAAATAGATCGTGATCGTTTCCAGCGGGCCGAGCGAGATCAGTGACTTGTCGACGGGATGACCGTGGAGCTCTGTGTCGCCTTGATCAGCGTCGACTGGTTGTACTGGAGCGGGAAGTTTAAAGTCTTCCCCTTGAGCTGATCGACCGGCGGGATCTCGATCTTCGGGCGCGATGTCCTTGATGGCCTGGAAGAAGGTGTCGGCGGGAATATTCGCCTCGAGCGTCGGCGAGATCGCCTTGGCCTCCTCGGCCAGCGTTGCCTTCTTGTCGTATTCATTTCGGTAGAAGTCGCTCGAGGGCGTCGGCCGCCGGCGCCTCCATGCTCTTCATGACCCGCCAGCCCAAGTCCAGGTAAGGGATGAACGCCACGATCACCCCCACAAACAGGCCGGCCAAGGCCAGGATCAGGCGGACGCGTAGTTCTTCGATGTGCTCGCCAAAGCTCATCGTGGCCATGGTCTGTTCTTCGGCGAAGAGATCTCGTTCGTTGGGCATGGAAGTGAACCAACCGAGCTGGGCCGGAGGAAGATCGCCGGAAACGGCGAGTCCAGGAGGAGACGCGGGTCGCGACGGCCAGTCCCGAGGCCGGAACCCTTGCATGCGGCACCGCTCTGAGGCCTCACCGGGACGGCCGAGGGAGCGGGGGCGTTCCTTTTTCTTAGACTACCATGAGACCCCCAGATGACGCCAGTCCCAACAGTGAGCAAATGCGAAGGAGGAGGAACAACCCACGATTTGAGCTTGGAACGGTCTGGATGGCCCCTTGTCGGCCCGGAAGATGATGGCCCCTTGTCGGCCCGGATACCCCACCGTGGGGTTGGAAAACCGTCTTTGAACTCATCGAATATGATCATCTCACAATCACTGCATACAATGTCACACTGGGCGGGCAAGAAGCTAAGGTAATTGAGACAAAGTGCACTCGCATGAAAGAGTGAACGGCAACCGACGTGTCCTCTGAGTCGCTCGCTAACAAGGCGTTGGGCACCGCGGCAGCATCGTCGGCAAAAAGCCGTCAACGTCGTTCACTGAACGCGAACGAGATTCCGGAGTGGACAGCCGCCAAGCCAGGGCGTTACAACAGGCTCCACGCATTGGGTTGACCGGGAGCGAGCCCCGGGCCGAGGCGCGCCTTCTTTTCGAGGAGACCTAGCTGTGCCCCCTGGTTCGCTCTACCCCCTGCGCTTCGAACCGATCCTCCGGCGGCTCATCTGGGGGGGGCGTCGCCTGGGAACGGTCCTGCACAAGCCCATCGGCGATGGCAACGACTATGCCGAGAGCTGGGAACTCTCCGACTATCGAGACGCCGTGAGCGTCGTCAATGAGGGGGAACTCGCCGGGACGACACTACGCGACCTGGTGCATCATCGTCGCCGGGAATTGCTTGGCCCCGCACTCTTGGGACACCACCAGTTCCCGCTCCTGGTCAAGTTCATCGACGCCCGCGAGGTCCTCTCGGTCCAGGTTCATCCCGACGATGAGAAGGGTAAACGCCTGGCCGGAGACAATGGCAAGACCGAGACCTGGGTGGTCGTCGGCGCCGAGCCGGGCAGCTTGATCTACGCTGGGCTGAAATCGGGCGTGACCCGCGAGCAGTTTGGCAAGGCCATTGAAGCTGGGCGGGTCGAGCCGCTCTTGCATCGTTTCCCGGCCCAACCCGGCGATTGCATCATGATCGAAGCGGGAACCGTCCACGCCATTGGTGCGGGCGTCTTGCTGGCGGAGATCCAGCAGATGTCCGACGCGACATTCCGGGTCTATGACTGGGGACGCGTCGGAGCCGACGGCCGGCCCCGCGAGCTGCACATCCGCGAGGCCTTGGAGTCAATTGATTTCAGCCGCGGCCCGGTAAATCCAATGATTCCCTTGCGCCACATCGGCTGTCGACGGCAACGTCGCCGAGAGGCTGTCGCGATGCACCTACTTTGCCATCGAGCGCTTCAGATTGACGCGGCCTGCCAGCCTGGGCCGTACCGACCGGTTTACCATCTTGATGGGAATGGATGGCTGTGCTGAGGTCAGGCACGAAGGGAAGCCGACGCAGCTCACGTTTGGCCAGACTTTGTTGCTGCCGGCCGCGGCGGGTTCCTGCGAAATCATCCCCGACGGCGAGGCCGTTGTTTTGACTTGCGTGGTGCCCTGAGGACGACGGATCAACACGTCAAAGAGGAATCGAGCGATGGTCACGGAGGCGGCAAGCACCGAAATCATCACCAATCCAGAGGTTGGGTCCGGCTGGTTTCGACTGCTGCGCGCGGGGCGGGCGGCCTTTGACTTCCGCAAGGTCGTGCTGGCGGCGCTTGGTCTGGTTCTGCTGC
Organism: uncultured Planctomycetaceae bacterium; assembly: GCA_963760085.1. Lineage (GTDB taxonomy): Bacteria > Planctomycetota > Planctomycetia > Isosphaerales > Isosphaeraceae > Aquisphaera. Next base: position 60,859 of record CAVXCB010000028.1, read on the forward strand.
AATCCGGCTGGGCCGCACTTGACCATCTGTTCTCGGAGTCGACGGCGGTGGCGCCGGGGCTCCATGTCCTACAAGGCGGAGCGGCCGCCGGCGCGCCGGCCATCTTGGATTCCTCCCCGGCGGAGTTCCTGCGCTTGGCCGGTTGGCGGTTGACCGAGCCGGCACGGATACTCTCGACACCGTTGACCTCGCTCTTCGCGCGAGGCAAGGCTTTTTCCTGGTACGTGCATGCGGCGCTAGCGATGCTTTGGGTCTTGATCGTGGGAGGTTTTGTCGGCGGAGCCATCGCCCGGATTGCCTTGCTTCAGGTAGCACGATTTCGAAGAGCTTGGATCATTGGGTGCGATTCGATTCGCAGCTCGCTTCGCCCTGCCGCTGATCGCGACCCCGCTTTTGCCGCTCCTTGGGACGTTTCTCTGCGCCTTGATGTGCGCCGCGTTCGGCTTGCTGTACTGGCTGCCGGCCGGTATCGGCTCGGTCGTGGGGGGAATGCTACTGTTCATTCCGCTCTCGCTAGGTCTGGTCATGGCGCTTTTGCTCTTCGGACTGGCTGCGGGTTGGCCGCTCTTGCACGCGGCGGTCGCGGCGGAGGCCGAGGATCTGCTGGACGCTCTCAGCCGATCGTTCAGTTATCTTAACCAGAGACTCGGGAAGTTCGTGGTTTGCGTAGTCCTTGCCTGGCTGATCGGAATCCCAGGATTGGTCGCGGTCGAATTGCTGGCCACCGCAGTGACTCATCTGGCTGCTTGGGGAGTCGGCCTGTCGGCTTCGGCGCCGAGCCTGGCCGGCCTGACGGATCAAGTTGCCGGCGAGCGACCCAGCACGCAAATTCTCACTGCTTGGCCAACGTTCTGGCGGGGAGTGATCGGCCTGCTTGCGCGGGGCTGGGTCTACGCTTACTTCTGGACTGCCGCCTCGTACATCTATTTGCTGCTGCGCCATGACGTTGATGGAACGCCGTGGACGGATGTGAAGGATGCCTGAAGACCATCATGCGCAGGCGTGAACTGACGCCATGCCAAGTTCGCCATGAGGAGCCTGGTAGCGGCATGCTGCAATCCCTATCCCCCGTTGCGAAGGGGCGATACAGGGGGCCCCGATGGGAGGCCGCTTATGCGTGAGCCGGCGCCTCGAGTGGCTCGATGCGTTCGACCAGGATGAGGCCGACCATTTCCATCTTCTCGATAAGATCATGAGGTTCGCCGGCAAACGAGAACACAAGCATCGTGGTTCGGGAAAGCTTGAGCATTTCCGGGTGGCGAATCTCATAGGTCCGACCACTGTTCAGGCAAATCCGGAACGGCTTGAATGGTACTGCCTTGAGCCAAAACAAGATGTCCTCGGGACGCATCAGCTTCCTCCCCATCCGGTGGTTTTAACTTATCCTCCGATCCGCAGCAAAGCAAGCACTTCGGCCTGTCTTCCTGGGCCTTTCAATCTCCGATTGGGGTTGGCGGGAGTTCGGCCGACTTCCCAATTGTGACTTGAACTCCTCCCAATAAGGTTGTATTATAAACAACACGCGAGTTCGAAGGTGAAAGGCCGGGGATGGAATCGTCGTCATGGAGACGGAGACCAAGATCATGGCGACCCAGCAGACTCGGAAGCCAAAAGGGGCAAAACTGACGGCCGAGCAGGAGGCGCGGGTCGAGGCGATTCGCGCCCGGCACCGCACCCCTGAGGCCCGCGCCGAGGAGGCCCGGGTGCGAGAGACGCTCGAGCGCGAATACCGCGAAACCGGCACCCTCAAGGTCGCAGGCGACGGGACGACGATGGGCGAGCTGGTGTCGTTTCGTCGCTTCATCTTGTCGCTGCGCCGCGAGCGGGAACGCCTGGGGCTCTCCTTGGCCGACGTGGCCGAGCGCGCCGGAATCGACAAGGGGGCCCTGAGCCGCCTCGAGAACGGCCAACAACTCAACCCCACGGTGAACACCCTAGCCCGGTACGCGCACGCCCTCGGCAAGTCCATCGCCTGGGGAATGGTCGAGGAAGACGGCCACTGAAGCTGGAACCCGTTTCACCGATCGTTGCCCCGGCCGCCCGCCCCGCGGAGAAGAATTATTGGTGTCAGTTTTTCTTTCAATGCGAAATTATTAGTGCCGGTTCTTTTTTCCATGAAAACTGAACTGACACCGATAATCCTTCGCCCCGCGGAGAAGAATTATTGGTGTCAGTTTTTCTTTCAATGCGAAATTATTAGTGCCGGTTCTTTTTTCCATGAAAACTGAACTGACACCGATAATCCTTGTTCTTTATTCGATGAAAACCGAACTGACATCAATAATCCTCCACTGGAGGGACCGGGCCCGCGAAGCCCCTCGTGAAATGTCACCGACGCCTCTCGATCGCTAAGTTTCACTCCTCCTCGGAATACGCGCCCACCGGCTCGAAATCGTCATTGGCCGTGAGTTCCATATCCAATTGACGTTTGATCCACGCTTCGCGCATGGCCCGGTTGTCCTTGATCCTCTCTTCAGTCGCAAGGGTCTCTCGGTACTCCTTCGCCGCGGCTGTCATCGTCCAGGGGACCCCGTTCAGACCCAGCTTTTCGATCTCTTCACGAATCTCCTTCAGCGAAACTCGGAAGAATTCCTTCCGGTGATTGACCTTGTTGATCTGCTTGAGCACGAACACCTCGTGGAGTCGTTGCTCCAGCTTTGGGGCATTTTCGCTTACAATCATGGCATGGACGTCAAATCCAAAAGGAACGCTTGCGCCCCCGAGTTCGCTGACCCTATCCTTCGGGTCCCATCTTCGGGTGAGGCCGATCTTGTACACGTCCTCTCCAAACGACCCAATATTGGAGATTATGTATACATGACCGTTCTTCGTCTGTTCCGCCATTGAACGAGCGCGGTCCTTCCGCTCCATCGCCTGCTTAAGCCTTTCGGCCATATCCTGAAGGCGCGCCTCGTACATGGCCTTCTGTTCCCCCGTTGCATGCTCGAACTGGTCCTGTGCTTGCTCAATCGCCTTCTGTAGCAGCTCTTCTTCTTTCACCGCCTCACGCAACGCGCGTTCGATTTCTTTCGCTGCCCGGGCCTCTTCACGAATCCGCTCCTTGGCCTCGCGTTGTTCGTCGCGGTCTTGCGTCGCCAGGTGCTGGGCCACAACTGCCCATTTCAACTCGTCAAGTTGCGCCGCGAGGTACTCTTCCTGGATCCGCGCCTCGCGGAAAGCCTTACCGTTGTAGTTCACAAGAGCAAAGGCGTCGCGGATCTGCTGAGCCAGCCTGCCCGCGTTGTCGTGCTTCGTCCGTGAAAGGATGGAGTCCACCTTCCCATTGAACGCATCGACCACAAAGTTAACGGCAGTCTCGCGCCGGTTGGCTTCTACATATTCGCAGGCGGCTGCGGTCCCGTTGCGAATCATGACCTTGGTACATTCACGGGTGCGCTTCAACTCCTGCCCCGCCTGTGTGTGGCTGAAATCGTCGGCGAGGTCGTCCAGAATGCTCTGCTCCGGGATGATGTACTGGTCACCATATCCCTCGATGAGGTTCTTCATTGACTTGACGGTCTGTTCGTAGAGGGCGGCATTCTTCATGGCCACATAGGCGCTACCACCGATTTCCTCCGCCTTCTTGTTCGCAGATTCAACGACCTTTGCGGCTTGAGTAGTAGCAGAAGCGAGAATCGCCTGCGCTTCATCTTTCAGGGTCTTTGCCTTCTCCCTGGCCTCCGCTACCAACGCGCTTGCCGTTTTCATAGCATCCGCCACCTCGGTTGCTACTTTCTGGTTTGCCTCCGCCTGCAAGGTGCTAGCGTCTTGTTTCGCGGTGGAGAGTAGGTTGTTCGCATCGGCCTCGGCCTTCGCCAGCGTCGCCTGAGCGCTCCGCACTATTTCGACGGCTCTCACATCGGCATCGGCAACGTTCTTCCACTTCGACAATCGCTGAATCTCGGCCTTCAACTCCGTGGAAGACTCATTCCATCTCTTCGCGACTTCGTTGTACTTGTTGACGAGGCCCTGATACTTAGCCTTCGCATTTGCGGAGTAGTCATTCAATTGCTTGACGTCTTCGTCATGCCGGGTGCGTTGAGCAACTAGGTCGGCATCCAGATGAGCGGCTCTGGTGCGCAATTGGAAGGCATAGAAGCCACAAAATGCCAGGCCAACGACGGTTAACACGAGCAAGAACGCCAGCAACGCTGTCATAAGACACCACTCTTGGAGGATGGTAAAGGCACAGTGAAATCAACACTTCATGAACCAATGAGTCCTGGACCTTTTCGCGCCCTGGTTCACGACATCCGTGAAGAACCGCCACTGAACCCCATTCGTGAGAATGCCCAGCCTGGCCTCGGGGGCCTTGGCGAAGTAGTCGGCGAGTTGCTCGTCGTACGTCGCCAGCTTCTTGCCGACTTCTTTGGCTTCCACAAAAAAGATCGGCCGAGCGTTCTGCAGAAACGCCCAGTTGATCGGTTTGACCGATCGGCCAGGGCCGAAATCGACCCGGTGCTCAGGAATGCATTCCCTCGAGTCGGTCAGGTCGTATCCCGGGAGCGTGGACAATGGTCCGACCAAGCTCTGTTTGGTCGCCTGCTCGTTCCCTCGAACGTGCTCCGCAAGATCCTGAACGCGCTTGACGTATTGCTGGAGAGCTTCTCTCATGGCCCTGACTCCACTCTCTCGCCGGCGAGAGAATCTGTGAGATCACGGAATCATTGTCTCACTGTGGCACGGTGGATGCGAGAAGAAAAACATCCAAATATTGCCATGATGACGATTCTCAAGGATTGCCGACTGGAGGCGAAAGGGTCCTCCCACGTTTCCTTGGTGCCAGAAAATGAGTGGTCCCTGGCATGTGATTCGGCGCGGCCAATGCGCAAGGCCTCAAGGGGGGCATTCATCCTCGGCCACGAAATCGCGAAGTGCCTCGGTCGGGATGTTCCTGCGGGTGTTATGGTGCCTGTTGGCGTCAAGCACCGGGAGCGCAGGTGCCGGGTCATTCTTCTTGCAGGCGATGATCAATTCTCAGGCAGAAGAAGTATTGTCCGCATATGACGCAGAGGGACGCAGATGAGAAGAGAAGATCAATCGCTGGAGTTCCCGGCGCAGAGCGCCAAAGTTCAGCAAGAGACCGACGGACAGGCCAGTCGCCTTGAGGTAGTTCAATACCTGGGCCTCATGGATCGAGCTCAATTCCGAAAGAGCTTTCAATTCGACAATGATCGATTGGAAGCAGTGGAAATCCGCCTTGTAGAAGGTCTCGAGTTTATAGCCCTTGCAAAAGACCGGCAGCTCGACCCCCGTTTGAGAAAGGATCCCGACCAGCCCGAGCTCGATGGCCATCGCATCTCGATAGACCGCGTCCAGGAAACCATGCCCGAGCTGCTGATGAACTTCCATCGCCACTCCGATGATGGCGTATGTACGCGGGTCCTGTTCGCCTTCCATCGCTGCTGCTCCTCTTCGAACTGAAGGGGCTAAGCGAAGAGCATTATTGTCCGCAGATGACGCAGATGAACGCAGATAAATCAAGAAGTAGCATAGTTTGAAAACCCTCAAGTACAAAGCACGATCGCTACGCTGAGTGTTTTCTAGCCTATGTCTTTATCTGCGTCCATCTGCGTCATCTGCGGACCGTTTCCCCCGTCCCCTCATTCTCATCAAGACCGATATTGCTTTTGGATCCGCGAACGGCTCGTCGCAGCACCTCTCGGATTCGCGGCCAGAGGGAGTGGTAGGTCGGCTGCTCCGCCTTCATCGTGTCGTCGGCGCCGGGAACGCGTGGAATCGTGACGATGCCCGACTCGATGGCGTCGATGTCGGAGAAGTGGGGGACGACCCAGGGAAAGACATCTCCGTCACGGTAGCCCGAGCCGCGGAAGAAAAAGGGCGGTCGCAGACAGGCCGTAAAACCAAGGATGCCCATCTTGTCGCAAACAGCTTCGAGCCCCGAGATCCACACCCGGTCTTCTTAATTCCGCTTCTCGGCTTCGATGCGAACTTCGCACTTGAGTGTCCCGGCCTCGCCATCAGGCTTGCGCCAGTAGCAGTGATGTGCCTCGTCGTTGATGACGACGATGTTCCGCTTTCCGCCCAGCTCCCGGCAAACGCGGTTAGCCATCTGGGCGGGGCTCTCGTCGAAGTCGGTGTTGATTGGGGTAATGCACTTTTCACCAATGCAAGAACTTGAGTGGCCTCTTTGGCTCTTCCGCGCTCTCGATGCCAGAACTTGGGTGGCCCTGCGCGTCGTCAATGATTTGTTGGCCTGCGGGAGGAAAACGGGACGAACCGGGGGTCGAGAAGACATTTTCTTGGGGAATCGGCTACGTGGGTCGTTCCGGCGCAACTCGTGCTTCACGATACAGTTAACTCTAGAGTCGAGGTCCACTAAACAGATAAGTATAGCTTGAAGTCTAGTGCCGCGGCCCACGAGAACCAATGGAAAATCAGACGTACATACATACTGAATAATAACTTGGGTCAAGAGACCAAGCCCGGGAGACCGCTTGCGAAATACTCGAAAACGTAGCATTCCGTAGCATGCTCACCCGGACGTGTGGGGCGTCTTGCGACTGGCTAAATTGTCGTTTCGCGCAATTCCGAGACCGGCGGGCTTGATGCATCCGATTTGAGCCGGCTCGCACTGTCAATGGACCAATCATGTGCTGTCATGGGAATCATTGTGGCTCGTGGTTCTCTGCCAGGGCCGCATGACGGCGGTAGAGAGATGTGAGCAGGTCGGCTTCGATCTCGACGTCAAACCGGGCACGAGCCGCCTGCTGGCCTCGGCTTCCGATCAATATGGCTTGATCAGGATGGTCCAGGAGTTCGATGATGGCCGCGGCAAGGGATTCCGGGTTGCCGGGGGGTACGACCATTCCCGTCGAGCCGTGGTCGATCAGGCTGCGTAACCCCTTCACCTGGGTGGCGATGCTTGGCACGCCTTCGCTGAGTGCCAGCGTCAGGGCACGTCCTGTGCTGGGGACAATGGAGGGCTGGCAGTAAATGTCGAGCACGGTCCAGAACTGCGGGCCGATCGCCGCGAAATCGGCCACACTGACCCGGTCGGCGATCCGTAGCGACTGGGCATGGCGGCGCAGGTCCAGGGCGTCCTTACCCTGGCTGCCGATCAGGAATTCGGCATCCCGCGTCGTACCCAGCACCTGGCGCGCGGCCTCGAGAAAAACGGCAAAGCCAGAGCCTTCGCGCGAGGGACCGGCCGTGCCGATCACGGGGATCTTTCGCTCGGTCGATCGTGGGGCTGCCGTCGTGGGAGTGACCCCCGGAGCGATCACCGTGATCCGGTCGGCAGGGAAGCCAAGACTCGCAACCAGATCGTTTGACAATTCTGGACTGGTGGCAATCAGTCCGCGGAACCAGCGGTGGCTCAGCTTCAAGCCGCCTTCCAGTACGCCGAAATCATCGACAGTCTGGACATAAGGCAGCCGCCATGATTCGGCCAGCGCGAGCGACACGTCGGCCATCGTCTCGTGCACCACATGCAACAGGCAGGGATGTTCAAACCCGGCTACCATCGGAAGTCGGCGGAGCGAAAGCATTTTGAGCCAGCGGCGTCCCAGGACGGGAAATTCCAGCACTCTGGTATCGCGGCTTGAAGAATTACCCGCCGACAAACAGATGACGCGCGCCAGCACGCCACGCCGCTCTAGGCGATTCATGAGCAAAGTTATATCCCGGCCGTCAGCATCCAGGCCCAGCCGCCCGGCGAGAAACACGACCTCCGTAAGATCATTCACGAGTCCGCCCGGTCGGGGCAACTTGGCCGCGACCTCACCTCCAAAGTGTATCCGGCGAAGAAGTTGCCGCCTCTAGGGCGGCGTTGGAATCGATGTCATCATGGTTTATACTGAGTCGCTCGGAACTCCTTGCCCAGGTACGATGCAACCAGGCTCGAGCACTACGCATGATTTCACCCCAGGCAATCGACACCCCGCTAACGACTCAGGATGATCTTCGGAACATGTCGAACCGTCTGCTCGGCAACGTCGGGCAGGTGGTTCTCGGGAAGAGCGAGGTCATCAAGCTGGCCGTGGTCGCTCTGCTCGCCGAGGGTCACGTCCTGATCGAGGACGTGCCGGGCGTGGGCAAGACCCTGCTGGCTCGCGCCCTGGCTGCAAGTATCGACTGTTCCTTCCGGCGAATCCAGTTCACTCCCGATCTGCTTCCCTCGGACGTCCTGGGCTCGAGCATCTATCACGGCCCTAGCGGCGAGTTTGTCTTCAAGCCCGGTCCGCTGTTCTCGAACGTGATCTTGGCCGACGAGATCAACCGGACGACACCGCGTACCCAGAGCGCCTTGCTCGAGGCGATGAGTGATCGCCAGGTCTCGGTGGAGGGAAAGACCTATCCGCTCGATCCGCCGTTCATCGTGTTGGCCACGCAAAATCCTTACGAATTCGAGGGAACCTATGTGCTTCCCGAAAGCCAGCTCGACCGGTTCATGATCCGGCTGCGAATGGGATATCCGAGCCGATCTGAGGAGCGCAAGCTGCTGGTCAATCATCGCGATGGAGAGCCGGTGGCTTCGCTCACCCCCGTGCTGACAGGCGAGGATGTGCTCCGCCTGCAGCAGGGAGTGCGGCAGATCCGCGTCGATGATGCGATCGCGGAGTATCTGCTAGACATTGTTCACGTGTCCCGGCGAAGCGAGGACCTGCACGTCGGCGTGAGCACGCGCGGGGCACTGACGCTTTACCGCGCGGCCCAGAGCCTGGCCCTGGTGTCGGGACGAGATTTCGTGGTACCCGACGACATCAAGGCACTGGCCGTGCCGATCCTCGCCCACCGAGTTCTGGGTAAGTCGTTTCTTCAGGCCGGTGAGTTCGGGGCAGCAGAGGCAATCATTCGGGACATTGTCGATCGCGTGCGCGCGCGCCGGTTTGACGGGGCGACTCCCGGCCCCGCGGACCGGTAGTCCATTGTGCCACCTGGGGGATCGAACCCGATGACCACAGATGAGAAAGCCCGCTCTCCGAAGCCACGCGGCCTGGTTGGTCGAATCGCACGGGGACTGGCCAGCGCGCTGATTCCGACTGAGCGTACTATCTTGACGCGCGAAGGTTGGTGTTACTTTGGTGTAATGATCGTGCTGCTGGCCGCGGGTCTGTACCAACAGGTCAACCTGATACTGCTGGTTTCGACCCTGGCCGCCGGTCCCTTTCTGACGTCGTGGATCGGCAGCCGCGCTGCTGCGCCGTCTGAGCGTGGTTCGTCGGGCGCCATCCTACGTGTTCTCGGGCGACCCGTTGGTAGTTAATTACACACTGGAGAACGACCGGCGCTGGATGGCCGCACTGGCGTTGTTCATGGAAGACTCGCTGGTCCGGGTGGACGGAGCCGTGCAGGGCTCGGCCATATCGCCCCGGGTTTTCTTTCCCCGGGTGCCGGGCCGCGACCGTGCCCGCGTGCGCTGGCAAACCGCCAGTCCCCGGCGGGGAAAATATCGTTTCCGCGACCTGGATCTGGGCACTCGAGCACCCTTCGGGCTCGTCGAGCGTAGGGTCACGATTCCCATCTCCGAGGAGCTCGTCATCTATCCCAGGATCGGCCAGCTCACGCGTCGGTGGTTCCAGCTTCAGCGGCAGGCGAGCGAGAACCGGATTGGCAAGCGTCACGATCGGTCGTCACAGCAGGAAGAATATCACGGGCTGCGCAACTATCGCTCTGGCGACAGCCCCAGATGGATCCACTGGCGCACCTCGGCGCGCCGCGGCGAGCTGATGGTCAAGGAGTTCGAGCAACAAAACGAGCAGGACCTGGCACTACTGGTCGACCCATGGCTGCCGCGGACCAAGATCGCACCCGAGTTGCGTGATGCGATGGAACAGGCGATCTCGTTTGCGGCCACGGTTTGTCTTGAGACCTGCCGCCGCCAGGGAAGGCGGTTGGTCCTGGGCTGGACCGGAGCGACCCCGGAAGTCTGTCAAGGCCAGGCGTCTGTCAAGCTGCTGCACGAACTGCTGGAGCGTCTGGCCCTGCTTCGTCCCGCCACCGAGGGGACGCTCGCCGAACTGATCGACGCGCTGCCCGCGTCATCACTACGAGACTCGCTTTTGATCATCGTTTCAACGCGGCCGATCAACCTTGCCGAAGAGGCGGAACGATCGTCGCGGTGGGCGGGAACTTCAGCTCGCAGCTTGGTCTCGCGAACAATCGTGCTCAACGCGGCCCAGGGAGAGCTTGCCGATCTGATCCAGGATGCCGGAACGACCTCGCGAATCCTCCTGGAGCAGCGGTTCTCGACCGCCGATCAGGATCGGTTTTCGAGCCAGGAAGATCGGCGCCGGGGCGTGTCGTCGGCCGATGGCAAGATCGCGCCTCCCGAAAATCGCAAGTTCGGTGGCGGAAAGGTTTTATGGTGAACAGCGTCCTGATCTATCGAGCCGGCTTCTACGTCATGCTCACCGTTGCCACGACAATTCTCTGCGGCGACTCCACCGATTCGCGTCTGGACTGGTACCTGCCCGGGGGAGTGGCGGCCGCGGGAATTCTGGCGTTTTTCACGGTCGACCAGTCCGGGCGATGGGGTTTGCCACGCGAGCTGGCCAACATCCTGGCGGTGGGTACTCTAGGCTTGCTCTTCCTTGAATATAGGTCTGACGAGACCCAGTTGATCCGCTGCCTCGGTCACTGGATGGTCTACCTGCAACTGATCAAGTACTTCCTTCCGAAGACGTCCGAGGACGACTGGTTTCTCTTTCTCCTGGGGCTGACCCAGGTGCTCATCGGGTCGGTGATCAACCAGGGTGACGTGGTCGGCGCCTGGCTGTTCATCTGGGCCATGCTGGCAGTCTGGGTCCTGGGGCTTTTCTTCCTGCATCGAGAGATCGGCAGGTTCCGGATTGCGCCGGCGGTCCCCGCCAAGAGAGGCGAGTCGGCCCCCGATCCCTATCGCGGATTGTTCGACTTTCCTTACCTGGGAGCAACGTTGCGGGCACTGGCATTAACGCTGATCCTGGGCGGCCTCGTTTTCCTGCTATTGCCCCGCCAGATTGGTGCGACGCGGTCAAAGCCAACCGGGGTCATCACCAAGCACCTGACCGGGTTCGATGACGAGGTCAAGCTCGGTCAGCTCGGCGAGATCCTCGAAAACGACAGCATTGTCATGAGCGTGGAATTCACCGATGAAAATCGCGTCCCCAGTCACCCGCCCGGCGAGCCGCTTTTCCGGGGTGTCACGTTGACCCAGTACGAGAATGGGCGATGGCGGCGGCAGATTCAGGGTTCGACCCAGACGATTGTAAGCCTCCCTTTTTTCAGGAATACCGGCCCGCGCAGCGGCACCGTAATCCGCCAGAACATCAAGCTCGAGCCGAACGACTCGGCAACGCTCTTCGCGCTGCGGCCGATCGTCGAGCTTTCGGCCACTGCACGTCTGGCCCCCTGTCTCAACCCGCTCGACGGCACGATTTTTCGACCCGAATCGCGGGGGGGGTACGACTACGAAGTCCTCTCCGACGCCGACTCTCAGGCCCCCCAGGTGGACGAAAAAGCGCTTGAACACGATCGAAGGACGCAGCTCCTGAGAATGCCTGAGAGCCTGAGGGCACGGTTTCGTGAAACCGCACTTCCCCTGGTGCAAGGCTTGCCCGTCGCCGGAACCGAGGCGATCAGCGCAAGAGCGCGCGCCCTGGAGGCTTATCTCCGTGACTCCCGCAAGTTCGGCTACACACTGGAGATGAACGTCGTCGACGCCCGGATCGACCCGGTGGAAGATTTCCTTTTCAACAGGAAAAAGGGGCACTGCGAGTACTTCGCCAGTGCCCTGGCCCTATTGCTGCGCTCCATCGACATCCCCGCGCGAATCGTCAACGGTTTCAAGGGGGGCGACTGGAACACCCTGACTCAATCGATGAACGTCCGCCAGAAGCACGCGCATAGTTGGGTTGAGGCTTACGTGGGCGAACACCCCAGCGGCAGCCCCCTCTGGGTCACCCTGGACCCCACGCCTGTAAGCGATCGCGATGAGTCGGTCGCGCAGGTTGGGGGAGTTTCCACCAGCATCCGGCCGCTGGCCGACATGATCCGTCACGTCTGGGTATTCTACATACTTGGCTATGACGCATCACGGCAAAACCGGCTGCTTTACACACCGATCAAGGTGATGATCCGGGAAGTGCGTCGAGGCTACGCCATGCTCTGGTACTGGACCAGACGCGGATTCGACTCACTGTTCAGATTCCAAAGCCCCGGCGCATTCATCAGCTTCAAGGGGTTCTCCGTCTCGTTCATCGTACTGTCGGTCCTGGCGCTGATTGTGAAGCTGGCCGTTTCGGTGGGCAAGCGGTTGCTCGACTGGTGGCGCGGCCCGAGCGAAGACTCGGCTGGGCTGACCGCGGGAATCCTGTTCTATCGCCGGCTGGTGCAGTTGCTGGCCGAATACGACCTGGAGCGAACTCCGGCCGAGACGCAAAACGAGTTCGCGCTCCGTGCATCGCGGTTCCTTACCGGGCAGCCAGCCCAGATCCAGGCGGTTGCGGAGGTGCCCCAGAAGATCGTCGAGGCGTTTTACCGGGTCCGCTTCGGCCACCGCGACCTCGATCCGGACACTCTCCAGGAGCTCGAGGAGAACCTCGACCTGCTGGAGACCCGGCTGAACGCAAACACTGATCAATAAGAAGGACCTACGTGGCATGCGTGTTGGACTCGTCGGATTCGCTGGCAGCGGAAAAAGCACGCTCTTTGAGCTTTTGACAGGAACGGTTTCCGATCCGGGCAAGGTTCACTCAGGACAGGTCGGCGTCGCCGTGCTGGTCGACCCGCGACTGGACTTTCTGGCCTCATTGCACGCCCCCAAGAAAGTCACCCCAGCCACGGTCGAGTTTCTCGACACTCCCGGGTTAATCCCCGGGACGCATGGCGACAACCCCCAGCGGCTGGCCGTCATCCGCGAAGGCGACGCCTTGCTGATCGTTCTGAACGGCTTCTCCGGCGGTGATCACGCGGCAGAGCTGACTTCGTTTCGCGAGGAGATGTTGTTCGCTGACCTGGGCGTGGTCACCAACCGGACCGAGCGGCTCGAAGCCGGCGTCAAGAAGCGCCGACCCGACTGGGAAGCGCAGGAGAAAGAGCTGGCCATCGTCCAGCGCGTGCGGGCAACGCTGGAAGATGGAAAGTTCGTCGCCACCCTGGGATTGTCGGCCGACGAGAAGAAACCGCTTCGCTCCTTCGGCCTGCTCACTGATAAGCCCCACGTGGTAGTGCTCAATGCCGCGCAGGGCGTGGAGATACCTGCTCGGCTACGTGAGCTGGCCACCGAAGTCCTGGCCATCGATGCAAAGCTCGAACTCGACCTCGCACAGCTCGATCCCCATGAGCGGACTGCGTTCATGACCGACCTGGGAGTGACTGAACTGGGACGTGATCGAATCATCCGCGCGGCCTATGACGCGGTCGGCATCATCACGTTCTTCACCGCCGGCGAGCCCGAGGTCCGAGGCTGGAACCTCGAACGGGGCGCCACCGCCGTCGAGGCCGCCGGCAAGATCCATACCGACCTGGCCAAAGGCTTCATCCGCGCCGAGGTCACGACCTACAATGACCTCCACGCCGCTGGCACCTTGAAGGAAGCCAAGGTCAGGCACCTACAAAGGCTCGAGGGAAAAGAATACGTTGTCAAGGACGGCGACATCGTCTACTTCCGCAGCGCTGTCTGAGATAGCGGGAGCGATGCCGGGGCTGCGACACTCGGCAAACAAGCAATGAAACCGCTCATTCTTCGGGCGTGCGCGAGTACAGCCCCCGCGCTTAGCTTGGAATCCTTGCGGGGAAGAATATCTCGATTGGCATTCCAAAGCAGGTCCAGTGCGTCGGATGATCCGTAGATACGGATAGTCACGTCTTGTAGCGTCTCGCCATCCTTCACCGTCGTAAACGGCGACCGCACTGCCGTACGCGGCGGCGAGGGACCAGCGGGCTGGCCAGCCGGCTTTTCCTGCGGACTGCCGGCCGCCGCGGTGCCGGCCGAGTGTGCCGAGTGAATCTCGCCGTGACTCAGGGGAGGTACGGGTTTCTGGTCGGTCGTCACGGCCGGTGCGGCCGCCGACCGGGCAATGGGAACCGACTTGGCTTTCTCCGGATCCGCGGCACGACTCTGGGCAGGCTGGACTGCGGTGCTCGCGGGCCGAGCCTCAGCCCCTGCCGATTTTTCCAGGTTCCGCGATACCGACGCAGACGTGTCCGCCGTCGCGGCTTTGGCACCGGTAGGGCGCTGGCTTGGGGCTGTTCACGCTCGTAGAGCATAACCGAGAAAAAGCAAACGATCAGCACACTCAAGATCATGCTCGGGATGACCTGACGATTCATGGTGGTCGACCCAGGGTGATGGTTCGTCGGCAGCCTTAGTCCAGTCCTTCGTCATCTAAGATCGGCTGGCTCGAACTACAACTTGAGTCTCAATGATTCGTCGCGGGCCAACGGACTGATCGGTACAACCGCCAACTCCCGAGTCTATGTTAAGCGCAGAAAACTCCAACCATCAGGAAACACACGTCCCGCCTCATGCCGCCTCGCGGCCCTTCCAGGGCAGCACGACACGGTTCCTGTTTTCTTCCGTTTGAGGTCACTTCCGTCGGTGCCGAATCACCAATAGAATCAGCATACCGTTTGAACTGAAAAGTTCCTCGAAACGGTCAAGCCTTGGCGGGCGAGATTACCGCGCGAACCCTCATCAAAAGGAAAGCTCACATGCAGATCAGGTTAGCGAGCGTGATGGTCGACGACCAGGACAAGGCTCTTACCTTTTACACCAAAATCCTGGGGTTCGCGAAATGCAAGGACATTACCATGGGTGAGTTCCGCTGGTTGACCGTGTCCTCGCCGGATGGCGCGGAAGGCGTTGAGCTCGTGCTGGAGCCAATGGGTTTCGCACCGGCGCGAACGTATCAGAATGCTTTATTCTCCGCGGGCATTCCAGCAACCGCGTTCATTACGAACGAAATCGCCTCGGAGTACCGGCGCCTCAAAGAGCTTGGTGTCCGCTTTCGTGGCGAACCAAAGAACATGGGAGCGTTCACCCACGTCCTTTTTGAGGACACCTGTGGCAACCTCATCAACCTGGTTCAACCTGCATCCTGAAGCTTGGCATGGGGTTTATCATGGCATGCGCAGACCGTCTATCTATTTCCCCGCGCCTCTTCATTGCCCCGGACGTCAGACCAGCAAGCCCATCATTACCGTCTCGAACTTCCAACCATCATCGGTCGATTTGACTCCTTACTTCCACGCGATGATAATCGACTATTAGTATATTAATATCTCAATTTCGAACGGAGGAGAGCCATGACACCGAAGACTTGGAATCTCACGAGGTTACGGTTTGATAAATGTGTGCAATTGATATTGCTGTTTCCTTGTCGTCTACCGCGCAAACGCGAAGAGCATTTTCCTGTCAGCAGGTTTTGTCTTCCTCTGCACAACTGCCGGTCTTGGCAGCGCCGCGGCGGAAGGCGGTGCAGCGGACAAAACGTACCTCGCCGACGGCTGGGCCGTCCAGTCGTCCGCCAAGATCCAGGCGCCGGCCGAAGAGATCTCCTCGCTGGCATTCAAGCCGGTGAATTGGTACAAGGCCACCGTTCCTTCCACCGTGGTCGGCAACCTGGTTGACGACATGGTCTATCGAGACCCCTTCTTCGGCATGAATCTCAGGTCCATACCCGGCATGGATTATCCGGTTGGCACCAATTTCTCCAACAGACCCATGCCCGGCGACAGCCCGTTCAAGGTTTCTTGGTGGTATCGCAAGGAATTCCGCCTGACGTCTGAACGCGATCGACAGGTGTGGATCAACTTCGACGGCATCAATTACCGTGCGAACATCTGGCTCAACGGCAAGCTCATCGCGGACACCAACCGGGTCGCCGGCGCTTATCGCACCTACACGTTCAACGTCACCAGCACCATCCGGCTCCGGGAGCCGAATGTGCTGGCGGTCGAAGTGTTCCCGCCCGACGTGAACAGCCTTGCGCTCACCTGGGTGGATTGGAACCCGATGCCTCCGGACAAGAACATGGGATTGTGGCGCGACGTTTATGTCACCGCCACCGGCCCCGTCGCCCTGCATTATCCGCAGGTTCTTAGCAAGCTCGACCTGCCGTCGCTGGACAATGCGCACCTCATCGTCTCGGCCGAGCTCGAGAATTCTGGCGACAAAGCGCTGAAGGCGACTTTCAAGGGCGGAGATTGAAAAAATCCGGTTCGAACAAACCGTCGAGCTGGCCGCGCACCAGCGCAGGCGTGTCGAATTCACGCCTGACCAGTTCGCCCAGCTGAACCTCAGCCAGCCGCGCCTCTGGTGGCCCGTTCACGTCGGGCCGCAAAATCTCTACGATCTGAACCTGGAATTGAGCGTCGACGGCAAGACCTCTGATCAGGACGTGATCCGCTTCGGCATCCGCGAAGCCACGTCGGAGCTGAATGAAAAAGGCTATCGCGTGTTCAAGATCAACGGCCGGCCGATCCTGGTCCGCGGCGGCGGCTGGGCGGCCGACATGTTCCTGCGCCCGTCCGCAGAGCGCGAGGCCGCGGAAATTCGCTACGTGAAGGACATGAACCTGAATGCCATCCGGTTTGAGGGGAAGACCGAGCGCGGTCGTTTCCTCGAACTGTGCGATCGCGAAGGCATCATGGTCATCGCCGGCTGGTGTTGCTGCGACTATTGGGAGCGCTGGAGGCAATGGAAGGACAATGATTACGATGTTGCCACCGAGTCGCTGCGCGATCAGATCCGGCGGATCCGCAATCATCCTTGCCTCATCACTTACTGGTACGGCAGCGATGGCCCGCCCAACGCCCGGGCGGAGCGCAACTACCTCGCGGTCCTCAAGGAGCTCAACTGGCCGAATTCCGCCCAGGCTTCCGCCAGTGCCCGGAAGCCAGCGGTGGGTGAGCCCACCGGCATTCGAATGACCGGCCCGTACGAGTACGTCCCGCCGGTGTACTGGTACGTTGACAAGGATGCCGGAGGCGCGTATTGCTTCAACACCGAAACGAGTCCCGGGCCCGCCGTGCCGCCAATTGAAAGCCTGCGCCAGATGCTGCCCAGTGAACACCTCTGGCCGATTGACGAATTCTGGAGTTATCACGCCGGAGGCGGACCCTTCAAAAGCCTGGGCATCTTCACGGAGGCCTTGAACAAGCGTCTCGGCGAGGCGAAAAACGTCGAGGATTACGCGCTGAAGGCGCAGGTGATGGCGTACGACGGCGAGCGCGCCATGTTCGAGGCGTACTGCGCAATAAATACGATTCCACGGGCGTGATCCAGTGGATGCTCAACAACGCCTGGCCATCGACAATCTGGCACCTTTTCGATTACTACCTGCGGCCGGGCGGCGGTTACTTCGGTACCAAGAAAGCCTGTGAGCCGTTGCACATCCAGTATTCCTACGACAACCGGTCCGTAGAGGTGGTGAACGGCTTCTCCCGCGAGTTCAAGGGTCTACTCGCGTCGGCGGAGATTTACAATCTCGACATGACCCGGAAGTTTTCCCGGCAGGAGCCGGTGGATATCGCGCCGGACGGCAGGCAGCGCGTCCTTCTCCTGCCTGAACCCGCCGGACTGACCTCAACCTATTTCGCGAAGCTCACGCTCACAGATGCCTCGGGTCGACCCGTCAGCTCGAACTTCTACTGGCTCTCGACAAAGCCCGACACTCTTGGCGAGCCCAAGGAAGGATCAAGCTGGTATTACCGGCCCACCGAACAGTTCGCAGATTTCACGGCCTTGAACAATCTGCCGCCCGTGGACCTGAACGTCGCGGCGAGATCCGAACGTCGCCAGAAGCAAGAAACCACTCGGGTGACGGTTGAGAACCCGAGCAAATCGCTGGCGTTCTTCGTGCATCTCAAAGTCAACCAGGGCAGCGGCGAGGAAATTCTCCCGGTGCTCTGGGAGGACAACTATTTTTCCCTGCTGCCCGGCGAGAAACGCGAGCTCAGCGCCAGCTATGACGCCGATCAATTGCAAGGAGCCAAACCCGTGATCGAGCTTCAAGGTTGGAACGTGCGGCCGAAAACAGTCCCGGGAAACTGACGGAGGAGAACCGCGGGTGGTGATCGCAATGCTGACGTTCTCGGCGTGAGAGGCAACAATCACATGGTTCCAATGCTATGATCACCTTCTAGGAGTGCTCAAAATGAGTCATGTTGAATCTCAACTATCCGCACAACTCGAGGGACAGTCAACCACCGAAAAGGTGACGGCTTTCAGAAGAGCCGTGAGTCAGCTCTCTGAAACTGAGAGAATCGAGGTTGCGAAGGGCTTAAAAGCTGTGCTGCCCTTACCGAGCGACTCAGTGAAAGATCGAATCTGGCTTATAATTATCTGCACATTTGCATTCGTCATGATCTGGTCGACAATGGTTCTCGGGGTTGGTGTCTTCATAGGATCTACTGATGCGGCCAAGCAGCTCACCAGAGGCGACACCATTCTCACAGTGTTCACGACAGTTGTCGGCTTTCTCGCCGGGCTGCTTTCCCCGAGCCCGCTGGGCACAAAGGATGGCTAACCGTTTGACAATATGAGTACAAGTCTGGATTTGTTTTACAGGCTTGCGTCTCCTGGATTCCCGTTTTCGGTCCTTAAGCGGTGCAACACCGGATACCGCGGGAGCGGTTTAGCTGGCGCAACTTTTTCAAAGTCAGCAGCTTGCCGGTGTTATCGGTGGTGACCATGCTGTCCTCACCGATGGACTGAAGGTGACCAACGAAGCCATAGCCCAGCAGGTCGCGGTCGGTGGTGCCGGCAACCCGCGCCGAGAGGATGCCCTGGCCGTAAACCCACGTACCGTTGCTGACAGTCGTGTCAGGTTCAAAGAGTCGCCGCTTGGCGAAGGTGCGGGTGGACGCGAACGTACCGTCGGCACGAAACACGGCCACAAACTGACCCTTTTTGTCGGTCATGGACCACGAGCCCACCAGCATCTCCCGGATCTGCTGCTCGCGGCGCCCGGCCAGCTCTTTGGCCGAAGGTTCCGGCGCTGGCCGGGCGGCTTGGTCCTTGACCGGCGCCTGTGCGGGGGTGGGATCGTCGTGGACCATCTTCATCCGGTAGAGCATCCGACTGGAGCCGCTGGAAGCCTCGAACGCCGTCGGTCTGGGATCGTCCTCGGTCTTGGCCACGCAGAAGAGCAGCCGGTCGCCATCGAAGCTGTAAATGCCCTTCAGGACCGTATCGAACTGACTGGTGATGTCGATCTGCTTGGGAGACTGCGACGGATCGATCCGATATGCCCAGAGCCGCTTCTGATCGTCGCGTGGGGAGACGATCGATGCGCCGCGGGAGCCGATCCGCACTCGACCATCTTGAGCGATCTTGGCGCGGATGATATCGGCAGAGAGAGTCTGGCCTTCATCGACGATCGATTGGATCTGCCAGGTGCCTCCGAGCAGGTCACGATCGCGGATCAGCTCTGCTTGGGTAGGCTTGCGGTCGTTGTAGGTCTTGACCGGCGTGGTCAGCGAAGCCGTCCTGGTCCTCCCGGCCGTCACAGCGGCGTCCGGGTGCGCGACCGCCTCCGGCTTTGCCGTAACCGCGGGCGCGTTGCCGCCCACCTTCAGGCGCATGAGGGTCCGGAACGAATCACTAGTCGAAATGAAGTCGTCAGGGCGGGCTCGACCCTCTCGGCTCGAGAAGCAGACCACCAGGTCGTCGCCCTCAAACTTGTAGATGCCGGGCAGGATTCGCTCATCCGGGGTGACCAAGTCAATCTGTTTCGGCGACTTGATCGGATTGATGATGTATCCGGTGGTTCGGATTTCACCAGTCTCGGGGTTCACGTGGGTGACGACGCGATTGCCGATGCTAACCTTGCCGTTCTGGACAACTTTCCGCCGAATCAACTCGGGGCCATACGAATCACCATTGTCGCTCACCGAGACGACTTGCCAGACTCCGGAAAGCATTTGATGCAGCGCTCCGGAGCTCGCTCTCCGTGGGCTTCCGGTCGCCATCTTGGACAAAACCCATGCCCAGAAGCAGGATAAGTGACAGCATGATCGCAGATTCCTTCTTGGCGTCTTCCTCGAGATGACCGATCCCCGCAGACCCGGTCCATCCAAGCTCGATTGATCGAGCCTTATTTCAGATTGGGGTTGAAAAGGCAAGAGCAACATCTCTGCCGCCCCTCGCCGACCGATCGGCTCGAGTGATATCAAGGAACCTGCGACAGTTGATTATTGATGCGAATAATTGCTACTGGTGGAAATTCAGTATGCGGGCCCGGGGCCTGGATATTCAGTGGCGTACGATGGTGGGGCAACGCCCTCGGGAAGTCTCGGGTCGGCCAATGGCTCGGTTGCCACCATTTTCAACGGAAGTATGCCCGCCCAGACTGGGAGACTGTAGTCGTCCTCATCGTCGATCGGGGGACCGGTGCGGATTTTGGCCGATGCTTCGTTAATCGGCAGCGAAAGCACGAGCGTCCCCTTGAGCTCGTTCGGAGAGGGGCTGCGGACCTCCTGCCAGCGACCTTTGATCAGGTGATCCGAAAGAGCCCGCAGAGCACGCAGTTTCTCTTCGGGATTCTCCACCGGCAGCGCTGATCCAAAAACGATCGCCGAGCGGTAATTCATGGAATGGTGAAATGCCGATCTGGCGAGCACGAGGCCGTCGACGAGCGTGACGGTGACGCAAACTTCGACCCCCTGTTCCAGGACCCCAAGCATCCGGCTGGCCGGGGAACCGTGGAAAAAGAGCCTCTCACCCACGCGTACATGGATCGTCGGAATCACGTACGGCTGCCCGTCAACGACGAAGCCCACGTGGCAGATCAAGCCCTGGTCCAAGATTGCTTCGATCGTTGCACGGTCATAAACTCCTCGCTTGGGAAGGCGTCGGATTGTGGATCGATCGCTGCGGGATAGCTCGTCCATGGGAAGCTTCGCTCCTCATTGCAGGCATACTTGATCGGCCAAACCGTCTGAACCATTGCCAAGGACGAAATGAACCGCCCAGCTAGTTCAATATCCAATACAATAACGACACACCGTCCCAGGGGATGTTCGCCGTTGCAAGTTTGGTTTTCAATGAACCAGTGCGGAATCGGTGTGGCCAGGAAACCACGTCGAAAAGAGATGCTCTGCGACCTTGAGAATTTTCTGGGTCTGCGCGATTGGTCGCTTTTTCAAAGATTTTGAGAATCCTGGGAGTGATCGGTACGAAGATTAGGAGAGTATGCCGAGCTTGGGCAGCCACGATCCGTGTTGTTCTGGGGATGACTCGCCGAAAGAACCCGGAGCGTCCGCGCCGGACGGCCTTGTCCGACAACCGTTTTACGGCTAATATGCTTTTGATGGACCACCCTGTCCATCCTGACCAATTGCACTTCAATTCAGGAATCAAAACCTCATGCCACGGTTAGCATTACGTCCGTTGACGTTGATCGCCATTCTGGCCCTCATGGCGGTCGTTGTGGGCGCCCAGGCGCCGGTTCCGACCAATGAGGATCAAGAAACGGCCAAGACCGTGGTAAATTTACTTGAACAGGGGCACATGGCGCGACCGTTGATCGACGACGAGATCGCCGAGAAATGGTGCAACAATTTCCTCAAGGACTTGGATCCCCAGAAGTATTACTTTCTCAAGGTCCGACATCGCCGAGTTCCGGAAAGAGGCCAAGAACCTCGACGACCAGATCCGCGACGGCAACATCGACTTCGCCCGGCGGGTTTTCCAGCGATTCCTGGAGCGGAACGATGAACGTTACCAGACGGTCCAGGAATTGCTCAAGCAGAAGTTCGATTTCACGAGTGACGAGTACTTGACTGACGACCCGGACAAGATCGATTACCCAGTTGATAAGAAAGAAGCCGACGAGCGCTGGCGGAAGAAGATCAAGCTCGACCTACTCCAGTTTCGGGCCGACAAGACGGAAGAAGCCGAGGCAATTCGCAAGCTAACGGTCCGATACAAGGACCGCAACCGCATGTTTCACCAGTTTGATTCGAACGAGCTGCTTGAGGTTTATCTGTCGAGCCTGACCCGAACGTTCGACCCGCACTCGTCGTATCTGAGTGCCAAGAACCTGGAGGATATGCTCAACCAGCAGCTTCATCTTTCTCTGGAGGGCATTGGCGCTTCGCTACGTCCCGAGGATGGCTATGCGGTCGTCGCCGAGATCGTACCCGGAATGGCGGCAGACAAGGACGGCCGGCTTCAGCCTGAGGACAAGATCGTCGGTATCCAGAAGGAGAACGGTGAGGAGGTTGACCTGATCGAAAAGAAGCTCAGCGACGTTGTCCGCTACATCCGCGGACCGCGAGGCACCAAGGTCAGGATCATCGTCCAGCCATCGGGAACCAAGGAACGCAAAGTCTACGAGCTGACTCGCGAGCGAATCGAGCTCAAGGAGCAGCACGCCAAGGCCAAGATTCTCGAAACCAAGGTCAGCGGTAAGGAACTGAAAATCGGCGTCATCAACTTGCCGACCTTCTACGGCGATACGATGGCCATTCTACGGGGTGACCCCAACGCCGTCAGTGCCACTGCCGATTGCCGCAAGATCTTGACTCGCTTCAAAGCAGCCGGCGTGGACGCGGTCGTGGTCGACCTGCGCGACAATGGAGGTGGGCTGCTCGAAGAGGCCAAGACCCTTTCTGGTCTGTTCATCGATACCGGCCCGGTCGTGCAGGTCAAGGAAGTCTTCGGAGTCAAGCACCTTGATGACGATGATCAGGGCACGGCCTGGGACGGTCCCTTGGTCGTCCTGATCAACAAGCTCAGTGCCAGCGCTTCGGAGATCTTCGCGGGTGTCATGAAGGACTACGGCAGGGGCCTGATCATCGGCGACACCAGCACCTTCGGCAAGGGCACGGTCCAGAGCATCGTTCAGATCGGCGATCATACCCGCCGCCGCGACCGCAAGAACCACGGCGCTCTCGAAGCTCACGATCCAGCAGTTCTACCGGGCCAACGGCGACAGCACCCAGATTAACGGTGTCACTCCCGACGTTCACCTGCCGTCGATTCGCGATTACATGGACTTCGGCGAGGGCAAAATGGACAATGCCCTCAAGTTCGAGAAAGTGCCCGAACTACTTCACGACCATTACAACAAGATCTCTCCAGAACTGGTGACGCTCTTGAACAACCGTTCTGAGCAACGCCGCAAGGCTGATCCCAAGTTCCAGAAGCTGGATGAGCGTATCAAGCAGTTCCTCGACCGCAAGGCCCGTCACTCGATCGCGCTTAACGAGGCCAAGTTCAAGGCCGAGTATGCTCCCGAAGAGGACGATCCGGAACACGCCGACGAAGAAAAGGCCAAAAAGGACAGGAAGAAGAAGAAGTTCGTCGAGCGCGAGGTGTGGGCGTCGGACTTCTACAACGACGAGGTCGTCAGGATCATCGGCGACTACCTGACCCTTGGCTCCAAGGTTTTGGCGGCCAACCCGGTCAAGGCCGCCGCGGCCAATCCCTGATTGCTGCGCCGACGGTCCCTGTCTAACTGTCAGTTGAGTGACCGCCGCACGCCGAAAAATGTGCAGGCCGGAGAATTGCCCCGGCCTCTTCCATTGCATGAGAACCGAACCGACATGGCCGCAGGACTGCCCCCGCGTCACCGGCCTTGATGGGGAGGCGGAGTTCCGATCGCACCACCGAGCGACCGGATGAATGCGATTAGATCGGCGAAATCTTCAGGCGTCTGCCCTTTCTCGAGACCCTCGGGCATAAGCGATAGGCCGGTCGAGGCCACGGCCTCGATCTGGGCGCGAGGGACCACGTCGGTCACTCCCCCCGCGCGCTTCAGCGTCAATGCCGCGGCTGACTCGGAGGCGATGATCCCCGAAATGGTTCGACCGTCGGAGGTCGCAACGCTGTAGTTGACGTAGTTGGGTGCTACCTCGCGATTGGGATCGAGGATATGCGACAGCAGGTCGTCCGCGGAACGTCCGGCGACAGTCGCCAGGTCGGGGCCGACCTCCACTCCCTCGCCCAGCGCGCGATGGCAGGTGGCGCACAGCTTCGAGATACAGGGCATGCCCTCTATCCCGGCGACCGTCGCGGGCGAGGACCAAATGAAATTTTTCGAGCATCGCCTGCCGATCCGCGCGGTCAGCGCTGCGGCTGTCAATGATTTTGACTGCCCGCGCGCGGAGCTGCGTGTCTTTATGGTCTCGCAACTGCTTGAGCCTATCGGGGTCGATCTCGGCCGCCGACAGCTTCTTCGACTCCAGAGCGCCAAGCAAGTCTTCGAGCCGATCGCGGCGGCTGAACAGCACCTCGGCCGCCTCGCGGCGCACACCGGGACTCATCGCCTTCCAGCGCGAAACCACCAGCCGGCCCACGGCGGTGTCGTTCACCGGCCCCAGCGCTTGCAGCGCGGCGAGCTGAATTGCAGCCGGCTGGCGAGCGTCTAGCAGCTCGCCCAGAACATCGAGTGCCCGGACCAGCGCCGCTGATTCCCAACAAGGCGATGGCGGGAAGCCTGCGATCGGTGGACGCCTCGGACAAGGCAATTTCCGTGGCCTGTGCGGTGAGCGGATCGATCAACCGCGCCCAATCGGCTTGCAAGAGTTCGGACGCCGAGCTTCCCGAGAAGCGCGCTCCCCGGTTCACCGCGACCAGGAGCCGGATCGTTGAGATCCGGATCGCGACCGGATGCGAGGAACTGCGCAACAAGACGTCGGAGCTGGACAGGATCACGGCCGGCCCCGATGAGAGTCGCAAGCTCATCGAGCCAGAGCCGGCCCGATTTCGTGTCAAAGAAGCGGTTCTTCCCAGCCAGGATCTCGATAAGGACCGGGGAATTCTTGCCGACCGAGCTCAGAACAGCCGTGCGCGTCCAGGTGTCGCCCGCATCGCGCGCGGCAAGGCTGCCCAGCGCCTCGAGCGTCCGCCGGTCGCCGTTGACCTCGCCCAAGGTCAATGCGACCTGGAACCGGACCATCGGATCAGGGTCGTCGGCAAGCGGCAAGACGGCGGCGAGCAGTTCCGGATCATGGGCGATCGTTCGTTCCGCCATTCGGGCCGCATGCTCGCGAACGCGGGCCTCGGGATCACGCAGAGCCAAGCTCAGCAGTGTCGTCGGCAGTTCCCCCAGGACCTCGAGTGTGCAAAGGGCATGCAGGCGTCCCAGCGCGGTTGGCCTTGCGGTCGCGAGTTCGTTGAGGCGCGGCACGGCCAGGGCGTCCCGACGCTCGATCAGCAGCCTCTGAGCCGTCTCGCGCCACCAGGCGTCAGGGTCGGCAAGCAAGGGAACCAGGTCCGCAGTTGGGGCACGACTCAGCCTGGGAACGCGATGAGGCCGATGGGTCGCGCCGTCGAAGACCAAGGTGTAGAGCCGGCCGCGATTCTTCCCGCTGGTGAGGTCAAGGTGCTTCTTGATCGGTTCGGGGATGGACCACGGATGCTCGATCGTTTCGCGGTACATGTCCAGGATCAAGAGCGTGCCGTCTGGCGTGTTGACGAAATTGACGGGACGGAACCAGTTGTCGGTCGAGGCCAGGAACTCGACGTTGGGGTCGGCACGCTTGGCCAGGTAGATCGCCCCTGAGATCGACAGCGTTTTTCGGTGCACGAGGTTTCCGCCCACGTCGCCCACGAAGGCATTGCCGCGGTATGCCTCGGGATAGGCCGAGCCGCGGTAGATCGTGATCCCTGTCGCCGAGGTGAAGAAGCCGATTGCGAACAGTTCCGTCGGCGGCAGGCGCTTTCTCATGGCGGGATCGGCCGCGCGCTGGCGGGTACGCACCAGTCGCCAGGGCTCAGGAGGACTGATCCGGAAGACCGGGGCGGCCGGCCCTTCGGCCGCGATGTCGGTGATCACGCTCGGCTGCACCAGGGCCGGGTTGCGCTGCAAATCATGGGCGGGAATCACGACCTGGCGGATGTGGTTGCTGTTGTTGCAAGTGAACCGGTGCCCCCAGTCGTCGAAGCTATGGCCGAACTGGCCTCCCCCGGAGACAGCCTCAAAGGCCGACCCATCCGGGAGAAATCGAAAATCTCGCCCGCGAACCGGCACAGGCTGCGCACCGGGCCGCGACAGGTTCCTGATCTCACCGCCGTTACTACTGGTCACTCCGTAAATCCAGCCGTCCGGACCCCAGAGCAGTCCGTTGAACAAACCCTGAACATTCTCCGTGCCAAATCCTGTGAACATAACCTTCTTGACGTCAGCCACGCCGTCGCCACTCGTATCCTTGGCGTAGAGGAGATCAGGCGCGACCGCAACGAAGACCCCGTCGTCATAGGGCACGACGCCCGTCGGCCAGGAGAGTCCGCTGAGGAAAACGGTACGGCTGTCGAACCGGCCGTCGCCGTCGCGGTCCTCGAGCCGGGCGACGCGTCCCGTGGGCGTTTGCTCGGTGTAGGGATAGTCGCACATCTCGACCACGTAAAGCCGCCCGTCGGCATCGTAGCAGGCGCTCACGGGGTTGATCACCATCGGCTCCGCGGCGACTTGCTCGACGTGGAATCCGGGGAGAACCCGAAACGAGCCCAGCGCCGCGGCGGGCTCGAGCG
>CAVXCB010000029.1:0-44609 GCA_963760085.1 uncultured Planctomycetaceae bacterium
TCGACCTCCAGGACTTCGCCGGCCACGCCGACCCGCGCATGACGCTCACCTACAATCGCTGCCGCGATCGGCTCAGCAAGATCCCGGCCTTCCTGCTGCGATACTAGAGCAATCGGAACATGCCCGCCGTTCCCGCCCTGATCGGCGGCAGGCCGAACACCCCGGCCGGCCCCTCGCGCCGCGCTGCCGGGTCCGACCTCCTCTTCGGCGTCCTAGCCTTGCGGACGGACTTCATCTCCCGCCGGGCCCTCATCGCCGAAACCGGCGCCTGGCCCAGATCCTGGTCGAGCTCGAGTCGCTGGTCCGGGAGCACGTCCCCGCGAGCCGGTCACCCGACATGAGTTCCCTAACCCATACCGCTCCATCAGGCGGCACAGTGTTCGCCACCAGCCCGACGCAGTCGATAGTCTCTCACCCTCAATCGCAACGAGGGATCCTGGGAGAATTCCGCCTTGAACCTTGACACTGCATATTCATATATTATTATATCAAGTATATTTATGTCTCTGATTTTCGCGATAAGAGCGTCGGGTAGATCTTCGACACGAAGCCGCCACTTTCGTGAACTGGAAAGGTTCTCCGACACGTACGTCGTCAAGCTCCAGCCGAACGCCCTCTCGAAGAGGATGAGCGTTTCGTCGAAGCGCTCCGTGAGACCGACGACTTTGAATCGCTCTGCCAGGTTATCGATCGCGGCGCGGACCGCGGCCCTCGGTGCGCAGTTTGATGTGCCTGCGCTTCCACCCCGAGATGAACCATGTTTGGGCATTACGCGCCCACTTGTGTCCGAGGAAACTCTCAAAGGTCGGGTGTTTTGCAATGATTGCCCGATGCGCCGGATGATCCGAGTTCATCAGGTGATTGAAATTCGAGACGACGCGACGCACTGGATCTCTAACGAATGTGGCGTACTCGACGTTGTCTTCGAGCAATGGCTGGATCCAAGGTTTCGAGTGGAGCCCATAGGGAAAATGTCCGATCACGGCGCCGAATCGGCCCTTCCTGGGAAGCAATTCGAGTCCTGCCTTGGCTTCCCACGCGCTAGGATACAAGTTGCACGGGGGCTCACTATACTGGTTCCATAGGATCGTCCGGAACGTCGTCCCGGCCGTCTTCGGGATGTGAACGACCAGCAGTGTGCTCGGCCCAGACCTAACTCGCACGTAGCCTGTACGGTCCATCCCACCGATCCTCCATCCGCCCTCGGTAACGACCCGGAAACGTTTCCCATATCCTTCGATTGACCCCAACCCCGTATTCGTCCGTGGGCAAGCCCGACCGGATCATCCCGATGCGGCCTTCACCATCGCCAGAATCCCGGCCTTCAGGGCCTCGGGTAGCTGAGGCCAGGCGGCAACGACGGTGGCCAAGTCAGTCTCGGTCTTACACGTGTCGGCGGGCACATGGTGGGCAGAATCTATTGAAGGAATTCCTGAGTCGCTTTCTCGAAATGACTTGGGGTGATCCAAGAACCGATCAGTTATCGGCTTCTTGCTCAAGGCCCTTGAGAATTTCTCGAGCAAGTCCGAAAGTCACCTGTGTCCCTCTCGCAGTCTCTTCAGCGCGTCATTCCGCCAAAGGTGGAGAAATCGATACTCGTCCCAGGCAACACTGAGGATGTCGAGATCGCCGTCGCCATCGAGGTCGAAGAGCAGCGTGCCCAGGTGGCTCTCCTTGCCGCGGTCGATCACGTGCGGCGTGAACCGACCCTTGCCATCGTTTTCGAGCACGAAGAGCCGTTTGTCCTTGCCCTTGTGTTCGCACGTCACCAGGTCAAGATCGACGTCATCGTCCAGGTCCGCGACGTCCAGGCTGTTCAATGAGCCCGCCGTCAAGACCGTCCGGCGCTCCCACGAAGAGGCTCCGCGGGTGCCGCTCTGTTCAAAGCAAAACAAATGGGCCACGCGCTCCTGGGTCTGCCAGGACTCCTCGGTCACGAGGATGTCGGCGCGCCGGTCCCCATTCAAGTCGGCGATCGCCAGGCGGTCCGCTGAGTAGTTCGCCGTCTGGCCGACCTCGTTCAGTTTCCAGGGACCCGATCCGCGGCCGGGGTTCTTCCACCAAGCCACCGACCTTGGCTCCACGCGATGTCCGTACGCGGCGCCGATGTCGATCAGCCCGTCGCCATCAACGTCGCCGACCGCCAGTCCCTGCTCGGAGGCTTCCGCGGCAGCCAGCGTGACCGGCCAACCCCCGGCCGAGGGATTGGAGGGAATCTCGATGAAGTAAACGCCTTTCCCAGTGGAGAGCACAATCTCCTGACGGCCGCCGGCAACGATCTGGGCCAGCGCGAAGCCCTGCCCGTTGACGTGCTGCGCTGGAGGCAGGCTGGCGATCTTGACAGGCTTCCAGGACTTACCCCGGCGATCGTGCGCTTCGAGCCAGTAAACGTCCGGCAGTGCTTCCGCAATGCAATCTGCGAACTCGTCGCCATCAACGTCCACGAACAACATGGCATCGACGTTGCGGCCCAAGTCAACTCGCTCCCAGTGTCCCGTCATGTCGCCGCCGGGGTTAAGGTAGAAATAGCGACCGGCGATGACGTCGAGATAGCCATCCCGATTGACGTCCTGGGCGCTCAAGCCGTAGTACTTCAACCAGTCCGGCGGGGCGAAGTCGCCCCACTTGCCACGCGAGTCGTCCGCCTGGATATACGTGAAGCGGTCCAGTGGAAGTTTGCCAGGCTCCGCCTTGGCCGTGGACCGAGCAGACCCTTGGTTAAGCCACAGGTCCAGGCGTGGCGTTTCCCAGTTGTATGGCTTGCTCAGGATGTCGAGCGTGCCGTCGCCATTCAAGTCCGCGACCCGCGCTTCATGGAAGCCCATGCCGGTCTGGAAGATCGTCTTGCGGAATTGGCCTGAGCCATCGCCGTAGAAGACGAACGCCTGGGCCTTGGGGTTGTCGGGTTCCTTCTTGCTTTCGGTCCACTTGGCCATTTCCGCGACGAAGATGTCGAGATTGCCGTCGCCATCGATGTCCCCCACCTGGAGGGAATGCGGATGGATCATCGTCCGTCCCACCAAATCGTGGCTTTGCCAGTTCTTGGTTTCGAACGGATCGCCATGGCACTCGTACCAGTTGACCGGCCCCGAGCTATCTCCAGGCGCAATGACCACCTGCGGGAACCTGGCGTCCTTGATGAATCGGCCGGCGAAGATCAGGCCGCCGATATCGCCGATGCGGGTTGCCCGCCACTGACCGGATTTGGCGAACGAGAACATGTGATTGCCCGCGAGGATTTCGGGTTTGCCGTCGCCGTCGATATCGCAACTCGACATGCCTTCTGCATACTTGCCCGGGCTCTCACCAGCGTATCCGGAGAAGACACGCTCGGCTGGCCATTCCTCGAGCTGTCGCGGGTGGGACGGCATCGCGGCTACAAAGAGGGTGCTGGCCCCCTGGTTCCAGTAGGCAAGCTGCGGCGTGCCGATGCCCTTGAAATCGGCTATGCACTGGTCATGGTGCTGCGTCTGGCCGGATTTCTTGATTGTGTGCCGCTCCCACCGCACGCCCGAGTGCCAGTCATTGCCGGGATTGCGCCACCACCAGACGCAGTTGCTGTGCGAGTCGCCGCCAAAGACCAGATCCGGCCAGCCGTCGCCGTCGATATCGTGAACGGCCCCACCGGCTTCGATCGTCAGGAACTCCGGTTCGATGACCAGGCGGTCCCAGCCCTTCGCTGTCGGACGATACCAGACAAGAGCGGGACCGGTGACGCGAAATCCCAGGACAAAGCCGTTGCGACCGCTGCGGTCAAGGTCGGCAATCAGGCAAGCGGTCTGCTGAGTGGATTTGCCGGGGACGGGCAGATCACCCTTCTTGCTGGAGAGGTGCCGCCATCCCGGTTCCGCGGCGTGAAGACTCACACCCTGGTAAGTGAGGACGCCGAGGATGGCAATCGGCAGAAAGCGAGCGGCTCTCATGATGTTCTCCCAACTGTCGTGCACGTGTTGGGCCCATGGTTTGCTACGGGCCAGTGATAAGATGTCAGGACTCGATTCCAGGCACATCGACGCCAGAAAGTCGTTTTTCGGTTCCTGACACCCTTTTTCTGACTCACAACCGCAGCGTCCTGTTTCAACTTGGAGACACCCTGACCAGCTTGGGCATAATCGAGGAGGGCCGGAAGTACGTGTCGGCGGCGAAGGTGCACGACACTCTGTTCGAATTACTGGAGCGGGTTGAGGATCCGAAGCGGCGAAACGATTTCCGCCTACTCATCGAGGTTGCCTCTGCTGCGCTCAAGGTCGGTTTGCCGGCCGAGGCACGAGCATGGTACTTGGTCGCCCTTCAGCTAGATCCCACCACTCTGAAATACAGAAACAAGTCTACCGCCTCGATCATCAAGATTCCGGCCCGCACGCCGAAACCTCGGCTCTCGAGACTGGTGCGAAGTCCCTAAGCCGAGCGCGCCTACTGCACGAACTCGGTGATCTCGATGTCCTTGAAGCGGACCTCCTACCGTTTGAGCTCGATAGGAATCTGGTTAATCTTGGCCGCCAGGATGAAGTCGTTCTCGCTCAGGCCGCCGATGGCGTGAGTCCAGATCTCGATGGAGACCTGTCGGTAGCCTTCAAGATGCAGGTCGGGATGATGGCCTTCCGCTTCGGCAAGGGCCGCAACCTTCTTGAAGAACTCGACGCCCGCCATGAAGTTTCTGACCGTCCAGGTGCGCCGGATTCGTTGTCCACCTTGGACCAGTGACCAGCCATCAACTTGCCGCGCTTGACCTTCGGCTTGCTCTCTTGAGAGGGGAGGAATGCCCCCCTCGCACGGAGCGCATTTCCTTTGGACGAGTTGTTCGTTTGTAAGCGTGCTCATGAGACGATCTCTCCTTGGCTGAGAATCGAGAAAGCTGCGTGGATCAAAAGGGCAGATCGGGCCATCCAGGGCTTACCGGAAGCTCTCGCTCGAGCTGGGGAAGTTGCCGCTTTTGACGTCCCGCACGTAGTTCGCGGCCGCGCTCTTGATGGCTTCACCGAGGTCGACGTAAATGCGGGCGAACCTGGGCCGAGAGCCCTCGAGCAGGCCGAGCATGTCATGCATGACGAGCACCTGGCCGTCACAGCCGCTTCCCGCGCCTATGCCGATGGTCGGGATTGACAGCATTGCCGTGATCTTCGAGGCGATCTCCGCGGGAACGCATTCCAGGACAACCGCAAAGGCACCGGCCTCGGCGACCGCCTGGGCATCAGCCTGCAGGGAATCTTCGGCCCGCTGGACCTTGTAGGAGCCTAACCGCCTGATCGACTGGGGCGTCAGCCCAATATGGGCCATCACGGGAATTTCCGCTCCGACCACGGCCTTGATTGTCTCGGCCATGCGTTGGCCGCCCTCAAGCTTGACGGCCTGACAGTTGGTTTGCTTCAGCATCATGCCACTGGAGCGGATGGCCTGGCGTCGCGAAACCTGATACGACAGAAACGGCATGTCGGCCACCACGGCGCCTTGCGAGCCGCTCTGGCCACCATCTCCGCGTGGTAGACCATCTGCTCGAGAGTGACTCCCAGCGTCGTGTCTTTACCCTGAACGGTCGTGCCCATCGAATCGCCGACGAGCAGGCAGTCGACCCCGGCGGCATCGAACAGCCGGGCCAACGGATAATCGTAAGCAGTCAGCACGGAGATCTTCCGTCCCTGCCTTTTCCAGGCCGCAAAGTCGGGGATTGTGACGGCGCAATCTTCACTGGCCATGCCGGGAGTTCTCGGAAGAGTTGAGTTCCGCGATAATGACCTCTGCACGATCCACCTTGACCTTGTAACGCTGTCGGATCGCTTCATGCAAGGCCTTTCGTTGTTGATCGTTCCGATCAGCCACGAGGTCGGCCACAAACCGGGCCCCCTGGGTTCGATAAAACTCGATCAGCTCAATTGGGCCAGTGACGAGTCTGGCATCCGTCCCCGGCCATTCAGTGGCGGCCCGCGCCGCGGCCTGAGGTGTTAATTCCATCCTGCACCCACGGTGCTCTGCCTGGTAAAGCAGCGGCTCCGACGCCACGAGCCAGGCTCCTCTGGGAACCACTTCCTGCACGACCCTCGCCGCCGCTTCGAGGTGCGCCCATTCGGCGGGGGTTTGCCATGTGGAAAACGACTGCAATGCGCTGGAGAAAACCATAATAAGCCCTACTCCCCAGCCCACCACGTGCCGCCACCCAGCTAGCATCGTCCAGCCTCGCCCTACGCCGGCCGCGAGTGCGGGAGCGAGGACAAGCCAGTAGTACTCGTGATGCAGCTTGCCCGCCATGAGCGCCATCGCCGCCACCGCAGTCAGCCCCCAAACCTTCCACAAGTCAAATGGCTCTCCGTCGCTTGATCGGTTACAGAGACCCCAAACGCCTAGAGCAAGACCAGGAGGGGTGAACGCTCTGATGACAAGGAATCGCCAGAGATAAGTCAAAGTCTGCGAATTCCCGAGGGCCGAGACGCCAAGAACCGTCATCCAGATCGCGCGGTTCTCCGCCGAGGCTCGAGAGCCTCCACTCGATCCAATCAGGTAATTGGCCCAGCAATACCAGACCAGCACCGGCAGCAGAGCGGTGACCGCGAAAAGCAGTTTCGAAGTCGATCTCCGGCGCATGATCGCAATCGCCAGTGGGATCAGGACAAGAGCCGACGTGACCTTGGCGGCAAATCCCACCGCCAGGAACAGCCAGCCCGCAACCAGCCACCACCAGCCTTCTGCGTGTTCCGAGTGATCCCAGCAGTTCATACCTGCCAGGATGGCTCCCAGCATGAGCGCATCGGGCTGGAAGGCTCTCCCATAACGGATCGTCACGGGAAAAAGCGAGTAGGCAATCACGGCCATGAGGGCGACCCGCGATTCCTCTCGACGCCGTATCAGCCCGAACAATCCCCAGCCGCCCACGGCCGTTGCAAAGGCCGACACAATGCGTCCGGAAGCTTCAAGCCTCCATCCCGAGAGTCTGCGCACCGCCGCCGCCGCAAGCTCATAAACCGGTGGCTCGACCAGAAAGTAATTCGGGAACGGGGCCGTATCAAGCAGTGGGCGCAGAAAGTCTAAGCCGCGATCGAGGTTGCGGGCAACCATGGCCGTCGGCACCTGTCGGCCGACATAGTTTTCGACAATCGCCTGATCCGCGTGGACTGACCGGAGAACAACAATTCCCAACAGCGTCAGCGGCAAAGCAACGCGCTCGTTCCAAGAAGATGGTGGCTCGTGACGGACCGAACTATCCTCCGTGCTTGCATTTACCAAGGATTTGCCTCAATTTTTTCGACTTCCCAGAAAAGCAATTGAAAAGAGGTCGCAAAGATGTCAGGATACCCACTTCGGTCCACATCCAACGCATCAGTTCCAGAGCGTCGTGCAAGCGGTTTTCCGCAGGTGTTGCGCTCGAGTCTCACTCGGGGAGGGAGCATCATGCTGGTTCGCGATGTCTTGCACTCCAAAGGGAACCGGATCATCTCGATCGACCCGGAAGCAACCGTTCACGAGGCGATCGCCAGGCTCGTGCAGAATAACATCGGATCACTGCCGGTGGTTGATCATGATGGCCGGCTGATCGGAATCTTCGCGGAGCGGGATGTCCTTCGGATCATCCACAATCGCGGGGAGAACTTCGGCAGGATGCGAATTTCTGAGGTCATGACCCCTAATCCCATCACCTGCGATATCCTCGACGATGTCAATGACGTCATGGGACAGATGAGCGAACGGCGGATCGCCAAGGTTCCGGTGGTTCAGTCCGGTAAACTCGTCGGCATTATCTCGGTGGGCGACGTCATCAAGGTCATGTACGACAAGGTCGCGACCGAGAACCTTCACCTTCTCTCCTACATTCAGGGCGCCGTCTAGTGAAGCTCCGGTTTCCTGGTTCGGACCCGGACCTAACTACGGCCCCGTCTTTCGGACCTTGGCAACGGTCTTGCGCCGGAATGGCGCACGGCGTTTCATCCCTGTCTTTCGAGGTTTGAGCCCTGCCGCTAACGTCGCGCTTCCTGCTGCCGACTGCTGCCCTGACCTCGCCGTCCCCGGCTCGGTAGGCAAGTGGCGTGGATCAAGCCGCGCCGGGATCGGTCCATTCCATCGCGAGTAAACGGCCGTTAGCGCGGCGAGATGCTCCTTTAATTTGGCGGTGAGTTGGGGAGTGCGAAACCTCCAGCCCCAGTTGCCCTCCGCCCGGCCCGGCACGTTCATTCGCGATGAGCTGTCCAGGCCAAACAGGTCTTGCATGGGGATGATCGCGATCTCGGCGATCGAACTGAACGCCAGGCTAATCATGTCCCAATGGAAGTTCTTGACCGTGCTGCCAAGATAGCGCAGGGCGTAGGCACGCTCGGTCTGGACGCGATCGGCGGACAGGGTCGTCTGAACGTGCTTGGAGGTTAACCAGCCTCGCGACGTGTCGTTGTCGTGTGTTCCCGTGTAGACCACGCAATGGGGCACGAACCGGTGCGGCAGGTACTTCTCATCCTCGGCATTGGTGCTGAAGCCGAACTGCAGCACGCGCATCCCGGGTAGCCCGAACTCGTCGCGCAGCGCCTCGACTTGAGGCGTGATCACGCCCAGGTCCTCGGCGATCAGCGGCAGGTCGACGAACCGCTGCTGCAAGGCCTTGAAGAAGGCGGTACCAGGCGCTTGCACCCAACGTCCATTTACGGCGGTTTTCGCTTTCCCTTCCACCTCCCAGTAGGCCTCGAAACCACGAAAATGATCGATGCGTATCAGGTCGACCCATCTCAAGAGGGCGGTCAGACGATCGATCCACCAGGCGAACCCCTCTTTCTGGTGAGCTTCCCAGCGATATAGAGGGTTGCCCCAGAGCTGTCCGGTCTCGCTGAAGTAATCTGGCGGCACGCCGGCCTGGAAGGTCGGACGGCCTCGCGCGTCCAGGAAAAAGAGGTCCGGCCTGGCCCAGACATCCGCACTATCGTGAGCAACGAAGATCGGGATGTCGCCGATCAGGTTGACGGCTCTCTCGGCACATTTGTTGCGTAGGGACTGCATCTGGGTCTCGAAGACGTACTGGACGAACTGGTGATAGCGGATGCTCGCGCCCAGCTTCTCTTGGCAACGTCGCCAGCGTGCTTGCCTTCCGCGCAGCGACCTGGGGCTCCCACTGATACCAGGCCTTGCCTCCGTTGGCCTCCCTGAGTGCCGCGAACAGGGCATAATCATCAAGCCAGCCGGAACTGGCCGCGAGGAACGCTTGATAACCCGGGTCATCAAGCGAAAAGGCTTTGAAAGGCCCGACGAAGCAGTTTGTCCTTGAATCGAGCGACCACGCGAAAATCGACCTGATCGGTCGGCAGGGTCGGCAAAAGGTTCAGGTCCGACGACCGCAGCCATCCTTGCTCGACCATTGCCTCGGGACTGATCAAGAGCGGATTCCCTGCGAACGACGAAGGCGACTGGTACGGCGAATTCATCCCGCCTGTCGGACCCAAGCGGCAAGACTGCCACCATCTCTGCCCGCTCTCGGCCAGAAAATCCACGAACTCATGTGCCACGGGCCCGAGGTCGCCGATGCCAAACCGCCCCGGCAGCGACGTGGGATGGAGCAGGATTCCGCTCGATCGTGGAAACTTCATTACGGCAATCTCCTCGTCGATTTCCGCTGGAGTTTGCGATTCAGCGGCTCAGCCGTTCGATGAACTGTTTCAACTCCTGATGGAACAAAGCCTTCTCTTCGATATGGGGCAGGTGCCCGACGTTGGGAATGACGACCATCCTGGAGTCCGCCAGGCCCAGGGCGAGCTGTGCGGCCACTCGTGGCGGATTGACCAGATCAAGTTCGCCCACGAGGACAAGGCAAGGTACGTGGATTTGTTTGATCCGGTCACGAGCATCGTGCTCGGCCGCGGCATGGGCCTGCCTGGCAAAGGCCTCGGCGTCTTGCGGCCAACGATTCTGTTCGGCAAATCGAATCAAGCCTTCCACCTGGCTTTCGTGGCCATAAAACGCCGGCGCGACCAGCCAGGGCAAAGTCGCTTGTGTGAACAGACCAATCGCAAGCTGGCGACGAAGCAAGACCCACGATTCGATCAGGGCTTTTCGCCACGCGTCTGCTCCCGCGTGTGTTGATGCAAGCACCAGGCTCTTTACCAGATGGGGATGGCGCAGCGCCAGCTCCTGCGCGACGAGACCGCCCAGCGAGTGACCGACAACATGGGCAGCCTGCGCATCGATTGCTTCGAGCCAAGCCGCGACGTCGTCGGCCATTTCGGCCGTGGTGTAAGGGGCTCCGGACCGGTCGCTGCGGCCGACGTCGCGGGCGTCGAAAGCAAGTGTCCGAAACCGCTGTCCGAAATGGCGCTGGGCCAGCCCGAAGGCACGATGGTCGCCACCCAGGCCGCTCAGAAACACAAGTGGTTCGCCTTGCTGACCCGCCTCCTCGTAATGGAACGTATGATTGTTCACAAGAATACTCGGCATGGTCCGAGCACTCGACTGCGATACTCGAACCCTGACTTCACCACTGACCGCTCATCTCGTGATCGAAGTTATTAGCGAGTCCATAGAGACTCGCCGTCGGATTAAAGTCGCGGCAGTCCCTGCCCGAGCAATGGATGTCAAAGGGCCTGCGTCAGCCCCGAAGCATGTTGGCCTAGAGTCTTGACTAAGCCGAGAGATGCATTAAGATGGTCTCTGCGGTTCCAGACGCCCCCATCGTCTAGCGGCAGTTAGGATACTCGGTTGTCAGACCGAAAGGGTCGACCGGGGTTACAGAAACGGCTCCGGTGCTCCGCGGTACTTTTTCGCTCAGTCATGAGATCAACACAAAGCCCGCCGCACGATGCTCGTGGGCGGGCTTTGGGTATTAGGTCTCAATTGTTGTGGGACCGGGTCGATCCCGCCTGCCGTACTGGAAATGTCCTTCTGCAGCGAACCGGATCGGCTATCCATGAGGCAAGCGGGCACCCAACTCTACCTTCATTGCTGACTAAGAGCTTTAGGTAGGAGCGTATCGTCCGGGATCGTGTCGAGTCAGATCACCTCGTGAATCGGCTCTGGGTCGTCGAGCAAGGCCATCGGCCGGCCGCCACGGTCGAAAACCTTGGTGGCGGGGTCGATGCCGAGATTGTGGTAGAGCGTGGCGAAGACGTTCTGAAACCAGACCGGGCGGTCTTTGGGATAGGCGGCGAGCTTGTCGGTTGATCCGATGACCTGGCCGGTCCGCATGCCGCCGCCGGCGAGCAGAGCGAAGTTGACAGGCTGCCAGTGATCCCGGCCAGCCTTCTTGTTGATCCGGGGAGTGCGGCCGAATTCGCCCCAGACGACTACCGATACATCCTTGTCCAGCCCGCGCAGGTGCAGGTCTTCGACCAAGCGCGGAGAGCGCCATGTCGAGCTTGGGAATCCGCCGTCGATTGGATCCAAAGTTGTCACTGTGCGT
Organism: uncultured Planctomycetaceae bacterium; assembly: GCA_963760085.1. Lineage (GTDB taxonomy): Bacteria > Planctomycetota > Planctomycetia > Isosphaerales > Isosphaeraceae > Aquisphaera. Next base: position 11,357 of record CAVXCB010000029.1, read on the forward strand.
GTCCCAACGGCCGAAGGAGATCGTCACGACCCGCACGCCCGCTTCCACCAGGCGGCGAGCCATCAGGAACTGGTCCATGCAACACGGCGCACCGTCTCTCTCGTTGATCATGTCGCCGACGCCGTACTTGGCCCGCAAACGAGGATCTTCGCGTCCAGGTCAAGGGCCTCGAAGACCCGCCGGGACGAGCAGAATGTCAAACGCCTGACGGGTATACGCATCGATTTCCTCCATCACCTCGCAATGGTCAAGGCGGCGGCGCAGATCCTCTAGCTGGATGAGCAAGGAACGGCGGCCGGCCAGTCGGTCCGGGACGATCGTTTGCTCGTCAGGCTCGGCCCTAAGAGCCGGCGGTTTCGGCCGGCTTGCCGACGCTCACTCCGGAACGGTGTGAATGGAGCATGAGCTAGCCCGAGGTACCCCGGTTCTCCCGGGTTTCCCCACGGCGGATGGGCCATCCGGGGAGAAAGCCCCACGAACGGTGGGATGTCAGGAGTGATCGGCCCGTGGAGCTCTGGAGACGACCGATCCCAAGCTCGGCCGGCCACCCTGAGCCCGACTCACAAGGTCCTGATAGCCGGTCAAGCATTGGCCCGCCGAATGCTCGGGCCCAGCGCCGACTAGCGAGCGGACCACCACGAATTTGCTCATCATCGCCGCCAGGCGTGGCATGTGCTCGCAGATGTCCAAGCCCCGGAACATCGGTCGCTATCGGCTGAAACTCGCCGCGGATGCCGGCCGGTGCATCCGGCTTGAGGTCAAACATGTCCTGGTGGGGGGGACCTCCGGCCAGAAAGACCATGATGACCGCTTTGTGCGAGCGGCCCAAGCCCGCCGACCGCCTCGGCTCGAAGCAACTGGGGCAACGTCAGAGCCGCCGAAGGCAAGCCCGCCGAGCCTCAGAAAATCACGCCGAGAAAGTCCCATCGCAAAAGCCGACCCTGCGCCTCGCCCCGCTATGGTCAGCATGACGATCTAACCTCTTACTCGGAGACATCGTGATCACACTCGCCGCATTGATTAACACAATATCTAACACTTAGTACATCGAATACATGATGAGTTCAAAGGTGTTGCAACAACCCGGATCGATAAATCCGGTAAGGGTCGCCAAGATCGGCGATACTGCTCTTGCGATGGTCAGGACGGGATAGAATTGATTAACGGGTGGAACTTAAGTTCACGGCCCGCGGACCCGATTGCCCGACATCGGTATCTAATAAGGTCGGTTTCATCCCGGATAGGGAATCGTGCATGATCCAGGCGACAGGTCAAGCTTCCCGCCGGCTCACGTTGGACTTTGGGAAACGATGAATGACTGAGAAGCATCCCGCCGATGAAGCAACCTGCCCCAGTTCGGGAGACTTCCGCACGGTCCAAAGCGATCCGCGGCGCGATCCATCAAGACCGCACAAGATGACATTCCGACCCAGGCCATCGATCGGAGCGACCCGGAGCGGGTCAACCTGGCGCTCGAACATGCGCGCATGGCCGCCCGGATCGCCGAGGAGAACGGGGCGAAGGACATCGTGCTGCTTGACCTCCGCAAGGCGACCCCTCTGCTCGATTTCTTCGTGATCGCCACGGCGAACTCCCGGCGACTAAGCCATGCCATCGCCAGCGAGATCGACGCCGAGATGAAGAAGCAGGGCGAGCACAAGCTCGGCATGGAAGGCTCGGAGGAAGGCCGCTGGATCTTGATCGACTATGGCGATTTCGTCGTCCACGTTTTCTCCGGCGAGGCTCGCACCTATTACGCTCTTGAGGAGATCTGGGGAGATCCCCGCGAACCTGGCATGGGGAATGCGTCGAAGCCGTCGTCAAACCCAGGCGGTGCCGCCTGCGGCGCGGTCACCGACGCACTCGCCTGACTGCGTCCGCCTCCGTGACGCGCCTGCCGAGACTTGATTCTTGCCTAAGCGTTCGCTGGCGCCTGCCGAACCGCCTTTCGGATACTTTCACCATGAACGTTCTCGAACGATTGCGTGCCGCTTTCGGCGCTGCGACTCCCGAAGGCGGCGATGCCGAACGCCTTCAGGTCGGCCGTCCGCGTCGACGAGCGATCCGAAGTTCGGCGATTACCAGGCCAACGGATGCATGGCGCTGGCCAAGGCCTGGGGAAGAACCCGCGCGTACTGGCCTCGCAGGTCGCCGAGCCGTGAATCTGGAGCCGATGGCCGGCCCGCCCGAGGTCGCGGGACCGGGCTTCTTGAACGTCCGGCTGCACGAAGAATGGATTCTCACACCCTGGCCGACGCTGCTCGGCGACGAGCGCCCAGGGATCCTGACCGCCCGCGCAGCCGCGAACGGTCGTCATCGACTTCTCTTCGCCCAACGTCGCCAAGCCGATGCACGTCGGCCATATCCGCTCGACCGTGATCGGCGACAGCCTGGCCCGGATCTTCGAGGCCCTCGGGCCATCACGTCGTCCGCGACAACCACCTGGGCGACTGGGGCTCGCAGTTCGGCATGATCCTCTGGGGCTGGAAGAACGCCCGAGACGAGGCTCGCCTACGCGGCCGACCCGGTGGCCGAGCTGGCCCGGCTCTACCGCCTGGCGCAAGACCGGATCAAGGCCGGTGACAAGTCCGTCGAGGAGGCCGCCCGAGCCGAGACCGCGAAGCTGCACGCTGGCGATGCCGAGAACCGGGCGCTCTGGCAGCAGTTCATGCCGCATTGCCTGGCGGCCTTGCAAAAGGTCTACGACCGCCTGGGCGTGCGGTTCGACGTCGAGCTGGGCGAGAGCTTCTACGACCCGATGCTCGGCTCGGTCGTCGAGGATCTCTCGGCAAGCGGCATCGCCGAGGAGAGCGAAGGGGCCATCGTCGTCTTCACCGACCGAGACGCCGCCCCGTTCATCATTCGCAAGCGCGATGGAGCCTTCAATTACGGCACGACCGACCTGGCGACGATCAAGTACCGGGCTGAAGACCTGGAACCCCCAGCAGATTCTTTACGTGGTCGATCACCGCCAGGGCGACCATTTCAAGCAGCTCTTCGCGGTCGCGCGGCGGTGGGGTTACGACCAGGTCGATCTGGAGCACGTCGCCTTCGGCACGATCCTGGGTGCGACCGAAGGCCGTTCAAGACCCGGGAAGGCGACGTCGTCGGTCTGGAATCGCTGCTCGACGAGGCGGTCGCCGAAGCGCGCAAGGTGGTCGATGCGAACAGCCCCGACCTGGACCAGGAAGCCCGTACGCGAGTCGCCGAAGTCGTCGGCCTGGGCGCCATCAAGTATGCCGACCTCTCCCAGAACCGGCTCAGCGACTACGTCTTCGACTGGCAAAAGATGCTCGCCATGAACGGCAACACGGCGACCTATCTCCAATACGCCTACGCACGGATCCAAAGCATCTTCCGCAAGGGCGAGGTCGATCCCGAAGACCTTCGCGCAGCGGCCGCCGGAGATCGTGCTCAACCATCCGGCCGAGCGCGGGCTGGGCGTTCGGATTCTTCGCTTGCCGGAGGTCCTGGAGCTGGCTGCCGTCGAGCTCAAGCCCAACATCCTGACGGATTACTTGTTCGACCTGGCCAACGCGTTCAGCACCTTTTTCGAGGAGTGCCCCGTGCTCAAGGCCGAGTCGGCCGCGCGGCGCGACAGCCGCCTGGCAATCTGCGACCTCACGGCACAGACCTTGAAATTCGGCCTCGAATTGCTTGGAATCGAAGTCGTCGACCGCATGTGAAACGCCCATGACCCGCGTGTGCCGGTGTCACAGGTCCTCCCGCCCGCTGAGACTCAGACGGAATCCCATTCAACCGCCGGGAGTCTGTTCGATGAGGACGCAGGGCAGCTACACCGGAATCGCCGCGGCGATTGGTCGTTCTGACCACGATCATCTCGCCGCGGCGATGCCCTCGGCGTGGATCGGGCCTAAAGGCTGCCGAGGTCGCTACCTTCCCCGCCTGCCGCCGAGAATGAGCCGCATCGTTCGCCGATCGCGCTGGCGCTCAGCCCGACGGCACTCGCCTGCTGGTCGCCAACCAGACCGCCGGCTCGGTATCGCTGGTCGATACCGCAAGCGGCAAGGTTCTCCATGAACTGGCGACCGGCGATAAGCCCGCCGGAGTGGCAATCTCCGGCGACGGCACGCGGGGCGTGGTGACACACTGGTACGGCTACGATCTGGCCTTGCTGAAGATCGATCACGACCGGCTGACCATCGCCGGCCGCGTCGAAGTCGGTCCCGAACCGCGGGGTCGTGCTGCGATCACTGCGCGGCAAGACAGCGTTCGTGGCCGTGGGCGCGGCCAACGAGGTGGCAAAGGTCGACCTCGACACGATGCGCAGTGGCCGCCCGCGTGGCCGTCGGCAGAGAGCCGCGGGGCTGGCCCTGGCTCCCGACGGCTCGCTTCTTGCTCGTCGGGCAACGCGCCGGTCCCAGGACGTCTCGGTCATTTCCACGCAATCGCTCGGCGTCCTTCGAGACGATCCCGATCGAAGGCGATAACCTGCGGCAGGTGGCGATCAGCGCCGACGGCAAGCGCGGCTACATCGCCAACATGAAGAACCGAGGGTTCGCGACGACCGCCAACAACATCGACCTGGGCTGGGTTCTCGGCCAGCGACTGACCCGGGTCGACCTCGACACGGCCGAGCCTTCGTTCGCCACCCTCTCGCTCGACCCGCGCGGCAAGGCGGCGGCCGACGCTTACGGCGTTGCCGTCAGCAAGGATGGCAAGTTTCTGGCGGTGAGCCTGGGGGGAACTCATGAAGTGATGATCTTCCGTACTGATGGCCGACGGCTGCCCTGGCGGGTTAACGGCTCGCGCGACCTGATTTCCGTGGAATTGCTCAACGGCGACGGCCGGTATCGCCGCGTGCCGCTGGGCGGACGGCCCACCGAGCTCGCCTTCGCTCCCGATGACAAGACGCTCTACGTCGCCAACTATCTGGCCGATGCCGTGCAGGTCGTCGACGCCGAGTCGGCTCGCCTCATCCGCACGATCCCTCTCGGCGGCCCGAGCACTCTCTCGCTCGCCCGCCGGGGTGAGATCTTGTTTCACGCGGCCGAGCGGTCGTTCAATCAGTGGTACAGTTGCAACACCTGCCACAGCGACGGCCATACCAACGGCCTGAGCTTTGACACCCTCAACGACGGCCGCCAAGATCTCAGCACCGCGCATCTGCGCAGCCACAAGAAGGTGCCTACCCTGCGGCGGGTCACGCATACCGGCCCCTGGACCTGGCATGGCTGGCAGACCGATCTCGAGGATGCCACGCTCGAGTCGTTCACCAAGAGCATGCAAGGTCCAAGGCCCTCGTCCCGAGGATGTCAAGGCCTTGATCGCCTACCTTGAAACGCTTGACTATCCCCGCAACCCCTACACCGACCCTGCCGGCCACCTTTCGACCAAGGCGGAACGCGGCAAGGCCGTCTATCGATCCGCCAAGGCCGCGTGCAACACCTGCCACGGCGGTCCCGAGCTCACCGACGGCAAGATTCACATCGTGGGGCTCGAGGAGCCCGACGACGCCTACCGCGGCTACAACCCGCCCTCCCTGCGCGGCATTTACGACAAGGACCCCTACCTTCACGACGGCCGCTCGAAGACCCTGCGCGAGGCCCTCTCCGGCCCCCACAGCGCCGACGCCGCGTCGGGCTTGGGTGAGCTGACCGAGGGAGAGCTCGCCGATCTGCTGGAATACTTGAAGACGCTGTGACTCGCGACCAATCAGAGCGGCGGGCGGAGAGATATGACGATGGGTTTTCCGACGCTCCGAACCGCGCGACTGCTCCTCCGGGACTGGCAGGATGCAGACCTTGATCCGTTCGCCAGCATGAACGCGGATTCGCAGGTCATGGAGTTTTTTCCCCGGGTCCTGGACCGTGCCGAAAGTGACGCACTGGTGGCTCGGATTCGGAGCCGGTTCGCTCGGTCCGGTTTCGGGCTCTGGGCCGTCGAGGTTTGCGGGATCACCCCATTCATCGGGTTTGTCGGGCTCACGGTACCGTCGTTCGAGGTCCATTTCACGCCCTGTGTGGAAATCGGCTGGCGTCTCGCTCGCGACCACTGGGGCCGCGGCTATGCCACCGAGGCAGCTCGGGTTGCACTGGAATTTGGTTTTCGCCAGCTTGCATTGGAGGAGATCGTGTCGTTCACTGCACAGGTAAACCGAAGGTCCAGAAACGTGATGGAACGGATCGGAATGTCCCATTCACCCGACGACGATTTTGAGCACCCACTCATTCCGAAGGGCAACCCATTGCAACACCATGTGCTCTACCGCAAGGCCAGAGCTAGTGGCGCATGATGGTTGGCCGATTTGCCCGGCGCGTTGCTTTTTCACTGGACGCGGCTTGAAGGGCAGACTCTAATAGCGGCGCACGTTTCGAGCAGTCGAAGGCAGCACCCTTGAAGGCAACATCGGCCGTTCTCGTCGCATCCAGTCGCCTCCTCTTCCCAACAACGGAGAACCCCCATGGAGCTTTGTACTAGCCGCCGAGATTTCTTGCGGGTCGCCGGTGGGGCTCTGCTGAGTCCTCTGTACACCTCGGCCCTCCGAGCAGAGGCGTTGAAGCCTTCGTCCCCGGTGACCATTTCGCGCTGCAGAGAGTACGATCGTCAGGCCGTGTTCGGCCAGCTTCAGGAGATGATGGATCAACTTGGCGGTCTGGCCCGGCTGGTCGAGTGGCAAGACCGTCGCCGTCAAGGTCAATTTGACCGGCATTCCTGCCCAGCCGCGCTCGGCCTGCCACCGAGCCGAACCTATCATGTTCACCCGGACGTTGTCCTGGCTACAGCCACTCTGCTCGACAGGGCAGGCGCAGGCGGATCCGCTTTCTTGAGGGCACTTACCAGCTTACTCCGTTCGAGCCTTACCTCAAGGCCTCCGGCTGGGACCTGAGTGCGCTCTCGGCTCTGAAGGCGGCCGTGGAATACGAGGATACGAGAAACTTGGGCATGGGCAAGCAGTATCACGAGGTGAAGGTTCCCTGGGGCGGCAGCCTCTTCCCGGCCTACCACTTGAACCATTCCTACGTCGACTGCGACGTGTACATCTCGCTGGCCAAGCTGAAGAATCACGCGACTGGCCGGAGTCACACTCGGAATCAAGAACAATTTCGGAATCACGCCGACGGCCCTCTATCACAGCACGAACAAAATGAACGGAGCACTTCCGCCCGTATGAGGGTGTTTCACTCAGGTGAGGCCCGTCCGGCTGACGGTCTGCCCCAGGAGGTCGACCCGAATTCACCGCGGCGGCCCTCGTACCGGGTGCCACGGCACACAGTGGACTCCGCCGGGATCCGGCCCATCGACTTGACCATCATCGACGGAATCGAGACGGTCTCGGGAGGCGAAGGTCCGTGGCTCCCGGATCTTGCCTTGCAGAAGCCGGGTCTGCTGCTGGCAGGCCGCAACCCGGTCTGCACCGACGCCATTGCCACGGCCGTCATGGGCTACGACCCGATGGCCCAGCGAGCGACCGGGCCGTTCCCTGGAGACAATCACCTGGCCATGGCCGCCTCTTTTGGGCTGGGCACCAACGACCCCAAGGAGATCGAAGTACTCGGAGTACCGCTGTCGAAGGCTCTACACCCCTTCGGTTGGGAACCGCGCGGGCGGAACATCTGAGTCGCCGATCGCCCTGGGGTCACTCATAGTGACTTTCCGACGCGCCTGCTTGGCTAAGCTTCTCTCATTGGCGGCGATCTTACCCGTAGGTACGGCGGTCGCCGTCCCGCCGAATATTGTGCTCAACTATGCCGACGATCTGGGGTACGGCGACGTCGGCTGCTACGGGGCGACGCGGGTCCGGACGCCGAACATTGATCGGCTGGCGCGGGAGGGTCTTCGGTTCACTGACGCGCACGCTCCGTCCTCAACCTGCACGCCGTCCCGCTATGCCTTGCTCACGATCGTGGGTGGCATCAGCCGGATCGGCTATATGGCCGGGGGCAAGGCCGCGCGCTGGGTCGATCAGGACATGGCCGACGTGTTCACCCGCGAAGCCGTGGCCTTTATCGAAAGACACGCCGCCGAGCCGTTCTTTCTGGAATTCGCCACTCACGATATCCACGTTCCGCGCGTGCCCCACCCCCGATTCGCGGGAGCAAGCAGGTGCGGCGTGCGCGGGGACGTCGTTCAGGAACTGGACTGGAGCGTCGGGCAAGTCCTCCAGGTGCTCGACCGGCTTAAGCTTGCGGACCGAACTCTCGTAGTGTTCACGAGCGATAACGGCCCGGTGGTGGACGACGGTTACGCCGACGGGGCGCAGCGCGACCTTGACGGCCACCGCCCAACAGGCCGCTCTCGCGGGGGCAAGTACAGCCTGTTCGAGGGAGGCACGCGGGTGCCTCTCCTGGTTCGCTGGCCCGGCCGGGTCCGACCGGGCCTTTCCGACGCTCTGGTGAACCAGATTGACTTGCTGGCCAGCCTTGCGTCGCTTGTCGGCCGGAGGCTGCGCGAGGGGTCCTCGCCCGATAGCTTCAACGCGCTGCCGGCCCTGCTCGGCGATTCCCGCCTTGGCCGCGACCACTCCGTCCACCACTCCGTTCGTCTCGCCCTTCGACAGGGATTGTGGAAGTACATACCGGCCGGGACGGGCCAGGCCGTCATGCTCAATACGGCCATCGAGACCGGCGAAGCCCCCGTCGAGCAGCTCTACGATCTCGAACACGACCTCGGCGAGAGGAAAAACGTGGCGACCGAGTACCCGGAACGCGTCAAGGCGATGGCTGCCCGACTCCAGTCGATTCGCGAGGCAGGCCGCAGCCGGCCCTGAAAGGCTGAGCCAGCCTTTCCGAGCGGTCGTCCATCTTCGACGTGGATTCATGAGGTGTTATGATCGATAGATTCGATGAAAGAACGCGACCGACGATGAGGAACTCATGCCTCTCACCTTGCAATGGGCCGACATCGCCCTTCGGCTTTTCCTTACGATCATCGCGGGCACATTAGTCGGTATCGACCGTAGCGAACGCGGCCAGGCCGCGGGCCTACGAACCACGATACTCGTCTGCTTGGCCGCGGCTGTTGCCATGATCCAGATGAATCTGCTTTTGCCCATGGGCGGAAAAACCACCGACTCTTTCGCTAGCCTCGATTTGATGCGGCTTCCACTTGGCATCCTCACGGGGGTGGGGTTCATCGGTGGTGGTGCGATCCTGCGGCGTGGCAACATGGTCCAGGGTGTTACAACCGCCGCTACACTCTGGATCGTCACAGTCATCGGACTTTGCATCGGGGGCGGGCAGCTTGCCCTCGGCATGTCGACGCTGGCAGTGGCTCTGATCGTTCTCTGGGTGCTAAAACGATTGGAATCCCTGATCCCTCTGGAACACCATGCGACGCTTTGCGTGAGCGTCAATGCCGCGGGGCCGAACGATGCGGAGATCCCGGCCATGATCTTGCGAGCAGGATTCGAGATCAGATCCTGGGACGTGATATCATCGAGCAGAAGCGACGCGGCTCCCCTGCGGAAGATCCGTTGCGAGGTCGCGTGGCTTGGGCGCCGAGACGATCTGCTCACTCCACCGATCGTGGACCATCTCGCCCGGATTCCCGGCGTTACGAAGCTGCGGTGGAAAGCATAGCAATACCTGATGACGAAAACTCTTTTGGGGTAGGCTCGCCAAACTGCTGCCCAAGGGGTGACCGAAGAACTCCGTTTGAAGCCGAACACAAGGTCTGTAGAGCTGTGGTCAATCAGAGGGCTGTGCCGGCAGGCTCTCACGGAACTCGAAGAGTCGGCGAAACGGCAAGACCCCGTGCAATGGCTTCGTCGCACTCGTGAGAATCGCCGCGACGTACGTCCAGGCCGCGGCGTTCATGACTCGGCTGATGACAGGGTCTTGCTCTGCAGAGATCAATCCTGCAGCAAGTAGCTTTTCCCGCGCCGGCGGCTGGCGTCGAGTTCGATTGGCAGGTTCAAGAGCTGGACCAGCAAGAACAGCGAGAACAGCGCAAGGCCCCAGATGATCAGCCGGAACATCCCCAAGAGAAGACCTGCGAGAATCAGCAGCCAGATGGCAATCGACCCGAGGCTCGCGGTCGCCACGATCATGTCGCGAATGATCAGCCCTGGATGCCTTGACGCCTGCTGGATCGCGTGCCCGGCCTCGTGGGCTGCGATTCCCAGCGACGCGAGCGACTGCCCCGCGTAGACGCCACGGGAGAGGCCGGAGCACCTTGCGGCTGGGATCGTAATGGTTGCAAAGCTGGCCGGCCGCCGGCATGATCTCCACCGTCTCCCCGCAGGCTCGAACCAGTCGTTGGGCCACTTCGGCACCAGTGAGGTGAAACGAAGCCGGCATGCGAGCGGCAGCCGAGTAGCTTGAAATGATTCGCCACTGGGCCCAGAGCGACATTGCGATTCCGGGCATTCCGAGGAGAATGTAATCGATGTCCAGCAGCAAGTTCGTCACCTCAAGAGCCAGCGCATTCGATCGACCCGTGCGCACGACTTCGCGTGCAGGCAGTCATTATAAATATTTTCAGCATCCGAAGCTCTTGCCGTCTGTTCAGGCGTCGGATCTCATGGGTATCAGCGATTGCTTTCGCATCCCTGACAAGTACGTCTCTTCGAGGAACTTCGTGTGAACCTGGCGACCGTCATCCGCGATGAGCGATTCACTTTTGCCGATCTCCGCCAGGTCTTCGCCATGGCCAACGAAGAAAAGTCGGGCGATCAGCTTGCCGGCTTGGCCGCAACGACGGAACGGCAGCGCGTCGCGGCGAAGATTGTCCTGTCCGATCTGACCCTGCAAGAGATCGTCGATCATCCCTTGATTGACCCCGATACCGATGAGGTGAGCCGGTTGATTCTCGATCGGCTCGATCGGCGAGCCTTCGAACCGCTAGAGGGTTACACGATCGGACAGTTTCGCGAGTGGATCCTCGACGACGAGACTAGCTGTGACGAGCTGGCCGCGGCCCGGCCCGGCCTCACGCCGGAGATCGCGGCGGCGGTCGCGAAGCTCATGAGCAACAAGGATCTGGTGCTCGCCGCCAGCAAGTTGCGGGTCGTGACCCGATGCCGCAATACCATGGGCGAGCGCGGGGTGCTCGGCATCCGGATTCAGCCCAACCACCCCAGCGACAACCTCGAAGGCATCTTGCTCTCGTCCGCGGATGGGCTGCTTTACGGCTGCGGCGACGCCATGATCGGGGTGAACCCGGCCGCCGAGTCGGTCGACGTTGTGGCCTCGATCCTCCGCGGGCTGGACCGATTGATCACAGCGCTCGAGATCCCCACCCAGGCCTGCTGCCTGGCGCACATCACGACACAGCTCGCCTGCCTCGACCAGGGAGCGCCCATCGACCTGCTCTTCCAGTCGATCGCGGGAACCCAGGCCGCCAATCGCAGCTTCGGCATCGACCTGGCCCTGCTACGCGAAGGACGAGAGCGGGTGCTCGAGCAGCATCACCAGCGGGACGTTGACTGGGTAGGAGAGCAGGTAATGTACTTCGAGACCGGCCAGGGCGCGGCGCTCTCCGCCTGCTCGCATCACGGGGTCGACCAGCTCACTCTTGAGGCGCGCGCCTACGGGCTGGCACGTACCCTCGATCCGTTCTTGGTCAACAGCGTGGTCGGGTTCATCGGCCCGGAGTACCTGTTCGACGAAAGGCAGATCGTGCGAGCCGGGCTTGAGGACCATTTCATGGGCAAGTTGCTGGGTCTTCCGATGGGCGTTGACGTCTGTTACACCAACCATGCCGACGCCGACCAGAACTCGGCCGATAATCTCTTGATTCTTTTGACCGCTGCGGGCTGCAATTACTTCATGGGCGTGCCCTGCTCCGACGATGTGATGCTGAATTACCAATCCACGAGCTACCACGACGCCCTCGCCATGAGGCGGCTCTTCGGTCTTCTCCCCGCGCCTGAGTTTGCTTGCTGGCTCGAGCAGCGAGGATTACCGCCAGGTCGGTCACAGGTCGACTCGGGCTCGGCCGGTCAGCTCCTTCGGCGCCTCGAATCGATTCTCGAGACGACGGGGAACAACGCGGGATGACTCAATCTGCCGGTCGGGACAACGCGATCTGTGACGACGTCGGCAGGCTGCACGCGCTTGGTTATGCACAAGAACTTGCCCGCAGACTGGGCTGGTTCTCGAACTTTGCGATCTCGCTGTCGATAATCTGCATACTGGCCGGAGGAGTGACCTCTTTTCATCTTGGGTTCTGCAGCGTGGGAGGCGCATCGATCGGCCTGGGCTGGCCGCTGGTCGCCTTGTTTTCGCTGGTGGTGGCCGCGACGATGGGCCAGCTCGCCTCGACTTTTCCCACTGCCGGCGGTCTGTATCACTGGTCGTCGATCCTGGGCGGACGGGGTTGGGGTTGGGCCACGGCCTGGTTCAACCTTGCGGGGCTAGTCACCGTGCTGGCAGCGATCAACGTTGGCACGTACCGTTTCGCCCTGGGGGCCTGCGGCCCGCCTGCTGGGACACTCTCTCCCTGGCGCGATTATGTACTGCAGGCGGCCTTCGTGGTCGCCATCACCGCGTCCCAGGCAGCGATCAACCATCTGGGAATTGGCATCACGTCTCGTTTGACCGACTTCAGCGGCTACTGGATCATCCTGGTTGCGGCGTTGCTCACGATCTGCCTGCTGGCCTTCGCTCCCTCGCTCGATGCCCGGCGCCTGATCACGTTTGGCAACTACAGCGGAAGTGCCGGAGGAGGAATCTGGCCGCGCAGCGAGCAACTCTTGCTCCTCTTCGCTCTGGCGCCCTGTTACCGGCCTACACGATCACGGGCTTCGACGCCTCGGCGCATGCGTCCGAGGAGACAGTCGCGGCAGCTCACAGCGTACCCCGAGGGATCGTGCGATCGGTCGTGGTTTCCGGTGGTGTGGGCTGGGTCTTTCTCTCCGCCGTGGTGCTCGCCGCGCCCAGCGTCTCCGAGGCCGCCACTCGAGGCGAAGGCGCATTTCTTTGGATCTTGAGGCACGTGGTTCCCTGGCCGCTGGCCACATGTCTCATCGCGGGCATCGTCGTGGCCCAGTATCTGTGTGGTCTGGCCACGGTGACATCGGCATCACGAATGGCCTACGCGTTCGCCCGCGATGGAGGAGTTCCTTTTTCCCAGGCGGTACGATGGGTCTGCCCGCGCCGGCGCTCGCCGGCGGTCGGTGTCTGGACGGTATCAGCAGCGGCCGTTCTCTTCACACTCTATACTCCGATTTACTCGACGATCACCGCGGTCTGCACGATCTTGCTCTACATCTCCTACGCCTTGCCGACCGCCCTTGGTGCTCGTGCCCACGGCCGGACCTGGACGACGATGGGCCCCTGGCACCTCGGTGCTTGGTTCCGACCGCTCGCCTGGGCCAGCGTCGCCGGCTGCCTTATATTGATCGGCATCGGAGTGCAGCCGCCCAATGAACGGGCACTCTGGGTTGTGGGAGGAATGGCTATCGTGCTGAGACTGGTCTGGATCGGCGGGGCCCGCTCCCGCTTTCCCGGGCCGCCGCACCTGATCACAATCGGCAGCGGTCCCGCCAGGCGACTCGAAGTCGATGAGTACGATGTTTGAGGAACGACCGTTGATGGAAGCCTCTTTTCCCGCCCGCAACTTCGACGAGCCACTTCCCAACACGATAGACCGAGTCCGCGCGAAGACGCCGGCCCGCATTCTGGCCGGACGCGCGGGCGCATCCTACCGCACCGAGACCTTGTTGCGGTTGCGCGCGGATCATGCCGCGGCGCGAGACGCCGTCACGGCTCGAGCTCGACCTGGAGCGCGACCTCGGAAAGGATTTCGTGGATCGCTGGGGGCTGTTTGAAGTCGTGACGGAAGCCCGATCCAAGCAGGAGTTCCTGCTGCGGCCCGATCTGGGTCGATTGCTCGGCATAGCAGCTCGGGCAGAGATTCAGCACCGGAGCCTGACCGGGATCGATGTGCAAGTCGTCATCGGCGACGGGTTATCCGCGTCAGCCGTTGCAGCACAGGTGCCCACCCTCTTGCCTCTGCTTCAAGCCGATGCGATCGCTCGCGGCTGGGCCTGGGGCCAGCCGTTTTTCATCCGCCACTGCCGCGTTCGGCGCGCTCAACGACCTGGGCGAATTACTCGACCCGGCCGTCGTGATCCTCTTGATCGGCGAACGTCCCGGTCTGGCGACCTCGGAGAGCTTGTCAGCTTACATGGCCTTCCGACCCCGCCACGGCGATGACGATTCCCGACGGAACCTCATTTCAAATATTCACGCCCGCGGCGTTCCCCCGGATCAGGCGGCACCGAGGATTGTCTGCCTGGCGGAACAGCTCATGCGGCTGGAGAACAGCGGGGTGGCAGTGAAGGAGGAATGGACTGGCTCCATCAGATTTAGGAATCATCCTGTGGCCCGGAAGGAGATTAAAGGGTTGGGGTCTAAGTTAGATACGTAACCTCATGCTTTCAACTGTTCTTTCCAAATCATTTCGAGCTCGGTAAGCCGGTACTCACACTCCTGGGCATCCTGGCCCGTCGCGAACACGGTCAGGATGGGCTCACCGAAGGCGATCGTCGTTCCTGGCCAAGGGACATCGGCGATCGGGGGCACCGTGAAAAGGTCGCGACATCGCGGATCATCGATCTCGATCTCCGGGGCAATCAGGTTTCGCTGGGCGTAAAGAATCGCTTTGCCGACGACAGGCGCGATCGTGGTTTCGGCTCTCGGTTTCCCGGCGGAGGGTGGCTCCGCCATGTGCATTCCAGAGGCACCGAGATGTTCGCGCAGTAACATCCGTCGGGTCGCCAGCTCGAAGACCTCCACAGAGGCGGTGTACCTGGGGTTGATCTCGACGAGCCAGGGTTCGCCATCGCGCTCGATGTAATCGATTCCAAAGAGTCCGACCAGAGAAAATGCCGAACTCAGGACAGTGCCTAGACGACGCAGACTAGAAATCATGGGGGCCGAAACGAGGCTGGGGCCGATGTTCCCGCGATACGCAAACGGTGACTCGCAATTGCCCCGCAAGAGCCGGGTCACGCCGACCAGCTCAGCACAGCCTTGCTGTGAAAGGAACAGCGCGGAGTGGCTAGGGCCATCGAGGAACCGCTGAAAATAACTCGGTTCGGCCGGAGGTAACGTCGCGTGATCCAGGTGTTGGATAAGACGGCCTCCCGCCGAGGCAATCGGCTTGACCAGCCAGCTTCCGTCGCGGGGTAGCCCCCAATCGTCGGTCCGAACCTCGAGGTGGGGAAGCCCCTGATTGCGCAACAAATCAACCACGCGCAGAGGATCGCGTGTACAACGCAAGGTCTGGGCCGCGTTGCCGCAAAGGAGATGGGCTTCTGAGATTCGCTCGACCCGTTCGGGATAATTTTCGAGTGGACCGGTATACAGCCACGGTCGCGAGGGCAGACCAAGGGCAGATTGTTCCAGTCCAACAACTCCATTTCGAGCCTCGGCTCGATCGACGGTGCAGATCGCCATCAGGTCGCGATCGGCGAAATAATCCACGCACCTCGGCATGAGTCCGGACCGGAGAGCCGAGAATGCGGCGGCGCGTGTACTTGCTCCGACGATCAGGAGGCTTGCCGTGAGGTTCATGAAAAAAGCCCCATCCTGCTGAGTGGCAGGACGAGGCTGACCTGTGGGTTGCGCCACGCTCCGATAGATTGGAGCATCGAGGGCGAGCCGCCAGATGATTGAGTCTCGCCGATTCGCTCACTCGATCTTCTTGAGCTTCTCGGTCAGGGTCAACACGAGCTTATCGCCCTTCTTCTCGCAAGTGCCGGTAGCTTCGACCTTCACCGGCTCATCCTTGGTGGCGCTGCAGAAACCCATGCTCTTGTGAGCATCGTCGGACATCTTGCCTGTGAGGTAGTACGTGGTCTTCTTGCCGTCCTTCGTGACGATCACGGCGTTCTGGCACTTCTTGGCGTCCTTGTCCTTCAGGCCGCACTTGGCGCAGAGTCCGTCACCCTTGATGGTGATGGTCTTGCCGGCATCGTCGGCTCGCAGCAAACCCAGGCTGGAACACAGCACACCCGCGGCGAGCATCATCAGAAGCTTGCGCATCAGTTCGATCTCCCTAAGAAAACAACGGGGCGAAAGTCTTTGAGAACAGGAATGAGGAGGCGGTGTCAGTCGATCCGATCGCCTCCGTACAAGAGTCATTGAACCACCTGGACAGTTCCGGGACAACTGGTTTCTCTGGGAATCTCAAACAATTCTCCGAGAACTGCCGGGGGTTGCTCCGAACCAATGTGGCGTCTATCATGCGAGATCGAGTGCCGGGGTCATCGCGGACACGATGTGGTTCGTTACCCTGCAACGCGACCGCGACCGGCAAGAATCCCCATCCGGGGCAGTAGACGAACCACGAACAAAACGACGGAGACTCGAAGGATGGCTACCGACATCGTGATGAACGTTGGTGAGGCTCTGGCCGGTGAAGGCAATGAGATCGCGCACATCGACTTACTGATCGGCAAGAAAGACGGTCCGGTGGGACTAGCGTTTGCAAACGCCCTGGCCAACCAATCGGCCGGGCACACGAACTTGCTGGCCGTCTTGACGCCAAACCTGATCGCCAAACCGGCGACGGTCCTGATAACCAAAGTCACCATCAAGGGCATGAAGCAGGCCGTGCAGATGTTCGGTCCCGCCCAGTACGCCGTGGCCAAGGCCGTTGCCGATTGCGTCGCCGAGGGGACAATCCCCGCAACCGCGGCCGACGAACTGGTCATCGTTTGCGGCGTCTTCATCCATCCCGCGGCAGAGGACAATGCCAAGATTGTCAAGTACAATCACGAGGCCACTAAGCTCGCCATTCAGCGGGCGATGAAAAGTTCACCGACCGCTGGCGAAATCACCGCACAGAAGGACAAGGTCGAGCACCCCTTCGCCAAGTGATTGTCGTGAAGCAGCGAGCCGGCACGCGGGGCCGGGAACGAGAATGGCCAGTGCGTTGCCAGCCGAATTGATCCTACCCCGCCTTGGTCCCGAGCCCGGTCGCGCGAGTTCAACACGATCACATGTCACGCAACAAAACGACCATTCTGGTTCAGCTTGACACCGATACGCAGCCCAGCGTGTTCGATGCCGTCGTGGCCGTGGACGCGGGCGTGCAGCAACTTCTTCGGCACGGCGGAGTTACCCCTGATAACGTGCGCGACCTCGTTTATGGGACCATCTTCACTCGCGGTCCGGCTGACCTGAATCACACGGCCATTTTTGTTGGTGGATCGAATGTGTCGGCCGGGGAAGCAATCCTGGAAGTGATCAAGAAAGCTTTCTTCGGTCCCTTTCGGGTATCGGTGATGTTCGATGGGAATGGATCGAACACGACCGCCGCCGCGGCCGTGCTGACGGCCCTGCAGGCCAGTGGCGGGTCGCTTCAAGATACGCGCATGCTGGTGCTGGCGGCGACGGGTCCGGTTGGCCAAAGGATCGCTCTACTACTTGGCCGGCTGGGCGCCGTCGTGGCCGTCGGCTCGCGCAGCCTGGATCGCGCCGGCGCCCTGGCCAAGCGGCTTCACGAGGTTACGGGGGCTCAGTTTATCCCATTCCAAATGGCGAATTCGGACGGCGTGGCGGCCGAGTTACGGGCCGCGTCAATCGTCATCAGCTCGGGACCGCCCGGGAGTTCAGCTCTTGCCGGCGAATCTCTGGCGGAACTTCTCGCACCTCGAGGCGCTGATCGATCTCAATGCGGTGCCGCCTCTCGGAATCGAGGGCGTCGAGGCAGCCGACAAGAACAAATCTCGCTCGGGCATTCAAGCCTGGGGAGCGCTGGGCGTGGGAGGTATCAAGATGAACATCCACAAGAAAGCCATCCAGCAGTTGTTCACAGCCAACGACCTTGTCCTGGACGCCGAGGAAGTTCTGGCACTGGGCCAATCGCTTGGCTGATTCCCTCCCGCACGTTTCCGTTTGATCAGGATCAGGGCGTGCTTCGCGTTGTCGGTACCGACCCGGGAACCTCGAGCCTCGACCTCCTCTTGCTGGAGGACGGCCGGGTCGTCGATCAGCGCCGCTTCAGGCCGGAGGAACTGCGCGAGCGGCCCGGGGCGCTCGCGGGGCTCCTTGACCAGTGGACTCCACTCACTCTCGTCGCCGGCCCGTCCGGCTATGGTCTGCCGCTGGTTCCGGCCGACCGCCTGACCGAGGACCAGATCGACCAGATGTCCCTGGTCCGGCCCGATCACCGCGGAGAGCCGGCCGGGCTGATTGGCTTTCGTTCCTGGGTTCGCGCCTTGGTTCAGAGCGGCTTGCCCGTCGTGTTCTTGCCCGGTGGATTTCACCTGCCGACGATTCCACCCCATCGCAAGGCCAACTCGGTGGATCTTGGCACCGCCGACAAGGTCGCGGTCGCGGCCCTGGCTCTCTGGTTTGACGCCGCGGCGCACGGCGGTGTCGACCGATCGACGTTCGCCGTCGTCGAGATCGGCTCGGCGTTCACGGCAATGATGGTTGTGCAGGATGGCCGACTGGTCAATGCGTCAGCCGGAACGAACGGGCCCATCGGCCTTCGATCCCGTGGCGCTTGGGACGGCGAGGTCGCCTACTGGAATGCCCACTCTCCAAGAGCGACCTGTTTCGCGGCGGGCTCGACGACCTCGGCCCGCTGGGCCCGGAAGCCTTTCGCGAATCACTGACCAGGCACATCGCCGGCTTGCGCCGATCACGCCGTTTGAGCGGATTTACCTCTCCGGCGCGGGTTTGAACCGACCGGATGTGGCCGGGCTCGCGGGCGAAGCCCTTTCACGGTTTGGGCAGCTCGCGTCTCTTCCTTCGCTGCCCGGCCCTGGGTCAAGCATGCCGCCCAGGGATCGGCCCTGCTCGCCGATGCCCTTGCCGGGGGCCAGTTCGCCGCGCTGGTTGCATCACTCGAGCTGCGCTCTGCCGCGGGCTCGATCTGGGATGCGGTGAATCGGAGCAGCTCCGAGATAATGGACTTACTTTTTTGAATGAACAAACTTGTTCGGCGTTCCTTCCAGCGGGCCGCCCGGCTCGGGCCTCCAGAGCACGACTTCCTCGATCTTCCGGGCCAGAGCGAAGTCCTTGTCGGTGATGCCGCCTGCCGAGTGCGTCTTGAGCTTGACCCAGACCTTGCCCCAGGTGACCGACAGGTCGGCGTGGTGCCAGGCGGCTTCGCACAGGTAGCCAATGGCATTGACGAGCATGAGCGTGGTCGGCCAGCCGTCGGTGCTGTACTTGCGGCGCAGCCAGCCGCCATCTTCATCGAAGTACCAGTCCTTCGGCAGTTTTTCGCGGGCGTAACGTCAGCATCTTCCAGACTTCCTCACCGCGGGAGTGAAACGCTCATGTGCTTGCTCCTCCTCGTCGAAGCCACGCGCGGTGCGTGCTTCAGAATCCACGTCCCTTGGTGGTCAGCTTGATCCGTCCCAGGTACATATCGGCGGTGATGTAGAGGACCGTGCCGTCTTCGCCCCAGCCGCAGTTGGCAGTGGCCTGGCCGGTGGCGAATGTGCCCAGATGGGTGCCGTCCGCAGCGAAGATCAACACGCCTCCTGGTCCGGTTGCGAACAGGTTGCCCGCCTGATCCACTTTCATCCCATCGGGCAAGCCCTGGCTTCGACCCACCGAAGAAGTCACGTCGCCGAAAACTCTTCCCTCGCCTAGGGTTCCATCATCCTGCACCGGGAAGGCCATCCAGATGGCTTTCTTGGGGTCGGAGTTGGCCACGTAGAGCGTCTTCTCGTCGGGCGAGAAGGCGATGCCGTTGGGGAAAGTCATCTCCCTGGTAAGCAAGGTGACCTTGCCGTCACTCGCAGAGATCCGGTAGACCCCGTTGAAATCGAGCTCCTTGGCCGGGTCGGCGTTAAGTCCGATCAGGCCGTAGGGGGGGTCGGTGAAGTAAAGGTCGCCATTGGACTTGAAGACGCCGTCATTGGGGCTGTTGAATCGCTTGCCATTGTAGCGGTCGGCCAGCGTCGTGAACGTTGCCGCCGGCCTCCAACCGGGCGACCCGGCGATCGCCGTGCTGGCAGAGGATCAGCCGCCCTTGGGTGTCCATCAGAAGCCGTTCGATCCCGGCTCGCCGCCTCGAGGCGTGGTGCCGGTGTAACCGCTGGGCTTGAGAAAGACGCTGACTCCCTTGCCCTGCTGCCACTTGAAGACCGTGTTCCGAGGCACGTCGGAGAAGAGCAGGAACTCCCCGCGTCGATCCCAGACGGGCCCCTCTGACCAGTCGAACCCTTCGGCGATCCGCTCGACATGCGCGTCTCTGGGCACGATCTGATCGAGCCGCGGATCAAGCCGCTCAATCGTGCCGAGAGTCGGCGACTCCTTTTCCTGGGCGCGGGCATCGCCGCTGAACAATAATGCCGAAGCCAGCGTTCCGGCGACCAAAGCCGCCCGCCCCCAGCACGCCACCCTGGACAATCGCGTTTTCATGTTGGTCGCACCATTGAGAGAGAAGAGTGAAGTGTCCTGTCGGTATCAAGTCGCCACCCGCGGAAGCCTCGAGATTATCTGGCAGGCAGCTTGTGAGCAACCGACTGCCCACGGAAACGCAACGCTCGATACGGTCGGCAGGCTCCGTCAGGGCCCCAGAGATCGCATTCTTGATCGGCTGCCGTGGAATCTGTCCAATGATACACCGATTGAGGCGAACCTATCTCATGGCCGACGGCGGCCTATCATGAAAGGATAGCGGACGTGGACGTACTCTTGAATTCCCGCCTTGGACCCGAATTGTTGCGAATTCTGATCACCGGGTCGATGTTCGCGATCGGCATCCTCTTGGGCTGGTTTCTGGGCTACCTGCGGTGGCGACGGTTACGCCGCCAGGCAGAGCGGGGTGAGGCGCGCGAGGTCTTGACGATCGAGAAGGTCCTACTGGAGCGGCGGCCCGACGGGCAGGAAATCATGCGGATCCGGTCGTGCGGACGCGACCCGATCGATTCGGTGTTTCCCAACCACGCGGCGCGTGACGCGTTCCTGGAGCGCGCCGAACGGACGAAGCCAGACCAACCGCTGGTCTCGATGGAGAACAAGCTCGGATCCTACCTGCTTCAGGAGTTGGCGATCTGGGTCTGCGGGCAGGTCGGCGACCGAGACTTTCCCCACGACCTTTGGGTCATGGCCCCGGTCTACGAGGGCGGTGCGCTTTACCTGGGCGGACATCACTCGTCCACGGTGCTTCTTGTCCGGCGGAACGACCTGAGCTGTTTCCGCGACTGGCAGCGGTGCCAGGCCATGCACGTCGAACACCGATCGCACGGTGAACGCATCTTGACTCTCTTCAGAATGGCCGCGGAGTTTGAGCGTCAGGACCTGCTGGTTCAGAAGCGCAGGTCCGAAGCCAGGCGCTCTCAATATGAAGAGACGATGTACCTTCTTGACCTTGGCCTGGACACCCGGGTCTTCGATTTGCCCACCGTCGCCGTCCCATGGGAGCGGTTCGAGACCATCTTACCGGCCGCTTTATTGGTGTGAGCCGGTGATTCCAAGTCGGCTTATGAGTTGGAGGAGTCGCTCGAGGGTTTGTTGCTTTCCAGGGCCGTTTCGAGTTGCTGTCGTAGCGCCTTGGTGATGCGCTCGAAGACACCGTCCCAGTCGCCCAAGGCACTCTGGCGGAAGAGGTGCGCGGTGGGATACCAGGGGCTATCGTCCCGCTCCAGCAGCCAGCGCCAGTCGGGCACAAAGGCCAGCGCCACCCAAACCGGGATGCCCAATGCCCCGGCCAGGTGAGCGACCGCCGTGTCCACTGTGACCACCAGATCCAGGTTACTCATCACTGCCGCAGTGTCCGCAAAGTCCTCCAATTGGTCGGCCAGGTCCACTACACGCATTCGGTCCGCCAGTTCCGAGCAGTTGTTCGCAGCCCGGACCCTTTTGCAGGCTCACCAGGCTGACTCCCGTGACACCGGCCAGAGGCGCGAAGGCGAGCAAGGGCACGGAACGACTCCTGTCACGTTTGTGCTCGGGATTGCCCTGCCAGGCGATGCCGACTTTGAAACCTCCAACGCCGCTTAATTGCTGTTGCCAGTGAGCACGTGATTCGGGCGGGGCGTGCAGATAAGGAATCTGCGCGGGAATGGTTGGCAGCGTGGTAGCGAAGATCCGCGGCAGGCTCAAAAGCGGTGCTTGGAAGTCAACAGTGTCCACGTCCGAGCCCGCGACCATCAGACGATCAATTCCGGCGCAGGTGGAGAGGAGGCGAAACAGCGGTGCCTGGCACTGGACGGTCACAACGGCGCCTCTCTGTTGGAGGAGTGGGGCATAACGGATGAATTGGAGGGTATCGCCCAGTCCTTGCTCGGGAAACAGCAGGATGGTTTGGCCGTGGAGGCTCGAGCCGATCCAGAGCGGATGAGAGGATGAGGGAGGCGCGAAGCTCCGCTGCTTCCAGCGCCACTCGTATTCAGGCCAACCGCTATCGAAGTCACCCCGTAGGAACCAGACCTGGGCCAGATTCATGTGCGCTGCGGCGTGGTCCGGAAAGAGGCTCAGGGCTCGCTGATAGCAGGCGGCTGCTTCATCCAGCTTACCCTGCTCCGCAAGAGTGACTCCAAGGTTATTGTGCGCTTCGGCATACTGAGGTTTGAGGCGCAGGGCCTGCTGATAGCAAGCCACAGCCTCCATCAGCTTTCCCTGTTCTGCCAGCGCCATTCCAAGGTTGTTGTGCGCTTCTGCAAGGTCCGGCCGGAGCCGCAAGGCATTGTGGTAACAAGCCACAGCCTCCGGCAGATTCCCCTGCTCCGCCAGCACCATTCCGAGGTTGCAATGCGCTTCTGCATAGTGCGGTTTAAGTCGCAGGGCTTGCTGGCAGCAGGCCACGGCCTCCGGCAATTTCCCCTGCTCAAAAAGCGCCACACCGAGATTGGTATGGGTTTCGGCGATCTCCGGATTGAGGCACAGGGCTTGCTGATAGCTGGCCACAGCTTCCGTCAGTTTTCCTTGCTGCCGCAAGGCATTAGCCAGGTTATTGTGAGCAACGGCATGGTCCGGTTTGAGCCGCAATGCCTGCTGGTAGCAGCACACCGCCTCCGGCAGCTTTCCCTGCCTTGCCAGTGCGATTCCGAGGTTGCTTTGCAGCTTCGGCGAACTCTGGCTGGATGCGCAGAGCCTGACCTATATACTCAATGGCCAGCTCACTGCGGCCTACCTGATGGCAGAGCAGGCCCAGCAAATGCAGCGCCCCGACATGCTGAGGATCCACTTGCAAGATCTGACGGTAGAGCTGCTCCGCCTGCGGAACGCGACCCCCTTGATGATGCTGCACGGCCATGTCAAAGGCTTGAGCAATCGTGAGCATGAGCTTCTGTCAGAAGCGGAGCAGAACCGACCCGTGAATCGCTTCCCATGACCCCGATCGCAGGACAGGAGAGCCAGGCGGTGTGCATCCGTGCGATTAGTGATCTAATGTTAACCTCATTGGGCCAAGATTTCATCTGGCATCTGCGGATGCCTCCCTAAAATCGCGACCGGGATGATAACCTTAAGGCGATTCAGCGTCCAGTTTTAGGGGACGAGATTTTGGACAACCTTGGCCGTCCGGATTTGGGTTTCGCCAGCCCCGTCGCTTGGCTGGCCGCGCAGCGGCGATCGTCCCACTGCTTGCCCTGCCGCAGCTACTGTCGTAGAGCAATTGAACACCTCCTGGAAATTGACCGTCAAGTTGGATACTGTTCTGATTGATCGACCTGCATTGTTCGTGCGAATCTGGCCTTTCCAGATCTCTTGATCGAAGCCATGTTCCTGGGCGATGTATGTCGACTTCTGGCCACCATGATGAAGCACAGGTACAGAGGAGTCTGAATTGATGCCCTGGTTCTCACGATTTTTCCCACCGAGCCCAAGCGTTCAGCGACTGGCTGCCAAGAGACGCAGCAATCGGACCCGTCAAAGCAGACAGCGCCCATCGATGACGACCGTCGAAACCCTGGAGCACCGCGCGCTCCTGAGCACCGTGACGGCCGTTGTCCAAAACGGCATCCTCACGGTCACCGGGGACACGCACAACGACTCGTTCAGTATCACGGAAAACAAGGACGGTACGGTCACCCTCATGGGGACTGACAAGAAAACCCACATCAACAACGGCAAGGTCGGTGCGCCATACACGACCACTGAGATGATCGGAGGGATTGTTGTCTCTCTTCCGGGCACCGGCATGAACAGCGACCAGGTCACCGTGACTGGCCTGGGCCAGAAAGTCAGCTCGAGGGTCAAGAACATCAGTATCACCGTGACCGGCCAGGCAGCCCTCAATCTCAAGGTGAACAACGTTGATAGCTCGGGCACGCTCACCGTGGTTGATGGTACATCGACCACGGGCGGTGGCGCGCTCATTGCCGCGGTGGACAATAGCAGGTTCGTCGCGGCGACCATCACTCAGACCGGGAACTCCACGGCTGATGTTGAGCTGGGAAACGTTATAATCAATAGGCTGATCGTGAAGGAGGGGAACGGAAAAAACGACTCGGTCGACCTTAATGGCGGCCGGTTTGGATCGATAGAGATCTGGCAGGGCTAAGGTCATTCGGCGATCGTTGCAGGAACGCCGGTAGGGCCGCCCACTTGCCGATGTGGGTGGCCTCAAGGATGCCGCCTGACCCAACTTGCCGCCTTGGTCTCCCCATCGACCTTGTGCGAATTGAATAGAACGGGAATTCTCAGCGCAGGCTGAAGTGGAGAGGGCTGAAAATCAACGTCTCTGGTGGGCGTGTCAGGCTCTCATCTGCCTGTCGGCGCGTTCGATGAGCTCAACGACGGGCAGGCCGTGAGGGCAGGCGGCCGCGGCAGCGTCAAGGTTGGCGGCCGCGAGGTCGCGGGCGACAGGAGGCAGCGCCTGATAAAGAGCGCGAGCCGCTTGCCGCTTGCCGTAGACCTCGTAGTAACGGAGGTAGCGGAGAACCGTGGCGACCGGAACGCCCCGGGCCGCGGTTTCGCAGAGGTGCCCGCAACCGTGGCAATACAGGTGGGCCGTGGTCCTGCGGTAATCGTCGAGCAGCTTTCGCTCCCGCGACGAGAGCGCCGGTTGCGCGCTGGCCGCCACGTTTTCGCGTAGATCGCTGCGGGTTGTCATCTCACTAACGGCAACGTGAATTCGGCCGTCCATCCAGACCGACTTGACCGCGGCGACCTCCTTCTTGAAACCCTTGTCCTGAAGCTGCTTCATCTTGTCGGGGAAGTTAATGGCCCCCCCTTGAGTCTTCATGGCAACGAGGCCGAGGTTGGCCTTGGCGGCCTTGTCGATGGCCCGCTGGAGGTCGTCGTGCCGGTCACGTCCTCCCACGTCGCGGAAATTGTATTTGAACATTACCTGGTCAATCCAGCCGCACTCGGCCGCGGCAACGAGGATCTCGGGGAGCCGGGCATCGTGGCAACTCAGGCCGCAAAAGCGGGTCTTCCCCTGCTTCTTGAGCAACTCGAACGCAGCCTTCACGCCGGGGTCCCGCAGCAGCTCGATCTGGCTCCCGGCCAGGCCGTGCAGGTAGTAGCAGTCGACATGGTCGGTCTTGAGCCGCTCCAAGCTGGCGCTGAGCCGCTGCTCGAACATCTTCGAGCTGCCTGTGCCCATGCTTTTGCGATAGGCTGTGTTCTTGGTGACGAGGTAAACATCCTTACGCCGCTTGGTTCGATCAAGCACATCGCCCAGAATCTTCTCGGCGCGGGTGTTCTCGTAAACTTCGGAAGTATCGATGTAGCGAACGCCAGAATAGATGGCGGTCTGAACAAAGCTGGGCGACAGAGCCCAGCTCGTGCCCATGCCAAGAATCGTCACTTTATGACCGGTCCGGCCCAGGGTCACGGTCGGAACGGGGGACTGGACGGGCTCCGGTTCGTCAGCCATGCCGGCCTGCCCGGAGGCCAAGGTCTCCATCACACCGCCCCAAGCGGCCGCCTTCAGGAAGTGTCGCCGACTCGATCCGCCGTCGCAAACAGTGTGTGCCTGGTCGCTCATGGTTGCCCCTTCCCGGTTGACGCGGCAAGCCGCCGCAACAACTTCGAGCCGTCAGCGCGGCTGAAGATATCCGCATTATGAAAAATATTGTGCCGTCATGCACCAGCGACGGTCAACAAGCAATCGGCGCGGCGGCAAGAGCCGGTGCCGCGAAGGTTCGGCACCGGCCCTGGTTTTCCCTACCCGGACGCATGGCTTTGGTGGTGCGAAGTGAGGAAGTTATGTCACTTCGGCAGAGGAGGCAGGTTGATCTCCGCAGGTAATTCGGGGAGTTCGTCGGAGGACTCTGGCGTGATTGGGGCGGCGGACTGGGCCGGGCCGCGAGCTGGCGGGATGCCGGATTCGACGGCTGGCGAGCCTGCCCCCAGGTTTGCTGGCAGAACCGGCAGCTCCGCCGGAGGTGCGCCTCCGATGGGGTCGGGCTTTCCGCCGGCAGGGGTCGTGGAGCCGTCCAGCGGAGGCCTGTCGCCGGCCCCTCTGGCGGCCCTGTCCTGCGCCTGGCCGGCATCGCCAGGCAAGGGTTGAGCCGGATTCTGCGAAAGGAAGGGTGCCTCGCCGGCAGGACGGTACGGCGGCACCGCAGTGGGCGGTGGGCCGAGCGGACCGACGGGGGCCGGCAAGGGCGGAGGGTTACCCGGTTGCACGTCCGGAGGCGGGTTGCTCGGGACGGGGTCGGGGTTGCGCGGGCCCGTGACTCGCTGGCGGTACATCGGACCGTCGGGAGGAATCGGCAGCTTACGGTGCGCGTCCTGGATGTCCTTTTCCTGAACATAGGCCTTCCGCGGATGCGGGCCCTCCGCCACGGCGATGTTGTTGTAGGCCAAGAGCGTGCCCTTGGCTTCCTCCAGAGCGACGATCGAGATGTTGTAGGTCGTCTTGAACTGAGCTTCCTGGGCCACGGCCTGGGCATACTGGCTTACCGCATCGAGGAACCGGTCGATCGTGATCCGGCCTTCCTCGTAGTAGGCACGCTGGGCTTCGAGGCGCTGGGCGGCCGCGGCTCGCAGTCGGGACGCCGTCTTGAATTGCTTGTAATTGGCGTCGACTTCCAGGAAGAACCGGGCAAGAGAGTGTGTCGTCTGGTGAACGATCTGTTGCAAGTAGGCACGTTGCCGCAGCAGGCTGTATTGGGCGTTTCGAGTGTTCGCCAGGGGCGATCTCATGCCCAGAGGCATCTGGAATGAGAACCCCACTTGCCAGGTGCGGAAGTTGTTATAGTAGCCGGCATTGGAGAGCAAGCCGGCCGCTCGCTCTTTGGCCGCAACCACAGGCTCCAAGGCTTTGATCGTGGCCCCGGTCATGACTGCCTCGGCGTTGTCGAGCTGCTGTCCTAGACCGTTGAGCTGATAAAGCAAGCTGAGGTTCAATTGCGGCAGCAACTGGTTGCGAGCGACCAGAAGCTGTAATTCGGCGATCCGGACCAGAAGCTGCTCCTGGACGATGTCGGGTTGAAACGTCACCATTTGTGCAAGGCTGGAATCCCAGTCCGGCTCCAGCCGAGCCTCGACCGGGGGCGTCACAGGAATGATTCGGCGATTGTCGGCCGGTGGCAATCCCAGGATGTTGCGCAACTGTCTTTCCGTGGTGATCACATCCGAAGTCTTGGTCACCAGGTCGAGGTTGAACTGTTCGAGCCGCTGCTGGGCCTCCGCGACGTCGGCGACGGTTCCCTTGCCGACGACAAGCTCCGCCTGTTCGCGATTGACGATCTCGCGGGCCAGCTCGACTGCCTTCTCGGAGCTCCAAAGCTGCACGTGCTGCTGGGCCAGGCTCCAGTATTGCTGCTCGATCGATCGAACGTGAGCCAGAACCCCTGCTTTGAACCGCCAGACGGCGGCGTCCGCGTTGAGCCGGGCGATCACGATCGGCGCTCGGTTGGCCTCCAGACCCACCGGCGGACCGGCTGCTTGCCCGGGTAGGGGGCGCTACCCATGAGGGGCTGCGTCAAGGCCATCTGGATGTTCGTGGTGTAGACCGAAGGATAGGTCAGGAAGGTGCTGTTTTGATATAGCCAGTTGACGTTGTGGGTAATGCTCATTAGGCCTCCAGTCGCGTTGCGCTTCTGGAGTCCAATCTGAAAATTGGCGGTATCCTGTATCGAGAGCACGACGGTTCGCGGTCCGCTCAAGGTTAGCGAGCCACCCTGAATCGCATTATTGAAAGGCTGAATATTCTTGCCCCATGTCAGGTTGGTCGTAAAAGCGGTGTCAAAAACCGACAGTGCCGTGGCGATCTGACGTTTCCTGGATGGCCGGGTCGTAGACCGATTCCAATGAACCGGCACCCAACGCACCGGCGACACCGGCGCCTGCACCGGTGTTCAGAGGGGATGGCTCGAATCCACCAATCGGAATGCCCTGGGCGCCAGAAGGGAATGACGCGCACGATTTCCGAATTATCCAGGCCAATTCGGATGGCCTCTTGCAAAGTCATCGGCCAGACCTCTTCGGCCTCAGGGTCGTTGGTGGTTCTCGGTTTGTGCACCTTGGGCATCTGCATGTTCAAGCTGCTGCTCAGGAAATCGGCCTGCTTGACCTCCTTGTCCTCCAAGGCCGTCGCACCCATCGGGTCATGGGGCACAGACTTGGACTGATCGATGTAAGGAAGCCGCTGGCAACCGGAGGAAATCGCCCAGGCCGCCAGTATGGCCGCCTGAGCCCCCCGGTTCGTGCGTAAGGTCAATCGCATGGCCCGCCGTCCTTGACTAAGTTCGCCATGTGACGCGTATTTCAAGCCGTGGGCACGCGCCGCGCCTTCCCTGGCTCGGCCTCCTGCCAACCCTTGACCCACGTCCTGAGCTGCCCCTTGCCGCTTCCTGAGATTCAGGCCGCGACTCTCGTGCACTTCACGGGACAGGCCGAAGAGAGATGCCAGCCTTTACCCCGTGCCGTCAAACCTATGAACGAACATGGCAACGGGGTCATACCCCGTAAGGAGAAAGTCAAAACTCGACCTATCGGACTGTATCGGATCTGTCTGGCAAGAGACTTGAATCGATGAGGGGGATATTACGGATTATTCCGATTCCGTCCTAGGTCAAGTTTGCCGGTCGGGGGCAGCCGGGCCCCTCTTTCCGGCCGGTTCTCTGGGCTGCCGCGGCGACCAAGAGCAATGGGACAGGAACCGACGCTGCCTTCCTGGGAGATTTCCGCCCCTCCCGAGGCCGCGAGAGCAGCCCGCTCAGGCTGCCTGCGAGGTATTCCTCGAAGGGCCCCGAACCGGCGGGAATTCAACGTACGGCAGGCCAAGCTTACGTTTGAAGTAGATGATCTCACCAGGATCGGTGCCTTCCAGGGCGTGACCGGCGAACTGCAACAGATAACCTCCAAGGAACAAGATCAGCGCAAAGATAAAGACCGGCCGAGAGAGCAGCCCGACATAGACCGAGAAGAGCAAAACCCCAAGGATGGTGGGAGGAATGCCTATAATGTGGAGTACAAAGCTGACCGGATCGCGATGACGCTCGATCCAATGGCTGACGAGCGGGTGCGGTGGTTGGGGTGAACAAACCATGACGATCCTCTGGAGACTGATCAGCGTCGCTTGACGATAGTTTAGGGGAGGGTTAGCCTTGCCAGGCTGCTCAATTCTGGGCGGTTTCAGAAAGAATCACAAGTCGGGGGATTTGAACAAAGCCCCGGTGCCGTGATGGCTGTCGGCCCCAACGGGCCCTTCCCAGCCGGAGCAGACCGATTGAAGCCGATCGATGAGGACAATTTTCTGCAATTGATTCGCGGCCAGACTCGCGGGCCTGCGGCCAGCCTGGCTCGACTTGGCCTGGGGCTCTGCTCTACTGTTTACGGCGTGGCTGCGGTCTGCCGCAACATGGCTTACGACCGGGGCTGGAAGCGATCGCAACGCGCGGCGGTGCCGGTCATTTCGGTCGGCAACATCACTCTCGGGGGAACCGGCAAGACCCCGATGGTCGAATGGATCGCTCGCTGGTATCGCCGTCGCGGTGTCCGAGTTGTCCTGATCAGCCGGGGTTATGGCCATGCAGGTGGAATTAACGACGAGGGCATGGTGTTGGAAGAGAACCTTCCCGACGTCCCCCACCTTCAACACCCCGACCGGGTCAAGCTCGCGACTGTTGCCGAGATCGAGCTGGAGGCGGAGCTGATCATTCTCGACGACGGGTTCCAGCATCGCCGGCTGGCGCGCGACCTGGACCTGGTCATGCTTGATGCCCTTGATCCCTTTGGGCTGGGAAAACTGTTCCCGCGTGGGCTCTTGAGAGAGCCGATCCGCTCGCTCCGTCGCGCACTCGGCGGTAATCCTTTCCCGCGCGGACCTGCTCGAGCCGTCCCAGTGTGAGTTGATCCGCCGCAGTGCCGCGTGCGCGGCCCCTGCATTGCCGTTAATCGAGACACGCCACGCTCCCATCGACCTGATTGACGGCGAAGGACGTACCTATCCTCTCGACGAGCTGGCCGGCAAGGAGGTTTCGGCCTTCTGCGGCATCGGCAATCCCGAAGGATTTCGCCGCACCCTGGCTCCTCTGTGCTCGCGAATTCTCGACTTGAAGGTTTTTCCCGATCACCACCTGTATGCCGCCGGCGACGTCCGCCTGCTCACCGCCTGGGCCGACAAGATGAGGCCGGATCTCGCCTTGACCACCCAGAAAGATTTGGTCAAGCTTCGCACCGCGACCCTGGGTCGCGTTCCCCTGCGCCTTGCGCATCGGGCTGGAGATCACGGATGGTCTCGAGGCCCTTGAACGTATTCTCGAACCACTCTCGCCGGTTCGTGACGTCGTTCCGCAGTCAATGGAGTGACCGGAAGAGCACGTCTCATCGATGAAGATCGCAGTTTTCTGCCCTAACTTGATCGGCGATACCGTCATGGCGACGCCGACGTTTCGTGCGCTGCGGGGCCAGTTCCCTGACGCACGTTGCACCGCGATCATTCGCCCGCATGTGGCACCGGTGCTCGAGGGCACTTCGTGGTTTGATGAGACGGTCTTGTTTCATCATCGTTCAAACCGACGCGACCAGCGAACTCATGCACTAGTCCATCGCCTTCGTCAGATACGACATGATATTGCGATCTTGCTGCCGAATTCGTTTCGCGCCGCCTGGGTTGCCTGGAGGGCCGGAATTCCCCGCCGCATTGGTTACATTCGATACGGCCGCGGCATCCTGCTAACTGAGGGATTGAAGCCGCCTCGCGACCCGGCGGGCAAGCTGCTTCCCACACCCGTCGTGGAGTACTATCTGGCCCTGGCGCGGTTGCTGGGATGCCGGGCCAGCTCACTTCAGCTCGAGCTGGCAACCACTGCCGGCGACGAGTCTGCCGCCGATCGGGCCCTGAGCGAGCTGGGCCTGGCGGCAGATGAACGGCTGGTCTGCCTGAACACCGGCGGCGCCTTCGGACCGGCCAAGAACTGGCCCGACGCCTCGTTTGCCGAGCTGGCTCGCCGCCTTGCAAGCGAAACCGGCGTCGCGGTTCTCGTCCTTTGCGGGCCGGCCGAGCGCGCCGCGGCGGCAGAGATCGCCCGGCTGGCTGACCACCCACGCGTGGTCAGCCTGTCGAAGCAGTCACTGAGCCTGGGACTCTCCAAGGCCTGTGTGCGCAGGGCGGCCCTGCTGATCACCACCGATTCCGGGCCTCGCCATTTCGCGGCCGCGTTTGGCACGCCGGTGATCTCGCTGTTTGGTCCCACCCATATTGCCTGGACGCGAACCTATCACCCCCACGCCCTGCACCTGTTTCAGCCGGTACCCTGCGGGCCCTGTCAGAGACCCGTCTGTCCTGAAGGACATCACCGCTGCATGCGCGAGCTGACGCCTGATCAGGTCATGCGAGCTACGCTTAGTTTATTGGGGACAGAAGAGCGCACCCGAAACCGCAATACTCATGGTTCGGGACTGAAAGCGGAGATCGCGTCATGGCGACCTGGCTGATCACGGGAGCAACGGGATTCCTGGGGCGGCACGTGCTCGACGTGCTCGATTCCGAGCTCAGGCGCGAAGGGCGAACCGGCGACGCCGTCCTCGTTCTCGGACGGCGCTGTCCCGCGGGTTGGCCAGAGCAGAACTTCATCAAGGCCGACCTTGATGATCCCATCGGGCTGCGAGATGCCATCAGGAAAGTCGTCCCCGACCATGTCATCCACACGGCCGGCAAGACCCCGCCCGCGCCTGACGATGCGCTGTACCAGAGCAATTTCTGGGCGACGATCCGTCTGTTGAACGCCCTGCGCGGCTTGAACCAGAAGGTGCGCGTGACGCTGGCCGGTTCCGCTGCCGAGTTGGGTGCCGTTCCCTCTTCGGCCTTGCCGGTTGCCGAGTCTTATCCGTGCGCACCGCTTGACGCATATGGCCGCAGCAAGCAGCTCGCCACGATCGCGGGCCTGGCGGAGCGGCCGCCGCTGGAGGTGGTCGTCGCCCGCGTGTTCAATCCCATTGGGCCAGGACTGCCTGAAACTCAAGCGTTCGGAGAATTCGCTTCCCAGTTGACGGCGGAGGTTGCCGATCCGCTGACGCTCCTGGTCGGCAATATCGAGGTCCGCCGCGATTTTATCGATGTGCGGGACGTGGCGCGGGCCTTGGTGGCCGTTTCGCTCCGCGGCCAGCCCGGGCTGGTGTACCACGTGGGCAGTGGCCAGTCGCGATCGGTGAGCGAGGGCCTCGACCTGCTGGTTCGCCTGAGCGGCAGGTCAGTCAAGGTGTGCATCGACCGACGTCGCTACGTCCGAAAAGGTCCCATCGATTCCCGCGCCGACATCCAGCGCATCATCAGCCACACCAGATGGAGACCGACGATCCCCTTCGAGCAAACCTTGGCTGACCTGTGGAACGACCTGAGCAAGAGCCATGACAGATCCAGCCCCGAGGCCGCGACTCGATTGCCATTAACGGCTTAGCGAGGGAAGACGCCAACATGCTACGGAATGCTACGTTTGGAGGTATTCCGAGAGTGGTCTCTCTGGTCCGGTACTAAACGCAAGTTACTGTAGAATAAGGCATTACGTCCATGGTTTTAACGACTTTCGAGAGCCGCGACACTGCAATTCTCGCTTTCGTGCATCGCGACTCTAGACCTAACTGCAGTGTGGAGTGTGAGTTGCGCCGGAACGGTCCACGTAGCCAATCCCGGAAGGAATCGCCGCTTGGTCCCCCTTTCGGGTCGACTCATCCCCAGTCGAATAAGAAATCATCGCTGAGGGTTCGCGGGGGTTCTTGCACTAATCGCCGTTGATGCGTTGCGCTTTGCGGACGCGGAATGGGCTAGCCACTCTCCGGCGACAAGTACTTACGGGCAGATCCTTTCTGCCGCCACTCCGACGCAAGGAATGCGGTGGCGAATCTGTCGTTTTGGTACGAGTAACCTGAACGTCTCGTATCCTAATAGTAGATGACATTTCTTTCGTCAGGTTCATGATGTTCCAGACTGCTTGCCGGTCGATTCCGCAGGCCAGGGCACTCAACCTCGG
>CAVXCB010000030.1:0-65022 GCA_963760085.1 uncultured Planctomycetaceae bacterium
GGCTTTTTGCAACAGGCCCTTGAGAATCTCTCGACCAAGTCCGAAACTCACTTGTTTCCCCCTCGCAGTCTCCTATGGGACGCACACGAATAGCTTCCCGACCTTATCGCGGTCCCGGACCAGGTTGTGGCCAGGTCTCCTGACCGGTTGTGGCAAGATCTCCAACCCCGGCACCTTCAGGAGAGTAGTACCGCGGTGAGTCGTCGGGGTCCGCCGTCTTTGCCGCGCAGAGCCGGCTCCGGCGCGCCCCACTCGTCCGGCGAACATGCTACGAAATGCTACGTTTTCGAGGTTTTCGCGAGCGGTCTCCCAGGCTCGCTTTCTTGACGCAGGTTATTACTTGCTATGTATTTACCTCTGCTTTTCTATCGGTTCTCGTCGGCCGCGAGTCTTGACTTCAAGCTATACTTATGTGTTTTATGCGCCGCGACTCTAGACTTAACTTCATCGTGAAGAAGGGATTGCGCCGGAACGACCCACGTCGCCGATTCCCGCAAGAATTGCTCTCTCGGCCCCCGTTCGTGGCGTTTCCCTCCAGCAAGCCATCAGAGACCTGCGATCCGGCGGACGGTGGGGTCTGGAGTCCCTCGACGAACGGGCGGCAGTTCGTGCGACTTCAACCCGCTACCCATGGAGCAGTGGGTCACGCTTAGAATCTCCGAAATCCAAGGTCGCCATCAAAACGACAATGCGCCTCGGCTCTGATACGATTGGTTGAAACCACTCAGAAGGAGGGCCGCCTGCATCATTACTATCTCACTGATGATGAGATCATGAAGGAGAGTGGCTTCGCCTATCGGGTGAGGGTCTGGCGGAAGGGCGACGCCGTGAACACGACATTCAGTCCTGCAGGACGGCGAGGACGACCGCCACGGTGCTACTTTCCTCGAACACAAGGAAATGAGCAGCTTCCCTTGCCGTCTCCAGATCGGTGGCTTGGATCGTCCAGATTCTGACCAGAGGTACGCTGAGAATCTCTTTCCAAAATATTGTGAAAGACATCAGCCCATCTTGACCTGCAGAATCGCGATCAATCGGACCATCCTTGACTCCGGGCCGGCCGTCGCACATTCAGATCCTCTCGCTCGCTTACGCCTCTCGTCTGTCAACGGCTAGGTGCACATGCGGTAATATGGTTGAACATAAGTTCCATTACTCCGCATATAACCGTTCACGAACACCGAGCCCCCTCCCATCGCGGGGCCGAACATCGGCAAGCCAAGCATCGGCGATCCGAAGTTGTCAACCGAAGGCTGAGGCGTGCTTCTTGGTCCGTTGTTTTGGGGCCGCGGACGCCGTTGCCGGGCTGGCCCGCTGATCGAGCTCACGATCGAGTTCAATGTGGGAGTCGAACGACTCCGCGGAGGGTCCGGCGGATTGAGTCTGTGTTGATGATGCACTGGAAACCTGGGTTTTCTGGACGGCGACAGGAATCTGCTTGACCCAGTATCCACGGCCAGCATCTCGGGCCCGTTTCTCGGCGGCGATGTAAGCGGCCTGTCGCTCGTATTCATAATCTCTGCGTGCGTAGGCGAAGCCATATTCGATCGGCCCAAGCCAATGTCCAGGCCATCGGGAGACCTATGAGCGTAAGCCCTTCGACGCTCGCCGGATATCAGGGGAACGCCCGGATCATCAACGAGGGTTAACGAGATCCCGCGGGTCCATGCCTCTAAGACTTCCGGGACCTCTTTGCCATAGAACGCCTCGGGTTTATTCGCATCGAGCGATACCGAGGTCCCGACTCCGATGAGCCGAACCCAAGGCCGATCACCTCCTCGTCCCTGAAGGACCAACGTGTCTCCCATGCTGGTATATGATACCGGCAGTGGCGCACCCGCATGTTGCACCACCGAGGGTTGATTTCAGTCAACTCTTTGAGTGCTTGGTGTGTTCCTCTTCGCTCATCGGGTCATTCATGTGGGCGAGTTGATTCAAGAATGCTTGATGCGTGTCCGTGAGGTGTAACTCTGGCCTTGGGTTCCGTTCGCTTCTTGTGGTGGAAGAAGGGACCTTCTTGCCGGCGTCGCAGAGCTAAGCAAGGGTTCTGGTTGGACGAGGATTGGCGTATATTCAGCAGGCACTTGCACGTCGGCCGTGAACCTGCCGGCTCTTCCCGGATCTTGCTTCGCGCTGACAGCGGTGCTGACGGCCCTTCGTTCGGTCGAGGATCGCTCTGCAAGAAGGGCCTGAGGTTGCACTTCAACTGGTGCCGGTTTCAGCGGAACCGGCTTGGATTGTTGCCCGACTACCGGTTGCGGGCGTGCGACTGGCTCGTCTCCTTTGCGACGATCATCAAGATGAGCGCGAGCAGGACTACGACACCGAGGACTCCGCTCAGAACGCCGATGGCGACTTTCTTGGATTCAATCGCCCGCGCCGCTCGCCGCCAGCGGGGATGTCGGTACTTCCGAAAAGACATCGGCTCGTGGAAGAGAATGATCGACTTGACAACCGGTCTGGCTGTTTCTGACTCGTCTAGCTGCGTCACCTATCAATTCCAGCAGCTTGGCCGCACCTTCGGTCATCGTGGCAGATGAGGTTTGAAGTTCCAGCCGGAACCCCGGGGCTGAATTGACCAGAAGCACTCCGTAGAGTACGACTGGAATTTGGCGGTTGTTAGAAAAACGCCTATCAGGACCGCCGTCCTTGTTGACAAATAGCCATGTGTTGTCAACCACCATTGCATCCCGAGGTACATAGCCATCCTCAACGAAGCGAACCGTCTTCCAGTCGACGTTCAAGGAGTCGTAAGTGACTGCAGAGACTTCACCGGGCCCGAGAATTAGAATTCGATCGGGAAAAAAGTACAACTTTCGCGTTCCCGATTCGATTGACCCTACCCTAACATTCGACTCGAAGTTCGCTGGCAGGCCGAAACCTACACCGACGCGATGCCTATCGACCGACCTCGTCAGCGCCCGCGTGTCGCTTCCAGTCGCCGTGATGAATGTCCGACTTAACCGACCAAACAGCCTCGGTCCGCTGGAGAGCACCGAGCAATCGTTCCAAACCCTCTTGTATGTTGTTCACAAGTGGATCAAGAACGTAGTGAATCCTAACCGTCCGCTTAACGCGGTCTCGCCAGAACGCCTGGGGCGTGTAGGAGAGGAAGGCAAGCCCCAACGGAGTAAGAAAGTAACATAAAATGCGAGTGTCCGGGCTTGCCAGGCTAATAATTCCCAAGCAAATGAGAATCACAGCCAAAATGCTACATAAAATCCCATGTTCTCCAACGTTCTGCTTACTCCGAATCTCCTGCAGCAATGCATCCGGCGTGGAGTCCTCGATGCTGCTCGTGCCTATGCACTCGACAATTGAGGCGATAGGGCTGTAGGGCGATGGCTTCGCCGAAGTCGACAATCGCTGTGCCGGTCCCGAGGGAATTTTTGGTCCGTCAATTTTCTGGCTGTATCTGAAGCCGCCAGCACCCAAATGCACGTAGGTACCCCTCGGCCCGATGGAGAGCCGAGCGCCCCGCACACCTACCGATGCACCCATTCCGGACGATGAGAAGTTCAGCCTGAGTGGACCAAGTCCCACGCTCTGGTGCCAAGATAATCCCACGGCTAAACCTCCAGATGCAACGGAGTCATAAAGCAATCCAAGAGTAAGAATTTCTGACCTTTGTCTCTTAGGCCAAAGAAAAAGCCCCATCGCCCGGAATCCCGGACGATGAGGCCATCGGGAGACGGATGCGTGGCCTGCCACGAACGACGCATTTCAAAATCTCAGCTTATCGTTTAAATTGGGTGAATTCAATAAGTCACCCCTTCGTGAGTGTGGAGATGGCTCGATACTTCGCCCACATCAGCCAGAAAGGCAAGATCCGCTATGATGCCTCACCTGGATCGATTGGCGTTTTCAAGGCGCCAGACAAGCCCATGCCCATCGGCAAAGCGCATTGCGTGACCTGGGATGAAAACGGGCTGGCCGTTTGGACCCTCCGAATCGGCAAGGAAGAGATCCCGGGGCGATGGGTGATCGTTGATAGGGAGTTTCGGTCAGTGCAGTAGACTGCTCGACAACCTGGAGTTTAGGCACTTTGCATGAAACTGTTTCGCCTTGCCGACATTTACCTTGAGCTGAGGCCGGAGGCAAAGCAACCTCGTTCGTGCAATGTAAATGGCATCGATTTATTTATTAACTCGAAAGGCGTATGGAACCAACAAACCCGGTTCTTGCTACAGGCCCAATGTTCCCTTGTACAGATACCCGGCCTGACCCTAGACAACAAAATCCTGATTCCTGAGGAGCCGAGGATACGGACGGAAGAAGTGATTCGGACCATGGCTAATCTGCTCTCGGTCGCTTATCACTGCCCTATCATGCTCTCATCGCCTTATCCCTGGGTCTCGCTAAGTGCTGAAAGCCAGGAAGAGAGAACCTGGCTAGCGAACGCTACGTATTTCCATGGAGATTATCATTCATACGCTAGCCCCCGACATGCCTCGGTGGCCTCGATTGACTACCTGACAGCTCTGCAGGATCGCGATGAAGGCGCTGCCATGTTGGCCGAGGCTATAAGCAACGACCATCCCACCGCAAAGTTTCGTGAATTTATGAGACTCTTTGAGCGAGCTTTCGCCCTTCCTGCATCACAGTTCGAGAAGAAACTCTCGCAGTTCCTTCAAGGGTCAGGCCTCGGATATGATCGGCCTGAAGTGAAGAGCTGGGTGGAAATGAGAGACCCGGCAACCCACGCAAATGATTTATCACGCAACTTTCTCATACTAAACTCACACATCCTGCCCGTAATGCACCGCATGGAGCAAGCGGCATACGATGTTCTCCTAAACAAGAAATCATGGGCGACCAGCTCGAGAGAGAAGGGATTGCTGGAGGCCGATTGTCGCCGTACTTGGCGATGGTCGATCCACGAGGCTGACAAAGGGAGAGGACGCTCTATTCAGGTTCCACCTTCTCGACCCCTTTGGCGTATTCAACCACGACGGATCAATCCGCCTAGATCCCCCGCCCGATTGCTGGGCAAAATGGCCACCGGAGCGAGCGCTAACCAGACACCGTTGGAGGTCATTGAAGGCCCCACAAAAGAGGCCGGTCTCCGCAAGCCCGACTAGCTCGTGTACGCACAACGGTGACCGATATCGCCCCACACGCGCACCCAAGTCAGTAACACCGATGCCTCTGCCGTTAAGCCGATCGGCGCCGCTTGGCCCGTCCTGGTTCGTCTTCGAGGGATTCAGAAGGCTTCAACCAATGTCGGTAGATCGCCGCTGGTGCGCTGTGGAAGAACAACCTGGTATCGCCGGGAATGGCCGTTTCCTCGATCGCCAGCACTGGCCCTCGTCGCTCAGATGGCGTTGCCCCTCGTGTGGTGATACGATCCCTGGAATTGCACCGGGTGCGACCGACGGTCAAGGCGAGAGCTGGTCAAACGTGGCTTTGATGAGTGAACCGCTAGGAAACGAGACAAGGTGAACTTCATCGCCTAAGATCGACGCAAACGCATCTTTATGTCAGGTGGGTCGATACTTTATAAGGCCTGAACGTGCCAGTCAATGAAAATGGCTCCTATAGTTTGATTTATTTCCTCGAATCGAGTGGCAGACCATTGCAATCGAGTGTGACTCGCGTCCACGATGGCGGATGAGATGCACCGCTCACGGCTGGCGACGCGTCTGAGTCGCGACGGCCCTATCGCTCGGGACCCCGGGCGATGGGGCTTTTTTCTTTCCCACCAACTCGATGCCGAGAGGAGCCTCCGATGTGGTCCGTTATCTCGCGTTCGCTGCCGCTGTTCGCCCAAGCCCGACGTCACCAGTCCCAGCGGCGATTCACGCTGGAACGTCTCGAAGAGCGCGCCCTGCTGTCCACCATCACCCTGACGGTCAACACACTGGCCGACGATCCGGGTGGTCCTCTCTCCGGTCAGACAACCCTGTGCGATGCGATCACGACGGCCGATGCCGGAACCGGCAATAAGTACGTCATCAAGTTCGCCGTCGATGGCACGATTGACTTGCTCACTCCCTTGCCAGACTTGAGCAACGACATCGCCATCAAGGGTCCGGGGGCGGCGAATCTTACGATCCTGCCACATCCGAATGATGCTATATACATCATTTTTATGGTTGACAGTGGCGAGACTGTTGATATGTACGGAATCACAATCTCGGGTGGATATAACTTTAATCATATCGGAGCGGGCATCTTTAGTTATGGGACATTGACTATCAACAATGACGTTTTCACTAACAATGCCGGCGGTTCAGGGTCGGCCATTGAAAATGAAGCTGGGATGCTGACTGTAACCGACAGTTCTTTTGTCAACAATGCAACAAATCCGAATGAAGGCGGTGGTGCCATCAATAGTTCTGGTGGCTCACTTGCAGTAAATGACAGCTCCTTTACTAATAACACGGGTGGAGGCATTATTAGCAACAGCAACGCAACCATCACCAATAGCAGGGCCAGCCTCACTAAACCGCTGCTCCAGCAAGGACTTTCAGCATGTAGTTCTCGTTCCAACCACAACTGCGACGTTTCATGACGAGACTCGTGCGGTCTGGATACTGCTTCAGGAGTGACAAGGTGAACCGATTGAGCCATGCAAAATTCTCCCGCAGCGCCTCGTCTCTGATCCGCGATTCGTCCTCGCGATACGTCACATCGAGAACCCAGTGGCAGGTATTTTCGATACCCCAATGACCTCGGACCGCTCGGGCAAACTGCTTCACTCCCATGGGCAGACTGCTGATGTAGTAGCGGACTTCGATGGTCTCCTTGCCGTCACGAAGGCACCGGGACGTCACCACCCCGATCGTCCTCAGCCCCTCCCACAGCGTGAACCCCGGCAAGCTCTTGGGTGCCGGGAGTTGGAGGTACGTTCGCATCTCCTCACGCCCATGCCCCTTCTCGGTCGTCACGTGCTCACGAGCGTTCGCCAAGTCTCCCTCGAGCTGTTCGTCGATATAATCGATGACCGCTTGATGCAGCGTCTCCTGGTTCCCCTTCAGCGCCAGCACGTAGTCGGCCTTGCCCTCAATGATCTGCGCAGCGATCGCCTTTTGGGTTCCCATCGCGTCGATGGTGATGATCGCCCCTTTGATGTCCACCAGTCTCAGAAGCTCGGGAATTGCCGTGATTTCGTTCGATTTCTCAGCGCACGCCACCTGCCCGAGCGACAGCCCAAACTCGCTGGCCCAGACGCTTACCGAATGCAAGGCGCCCGGCCGTTCTTGCGATCGTGGCTCCGCCGTGCCGTCTTGCCGTCCACCGCCAGAACGGGTTGCTCCACGCCGGTCGCCGTGGCCGCTGTCGCACGCAACGAATTCAACCAGTTCGCAAAACAAGCTTGAAAGGCACCCGGTCGCAGCGTCATCAGCACGCGACGAAAGACATCCTTACGTGGAATACCGTTGGGCAAATCCAGAGTGTTCAAGAGAAATTCCTGTTTCAAAGCAGCCCACTTGCCAATCCCAGTTGGCCCAGGGCCAGCACTCACTAAACCGCTGCTCCAGCAAGGACTTTCAGCATGTAGTTCTCGTTCCAACCACAACTGCGACGTTTCATGACGAGACTCGTGCGGTCTGGATACTGCTTCAGGAGTGACAAGGTGAACCGATTGAGCCATGCAAAATTCTCCCGCAGCGCCTCGTCTCTGATCCGCGATTCGTCCTCGCGATACGTCACATCGAGAACCCAGTGGCAGGTATTTTCGATACCCCAATGACCTCGGACCGCTCGGGCAAACTGCTTCACTCCCATGGGCAGACTGCTGATGTAGTAGCGGACTTCGATGGTCTCCTTGCCGTCACGAAGGCACCGGGACGTCACCACCCCGATCGTCCTCAGCCCCTCCCACAGCGTGAACCCCGGCAAGCTCTTGGGTGCCGGGAGTTGGAGGTACGTTCGCATCTCCTCACGCCCATGCCCCTTCTCGGTCGTCACGTGCTCACGAGCGTTCGCCAAGTCTCCCTCGAGCTGTTCGTCGATATAATCGA
This sequence comes from uncultured Planctomycetaceae bacterium, assembly GCA_963760085.1. Classification (GTDB taxonomy): domain Bacteria; phylum Planctomycetota; class Planctomycetia; order Isosphaerales; family Isosphaeraceae; genus Aquisphaera. The sequence goes on from CAVXCB010000030.1 coordinate 7,968, forward strand.
TGACCGCTTGATGCAGCGTCTCCTGGTTCCCCTTCAGCGCCAGCACGTAGTCGGCCTTGCCCTCAATGATCTGCGCAGCGATCGCCTTTTGGGTTCCCATCGCGTCGATGGTGATGATCGCCCCTTTGATGTCCACCAGTCTCAGAAGCTCGGGAATTGCCGTGATTTCGTTCGATTTCTCGCGCACGCCACCTGCCCGAGCGACAGCCCAAACTCGCTGGCCCAGACGCTTACCGAATGCAAGGCGCCCAGGCCGTTCTTGCGATCGTGGCTCCGCCGTGCCGTCTTGCCGTCCACCGCCAGAACGGGTTGCTCCACGCCGGTCGCCGTGGCCGCTGTCGCACGCAACGAATTCAACCAGTTCGCAAAACAAGCTTGAAAGGCACCCGGTCGCAGCGTCATCAGCACGCGACGAAAGACATCCTTACGTGGAATACCGTTGGGCAAATCCAGAGTGTTCAAGAGAAATTCCTGTTTCAAAGCAGCCCACTTGCCAATCCCAGTTGGCCCGCTTGCACCGGCCAGCACCGCCATCAAAGCAATGACGACCACGCTGACCAACGGATGTTGCAAATTGACGGTGGAGCGAGGATCCTCCAACTCCGCAAAATGCACTACGACCTCGTCCAAGGAAACATGCCGGCTGTCTGCCATCGGTTGTTCTCTGTGCGCCGCCGTGAATATAGCAACACAGAGAACGGTATACCAATAAACCGATCAGGCGCAAGCACCCCAAATTGCCAAGACCGCCTAAAGTGCGCGCTGGCCCTGCAGTTGGCCCGCTTGCACCGGCCAGCACCGCCATCAAAGCAATGACGACCACGCTGACCAACGGATGTTGCAAATTGACGGTGGAGCGAGGATCCTCCAACTCCGCAAAATGCACTACGACCTCGTCCAAGGAAACATGCCGGCTGTCTGCCATCGGTTGTTCTCTGTGCGCCGCCGTGAATATAGCAACACAGAGAACGGTATACCAATAAACCGATCAGGGCGCAAGCACCCCAAATTGCCAAGACCGCCTAAAGTGCCGCTGGCCCTGTCACCAATAGTCTATTTGCTGGGAATTCTTATACTGCATTCCAGCAATCCGGATATGCTGCAGCGGTAACTGATTGCTCATTTTCTGGCGGGGCAACCGCAGCAAGTTATGGAATATCTAATATCAACACCGATACGATAACAATTACTAGATGTAATTTCTCTGATAACAATTACTATTCAATTTCTAATGGATATCCGGGTTATTCCGCCACAGCAATTGTGAGAGACTGTAATTTTGTTGGCAATACGAACACCTTTTCTAATGGCACAATTCAAAATCTCGGCATATTGGTTGTTGATCACAGTCATTTCATTGATAACACTGGCGAGGAAGGCGCGGCTATCTATAGTACTGGCACTTTGACAGTCAATAATAGCTTGTTTCTTGGAAACAATGCTAATGACTCCAGTTCTATTATTGTGGCAGGCAGTGGAGTTATTACCACTCTGACGAATGATATATTCATTGATAACACTACTGTCGATGGAGAAATGATTTGGGATTGTGGGACTTTAGTTACTTCCAATGTCATCTTCATCAACAACATCGGCGGCGATATCAATTAGTAGAGTGTCTGATCCTCAAGCGTCGCTTCGATGAGTGAACCGCGTGACTCCTTCGACGCCAAAGCAGGCGCTCGGTGCGTTCAGCCTGGAAGATTCGCCACGACTGCCTCAATCGTTCCCGGGTAAGCGCCCGGGATTTCCAGGTGTCCGCGCGGGGACAGGGCCGAAGGGAAATGCCAGCGTGACGACTTCTTCGTCGTTCGTCGGCTTATCTCGTGCGGCGCCGTTCTGCCCGACGCTGGTCCCGTCGTTGGGCCTTCTGGCGGGACTCGTCAAGGCGATGGTTCAGCACGTGCTCGGGGTGCGCCGCTGCCCAGCGGTCCGGCAGCAGGCGTTCCAACGACTCCGGGCTCGCGTCCACCGACAGCTCCAGGATTACATCATTCAAGTAGGCCCAGGGCTCCAGCCGGTGCCGCTTCGCCCCCGCGATGATCGTGCAGATCACCGCCGCACGCGGACCCGCCTCGTCGCTGCCCAGGAACAACCAGTTCTTCCGTCCGATGGCTTGATCCCGCAGCCGTCGCTCCGACACGTTATTGTCGATCGTCAGCCGACCGTCCTGAGTGTAACGGCACAGCGCCTGCCATTGGTTGAGCGCATACGTTACCGCTTGTGCCAGCGCCGACTTGGGCAAGAGCCTCGACGAGAGTCGATCCAGTTCGTCCCTGAGCCGCTGTAGGATCGGCACCGCCTCGGCTTGTCGCACCGCACAACGCGCGGCGTCGTCCAGAGGCCGAGCCCGGTCTTCAACTTCGTATAACCGCCTAATCATCTCTAGAATCAGCGAAGCTTCCGCGGGAGACGACGACCTCGCCTCGAAGAACTTCCGACGGGCATGCGCCCAGCAGGCCACTTCGAGGATCCGGCCATCAGAGCCCGTGTAGATCCCGTCATAGCCGCTGAAGGCGTCGGCTTGCAGATATCCCGTGTAGTTCGCCAGGAACTGCGCAGGGCCGTCCCGCTTGCGATTCTCCGTGAAGTCATACACGTCGTAAGGAAACGCGGCGGGGCCGATGTAGACCCAGAACCGCCCCGTGTGGCTCCCCGGTTTTTCGCCGCCCAGCACCGTCACCGGTGTGTCATCGGTCCAGATCACCCCGGCCTGGCGCACCAGTTCCTTCTGAAGCTCATAGAGCGGCCCCAACAGGTCAGCAATTTTGCCGACCCAATCGCAGAGCGTGCTCCGTGACAAATAGAGACCATAACGCGTCGAGATATCCTCGAATCGATACAGCGGCAAATGTTCGGCGAACTTCGAGACGACCACCTGAGCAAGCAGGCCCGCTCCAGCGATACAGCCGCTTACGGGACGTGGCGGAGGCTCGGGGGCGACCACACCGTCGCGGCAGTGGGGACAGGCATACTTGGGCAAGACGTGGACATGAAGTTCAAAGTGGGCGGGGATGAACTGCAGCACACGGGCCTCATCCTCGCCGATGCGTGCCTTGGGTTCTCCACACTGCGAGCAAAGCTTCTCGGCCTCGGGTACATCATGCTCGATGCGCACTTGAGGTAGCCGATCGTAATCCGGCTTGCGAGATCGGCGCGGTTGTGCCGGTGGCCTGGAATCACGGGCCGGCGGCTCGGGCGGCAAGGTGAGACTCTCATCAGCTTCGTCGAGCTCGAACAGATGCCCCTGTCCGGGGGCTTCCACCAGCCGTTCCCGCCGTGGACCGAAGACGTAGCGGCGGTACAGTTCAATTTGCCGACGTAACTCATCGATCGTTTGCTGGTGTTCCTGGACGGTCTGATCGTGCAGCTTCGCGGCTTGATCGAGCGCAGCGTGGAGGTCCTCGGTAGCGGCGTGGAGGTCCTCGACCTGCTGGGCGAACCGGCTCAGCAGGTCGTGACATTCGCGAGGGTCAGTGGGCCATGACTGTGGATTGATCATCAAAGAGATTGTAGCATGATCATCTCTCGTTTCAAGAGGGAAACGGCCGATGTTCGGCCATTGGCGTCGGCCGCTGATAGCGCTTGCGTTGCCGTGCGGATCTCAGGTCGATGCCGGAGAGGATCAACGCCAATTGGGTCGCAGTCATCTCGATCGATACCGCATCGCGGGGGGCTTTTGGGATCTGGAACGAGCCGACCTCCAGTCGCTTGTACCAGATGGCCAGCCCGTCGCCGTGATCCCAGTAGAGGATCTTGATGCGGTCGCGGCGGCGATTGACGAACAAGAACAGGTGGCCGGACGTGGGGTCCTGGCCAAAGGCAGAGGTCACCAGGCCGGAGAGCGCATCGAAGCCTTTGCGGAGATCGGTAGCTGGGGTGTGCAGGAACACTCGGACGGCATGAGGGAGGCTGATCATCGCGAGCCTCCAGAGTTGGTCTTGGCTGCTGCGACAGCGCGGACGAGACGGCAGGCCAAGTGCTCATTGACCGTGGGAATGCGAAGCCGGATTCCATTGGGAAGGTCGGCCTCGATCGGCAGCGGTTGGTCAGCAACTCGCTCGAGGAGGCGTACAGTCACGGGGAGAAAAGTCGACCGGGCGGGTAACGTTGAGCCCGGACCTGCCGAGTCAGCAAGACGGAGTCGTCGCTTCCAAGCATGGAACTTCGACCTGGCGACGCCTTCCCGTGTACAGAACTGATCGATTGTCAAACCGCTGGCTTCTTGGCGTCGAATGCGATCGCGCCAAACCGCATGGACCTTGGGGTCGGGGGTTCTTGCCATTGGGTAGCCTCCTGAACGTGGACGAACTGGTCCACCTCGCAGGCTACCAGGCCCCGCAAGAATGGTTATCTCGGCGCTTACGTTCCCGGAGCGTTGCCCTCGAGACGGTTGTTCACGAAGACATAGGCAGGCTGCGGCGTCTTCCAAGCTCGCTCGGCTATGTGCCTCATAGCGTCACGCGTTCCCGGGTTCGGTTCCTGGATTCGATCATAGGGCTCGAAGTTCTGGACCGCAGCATCGTAGGCGCGGCCCGTTCGGAGCAGTGCCCTGACGACCGTAAAGTCGGCCGTGAAAGCCTCGGAGATTTGGGCCTGCTCATCCAGCGGGGGCATCCGAGTCCACGCGTTGAACACGTGTGCGACGTTGTGGGTCGCGAGAAGTGCGAGGTAATCGGGCCTAAGGTAGTCTTGATTGCGGATTTCTACAGCGTAACGGAACCCCTCCGGCAACTGCGTGAGGAATGGGTCCAGTTTCGCCAGGAAGTCGCCTGGCGTGGGGAAGGTCTTCTTATTGAAGGTTCCGAACTCGAAGATTAGCGGGCCGACCTGACTGGAATACGGCTTGAGCCGGCTCGTAAAGAACCTATCGAGTACTTCGGCGTTCAGGAAGTGCTCATTCGGTAGGCCGGCCCGTTTCCCGTAACGGGCATGCTTTGGCCAGGTCTCGACAGTGATGTCCTCGGGGACCTTAAAGCCAAAGATAAAATCTCCGGGCGTTGCGGCGAACAGCTTCGCCCAATACTGTTCACTCGGGAATTGATAGAAGGTCAGATCGCCGCAGACGGTCGGAAAAGTCAGGGCGTACTCGGTCAGGCAGTTTTCCTCGAACTTGGCTTTTGAGAACTTACCCCTGGTGAGGTATCGATCCCCTGAGTAAATCGACCCGACCCATCCGTCATACTTCCAGGAACTGATCCCGAAGTAGACCCCATGTCCGGCGAGTGTCCGCAGCCTAGGGGCCAGCCGTCCGGCTTGAGAGTGATCAAAATAATTGACAGCGCACCGATCGCGATAATCGATAAGATGTCGGCGATTCGACTGGTTCTCCGAGTAGCGGCGGCCTTTTCTGTACGGTCCTTCGCGGAGTCGTTAGGCTTGCAAGGCTCAGCTCCGGCTCGGCAAGAGGGATCGCCCCTCCCCCTTCACCCTCGCACCGCCCGGTCGGGTGAGGGCGATGCGAGGGTGAAGGCGGGAGGGGCTACGGACAACCACTTTTTGGGGATCGATCAGATCGGGGCGGGCTTCGCGGTGCACGAGTCGCGATCTGAGCGCGAACCTACCGAAGTCCACGCCTCGGACGGCTGTACCTCACTCGTTGACGGTACTGCTCGTTGGCGGAGGACCGTTCCGTTCCCTTTCTCTCTATGGGGAACGGGAACGACCCCCTGGGATGATCAGCCCAGGCGTTGCCAACCGGCAGGCGTGCGGCAGAGCCGGCCGGCCCGCTCGAGCGACTCCAGCGCCTCGCCTAATCGCTCGTTCTTGACCGCCAGTGAATCGCGGAGCCTCGTTCGCGTGAGCACCTGGCCTTGGGCCAGAAGGTCGAGCACTTGCTCTTTGAGGCCGCACCCTTTTCCGTCGTGGAGCCCCGCGATGACTTCCAGGTGAGTCGTCTCCGCATTGGTTGCGACCAGCTCCAGATAGACCGGCGCCGACGCCGGCGCCTGCGCGGTGCTCGCTGGAGAGCATCAGGTTTTCCCTGGTTCGCCGGAGATAGAGGTTCGAGTCGCCGAAGGCGTGGATGTCACTGGAGCCACGCAGTCCCTGGCCGGCGGCAACTCCCCCGGCGGCGTTCTTGCGCGTGTGATGCACCAGCAGGACCGAGAGATCGAACTGCCGCTGCAACGAGCGAAAGTACGCCAACAACTCGGCCACTTCGCCAGCATGGTTTTCGTCGATGCCGTGAAGTCTCACCAAGGGATCCAGAAGGAGTAGCCGGGGCCGGAGCCGCTTCGTTGTCTCCAGGAGCCGCGTGCGGTCCCGGTCGTGATCCAGCCGGAGAACAGGCGCCGTGATCACGTCGATTTCCACTTGGCCGAGATCGAGACCGCGATGCCGGGCCATTCCCTCGATGCGCTCGCGCACCACCAAAAGCGCGTCTTCGGCCAGGTAGACCAGAACCGGCCCTGGCTGCGGCACGGCGTACTTGCCCAAGCACGCCGTACCAGTGGCTACGGAGAGGGCCATGTCCAGCCCCAGCCACGTCTTGGCGCACTTGGGGGCGCCACCGATCACGCCAACCGAACTGGCGCCCCAGAGCTCTTCCACAAGCCAGCGCTGGGCGCTCTCCTGGCTCTTGATCTCTCCCACGCGCACCACCGGAAGCACGTGATCCGCATTCACGGGCATCTTCACACCTTCACTTTCTTCTTGAGCGCGGGGCGTGAGTTCCTCGGCTGAAAGACCTCCAGGTAACATTTCTCGTCAAGCTGCGCAACGTCGTGCGCCATGCCGTAGGCCAAGAGCTCCGCGCCGATGATCATGAGCAGCCGGTAGTTGCCGGCGCTGTGATCGACCAGCGCATCCATGAGTTCGGCCGTCATGAGCGTCGCATTGCCGGCTTTCGAGAGGGCGTGGCGGAGCAGCTCCAAGAGCTCCTCGCGCGAGGCGGCCTCGGTCACAAGTCGCGTGCGGATCCGGGTCCCCAAGGGTACGAGGTCTTCCTGCCGCAGGAGTTCCAAGAGTCTCCCGTCTCCCGAGAGGACCACCGTCAAGAGCGAGGTGGCATCGAAGTCGGCACTGGAGAGAATCCGCAGCTCGCCGAGGACGTCGGGGCTCATCTCCTGTGCTTCGTCGACTAAGAGTACCGGACGGATCCGTGACGAGGCCACGTGGGTTTTCCAGCGCTCGCGCAGCGCCTTGAAGCCGCCCCAACGGTTGGACGGCTTGAGCTTCACCGCGAAGATATCGCCCAGCTCGCGATAGAAGTCGGAGCTTTTCGACTGGGGTCTTTCGATCACACCGACGATGACGTCCCGCAGCGCCGACAGCCGCTGCGCGACAATGCGCAGCGCCACCGACTTGCCGGTACCCGATTCACCCGTGATCAGCGCGAAGCCACCCTCCTGGACCAACTGTTCGACGCGCCAGGCGAAATGCTCGATCTTGGCGGTCGCCAGCAGTCCGTCGCTGGGTAGCTCGGGTGAAAACGGGTTCCATTTCAGCCCCCACTGCGCGAGTAATTTCTTGCTGTTCATGATTCTTCTCCGTTCTGGGAAGGAGGTGTCTTGGGCAAGTACGCCGGTGGCATGCCAGTGGCCGAGTACTCTTGCAGGATGCTTTTCAGAAGGGGCGGCAGCTCGCCAGCGGTGCGCCGCCGATTCTCAGGTGGTCCGGCGGTACCGCCGGGCTCGATAACGGCACGGCGGCCATCGGCGTTGGCGCTCCTATCGAGAGGATAAATGGGAGCCAGAATGATTCCGCTGCGCTCGTCAACCAGATCGACTCGGCCGAGGTCCCAGCGGGCGTAGCGCACGGTGACCTCGCGGAAGTGACGGTACCTTGCCGGAATCTCGAAGCGCACCCCCTCGAGTGAGATCGTTCCATCGCTCTGACGCTGACTCCGCTTGGTTTCCAGGCGAAACGCGTCGCGAAGCGATTCGCTTGAAGGGCTCAGGCGGAGCACGTCAGGCGCCCGGTCGAATCGCTCGACCGGCGAGCTGGAAGTCTCGCGGTGCACCGCACGGTTGTACTCGATTTCCATCCACGCCTGGGTCGCTTGGTTGAGCAATTCGAGCGTCAACTCCGCCACGCCGTCGAGCATCTTCAGCAGCCGCCCCTCGAGCGTCCCCCAGAACGCCTCTTGTTTGCCGTTCTGATAAGGGCTGTACGGAAGCGTCCGCTCGTGGACAATTCCCAGGCGCAGTAGACCCTCTGCGACTTCCTCGGCCACCATCGCGGAACCGTTATCAGTCAAAAGCGCGCGCGGCAGCCCCCGTTTCTGGATCGCCTGGGAGAGTCCGTGCACCAGATCCTCGGCGGTCTCCGAGACATACCACTGGACGTGACAGCACAGTCGCGAGTGGTCATCGAGGATGCCCAGCGCGATCGGCGCAGCCACTGGCCTGAGGCAGTGAGCACCTTGAGCGATCCATGGTGGAAATCGAGATGCCAAAGAGCCCCGACGTGCGTAGCCTCGTAGCTGCGGATCTCTCGATTCTCGCGCCTCTGTTGCGCACGAGCTTCCCCGAGGCGGTCTTTGGGATGAAGCCTTGGCTTCCGCATTAAGCCTTGAGCCTGCATATACCGTTTGACCGTGGAATAAGAGCGGAGCGGGCCAAGCGAAGGGTTAGTCCTCACCAGGGCGGCGAGATTGTCGTAGTGCAGTTGGTAACTCCAGTGCGGGTACTCGCGGTACTGGAGAACGAGTCGCTCGGCGAATTCCGCAGCCAGGGACACCTTGCCGCGGTCCTTGCGCACGGCGCGGCGTAATGCGCTTACCGGATCGTCACACTGGCGGCGCGCCGTGTGGTACCAGCGCGCGATGGTGACGGCCGAGAAATGGACGTCGCGTCCGGTTACCGGATGAGTCCAGGTTTTGGACGCAAGAAAGCCGACTGCTGTCTGGAGCGCTCTCGCGGCAGGGGGAGAGCTCAAAAGCGAGCCCACCACGGAAAAGCGAAACCGCGCCCACAAGGCGGCGGTTGAACTGGGGCGTGTTTGAGTCATCACATCTCCTCACAAGTCGGGTGAAGGAACTGTGACACCCTCTATAAACCGGCCGATCAAAGTCGGCGACGAGCATCTTCTGCGGACGCAGAGCGATCATCCTGAGAGCTTGATCGACGGGCTCCCAGGGACCGTGATCGGTGCGAGAAAGCGCAGCAGGAGCGTCCACCCCCTGCAAGGCGGATGGCGGAGGAGGAAGGCATCCACAAGGGAATAGGGAAGGGCGACGATCTTGACGAGCGGCACCAAGCGGGCTCGTGCGATTTTCCAGAATCGTGTCTGCGGAAAATGTTCGCGCCAGAAGACCTGCCAGCGGGCGATGGTCCGTCGGTCGGCGCCGAAGCGTGTGGAAAGCTCACGGACGCGGCGTGGCGTGGGCCCCTGCCGCATGGCGCTGATCAAGATCACGATGGCGCCCGAAGTAGACCTTTGGTCCGAGGAAGCGTACCGACGGCGGCGTCGCTCTCTTCCTGCAGCCATCGCGATCGCAGCAGAAGCTCAGTCTGAGGCACTGTGCCTCGGGTAGCTGGACGAGAGTGCCGCGCGGCTTGCGGAAGTAGTTGTGCAGTGGAGCCGGCCGCCACACGGGCACGCTTTCTTGCGGGCCTCCTCCGCAAAATCTTGGTCGATCGCCAGCAGGAAAGACCAGAACCTGGCAGTGCGAGGTAAATCGTGATACATGATCGAGTACTCCGCAGTTGTGACAAACCACGGAGTACACCCCTCGGGAACCTCGATCCAGTGATCAGGCTCTTCGAGGGGAATTTTGTTGGCCGCATCAGCGAACTTGCTCAGGAGTCGCGGATTTCACGTCGATTATCTTGGCGACGCACAACCTCCATTAACCAACCGCCCCTTGTTCGGCCCAACAAAATTGGGGTTCTCGAGCGAACCCATGAGCCCGGCGAGAACATGCACATCGTATCCATGTACGTTTCTCCGTGTCTGAACGTTCCTCCAAGCGTGGCTTTGGAAGTAAACGGGCAGCCTCGCTCCGTCATCTTGGCCGAAGTGACTTGACGGCCAGGCAAAAGTCCGAAGTCCCGGCCCCAGAGAAAGCACCGCGCGGGTCGCTGGTCTCGGCGGATTATCGAGTTCGAAGTGTCGCTGGTCGATCGGTGCGTAGTGTAAAGTCAGCTGCAAGGTTTGTTCGTACTCACTCACCACGTATTCGAGATCGTACCAGTAGCAAGATTCACCGAATGTTGAGAACCGGCTAAGAACTTCGTGTATCTGCGCGAAGTGATACATTTCAAGGAACGGTTTGTTGCGGTCAAGAATATCCTGTACGGTGTTGATCGCCTCGTCATAACAGGCCACTACCCGCCTTGTATCTTCGCGTTTTCTTGTGCTCCAAATGAAGTTGTCTTAGGATCTCAAACGACCCCCGCAGCAGGGTGAGAACTCCAATTAACAGAACTACTGCGCATTTCACATGCAAGTGCACGCGGACCGTCTCTTGACTGTAACGGAATAAGGACCGGTTTCCCTGATCCCTCATAAAGCCCTTGAAGGATTCCGAAGCGCTCGGCATCCAGTTTGACTTCTGGTGGGCGGTGAGAATCCGTAGGGCTGTCACGCGAGTTGTTTCTATGCAACTCCGGTCGTACGCGGGCAAATCTCTGTAGAGCGAGTCAAGTCTTAGGGCTGTTAGCACTTGTCGGTAAATCTTTGCCAAACGTTCATAGGCCTCCTTCTGCCTGGCTGCACGCCTCTGTTCTTTTTGCTTTCGTTTCTTTAGTTTTTGCTTTCGGTTACTACTCATGGTCCACGCTCCAAAACGATGCTGCTCTTCAATTATGTGGCAGCACGGATATCCGTTCGTCTTCCTGCTCTTAGTACCACCCGAACAACGGTGACCTTGACCGATCGCTTTCCTGCGATGAAGTCGGATTGCGTCTTTACGCGAGTGCACATGTCTGTATAATATACACGTATGAAGGGAAAGGCAAGCCGAATCCATAAAATCGGTGAGAAACCAGCGCCGAGACCACTGAGGCTCTGCAAAAACACCGGGTTAACGATCGACCAGGCTGATTAACGTTAATCAGGTTTACGGCACTGAGAGGAGCCACAGGCGCTGAGACGTGACCAGTTCGAGCAAGTTCAATAGTACTGCCTAGTCGCGTTAAGCAGCATCACCGATGGGACACCCATGATATTGTCGACGATCGGCCCAGTCGGGATGTGGATCGGCAGGAGCCTCGCTACGAACATCCGGAATATACTCTCGGTTCGCCAACCCTCAAGAGCCGTTCGGTCATTCAACCCGGATTGTTTCTGTGATCTACTGGCAGTGTCCCCATCAGCTTGGTCCCCGTCTTGGCGACCCTGGCGAAGCTCCAAGGTCTCAGGAGAAGTCGATCATCCATCCGACGCTGAAGCTGGGTCAAATGGCATTCCCGTCCGAGGCTTTGGACAAGCTGGGCTCCTGCGTCTACGCTAACGTGGATGCCCGTCGACGAGGTAGCGTTCAGCACTTCGGAAAGGGAAGCCGACCGTGAGTGTTCTCGTGTTGAGGGCGATGAGTCCTGATGAGGTGCGGCGGAAGCTCGAAGAGTTCACTCAGTCCTACGTGGTTGATTGGGAAAGGTGGCTTCAGGTCTCCGATCAGCATCGAATCACTCTCTTCGCTTCAATCTTACGACGGTGGAATGCGACCCGACCACAGCCCATGAGACGACCCAAGGCTGAGGCGTCCCATGAGCCACCTTTCATCGAGGACTTACTCGAAGAAGCGCAGGTGCATCTGAGAGTTCTCGGCGACCTGAGCTTGAACGATCTGGCTTTCGCCACCTCGGCTCAGATCGCTGCCCTAGCTGGGCTATGGGTGGTCTTCCAGCGCCTGTCTCAAAGAGAAAGGCTTCCTGCGTTGGGATCACAAAGGCGGTCCTCCTTGTGACGAATGGTCGAATTGGACCAGCATTCGACTCGACGGTCGGGAAGAAGCTCGGACTGAAGGATCGTCTCAAGTCCTCAGAAGAATGGATCGAAGAACTACGAGGGATCAGCGAGGACATCCTCGCCTTCGAGAATCAACATGGAAAGCTCGCCGCCATCGTGCCCGATCGGTTCGGCAGGTATCACGTCGGAAGGCTTTACGATATGGTGCTGGGTCCAAGGACTTCGCTCTCGCCTGCTCTCACTGACCCTACTCATGAGTTTCTGTCGATCGGACCTTACGAGCAATCGGCTGCCGTTTGCAACGATTATGATCCACGGTCTTCCGAGGTCGCCAGACGGGTTGCTGATTTGATCGAGTCACATCTCCCCGATGTCAAGGTGGAACACGTTGGCAGCACGGCGGTGACGGGATGTGCGGGCAAGGGGGTCGTGGATGTGATGGTGCTGTACATGCCGGGGCAACTTCCCGAAGTGCGCGAGGGACTGGACGCCTTGGGCTTCCAACGGCAGACCGGGCGCGACCCGTTCCCCGAAGAGCGACCCTTGCGGCTTGGCTCGATCGATTACGATGGCACCCGATTCCGTCTCCACGCCCACGTAATCCCCTTTGACTCGCCAGAAGTTCCGGAGTTACGGACCTTCCGGGATCGTCTGCGAGGCGAGCCGATGCTGCTTGAGCAATATGTCTCTTTGAAGCGAAAGATCATCGCAGAAGGAGTCACGGATTCACTGGACTATTCCATCCGCAAGGGGGAGTTCATCGCTGGCATCCTACGAGACCAAGCGATCCCCAAGGTGAACCTGCGTGAGAAGCTCGCTCTCTTCAACGATCACTGGAGCCCCAGGATTGTTGGTGAGTTGAATGGGCAGCACGTCAAGCTGGTAAAATTCCAGGGTGAGTTTGTCTGGCATAAGCAAGATCGCGAAGACGAGTTGTTCCTGGTAATGAAGGGGCGATTCAGGATGGAGTATCGCGACAGCCACGTCTGGCTGGAGGAGGTTGAGTTCCTCATAGTTCCCAGGGGTGTCGAACACCGCCCGGTTGCCGACGAGGAGGTTCATGTGATGCTGTTCGAGCCTGCCGGGACTCTCAATACCGGGGACGTGGAGGATCAACGGACGGTTCAAGAGCCTGAGCGGATTTAGTTTGAGAAAGAGCATTATCTATGACCTGACCGCTTGGAGGCGACTCGTGATTTGGCGATGAGGTCCACAGCACTAGGTGACTGATCATGCGGCTTCGCTTCCGGGTGAGGGGCTTGATGTGGCGGGTGCTGATCTCCGCCGTTCTTTTTGCGGGCTATCGAAAGGTTCAACAGGGCCAGCAGCGTGCGCTGGATTACCAGCTTCGTGCCCTTGATCATGGGCTTCAAGAGCATCTCTACCCAGGCGATAAGCCGTTAGTGGACTGTCGAGGGCCAATCGGGTCAATCGAGCCGCCTCAACCAAATCCGAAAAAGGTCGCCCATCTCGCAAGGATGAGGGAGAAGTGGTTACTAGCCGCATCCTTCCCTTACCTGCCGGTCTCGCCAGATCCTCCGGAGCCGGATTGATCGGAGACGGGCGTGGAGCGGATTGACTCCCGCTCCGGCGGACCCACCGCTTCGCTTCCAGATAGAATCAAGGATGTTGAGAGCTTAAGGCACACGAATCGCAAGGCCCATATCATGACATTCATTCGTCTGGTCCGTCATCGCCTGCCGATCATCCTCCTCATAATAGCCCTACTGGGCTTCATGTATTGCGCCTGGTCACTGCATCGCACCAGTTTCTCAGTGCTCATGGGCGATCCCCGGTGGCCACGGCCCTGGCCCTACCCGGATCAAGGGCTCTCCACCTTGAACGACTGGTACGACGCCCGAAACCCGCCGACGACCGACTCGCTCAAACTCCATGGCGAGTGGAATCGAGTTCGAGCGACAGTCTCGCTGGTTCTTGTTTTCTGCATCTGGGTTCTTGTGATCAGCATTCTGAGAATCGGAATCCCCGGTTGGCTGCGTCCGAGGGGTTGTAGGACGTAACATCCGCTTTAGCGGAACGCACCGAGCAGTGTCCCTCGCATAACGATCACGAGCCGGAGCAACCCAAGAGGTTGTGCATGTCGATGGAGCCTGTTTACTGGTTAAACTGAATGGCTTAGCTGAATCGCAGGAGAACCTAACGGCATGATTGCCATCGATCGTATAGACTCCCTGCCGATCGACCGGCTCAACGCCCTGGTAACGGAAGCGGATGCCACCGGTTTCCATGGTCTCATCCGCTTGGTGGAAGACTGGCGATCGGGGCTCAACCGCTTCAACAAGCCAGGGGAGGAAGTCTTCATCGCCACTGACAACGGACGTGTCGTCGGTGTGTGCGGGCTGAACGGCGACCCGTACATCGCAGATGCAATGGTGGGTCGGCTCCGCCACCTCTATGTCGCCCTCGATCATCGGCGGAGGGGGATTGGGACTCGTCTCGTCCGAGCGGTCATGGGGGCGGCAAGCGGACACTTCGCCCGCCTGCGGCTGAGGACGGACAGCCCTGATGCAGACGGCTTCTACTGCTCCCTCGGCTTCATGCCCTGTGCTGCCGAACCGGCAAGTTCGCACCACGTTGTTCTCATTAATGAGGCTCAACCTCAAGCACGCTCATTCTGTGATCGAGGGAAGCATTGAGCTAGATTCGAGACAAAAGAAAGGCCGCTCCCGCTCCCCCGTCCTTCCTGATACTCTCGATGTGATCGTCAGTCCCGGCCTCGATCGATCACGACCGACTTTGGGGGAGATCGAATCATGCCCGACAAGTGCCTGCTGCTTCTACTCGACGAGGTTCGAGCCAAGACGCTTCGAATCCTGAAGTCTATCCCTGCAGACCACGCCCGATGGGCTCCTGCCGGTCTCCAGAACACCATCCTATGGCATGCCGGTCATGCCTATGTCCTGGTCGAGTGGCTGACGATGAAAGCTCTGGAACGGACGCCCCAGATCCCTGCTGGCTGGTACGAGATGTTCAGTTCCGAGAGCCACCCCGTACTAGTGCCATCCGATCGCTGGCCCATGCTCTCCGATGTCATCGATCAGCTCGAAGTCCAGCACAAGCGGTTGGGAAAGGTCATCGGTGAATTGAGTGAGAAGGAACTGGATCGAACGTCAGCTAGCAATCCAAAACGCACTGTCCGCTCTGCGATCCTGCACGGATTGCACGACGAGGCATGCCACTGCGGCGAGATGCACTTGCTGGGCAAGATGCAAGCCGTTGCGAAGAAGTGACGGAGTGGGAACCATATCTATTGATGTAACGGCTCCTCGCCCTTAGCCCTCAGTATCGCCCTGAGTATCTCGGGATCGAAGTCGTCGGGAAGCGTGCGGACAGTCATGTCAGCAGAGACCACCCGAGCGCCACCCAGCCTGCTGCCCAGCCCCCGACCTGATCCGTCATTGATCCTGAAACTCATGCTGTCGAACTCTAGGTCTCTTGGCTCCATCCAGAGGAACTGCCCGTCTTGGACCTCGACCACCATCAGCGCAGTCGTGCGCCCCATCTCCGAGGTCTTTGCGGCTTCTCGGCTTGCTGCCCCGCCACACGGTCTGGGGTCCAACGACCGCTACGAAGCTCGTGGTTTGGTTCTGATCGGAATCCAGTCCTGAGCGAAGATAAATGTTGCCAATCCTGCCTGCCAGCTTCCGGTTGCTGGGACCGTTCCAGGGTTCACCGAAGTTGTAAGCGTTGTAAAGTTCCTGCTGCTCCAGAAACGGCAGGATCAGAACTCTCCAGCTATGCATGGGCGTGCCATGACGATCAGCGACATAGGCAGGCGGGAAACAACCGTAGGTCTCGTGATAGTTGGCGACCGCCAACGAGATCTGCTTCAGATTTCAGGTGGTAGCTGCCGACATGGCAGCGTTTCGAGCCTGACTCACAGCACGCCCCAGAACGGCTAAGAGGCTGCCCACGATCAGAATCACGATGGAGACTGGGACCAGCCTGTGAATCCATCGACGAGTGAAGAGTCGGTCCCGCTGCTGAATAGTCATGGTCGGTGTCCCGTTCGGGATCGGAGGAAGCCGATCGAAGCCACCGGTCTGTGATCTCCTCATCCCCTTGACCCGATCTCCCTTACGATGGCGGCATTCTCAGCAACCTGATCGCCGAACTGCTGGTACATCCCCACAATCGCCGCATCCTTGGGCTTGAGATTGGCAAATGCCTCCTCGAAGCAGCGCCGCACCTCGGAGGGACTGCCGATCCGACGCCCAGCCGCCAAGAGCTTGTACGCCAGGCAAGGCTTCGAGGTCGCCTTGATCGCCTTAAACATCCTGGGAGGGTCGGAAGGCAAGTAAATCTCACCCAGCGGCAAGTCGTTGCCCAGGATTGCCCGCTGTTCCTCTTTCGTACGGCTTAAGAAATAGAGAGCGGTCATATAGTAATCGACATCCCACCCCTTCTCTTCGGCGGTCTCGATCAGGGTTGGGTCGTGGGCTGAAAGACCGACCAGAACACCCTGGTCTCGGATTCGCTTCAACAGGTCGGTCAGGACGTTGTATTTCTTCTGGCGATAGAGCCGCTCGTTCAAGTGCCCGTGGGGTGAGATGCCGATGGGTTTGTGTTTGGCAGCGTCGTCGATGAACTCGGGATGCTGGTCCCAGTCGGGATTGCCCAAGCACAGCCAGTGCATTGTGCCACCCGACGAGCGGTATCGTACCAGGTCGGACAGCGTTCGCTCCGAGTAGCTGTTCTGGAAGGTGTTGAGCCCGCATTCCTTGCACCGCTTGAGCAACTCCATGACCCGCTCTGGCGTATGCCAGGTGGTCATGTGGCGGTCGAAGTGCTTGTTGAAGTGGGAGTAGCCGTAGACGGGATTACCCCCGATGATCAGCCGGGTCACCCGATGCGGACCCAGTTGAACGGTCGGCAAGAGTGAGGGCGTCGAGGCAGGTTGGTCCTTGGCTTGCGCTGCCGAGACCAGCGTGGCAACGCCAGTGGCGATCCCCGCAGTCTGGTGCAGGAATTCTCGGCGACTGGGAGTCGAACCACTAGCATCTGCGGGACGATTCGATGAAGAAGTGTCCATGAGAGACCCCTCGCTGGTTCTGTGGAAGACGGGAATAGCCCCAGCATACCAGGGTCTATGTGGCAAGAACCAGCATTACTCGTGATCGGGTGGCTATTCTTGCGGCGACCACTTGAGCTTGGCGATGTGGATGCCATTCAGTCCAGGGTTCAGGGCGGCGATGAACCACTTCCCGTCATTCCGAACGATCTCAGGAGCCGCTATGGGCAATGTGCCAACGAAGCAACGATCATCCTCGATGCCGAAGTCGAGCGGGTCTTGAGAGCGATAGACGCTGGTCTGGGCATCCTGTCCGTATCGCTGGCTACGGAATAAGTAATAGTAACCGTCGATGAAGACAACGTGTGGACACTCGGCTGAGAACGGATTGCTCCCTGCCTGACCTCCGTAACCGACGATCTTTGAAGCGCCCCAGTCATCCAGGTTGTCCCCCGATGTGCGGCAATTGACGGCTCCCTTCCGTCCGGGAAATGGAGTGTAGTAGCAATGAAGCTGACTCCCAATCGGACGGATCATCGGGTCACGGGTGTTGCTGCCCGGTCCCTCGTCGAATATGCCAACCGTTCCGGCACTGTTCAGGTGACGATTGAAGTTCTTGCCGTCATTGCTGGTTGCCAGGGCGATGTGCTGCCAGTCGCCGTAGAACATCAGGAAAGTCCCGTTGCGGCGAATGACATGCGGAGCCTGAAACCCCCATTCGTCTCACCCGCGTCAGGATCGGCTCTCAGGGCGATCTCTCTCGGTGTCCAGTTGGCATCGGTTAGAGCCTTGCCTTCCCAGTGGTGGAACAGCCGGGTCTTCCCGCCGCACTTGGTCTGGCGGATGCACGACCAGAGTCGCCAAGTCCCGTCCTCGGCTTGCCAGATGGCAAAGTCCACGGGCTGCTGTTTCTCACCCGTCAATTCTCCGAGGTTAGGATTGCCAGCGATCTGCCACCAGTCTCCATCGATTTGGGGAATGAGCTTGTGGGCAGCGGAGGGGGACTGAGTGTTTCCTTTCTTGAGATGCTGCTCGAACCAATCAGCAAACTGGATCAGGTCTTTCTCCAGACCCGACCAGCCATGCCCTGCGCCTTTCTTGACCACCAGCTTCGCCTCGATGCCCGTCTTCTTGAACTTGTCCAAGATGACTTGCGATTGCTGAAGTGGCACCAGCGTGTCTCCGTCGCCGTGAATGATCATCGTCGGCGGGTCGTCGGGCGTGACGAATGTGATCGGGGAGATCTGCGGAGTGATCTCCCGAAGTCGCGGGTCATCAGAGACTGGAACCCAGAGCATGCTCTGCTTATCGAGTTCCCGGTAGTCGAAGGCGGCTCGGAACGGTGGCTGGTGATCGATGGCGTAGATCATCTCCTTGCCAGCCTTGCCGAAGTTGAGGAAGTCGGTGGGAGGAAAGAAGCAGGCAACCGCCTGCACTCGGCTGGATACCCGATCCACCGGGTCTTTTGCATTCGGGTCTCCATTGGCTCCTGCGGTCCCCAGCATCAGGGAGAGGTGACCTCCAGCAGACCCACCGTATATCCTGATCTAATTCGGGTCGATGCCGTTGTCCCTGGCATGATAACGAATGAACCGGACGGCTCGATTCATGTCCTGGATGATCTCGGGAACGGTGAAGCGGGGCTGGCTGCCGTGGACCACGGCGAAGACAGTGAAGCCCCGGTCAATAAATGGTCGGATATAGGACGGATTGATAGCCTCGTGTGAAGAGAAGAACCCACCTCTGACCACAAAGATGACGCCGATGCCTTTCGCGTGCTTCTTGGGAGTGAAGACATCCATCGTCAGGGCGGTGCCATACTTTCGTCGGTAGATCACGTCTTCCTTGCGGTTGAATGTCGGTTCCTCGGCTGAGATCGTTGTAGCAATGGACATCGAGATCGCAACCAGGATCGGCGGGATCGCGAAATGGCGTCGTGGCATGATGGCTCCTGAGATCTGATCGTCGATTGGTTCATCCTGGCGCACGGCAGGCTACATTTACACTTGTCTGGAGAGTCATTCCTCACTTACACGGTATCGAGCCGCTCAGCGACCAAGATTTCAGAACATATCCCGAAAGAGACCAGCGTTCGATGGTGGCGGATATGCCAGCTTTCCGGTTCCAGAAACTCTGCAAGATGGACTGGGCGACAGCCGCCGACTACCCTGGGGAAGCAGTCGCACATGGATGTCCAGAGCCGCGACACGAACCGAGAGAACGCTCCCGTGCCGTGCGTCAGGTTGACCGTGCAGCGAAGACCACCAGGGATGAGAACACGATGCGCCTCGGCGATCAAGTGGCGGGAGTACGCCGCATCGAGGAGGTCGAACACATACGTCGCTAAGAAGCGATCGACTGAGGCATTAGGCAAAGGGATACATGGAGAGCCATCTGCCTGTCGCACCTCTGCACGAGCCTGCCACGGCTCCAGCCTACCGGTCGCCAGTCCGATCATGGTCCCGCTGATGTCCAGACCGAGATAATGGGCATCTTCTGGGAGAACCATCTTGAAGAGTCTGCGGGCGAAGGAGCCGGTTCCACAGCCGAACTCCAGGACCGACCTGGCATGCTCAAAGTCGGCGTGTTTCACCAGATCATCAAGTGCCGGATTCTCGCAGAACCCTTGGGTGTCCTGCCTGGTCCCGAATCGGTCGTAGAACTGACGGGCGTCATTCGGCGTGAATTGGGTTCGCACGATTCTCGATATTCCAGGATCGCTGATCGACGGGACCGATCCCAAGCCACCGGCTCTGGGCTCAGGGCGATCTCGACTCTTAGCGTGATTTGTCGTGAGTCGGGAAGCCAGCAAGCGGTGTCACGCGGATCTGGCTCAGCGGATACCATCCGTCATTCGCAAGCCCCTTGATCCCCAGCCTCACCACGGGTTTCACGGTGTGCTCTTCCACAACAGCCAGGGACAGGACGTAGACACCTGCGGAAATATCCCGAGGGAGGGTGATCGTGTCAGTAACGGCGGCGACCTCCCCCGGAGGGAGATCTTTCGGCTCCTTGAAGAACTCCTCCGTGAACAGTTCGATCGAGCCGGGCAGCCAGTGGTTGACCGTGATGTTGGAGACGAACACCTTGGAATAGCCCTGATCGTTACCCAGACGGTAGGCGAGTCGGTAGGGCTTGTAGCAAGGAGCGGAGCCGACGTTCTGCCACTTCATCAGCAGATCCAGCTTGGCTCCGGGTTTGGCAACCGAAGGATGTTTCACCTCCTTGAGCACCAGCCGATAACCCAGTCTTCGCAGGAATCTCTCAAGCTCTGGGCGCACATTGTCCCCGGATGGGAGCGGTGAAGATTTGTTGTTGATGTACGAGGCATGAAGGGCGAGAGCGTAGTTGAAGATGTACCGTAGTGACCACCCCTCGTTGACCCACTTCCGCATGTCCCAGCAGGTCTCCCAGGCGATGGGAGCGGTCTTCCAGGTGTCCTGGATTCCGCTTTCCTTGATCGAGATCGGATAACTGTCCCGCATGTGATACCAAGTCTTGGAGAATCCGCCCATGTCGCCGAGGCAGTCGGCACGCCACCCCGCCCCACGCTCTGCCGCGTACTTGAGGCACTGACCGCCACCGATCAGCATCAAAAGCGGCGTCTTCTTGAAGGCGGCGAAGTAGGCATCGATCACCTTGGTTCGGTTCTCGATCGTCGGCAGTTTGTTCTTCTGGGAGCCGCTAAGGTGCCACTCGCCCCACCAGCCGATTGATCCGATATCAACATGAGCAATGTCAGCGTTACCGTCGTACCGCTCGCCGAGCCTTTTGATGAAGTCGAGATGCCGCTGAAGGGTGATCGAATCATCCATGTCCGCGATGGGGAATTCAGTCCCTTCGTAGTCGGCGATCAGTTCCTTGGCTCCGACCTCGTTCAACCACCTGGGATGGTATGGCTCGTTCCGAGTGGTTGAACAGCACATGACTCTGAATGCCAGCGTTTGCCCTGATTCATGGCTGTCTTTCAGAACTCGATCCAGGAGATCATAGTTGATCTGTCCAGGTCGAGGCTCCAATTCACCCCAACCCCACCGGAGGTAATAGACTGTCGAGGGAATCCATGAGGGAAGGTTCCTGTCATGTCGATTTGAGCGATGAAATGTCTCCCAACCCATGCCGGGGTTTGCCTGAATCTCACTTGTCTGCTCGGGAGTGATCTTGACCAGACCATCGGATTGCTGCCTGGCATCGTCTCCGTAACTCGGCAGGCAAAGGACGAATAAAGGCAGGAGGAATGCCAAGGATGAGGGGAGATGCTTCGACACCATCACCAGATCTCCTTGTGACCAGCGACCCATTGATCCCAGTGCAATGCTCCGGGGCTATCATAACACGTTGCACATCTGGCTCTTCAGGGTAATCTGAGGGTGAAGTGGTCTGATGAGAAGCGGTGTCATCACCTGCCGTTGATCGACCCAATCGGACATCGGGCGGCAACAGATGGGGTTCGGAAACAGCTCCGAGCGACCTTAAGGTTGCCTTGTTGGATCGACCGACGATGACACATCGCAACAAGAGTCCTTGGTGGTTCCGGCGATTGGCAGCCTTGCAGCCGCTCTTGGCTCTCATGGTCTTGTCCCTGGCGTGTTCTGGGGGACGTGACCCGATCGGCAAGGGAATGCATAGCTCAAGAACAGCCAAGGAAGCCGACTTGCCAGACATCTCGTTATTCCTCGCCAGACCGTCCGACCGCTTCCTCGTCGATCTCGACGAGATCACCGGGGGACATCCCTTCAAGGGAGCCGACTCCCCCTCGCCTCATGCCGGTGCCCACGTCCATTTCGATAACAGCAACGATCGCTGGTCGAAAGGGAGCGACGAACCCAGCAATTACCCAGCCATCTACGCGGTCGCCGATGGCACCATAGGGCGACTGACGACCCAGGGCCAGGCGCACTTTAGGCGGTCTTGGCAATTTGGGGTGCTTGCGCCCTGATCGGTTTATTTGTATACCATTCTCTGTGTTGCTATATTCACGGCGGCGCACGGAGAACAACCGATGGCAGACAGCCGGCATGTTTCCTTGGACGAGGTCGTAGTGCATTTTGCGGAGTTGGAGGATCCTCGCTCCACCGTCAATTTGCAACATCCGTTGGTCAGCGTGGTCGTCATTGCTTTGATGGCGGTGCTGGCCGGTGCAAGCGGGCCAACTGGGATTGGCAAGTGGGCTGCTTTGAAACAGGAATTTCTCTTGAACACTCTGGATTTGCCCAACGGTATTCCACGTAAGGATGTCTTTCGTCGCGTGCTGATGACGCTGCGACCGGGTGCCTTTCAAGCTTGTTTTGCGAACTGGTTGAATTCGTTGCGTGCGACAGCGGCCACGGCGACCGGCGTGGAGCAACCCGTTCTGGCGGTGGACGGCAAGACGGCACGGCGGAGCCACGATCGCAAGAACGGCCTGGGCGCCTTGCATTCGGTAAGCGTCTGGGCCAGCGAGTTTGGGCTGTCGCTCGGGCAGGTGGCGTGCGCTGAGAAATCGAACGAAATCACGGCAATTCCCGAGCTTCTGAGACTGGTGGACATCAAAGGGGCGATCATCACCATCGACGCGATGGGAACCCAAAAGGCGATCGCTGCGCAGATCATTGAGGGCAAGGCCGACTACGTGCTGGCGCTGAAGGGGAACCAGGAGACGCTGCATCAAGCGGTCATCGATTATATCGACGAACAGCTCGAGGGAGACTTGGCGAACGCTCGTGAGCACGTGACGACCGAGAAGGGGCATGGGCGTGAGGAGATGCGAACGTACCTCCAACTCCCGGCACCCAAGAGCTTGCCGGGGTTCACGCTGTGGGAGGGGCTGAGGACGATCGGGGTGGTGACGTCCCGGTGCCTTCGTGACGGCAAGGAGACCATCGAAGTCCGCTACTACATCAGCAGTCTGCCCATGGGAGTGAAGCAGTTTGCCCGAGCGGTCCGAGGTCATTGGGGTATCGAAAATACCTGCCACTGGGTTCTCGATGTGACGTATCGCGAGGACGAATCGCGGATCAGAGACGAGCGCTGCGGGAGAATTTTGCATGGCTCAATCGGTTCACCTTGTCACTCCTGAAGCAGTATCCAGACCGCACGAGTCTCGTCATGAAACGTCGCAGTTGTGGTTGGAACGAGAACTACATGCTGAAAGTCCTTGCTGGAGCAGCGGTTTAGTGAGCGCTGGCCCTGACTGACGACCCACTTCCCCCTAAGTGGTGGGAACGACCGTTACGGGTTCGACTTAGCGATTGCCCACGATCGCTCGGGTGCCACTTTCTGGTTCAGCTATTCCATCGAGCCAATGGCTCCTGAACCATCCGAGGGATTCTACAAGAGGTTCATTCTGGTCCACGATGGACAGCGGGTTCGGAAGAGGGACGTGATCGCCTACCTCTATACCCCGCCGAAGGTGAACGGCTGCCACGTGCACTTTCATCTGATGCTGGACGGGAAGAAGGGGTTCCTCGCCCCGGCGATCTTCACGCCCGAGGTCGTCAAAGGATTCTACGACCGGTGTCAGGGCTTCCGGGAGCATGACGGAGGCACGTCCATCCCGCCCTGCATGGGATACCGTCTCAAGGCTGAGGAGAACCCCTTCGGCACGGGAGCGCAAGACCGGCTGTAAGGTACATCGGGCGTCTCACGTTTTCAGTCGATCGTGACCAGATGATCTTCGCCGTTCCGCTGCCGATATGCTCTTGGTGAAACGTGCCAGAGAGTGGCTCTCGGGGGAAGACGATTAGCCCCGGACCAGTTGCTCGTCGGCTCGCCCACGGTCGTAGTTTTCATCGGCTCCCTCATGATCAGACGCCCTGGATCGATGAACTGGCGGTGGGGACGAAACGGGTCGGCGCGAATCAGCGTCCTGAAAGCAGACCTGGTGAATAACGATGAAGAGGTGCGTTTGCCGGGGTCTGCCTACTTCTCAATTGAGAGCGGTCGGGTACTTTGGTCACATTGCCATATCGCAAACCCAAAAGCGTCAGCAACGACGAGGAAGCTCTCGATCAGGGAAGCCTTGGAGCAATTCTACGCATAATTTCCCAGACTTACATTTCTCGGAGTTCGTTGAGGCGAACCCTCCGCTGATCGAGAATCAGGATGGTTCTGTTCATGGTAACCCCCGACGAGCAGCGAGCCGCCCAGATCGAGACCCTTCGTGGGTTGCTGGATCGGCTTTGCTCAGCGGACCTCACTCTGGGAGAGGCGAAAGTCTTGCGGGTGCAAGTGTTCGACCTATTGGAGCGGATCAACCCAGTGTTTTCCGAAGCCAGCATACCAAACACGCACGGAAATGATCCGAGTGCGGGGAATCCCAAGATAACCGGCTGAACCTACACCCAGACAGGAAAAGTTACACGGAAGATACCTGGCTTCTCCGCTTCTGGATCGCCGGGTGTACCTCTTCATCGAGTTGTGGGTTGTCACTATCGGGCAGCGTTTCCGCCCAGGATCAAAGATGGGGCGTGGCGATACTTGGGAAACATCGTTGCTACTCATGATGTGCAAGAAAAAACAACAGGACTTCTCCTGTTAAAAGCTTGCGGTCAAGGGCAGGTCGATTAAGAAGCCCCGTTGCGAGGCTCCTTGACCATGCGGAAGAATCGAACGTTCAATAACGCCGACCGCCACCGCCGCCGTAGCCACCACCACCGCCGCCACGACCACCACCGTAGCCGCCGCCACCACTGCGACCACCGCCACCACGCTCCTCCCGTGGCTTGGCTTCGTTGACCGTCAGGTTCCGACCGTCGTGGTCACGACCGTCGAGACCCTGGATCGCCGCCTGCGCCTCGCCGTCGGAGCCCATCTCCACGAACCCAAACCCCTTCGAGCGGTTCGTATCCCGGTCTACGATGACCTGGGCGCTCTGGACCGTCCCGAACGGCGTGAACAACGCCTCCAGGTCGGACTCGTTGACGTTGTAAGTCAGGTTGCCCACATACAGCTTCTTACCCACGATCGAACTCCGAAACGAATGGCAGACGACCCTCGGGACGCTTTCAGGGTCGAGAAGAAAGGGGCTTCCGTGGAAGCCCATTGGGTGGATAGGACGAGGGAGAAGCATCGACCGGATCGGGAAGAGCCAGCGGTTCCACTCTGCCTCCTCGTTCCAATATTCTCACTCTCCCCATCTGAGAATTCATTCTGCACAATCGGTAGAATACAGCTCATTTGAAGTAGTCCCCCAAGCGATTGTCCCACTCCATCTTGAGGTTAGTGTGAATCTTGTACACCATGTAGTCTATGCTTCCCTCCAGTTGAGGCTAAACGCCTTCCAATCCATCCAGGAGACCACAGCATGGCAACAGGGACCAGGGATCAGGGCAAGACAACGTTTGCAAAGCAGTTCCTCGGCGACCATCCACAGGGCAACGTCCAAGCAGTGAACGAGGCGTGGACGAAAGCCGGGAACGACGGGTCGATCGGTGCCACTCTCATCCAGAAGGTGAGATCGCAGTTGGGACTGAGCGGTAATCTGCGAGCAATGTCGAAGCCGAAGGCAGCCACCAAGGGGAAGACGGCAGCCTCCAAGAAGCCCAAGACAGTAACAGCCACGCCTGGCAAGACCATGTTCGCCAAGGAGTTTCTGAATGACCATCCCAAAGTCAACTTCAATGACGTGAACGAGGCGTGGACAGCAGCCGGATTTGCGGGGTCGATCAGCCGCACCCTCGTGGACAAGATGAGAGCATCGTTGGGACTGACAGGTAACCTTCGTGGGAAGACCAAGAAGATTAGGATAACTACGAAAGGGAAGGCAATCCCCTCTGGCAAGAAACTCGGAAGACCCCGTAAGGAGCCCACGGCTGTGCTCAACGGCCAACCACGAGGCAGGAAGAGCAACCGTTCTCTGGCGATGAATGAACTCGAAGCCGACATCGATCGGCTGATCTTCAAGATGATGGCGGTTGGTGACCTTACTGAGATCGAGGATGCGTTGAGGCGGGCGAGAAGGTTGCTATATGCGACCGCCATCGGACGGTGACCGCTTTCGATTCCGCAACTTGATTCCATCCACGCCGGGGTTTTCGACTCGGCGTTTTCCTTTTCTGTGAGCCATCGCCTTGGGCAGGGGATGCCAACGCTTAACTCACTGAGGAACAGCGTCATTGACCCATCACCTCCACCGATTCAAGACTGTCGTCATTTATGGTGTCGCTCCTGGTTCATAGTTGGCTCACGAGGCTCTTTACACCTCCACAAGCGTCTCTCGATCTGGAGGATAAATCTACCAGGCAGGAGTGCGGAAGAGCACTGATAGGCCATCTGTACAATTAAATATGTGTGGATTTAATCGAAGGTCACTTGGCTGAGAAGAGCATCCATCCCAGCCAGCCGAGGTAGATCAGCCCGATGCCAAGGAAGAGAAGTGGAAAGCCCAGCCGCAAACTGCGGCTCTCCCAGGTGGGTCAGGTGCCGCACAGCCGTTGAGCGAAGGGTTTGTTCGCGCCCCCGACAATGCCCCGCTTCAATCCCCAGAGCTTGATGCTTCCGAGGATCGTGAAGGTCAAGCCGACAGTTGCCGGTGGTAACCAATCAGCGAAGGTGATCATCATTCTTGTCCTTGGTTATCGAAGTCCCTAAGTCCAGTATCCCTCTCACTTCTTGACGGTGAAACACTGTCGCCAGAATCGAGCGATGTCCTCGATCTGTGGGATTGATTTCTTCTCGAATTCAATGGAGCCACCTACGTAGTCTCGTGCTGCCTGATAGAGCCAACGTGGAGCTTCATCCCGATTCAGGATGGCCCGCAGGGTATTCTCAACGATCAGCAAGTCCCAACTCTTGATGTTCCGCACTGCACTCCATTTGATGGACACATACTCGTTCTGCTCAGCCTCGATCTCCAAGAGCAGAGACCGGATTTGTTTCTTGCAGTCCTGGGTCGGATGGTCCAGGTAGGATTTGATTTCCCTGACCGCCCGGTCTGCCAACTGAACGTATCGCTCTTTGCCTTGTTTCTCACTCAGAGGCTATCCGGGAACTATTTCCCGTGATTCACGGTACTTGAAAGGGGCCGGGCGGGTAGAACTGCTAGGTTTCAAATATCTAAGCATACGATGAATCGAACTCACTTTGATCATCGCCTCGCTGGAGTGTGTGAAGCGCTCGTAGTCTCGGCTGTGCCTGCGGTACCGTCCAATCCAGGCGAGCGTACGCTCTACCACCCAGCGCCAGGCCAACTTCACGTATCCCACCGACCCAGCAGGTCGCGCTACGACATCGACCGAGTACGTCGCCTTGGTCCTCTCCAGCCAGTCGTCCAGGGAGTTGTTGCGGTACTTCTGATCGCCCCACAGCCTCTCCAGATGCGCACAGTGCTCCGCAGTCATCTGCCCCAAGACTTCCGGCGAAGCCGTCCCGTCATCCGCCGATGCCGCTGTGACCGCAACCACCAGGAGCAACCCCAAGGTATCCACGATGATATGTCGCTTCCTCCCGGTGATCTTCTTACCGCCGTCATAACCTCCCTCGCCCCCGACCTCGGTCCCCTTGACCGTCTGGCTGTCAATGCAACCGGCGCTGGGGGATGGCTGCCGCCCCGCCTCCGTCCGCACCCTCCGCCGCAAGGCATCGAGGATCTTCTGCCAGGTACCGTCGTCCCGCCACTGGGCGAAGTAGTCATAGGCAGTGCTCTTGGCCAAGAGGTCGTGCGGCAGCATGTCCCACTGGCAACCGGAGCGGTTGAGATAAAAGATCGTGTTGAGCGCCTCCCGCGTCTCGACCTCGCGGGGTCGACCCACCTGGTTAACAGGGATAAGCGGTCGGATGATTTCCCATTGCTCGTCGGTCAAGTCCGAGGGATAAGCCTTACGCATCGGTGTGCATCCTTGCGTTGGGGAAATGGGCGGACTTCCTGTGCTGAAAACAGCTTACGAAATCTGGGGATTACCGGATAGCCTCTGAGTGCCAAAATCGATCTTCCCTCGTTGGCCGGCCTTCCCACCGGCGCATCATGGGCGGCCCGGGGAAGGACCTTTTCTGGCCGCCATCAATGAAGAGGCTGCCGTGATTGGCGAAGGTGACGGGGTTGCACGGGAACCACGACCTCGGCGAGTCGGTGGCGATGCCGCAGCCCCTGCGGACCTTGGCCCGCAAAGTGGCCCTGCGGGTCTTGCGCGCTTCGGTCTGATCGACCGAAGCGCAACGCGACTGTCGGTTGGGAGGCGCCCGTTCAGCCGACCGTCTCATCGTAACAGACCCACTCGACCCTGTTCCCCTCGGGGTCGTCCACGTAAAGCGAACGCCAGCGGACCCAGGCCTGCTCGGCGGTCGTGACCTCAACGCCCAGCCCCTTCAGCCTCGCCTTCTCCACCTCGTAGTCGGTCTTGTCGATCTCGATCGCCAGGTGGTCCACCGTCGTCCGCACACGGTTCAGGCCCCGGTAGCCCGCCTGACCGGAGCGGTTGAAGAGGGCCAGGACCTGGGTGTGACCCCCGAAACCCCGAGCGATCTTGATGAACACGGCGTCGTCGGCTCGACGCATCACCTCCAGGCCGACGACCGCCTCATAGAACCGCTGCATGGCGTCCAGGTCGGCCACCCGCAGGGCTATCTCACCCAGGCCCTTGATCCGTCTCGTCGGGTCATCCATTCGATCGCTCCAAAGTGGGCGCTTACGATATGATGGTTTCTGCCCTCGGACCCATCTTCGATTCGATGCCCCTTCTATTCTGACCGAGGTCGTCCTGGGCTCAAGCTTGGAGATTTCTTTTGAGTGTTCAATGCTCGACTACGCGACTTGGGCGGTGGTAGACGTAGGGATGAGCAAATGGACCGGGCCCCCTGCGAGGCAGGCCCGGCAGCAAAGGGTGAGATCGTCCAGCACGTTGATGCCCTGCTGATGGCACGTCGCCAACGCCGAGAGCATAATCTCCACGAACCGACTCCCCGACTCGCTGTCGTACCACGACGGAGCTTGCGTTAGATCACACCGTGCCTCGCCCCGTGCGACGAGGTTCGGACGGTGAGAGTCTGGGACCAGGCGCCCCTCGCCAGTGCGTTCGGCCGGGCGCCAGGTTACGAGGCGGCGGCGCCTCGGGCCGGGGCCACGGCGCGGCGAACCCGCGATGGGACGGGGCTCGACCCCGGGCAGATGCTGGCCCGTTCTGGTCGCCGTCCCGGTACGATGCTCACATTGTCGCCCTCCGGGGACGCGGTCTGGACGCACCTCCGAGGCTCGCCAGGGCCTCGTCCAGGACCCGTATCGGGTCCGGCGGGCCGAGCGAATCGATCGCGAACGCATCGCTGGTCGTCGGGGAGGCGACCGCTCCTATCAATCCCCGGCCCCTGGTCGCGGTCGTCGCCTGCACGGCGGCGGAAACGTAGGCCGTGGCGTCGACGGCGATGGAGCTGCCGTAGATGTCCTTGAGCCCGACATGGACCGTATAGGTCCCGGCTCGGGAATAGGTGTGATCGCCGACAACGTTGAAGCCGCCGTAGCCATTGGGCTGGATCGTGCCGGCCGTGGTCGCCCCGTCGCCCCAGTTGATCGCGGCAGTGAAGATGCCGGCCGTGGCGGTGGGGTTGCCGTAGGAGAACATGGCGACGGTCGCCGTGAATGTCTGGCCCTGGGTCTCGAACAGGAGATCCGAGGATGCGACCCAGATGGCGTCTTCCACGGTCAGCGTGCTGCTGGCGGAACCACTGCTGTCGCCGACATCGTGGATCGCGAACTGGACGTTGTAGGTCCCGATCTTGGTGTAGAGGTGGTCCCCGTACACGTCGAACCAGCCGGAACTCTGCGGGACCAGGCGGCCCGAGGAGCTGGTCCCGTCGCCCCAGTTGATCGTGACCTTGAAGTCGGTCGCCTTGGCGCTCGGGTTGCGGTCGGTGAACCAGCCGACCAACGCCGTCTGCGTCTCGCCCACGGTCAGTGGGAAGGGGTCGAATCCGTGCACATCCAGCGGGGCGTCGACCACGGAGGCGGTGCCCTCGGAGGACGTCGTCTGCCCGCCGGTGCGAGTCACGGTGGCGCCGACCGAGTAATTCGCCTGCACGGCGTAGATGTATGTCCCATTGACGAGGAATCCGCCGCGGCCATTGGTGACGACCGTGCCGTTCGATGTGGTGCCGTCGCCCCAGTTGATCCGCGTCGGAACTCGCCGTGTCGCCGGTGTAGGTGTCCCACACCCGCCGCAAGCTGAATCGTTTCCGCCACGACTTCTGGCGCGTCGCCGAACCCCTTTTCCAAGTCCGCGGAGACGGGCAAGTCCGTCGCCTCGACAATCAAGCGCGCGTGCAACAGCGCCTCATCTCGCGTCAGCCCGCCATCTGTTCGACCCAGAGCAGATGCGGAGGCAGCGCTCGATGTTGCCAATGCCTGGAAGCCAAGGCCGGCGAGAATGCGTGCGGAGCCAACATCCCATGGATTCGGAATCAGGAAGGTACCGGGGCCGTCGTGAAGGGCGAAAGAAGCGCGCTGCCTTTTCGTCCTGGGTGACACTCATAAGACATACCTCGCGGTCAGATCTCTACTGACGTTACTCCCTGAGCCAGACGATTGCGGCGGCGGTGAGTGACGAGCGAGTCATCGACGAATCATCGAGCGTAACGTCCCCGTTCACGGGGACGATTCGAGTTGAGGGTACCGGAGAGTGGCGAGGTTCGGTCCGACGGTTCAACCGAGCAGGCGATCGACCTCCGGCAGGAGCTGGGCGAAGTTGAGCTTGGTCGGGCAAGCGGCGCGGGCGGCGTCGAGGTCGGCTCCGTGCCAGTTTCGCTCTTCCTCCGTGAGCCGGGCATAGGCTTCGCGGGCCCATCGGCGGGCGCCATGATGCTCGTGGTAGGTCAGGAATCGGGTCAGATCGCCGAGGCGCGCGTCGGTTCCCGCGGCGCGGCCGCACCGGCCGTCGCAGGCCGCGCACATGATCGGACCGGCATCCAGGAGGGCGAGACGCAACTCTTGGATTTCGGTCTCATTCATGGGTTGAAAGCGCCGGGCGGCATCGGTGTTCTCATTGACCTGATCGGTGTTGAACATCGCCACACAGGCGGAGGTGATCCTCTCATCGGACCAGATCGCCTGCAAAACCCCCTGATGAGGATTCAGCCCCCGCTGCTGGAGCGTCGGGGCGCCGAACCGCACCCGCTTCGACAGGTTGCCGGCCACCAGCTTCATGGCCACCAGGCCGATGTTCTTCTTGTGACAGGCATCGAGGGCCCGATTGAGTCGAGAATCCTTCTCCAACCACGGATTCATGGCGATCATGATCACGTCCATCAAGCCCCCAAGGGCGGCGATCTCGAGTTGCTCGGCCCGGCGCTGGTCATGGGTCGCGAACCCGACGAACCGCACCTTGCCGGTTTTCTTGATGGCGGTGATCGCCTCTTTCATCTCCTGGCTCTTGGGCCAGTCCATCTCGTTGCCAGTCAGCCCGTAGTCGACCGCTTTTCCTGACAGAGCATGAAAGTATAGCAGGTCCATGTAATCGGTCCCCAGCGCCTCGAGCCGAAGATCGATTCGTTTGATCATGTCGCGGGGCCGCGAGACGCCATCCTTGGTGGCCAGGAAGATCTGGGGACGAACCTCCGGCATGGCCGCGAACCATTTTTTGAATGCCTCCTCGGTTCCATAGGAGGCGGCCGTATCGAAGAAGCGGACGCCACGGCTGTACTCGAACCGCAGCAACCGGTCGAGGGAGCCGGGGGCGCGCGGTTCCCCCGTTGAGGATCGTCACTTCACCCGTGTCTTGCCCAGCACACGCTTGGGGACCTCAAGCGGCTTACGGGCCCCCGGTGTGTTGTCCTGAGCCACGGACACTGCTTGCGTCAGGGCTGTGCTCGCAACTGTCGCGGCAGCGCCTGTCTGTATAAACTCGCGACGGCGCATCGACTTTGAACCGGAGTCGGCCATCGATTGATCCTCCAGATTGAGGCGGGACGGCAGGGATCCCGGAACGGAATCCCGCCTTCATCAGGCTAACCCCCCGGCAACGGGCTGTCCAGCAGAGCGACATGACAAAAGGGGCGCTTAAAGACCCAAATCCACGGTTCTTGATCCGAGAGAGCAACGAGGCGCCTCGAATCGTTGCCATATCCTTTAATCTCTTCGGCCCGCTCTGACCTTTCCTCCTGACGGTGTGTCGGGTAGCGCAAAGCGGATCGCGGCCATCCTCAGGACCTCCAAGCGCAGAATGTGATGTGCAGCCGTCATCAAAAAGCCTCAAGCGAGCCACTCCTTCAACACTTGCAGGTCATGTTGCAGGTGGGCGGTCATCTGCCGGGCATCGCCCAGGTCGTATTCGTGGTGCTGGCAGATCGGGCCTCGGTAGGCGGTCTTCTTGAGCCGATCGACGAACGCACGGTTCACCATGCCTTGGCCGAGCGGGCACCAGGTGTCCTTCCAGCCGCCCGCCACCTTTTTCCAGAGGAAGTCCTTCACGATTACCGCGGTATAGAACGGCTCGGCCAGCCTCGCCTCGACCGGCCACGAGAGACCACCTTCGACCGTGGCGTGGCCGATGTCGAAACAGAACCCGATGTGCCGCGGGTCCAGTGATCTGATCATCGAATAGACGTCCCAGACCGGCGCCCGACATAATTGGCCCCGGAATGATTCTGAAAGCCAGCCTGCAAGCCGAGGTCGCGGCATGCATCGGCGATGTCCTTGAGCGCTCGCGCGATCTCCTTCAGCCGCTCCGTCGGTGGCCCGTCCGGCGGATAAGTGAAGAATCCCAGCCGCAGTCGCTTGATCCCGAGCCTGGCCATGCGTGCGCATGACAGTCTCGGCGTGCGGCGTCTTGAGCGACGTGATGTCGGTGGCGACGAGATGGACGTCACGCTGCCGGCACCGCAGGGCCTCGGCGAGCTTCGGCAATTCCTCCGGCGGGCGCTCCGGCTCGACCTGCCCCTTGGCCCGCACGGGACATTCGATGCCGTCCCATCCGACGGTGGCCACCAGCTCGGCGGTCTGCTCGGCACCAAGCTTCTGGAACGGCTTCGAGAAGCCGATGAGCGGGAAGCGGCTCATCTCACCGGCCTCAGCCGCATCGGGACCGCTCCGGCTGAGGCCGAATGCCCCCGCGGCGACTGCTCCCTTCGCCAGGAAACCGCGCCGTGACATCATTGATGGGTAATCCCAATCACTCATAAATTCAATCTTCATTAGTTCTTGATGCTTATGATGATCCGTGTGCGGCTTGTCCGCTGGCGCCCGGCCACGCGACCCGGGCCCTCACTCCACGTAATCGATCCGAAAGGGCTTGTTCGTGATGAAGAGCACCGTGACGTCGGCCTCGGGTCCGGCGCCATGTTCCATGACCTCGCCCTCCGGGAACCAGACGAAGGTCCCCGGGCCGAACGTCCCCTTGTGCGTCACCAGGTCGCCATCGAGGACATACAGACCATGTCCGCAGGGGTGAGTATGGGCGGGGTTCACCAGCCCCGCAGGATAGCGAACGAGCCGGATTTCCGCCCCGGTCTCCGAGTCGGTGTACAGATCCTTGCGAAGATTACTTTACCGAGCTTCGAGTTGTATCGTTCGTCCCAAGGCTGCGCCGAGGTGTCGATGGAAAAGAACTCGTCGTGTGACATCTGCCCTCCTGCAAGTGATGGAAATTCCCGCTGCGTGACGCCCTCCGGTCCTTGAAGTCAATCGGTGAGGTGCGCCCAGGGACCGGACCAACCGGGGGTCATCGTCATGGTACAGTCAGCGTGATAGTCCAGCCACAGTAGGGTAGAACCCAACAAAGGTACGCAAAGTTCCGCGGGCTGATGCAACGCACGAACCGTCTCGTTCGCCTCGGATCTGGAGCCTGGCGAACGCGTCTCCACTACCTTGACGGAAGGAAAGCAAGGGACAATATCCTAGTTTGTCGCGAATTGTTGCCATACCCGGCATCGACCGCGCCAATTACCTCGGGCGGACAAACGGGTCGGCCGGAAAGTTGGATCCAGCATGAGCTGCTGAAAGTCGACGCGGAGGCGGAGTGGGTCGAGGTCGGTGTCATTTCGCATATGAGCGTAATTTCGGTAATTGACGGCATCGAAATCCACAAGCGCAGCTGAGGTTCAATGCAGCGAGAAGGCGGACCTAATATGCTCAGCGCCCGTGCGATCCGGGACCAAAGGCGGTCATTCTCGATGCCCCAGTCGATCCCCAGAAAACCGGACCGGGAGGGCGTCCTCTCGCCACGACGTTCACATGCATATCAATATCAGACATCTTCGATGCGACCACGTCTCGGCTAAGCAAGCCGGGGATCGTTTCCAGGTGTTGTTCGCAACGGCTGCTCACTCCAGGACCAGCCGCGATGCACCCCGAGGCAGGTCGAAGCAGACGATCACGTCCTTACCCTGTTGAGAGAAGGTTCCCGTATCGAGTTGATACTGCTTCGCCACGAGGGCGAGGGCGACGGTCTTTCCCTCGGTCGAGAGGTGGAGATTCGCCGGTGGGAATTCCTTGTCCGGACCAGTACCCGAGAACTCCGGCCGGTTGATTCTGACCGTGAAGCCAGGACAAGCGAAGGGGGCCCTCAGGTCGAGATGGCTTCGCCCGGTCCGTTCGATGCGGGATAACTCGCGTGCGGCCCAGTAGCGAGCGATGGCGCTCAGCTTCATCCAGATCAGGTTGTCATACGCGGCGTGCAGCCGCCGCACGACTTCCTGGAAGATCTTAAACCCGACCTCCTGGCCATTGAAGTAGATCCCGGGCCAGTGGCAAGCCATGATTGCCGGTTCTCCCCGGGCGATGACCTCCGGCAGCCGCCCACCTTTGAAATCGGCGGTGATGAACCGGTCGGCCGAACCAGGTGTCAGACCATCCCAGCCTCCAAACCAGTCTCCCGTGCATGCGATGATCGAAACGACACATCGGGGGTCCGGCCCGTCGAGTCCCCGACGCATACTCGACACGTGGGGCCACACTCCGCGCGTCCGTGAACGCGTGCCGCTAGTAATGCGGTATCTCAACCCGAAAGACGTCTCGACACGACTGGAGCGTCGCTTGGGCCAATTCGGGCAGGGCACGTATGCCGAACCCACCCGGGGTCGTGATCCCCGTGCATCTCACGCCCACGTTCTGGAGGATCCGGAGTGCATAGGTCAGATAATCTCCAAGCTGGTCAGCCGACTTATCCACGCTCCAGCCCCAATTCTCCATGTAGTCCGCCGTCCGTTTAGGGTGAGGACGGCCTGTCTTGGCGTCGACGACCCAGGTGTGGCTGACGATCTCGGGATGGAGGTCCCAGTCGGGCATTACCATCGTCCTGACCAGGTCCAGGCTGGCCTCGAGCTCCTGTCTCGACCAGCCAGGCAAGTCGCGATCGAGCCAGCCGACATACGCCGGATAAGGAATGAGGCTGTACTTTCCCTTGATCCTGCGCTCGTGACACCAGGAGGCGAACTTCCGCACGAAGTCGTCTGGGATCTCCCGCGGCAGGGTCTTCCAAGGCTGGCGATACTCATCGGGGAAGACCTCCTGGAACTGAGGCATGCAGAGGTGAGCCAGGTTTACGAGACAGGTCGAATCATCAATGATCAGGCTGAATGGCACTCGATCGCGGGGGTTGAGCACGCGGACCCGGCCGGCGGCCGGGGGGGCCTTTGTCCCAGATCCTGAGCCACGGCACCGGTCTCCGCGAGCGCAACTGGCGAGCCCTGTCCTCCATGCGCCCTAGCCGCACTCCATCCCAGACCCAGGCCAAGTCCCGCGCTGGCGAGGAATTGTCGACGGTTCTCCGACCCCATGGCGCCGCCCCGTTCCGAGCCCATGCCAAACCGGATACCGACCGGCTCCACGCTCGGCATCGTGAGCCAGTCCGCACAAGAAAGCCTTGGCACCAAGCCTATCCGGAGAGAATCTGGGTTGCGACGGTTTACCGCTCGCGATCACCATCAGGCCGCTCCACCGTGGCCGAACAGGTCGCGGCCGGCGACGAGGGCCCGCATCTTGGCGTCGGCGACGTTCCGCGGTAGCATCCAGAGCCCGCAGTCGGGGTGGACGAACACGATCCGTTCCAGACCCAGACAGCGAGCCGCACGCTCGATCCGCCGTGCCACCTGGTCGGGCGTCTCGACTTCGTTGTCCTTGATGTCGATCACTCCGATCCCGAGTTTAAGCTGCGGCTTGACCTCGCGGAGCATCTCCAGTTCGGCCTCGGGCCGGCGGGCCATCTCCAGGACGACATGGTCTGCTTCCAGCGCGTTGAGGAATGCGATGAGTTTCGCGTAGGTTCCTCTCTGGATCGTCTGGCCGCCGTAGTTGCCGAAGCAGAGGTGAACCGCCCTCCGCCCGCTAGCGGCCCCCTCGAACACTCGGTTGATCCCCGCCGCCGCAATCGGGCCGTCGTCGGGGTGCCCTGTCACGTTGGCCTCATCGACCTGGACCACCGCGGCGTCGATCTCCGCGAGTTGTGCCTTGAGCAGGTCGGCCAATGCCATGACGAGGGCCCCGAGGCTCCCGTAATGGGCGTCGTCCAGGACCTTCGCCAGCATGTAGGGGCTGGTGACGGTGAACTTCTTGGGCTTCTGCGTCATGTCACGGTAGAGCGCGTAATCTCGGGCCAGGTTGAGCTGCCCTTGTCCGAGCGGGCTGGTGACGATCCCAGCAGGCTGGGACCGGTACGCCATGCCGGTCTTCTGCCTCCAGGCCCGGAGCTGATCGAAGGTCAGCTCGACCTGGACGCCCTGGAGCGGACGGACGAAGTAATCGATCATCCCGTTGGTCTCGGGGTGGTTGATGTCCCAGCGATAGAGCTCCCCGTCGGCGACCAGGTCGATGCCGGCGAGTTCCTGGGTCTTGAGCACGACCAGCATCGCGTCGCGGAGGCTTTCGCGGCTGTTGTAGATGCGCAACCAGCCGGGGACCGGATAGCTGCCGACGACCGTCGTCTGGATCGTGGTGGGACTCGCCGTTGCGTGATTCGTGGGCGCTGCCAGCCGGGCCGGCCTGCATCGGAACTTGTGGCTCCGGCTCTCAGCATACCTCATGGGTCCCGGGGTCGAGGTCCTCTGCCCTCGATTCTTTGGTTCCGGCCGCTGTTCGCGGTTTTCTCTAGCGGGCCTTGCCGCTCAATCTAACCTGCCAGCCGGCCGTCTCGGTGCCCTACGGCTTTGCCAGGGCGGGCCTGCCGGTCTCACCGCCTCCTCTCCCCTCGATCGTCGGTTCACACGATCTCCGGCACGACCCACGGCTTGCGGTAAGTTCGCTTGACCAGCCCGTTCGCCTCCTCGTCGTTCGAAAACCCGTCGGTCTCCCGATCGATCTTCAGCTTGCGGCCCAGCCTGTAGGCGATGTTGCCGTAGTGGCACAGCAACGTCGAATAGTGCAA
Organism: uncultured Planctomycetaceae bacterium; assembly: GCA_963760085.1. GTDB lineage: Bacteria > Planctomycetota > Planctomycetia > Isosphaerales > Isosphaeraceae > Aquisphaera. The sequence continues at coordinate 45,114 of CAVXCB010000030.1, forward strand.
CTCCTCGATATCGGCGTTGGGCCTCTTGCGGCTGCGGATGCAGTCCAGGAAGTTGGCGACGTGCTCATCGTTGGACTGCCTGCCGAAGTGGTGGCGCCGCCGACTTGAAGTCGCCGTCGAAGACCTCCCAGCCATCGCCGTGCCGGCCCAGCATCATCCATTGCTTGCTGCCGTAGATCTCAACGCGCGTGCCGCTGAAGGGCCACCTGGGCAGGACGTCGCGATCGCGAAGGTTGAATGGCGTCTTCTGCTGGTAGGGCGTCCAGAGGGTCTGCTCGAAAGCCATCGTCAGGCCGTCATAATCCCAGGTCACGACGTGGGTATCGGGCGTCTCCTGAGCATCCTTGAAGAAGTGGATTCCGCCCGTGGAGGAGACGCTTCTGGGGTGGGCGCGGCCGATACACCAACGGGCCAGGTCGAGCTGGTGTATCCCGTCGTTGATGATGTCACCGCCGGAGTAATTCCAGAACCAGTGCCAGGCGTAGTGGAAATGGTTCTCGTTGAACGGCGCGTGGGGGCCGGGCCGAGCCACATGTCGTAATCGACGCCCGCGGGTACTGACGTGTCGGGCAGCTTGCCGATGCTCGAGCGAGGCTTGCTGTTGAAGACCTTGACGAAGTGGACCTCGCCGAGCTTTCCCGATCGCAGGTAATCCAGGGCCGCCGCCGCGTACGGGGCGCTGCGGCACTGGGCACCGACCTGGACGACCCGGCCGTGCTTGCGGGCCGCCTCGACCATCTTGCGGCTCTCCCAGATGCTGTGACTGGTAGGCTTCTCGACGTAGACGTCTTTGCCCGCCTGGCAGGCCCAGATCGTGCCCAGGGCGTGCCAGTGGTCGGGGGTCGCGATCACCAGGGCGTCGACGCTCTTGTCGTCCAGGACGCGCCGGAAGTCCTGCACGGTCTTGGTGGGCTGCCCGCGCATTGACTCGACCGCGGCCGCCCGTTTGGGAAGCATACGGGCGTCGACATCGGCCAGATAAGCGATCTTGACATCGGGACGCTTGCCGAAATACTTGATCAGGTCGTTACCTCGACCTCGGACTCCCATGAAGCCCAGGATGATGGTCTCACTAGCGGCCGCACTCGGTCGTGGAGATCCATTGCCGGCCATCACCGCCAGTGAACCGAACAGGAAATGCCGTCGTGGAGCCCGCATCGCCGCACCTCCTCGGGTTGCGCGATCATCGAGACCACCCCGACTACCAGGTGTCCCGGTCGTGAGTTCATCGGAGCGGCCCCGGTGCTCTATCGATTCCATCCTCGATCCCACGACGACGGCTTGCAAGACACGACCGAGTCGCTCGTGCCGCAACGGCTGATCAGTCTGATGCCGAGGGGGAAGGTGTGGGAGAGCCCACGTCCGGAGGACGTGGAATTCCGAAACGAAGCTTAGCAAAGTGATGCCATTGCTACTCACACGCCGCAAAGAACAAGGGGGGATGATCGGCCATATCGACCGTCCCGTGGTCGTTTCACCGTCGATGAGTGGTCGGTACTCTCTGCCACTGGTAACCGAGACTCCTGAGAAGGTCGCAGGCTTCGTCGCTGTAGCTCCGGTGGCGATCAAGGAATACAGGGGCCGCTTGGGTCAGATTACTTCGCCAGTGCTGGCAGTCTGGGGTGAAAATGACACGCTCATCCCTCAGACGCAGGCGGACCTGCTGATCCGATCGGCGAAGACCGGTCGGAAGGTCGTCATCCCAAACGGTAGCCATGCTCCGTACATGAGCGATCCGGCGGCGTTTCACAGCGAACTTTTGGCGTTTCTCTCGGAGTTGCCTCGATGAACGGTGGAGGCGGAGAGATACGTTCCAATGAGGATCGGAATCCTGGCAGACGTTCATGAGGACTTGAGCCATCTGCGATGGGCGATTGATGTCCTCAGTGAGCAGAGGTCCGACCGGCTCGTGTTGCTCGGCGACGTGTTCGAGCTGGGACACCATTTGAAAGAGACCGTTGATCTCCTCGCCGAAGCCGGTGCGATCGGCGTCTGGGGCAACCACGACTTCGGCCTCTGCCGTGACAACCCGAGAGTGGAGGACCGGCAGCGGTATGGCGAGCCCGTTCTGGCATTCATGGGCCAGCTACGTCCCCGACTAGAAATCGATGGCTGCCTTTTCGCCCACGTCGAACCGTGGCTGGACCCGGAGAAGATCGAGGACCTGTGGTACTTCGAGGGGCCGCCCGAGGCCCCAGAGCAGGCGGCTCGGAGCTTCGCAGCGGTCCCAAACCGGCTCATCTTTATCGGGCATTACCATCGCTGGCTGCTGGCGACCCTCGAGGGTGTCCAGCCATGGGCAAGGGATCGACCAATCCTTCTGGATGCCGCCCGTCGTTACCTTGTGGCAGTCCACGCCGTTTGTGCCGGGTGGTGCGCCTTTTTCGACACCGTGACGAGCGAGCTTGTCCCCTTTCAGAATGGCCGAGGCGGGTAAGCATAGTCGATTGGCAATGGGACGATGAGAACGATCGTCAAGGCCGCCATGTGCTACCAGATTCGGCGGCTCGGGATGAAGCACGATAGGATGGCTGCATAACAGCGATTCTCTCGTCCCAGGGATTCATCGATTCGTGACGAAGCGGATCGAGCACCGAGTCGTGGACGTGGAGCGGTGGGTGGAACTCTTACGGTCCGAGTGGGGAGAGGAAGAACCACCTCATGATGCTCAAGAGCAAGGACTAATCGTGGGCCAGATGACAGACAGGGCCCAGGCTATGTGGCCCGATCGTCCGTTCGGTCTCCCCAATGACATCTGCTAATATCCGCCTAGCAGGCGACCGGGCAAACGCTCCGAAACGGACCGGAGGCGCTTAACGGTTTGACAGTTCTGGAGGTGATCCTCGTGAAGATTCCCATTCTCTGGCTGGTTCTCATAACGATCGCCCTGGCAACCCCCGGCTTGCTCTTGACTACCGCAGGCGAACCGGGCGGGCCAATCAAGAAGTTGAAGATCGTCGTCTTCGGCGGTCATCCGGACGACCCGGAGTCCGGGGCTGGCGGGCTCATTGCCACTCTGACCCGACAGGGGCATGAGGTGATCTGCGCCTACGGCACCACTTTCCGGGGTGACCTCCGCTTTTTCGGGCGACCGGAGGCCGAGGTCCGAAAGGAGGAGGCCACCGCTGCCTGCAAAGTCCTCGGTGCGAAACCAACGTTCTTCCCTTATGCCCACGAGAAACTGATCGCCGACGAGGCTACCGTGCAGCAGGTCTCGACCTGGCTTGCTGAGGAGAAGCCCGACATTGTGGTGACCCACTGGCCGCTCGACACCCACCCAAACCACCACGTTGTCAGTTCCCTGGTCTGGAGGTGTTACCAGCGTCGGGGCGGCTGGAATCTCTACTTCTTCGAGGTGATGACCGACCAGCAGACTATTGGCTTCACTCCCGATCTTTTCCTCGATATCGCCCAGGTTCGAGACGTGAAAAAACGATCGCTCGAAGAGCATAAGAGTCAGGGACCAGAAGGGATCTGGCAGGTCCACGAACGGATGCACCGGCATCGGGGAGCACAATGCGGTGTGGAGTTCGCCGAAGCATTCAAGCTCGTGGAAGCCAAGGCGGGATGCGCACTACTACCGGTTTCCTTCTTGACGAGTAAGGGCCAAGAGCCGGCGAGCGCGAATCAGCAGCCGGGGCATTAGGGAGCATGGAAGATTCCAAGAGCGAACCGAAGACAGCAATCGGTGTCGGCCGGACTTTGGCGGCATCGGTCACGTGCTCCTGTGTGACAAGCAAAGCGGTGCGATCTGGAAACGCAATGCATCGTGGAGACTTGGGTATGAACCTCCTCACCGAACCCTATCGGACCCAGCTTGTACGCTGGCCCAATAGCGGTCGTCACATCCTGTCCCAGTTCGACGACGAATCGGTGATCGTCTACCAAGCAAACACCCGCCATCGGTCACTTCGCTGCCCAACATGGCTTTTTCGGCGGTCCCTTTATAGCCTTAGCCGAATGAGTTGGATCAAGTCCAATTTCCTTTGGATGATGTACCGCAGCGACTGGGCTTCCAAGGAGGGGCAGGAGGTTGTGCTTGCCGTCCGCCTTAAACGATCCGCCTTTGACGAGATCTTGCGGCGGGCCGTCCACTCCACTTTCGTGTCCGAGGTCTACGAAAGCGAATCGGCGTGGAAGGCAGCGGTCGGCAGATCGGACGTACGCCTCCAGCGGGACCCGGATCACAACCTCTCCGGGGCTCCCGTCGAGCGGCGTGCGATCCAGCTTGGACTGCGTGGCGAGGTTCTGGCTAAGTACGCCATGGAATGGCTCCTGGGCATCGAGGATGTTAGTGAATTCGTGCGGGAAGAGGGGGAGAACTCAAAATCACCCTACGATCGACTGATCACACCGAGAGAGGAAGTCTACCCGGTCAACGATCCCGAGGTCGCCGCTAGATTGGGAGTGGCAAGTGGGTGACCGGTCCAGGAAGACTACTGATACCTCACACCCGGAGCGTAGCACGCCAAGTCGCCCAGTCGAAGTCCAACTTTTGTTCGGGCTGAAAGGGACGCTCGCCGAGACAATCACCTTCGGTCCTCAACATCTGACCGAAGTAAGGATGTGAATCTTCGTCGTCGGGTTGATGGCGTACTTTCCCGCCTTCACGGTGCCCGAGAAACGAGGGGCATAAACCGCCTTCTGGGGGACCTGGCAGCGGCGGACGACTTGCCCTGTCCCGCTGAGCACGCACACGGAAGTCCGTTTGCTGTGGATATCGAGTCCGACATAAAACATAAGTGCCTCCTCAAGTCAGGGTGCGTCAAAACCTCCACGACTCTGTTCCACGTTACTCGCCTGACAGAGGCTTCCTACATAGTTTCACTCCGCGGTCGATGAAACCGACGCTCGCAGCGTCTGGTATCCGGACACGCCGTCCGGGCCACCGGTTGGCTGCTGAAGCACTCTGCGCGAGTTTTTTCTAGGCACAATCAGATAGCAAAGCATCTGCTCGCTTCAGGCGTAGGCGAGTTCGCTTCGCTCAACAAGACGGACTCTTACACCTCAGTTGAGCGATGCAAGATCAAAGTGTTGTCGTCTCACACAAGCAAGTGAATGGATTATCGACTACCGACCTCTCTTTCTCTACAGCGACTCTGCCTGGCACACCTGGAGCCTCGCCAGGAGCTCTCGGGAGACCCTCGCGACCACATTTTCTCGCCGGTCGATGGGGAAGCGGGGTCGGCCAGGATCGCCTCGCGAAGCCCTACTGGGAGCCCGGGATCGGCGACAATCAGGATCGATGCTGCCCCTCGAGAGTCCAGATGGAACGAGTTCAGCGTCCGGACAGCCTGTGCTCGGGCCGAAGGCTCAGCGTGTTCGTCGAGAACCATCCTCCGCACGGCCGATTCCAGCTTTTGCAGGGCCAGGTTCTTGGCGAGACGGACGGCGGAGAAGTCTGATCGGAAGGGACCCGAGGATCCTTTCTCTTCGCTTGTCTGCCGCGGTCGTCGCCTCGAGGCATGCAGCCAGGTTGGGTCAGAAGTGCAGCTGCAAGGACTGGCAATTCTCCAGCACTGGCGTACCTTGGAACGAGACCATCGGTTTCTTCCCGTCCGCGATCTCCCAGAGATCTCCGGTTCATTGCTGAGTGGGAGCGAAGAAATGTGTAATAGTCGATTCTGGGGAGGGTTCGTGTTGCTTTCGGCGTTCACCCTGACGGCTTCGGGACAGATGGTGACAGTTGACGTTGCCACGCCGGCACCACCCCCGTCGTGGGCCTTGCTCGAGCGTGAGCTAATCAAAGCCAATGCCAGTGCATGCGAGTTGTTCTTCGCGAAGTACTTCGACGAACAAGGTCGTCTCGCGTGTGTCGAGCGCTGGGGAGGCGACGATGGACCGGACGACGCGATCGAGAACTTGACCAACTGGCCGATTCTCTACGCCCTGGCGCATCCGAAAAGGTCCGCCAGCTTTACACAAAAGGGTGGGAGGGGCATCTCCGTCAGTACACCGAGGCAAGAACCGTCCAGGTTCCCATGGCGCGGGACGGGATGTACTTCAAGGAGTTTCCCGTAATGTTCGATTGGTTGCACAACGGGGAAGGACTGACCGTGTTCAACCTCATGGGGTTGGGAGATCCGAACCCCCCGAACTTTCAGGCCCGGGTTCGACGATATGCCGGCTTCTACATGAACGAGGACCCGGGCGCCCCGAACTACGATCCCACCCACAAGATCATCCGGAGTCTGTTCAACGGTAGCCGCGGTCCGCTGTTGCGCCAAACCTCGGGGCTTGACTGGGCGGGAGACCCCATCGAGGTTGAACACCGTTTCCGGCCCAGGCACGGAGAGAACACCTATCAACAGATGCTCGAACACTTCCAAGGATACAATGACATCGTTGGCGATCACCCCTCGAATCTGAGCGCAACGACACTTTCATTAAATGCTTATATGTTATCTCACGAGGAGAAGTACAAGAGGTGGCTCCTGGAGTATGTGGAAGCATGGCGGCTGCGAACGATCGCCAATGGTGGGGTAATCCCCTCGAAGGTGGGGCTCGATGGCAGGATCGGAGGAGAGCCGGGGAAGTGGTACTCGGGTGTCTACGGCTGGAATTTCGGTTACAAACACCCCGTTACTGGCCAGACCGTGGCGAGAAGCACTATCCACCTGGCCCTCATCGGGTTCAGCAACGCATACTTGCTGACTGGCGACGATCGCTTCCTGGACGTCTGGCGGAAACAGATCGCCACCATCAACGCCCAGGTCAAGCTGGTTGACGACAAAAAGCTCTATCCGCACATGTATGGTGATCAGGGCTGGTACGACTTCCATCCCTCGCCCTACGGCGACGGAACTGATCAACTCTGGTACTGGTCCATGCGAGAGGAGGACCGACGAATCGCACCTCGCACAGGCTGGCTTGAGTTCCTGGAGGGACAAGCGCCGGACTACCCCGAACGAGCCTTGCGGGCCGAATTCAGCCGATTGAGGGAGAAGGTCGCAGGGATGAAAAACGATACGACCAGCCCAGACACTCGGCTTGCGGACGATCCCCTCGGCTACAATCCGGCGACTGTCGATGCGTTGATCCACCTGGTCCTGGGTGGTCTTCCACCGGGCAATCGCGGTACGGTCTTGCATTCCCGGGTTCGCTATTTCGACCCGGAAGCGCGGAGGGCAGGGCTGCCCCCGCCAGTGGCCGCTCTGGTTGACAGACTCTCGGCCGACTCGACTGTGCTGCATCTCGTGAACCTGGACCAGACACAGAGCCGCTCTGTGCTCGTCCAGTCGGGTGCTTACGCCGAGCATACCTGCGACTTGGTCAGATACGGCGACCGCGAGATTGCGGTCCGATCACCTGTCTTTCGCGTCCACCTGGCACCGGGGTGCGCGGGCACACTGGCGCTACGCGTCCGCCGCTATGTGAATCCGCCGACGCTGAGCTTGCCCTGGGACCGCTAGATGACCGCGGGAGAGCTCCTGAGCAGCGGTGCAGAAGGCGTCTGTTTCAGCCAGACGTTTCCGAAGAGATCTCGACCACGATCAATGCCGGGATCCGATTTCGCCCATGCCTCGTGCAGGACAGCGAGCAACTCAGTGGCTGGGCGTTCCAGACGGACCGAGCGCACGAAGGGAACGTCGCAGGCCCGGGCAATTCGCTCGATGGACAATTTGGGCGCCGGGTTCCCCAGAGCGTCGCGCCCCACTCCCGGATGCGGCTGTTTTCCCGAGGTCCTAGTCGACTGGTTGTCCAGCACGATCATGAGAATCGGGCTGCGACGGACGACCGCGTGACAGAGTGCACTGATCGCGGAATGAAAGAATGCCGAGTCGCCGAAGAGGGCGACGACCCTATCTCCAGCGCCACCGACCGCCAGGCCATGCGCAACGCCGATGGCAGACCCGATGGCGTACTTGGCGTCGAGCCGGTCGGCCACCGTGACCAGACATCCCGGATCGCCAACCAGGATCGGTCGGTGTCCGGCAGCGCGAGCCGTCTCACCGACCGCATCGAGCACCTCGTCGTACCGGCATCCAGTGCAGTAGCTCTCGCGGCAGGGGCGTTCCAACTCCTCATCCTCACGTCGGTAGCCTCGCGCCATCGCGAGAGACGGTTGCCAAGATCGCAGTGCATCTACGATTTGCCAGCGGAACAGCTCCCCTTCTGCTCGCAGGTGCCCGGTGAGCTTGCCCAGCACGCGGGTTGATGGCGACGCAGTGTGGGCAATGGCAAGCAGACTCTGCTCGATGAAAGGCTCCGTTTCCTCGATGACCATGACTTCGCGACAGGAGGCAAGCCAGCGAGCAAGGGCGGCCACTGGCAAAGGATAGAGGACACCCAGTCGGCATAGGCTGAACTGGTCGCCGAATGTCTCTCCCAAAACATCGTTCAGCTTTCGGGTGGCAAACCCGGCTGACAGGATACCGAGCTCGCCTGTTCCGACCGTCTCAAGATAGGGCGAGGTTTCCGCCCAGCGGCCGCACGCCGCCAGGCGGTCATGGAGTGCCCGATGCTTGGCGACAACGTTCTGTGGGACTGGAACAAACCGCCAGGGCTCACGCACGTATTCGAGGCGCTGCTGGGGCAGAGGCCCGTCAGGAATGTGCAGGAGTCCTTCGACCTGGGAGAAGCTTCGGGTCTCGCGCACGATCACCGGCGTCTGGAAACGCTCGGACAGATCGAACGCGTCGCATATCATGGCGAAGCCTTCCGCCGGGCTAGATGGCTCGAGCAGGGGCATCTCGAGCAGCGTTACGATCGCGCGGGTATCCTGGTCGTTCTGCGATCCGTAGCCCCCGGGGTCGTCGCCGAGAAGGATCACCAGCCCGCCGCGAACGGGAGTCAGGTTTAGCGCCATGAGCGGATCGATCATGACGTTCATTCCCACGCTCTTGGTGCAGGCGAAAGCTCGACGGCCGGCAATCGAAGACCCGATGGCAATCTCCACAGCGACTCGTTCGTTGCTGGTCCACTCAACTCGGAGTTGTGCGCCATCGGCCCTTGCGATAAGCGCTTGCACAACCTCGGAGGTAGGGGATCCCGGATAGCTCGCGACCAAGTGGACCCCCGAGAAGAGTGCCCCATGGGCCAGCGCCTCTCCCCGCACAGCAATACCCGCGGCATCGCGTGATCCTCCTGAGATTTATGTGACAGCGCTGCTTACTAATTCACGGTGATAAAGCAGGGGAGTTCTTTCAAGCGAACTCCTTGACTGTTGAGCCTCAACAGACTGGTCTTGTACGTGATCCTCGAGCGCGAGCGTTCTGGCCCTGAGTCTTTCTGAGATTACTCGTTGCCTTTTCCGATCGTTCGAGTCACGGCTGCTTCGGAAGAGACAGCATGTCCGCCAGTATAATGGCGCCGGCTTAAACCGGGCGCAACGAGATTTCCCCTGTTTTTCCCTTGCCTTGTCGGCGGTGGGCTAGAACCAGGCGGCTTACCTGAGTAATACTGAGAAACCTCGTGATCGAGTAGTACTTCCGAACCGGGAAGTGACTGAATCCCAGTTCATCCATCCCATCCTCCAAGCAACGCTCAACCGGCCACCGCGCGAGGGCCACGTGGTCTATTGGTTTCATTGAGGTGCCTGGACTTACTTTGGACAAGAGATCCTAGATCTCATCGGGATTCGCCAGGTTCCGGGCGTAGATCAGCCTGTACGGTCCCAATACACGGTCGCCCTGCGATAACCAGGACTGTGCTTACTTGGTCTCCCTGGCTATGGCCCGTTGTCGGTGTCCTTCACTCAGACTCGATGCCAATGTTCCTGCCAGGTGTCACAACGCGGTCGATGTGACCGACGCGCGCAAGACTCCTGACCTCGGGCTGCGGCGCGGCTCGTTATCCGGCAACGGGTCGTGGTTCGACCGTGGAACGCGTTCGGGGAGTGATTGAGCGAGCAGAGCTGCAGGGTTCTGCCTGAGAGTCCGGTCGGACGGGCGACCTCCTTTGCCCACTCGTCAGGTTTCGCCGTTTCGTGATCCATTTCGTCGTCGCCATTGAGGTTCTTTGCAGCACGATCGGGATCGGGATTACACCGCCTGTGCAAGCCTGTCTTCGTTGCGTTGATGGCCTGGTTTCACGGCTGTCATGATCCCGTATCGCATGCTGCCCAGTTCATAGGTCAGCCAGATTCGCAGCACGGTCAAGGCGAAGATCTTGTGGGTGGTTGGGCCGTGGAGCAGGAACTGTCGGTACGCCGGCTTGCCCACCAGCCCACGTAGAACCCGCCCGGTGCAGACGGCCCAGGTTCGCTTGACCTGACGACTGACGTCTTGGTAGTGGATGGGAACCAGGCCAGCAGCTCGTGCAATCTGCTGGTACTCGGTCGCTGAGCCCATTCCCCGCAGGCGGCCCTCGCTGCAGATCGGTTCCAAGAGCAATCGCCGTTCCCACGAGCTGGGTTCCTCCCTTGTCTGCCAGGCACAGACCACGAGCCGGCCGGATGGTTTGAGGACTCTTTCGACCTCGGCAAAGAAGCGTTCAAGGTCCGCCATGTGCTCGGAGCTTTCGATCGCGATGACGGCGTCAAAGGATGCGGGCTCGAGCGCGCTGTCCAGCCAGTCACGCAGCATGTAAACAGGATTCCTCTCTTCCGGTACAAGGGCCATGGCATGCTCGTATTGGGCCCGGGAAACCGTCAGCCCCGTGACCAGGGCACCGTATTCGTGAGCCAGGAGGCGCGCGGTTCCACCATAACCGCAGCCCACGTCGCAGATCTGATCACCAGCGTGGACTCCTGCACGGGCAGCCACCTCGGTGATGAGTCGGCGAGTCGCCTCCTCGACGGTATCACGGCGCGTTTGCCAGATGCCGTGATGAAGATGCTCGCCCCACAGTTCACGGTAAAACGGATCGAGATGGTCGTAGTGATCGGCGACCTCGTGGGGCTGGAACGAGGAGCGAGGCTTGATCATCTTCGGGACAGCCTCCGTGGCATCGCCGGACGGGTTGCTCACGCAGGGGATCTACCCTGGGCCGTAACTATAGCCGATCAGCTTTGCTGATTCATCGAGAGTTTCTATGGCCTCTGGTAATCCTCTAGCCACCAGCTGCCTCGCCGCATGAGTAAGATCTCTGACACTCGCGTGGTAGAAGGCCAGGAACGTCTCAATCTCTTGATGATTAGGCATAAAAGCGTACCTGCGTTGGTTTTCAAAGTCGCAATCTGAATGGAGGACAGTGCTCGTTGAGGAGTCAGCCGCAGCGACCTGGCGCTACCGCTTGATCCATTCGCGCATTTTGAGTTTCTGGCCGGATCTTAAAGAGGTCTCGACACCGATCGGCATCGAGTCGACATCAGTGAATGGCCTTCCAGCGCCACCTCGGAGCCGAGGTGTAATCAAGGCGCATGCGGTCTCCAGGATTCAGCATGAAAGATTGTCCGGCGAAAAGTTGACCCTCGAATTCGGTTGAACGACCGTCTGCCGTCATTTCGGACCATTTGCTCACTCGGCCGGGGCTGAGTATCCGAACCTCCACCGGCGAGGACGTTTGATTGCAGCAAGCCTCTCCCGATGCAGGGACGGGAACCTCGAGCGCGCCTTTGTCCGCGCCGGCAGCGGCGATAATGCGATTCGTGCGATCCAGCGAGGCGTCGACCGCCTGAAATGGCGATTGCTGGATAACAATGTTCTGCCTGGCAGATTCCTCGAAACGGATATCCAGACCGCCCACAAATGGACGGCTGCTGAGCGTCAGGAGATTGTGCGAGCCGAAGATCCTCGCGCCTGAGGATGGGTCAATTCCCTGGCTATCCATGAACGCGCTGATCCGATTGTCGCTCGGCATTGAGTCATCGGCATTTCCAATGTGGATGTGGTCGCGACAAAGGTGAATGTTCGTTTCCTCGATCGTGTTCCGCGTGACCGCTCCGGTCAGTTGCAGGCCGACACCGCAACCGACCGTTTCGATGACCGTGATCTTGTTCGCATCGATCGCTCCTTCTTGTGCATCAAGCCATAGCCCGGTTCCGACCCAGCGTCGCGACTTGTCGAGCTCGGTCTTGTAAGCCTCTCCTCCTGGCCACGCCCCGCCCCCACCGACGAGTGCATTGAAAACGAATTCGGTGGACGTGATGACCCTGAATCGATCGGGGCCGGGAGTGGCTGGTTTCATGCGAACCACTGCGCCGCCGGAGTTCGAGACGATAAGACCAAATCGGTAGTAACAGCTCATCTGGCTGTCGAACACGACAGCGTCACCAGTCCGAGGAGTGTAGTTCAAGACGCAGTGGCCGCTGTCGAGGCGGAAATCTTGCATCCAGGGGACGTGCAGCGTCTCGTGAAGGTGATAGACCAAAGGGGTCGTTTTGTTGGCCGTCCAGCTCCCACCCGCGAGGTAAATGTCTTTGGCCTGTGCCTTCGCAGCGTCGAGCGCCTCTTGCAGTCCCGAGGTCTTGGTATTGGGCGTTCGGGGCCCGAAGTCGCCGCCGTCGGCCGGACCGTTTGGTGAAACGACAATCTGATTGCGGGCATCAGCAAAGATCGTTTCCACGCGCACCAGAAGAGTGATCACCAACACGGAAATCGTGGTGGTTTGTTTCAAGAAGTTCGTTGAAAGCATGGCAATTCCTCACGTTCCCAGTTGCAGAGCAAAAGCAACCATTCGATCGAGAGTGTCGCCGTTGGCGAGAATCGTGACTTTCCGATCAGACGGCGAGATCCTCGTCTCGCAGGTTCACGATGGCGGGTTCCTGCCCGACCATGTTCTCAAGAGTAACCTCCTTTCTTGGGCAATCTATGTGCTGTCGGAAGATTGCGTTCCTGAGGCACGTGCCGAAATTCTTGTGTCGGCGGTTGTCGTATTCGTCAGTTTACGACCTGCTTTTAGCTCAGGGCGTCGACGACCGCCGTCCGGGATCACCGTTCGGATAGGCGGCTTCTGTCATAGACCAGCCGCTTTGGCCTCGTCGCTCGACCTGCTGGCCGAAGGGCTTGCTGTTTCATCAAGTCGGGGTGACAGGACGTCTATTGAATTCTCTTGGACTCGGTTGGTGAGTGGACGAAGACGTTAATCGCAATAGCACAAGCGATTGGGTCTTGAGGGCCCAAGAATGGCGTTTGAAAGTGACCTGGGTCAATCGGGGAGAATGGCTTCGGTCGATCCGACCAACGTGCGCAAACACGTCCGGACTCCGGACAAGCCGTCCCGCCAAGCCAAGGTGGAAGTTGCTGCAAATCGTTGATCGTGATTCTCCTTCCCTATGGGTTCCCGGTCCCGCCTCTGGGACCTTGCGGCACGTCGGGGAATCAGCCACAGGCCGGGGTTCTGCTCGCCCAGCGACCGGTCAGGCGAAACGGGAAGCGTCCCGCTGCAGCTTGATAGTGTGACCTGATATTCTCACGGAGAGTATTTCTCGTGGCGAAGAGGACGCCCGTCGCGAGGCCGTGGGCGGGCGAGGAGCCGGAGATCCGCACCCAGGCCGGCATTATTCTCGTCATGGAGACGACTATGTCACCCATGTGGGCAGGTGGGTCGTGAGAGCACCCCGCCGCTCGTCCCTCTTCACCCGGGCGCTCGGCGTCGCTCAAAATGTCCCGGAACTCCGATCCGGGTCGTGGGGGCACAGGGCGAGAGGTCAGCCGTAGAGAGTCCGGGCCAGGAACGCATTCCGGAACTTCCCGCGCGGATCGTGCGCCGCGAGCAGGCCGCGGAAATCTGCCAGCTTCGCGTAGCGGGATCGGAGTCGCGCGCCCTCCATGGCGAACAGTTTCCCCCAATGCGGACGGACCTCGTAAGGGGCCAGCTCCTTCTCGATCACGGGCATCAGCTTGCGGACGGCATCCCATTCCGGCTTCCAGGTGAAGTGGATTGCCAGGCTGGGGCGCCGGTAGCAGGGGCTCATCCACAGCCCGTCCGCGTCGACCGTGCGCAGCTCCGAGATCTGCAAGTGGGGACCCACACGGTCCCGCAACCGGTCGACGGCGAGAATGGCCTCGACGGCGTCCTTGCGGGGGACGAAGTACTCCGACTGCAACTCCTTGCCGCTGCTGGGGGTGAACCCCATGCGGAAGTGAGGCATCCGCTCGTACCAGGGGCCGGGCACGCCCATCTGCTCGGTGCAGTTCTCCGCCGGGAGCTCGGCGATCGGGTGGAGGTTCCGGGTCGCCAGGCGTGCCCCGAAGAACTCTGGCTGGGCGGCCGGGGCCTCCCCCTCTTCCACGCGCCGCTTGACCCAGACCTCGTTGATACGCTTGTCCTGCCAGTCGGTGAACAGGCTGACGCTGTAACCGCTCGACATGATGCCCTCGAAATGGTCCGCCAGTTGGACCAGGGGCAGATCCACGTAGACGTCCTGCCGCATCGCGAAGGTCGGCTGGATGTCCAGCGTGACCCTGGTCACCACCCCCAGCGCCCCGAGGTTCACCACGGCCCCGAGGAAGGTGTCTCCGTCCCTCGCGCGGGAGAGCGTCAGGACGTCCCCGTCGGCCGTGACGAGCTCCAGGGCCGAGACCGCCGTCGCCAGGTTCCCGTTCCTGATGCCCGAGCCGTGGGTCGCCGTGGCACAGGCCCCGGCGATGGAGATGTGGGGCAGGGAGGCAAGGTTGTGCAGCGCGAACCCCCGCTCGTGGAGATAGGGGCACAAGTGTCCGTAGCGCATCCCGGCCTCGACGGTCACCGTGCGCGCCCCGGAATCGAGCGCGACCACGCGGTCCATCGGCTCGAGCGAGATGAGGGCGTCGGCGCTGTCCGCGATGCCGTTGAAGCAGTGACGGGTGCCGAGCACCTTGAAGGACTCGTGCCCTTTGACGAACTCCCGGACCTGTTCGACCGACGCGAGGCGATGCAGGTTATCGGTGCTGTACGCATAGTTGCCGGCCCAGTTGGTGAGCCTGGTGCCCGATGGGGGACCGTTAGGCATCCCGCCGAGGAGCCGATTCGCGAAGGATCCGCCCAGGATCCCGCCCGAGAGCTTGAGGAACATCCGCTTGTTCATGATCGAGATCCCGCTGTGGATGGACGCTGATGGGGCGACCTGCGCCTGCTGGTCGATGGATCCGCAGCCCGATCGTCCGGTATCACCGACCCTAGGATCGGCTGACGTGTCGACGCTCGTGACCTGGTGTTCGAGCGGCGCCTGGAGATCCGGCATGGCCCGATTCTCCACTCAGCCGCCGGCGTCCGCAACAATCTGTCGCGGACCCGCCACTCACTCGTCTCCGGACGGCCCGTACATACCCGGGACGGGGATGTCATTCAGGCGGAGGTAGACGCACAGGCTGCGTCGGTGGTGGATCAGGTGGTTCATGACCATCCCACGGACCACGGCGGAGCGAGGCATGGTGAAGATCTCCTTACCGGCCTGCAACAAGCTCCACGGTTTGTGCACCTCGTCGTCCTTTACCTCCGTGATCGCCTTCCGCGCGCCAGCCACGTTTCGGTCGAAGACGTCGAGGACCTCTTGCCGGCTGGTCGCCTTCGAGAACTCGTAGCGCGGGCCACCGACTGGGGCGATGTCGAGCGAGGGCGTCGTCAGCGTCACGACGAGCCAGTTTGGTAAGTCCGCCACGTGGCTTGCGTTCCAGCCGATGGTGTGCGACTTCGGGTGCGCCTGCCAGTCGAACCTGTCGTCAGGAACCCGCTCAAGCACCTTGCGAGTATTCGCCATCTCACGATCGAATTCGGGCAAAAGGGCCTCGGCGTAGGACATGAGATTCTCCCTGCGAAGATGAGTGCCCGGGCGGGGCGGGCGGTGACGAGCCGACAGCGATTGAAATCGGTTATCGGCAATTTGTCAACACCCGTACACCAAATTCGAGATTCTCGGGCACGGACGCGCGGGAGTACCGGCCGCCAGGAAACCCAAGCTTACGATCGGCTTCATGGCATGCCTGGATTTGTGGAAAGGCCCGGGTCGAGCACTCGTCGGAGCGCCATGATCTGGTTCGTCGCATCGCCCGATGATGGTGCGGTAACATTGATCCCCGACCCGCCGAGGCTGAGGCCGGGGGAGTGCTGACGTGCGTCGAAGAGCAGGCCGGTTCAGAGATCGTCCAGGACGCTGTCCGTCCCGCACAGCACGTGCATGACCAAACCGAAGGTCTTGCCTCCATACTCGCCAGGCAAGAAGCGCCGAGTGTCCCTCGTCCTTTCGGACAGTCGGTTCCGCCGGTTGCCGATTTCCTCAATCGGCAGCAGAGGATCGTCCGAGCCGTCGATCGTCGCCATGTCGGCGACCAGGCTGTCGATCCGCCGCTCGTATCCGCTGGCTTCTGTCTGGCCACTTGAAGGCAATCTGGGTTCGGGAGAGATTCTTCGCGCGTCGGCCCGACTCAACCGAAGCATCGAGCACGCGATTTGGGTGCGTCGGTCGATCCGACCGAAGCAGGTTGACGGATAAATTGGTTCTCCGCTGCACTCACGGGTGGGCCGCTTTATAGATGGTACGGCGGTTGGCTTCCGTCATGGGGAGATCTTCGAGGGCCCGCGTGTCTGAAGACCCGAGCGGACGCACCACCAGCCGGACGGTGTCCCCGGGCTCGTGCCCCATCCGGGTCAGGACCTCGACCAGATCCTCCTCGAATCGCTTCTTCCATCGGAGCAAATATCTTCGCTGACTGAAGGCCACAATGTCCCGGGCGGCGATCCCGTCGAGAGAGACGAGCGTCACTCATTCCTCGCCAATCTTGACCACCGGTTCGCCTTCCTCCCAGCGAATGCCTCATCAAAGGGCCCATTCCGGAACGTTACGACACGAACCCTGGACCCCGTTGGTCGCTCGACGGACTGCACTTCTGCTAAGATCGGGGCATCTTCGAGGCGGTCCTCATGCGCCGACTCATGTGAGCTTGACGGCGGAGTCCCGACCATGTCCACGCCAGCCGTATCCGACGACTCGAAGCCTCGGTTCAACCTGGAGCAAATCGTCGCCGAGTGCGACCGTTTTGAGGCCTCTTGGAGTGCCGACCGACCGAAGCGGATCGAGGAGGTCCTCGCCCGGTCACCCGAATCGCTACGTTCCCGCCTGTTCGACGGTCTGCTCGACCGGGAACTGGGACTGCGCCGCTCGCGGGGTGAGCAGCCAAATCGGAATGAGTACCGATTGCGGTTCCCGGATCGCGCCGCGGCGGTCGATGCCGCCTTCCGCGCAGCCCAGGACCCTACGACGACCGCCGTGTCGTCGTCGACAGTCACCTATCATGCCCCATCGGTGATCCCGACCGATCCCGAGTCCTATGCCGGTGGCGACCCGGTCCGGGTTCCGGGATACCGCATCATCCGGCGCCTTGGTCAGGGCGGCATGGGGACCGTCTACGAGGCCGAGGAATCCGGCACGGGGCGGCGGGTAGCCCTAAAGCTCATCACGCCACATGTCGCGACGTCGCCCTACGCCGTTGACCGGTTCCGGCGGGAAGGGCGGATTGCTAGCGGGCTCGATCACCCGCGCTGCGTGTTCGTACTCAAAGCCGATTTCGCGGACGGGTTGCCCTATATCATCATGGAGCTGATGCCGGGCGAGACACTTCGGCAGCACGCCACACGCCAGGGTGCGTTGCGGCCCGACGAGGCGGTCCTGATGATCCTCGACGTTATCGAGGGGCTGCACGAGGCGCACCGCCTGGGGGTCGTTCACCGCGACATCAAGCCGTCGAACTGCTTCCTCACGGCCGACGGGCGGGTCAAGCTCGGCGACTTCGGCCTCGCGAAGTCGCTTTATGAGCCCTCGGACCTTTCCGCGTCCGGCCAGTTCATCGGCACGCCGGATTTCGCGTCACCCGAGCAGATCAAGGGGCTGCCGCTCGATGCGAGAGCCGACCTGTATTCGGTCGCCGCGACGCTTTACGCCCTCCTCGCCGGCCACCCCCCGTTCCGGGGTCACAATCCGGCGGCGACCCTGGCCCGGGTCGTCTCGGAGGACCCACCCCCGATCCGGGCGTCACGCCCCGACGTCCCCGAATCGCTCGAGCGGATCGTACTCCGCGGCATGAACCGTGACTGCGACCGCCGGTGGGCCGACCTCGAGGAATTCCGTATGGCCCTGCTCCCCTTCGCGCCGGGCCGCGTGACCCCCGGGACTCTCGGGCTCCGGCTGGCCGCGTTCTTTGCCGATGTCGCGATCCTTTCCCTCCCCTTCGCCGCTCTCAATCTCAGTGGCTATTATCTTTTCGATACGACAACTTCGATCCTGTCCGCGATCACGTCAAACGTCGCGGGGTTCGCCTACCACGCCGTCTCGGAAGGGGTCCTCGGCTGGTCCCCGGGGAAACATGGCTCGGGCTGAGGGTCTGGCCGGCCCGCGGCATCGGCCCGCCCGGGGTCTTACGATGCGGGCTGCGTTACGTCGTCCTGTTTCTTGGCAGCTTCGCCCTTGTGGCCCTCAGAGCCACCGACCTTCTTCCACAATTTCCGGAGCAACCCCGGTGGTTCACTGCACGCGACACCGTCTTCTTGATTTACTTGCTCGGCCTGGCCTGGTGGCTGCTGAACTGGGCGTGGATTCGGTCGTGGAACGGATACCGGGGGCTTCACGAGTGGCTCAGCGGCACGCGTGTGGTGCGCCTGCCGTCGCCCAGTCGGGTCGCTCCCCGGCCTCGGCACGACAGGGGGCCGACGCCGGAAACCGACGGCGTCCACGGGCATGTCCAGTTCGGTCCCTACCAGGTGCGCCAGTGCATCCACCGGGAGGAAGCGGGGGCCGAGGTTTTTCTGGCGGATGACCCGAACCTCGGTCGACGGGTCTGGGTCGTCGCCCGGGCCCCGGACGAGGCGCCGCCCCGCGTGCGGCGTGAGGTCACGCGGCCTACCCGCCAACGCTGGCTGGACGGAGGGGACGGGCCCTCCGGGCGCTGGGATGCGTACGCGGCCCCGCTCGGCGTACCGCTGCGCATGCTGATCATTTCCCCGTCGGGCCTGCCCTGGCGTGATGCCATGCCGATCCTGTACCAGGTCTCAGGCGAACTCACGGTGGCCGAGACCGAGGGGACGATCCCCCGGCTGGTCTCCGAGGACCAGGTGCTAGTAGAGCCCGGCGGGCGCGTGACCCTGGCGGATTACCCGCCGGGCTCCGGGCCGCGCGATGCGGCCGAACCCCTGGAGTTCCTGAAACGGGTCGCGCGGCTCGCCGCGGGTCGGCCCCTGGGGGTGCGGCCCCGGCCGCCTGGTGGCCCCGTGCCTGTCCGGGCCGGGCGGTTCCTCGACCGATTGCTCGGCGCCGCCGAACCGTTTCCGGACCTCCCGTCCTTCGCCACCGAACTGCACACACTTCACTCCGCCCCGACCGATGTCAGTCGGCCCTGGCGCGGCGTGCGGCTCGCGATCGTGGCGGTCCTTTGCTTCCCCGGGCTATTCATGCTCTCCCTTATGGAGCCTTCGTCACTCTCCGAGGCGGAGCGGTTCGCCGAGTCGTACGCCCGGGAGGCCCTGCTCCCGGGGCCGTGGACCGGTCGATCGACCCGCGGTTGGTCGCGAGGCGAGTGCTCGCCTGGGAGTTCACCGCATTTTGCCTTTTCTGGCCGGCACTCTGGTCCGTGTGGTCGTTCGCGACCCGCGGCGGCGTGAGCCTTCGACTGATGGGCTTGGCCCTTGTCGGGGGAGACGGCAGCCCGTGCTCGCGGTCCCGTTGCACCTTCAGGACCTTCCTGGCCTGGGGGCCTCCCTTCGCCGTGGCCGCCTCAGTCCCGTGGTGTCGCCTGCTCCGGCCGGACGCCCCGTGGGCGGCCTGGGTCCTCTGGGCCTCCTCGGTCCTCCTCTTGCTGACCGCCGTCGCGGTGGCGCTGAGGTCACCAGACCGGTCCCTCCACGACCGACTCGCCGGCACGCATCTCGTCCCGAGGTGAACGGAGCGGAATCCCCTGACGCAAAGTCTCATGCCGACCGGGATCGACCCTGTCGCCATCCCAATCTCGAGGGCCCCCCGGACAGATCGACGGGAAGGCCGGTCTGCCGGGCCATCCACTTTCAATGGCGGTCTCAGATCTCATCATCACAGGAGGGTTCGTGGATCAACACGATCAAC
>CAVXCB010000031.1:0-192645 GCA_963760085.1 uncultured Planctomycetaceae bacterium
GCGAAAACCAAAAGTCAGGGGTTTCAGGCCACGAATGCCAATAGAAAAATGGACGTAAGTACAAATGAAATAATAACTTGAGTCAATAGACTGAACCCGGGAGACGCTTGCGAAATACACGAAAACGTAGCATTCCGTAGCATGTTCACCAGGACAGGTGAGGCGTGCTGGAGCAGGCTCTGCGCGTCAGCGACCGCGGCCGACGACGACTCACCGCGGAGATACTCTTCCACCGCTGGCGAGGTTGGGGACCTTCCGTCGGCGTTCGCCGAGTGACCCAAGAGCGGCGCGATCAGATCCCCGTCGTTTGGCGACTCATTTCCCGATGCAAAACCGTTGGAAGATGCGGTCGAGGATGTCGTCGGTAACGACAGTGCCGACAACCTTGCCTAGCTCGTCCAGAGCCAGCCTCAGATCGAGTGCGACCAACTCTTCCCCTCCGCCCTCGCGGAGGGTTTGGGAAGCCGAGCTCAGAGCGTCTTCTGGCGCCCTCGAGGCTATCCCGGCACCGTGCGCCTGTGCTGGCGGGCGAATGGGCTTCGGCACTGCTCGCGCGCACCACGCGGGCAATACCGCGCGCAGCTCGTCGAGCCCCTCCCCGGTTGCCGCACTGGTGAGAATCGCCGCCGCAGCCTGCCTCGGCTCGGGGCGGCCAAGATCGCACTTGGTCCAGACCCGCAGCGCGTGGGTGTCACGGAACCAGAACTCGTCATGTGCAGGCAGCGTATCGGACGAGGTGCAGACAAGCAATAGATCGGCCTGGCCTGCCTGGTCGGCACTGTGTGCCTGGGCCTGGGCTTCGATTGGGTCTCGAGCCAGGTCGATACCTGCCGTGTCAATGAGCTCGATGACGATTCCGTCCACGTCGCAAGTCCCGGTGAGGTAATCGCGTGTCGTCCCGGCGCGGGGTGAAACGATCGCGCGGTCGTGCCCGAGCAGCTCGTTGAAAAGACGGCTCTTGCCCGCGTTGGGCGGTCCGGTCACCACAACCCGGGGGTTCCCCGCCGGGCGGTCTCGCCGGTCGAGCCGGCCTGTCAGTACAGATAGGGTAGCAGCCGCGGCTTCAAGCTCCTTGGCCAGTGCCGCGCGGCCAAGCGGGTCGAGGTCGGCTTCGTCGACGAAATCGAGGTTTGCCTCAAGGTGTGCCACCACGTCGAGCAGCCGGTCACGCAGGACAAGAATTGGCCGCGACAGCCCGCCCGCCAGTTGCCGCAGCGCGGCGTCGAGCTGGGCGGCGTTGCGGGCTTCAATCACGCCCAGGACCGCTTCGGCACGGGTCAGGTCGATCCGACCCGAGAGGAACGCGCGAAGAGTGAACTCGCCCGGCCGGGCCAGGCGGGCTCCACGCTTCAGACAGCCGGCCAGTACCTGCGTAAGGAGCGGTGGAGTGCCCAACGTGTGGACCTCGGCGACATCTTGGCCGGTGTAGGTCCGCGGGGCCCGCCAGAGTGCGATAGTCGCCGGCACGAGCGGCCGCAAACCCTCAACTGCAAGCGCCCCTTCGCGGACCTCGGAGCTGCGCAATGGCGGTGCGTCCCGCTGGGACCGAAAGCCGTCCAGGGCGATTCGCGACGCATCTCGCCCAGAGATCCGGACCAGCCCCCGGACTCCAGGCCCCGGCGCGGTGGCAACCGCCGCGATCGTGTCTTCGATATCGAGATCGGCCAACACCGGTCGGGGGCTCCGGTTGGTGCGGTCCAAGAAACGCGTCTGGACTCTCTCAGTTCGGCCCCTTGGCTATCAAGGGCGTACTAAGGTGTTCCGAGCCAATTCGTTGATAAAGTTCGCGTAGTGCCGCAGAGGCCTCCCATGCGAGTTGATACCATTCCCGATTTTGAAGGCATGACGGGTGCGACAGGATCGCGCTCGACCTGGTCGGCGAGCAGGCTGGTTCTGTCCAGGAGTTCGTGACAGCCAGAAGTGCCTGGTCGGAAATCCTCGAGGGCGGATGGAGTAGTCTGAGATTCGTACTCCCGGAGACTCTGATGCCGCTGGTTCTCAAGTTCCTGCGAAGACTCTGTATGAAGGCTCACGACTGGTCCTCCAACTCGGCTTGTCTGAGGAAACTCTTGTAAGTGCCGATCGGCAGTTCGTCAGAGAGGCTTCCGGGTACGGTTACCTTACCTGGTTTGACGGGATGCCTAAACTGTCGATGACTCCCCTTCTGGGCCACCAAGGTCCAACCGTCTCGTTCCAGAATCTGAACGAGTTCCCTGACTCGGATAGGCATCTCAGTCTATCCTCCGACATGCCTTCAACGACCGTGCTATTTCCTTCCCGGCCGCGCCCGGGGTTTGCCCCGATCGCGATCGCGGCGATCGTCGGAGTCGGGCTTGCCCTCTTTAGTCTTGCCGTCCCGCTGCTCGATCACCTTGCGATAGGTGGGGTCCTTGCGGGCCTCGTCGAGGATCTTTTCCATGAACTGACTGAAAGCTCCTGGAGGCTTTTTGGGGGGCGGCGAACCGTTGCCGCCCTGGGTTCCCCTACCGCGCGAGCCCCCGTCTATGCTCTTGCCTGGTACGACATCATCGTCGGACTTCTTCTCAGGGGGGACATGAGTGATCTTGGGTAAAAGCAGCGCTCGCCGATTGACCACAAGCTGCTGGTGATAAAGTAAATACCCAGCCCCGAGGGGACTTTGTAAAACATGAATGCCATGAAAACCATCATGTACTTCATGGTCTTCTGCTGCATCTCCGCCTCGGGGGTAGTCGGCGGCGGAGAGAAAAGCTTGGTTTGGAAGAGCATGAGCGCCACCACCACGATCGGCAGCAAGTTGAACCAGTGGCCCAGGAACATGATCTCAACCGGAAACCGGAAGAGCATATCCGGGGCCGCCAGGTCATTGATCCAGAGGAACGACGCGTGCCGAAGAGCCACGCTGGTGTTGAGGGCCTGCCAGAGTCCCACGAAGATCGGCAACTGAATCAGGGCCGGAATGCAGCCGCTGACCGGATTGACGCCGTGCTTCTTGTAAAGCGCGAAGGTTTCCTTGGTCTGCTTTTCCTTGTCGTCTTTGTATTTCTCTTGGATCTGCTTGAGGTAGGGCTGAAGCTCCTGGGAACGCTGGGCCATGAGGGCCTGCTTGCGGCCCAGCGGGAACATCATGAGCTTGACCAGCAGAGTCAGCAGGATAATTGCGATTCCCCAGTTGCCTCGGTCGGAGCCAAAGAGGCTGGCGATTCTTCGGGTCAACTGGTACGTAAACGACAACGTCGGCGTGATCGCGTACCGGGCAATATATGAAGCTCCAGGTATATAACTGCTCTTGCGGTAGGAAGCCAAAGCCGAGGAGCTGTAAGGACTCAGAGCTTCTTCGGTCTTGGGTCCCGCGAACAGCCGATAGGTGTGTACTTGAGGCTGATTGGGGCCTGCTTTGAATGGCTTGGAAGACATTCGCACGCTCACATCAGCCTTCTGCAAGGCCTTCGGATCCGCGTGCAGGACAATCGCCTTGGTCTCGCGGTCGAGTCGCTCAGCATCACTGGTAGGGGCGGGGTAAAGTGCCATCAGCGTGGCGAAGTACTGATTCTCGACACCAGTGAAGCGGAGCGGCAAGGTCGTGCTCTCTATCGGTTTGTCAGGATCCTTGGCGACTTCGTAGGCCGTATGTGTGTCGACCTTGACAGTCCCATTGTTGTAAGTGCCGAAGAAGACCTCGCGGAATGTCCCGGTGTACCATTCTCCTTCGATCGGGATGCCATGCGGGCCGAGCAAGTTGTACGAGAAGGTTCGATCTCGTTCGGGGCTCTCGAATCGCAGCTCGAGCTCCAGTCCATCCATTGTTTGCCAGAGACGGAAAGTTTTGGTGACAACCACGCCGTTGCTGGCAGTTATGCGAAAGCTGATTTGCTGACCCTCGAGCGGCTTGCCGGAGGCGGGATCCTCGCCGGTGAGAGGCACGACGATTCGTCCCGCATTATCGCGCACGACGTCCCAGAGTACCGAGTCAAGAAGATCTTCGGATTGTCGGATGAGGTTCGCCTGGTCGTCGCCAGTGTCCTGTTCTGGGTTATCGACTGGGGGGCCGGCGTTGGCACTCTTGAGCGGGTCGACGCTCATTGTCAGGGAAAACGATGGCCGCGCGCTCGGATCGCGGTGAATCAGTTGCAGCGGTAGATGGGGGTTGATGCGTCCCTCGAACTCTGCATCGTAGCGCGACGAGAGGACCGACTCCACCCCAGCACCCTTCTGATCGAACCGCACCTCCATACGATAGCCGCCGGGCCTTGTCGCTACTTGAGCCGAGTACCAACTCCTTGTAATCCACAGGGGCAGGACCGGCTGAGCCTGTTGTATCGCCGGCCGGCTTGGCTGTCTTATCATCGTTCTTGGGCGACGCCGGCTTGGCGGTTGTCACCTTCCTGGCCGCTACCTCCGATTCAGCTTCGGGCGGCTTGAGCTCGGTGCTGCCGGCACCGGGCTGCTTGCCGTCCTTGACTGGCTCCGCGGCGATCTGGGGCGGAGCAGCAGCGGCAACGGGAGCCTTCCTGGCGGGCGGCAGCAGGCCGAGCGACTGGAACAGCCTGGGGGCGATCATCACCCAGCCGAAGATCAGCAGGACGCAGAGAACCAGTCGTTTCTCATTGCTCATGGGAATGCACACTCTGGGGCCGCAGGCGATTCCTGCTGGGGCTCTTGATCAAACACTCGGGCCTGGTTTTGAGGCGGTCCGGTGCACTTCCTCGGCGATGCTGTTGCAGGGCCCTCGCCGCTGGGCCGGTCAGCCCGCTACAAATGGACACCATGCCGGCGCCACATCGCACTGCCCGAAAGTCCGAACGGGCAAGGGCACGGCGGCTGGAACGACCTGCCCTCGCGGTCGGTGCACGTACTAACGTCCTTGCCGCAGCCGATCACCCAGAAACGGCTCAAGATCGGGAATCGCGTATATCTTCTGAATGGTTCTTTCAAAGTCGTAACTCAGGCGGCGGAAAGTGATTCGGGGAGAAGTTGGGGTTCTCGTCTCGGCCTCCGCGTCCTCACCCAGGCCATCATCGAGAATCAGGTAACATGCCCGATTGTCGCCGTCGCGCGGCTGACCTACGGATCCCACGTTCACCATCAGCTTTCCTTCACCCATGGTGTACTCGTTGTCGATCTCTTCGGGTGCAAAGAACTGAAAGTTCTCGGTAAAAATCCCGGGAACGTGGGTATGGCCCTGAAAACAGTAGCGCTCAACAAGCTGAAACAGGCGCTCCATCTTGCGATGGTTGTAAATATCTTCCGGGAAAATATACTCGCTCAGGGGATTCCGCGGCGAGCCGTGAACGAACAGGAAAGCACCCATTCTATGGGATCGTGGCAGATCGCCGAGAAACTCCCAGCGCCGCTCGTTGTTCGACCGATCCGTAGGGTTTTCAAGCTGGCTACGGGTCCAGAAGATGGCTCGCTCGGCGCCGATATTGAACCCGTCCGGGTCGAACATGGCACCCTGATCATGGTTGCCCAGCAAAGTCAACTTGCAGGTTTCCATCACCCGGTCGATGCACTCGCGGGGGTTCGGACCGTAGCCGATGATGTCTCCCAGGCAAAAGATATCCGAGACTCCCACCTCCTGGATGTCGCTGAGTACTGCCTCCAGGGCTTCCAGGTTGCCATGTATATCACTAATCAAAGCTCGCCGCACCGAGGAGGATCCTCCGACCAATCAGTCCCGGTTGAGACGGGTCGCTGACGGTCCATTGATTGACGCGCGAATACCATCGATCCTGAAGACCGATGGTTGTCGCGCGGAATTATATCCTAAAGAATAGAACGAAGGTAGGGAAGGGGTCAAGTCCACGAATCCATGGACACAGTCACTTCCTTGGTGGCCGCTTGCCCGTGGTAATTCGAGACTACCGGCATCATTCTATCCCTCCCGGTTCCGCCCCGGCGACTGAGCCGATGCCGCCGCTCACAACACTGAGAAATTGCAAGCAGTGATCTACTCCATTATCCCGAAAATGCCTGCGTCCCCTGCGCGTTGCGGATCTTCACTTCCGCGGGGCAGCCTATGACGGGTGAATCAAAGAATCTCCTCGTGATCGACACCTCGAGCAACCAAACTGTGGTGGCAGTTCTGTCCTCGGCCGGACGTGCTTATGTTTCGTCGATTCTTGCTGCGGGCAGGCATGCACGCGAGCTGGTCCCCTGCATTGGCGAACTGCTCCGAGAGGCCGGTCTGACGGCAATGGATCTGGAAGTTGTCGCCGTCGGGCTGGGACCGGGTTCATACACGGGACTGCGAATTGGTCTGACCGCGGCCAGGACGCTGGCTTACGTCGCCGGCGCCAATCTGATGGGATTCGATAGCCTGGAAGGCTGGGCGCGGACCGCTCCCTCCGACGCGCTCCGAGTGTACGCCGTGGCCGACGCCCAGCGCGGCGACGTATATGCAGCAGATTTCATGCGTGACTCTCTTTCTGAACCCCTCAAACTTGTAATCGCCAGCCGCATTGAGACACTTCAATCTTGGCTGCAACGACTGGACATACAGGGGTTTGTAATCGGACCCGGACTCGAGTCGCCCCACCTTCGCGGGGCACTTCCGGCCGAGTTGCAAGTTGCCGGGGGCAAACCCGATCGGAGCAGAGCCCTTGTTCTGCTCGAGATGGCTCGGCAACTCTGCACCAGGGGCCGTCGCGACGATCTCTGGACCCTCGAGCCGAATTACCTACGTCGCAGCGCGGCGGAAGAAACCTGGGATGCCCGGGGCACGCGGCCGTCATGACCGACCAGGTTGTCCCTCTGTCTCGTTCGAGAATGCGAGCGACGAGTTTTGCCCATGACCGATTCGTGTGAGAACAGGAGTGACCCCACGGCGATCCTGAGGGATCAGGGCATTTTCATGCAACAACCGGTTCCCCGGCTGCACGTGGTGTTGTTCGAGCCCGAGATTGCGGCCAACACGGGGGCAATCGGCCGCACCTGCGTCGCAGTGGGCGCGAGGCTCTGGCTCGTTCGGCCGCTTGGATTTCACCTCGATGACCGCCACCTCCGCCGCGCCGGACTGGATTACTGGGAGCATCTCGAGCTGCGCCTGGCGGACGGCCTGGACAAAGTGGCAGAAAGCCTGGGCCGGAACAGGCTTTGGTCGTTCAGCACCAAGGCGAACTTGGTTTACACGGAGGCGGTTTTCCAGTTCGGTGACGCTCTGGTCTTCGGGCCCGAAAGTCGCGGCCTTCCAGCCTCGTGGTTGGAACAGTGTCCGGATCGATCGCTACGAATTCCGATCCGGCCCGAGGCGCGCAGCTTGAATTTGGCCAGCGCCGTGGCGGTCGCTCTTTTCGAGGGAGTTCGTCAGCTTGGGCAGAAGCAAGCGATCGAACTCACGGGCAGTGGCCCCGACAGGGCCTTTTCCTGTTGATGGATCTACAACCGAATCTTGACTTCAAACTCGCACTTCCGTTCGGTCCATTTCGTTCTTCTCGACACCGTCCAGGTCATGCAGAGACCGTCAGGCGCTTCGGCCGCAATGACACCGCCTGGAGTAGCTCGCCGGGAACCTTGCGGCTGCCGCCGCGCGGGGCTCGGCCGGCCAGCGGAGTCCTCTTGCTGGTGGCCGCGGCAAAAAAATTTTCTCGGCTGTGTCTAGCGGGAACCGCAACTGGCAATGTCATGGTAGACCGCGACTGACGCCGAGTTCCAGGAAGTCGGGCTTTATGGTCGGTCCGGGGCATTGCCGACCGCCGCGAGGTTGTTCCGCACAAGTTTTGTCCGACCTCGATTGTCGTACAAGCCCTCGGTGGATAGGGCTTCGATCACGTTGTCGATCTCGTGTTCTCCAGGCGGTCGCCTGGGGGGGATCGTGACGCACCGCGATCAAACCGCTTTTGTTTTTCCTACAGGGAGCTGATCAGATGATGCCAACCAATAAGTCCAGCCGCAGTGGTTGCCGTGAGCGAAGCCTTCGCCCGGTCATGGTCTCGCTGGAAGACCGTGTTCTGCTCAACGCCAAGATACCCTATGACCTGCATGGCATGAACGTTCCAGCAGAGGTTAAGGTCGAGGGACGTCTGAACCAGCACCACAAGAAGCTGCCCGGGCCTTCCATCACACCCA
This sequence comes from uncultured Planctomycetaceae bacterium, assembly GCA_963760085.1. GTDB lineage: Bacteria > Planctomycetota > Planctomycetia > Isosphaerales > Isosphaeraceae > Aquisphaera. The sequence continues at coordinate 8,047 of CAVXCB010000031.1, forward strand.
TCAGCACGGCGAATGCCGGCGGCTTTACATTTATCAATTTCGACGGACCAACGCCGGGCACCAATGCCGGCGCCGGAACGAATCAGAACGGCATCTCGAACTCGGGTACTTCGGTTGGGTTCACCATCGACAACAACGGGGGCTTCCACAACTTCACTGTCAATCCTTTGAAGTCCAAGTCCGCCACTCTCTTGAACATCAACGGATCGACGACGGCAATGGCCTTCGGAACCAACTCCTCGGGCACAGTCGTGGGCACCGATGGGAACGGCAATGCGTTCACCCTGTCGAAAGGCAAGCTGAAAACCTTCATCCCCCCCGGCGGTATGTCCGCGGTCGCGTTCGGCATCAACGACAAGGGAACGATCGTCGGTCAGGACGTCACCGCGAACGGGACGCCGGGATTCATCCGTGTAAATCCCAGCAAATACATCACGATCAACGCGCCTTCGGGTCCGGACGTGGTGAACGCACAGTCCATCAACAACAAGGGCCTGGTGGTCGGTTTCTATGTCGGCACCGACGGCCAGGACCACGGCTTCATGGCCAACGAAAACGCCGCGAAGAACGGCACTCTTACAGGTACCGCAATTTCCGACCCGACGATTCCGAACGTCGCCGGGGAACCGGGAGCGACGTTTGTGTTCTCGCAGGTCTTGAGCGTGAACGACCACGGTATCGCCGTGGGCTACTACGGCGACTCCACGACCAGCCAGCACGGCTTTATCTACAACACCAACACCGGCAAATACACCTTCCTGGATGATCCCAGCGAGGCGTTCAGCAACGGCGTGGAAGTCACCCAGATCACGGGCATCACCAACTCGGGCGAGCTCACGGGGTTCTACTCCGACGCCAACGGCGTCTTCCACGGCTTCGTTGCGACCCTCTCCAAACTCTGAGTCACCATTCACCCATAAGCGAGCGACCAAACCATTCCACCCGCGTTCCAAGCTCCGGAACGCGGGTGGCTTTTTTTCCTTCAAATCTTTGCATACTCAATGACCAGTAGACCAGACCGGCGGTGCGTCAGCCCCGGGAAAGCGGGATTCAGGCCGCGGCAGAATCAGGCGGGATATCCGCAGTGCGTGGGGAATTTGTCGACAATCATCCACGGCGCGATTACTCTGAGATACGTTTCCGGATCGGCCTGAGTTGGGATCCGCTTCCGTGCCCTGTCGGCGCCATGTTCTTGCATGTTCTCGGGAGTGAATGATGACCGAAAACCGCTCGCACGCCAAACTGCTCGTGATTCCTTTCTTGCTCATGGCGATCGCGCAGCCACTACGGGCTCAGGAACCGGCAGACCCGTATCTCTGGCTGGAGGAAGTCAGCGGCGGAAAAGCCCTGGATTGGGTCCGCGCCCGTAACACGGAGAGCACTGGCGAGCTGGCGGAATCTGCCGAGTTCCGGAAACTTGAGCAGCGGATCCTGTCCATTCTCGACTCTGACGCGAAGATCCCGTTCATCCAGAAGCTCGGGCCCTATTACTACAACTTTTGGCGAGACGCCAAGCACCCCAGGGGGCTTTGGCGGCGGACCTCGCTGGAGGAATACCGCAAGAAGAACCCCGCATGGGAATCCGTGATCGATGTAGATGCACTCTGCGCATCGGAAAAGGAAAAGTGGGTCTGGCACGCGCCCAGGCACTGAAACCAGACTACAAGCGGTGCATCGTGGCACTCTCGCGAGGGGGCTCGGACGCCGACGTGAAACGCGAGTTCGACCTGACGGCCAAGGCGTTTATCGGCGATGGTTACAAGCTTCCAGAGGCCAAGAGTGAGGTGAGCTGGCGTGGAGCGGACTCAGTGTTCGTGGGAACCGATTTCGGCCCTGGCACGCTGACCACCTCGGGCTATCCGCGGATCGTCAAGGAATGGAGCCGCGGCACGCCGCCGTCCCAGGCCGTTACCGTGTTCGAAGCCAAAGCCCGAAGACATGGTGGCCGGTGCGTTTCGTGAGCTGACTCCGGGGTTCGAGCGCGACTTCGTGTTTCGCCAGATCACCTTCTGGACGTCGGAGATGTTCCTGCGCCGGGAAGGCAAGTTGATCAAGATCGAAAAGCCCGACGATGCGATGGCCACCTCGCATCGCGACCTGCTGCTGATCAGGCTGCGCAGCGACTGGAAGGTCGGCGATCGGACCTATCCTGGCGGATCGCTCTTGGCGACTGATTTCGAGAAATTCCTCGCAGGAGGGCGAACATTCGACGTCTTGTTCGAGCCCACGGAACGCAAGTCGCTGGCCGGCTTCAGCCCGACCCTCAACCAGGTTCTCATTAACGAGCTCGACAACGTGCACAATCGCCTCTACCGGCTGACCCGGGTCGAAGGGAGGTGGCGACGTGAGCCATTGCCGGGCACCCCGGCCTTGGGGAGCGTCAATGTCTCCGCTGTCGCCGAGGACGAATCCGACGAGTATTTCCAGTACGCGTCGGATTACTTGACACCCAGCACGTTTTCACTGGGCGTGCCCGGCAAGGGTGATCCGGAGGTGCTGAAGCAGTCTCCGGCATTCTTTGATGCCCGCGGGCTTCAGGTCAAGCAACACGAGGCGATCTCGAAGGACGGCACGCGCGTGCCGTATTTCGAGGTAGCGCGTCGGGATCTGAGCCTTGATGGATCGAACCCCACCCTGCTCTATGCCTACGGAGGATTCGAGCGCCCGATGCTGCCGGACTACGACCCCATCGCCGGGGCAGGCTGGATGGAAAAAGGGGGCGTTTACGTGGTAGCCAATATCCGTGGCGGCGGCGAGTTTGGTCCCAAGTGGCATCAAGCGGCGCTCAAGGCGAAGCGGCCACGCGCCTACGAAGACTTCATCGCCGTCGCCGAGGACTTGATTCGCCGCCAGGTCACGTCACCACCCCGCCTCGGAATTGAGGGGCGCAGCAACGGCGGTCTGCTCATGGGCAACATGCTGACCATGCGGCCCGATCTCTTCGGCGCCATCGTCTGCGGGTCTCCTCTGCTCGACATGCGCCGATATCACAAACTGCTCGCGGGTGCGAGCTGGATGGGCGAGTACGGCAATCCCGATCTGGCCGCGGAATGGAGTTTCATCCAGGAGTTTTCACCTTATCACAAGTTGAAGACAGGGGTCAAATATCCGCGCACCCTGTTCACCACGTCGACGCGCGACGACCGGGTTCATCCCGGGCACGCCCGCAAGATGGTGGCGAAGATGATGGGCATGGGGCAAGACTTGCTTTACTACGAAAACATCGAGGGCGGCCACGCCGCGGCGGCCGACAACAAGCAGTGGGCCTTCATGACCGCGCTGGCGTACACATTCCTCTGGCACCAGCTCGCCCCAAATAGTTCGTGCTCCGGCCGGAGACCGGGACGCCGAGTTCTTGATTCTCACGGCGTCCACGTTTCCGCCCTCCGGCCGCGCGACGCGGCCGCTGAGTGCTACTGACCAATCTTGATCAACTGGACTTCGAATGTCAGGACGGCATTGGGCCCGATCGGACCTCCGGGCCGGGGGTTTTCCCCGTAGGCAAGCTTGCTCGGAATGTAGAGCTGCCAGGTCGAACCGACCGGCATGAGCTGGAGCGCCTCGGTCCAGCCGGCGATGACCTGGTTGACAGGGAACGAGGTCGGCTGCCCGCGTTTCATCGAGCTGTCGAAAACCGTGCCGTCGATCAGCTTGCCCTCGTAATGAACCGTCACGGTGTCGGTTGCCCTGGGCTTGGGGCCGGTTCCTTGTTTCAGAACTTTGTACTGCAAGCCACTGGGCAGGGTGGTAACACCAGGATTGTTCTTGTTCGCCGCCAGGAACCTTTCCCCGTCGACCTTGTTCGTAGCGGCCGCCTTGCCGGCCAGTCCCGCCTGCCTTGCCTGGATTTGGCGGGCGAACGCCTGGAGGGACGTTTGGATTTCCTCGTCCCTGAGTGCTGCCGGGCCGCCGCCGAAGGCGTCGGCCAATCCTCGGGCAATAAGTTCCGGGTCCACGTCGACTGCCTGGGCTTTAAGATTCTTGCCCAGGCTGTAACCGTAACTGTAGCTTGCCTTCTGCCTCAGATCCTTGAGCTCGACTCCGGAGGCCGAACCGGCGCCGGGTGCGGAAGGCTGTTGTGCAAGCGCGGTCCCTGCCGCAAGTGCGGCAGCGGTCGCGACGGCCAGGAGAAACTTCATGAAGCATCCTTTCACTCTTGGGAGGACCGGCAATCGCCGGCGGGCACTCGGTGTCACTCGTTCACCGGTGCCGGGAGCCGTGATTGTAACAAAGTATTGGCAAGATGAGAGTCAAGTACCCACTGTAAGCGTGCATCGAACCCCATCTCGCAGAGCCAATCGACCATCAGAGCGAATAATGAACGCGAACTCGCGAAGGGAAACCGCTCACAATATCCGAGGTGATCTGCGGTCCAGACACTCGCAACTCCCGCAAGCGGGGAAGCCGGGTCAGGTGCACCAGGCCGGTGTTCGTCACCCCCGCGCACCCGTCCAGCGTGATACGCTCCAGTGAATCCATGTGCGACAGCAGCTTCGGCGTGCGGTCGGTGATGCGAGTGTAGCTGGCGAAATAGTCCTTGAGTTGTGGTAGTCCAACAATGTGTTCGGTCGCCGCATCACTCGTATCGCGACAGTACATGAGAATTAGTGACTCAAGCGCTTCGCAGCGCGCGATGTGGCGATAGCCCTCATCCGGCACGTCCATCGGCATGAGCTCCCGAAGCGCTTGGAAGTTCGGCAGCTCGGCCACGCCTGCATCCTCCACGTTCTTGCAACTGACCGACAGCCCCCGAAGTGCCGGCATCCGCGCGAGCGCCGCAAACCCGCGAGTTCGCAGATTGTGACAACGACGTCCCCAGATGTACTCGATGGACTGTGACTGACTGAGCGCGACGAACCCGTCGTCACCCGCGACGGTGTCCTGGCAGCCGAGGAAGCGGAGTCGGGGCATGCGAGCGATGTACGGCATGGCATCGTCGGTCGCATCGAAGGCGAGCCAGCCAAGGTTTGGCAACCCGACTAGCGGCGCCAGCCCAGCCGCGGTGATGCCGAGTTCGGAAGCGTCCAGGTTCAACGCGAAGAGGCCACAGAGACCTTCGAGCTGCGTCATGCCGCGATCCGTGAATCGGACCGCGCAGCAAGAGGTAGTTCGGGCCGGCGTCATAGCTCAAGAGACCCATCTTCGGTTCGCCGCCATGCCAGCTCTTGAAGACCGGAATCTCGTGGAGCAGCGCGAGCCCGGCGTCGGTCACGGCGTTGCCGGTTCTCAGTTGACACACACGCGCCTTTCCCGCGAGTGCACGGAGGGCACCGTCCCCGGACGAAGTGCCCTGGAGATTCACGTTGCAGAGGCGATCGCAGCCGGACAGGTTCGCGACGCCAGCGTCCGTGACGTTCGTCCAGGCCAACGAGACCGTCTCCAGTTCAGGCAGCGCCCGCAGTACTTCGAGTCCCTGATCCGTGATACCCGTGCCACTCAGGTCGAGGTATCGCAGCCGTGACAACCGCGAGAGATGACTCAGACCAGCGTCGGTCACGTTTCGAGAGCCGCCGAGTTTGAGCGCGGTGATGTGTTCGATGCGCGACACATCATCGAGCATCGCGTCGGTCATCTGGCCATCGGCGTCGATGCCAGGGTTCTCATTTTCCTTCAGGCGGGCAACGACCGCACTCCAATCGCGCGAATGCCACGTTGGCGACTCCTCACTGATCGTCTCGGAGGCGACGAGTCGAATGGGCTTTGTCGTGATGAGCGACGACGGCACCGGCACGCTGGCATAGTAATTCACAAGAGCGTCCCAGCACTCAAATCCGTGTTCCCGCGCGACGAGAAAACGTGCGTCGTCGAGGGTGATATCGTCGTTCTGATTAACGGCGCCAGCCTGTCGGCCGAGGTCGAGTTGCACATAGGTCCGCATCGCCTGGACGTTCCGGCGGTGCCAGGTGAGTGCCCAGTGACGCTCCATCGCAGCGGTGGTCCCCGTGCGATACGCCTCAAGAAGCGCTTCGGCCATATCCTCGAACTGTCCCAATGCCCGCGTGGGCTCTTCGACGTCGGTGGTCAGCGTGTGCTTGAGTTCCGTCCAGCCGGAGAATCCGTGCTCCAGTGCCAGCGCGTGCTGCACGTCTCGCAGGGTCGGCTTCTCGAGCGGTTTGGGATGCACTCGGTCGAAGCGGGTGCGAGCCTCGGGGATGTTTTTGCGAAGCGCGTTAAACCAGCGCTTTGCTTCCTTCTTCAGACTCTCAAGACTGCGCCTGCGTGAAAGCTTGTCGCTCATGGAACCCTTCCTCCGTCGTGCCTGGAGTCCGCTGAGTACAGGCTGGAAGAAGGTTCAGCGATGACACCGCGAACCCGAGTGGGTGGGAGGATTCCCTTGCCGCGGACAGGAGTGCGCCCGAACTGCGCACTAGATTGAATCTTCGTGCGGAGTGCGGCCCGCGTCAAGCGGCTAGAAGACTTCCCAGGCGCGTGCTGGAAAGGGGGAGACAAAGAGTAGATCACTTTGAAGAGACAAAGGAGCCATGGTTCAGTTCCTGGCCGCTCGGCTCGACGACAAAAGCGTTTCTGAGCTTTCCAGGCTGTACGGTGGGTGCAACCCACCAATCGAATCTTTATTTGATTATTTGTGGGTTGCACCCACCCAGCGAATGGAACAGGTTCTCAGCGCGCGAACGGATTGGCCGGGAAGATTGGGTCGTAAAGGATCACGGCCTCGGCCTCGCCACGGAGCAGGCGGATTTCCAGCTCGTTCCAGAACTGGGTCGGGTCCGCGCTGGGCTGACGGTTTCGCAGCCGGTCGAGCCAGCGGCGGGCCTCGTCGCCATGACCCAGGCGGCGGTGGGCCATCGCCAGGAACGCCCAACCGGTAGCTTGCTCGCCCCGAGCCTGAATCGCCTCCTCCAGCCGATGGATCGCCTCTTCGCTTCGGCCGGCGGCGGTACAGCGGCTCCGAGCGTGCGCAAGGCAAAGGCCTTGTGGCGTTCATCTTTGGCGGCGACCCCTGCCAGCCGGACGGGTAGCCCAGGATCAACGGGCGCGTCGGGCGCAATCGTGCAGGCCCAGGCGACAACGCTGGCCGTCCCGGGGTTGATCGTGCCACCGAAGCGATCGAGCACCGCGGCGGTCGACTGCTGCCAGACGGCCCGATCGCCCGACGCCAGCAGGACGACGCCGAAGTGACGGCGGAGCTCCAGGTCCTCGGGCATCATCCGGATCGCTTCGGCGAGCGTCGCCGCGGCCCGGTCGAGATGGCCGCGCGCCACGTGAAAGCGGGCCAGGGCGTCCCGAGCTGATTGGTTAAGCGGTCGGGCGCGGGTTGCCTCGGCGTAGGCGGCCTCCGCGCGGTCCCAGAACCCCTTTTCCTTCCAGCCATCGCCGCGGGCCTCCGGTTTGTCGCCGAAGAAGATCGGGTCCAGCCGCGGCGCCAGATCGGCTGGCGGCGGCCCTCCAAGCTGCTCCAGCCGCTGCGCGACGCTCAAGCCAGGCGGCACGGTCGAGCACGCGGATCGAGCCCCGCTCGTCCAGCTCCAGGCCGGTGGCCGCCACGACCCAGGCCGCCAGCCGCGGCACGTCGTCGGGCAGCGGCGCCGGGGCGTCCCTCAGCCGCGCCACCCTCGCACCACCCATCAGCACGAATCGACCATCCGGCCCGAACGCCACGGACCGCGACGTCGTCCGAATGCTCCAGGGGTGGGCCGAGGGGTCGTCCGGTGGCGGCGTCCCACAGCCGTGCCGACGTGTCCCAATACGCGTCCCGGTGAGGACCGTCTTCCCGTCGGGGCTGAACGCTACGGAGATCCACCAGCCCGAATGCTCCAGGGGCGGTCCGAGTGGCCGGCCGGTGGCGGCTTCCCAGAGCTGCGCCGTATTGCCCAGGCCGCCAATGAGGAGGGTCTGGCCGTCGGGGCTGAAAGCCACGGACTCCACAGGATGCTCATTCGGCATGGGTGGGACGAGTGGCCGACCGGTGGAGGCGTCCCACAGCCGCGCCATCGTGTCATGGCACCCGGTGAGGACCGTGTTGCCATCCGGGCTGAACGCAACGGACAGAACGCCTTCTGGATGCTCTACGGGCGGGACGAGGGGCCGTCCGGAGGCGGCGTCCCACAGCCGCACCATCCTGTCTTCGCCCCCGGTGAGGATTGACCGGCCGTCGGGGCTGAAGGCCACGGATCGCACCAGATCTCATGCGGCATGGGATGGCCGAGGGGCCGCCCGGAGGCGACATCCCAGAGCCGCGCCGTCTTGTCCGCGCTTGCGGTGAGGATCGTCTTGCCCATCCCGGCTCAATGCGAGGGCATTGATCGCGGATCCTAACTCCACGGGCGTGCCGATACGATGACCCGATGCGACGTCCCACAGCCGGACTTTACCGTCAGGGCCCCCGGCGACGATGGTCTTGCCGTCGCGACTGAACGACACAGCCGACGCTGGGCTTCCGTACTCCAGCACTCGGTCGACGGGCTGACCGACTTCGCCATCCCAAAGGCGAGCCATCCCGTCCCGACTGCCGGTGAGGATCGACCGGCCGTCGGGGGGCTGAACACCGCGTTATAGACGGTACCTCGATGCTCCAGGGGCCGACCCATCCGTCGGCCGGTGGCGGCGTCCCAAAGGTGGGCCGTGTTCTCCTGGCCTCCGGTGAGGATTGACCGGCCGTCCGGGCTAAACGCCGCGGACCTGACCCCCCCCGGGACTCTGATGGGTGGCCCGAGAGGCTGGCCTGTGGTCGCGTCCCACAGTTGGGCCGTGGCGTCCCAGCTTCCGGTGAGAACCATCTTGCCGTCCGGGCTGAATGCCACGGAGTTGACACCTTCCAAATGCTTCATTGGCTGGCCGAGCGGTAGTCCGGTGGCGGCGTCCCACAGCCGTGCCGTGCCGTCATTGCACCCGGTGAGGATGGTCTTGCCGTCGGGGCTGAACGCCACGGAGAGGACCCGTCCCAGGTGCTTTATCGGCTGGCCGAGGGGCCGGCCCGTGGCGGCATCCCAGAGCCGCGCCGTACCGTCCACGCACCCGGTGAGCATCTCTTGCCGTCGGGGCTGAACGCCACGGAGGCCACCATGTCGTCATGCCTCATGGGCGGACCGAGGGGCCGTCCGGTAGCGGCATCCCACAATCGCGCCGTCTTGTCCACGCACCCGGTGAGGATCAACCCGCCGTCGGGGCTGAAGGCCATGGCCGACACCTCGTCCGGATGCTCGAGGGACAGGCCGAGGGGTCGGCCGGAGGCGGCGTCCCAGAGGTGCGCCGTCTTGTTGTCATTGCTCCCGATGAGGATGGTCTTGCCGTCCGGGCTGAAGGCGAGCGAGCCCTCACCGTGGCTGCGGGGGAAGACGGCCTTCAGCTCGGGGAGCTGGCTTCGCCAGGCCGACAGGTTGGCGAGGGCGACCCACTTCCAGTCCTCGGCACCCGCCGCGGTCGCCATCCGCAGCGACTCGACGGTCCAGAGCATCCCCTCGCCGACTTGCCCCTTCTCGAAGGCGATCCGGCCGCGCTCGAAATCCAGGATCGCCAGCCGGAGGTTCGACTCGGACAGAGCGGCCTTGTAACTCGCCGCTGCCTTGGTCTGCTCCTGGGCGTAGCGGGTTCGATCATCGGCGCGATGGGCCTGTTCGACGGCGTAGAGCAGCGCCACGATGACCGCGGCCACCAGCGCCGTCGCCGCCACGCCCATCGAGCCCGCGATCCACGGGTTCCGCCGGCACCACCGCGCCAGTCGCTCAACAGGGGACACCCGCCGCGCTCGGATCGGCCGGTCCTCCACGAACCGCTTCAGGTCCTCGGCCAAGGCGGCGGCCGTCGCGTAGCGACCCGCCGGCTCGCGGGCACTTGCCTTGGCGATGATCGTTTCCAGGTCGCGAGGCACGCCCGGAGCCCGCTTCTTCAGCCGCTCCGGCTCCTCGTGCAGAACGCCGCTCGATGAGGGCGTGCCGATCCGAGGCCTCGAAGGCCGGCCGCAATGCCACCAGCTCGTAGAGCGTCAAGCCCAGGCTGTACACGTCCGACCGCGCGTCGCACTTCCCCTGGAACCGCTCCGGCGCCATGTAGCGGATCGTGCCCAGGATGTCGCCGGTGTGGGTCAGGTCATCGGCCTCGGCCGTCTTGGCCAGGCCGAAGTCGGCCACCCAGACATTGCCGCGTCCGTCCAGCAGCAGGTTCGATGGCTTGACGTCGCGGTGGAGCATGCCCTGGCGGTTGGCGTATTCCAGGGCCTCGGCCACTTGCACGCCGATGCGTGCGACGCTCCGGTAGAACTGGCGGTCGGGGTCGGACGAGGCGGAAAGCTCGGAGGAGCCGGGCAGGGCGACCGCGGACGGATCGGCCGTGGGGGCGACCGGCGGCGTGGTGGCCCCGGTCTCCACGGCGATCGGTACGGTACTGTCGCTCCGGGGGATCGGTCCGTCCCCCGCGAACTGGCCGTTGAGCAGCGAGCGGGCCACATCGGCCGCCGTCAGGCCGGCTACTCGGCTCTCCGCCGGCCGCGGGCTTCGCCTCGGACTTCCCGCCGCGCAGCCGGCACAGGTCGTCCAGCACCACGTCGAGACCCAGGCCAGCAATGAACTGCATCACGAAATAATGGTGCCCGTCTTGCCGGCCCACGCCGAAGACCGGCACGATGTTGGTGTGGTGCAGCCTGGCCGCGGCCTTGGCTTCCCGCTCGAACCGCCGCACTTGCTTGGGGTCGAGCAGCGCGCTGGCCGAGAGCACCTTGAGGGCAACCCGCCGGCCCAGCGATTCCTGCTCGGCCTCGTAAACCACCCCCATGCCGCCGCGGCCGATCTCGCGAAGGATGCGGTAGTCGCCCAGCCGCTCTAGCCGCACGCCCACCGCCGCGCCGTTGTCCGCGGCCAGCGAGCCGGTGGTGCCGCCGGAACTCTCGCCCAGATCTTCCATCATGAGCAGCGCCGGGAAGAGGTCGCGGATGTCGTCGGCCAGCTCGGGGTAACGTTCGACGTATTCACGGAGCGTCGGCTGCTCACCCCGGCGCTTGCGGTCGAGAAACTCCTCGGCCAGCGCCTCGACCGGGTTCCGTGCGTCGCTGGAAGTGGTCATCGATGGCTCCCTTCTCACTCTGGCAACGAACTTGGCGTCGGCATGTTGGAAGCGCGTCCCGAGAGACAATGACAGCTCGATGCAAGGCTCAATCGACTTCCTACGAAACAAGAGGCGATAGGACAAACAACAAGGAGTACAGGAGGTACAGGAGGGAAAGACTTTATGGAGACGAGGAATGCATGAGAATTCGGATCCCCATTCCTCCTGTTCCTCCTGTCCTCCTTGTGGGTCTTTCCAGCTTGCCAGCGTTCCAGGGCATGAACTTCCGCCGCTGGGCGGCTGGCAAACCTCTCAGGCTTGTGCGAAGGCAAGTAGGGCCGAGCTCTCGTTCGCGTGAATTTCGGCGATCTTATCGAGGCCGATGATCTCGGCCCCGAGGCGTACGCCCGGCTCCATGCCGCAGAACTTGACTTGCCGACCCGCCGCCTTGGCCCCGCTTACCAGCTTGAAGAGCTCGGCGAAGCCCGTGCTGCTGAGGAAGCTAACCCGGCGAAAGTTGACCAGGAGCCGCCTGGCCCATTCCTGGGCGGTCACCAGGGCCGCTCGGCGCTAGCTCCTGGGCCAGCTTGATGCCGTGCACCTCCTTGGTGCGGATCTCGACAACGGCCACGTCCTTGACCATGCTCACGCGAATGTGCTGGAAATCGGCGTCCGGCATAGGTGGCTCCTTTCTGTTCTGAATCGCGGTCATCGGCGCCGCGGACCATCCGCGACGCCAGACAGTCGGTCAGTGAGCGAATGGATCAGCCGGGAAGATCGGGTCGTAGAGAACCACTGCCTCGGCCTCGCTGCGCAGCAGCGCGGATCTCCAGCTCGCTCCAGAAAGAAGCTGGGTCGGCGGTGGCCTGATCGTCTCGCAGCCGTCGAGCCAGCGGCGGGCCTCGTCGCGATGTCTCAAGCGATGGTGAGCCATCGCCAGGAACGCCCAGTCCTCGCGGCACGCCCGTCCCGCCCGGGAAACTGGATGCCTTCTTCCAGCCGATGGATCGCCTCGTCGAAGCGGCCGGCGCGGTACAGAGCGGCCCCGAGCGTGTTCAGTCTGTTGGCCTTCGAGTATTCGCTCACGCCCTTGAAGGCGGCCTCGGCGAGCCGAACGGCCACCTCGGGATCGGTGGTCGCGTCGGCCGCCGGCACGAGAGCCCAGGCAACGTACTTGGCCGTCGTCGCGTTGGCGGTTGCGCCGAAGCGATGGAGAAGCGCGGCGTTGGACTTCCGCCAGCCGGCCTGATCGCCGGACCAGAGGAGGCTCCGGCCGAGGTCAAGGCGGAGCTCCAGGTCGTCGGGTATAAGCCGGACCGCTTCGGCCAGCGTCGCCGCGGCCCGGTCGAGACGGCCACGCTCGAGGTGATAGCGGGCAAGGGCGCGCCGGATCGATGAGTTGAGTGGTCGGGCGTGGGCCGCCTCGGCGTAGGCGGCCTCGGCCTTGTCCCAGAGGCCCCGCTCCTTCCAGGCGTCGCCGCGGGCCGCCGGATTGCCGCCGAAAAGGATTGGGTCCAGCCGCGGCGCCGGGTCCGGGCGAGGGCGGACCGCCGAGCTGTTCCAGCCGACGACGACGCTCGAGCCAGTCGGGCGGGTCGAGGACCCGGATCGAGCCGCGCTCGTCCAGCTCCTGCCCGGTGGCGGCTTCGACCCACGCAGCGAGACGCAGCACGTCGTCGGGAAGCGGCGACGGGGCATCCCACAGCCGCGCCGTACTGGAGTCAGCTCGTGAGCAGGAACCGACCATCCGGGCTGAACGCAACGCTCAGCCACCTCTCTGAACGATGCGACATCGCGAGCACCGACCGGCTGGCCGGTGGCGGTGTCCCAGAGCCGCGCCGTCCCGTCCAGGCAGCCGGTAAGGATCGTCTTGCCGTCCGGGCTAAACGCCACGGAGGATACCGCGGTCGGAATCGCCAGGGGATGGCCGATGGGCCGGCCGGTGGCGGCGTCCCACAGCCGCGCCGTCCTGTCATTGCTCCCGGTGAGGATCGTCTTGCCGTCGGGGCTGAACGCCACGGAGTTCACGAGGCCCCAATGCTCCAGGACTGGCCCGATTGCCGGCCGGTGGCGGCGTCCCACAGCCGCGCGGTCCTGTCGCCGCCGCCGGTGAGGATCGTCTTGCCATCCGGGCTGAACGCCACGCGATCACGCTCTCCGGATGTTCCAGGGGTTGGCCGAGAGGCCGGCCGGTGGCGGCGTCCCACAGCCGCGCCGTCTTGTCCTCGCTCCCGGTGAGGATCGTCTTGCCATCCGGACTGAACGCCACGGCATGGACCTGGTCCGCATGCCCAGGAGCTTACCGAGTGGCCGGCCGGTGGCGGCGTCCCACAGCCGCGCCGTCTTGTCGAGGCTCCCGGTCACGATCGTCTTGCCATCCTGGCTCCATGCCATGGCAAGGATCTGAGAATCCAGCTCCACGGGCTGGCCGAGGAGCTGACCCGACGCGACGTCCCACAGCCAGACTTGACCGTCAAGAGCCGCGGCGAGGAGGTTCTTGCCGTCGCGGCTGAACTCCACGTCTGCCATCCGCCGCCCGTGTTCCAGCGGCCGGCCGACGGCCTGACCGACGTCGCCATCCCAGAGTCGCGCCATCCCGTCCTGACTGCCGGTGAGGATCGACCGGCCGTCGGGGCTGAACGCCACGGACCAGACCGCGGCTTGGTGCTCCAGGGCGCTCCCATCCGTCGCCGGTGGCGGCGTCCCAGAGTTGGGCCGTGTTGTCACTGCTCCCGGTGAGGATCGTCTTGCCATCAGGGCTGAACGCCACGGACCTCACCCTGTCCGAATGCGGCAAAGGGGGGCCGAGCGGGCTGGCCGGTGGCGGCGTCCCACTGTCGCGCCGTCTTGTCCTGGCTCCCGGTGAGGATCGTCTTGCCGTCCGGGCTGAACGCCACGGACCAGACCGCGCCCGAATGCCGCAGGGGCTGGCCGATCGGCTGGCCGGTGGCGGCGTCCCACAGCCGCACCGTCTCGTCCCAGCTCCCTGTGAGGATCGTCTTGCCATCGGGGCTGAACGCCACGGACGCCACGCTGCCCGAATGTTTCAGGGTCGGCCCGATGGGCCGGCCGGTGGCGGCGTCCCACAGCCGCGCCGTCCTGTCCGAGCATCCGGTGAGGATCGTCTTGCCGTCCGGGCTGAACGCCACCGGGTCCACCGCCGCCGCCGAATGCTCCAGGGGCTGGCCGATGGGCCGTCCGGTGGCGGCGTCCCACAGCCGCGCGTCTTGTCACAGCTCCCGGTGAGGATCGTCTTGCCGTCGGGGCTGAACGCCGCGGAATTCACCTAGCCGCGATGCTCCAGGGGCTGGCCGATGGGGCCGCCGGTGGCGGCGTCCCACAGCCGCGCCGTGTTGTCGGCGCTGCCGGTGAGGATCGTCTTGCCGTCGGGGCTGAAGGCGACCGCCGCCACCGTGCGGCCGTGGGAGAAGACCTCCTTCGGCTCGACGTGGTGGCGCCGCCAGGCCGACAGGTTGGCCAGGGCGACGTGCCGGCCGGCCGCGTCGCCGGCCTCGGCCGCCATCCGCAGCGACTCGACGGTCCAGAGCATCCCGACGCCGATCTGCCCCTTCTCGAAGGCGGCCTGACCCCGCTCAAGATCGAGCCTTGCCAGCCGGCGGTTCGACTCGGACAGGGCGGTCTTGAGTCGGCCGCGCTCCTCCTTGAGGGCGGCGCCTCCGTTTCGAGGTTGCTCGCCAGCCCGGCGATCTGCTTGTTCGCCTCGGCCTGCCGATTCGCGTGGACGCAGCGCCAGCACGGCCACGGCCACCAGCGCCGCCGCCGCCACGCCGATCGAGCTGGCGATGACTGGATTCCGCCGGCACCACCGCGCCAGCCGCTCCGCCGCCGACACCCGCCGCGCACGGATCGGCCGGTCCTCCACGAACCGCCGCAGGTCCTCCGCCAGTGCCGCGGCCGTCGCGTACCGCCTCGCCGGGTCCCGCGCCGTCGCCTTGGCGATGATCGTCTCCAGGTCCCGCGGCACTCCCGGCGCCCGCTTCTTCAACCGCTCCGGCTCCTCGTGCAGCACGCGGTCCATCAGGGAGTGGCGATCCGATGCCTCGTACGCCGGCCGCAACGCCACCAGCTCGTAGAGCGTCAAGCCCAGGCTGTACACGTCGGACCGGGCATCGCAGTGCCCCGAGAACCGCTCGGGCGCCATGTAGCGGATGGTGCCCAGGATGTCGCCGGTGTGGGTCAGGTCGTCGGCCTCGGCCGTCTTGGCCAGCCCGAAGTCGGCCACCCAGACGTTGCCGTGGTTGTCCAGCAAGAGGTTCGACGGCTTGACGTCGCGATGCAGGATGCCCTGGCGGTTGGCGTATTCCAGGGCCTCGGCCACCTGGACGCCGATGCGGGCCACGCTGCGGTAGAACTGGCGGTCGGGGTCGGACGAGGCCGACAGCTCCGACGAGCCCGGCAGGATCACATGGGAGGAGCCGGAGTCGGCTGGGGGGCCGTTCGCGGCTGAGGCCGCGTCGTCGCAGGGCTCGGTCACGGAACCGTCTAGCGGCGGCGCCATCGGCAGCAAACCGGCCGGTGAGCAGCGAGCGGGCCACGTCGGCCGCCGTCAGGCCGGCGACCCGGCTTGCCGCAGCGCGCGGGCCTTCGCCTCGGACTTCCCGCCGTCGCAGCCGGCGCAGGTCTTCCAGCACCACGTCGAGTCCCAGCCCGGCGATGAACTGCATCACGAAGTAATGGTGACCGTCCTGCCGGCCCACGCCGAAGACCGGCACGATGTTGGTGTGGTGCAGCTTGGCCGCGGCCTTCGCCTCGCGCTCGAACCGCCGCACTTGCTTGGGGTCCAGCAGCGAGCTTGCCGAGAGCACCTTGAGCGCCACCCGCCGGCCTAGCGACTCTTGCTCGGCCTCGTAGACGACGCCCATGCCGCCGCGGCCGATCTCGCGGAGGATGCGGTAGTCGCCCAGCCGCTGGAGCCGCACGCCCACCGCCGCGCCGTTGTCGGCGGCCAGCGAGCCGGTGGTGCCGCCGGAGCTCTCGCCCAGGTCTTCCATCATGAGCAGCGCCGGGAAGAGGTCGCGGATGTCGTCGGCCAGCTCGGGGTAGCGTTCGACGTACTCGCGGAGCGTCGGCTGCTCGCCCCGGCGCTTGCGGTCGAGGAACTCCTCGGCCAGAGCCTCGACCGGGTTGCGCGCGTCGCTGGAGGTGGTCATCGATGGCTCCCTTCTCACTCTGTGAACGAACTTGGCGTCGGCAGGTTGGAAGCGCCGTCTCGAGCGACAATGACGGCTCGATGCAAGGCTCAATCGACTTCCTACGAAACAAGAGGCGATAGGACAAACCACAAGGAGGACAGGAGGTACAGGAGGGAAAGACTCTGAGGAGACGAGGAATGCATGAGAATTCGGATGCCCATTTCTCCTGTTCCTCCTGTCCTCCTTGTGGGGCCTTCCAGCGTACCAGCGTTCTAGGCTTTGATTGGGCGGTTGAATTACAACCGTTCTATCAGCCCCGTCAGGGGCGAAAGTTCATAGCCTGGCGGCGTCAGCCGCAGGAATCCCGCCCAGACCCATGAGGATTCCGAGCCCCGAAGGGGGCGACAGAGAGGGATGCCCTGGTGGGGTCTGATCGCAAACCGCCGACTGCCTAGCTCACTTACGTCTGTCGCCCCCGTTTGGGGGCTCAGGTCAAAAAGGCTGGTGGACTCCTGCCGATTTCACCCTACCCTGGAGCTGACGCCGCCAGGCTATGGACTTCCGCCCCTCCGCGGCTGGCAAACCCTGCGACCCACGCTACAGTCGTTCCTTCAGCCCCGGGATGGACGACAGGATCTCCTTGAGACGCTTCAAGGCCCGGATATAACGGTTGCTGGCGGCCGACTTGGTCAGGCCGAGCACCTGCGCGGTTTCATCGTTGGAGAGGTGCTCGAAGTGCCGCAAGGCCAGGACTTCGCGGTCGATCGGGTCCATGCCGTTGAGCGCCTCCTGGACGATCAGCTTGTGCTCGGCGCGGATGGCGGCCTTGCTGGCGCTGGTCATTCTTCCCCAGGAGCTGGGCGGCCAGCGAGACCGAGTCGCCTGGGGGAACGGCCCGCGATGCAGCGAGACTTCCTGGCCGGCGTCGCGCATCTGGGAACCGAGGTGGTACCGGTGCACATCGGTCAGCCTCTGGCCGGCGATCAGCCGCAACCAGAGGTGGAACGGCATGGCTGCAGGGTCGCGGGCGTACTCGTCGATCCGCTTGCGGACGTCGAGATACGCCTCTTGGAGCACGTCGGAGGAATCGACCCGGCCCGAGAGCCGGCGGTCGAGCCGCAGCCGGATCATCCGGCGCAGCCGATCGCGATAGCCGTCGAAGAGCACAGCCAGGGCCGACTCGTCGCCGGCCAGGGCGCGCTGGAGGAGGTCGTTCTGGGCATCGTCTGGCGAATCGGACATCGATCGGCTCCCTGAATAGATATCCGGGAACCGCCCGCCGCTGTCCACAGGCTCGGAATTTTTTCTTGATGACGCAACGGGGCCGCCTTGTTTCATCCCTTGGCGGGCTTCGCCAGTCGAGGCGTTCCCTCGAGAAAAAAATCGCGATTCTCTGCAAGGGAATCGCCCGGTTGGATGATACTAACTATAGGGACCGATCGTCGCGAACGGACACCGCACGGGTATTGCGAGTTGGGCGGTTCCGGGACAGTGCCAAGTGATCTAAGTGGGTCCGCGGAAATGGTTAAGCGACGTAGGTCAGGCTTTCCAGCCTAACCTATTGCCTTCTAACTACTCAATGTCAGGCTAGAAAGCCTGACCTACACAAAACCCCGCGATTTCATTCAGAGGCTATCCGAGAAGGCCTGTTTGACAATTGTAGGGTGGGTGCAACCCACCGCTTTTTCCGAGGGATTGGTGGGTTGCACCCACCCTACCAAGAGCTTCCCGGCGAGCCTCTTGGTAAACAGGGAGCTAACGGTGGAAAAAAAAGCCCCAATCGAAGCCAATTTGCTCAGGCGTTAATTACTGAAGTGATATAACTTACGTCGATTCGAGGGGGATCAATCGGGAAAATCAAAGCCAATTTTTCTGCCCCTGCCGGGTGAAGATTGGTTCGGCGAGGGTCTCCCGGTCGCCATTGAGCTGGCAGACCCGCGGTCGCCGAGGACGGGGCGGTCGGGAATTTCAGCACCAATGGGATGGTGGAGGCAGCTTGGAACCTCGCAATGGCTCTGCGGCCCCTGGCCAGAGGGATCGAACGTTCTGGTAGATTGTTTTGTCGATGGATTACGCGGCAGAACCTTGAGGGGTTGCCCGTGTCGAGAAGAATGCCATACCGGCGCAATCGTCGCGGGTGACGGGAAGTGTACCGGCAATCAGGGAACCTAGAACCGGGGATCGGGACGGCACCATGGCGGATGAGACGCGGTTTTACATCACGACGGCGATCGACTACCCCAACAGCAGGCCGCATATCGGCACGGCGTTCGAGAAGATCGGGGCAGACGTCCAGGCGCGGTTTCGCCGCATGGAAGGCGCTTCGGTTCACTTCCTGATGGGCAACGATGAGAACACCAACAAGGTGACGCTGCGCGCCCGCGAGCTCGGCCTCGAGCCCAAAGCCTACGTGGACGACATGGCCCGTCAATTCCAGGAGGTTTGGCGCGCGCTCGAGATCTCGAACGACGATTTCATCCAGACCAGCGAGGAGCGACACCACGTCGGCTGCCGCCGGTTCATCCAGGCCGTGCACGACGCTGGAGACATCTACAAGGGCGTTTACGCGGGGCACTACTGCACCGGCTGCGAGTCGTTCAAAACCGAGAAAGAGGTGGCCGAGGGGGGAGGCAAATGCCCCTTGCACCCGAATGCGTCTCTGACCTGGGTCGAGGAAGAGAATTACTATTTCCGCCTCTCAGCGTACCGCCAGCGCCTGCTCGACCACTACGCGGCACATCCCGAGTTCATTCAGCCCGAAAGCCGCCGCAATGAGATCGTCAACCTGGTCGAGACCGAGCTCAAGGACGTGGCCATCACGCCAAGGGCTTCACCTGGGGTATCGAGGTTCCTTTCGACCCGAGCCAGACGATCTACGTCTGGTTCGACGCCCTGCTCAACTACATCACGGCCATCGGCTACGGGACCGATGAAGAACGTTTTCGCCGGCACTGGCCGGCCGATGTGCACGTGATCGGCAAGGACATCACGCGCTTCCATTGCGCACTCTGGCCGGCGATGCTCATGTCGGCGGGCGTCGAGCCGCCGCGCAGGTCTTCGGACACGGCTTTGTCTATCGCAAAAACGAGCAGACCGGGGAGATTCAGAAGCTGAGCAAAAGCCTGGGGAACGTCGTCGAGCCAATGGACTTGATCAGCAAGTTCTCGTCCGAGGCGTTCCGCTTCTATTTCATGAGCCAGTGCCCCTTCGACGGCGATGGGGAATTCTCGTTCGAGCGGTTCGCCGATGTCTATAACAGCGGCCTGGCCAACAATCTGGGCAATCTTTACAGCCGAATACTGACGATGTGTGTCAAGTATTTCGAGGGGAGGCTCGGAAGCACCGAGGGGGTGGACCTGACCGCATGGCGGCGCGGGCTCGACTTCCCGGAGTTCGTTGCCGCGCTGCGTCTAGGGATGATCGCCTTTGATTACAGCACCGTACTTCAGCGCATCTGGCTGGAGGTCGTCGATCGGGCCAACCGTTACACCCAAGAGACCCAGCCATTCAAGCTGGCCAAGACCGATCTGGAAGCCTGCCGCCACGTGCTCTTGAACCTGGCGGAATGGCTGCGGGTGGCGGCGATATTGATCAAGCCCTTCTTGCCCCGCACGGCGGCGACCTTCTACGGCGCCTTCGACTTCGGCGCCGACCATGCCTGGGACCGGGTGTCTTACAGTGAGGCGGTCCGTCCCATGCAGGGGCCAGACGTGCGAATCACGGCACCTCTGGACGGCGGCAAACCCGCCCCCTTTTCCCCAAGATCGAGACTCAAAAGCCCCCGACCAAGTGAATGGTCGCTGATCACGAGCGTTCCACCCGGCCGGAGCAACCGCACCTGGCGGGCCGTGAAGGCAAGCGGATCGATCGTGTGGTGAACGACGTAACGGGACAGGGCGCCATCAAAGGGAGCCAGATCGTCCAGGGCAGCGTGAAAGAGGCTCAGGTGATGAAACTCGGCTCGATCGCTCCATGGCTCGCAGCGCCGCCGTGCCCGGTCGATCATCTCCCGCGACAGGTCGACGCCAACGACGCGGTACCTCGCCGCGAGCAGAGCTGCGCTGACCAGGCCGGGCCCGCAGCCCGCGTCCAGGATTCTGCCGCCGGGGGCAAACCCGGCGAATTTTACCAGATGCTCAAGCGGCCGGGTCGCTCTGGACCGGCGCTCTCTCGAACCGGGGTGCCTGCACGTCGAAGGCCCTGGAGAGGGCCTGGTCATGATCGCTGCTCATCCGTTCGCATCGGCTGCGTCACGACGCCTTGGCGCCGCCCGCTCAGGGGGATTGGAAGACACAGTCTGCCGCCCACCATCGTCCAGAGCACGCGCGTGCCGGCGAGGCGGTCATCGGGGCAAGTGAGCGGATCGCGATCGACCAGAATCATATCAGCAAGCTTGCCCCGCTCGATGGTTCCTTTGTCTTTCTCGTCGAAGTGCAGCCATGCGCTGCTCGTTGTGTAAAACCGCAAGGCCTCGATGCGGGAGAGGCGCTGGTCGGCGTTGAAGATTCCCGCTCCTTCGGTCTGGCGGGTCACTGCCACCCAAATTCCCAGCCAGGGGTCCCAGGGATTGGTGGAGAGCATGGAATCCAGCCGGATCATGTGGTCGCTGCCGCCGCCGATTGTGATGCCGGCGTCGAGCCACTTCCGATACGGATGAAACCACTCCATGCGCCTTTGGCCCAGGACTTTGAGAAGCGTTCGCGTGTCTTTCCAGAGCCAGGCCGGCTGGAGGTCGGCCGCCACGCCGAGCTCGGCGCACAGCTTCAGGTTCGCCGCGGAAGTGAAGTTCGCATGAGTGATCAGCCAGCGGCGGTGGCGAATCCCAACCGTCCGGTCGGCGTGCAGGTAAGCTGCCAGCAGCCGGTCCATGCCCGCCTCGCCCGCGCAGTGGGCCGTCATCTGCCAGCCTCTGCGGGCGGCTTCCTCTGCGATCGTCGCGAGGATAGCGGGCTCGATGAAGAGCAGTCCGCAGTAATCCGGCTCGGTAATCTGATAGGTCTCTCCGACACCCCAGGGCTCGCGCATGAAGGCGGTGCCGTTGAGCATTCCGCCATCCAGGAAGACTTTCATCGGACCAATCCGTACCCAATGATCGCCGACCCCGGTTGGTCCGCATCGGCTCGGCCGGATTGGGGTAGTCAGCCAGCTCATTGAGCTTCGCCACGATGGTCGACCGATCACCAAAAGGAGGGCTCAGGATCCGCGTGGCGTTGATCCGGACAGTCAGTTCGCCGCGATCGCGCAGCGCGCGATAGAGCTTCAATGCCGCGACGCTCGCTCCCCGGTCGGCGATGCTGGTGATCCCGCGCTCGTTGTATTTCGAGAACAGCCTTTGCACGCGCGAGGCGTCGGGCGTGCCATCGTCGCCGTAGGCGTCAGAGGGAAGGTCCTTGAGGGCAGAGTAGGCGTTGCGGAGCATCCCCGTCGGCTCGCCGGTGCGTGGATCACGAACGATCTGGCCTGCAGGTGGGTTGGGCGTTTCGCGGGTGATCGCGGAGTGCGCCAGGGCCTTCGAGTTGACGACTCCGGCGGGTCCTCCCTGATGCAGGACCATGTGTTCCGGGGCGATCGCGTCGAGCTCTGCCCGGGTCAGGAACCGGCTCTCGGCAAGCCGGGTCGGGAAGGCATAGCGCGCAACGATCCAGGTTCCCCTGGGTTGGGATTTGACGCGATCGCCGATGTACGCCCTGACGTCGGCGAGCGACTCAAATACGGGAATCGAATGATCCGCCTCGCTGTGAGCGGCACCCAAAGGGTGTACGTGGCTGTCGTAAAGACCGGGCAGCAGTGTCTTCCCGCCGGCATCGATGATCCTGGTGTTCGGACCGATCAGCGAGCGGACTTCGTCATCGGTGCCGACGCCCAGAATCCGGTCGCCGCCAATGGCGACGGCCTGGGCAATACGGTCGGCGCTGTCAAGCGTGATGACACGCGAGTGGCGGACGACCACGTCCGCAGGCATGTTCCCATCGGGCGTTGCTGACCCACAAAATGCGAGCAGGATGATCGCTAGCTGCTTGAGAATCATGGGCTGATTCCTCTTCCGCATGGAAACCGACCGCGTGCAAAAGTCAGAGCCCGGCATGACCCCAGAGCATTCAATCGGCGGCCGATTCATCGCGAATCTTGCGATAGGTCTGTCGCGCAGTTCGTAAGCCTTCGCGGCATCCTCCTTCTCGGACGGGCGTATGGCTCGCTCCTTCTGCGACCAACACTGATCAACACCTTTGAGGCACCACTCTGCCGACTTTCTGGAAGCGCGGATCGGCTTGCCGGCTACCAAGACGAAGATCGGGTTGGTGTGGCTGGAGGGAAGAACCCGCAGCGCAATCCAGCTCGATTTCTTGACCGGTACATCGAACGCGACGTCATGAAAAGCACCGTCGGCGATAATCTCGGTCCTGGCCACGGCGTAGGCGTTGACGATGACCTCCACGGGAACTTTCCGGCTCTGGCCAATGCGGGCCCGCTCGATGTCCCAATAGGGCTTCTGGTCGAGTGGACGGCGGTGGATCGCCCGCGCATCGTCTTTCGGCTCGGCATCCAGCATGGCAGCAACCCGGGCGCACACCTTGACTGGGGACGGGGCGGCCAGCTTGAGCTCGCTGTTCGATTCTCCCAGGCCGCGATCGCCCACGCGGAAATCGATGATGTGGCTGCGGCCGTCGCCGACGTAAGACCGGCCTTCCTTGACTCCCTGGCACCAGCGGTCGAAATCGAGCCGGTTGTCTTCGAGCTGTACGTAAACTCGTCCCAGGCCGACCCGCTCGCCGTAGATGCAGGGGAAATCGGTCTCGCCGCTGATCCGGGTGCGAAAGCCGCAATTCAAGGTGTGATACCAGATGTTGAGCTCCCAGGGCGCCGGAGTGTCCACCGTCGAGATGAAGTCCACCGCGTCATGGACCACGTCGACGATGTACTCATTGGCGCCAATGCCGTCATAGGGAGGAACCTCGTAGGTCGGGATCGCGTCGGTCGAGGTCTTCAAGCCCCAGCCCGAGTGCGAGAACCCGACGACGCCTCCTTGACCTTTGCCCCATTTCAGAACCGGGAGATCCCAGCTTGGCCAGTCGTCAATTCGCGTCGTGCCCGGATAGTCGTCCTCTTTGAGACGCAGCAGGCAAAGATGCCCGGCGTGCGAGGACGGAAAGCCGGAGACTTCGACATCGTAGCGCATCAGGTATTCGGAGGTGGACAGCGGGTGAATCTTGCCCTCGAAGAACTGCTTCTGGGCGTACCAGCACGGGCCCCAGCTAAGCACGCAGCCGACATCAAGGTCCTCGCCCAGGATATGCCGCCACATGTCCTCGGGCTTCACCCCCTCGGTTGGACTTTCATAGTGCGCACAACCCGCTGCGTGGACGTGGTGATCGCCGGAGAACCAGTCCATCGCCGCCATGTGAATCCGGCGCTCGAGCTGAAAGGTCTCGTGATGAGAAGGTGTTCTGGGCACGGTGATGGTTCGGGTTTGCTTCTTGTACTCGGGCCCACGCGTGTAGTCGACCCGATAGGTTCCAGGCGGAAGCGACACACTTTCGCCGCTGTGGCGATAGATCTGGGGGTGGAAGAAAAAGTCTGGCGCCAGGCGACGGCCGGGCGAGGGGTAAACCCGCCGCATCCGGTCCCTGAAAACGAACGAGGCCATCGCGGGACGGCCATCTACGTCCTTCACGTCCAGCACGACCTGCACCGCGGGGTCACAAGAAAAGAGGATATCGACGTCGCTACGAAAACCAAGGTCCTGTGTCCCCTGTCCAACGTTGAAGCTGAGCTTGGCCTCGCGCTTGCCGGCGTCGCGGCTGTAAAGCTGGACGATCCGGTACTCGACGGCCAGTCCCGAGAGCTCACGCTTCAAGGGGCGGTCGCGAAACATCGCCAGGTCCAGCCAGCGTTCGTTGATATCCACGGAACGTATCGTTTTTTTCGGCTCGGCACTGCTGGTAGATCGCTTGTAAATGGGCTCGGCGTTGGGACTTTTTACCAGGAGCTCGGCGGTCACACCGGCCTCGTTGTGCACTTTGACAAGAAACACCGACCAGCCGTTCTGCACCAGACGAGGAGCAGCCGGCCCCTGGGCCGCCTTCACTCGGCTTTCGGGGTTGATGTCTATTCCGATCAGGCAATGTGGGTCCATGATGCTCTGGAGAGCTTGCACACCGACCTTTAGATCGGTCGAGTCAATAGCCTTGTCGATCTTGGCCTTGTCGGCTGAAGAAAGGGGTTGGCCCAGGATTTCTAGGGCTTCGACGACGCGCTGGATCTGTGCGGCCAGCGGCTGTAGATCCACGTCACTCACAACGGGTAGCTCTTCGGCCCGCGCGACTCCAGTGCCTACAATCTGAACAAGGACTCCAAGAAGGAGGAGGAATCCAGAGAGGGGCGACTCGGAGCGGCGCATGGCTTGGTCCTCGCGGCGAGATGTTCGTGGCTCTGACAGTTCGGCGCAACGAATTCTGCAAGAGAAAGCAGGCGCGGCTAAGTTATTGAACACTCGTCGACCAAGGCTTCGCAAGAGCAGCGGTTCCTGGGGCAAGTGCGCTTAACTTAGGTCCTTTCCTTTGGAATCAAGTTTCCGGGTTGTGGAACGCGGTAACGCCCGGATCAAGCCGAGGGCCACGAAGCCAGCCACACAAAGCCTTGCAAACAACCGTGAACCCGAGGTCTGGGAGAACGGATCAGTCGTCTGAGCGAACGGAAACAGGCTCGCGCCGGCGAGCTCGTAGACAAAAGTACCAAGCATTGCACCGATCAAGCCTGCGAGGGCTGCTTCGAAAAGCCGAAATGGCCTGAAGCCGCTGCATCCTACTCCGAAAGCCAATCCTGCAGCCAAACCTGCAGCACTCCAGAGGGCGAAATGGATCATCAAGGGCATCATGAGCTCAACATTCGCGGGATCATCGCTTCGGTGACGCCAGTGCCAGGGCATGACCACCAAGGAAGGCAAAGCTCCCGCCGCGGCACCCAGAATCAAGCCGACGACGGCTCCGCTTATTGCTGACTTCGCTGACCCACTGGAAAGTCCTCCCCCTAGGCCCATGGCCAAACCAAGCAGTGCGCCGAGCACACCGAAGGTCAAGGATCCGTTGATGGCGGTCACCTGAAGCATTTCGATATTCAAGGGGCCAGTATCACGGTAGTTCTCGGAAGCAGCCAGGGAGGGCCTTGCGTACACCATGGTTCTTTCGCCCACCAGCCAGGCGGCAATTCCTGACAGCAAGCCGAGACCCAAGAGGAGGACCCAGATGAGGACTCGTGATTTCTGAATCCCGTTCGCCGGTCTTGAATCTTGGGCGGGTGAAGGAACGCGGGGTTCCGGATCAGCAGAAGCTGCATCTGGGGAAGTCATTGGCGGAGTTCCTTTCAGCTCAGGGAGGTTCTCAGACGTATGACGGAAATGATCTCAGGACCGACATCTCTATGCCGCAGACGCCCTGGATATCCTGGCGTCCACGCGAATTGCTGCAATGGCTTGATGCAACCGACGCACGATCAGAATGAGCTACCTGAAGAAAGAGTCAAGAGGGTACACCGTAAACTGTGCAAGAACAGGACTCTATCGGCAATTATGTCAAATCACAACCTGGTTCAGGGCCGAACAAGAACAGCCGGTGCGGGGTCAGGTGGGAGGAACGGCGAAATTCGACGGTTTACTTCAGCTCGTCGAGACGGCGGCGAAGGCGCTCCAGAACTGGATGCATGGCTTCGACACGGCTGAGGTTCTCAAGCTCGCCTGGGTCTTCACGCTCGTTGTACAGTTCCTCGGTCCCGTCTCCCCGGTTGCGAATGTAGACGAACTCGTCTTCGGCCACGGAGACCAAGGGGCCTCGCCGCGCGGGTGAACGGCCACGATTCGGATCGAAGGGATTGGGCTTCGGCAACTCGGAGATGACCACATCGGTGGCGATGGGACCCCCTTGAGAATGGTGACGCCAGAGGTCCGCCAGCGAACGGCCCGGGAACGGTGAGCCCTCCTTCAGACCAATGAGGTCGAGGATCGTCGCGGGCAGGTTGCGGAGACTCACCGACTCGCGCACGACACCAGTGGTTCGCGCTCCCACGGGCAATACGATCACGAGCGGTACGTGGATCTCCGGCCGGTAAAGGCTCTCGCCATGGACGAAGAGACCGTGCTCCCCCATTCCTTCACCGTGATCGGCGGTGACGATTACCAAGGTGCGATCGAGCACGCCGCGGGATTGCAGTTCATCGAACAGGTCGTTCAGTCGCTCGTCCAGGTAAGCCACGCAGTTGTCGTAGGAGTCGCGGCCCAGGCGTTGATACACCGGGCTCAACGTCATCTTGTCGGTCATTTCCCAGAACACCTTGAGCAAGATGAAATCAGCCGGTCTCCTGGGCTTCAACCCAAAGCGGTACTCGGCGCCGGTGGGGAGCAGGTAGGGGGCGTGAGCATCGTAATAGTTGAGGAAGGCGAAGAACGGGCGCGCGGGCTGGCGTCGGTGCGACAACCAGCCAAGGAATGCACGATTGATAGATCCAGCATCCTTCCGACGAAACGGCTCGAAATAGGGCAGGAGCCAGGATTCATGTGCGGAACGGAAGGGGACGTCGTCCAGAACTCGGCCCGCAACCGTGGCCAGATCGGAGGCCATCCGCGCGAGACAGTCAACGAGCCACGCCGTACGCAAGGGCGGCAGACCTTCGAGAATGTAATCCTCGTAGTGGGTGAATCCGCGGCTCAATCCGCTGTCATACGAGCAGGCGAAGAGATTGGCCACGAATCCCGCCGTTGCATAACCGCGCGACCCGAGATACTCGGCCAGGGTCGGACGTTTCGTGTTGAGCGGCGTCATCCAATCGGCGTTAAGCTCGTGGTGCCAGCGGCCGGTGAACATGCTTGCGTGCGATGGGAGGGTCCACGGGGCTGGCGCACGTGCCTCGTCGAAGCGAATGCCGCGGCTGGCCAGACGTTCGAGCACCGGTGATGTGGGACGTCCATAGCCGTAGAGGCTCAGATGGTCAGCCCGAACGGTGTCCAGGATGATCAACAGCACGTTCGGCGGATCGCCAACCGGCACCGGGCGGCCGGCTTCGCGGCGCTCTTCCAGCCATTCTCCTCCGACGACCCAGCCGGCCAGGACCACGACCAAGCCCAATAAGACGGGAAAACTCAGGAGAAGCCACCGGCGCATCCACGTCGCGCGTCGCTCCAGGAACGGCACAAGGCGCAAGGCTGTCCCCAACGCGAGGAGCGCCCACGCGATGGGATAGATTCGCGGGCTCAGGACCATGAGGACGGGAATAACCGCCAGGAAACAGATGAGACGAGGCCCGAACCACCGGCCGAACCGCGACCAGCGCTTCGCCGCCAAGGCCAGGACCAAGCCCACTGCGGAGAAGAGCATCAGATCCGACAACGGCGCCAGCCAGGTGAAGTGCCGGGTCATCAGATAAAATTGGTGGGTGGCAAAAAGGCTCTTGGCGACGTAGCGGGTCCCGACCTCAAGCAGGCCGCTGGCCAGGCCGCACCACGCCGACAACAGCAGGATGTCGAGCGGCCGGAGCGAGGGCTCGATCGCCCGGACCGGAGCGGATACGGTCACCGCGAGGCGCTGATCGGCCGGTATCGTCGCGCTCACGGGCTAATACCCTCCAAGTCGGTCTTCCCGCAGCCCGCAGAGCGACCGAGTGTCGTGTCGGGCGTCATGAGCTTCCTGGACGCCTCGGAGCCGCCGTCCTTAACCTACTGAGGATCATCTCAAGGACAGTCTGACGCTTTGGTGCGGGGCCGACCCCGATCGCTGCCGGTTCGTCGCCGAGGGCAAGGTCGCGACGCCCCGGTGCAGAACAAGACGACAAAAGAGATCCCGATGAGCCTCCACTACGTTGGTCCTCAATCCATGATCCGCAAATATTCTTGTATCCCCCTTTCAGGTCTTGAGGCAAGAGCGTTCGGCACATAATTTCCGCCATGAGAATTGGCGCAAGATTTGGAGACGTGTCGTCGATCTCCATCTCGTCGAGCGGTACCCTGCCCACTGGTGGGACCATGGTAGCGAACCTCGCTGCACCGAATGCCGATCACCTGAAGATCCGCGATCCTACGGGACGGTTCCGACATTGTACGATGTTGCGGCCGATAGGGGTCTTTTCGCCACGAGGAAAGCGAGAATTCGTCGAAGGCAAGAGAATCTAACAGCAGTATCTTGAATCTCGTCCGGCATGAGCGTATAAGACGGACAAGCGACACAAGATCTCGACAAATCTGAAAGAATAAAGAGTCTACAAAACGCTATCAAAATTATTTCGGGGTCGAAAGTCTGAACTACTTCGGAGTGGAGTGTTATGAAGTGGAGATTCATGCCAGTTCGATCGGGCTGGGGATTATGGTCGTGATCCCCTGAACTGTCGGAATTGCGGCTGCTCTTACAATCGTCTTTTTGTAATTTTCACTCGCTTAAGCTAATCAAGCATTTGGTTGGAGGAGCGCTACTGAGCAGGACCAGTAGCAACCTAAACAACACAGTCCTGCGACTCACAGGAGGTCTTAATGCGGCTGAGGAACGTTGTGAGTTTATCAACCCTGGGTGCTTTTATCGTGACCTTGTCGCTGGCTTGCGGTGAATCCGCCGACGTAAAGGTGGCTGAAGCCCCTGCCCCGACTCCCGTGCCGTCGAAGCCGCTACCCAAGGAGGTGAACAAGGGCGGGGGCCCGGGTGCCTCGGGTAACATGGGCCGGAATCCGGGTGCTGACCCCCTGGCCCCCCGCTGAATCATCAAACTCTGATCGGGTGTCCTCTGGAAAAGTCGGATGGAATACCCGGTCGCAATGCTTCTTCCATTCGCAAGTCCTGTCATGGCCGGTGTCTTGTAATCCGTCTTACAGCCGCGGCGGACTTGGGGTGTAACGTAAGAGCCGAGTCTTCGAGTTTCTCCTTTTTCCAATTTCTTTCAGGAGCATTCCCATGAGAGTAAGTCGCTTCGGGACGAAGTCCTGTCGCGGATTCACCCTAATCGAATTGTTGGTGGTCATCGCCATCATCGCTGTTCTGATCTCTCTCTTACTTCCCGCTGTCCAATCGGCTCGTGAGGCCGCTCGCCGAGCGCAGTGCACCAACAACTTGAAACAACTCGGACTGGCGGTGGCCAACTACGAGTCAGGCACCGGCGCTTATCCTGCCTCGTATGGCACCGGAGGAAAAGCTACTGGATGGGGCGGGCAAGGGACCTGGGGCTCGTGGAGCCCGCAGGCCCAGATCCTCCCCTACTTCGAGCAAGCGCCGACTTATAACGCCATAAATTTCAACTTGGTCAGCCACGGGGACGGCAACGTCCACGGTGACCTGACGCAGGTTACGGCAATCACCACGCGGATCGCCTCGATGCTTTGCCCCTCGGCACCCCTCGCCGGCGCCACCTACTACGGCAAACCGTACCCTGGCAACAGTTACTTTGCGTCCGTGGGCTCCTCCTTACACTGGGTTGGCGCACAGCGGCAGTTCGGCCCCCAACGGTATCTTCATGTTTGGCGGTGGGGACAACGCAAACTTCCAATCTGCCAATGGGGTCCCGGCCCTCGGCATACGTGATGTCTCAGACGGGACCAGCAACACCATTGCCTTCGGGGAGTGGAAGATAGGCGATCAAGACAGTAACAAGCTGTCGATCCAGGATGTCATAAGCAACGGCCCGGGAGATCCCCCAGGTATCACATGCGACGGGTGGGGAAGTCCGCTTATGAACATGCCTCAAGGCGCTCCTGGATTTCTGACCTGGCTCAATACGTGCGCTGGGCTCGCCCCGGCGAGCATTACGCACGGGGCCTCCGGCTGGGAATACAACATGAGCTACCTGGGCCAGGCATGGAACCAGGGCATGTTCGGCTGGACCCTTGGCAACACGCTTCAGGCGCCGAACTCTCGCTACCCCAACTGCCGCATGTGTTCCTGGAATGGTGACTGGGACTGCCCGGGTATGTACGGTTTGAGCAGCTTCCACCCAGGGGGCGGTAACGTCGCTTATGCCGACGGTTCAGTCCGCTTTCTGAAGTCTTCGACCAGCAACCAGACAATCTGGGCACTTGGGTCTCGAGCTGGAGGAGAAGTAATCTCGAGCGATTCCTATTGATTGGGGTTCCAGGTAGTTTGACCTGAACCGTCACCGGGAGGCAGGGGGTCGATCGCGATTTCTCTGCCTCCCTTTCGAGGTTTCGAAAGGCGGAAGGTGCGTTCGCACGTCCGACCTCGAATGTGCCGAACTCCGGCTCGCTGACTCTGCGTCTAATCTTGGTTCCACCTTATCCTTTGCGTGGCCCCATGGTGAGTGCTCCAGTCTCCCGTTCATCTCGCCCCCCTCGGATCGTTATCCTCCTTTGCCTGCTCGTCGTTCTTGGCTTCACTATTCTAACCTTCTCTCGGTTTGAAGACGACCACTGGAACGAGGTCGGCCGCGCCCGCCTTTTACTCGACCGGGGCCAACCGGACATGGCACTGCAAGCGGTTTCCCGGATCAGGGACGACAGGCCCGGCGCTGCAGAGGGCCTGACCGTCGCGGCCCGGGCCCTTCTGATGCGTGGCAGCATCGCTTCAGCGCGTCGCACTCTGGAACGGTCGCTCTCGATGAAGCTAGACCAGCCCGAGGCGGCCAAGATGTTGGCCGCGATTTACCTTTCCGCCGGGGACGGCAAGCGGGGGGTCGTGTTGCTCAAGAAGGCCGCCGAGCTTGAACCCGCGGATTTTCGACCTTGGTATGCGATGGGCAAGGTTTATCACGACCTGGGTAACCTGCAGGAATCGGTCGAGGCCTACAGCCAGGCCTTGCGCCGGTCGCCTCCCGCGGTCGAAGCCAAGGAATCTCGGATCGGGCGAGTTCGAGCTGCTGGACAACAAGCAGGCGGAGCAAGCCTCCGAAGATCTCGACATTCTTGGGAAGGACGCACCAGAGGACCCGCAAGTGCTCGCCTTGGCCGCCAGGCAAGCCCTTGCCTTGGCGCCGCGCGGATGAAGCAGAGAAACTGGCCAACCGCGCCTTGGCGTGGGATTCCAGAGAGTTCGACGCCTTGCTGGTTCGGGCTCGCCTTCATTTCCTCTCCCACCAGCCAAGACTTGCAATCGCCGACCTGGAGCAGGCCGGGAAGGCCAGGCCCAACGACCTCGCAACGCTGCAACTCCTCTTGCAGTTGCAGAGCAGCCTGGGCATGACCAGGGAAGCCGCCGTGACCCAGGAGCGCGCCGATCGGGCCAGGGCCCGAATCACGCTCATGGACCGACTGGCGAAGGTCATCGCCCAGCGTCCGGAGGATCCCGAACCTCGTTGGGGCATGGGCCAGGCAGCCATGGAGGGAGAGATGTATGTCTTGGCCTACCAGTGCTTCCAGGCCGCGCTGGATCTCGACCCCAAATACAAGCCCGCCCGTGAAGCAATCGAGAGCTTGCGATCTCGAAAGGATTTTGATTACGAGGCCATGGTCCGATCGCAATTGCAAGTTCCGGGTAAGCCGCAGCCTCCGGGGCGTTAAAGCGGTCCCCATGCCAGGCGCGACTTCTGTGCCTCTCCCCGTCTAAGCGGAGCTGTGAAGGTCTTCAGATTGGAGACGCAGCAAAGCTAGCCTATCGGGCCTGATCCGAACTCTCGCCTCGATGTCCCTGCTCGAGCTCCTGGACGAGGGCCTCGGCCACTTCGAGCACTTCCTCAAAGCGCCCTTGCCAGCGATGCTGAAGCTTGCCGTGGGCATCCAAAAGATAGATAGGGCCGTGATCATCGTAGCGGGGGCCAACGTGATGACGAATCACGCCTCGATCGTCGAGAATGAAAATGTCGGGAAGCGGCTGAACATTCCACCGCCTTGCAATCGCTCCCCCGTGCACTTCACCGCCGTCCCTCCAAGACCGCCAGATTATCGTCTGGTCCTTGGCCAAAGACTGTGCGATGGTCGTTCCGTTGTCGCTGTTAACCCCGAGCAAAACGAAAGGCCGGTCTCTCATACGTTCGACGAGCGACCGCTCGTATGGGAACATCGATCGGCAGAGCGAACACCAATTTCCCCAGAATGCGAGCACCACCACCTTTCCTCGGTAGTCGCTAAGTTGCATCGGCTGGCCATCCGTATCCTCCCCGGTGATTTCCGGGGCGACCTTGCCGACGCTCAGGGTATGAAGTTCGTCGAGTTGAGACCGTGCCAGTTCCGCCATCGAACCTCGACTGTCGCGGAGGTTTCCGAAGTGGGCCTCGGTTTCTGCAAAGAGATACTCGGCCTCGGCGGTCTCAGCTCGGGAGATGGACAGGTCGCGCCAGCCATCTCGTTCAGCTCGCGTCTTCAAAAGGCAGGCGAGAGAGAAACCTGCCCGACCTTTGACGCGGGCGTGTGGGCTGGAGTTGTAGGCGGCACGTAGTACCTTGAGAGCGAGGTCCGACTCCGATTTCACGAACAACCCAAAAGCAGCGTCCAGTGATTCATCATGGATGTGCTCTTTCAGGATCAGTTCGGCAGCCTCTCTCCCAAGGGGCGTATCGGGAGCACGGTTAACTACCATCGCCAAGGCTTGGACGGCCATGGGATGGGTCGGGGCCAATCGGGTCTCGTCCAGCAGCCTCCGAGCCGAAACACTTTGATCCCGACAGATCAGGAGGGCCTGGCGGCGCTCGACATCGTTTGAGGCCGAGTCGAGGGCCCGCATCAAATCGGCTTCCTCGTTGCTGAGAGCTACGATGAGGTCGTCGATAGCATTCGCCCGTCCTGGCAGTGCGTTGCGTGGTTCGACGGAGGGCTCTCTCCGGTCATCGAGCCGGTGCGACCTGACGGCGATCACGGCCACAGAGACCGCGATTACCGAGGCCAATGCAATAACAGCTCCCATATGTACATTTCTATTCAAGGATCCTCGACTCCTTGTTCGTGCACCTCTCACTCATGCCCGACTCGACCAGTCGAACCTGTCGAGTGTACGTCCGTCGGGGGTTGATCATGAATCCGGATATAATGATCGGCCTTGAAGGAATGGGTCGACTGCACCCAGACGCGTGGCAAATGGCAATTGACGCAGCCGTGTTTGGCATTGACGGGACATGAAGTCCTGGCCATCTTCGCGGCCGGACTGTCCCGATGGGCGCTCACGTGTCGGCCCGAGGTCTCCGGGATCGACGAAATCCTCGAACTCGTCGTCGGATCGGCAGCATGACACGAAAGGCACTTCGCCTCATACCAGGCCGCTGAGGTTTCGGTATTGCGGTGTGGATCGTGACAGGTTACGCAGCCCAGAGTCCGATCGCTCTCGGTGTAACAACGGCTCCACGTCAGGGTGAGGGACTGGAATCGAAGCCAGACGGGGTCGGTCCGCGGTAAGTCGAGCTCCTCGGGTATCTGGATGCCATGACACTTGACGCACATCTGATCCATCTCTGCCGGCAACGCGGCTTCCAAGCTGCCTATTGCCGAGTCAGAGAATTCAGCCGCAATGGCTAAGACGTGGTGGCCACCCGGCCCATGGCACCGCTCGCAGCCAATCGAGCGGTCCGCGGCCTCGGGTCCGACCTCGTGGAGAATCGCCTGCACGTTGGTTGTGTGGCAATTCAAGCAGCGCCGCACCCCGTCGCCGTCGAACATCTCGTGACCTATGTATTCTTCCTCATCGACCGGTTGAAGTGGTAGTCCAGTGGCGATGTCCCAGCCCGTTCCCCGAGGAGAACGATAATGCGACATCCTGATCATGCGGGGACGGCCCCGGTCGTCACGGCCCACGAAGGTTGTGAAGTTGTCGAGCGACCCGAACGCGTAATTGATGACCGCGCGAAAAACCTTAAGTTTCTTTCGAGTCTCGACGACCAAGAAACCACGCTCGTGTCGGAACTGGTGCGTGATCTCGGGATTGCCCGGGTCACGCAGTGGATCTCCGGGTAAAGTGAAACCTCCCAGGTCTCGAGCTCGGGCGAAAGTCGTTGCGTGCCGGCTAGCGAGCACCGTTTCGGTTTCCTCGCGATGGCACGTGGTGCAACGAGCCTCACCCACATAGGGGGCCGGTTCAGGCTCCAGCGGGTGTTCGGCGCGGAAAGACGAGTGCTGCTCATGTAACTCGGCAGCGCAGCTTCCAGTCCTTCTCTTGGATGAAGCAGCGGCTGAGCAGCCACGACGCTTCAGGGTCCGGACCCGCTCCAAGGATCGAATCGAGAACCGTCCGTGCTTCAGCGGGTTGACCGGACTGCAACCACGAGCGGGCCAGCCGTTTCCGGAGCGACGCAACAGGATACGGGGCGACGACACGACCTTCAGGATCGAGTTGCGCCCACCGCTGCAAAGCTCGCGCGGCACCGGCGGCGTCCTGAGACTCGGCCAAGGCAGTCCCCAGCATCAGTTGTGCCCGAGCTTCCCATTTGGGCTGCCTTGCAAGCTGCTTGGCTGTTTCTGCGGCGGCGAGGAAGCGGTCGGTTCGCATGTACAGCCCGGCCAAAGCAGCAAGCGTTTCCGGGTGGTGCGGATCTATCGAACGAGCATCTCCAAAGGCCTCGAAGGCCGGCTCGATCTTGCCAACCCGAATCCAGGCCCGACCCAAAAGGAAGAAATCTTCGGCCTCCTTGCTTGCCGTGTCGAGCCTTCGGTATATCGCGATTGCCTTCTGGTCTTGGTCCTGGCGTGCCGCCGCCCGAGCCGACATTCGCAACGCCCTTACATCGTCGGGGGCCTCCTTCAATCGCGCTCGGGCCAGCGCGGAAGTCTTCTCCCAGTCTCCTTGAGAATAAGCAGAATCAAGTTGCATTCCTGGGTTTGCTGGGAGTCCGTATTTCTGCCGGAGTAGAGTGGCGGCTGCAATCAGCATGAACACGATCGCCAACCACCACCAGAACCTTCGGTTTCGTTGCCCGAGGCGAGGCATCTCGTCGCTCGCTTCTTATTTGATAGCCATCCGCGAACTTTCAGCACACGGAAGTGGGCTAAATGAAAATCCATTTGAATTCTACCTGCCCTAGAAGGACATCACAATCAATCGAGCGATGATCGCAGGGAGATGTCGCGGGTCCAGGGACGGGTCAGCGAGATCGCTCGCGGAGTCGATAGAGGGCTTGTTGAACAGCCGAGTCAAGGGGATCTTGGTCGAGCGCAAGTTGATACCAGGCGCGGGCCTCGGGTATTTGGTGCACGGCCTCACAGGCCTCCCCGATCTGCATGAGTAAAGTCTTGTCATGTCGGATGTCGAAGGTCTTCGACCTCTGGAGCAAACTTGTCAGATGGCGCCATTGATCCGCCTGCTTCTGAGCGGCAGAGGCTGCCTCCGAATCTCCAACTTGTTTGAGCACGACAGACAAACCCTGGAGCGCCTCACGGTTGTCCGGATCTAGCCGCAAGACGATGTGAAACTGGCGGGCTGCGGCAGTGAAATCGTTCACTTGAACCGCGAATTGTCCTCGCAGGAGAGCAAGCCCCACGTGATCGGCGGGCCCCTGGTCGAGGATCGAACGGACCTCGTCAAGGCGCATGCGACCGAGAGCGATGCGGGCTCGCCAGACCCGCGCGTCTGGGTCCGAGTCGGGAAGTGGAGCAAGAATAGCCTCGGCTGCCGCGAACTGGTTATCGCGCACGTGAACACCCGCGAGTGCGAGCCTGCTCAGGCGGTCGTCCGGATCGGCGGCGAGGAAGTCTTCAAGGTGTGATTTGATCGTGTCGTTGACCCAGAGATTCTCAAAACTGTTCGTCCAGAGAAAGACGTCATCGTAGTTCAGAGGCTCCAGTTCAGCCAGGGCTCGATACTGGGCATTCAAGTCGGCGCGGCGGGCCTGCATGGCGTAAAGAAAAATGAGCTCGCGGCGTGCCAGGCCCAGCTTGGGATCCAACCGAAGCGACTCGCAGAACAAGGCTTCCGCACTTCGGGCCAGGTGCCGAGAATTCTCGATCTGCCCAGCGACCAGCCGCGCTCGGGCGGCATCGGGATCGGTCTCGGAAATACCCCGGAGGAGGCTCACCGCCGCATTGGTCCTGCCGAGGGCAAGCTGGACCTCGGATTGAAGTCCGATTTCCTCGGCTGAAAGGGGCCGCTCGGCTGCTAATCGGCGTAACAACTTTTCGGCCTCAGGCCATTGCCGCCGTTTGATGGCCTCTCGACTGTACGAAACCAGCATCTCGGGACCGGCGCAAACTCTGGCGTAAACGACTTGCCACACAATGATCGAGGCCAGAATCAAGCCCACACTGATGAACCAGGCGATTCGACGAGAGGGGCTCATTTCATCGATTGTCCCACGGGACGGCTCGACCAGGCTACGGGGTTTTCCCCTTCCGTCAGTTCGAGAATGCGATCGGCGGTCAAATTGGGCCAGGTCTGCAGCAGGCCAGACGGCCAGCGTACTTCCAAATGCTCGACCAAGCGCTCCTTGCCCAGTCCAAACCAGAGTCTCGAGTCGCTCGCGGAAAGATAGCTTGTCCCACTCGTCAGCCACCGCACGCTGGACCGCCCACCGGCTTGACAGACAACGCGCGCTCCCACGGGACTACTACTCGTGCGCGTCCCCCGAAGCTTCAGTCCAATCCAATGACCTCCCCGCGTGCGGTTAGATAGAACGGCTGCCGGAGCGTCGCGGTGAACGACAACGATGTCGACACTTCCATCGTTGTCAAGATCGCCAGCCGCGACTCCGCGACCGACAAAAGGCCGCGAGAAGTAGGGCGAGATGTCACCGCTTGCAATCTCGAACCGCCCCTGTCCGCGGCCGACAAAAAGTTGAGCAGTCTTGCGCCATCGGTGTATTGAACCAGGGCTGGTCGTCCGTATGGCCGTTGGCCATGAACAGGTCCAGGTTCCCATCATTGTCCGCATCGAACGCGACGGTTCCGAAACCGGTCCTGGATCGGCTAGCCGCGGCAAGGTTTGACATCAGCGTTCCATCCGAGAACTGGCCGCCGCCGAGGTTCCACCTGAGGGTGCATCCCTGGTTGATAAAGTTGACGTGGAGCAAGTCGATGCGGCCATCACCATTGAGGTCTTCTGCAACGACGCCCATG
This sequence comes from uncultured Planctomycetaceae bacterium, assembly GCA_963760085.1. GTDB lineage: Bacteria > Planctomycetota > Planctomycetia > Isosphaerales > Isosphaeraceae > Aquisphaera. The sequence goes on from CAVXCB010000031.1 coordinate 45,142, forward strand.
CTGGCGGTGGGCGTCCCGGAGCCGTCGTAAGCCACACCGGAGGCGAGGCCAACCTCGTCGAATCGCAGTCCGCCACGGTTGTGAAACAAGAAATTCGGTGTCCCATCGTTCGCCACGAACAGATCAAGCAGACCATCCTCGTCGAAATCAGCGATCGCCAGACCCAGGCCCTTGCCATTGGCGACCTCGATTCCCGACTCGTGGCTCACATCGGTAAAAGTGCCATCTCCATTATTGCGGAAGAGCTGATCAAGCTGGGCCGAAAACCGCTCGGGCTGGCAGTGAATCAGGCGTCCGAACCGGTCTCGACACTGGAGAACGAGCTCGGGATCGGCCTGAACGTAGGTCACTACCATCAGGTCGAGATCGCCGTCGGCATCCAGGTCGGCAAACCCTGCACCGGTCGTCCATCGTGATGAGAAGACTCCCGCGCACGCCGTGACATCCTCGAAAGTGCCGTCGCCCCGGTTGCGATAGAGAAGCGTCTGATCCAGTCCTGTCAAGAACAAGTCTTCATGTCCGTCGTTGTCGAAATCTCCAACCGCGCAGACCCATTCCGTAGCCTCGTCCCGGCACGCCGGCTCGCTCGGTAACATCCTCAAAAGCCCCCTTGCCCGTGTTTCGATAGAGCTTGTTGGGCCGGGGAGGATTTCGGCGGTCGTAGGGAAGCGGCCAACCATTGACAAAGTAAATATCGAGCCACCCGTCGCCGTCGAAATCAAAAAGGGCGACGCCACCGCCCATCGTATCGCCGATGAAGAGGTTTTGGGTGGCCCCTGACTCGTAGCAATAGCGAACTCCGACTTGCGCCGCCACGTCCTCGAAGCGGGGAGTAAGGTCTAACCTGGCGATCACGCGAACTGGCAGTTCTCCAACGGCGGAGGACACCCGCGCCTTGAGCAGCGGCCGGGACAGGGCGACCGTGGGCTCGTCGCCCGCGGGGGGCAACAGCGACCCGTCAAATGCCCGATTCCGCTGTCTCGGTTCGCCCGCGTCTGCCAGTTCGTACCAATCGCGTGCCTCGAGAACCATACCGGACTCTGCGCATAGCTTGCCGATTCGCGCGAGCCCCGATGCGTCACTTCCGCCCCGCAGCATTTGTCGAAGTTCCTTTGTCAGTGTGTCTTGCTCGAGCCCCAGGCTCAGGGCAAGATCCAGGTGGCTCTGGGCCCCCTGTTGCTGTCCGCGATGCATCATTGCCTGGCCGAGACGGTAGTGGGCCTCCGCGTTACGAGGATCGGCCGACACGGCCTCCCGCAGGCACGCGATCACGTCATCGCCGTGCCCCCAGGCCTCCGCCAGCCTGCTTCGCAAGACCCACCATCGCGCGATGTCCGGGGCATGACGTGGCATCGGACCCAGGATTGAGAGATCGTCTTGCGACACCCCCATCTCCATGCGGCATTCCGCCAGGGCAAATCGGCCCAGGGGATCATCGTCGAATGCGAAGGCGGCCGCTTCGAGGTAATCCAATGCCTCGGCCGGCCGTGTATGCGAAAGCAGGAACAGTCCCCAGGCACGACGCAACCAGGGGTCCTCTGGCGCGTGCCGAAGATCCTCTTCCAGGTCCGGACTCGCATCGCGAATCTCGGATTCGAGCTGCGATACCAGAATGCTCTCAGCGAGGAAGCGCGGGTCGCGTGAAATTGTGAATAAGCGACGGAGAACATCGCGGGCCTCGGCCGGCCTCCGCTCCAGCACGAGTAACGACGACAGTCTTTTGAGCGGCTCGACCGCGCGCCTGCCTCCCTCCGCCGCCCGCCGAAAGCTCCGCTCTGCCTCCGCGAGGTCATGGCGGGCAACCGCTATCTCTCCGATCATGGTCTGAGCGTGTACCCATCCCTCGTCAGCTGGGCGGACCTGGCGGAATGCATCTAACGCGTCCTCTGGGCGACTTTGATCCCAGAGAAGCCCTCCCAGCATTTCCCAGGCGTCGCCGTCCCCAGGATGTTCCTTCAACCAACCACCCAGGCCTGCCTCTACCTCACTCCAGCGTTTAGAGGCAGCCGCCTTCTGGATTGAGTCCTTCCATCGCCGGTCCCGTGTGGCGGTCCAGTAAACGTATCCCAGGCTCGCCAGGCACACAAACAAAAGTGCCGCGACACCCGGCCAGTTTCCCAGCATTGGTCTCGAACGCCAGGCTACCATGACGGAGCTTTCCCCGGGATTGATCGATCGAACGTCATCGTTGCTCGTAAGTATTATGTCGTGCTGGCATTGGAAAACGAATGCTAGTCGAGGTAGGGACCGCACCGCTACGGACTTCTCTGTGATGTTCGGTCGCAGCTGGCGAATGCGCCGGTCACTGGATCGAGGCTCGCAGAACGAGTACGCCGATAACTGCAGCTGCGGAACCCAATCTGGCTTGATCGATCGCGCCAGCGACAGACTGTCCTTGCCCAATCCGACCTCACGGAGTATGGTTCCGCCGCGAGGAGTGAGGCGAAATATGCGGAATGCGGCCGTCTCGCGCTCTCCGCGCCGGCCTCTTCGGCACGCAATCACGCATGATCCGCGAGACCAGGGAGGGATTTCCATGAGATGCCGCTGGTTTTGCCGGCTCGGACTGATGATCCCATTCGGAGTTCTGCTCACGCCCCCACTCCTATGGGTTCTCATTGTCCTGGTCGCGCCCACGAACTCGGCGCGATCCCATATTATTTCGAGGCTGGAACGGTCGACTAGGCGCTCTGTTCAGCTCGATAACATCCGTGTGTGTTTGAAAGGAGGAATCGAGCTAACTGGCCTCAAGATTGGCACGCCCCGGTCGGTTGGCGACCCCTGGTTGGAGGCGAAACGGATCCAAATCGACGTGAGCCTTTGGCAACTGCTCTGGGGCAAGTTCGAGCCGACGAACCTGCAGGCCGACGAGACGACACTACGAGTACTTCGACGCAACGATGGTTCTCTCGAGCTTGCCGACCTGGTTATGCTCGAGGGAGAACGCAAAGCATCCCCCAGCGCCGAGGCACACCGTTGCGGCCCCAGCAAGCTGAAGACGGAAGTTCGCCGTTCTCGAATTCTGCTCATTGACCAACCGAGCCAGACCCAGCTTACTTTGGATGAGGTGGAAGGGGAGGGGAACTGTGAAGGCGAGGGTGCTTTTGTGGCAACGCTTTCTGGCCGCATGAACCAGGGGCCCTTCCAGTTCACGGCGCATCTCGATCGATCCGGAGGACAGCCGAACTTCGAGGGCGAGTTTCGAGCTTCAGAAGTCGTGCTGGACCAGGGGATGCGCGTGCTCCGGTACCTGGTGCCCGTGCTCGCTGGCGCGGGGGGTCAGCTACAGGGCCAGATGGCCATGGATCTGTATCTGCGTGGACGCGGGGAATCCCGCGATGAGCTCGGCAAGTCTCTGGTCGGCCATGGCAACCTCGTGCTCGATCCCATTGAACTCAACGGATCGCCATTGATGATTGAGTTCACGAAGCTAGCCGAGCTGGCCGCGACGGACAAGCTGGCCTCGATTCGGACCAGTTTCGAGATCCAGGACAAGCGTATCAAGACCGATCACCTCACTCTGACTGCTGGTCGGATACCGGTCGCCTTTTCTGGTTGGACTGATTTTGACGGCCGCGTCGACTACCTGGTAAAGCTCGACGGGGTGGCAGATCGGATCTCAGAGCAGGCACGGAAGTTCATCGGTAACCTGGATCTGGACTTCGACCTGAGTTCCCTCAGTTCACTCCGATTGAGGGGAAATGTAGACCGCGTGGCTGTCACCATGAACCCGGGTGCGGCTGGCCACTCTCCGTTAGAGAAGGTGCTGACGCCGGACGAACGTTCTCGCCTGCGAGTGCTTGGGCGGCAGCTAAAGGACAAGATCCTGCGGTGAACGCGCAAAGAGTGAACCCGGCACCCGGCCCGATGTGGGCTTGCACCTGGTTCGGAACCAGCAGAAAGAGGAGAGCGGCCAAGAGCAACAGGCGAGAGGTCTTGGTGATCGAGGTCATTTCTTCTTCGGCTCCTTGGCTTGCAGTTCCTCGAGAGTCTTGCCCGGCGTCAAGTCCTTGCCCGCGAGACCTGCGTAGTCCGCTCCGTAACGGTCGGCGCGGAAAACCGGATTCATGCCCGGCGGGGCACCGAAATCGCCGACACCGGGGGGGCCGACAGGTAGGTCGGGACCGGCCCCTGAAGGGCCACCGAGTAGCGACCCCGGGGATTTGCCGCGAGCGAAGTCGTCCTTGAGCTCCTTGAACTCGACTCTCTGGACGGCCGTGAGCAACTTTCCGACCTTGGCGTCGACCTGTTTCTGGAGTTCGGCCAGCGCATGTTTCTGCTCAGCGGTCAGCTTAAGGACGAGCTGCGTCGACAACGACATGATCTGGCCGGGTAGAGCCGAGCCCCCAAAACGGCCGGACCCAGGACCGCTCCTTCCCCTGAGATGCTGCTTCTGCTCGTCGGCCAAGACCTTGTCGAGTCCGGCGTCCACTTCCTTCTGAAACTCGTCAAGCACTTTCTTCTGTTCGGGAGACAGCTTCAGCATGTCTCTTAGAGAGGGTGCCAAGAGTTCAGGGGACCGGGATGAATCTCCGGTACGGCCCGGGATCGGAGTGAAACTGTCCGGCCCCGACCTGGCGGGCTCAGTGTAATTGTATTTCCAGACGACTTGCTTATCCCGTGCGACCTCGAAGATCGTTCCGCTCATTCCATCACAAATGAGGGTGTTGCCGTTGGGGAGTCGCTGTGCCCCGGACATGAACGGAGCGAAGAAATCTGTCTTCATGGGCGCTGTGAAGCTCCAGACCGGCTCCTTGGGTCCGTAGGCAGCCCCCGGCGAAGAGCAAGTACCGACCCTCGGCGTCAACGGGAGGATCGATCTCATCTACCGAAGAATAGTCGTCTCCCGGCCGGTCAAGGCCGTTGTTGAATACCAACACGTGTCCCTCGCCAGGACATCCTCGTGGAATCCAGTGTGCGTCATGCTGGGCGAAAAGCCGCTGATCCGCTTTGGTGCCCGCGCGATATGCCTGGGGATTACCCCAACGGTAGAGGAGGTCGCCGCCCTTCCCGCTGCGGCCTCCTATGTGCCCCTTCGCCTCGGCCGCTGTGGAGCTGTGGTCAATGATCCAGAACTCGCTGAACGAGCGGACGCTGAGCATGATCTGGTCGAGTTCGGCATTGTATGCCACCGCGTTGATGTGAGTCCGATCGGGCAAAGGTCCCGGGGTTCCCCTCGTCGGCGCGGAGCCCGCATACCCAATGCTCCTCAGCGTGTTCATGTCGTTCTTTTTCTTTGCCTCCTCCGCGGGCGGCTGACCACTGCCAGATAGCTCGGAAACTAGACCCACACCGAAGTTGATGTCGATCAGTTCGGGATGATCGGCCACCACTCCATAACTCCTCTTGGACGAATCTTGGTCTTGAATGACATGGTCCCATACGTGCCATTCCCAGACGACTTCCCCAGTTGTTTTTCCCGTCGGTCTGATCTCGAGGACAGCGTCGACCAGCCAGGGGCCCTGGACCGTTTCCGGCCTGCGTCCGACAGCGATTGTTTCTTCGGCACTTTTGATCTCCCACAGGAGGAGTAGCACGTTGCCGTTGGGCAGCTTCGCGAGATCGTGGTGGGGAGTCTGCTTGTCGTTGCGGAACTTGAAGTCCCAGATGAGTTCGCCGTCCCACGTGAATTCCTGGACCCGGCCTCCGGCTGCGAAGCCGGCGACAAGTCGCTCGTCTCGCCGGAGTTGGCCGGCGCGAAGCAGGTGCCCGTTGTCGAGCAGAATAGCGTCCTGACCCGCCGTGTAGTCGCTCTCCCAGGTCCGCACCACTCGGCCCTGCATATCAATCAAGTAAGTCTTTGTAGAGAGCAAGGGAGAGAGCAAGGTGTAGCCGGCAAACGCCCGTGGCCGGTTGATCAAGTCCAGGACAAACCGGCTAATGCCGATCAAGATCGCCAGGGTCAAGGCGGCCGACAGGATGATCTTGGTGGCCAGGCGCAGTTGCTGTCCAAGTCGCGATCCCATGAGCTGGCCCTTCCCGGCATCGAGCGGTTGAGGACACTATCGCCAACGGATCCTGCCTCCTCTCGACCGTTCAAAGAACCCCCCCATCACCGAGATTCGGATCGGGGCAGTGCAGCCAGAGTCGGTTCTGGTCTTGACAGGTGCCACAGTTCCACCCTCATAGGGTGGCCTGGTCCCTGCTCCGATCGAGCATTACCAACCACTGGAGACGAGTGCAGTTCCAGTCGGCGCGAGTCCTAATCCCCAGAGCGTAAGACTTAACAGACCACGAGAATCGTTGCAACCATCGCGGAGAACCTCGGCCCCGAAGACACTCCATTCCTGGAATGAAAGGTGCCGACACAACGGGTTGCGAACGAGCTTCAGGGAAATCGGCACGGTCTGTTCGTCGGTGAAGCTGATCCCGACAGCGAAATGCGGCCCGAGGCTTCGGAGACTTGATTGGGATTGGATGCTATGATCAGATCGTCAGTCGTCCCACACGGTCTGGACCGCGTGGTGGACGCTCCGCAACCTCGGAATCGCCAGTCGATCATGCGCCGCGCCATCTTGCCACTCTTGGGTCTGGGATGCTTCCTTGGCCTGCTGCTCTTCGTGTATCATCCAGTCTTGTTCGAAGACGAACAGTTCGCCGGCGGCAACGCGTCATACTTCGACTATCCTCTTTACCTCCGGGTGCGGCAGGAATGGCATGCCGGGCGCTGGCCGCTTTGGGACCCCGGGCAGAACGGCGGGACGCCGCTCTTGGGCAATCCGATGGCGGCTGTTCTCTATCCCGTCAAGGTCTTGCACGTTCTGCTCCCCTACGCATGGGGAGTGCGGCTCTATGTGATTGCCCATACGGCTATTGCCTTTTTTGGCCTGCTCGCCTTGGGACGTTCGTTTGACGTGAGCTGGGTGGGGTCTTGTCTGGGCGGATTGAGTTATGCGCTTGGTCGCCGGTCTTGCTCCAGTATTGCAACAGTAATCTTCTGGTGGGCGCTGCTTGGGTACCTTGGGGTCTGTGTGCTCTCGACCGCCTGCTTCGGCAGGGACGGCGTCGTGGTGGGGCCGAGCTGGCCGTGATCCTGGCGCTTCAGGTGATGGGCGGCGATCCCGAGGCGGCGTACCTGACGGCTGTCTGTGGGGTCGGTTACGCGATATTGCTTGCTGCCCACGGTCAAGGTCGTCTGAGCTTTCTGCTCTCCTGGCCGGCGGTTCTGGGAGCCGTGTGCATCTGGATTGCGGCCGCGTTGGGCCTGGGCTTCGTCCGAATCGTCGGACCTGGGTTCCAGGCGACGAACAGGCTAGTTCTCGCGGCCTGGGTGGCCGTCGGAATCGGGATCATTTGGCAGTGGTACTGTCGTCCCGGCCAGTCTCGGCTGGCCCCGCTCTTCTCCCGGCTGGGGTGTGCATTCGCGCTGGCGATAGGTTTGGCAGCCGTACAGCTCCTGCCGGCCCTGGAGTTCACCAGGCAAAGCTGGCGAGCTGCAGGGATGACGGCAGATACTCTCTACCGTTACAGCCTGGACCCGTTCCGAGTCGTCGAATTTATCTGGCCAAACGTGTTCGGGACCAGCTCCCCGATGAATCGCTCCTGGCTTCAGGCCGTTCCGCCTGTGGGTAACCACGAGGTTTGGGTCGGGTCACTCTACCTGGGCGTTCTCCCGCTCGCCCTTGCTCTCAGTGTTCTTGGATGGAAAGGCGGTCCACCATGGCGCACGTGGCTAACGACACTCGCCGTGGTGGGACTTCTGGCGAGCTTCGGCAAGTACGGAGGTCCGCTCTGGTGGGCGCGTCGCGGACCAATGGCCGCAACACTTGGCTGGCATGACTCCGGGGCGGCCCTGGCTCCAGGGGATACCTTCTTGCACGATGGGACCGGCAGCATCTACGGGCTACTCGCGATACTCCTGCCGGGATTCGGCGCATTCCGCTTTCCGAGCAAGATCGTGACGCTCACTGCCGTAGGGCTAACGGCGCTGGCGGGGATGGGGTGGGATCGCTTGACGGAGGGAGGGACAGAGACTCGACGGCTGCGGAGACTCGGAGTGCTCGGGCTGGGGGCAAGCCTGGCGGGGCTGGCCTGCACTCTGGCGGCCCGGGGTAGCGCCGTTGCTTTCCTGGCTGGCCGACTCCCGCCCGACCCGCTGTTTGGACCGGCCGACGTCGCCGGCGCATGGACCGAGACGCAGCGTGCGCTGGCCAACGGAGCGATCGTCTATGCGGCTGTTTTCGCCCTGGCGCACTGGGCCCCGCGCCACCCCCGCGGCGCCGTGCGCTCGCCATGCTACTTCTGACCGCCGATCTCGCACTTACCAACGCCAGACTGATCGGTACCGTTCCCCAGGCCGAGTTCGACTGCGCCATCCGAGGCTGTCCGGCTGATTGAGGAAGCAGAGGGCGCCGACCCCTCCCGGGGCCCGTTCCGGGTCCACCGTATGCCAGGTTGCTTCCCCGTCAATTTCCTTGCCACCCGCTCATCCGAGCGGCCCCGCGAGCTGTTCGCCTGGGTGCGCGAGACTCTCTACCCCCTGGTCGCCCTGCCTTTGGGAGTCCAGTACTGCGCGACAAGCGGGTCCCTTGAAATCGATGACTATATCGCCCTCTTCAGCCCCCAGATGATGAACCTGCCCGCCGGAAGCGAGCGGATCCTGGGTGCCCCGGCCGGCCAGCCAGTGGCCTACTACCCGCGGCGGAGTTTCGACCTCTGGGCGCACGCTACTTTCTCCTGCCCGCCTTGCCCGACTGGGGAAGCCCCGTGCGCGGCTATGCCTCGTTCCTGGACAATACCGAACTGATATACCCCAGCCCGGATGTCCTCTTTGAGAAGCAGGGGCGGGAAGGGGCAGAACCGTGGATCGTGCGCCAGGACTGGCAACTCCGCCGCAACAAGTCAGCCTACCCCGCGCCTGGCTCGTCCACTACGCTCGATTGCACCCACCCGCTTCCACCCCGGACGTTCGCGCCAGTCTGATGAGAACATTGGCTTTCATGAATGACCCGATCTGGAGGGAGAAGGATCGAACAGTCCTCGACCTCCGCCAGGTGGCGCTGATCGAGACCGAAGATGAGAAGGTACTCCAGGGGTTCATCTCGCCCACTCCGATCGGGCCGGCCGAGAAAGTTGCGGTCATCCGGTACGAGCCGCAACTCGTGGAGCTCAAGGCCAAGCTTGATTGGCCAGGCCTGGTCATCCTGGCCGACACCTACTATCCCGGCTGGCGACTTTCCATCGATGGCCAGCCCGCTCCGATCTTGCGGGCCAATCGACTCATGCGTGGGGCCGCCGTGCCGGCTGGGGAGCATACTCTCCTCTATACCTACGAACCTGCTTCATTCCGGATTGGCGCGGTTATCTCCGCGGCTAGCTTAATCGTAACTCTGTGTCTGCTCTGGCCGCGCAAAAGAGAGCATTTGGCGTTTCCCTCGGCGCTACCCGACCCGGCATCACTTTAGCTTGAGTTGTAGCAAGACTTGCTATACAATCGGCCTTATCTTGTGCACAGCACGTGCGCACTAGGGCGTGAAGGAGCAAGGATGTGCCCAGGCGACTACTGATTGGTCTGCTCACTGTCTGGCCTGGATTGGCGCAAATCTGGACGGGCCAAGAGGTTCTGGGATTAATGCTGGCGCTGCTTTTCGCTGGCACGCTTGACCTGGCAATCGTCGCCCGCTGGATCTGGGGGGAAGCCTTCGCCCCGGGGTGGAGTGGCATATTCGCGACGTTGGCGATCCTGACCTGGGTGGCCAGTTGTGCCTACACGCTTTGGTGGGCCTGGCTCTGCCATCCTCAGCGTTTCCGACAGGAGATCGAGCGGTTGTTTCGCGACGCGATGGAGGCTTATCTTCAAGGCCGCTGGAATGACTCGAGAAAGCGAATCGAGCGAATCCTGGCGATCGACGAAACCGATGCCGACGCGTTTTTGCACCTGGGAACCCTTCACGTCCGCTTGCACCAGCCTGCTCTTGCCCGGCGCGCGTTTCGCCAATGTTTGGAGCTGGAAGGTGGGGCCAAGTGGCGCTGGGAGATCGAGCAAGCGTTGGCGCGTCTTGGTGGGGAGTGAGCACTGATCGGCTGTGGATCGGGCTGGTGGTCGTGGCTTCGACTCATGGCTTGCTGCTATTAATTATCACTTGCTGGATCCTGCGTCTTTGAAGTTCTTGAAATGTCGTCCAGCGAATGCGCCTGGGAACGTTTTCTCCTCAGGCTCTTGTCTTTAAGATTTTGCGGCGAATGATGACCTCATAAGATCAGGGGGCTTGCAGGGTCGGCGGAAAATCGGTCTTCTTGTTACAGTGTGATCCCCGGAGAAACGCGATTCGAAATGGGTTTGAAATCGCCAACCCCTCGGTTTTTGCCTTCCTGCGCTTTTGCCGTGACCAGCGCATATAATGTTTACAGAGGTTAATGGGGAAGCTCGCTGGAGCGGCTTGATACCGTGAGAGTAGGATCGACGGATCGGAGTTGACGAATGTATGAACGCTTCACCGATCGCGCTCGCAAGGTGATGCAGTTGGCCAACCAGGAGGCCCAGCGCTTCAACCACGAGTACGTCGGAACTGAACACGTCTTGCTCGGCCTGATCAAGGAAGGAAGTGGCGTCGCCGCCAACGTCCTGCGGAACCTGGACGTCGACCTTCGAAAAATCCGCAACGAGGTCGAGAAGATTGTTCAGGCCGGCCCGGAAATGGTCACGATGGGCAAGCTGCCCCAGACCCCTCGAGCCAAGAAGGTCATCGAATATGCCATCGAGGAAGCCCGCAACCTAAACCACAACTACGTGGGGACCGAACACCTCTTGCTTGGACTTTTACGCGAGCAGGAAGGCGTGGCCGCCCAGGTCTTGATGAACCTCAACCTGAAGCTCGAAGAAGTGCGCGAGGAGGTGCTCAACTTGCTCGGTCACGGGATGGACGCTGGCGGCGAAAGCGAACGCGGTGCCACGTCAAAAGGCAATAAGTCCAAGACTCCGGCTCTGGACTCATTCGGACGCGACCTGACCGACCTGGCACGGCAAGGAAAGCTGGATCCGGTCATCGGCCGCCAAAATGAAATTGAGCGCGTGATCCAGGTGCTTTCCCGCCGCACCAAGAATAACCCCGTTCTGCTCGGTGAAGCGGGTGTCGGGAAAACGGCGATCGTCGAGGGGCTCGCCCAGATGATTGTCGACGGCAATGTTCCCGAGTTGCTCAGGGATCGCAGAATCGTGGTGCTGGACCTCGCCATGATGGTCGCCGGCACCAAGTATCGCGGCCAGTTCGAAGAGCGGATCAAGGCCGTGATGAACGAGGTCCGGCGGGCCAAGAACACCATCCTGTTCATCGACGAACTGCACACTCTCGTCGGCGCCGGCGGGGCGGAGGGCGCGATCGATGCGTCCAACGTGCTCAAGCCGGCACTCGCCCGCGGTGAGGTCCAATGCATCGGGGCCACCACGCTCGACGAGTACCGCAAGTATATCGAGAAAGACGGAGCCCTGGAGCGGCGGTTTCAAACCATTGTCGTCGAGCCCCCGAGCAAGCCCGAGGCTCTTGAGATCCTGCGTGGCCTGCGCGACCGCTACGAGGCCCATCATCGCGTTCAGATCACGGACGATGCGCTCGAGGCCGCCGTCGAGCTCTCCGACCGATACATCACCGGCCGCTGCCTGCCGGACAAGGCGATCGACGTGGTCGACGAGTCGGGCGCTCGCGTCCGTCTCAAGGCCATGACCCGGCCTCCCGATCTCAAGGAGCTCGACGAGCAGATCGAACGCCTGAACCAGGACAAGGAAGAGGCCGTCGCCAACCAGGACTTCGAGCGAGCCGCCGCTCTTCGGGACCAGGCCGACAAGCTTAAGAAAAAGAAGGAAACGATCACCCGCGAGTGGCGCGAACGGTCTAAGGAAGTTGATGGCACGGTCGACGAGGAAGTGATCGCGGAGGTCGTCAGCAAGATGACCGGGATCCCCCTGACTCGTCTTGAGACCGAGGAAACGGCCCGGCTGCTGAAGATGGAAGACGACATCCAAAAGAAGGTCATCTCGCAGTCAGAGGCCATCAAGCGGATCAGCGAGGCGGTGCGGCGCAGCCGGGCCGGTCTCAAGGATCCCAAGCGCCCGATCGGCAGCTTCATCTTCGCCGGTCCCACCGGCGTTGGCAAAACTCTCCTGGCCAAGGCCCTCGCCGAGTTCATGTTCGGCGACGCGGACGCCTTGATCCAGATCGACATGTCCGAGTACATGGAGAAACACAACGTCTCTAGGCTGATCGGGGCGCCGCCGGGTTACGTCGGCTACGAGGAAGGGGGCCAGCTCACCGAGAAGATCCGGCGCCGGCCATACGCCGTCGTCCTCCTGGACGAGATTGAGAAGGCCCATCCCGATGTCTATAACATGCTGCTTCAAATCATGGAGGAGGGCCGGCTGACCGACAGCTTCGGCCGCAACGTGGATTTCAAGAACACGATCATCATCATGACCACCAACGCCGGGGCCGAGGTCAGCTCGAGCTCGAATATCTTCGGGTTCGATCGCGGCCGAGATGAGGCGGGCAGCTACGAGCAGATGAAGGAACGGCTTAAAGTCGCCATCGAGAAATATTTCCGGCCCGAGTTCCTCAACCGGCTCGACGACGTGATCGTTTTCCACTCGCTGAACAAGCAGGATCTCAAGCAGATCGTCGATATCGAGCTCTCTAAGATTCGGGGCCGGATGGCCGATCGCGGACTGGAACTCGTTCTCACCGATGAGGCGAAGGATTACCTGATCACCAAGGGCTACAACCCCGATTACGGTGCTCGGCCGCTGCGCCGGGCCATCGAAAACATGATCGAGAACCCGCTGAGCGAGGAGATCCTCCGGGGCTCCTTCACTGGCAAGAACACCATCGTTGTCGAGGTCGAGGGCGAGGGCGATTCGCGACGGCTCAAGTTCCAGGCCACCAACAGGCAAGACGGCCAGAGTGTAGCCTTGGCCAGCGTTGGCGGCCAGACGGAGACTGGTGCCGGCACGGCCGGCTCCTGATCGCGACGATCCAGACAATCCATTCCTAGAAAACCAAGAGAGGAAGAAGCAGCCCGCTTCTTCCTCTCTGTTCTTGGGCCGCGGCAACGAGTTGGTGGCACTCGTTTATCTCATGTGGATTGGTCGGGTCGTGGATCGCCGACCAGAAGACCCTGGATCGTGGCCTGGTCAACTGGCTTTACGAGGTAGTGGTCGAAGCCCGTATCATGTGATGTCGCCTGGTCGTTCTCTTGAACCCAGCCGGTTACCGCAACCAGCATGCATCCCTCGAACCAAGGCCTGCGGCGAAGCTCCAGGGCTACCTCGTAACCGTTCATTCCAGGCAGGCCGATGTCCAGCAGGACGACCTGGGGGCGGAACGATTCGGCCAGTTCGAGGGCTGTTGGGCCATCATGTGCAACCTGGACGTTTTGCCCGTGAAGCAGCGTCAACACCTTCGCCAGACTGCGGGCGGCATCGACGTTGTCGTCGACGACCAAAATGCGACGGCAAGTCGGCTTGGTTGAGTCGCTTACAGACGAAACCACTGGCGACTGCGAACGCGGCGCCTGAGTTTCGGCTATCGGTGGCGGGCCGAGTACGAAGCCGCCTTTGCCTGCGGGCCGTTCGACGCCGGCCGCCATCGAGCCGTTTTGAGGCCAGAGCAGGCTGCGTCTCAGAAATCCCCAGATGCCGTGCCCTCCCGGCGACTGGTCGTCACGCCGACCAATCCGCTTGAACAATCCCAGTCTCGTTAGAAACATTTCCCGTTCCAGTCCGACGACTAAGTTAAGAACCTCGTCATCGGCAAACCGGCGGGCAAAGGGCCATACCCGCGGCCACGATCGGCGTTATTGGCTGCCTAAAACTATATTGTGTCAGGATTTCTTCTGGCAAGGCTGACCTGTTCCCATTCCTATGGCTATGATCTTCGCAGCGTGCGGCTCGTGGCACCCCGAAGCCGCCACGGCCCCCGTGTACGCAACGGCCAAAGTGATCCTGAATCTCGATGAGAGCTTGATCGCTGCTTGCCGGATGGCACGGTGGGAGCAAGGCATCGTGAACGTTCTTAATGGCGGCGAACACTCGGTGGAGGGTCTTACGCCAAATCAATCGTTCCTGGTATCGGCAGATCAGGCCGGCCTCGCCCACGCCCCACCTTGTTCCTGGGCTGGCGCAATCGAGAGCGTGAAAGCCCGGTGCCGCCAATGGCTTCCACGTCTCGCCATCGTCGCTTGAGATGTCGGCACCGGTCGGTCCCACGGCAATTACGGTGGGCGGGCTGGATTCAGGTACGTAGACGGCTGCGGACCGGAAGGCGCCGGGCCTGGTCCTCGGGGAAGCGACCAGGTGCGGCCGCCGTCGTCGGTTCTGGAGATGACACGGCCCCCCTGTTCTGGATGCCTGAAGTCGCCGCCGACGGCAACGCCGTGTCGGGAGTCACGAAAAGCCACTGAGAAGATACCCGAGGACGAGGAGCCCGCCATGATGGGTGTCGCGGAGACGCTCCAATTCTGGCCCCGATCGGAGGATCGGAACACGCGGGCGGTCTTCGCGCCCCCGGTGCAAAACCAGGCGTTGCGATCATCCTGAACTACCAGGCAGGTTCCACTCGCGGCAAACGCCCCTTCGCCATCAAGCGCGGGGGCATTCCTGGAGCAGGAACCCCGTGCCAGGACGTACCCCCGTCGTAGGTGCTCAGAATCACGAAACGTCCGTCGACCGGGTCGCCCTGGACGATGCCATGAGTCTTGTCCCAGAAGGCGATCGCATCAAGAAAGCCGCGTGGATCGTGGTTCCGGAACGATGATGCCCAGGTCGCCCCGCCATCGCTGGTCTTGTAGATCCGCGACAGGTCACCCGCGCCGACCGAGAGTATGAAGGCGGTTTGATCATCAAACGCATGAATATCTCGGAAATCGAGATCTCCGGCACCGGGAACGATTCTCTGCCGCCAAGTGGCGCCGCCGTCAGTCGTCCGCAGCACCGTGCCTTGCGCTCCGGTAGCCCAGCAGACTTGATCGCTCACGGCGCAGACCCCGCGCAGTCGTGACTTGGTGCCGCTTTCCTGATGTACCCACTGCGCGCGCAAAGTCGAGACCGGGGCCAGAGACAGGACGAGCGACGAGCACAACAGCGCGATTCCGAGCGGCGAGAAGTTCCCCTGGTAATCATGAATCACGTGTTGGCTCCTCGAGTCGACCGGGATCTTCCAATTCAGCCGGTTGATCGAAGCTGACCGTGTAGCCGTTGTTGTCTTTGACGGCGAATTCATGCATCCCGTATTTGTAGATCTCGGGTCCACAGAGAGTGGAGCCTCGGGGACGCCGCGGACGTGTGGCTGCGTTTGCGGTCTGCGGCAGCTTCAGGGTTTCTCTTTCTTGAGCACTTCGAGGGCATAGTGGCTGCCGGGTTTGCTTTCGAACTTCTCCGGCCGCGACTGGTCGCCTACGCTGATGCAGGTCTTGTAAGTGTCGTCGGTCAGCTCATAGATTCCACGCGCCGTGGTGCCTTTGGGCGTGCCCGAAGTAAACACGACGTCGATAATCTTGGGAACCCGGGTTGGATCGATCTTGTAGTAACCTGCGGAGGTTTCGCGTGCATCGGTCGAGAGGAACCGGTCGCCCTGCAGGATCAGACGGTAAGCCGCGAAGTTCTCGGCGGGAACCTTCTTGCCGGCTATTTCCACTTCGGCAAACAGCCAGGTCCCGCCGAACCGAATTAGCTCCTCGCGAATGGTCTTCTCCTTGGGGTCTTCGTCCGGCCGGACGCGCTTGAATACGCGAAACGTGTGCCCAGACCCGGGCGCAGTGGAGAACTTCCTGGGCCGTTCCTGGCCGACCTTCGCGACGCACGAAGCCAGAGTGTCACGTTCGAGCTCATAAATACCGTGGATCTGCTTTCCCGTATCAGGCCCGTCGTTGATGGTGTCGTCGGTAGTCTTCGGTGTGGCTTTCGGATCGATCGTGAAGTTGACTTCGTGGACAACCAGCTTGTCGCCGAAGTATACTGAATGGCTCTTGCCCTTGATGACGACTCGGACGTTCTGAATTTGCTCGCCTGGAGCTGTCTTGCCATCGGTCTCGGCATAGACAAGCTGCCACGTTCCCTCGATCTGAGCCAGCTCGTCCTTGACTTCCTTGTCCTCTTGGGCCGACCAGACCGGTGAACCCGGCATGCCCGCCATCAGCCCGCAAACGATCACTAGAAAGTGCCTTCGCATCGCTTGTCTCCGGGAATTGCTAACGGACCCAATCTGGAACAGGCATGCATTATGCGATCTTACGCCACGACTTCATAGCTGTGCGTTGGCTCTTGGCGTCCCGTTTTTTGAGGACAGCCTCCGCCTGCTTCGACGACGCCTGGATCAGCCTTGAAGCGACGCGGTCACGTCCTCAACCGACAGGTTCGAGCTTCTAATGACTATTTTATATAAAGATACTTATAGAACTGCAATCGACTCTGAGACCAGCGCGTTCAGGCGTTCATGGTTATCGACCGAGTATGGACCTTCAGAGTTCGAGAGCGGGCCGGGGCTTGGAAAGTAGTCACCGTAGCACATGGCGGTGATCTCGCTGCCCGAGGAACCTCTGAAGAAGAGTGACCGAGGAGGTCGGTGTTTGTTCCCCGTCGGCGGGATTCGACACTCTGGCCGCTGCAGGCTGGCTCAAAGTTCGGCCATCCCCGTCACTCCCGAGGAGGGGGTAGATCGAGTGCGGGATTGGAATTGAAGAATCCGTCCGGGCGAAGCGAAAAGCCGATCGATGAAACTGGCATGACGGGCCAATCCTCGATGCGAGGGATGTGGGTCAAGCCGAAGGTATACCACAGAACCAGGTCGGTGTCGGCGATATTGCGATCCGCTTTCGTCCACTTCGCAAGCCCGGTGTCCTCGGGGTTCTGATTGGGGTATTCGCCGGCCGGAAAGCGCTCATCCTGCCGGTAAGGGGTTATCCAGAGATTCTTTGTAAGGAAGCCGGCCCGCTTCAAAAGCAAAGATTGCCGGGCATGCGGCAGGATGTTCTCTCCAGGGCAAAGCCGGTAACCTACTGGACCTCCAAGCTCATTCTTCCGTGAAGGGTTGAGCACGCGCAGAACCGGGCCGAGAGCGGGTCGGTGGTGCGCTGGGCAGTGGATTCCTTGTTCATCGTCGTGACCTGGGCAGCGAACGCGTTGTTGTGCGGGTTCTCGGGACCGGAAGGAGCACTGTGTGTGTTGACTTCCTGGACAGTGTTGAACTCGCCGTCAACGTCCAAGTCTAATCGTGCGTTGAAAAAATGCTGATGGTTAGGTGCGTTCAGCCGCGGCGAGACCTCGGTTCCGTACCGGGGAGCTTCGCCCGGCTTCAGTGCCTGGGTATTCAAGATGCCCGTGAGCTTGACCTCCATCTGAATGGTTCCATCCTGGTAGAAGTACCAGTAGAAACCATAGTCGTAGTTACCCACGTTCGCGATCATCGAGACGGCCAGTCGCCGCGACCGGCGGACTTCCGATTGACTGGTCCGCCAGTCGGTGTGCTTCCACAGCAGGCCAAAATCTTCTTCGTGGACGCAGATCGCGTTCCTGATAGTTACAGGCCGCCCTTGGTTGTCGGCCAGATGGCCATCGAAGTAGCGGATCGTGCCCAGGCAGTCGCATCCCAGAGTCAGAGTGTTGGCCAGCATGCCGACGCCGTATTCCCCCAGGTCAAAAACGTTTTTGCGGTACGCCGACTCCTTGGGATCGGCGTACGGCACGATCATCTCCGCGATTGAGCCGCGATAGAGAACCGGACGGCCATCGTAAGAGACCGTGTTGAGCACGAAGCCCTCGCGGGGATTGAACCCGATACGGAGGGCCCATTTCTGCCAGAGGACCTGGTGACCGCTCACGGAGAAACTCGGCCCGTTCTGCTGCAAGACTTCCAGGGGCTTGAGGTCGGATCGATGCTGCGGGACGGCGTCACGGCCCCATAGCCCGGCCTTTTGTGGTACGGGTACGACCCCGTAGTCCTCTACTCGCACCACCTCCTTGCGGTTAAGGTCGATCACCGTGACGACGCCCTCGATAGGATGGGCGTAGCCGTTGTCCGTCGCGCTCGAGCGGACCCAACTAAGTGCGCGGACGAGCCGCTTGCCCCGGTCCTGTTCCGGCTCGTTGCCGTAATGACCCGCCGACCAGGCATCGATCATCACGAGGCTCAAGTCGACGACTCCGCGCTTCTTGAGCGCGTCCCGGAATGCCGGAGACTTCCGGGCAGCTTCCTCGCATTCTCCGAACTCGTCCATCATGATCGGCGGTTGGACACCTTTGGGAAGGGCCTCGTACCGCGCCAACGACCGGGTCGAGAGATTGACTACCGCCTCGTAACCCGTGCCGCTTGCCTTGTCGAGCAAGATGATCCGTGCTTGGCGAGCGATAGACCTCGCGCTTCCAGCATGAAGGACCAGCGACTTCGCGGGCTCATCAAGGGCGACGGTCACGAACCGGAAGCTCTGCGGGATTTTATGCGATTCGCGTATGGTCCTGACCGCCAGGCTAATCTCCTCGGGATCCAGAGGGTCGAGAGGATGACGATCCACCCCCTCCGTCGATTTCTGATGATTGGCCGCCCCCGGCCGTTCCGATAGCTTCGGCACAGGTGAGTCCTGCGCAAGGCCTTTCTCAGCCCCAACCCACAGGAGGGGCAATGGCAAAGCGACGATTGCGACCAGGCCTCTAATAACTGGGCTCGCGTGTGACATATCCATAGACCTCGGACGGGAGGGGGCTCGTAATTGTCCGACGCACCCTCGAAGTGGTAAAAGGTGTTTCGTGTCAAGACCGCAACTTTGCCTCGATCTTGTAATTCAACACCAAACTGTCGTGCGAACCAAGTATAAGGTGCGGGAGCGAACGAGGCTTGCTGATCACCGGCTGACATCTTAACGAAGGCCCGATGAGCACCCGGCTTGACCTGCCTCCGAAGAAATACGCCGTACTCTCCCGCGACGGCCGGTATCGTTATCACCTCTACCGGCCGATTCCCGGCGCTGGCCAACGCATCGCGACCTTCATCATGCTGAACCCCTCGACAGCCGATCAAGAAACCGATGACCCGACCATCAGGAAGTGTATGGGCTTCTGCCGGCGATGGAACTGCGGCGAATTGAACGTCGTCAACCTGTTCGCGATCAGGGCGACAAATCCGGCGGAGATCGGGAAAACGCTGAATCCTGTAGGGCCGCAGAATCGGGCTTGGATTGAGCGGCACAGTCAAGCTGGCATCCAGAGGCCTGGTGGTCTGCGCGTGGGGGACATACGGCATCTACCTGAGCCAAGGTAAAACGGTGCTGAGTTGGATCGAGGACATGTGCGAGCCGATGAACCTGGGTGTCACGAAAGAAGGCCATCCGAGGCATCCGCTCTACGTGCCTTACGGCGCCGAGTTGATGCCGTTCGAGAGACCCCGTTTGGCGAACACTCAACGGCAAGACGCCGATCGCGCAGAGAGATGAACTTGCGATTAGACCAGTCGAAGATTCGCTGCCCCGACCTGAGCGCCATACAAAGACTTGCAAATCAGAGACTTACGAGTGACATAGAGCTGAAAAACGCTGTCATGGTGGACATTTATATGTGGGAACTCGCATACGTCTATAGATATAAACTGCTATAGAGAACGACTTAGGAGTGGGCGATGAGGGACTCGAACCCCCGACTTCCTGCGTGTAAAGCAGGCGCTCTAACCAACTGAGCTAATCGCCCAATAATAATCAAATCGGATTCTACCGCAAAACTCACCGTGTGTCCGGGGGATAGGTCGGATTTCCCAGGGATCGAGGCGGGGATGGTTCGGGGGCTGGAGACGTGCCCGGTGACGGCGCTGAAGCTGGGGATAGAGGCGGACGGTCCGAGGGCGACTCGTAGTCGGCACCAGGCAGAATGCGACGGGCCGCGGTGATGCGCCAGCCGGTGTCGATGCCTTCAAGACGGAAACGCACAAGGCTCAGGCGAAGAACCGTGGGCGGGTCTCCCAGGGAGGCGAGCTGGTCGGCGACCTCGGCGTTCACGTCGGCTCGCTCGAAGATGAACGGGCCGTCGGCTTTGAGAGTGTGGAATGGACGCTTCAGCAGCGAATCCCAGGTCTTTGGGCTGTCCGCCACGTCTGCAGCCAGTTCCTTCTGGTCGGGGGGCAGGGGCGGCCTGGCGTCGTCGACCAGCAGCTTGTAGGTCGGCAGTATCTTCTTGGGAGCCAGCGCCCCTGCAGCGAGCTGGGTGAAGACTTTTCCGAAGTTTTCCGCGGCGTCGAAGATGTCGTTCGGGTCACCGCTGGCCATCTTCTCATAAATCCCTGATTTCTCGGCCTGCTCCTTGGCCGCTTGCACGGCGTCAAGCGTCTCGCCGGCCGCGCCCAACGGGTTCTTCGGAGTGAATCGGGCGATCTCGGGATCGTAAGTGAATTCGGACTCGATCCGCGAATGTAACCCCGCCAAAGGCGCGAACGACCCCTTGACTGTTTGGTTCCGGCTTCGATCGCGGTGGATCTTCTGAAACCAACGGATCGCCGGCGGCTCCTCGATCGTGCTCAAACGGCGCTGGGCGGTTGCGTCACCCTTGACCAGCGCTTGCAAATAATCCGCGGCCACTCGCTCAACCGGATCGTTGGGCGCGGCTGGAATCGCGGCCGGAGCACCAGGGCCGCCATGCCGGCCAGGACGATCACCGTCAGGCCGGCGAGTACCGCCAACCAGCGGCGCCGAGATGATCGGGCCCGCGTTTCGCTCGAGGGTACAAAAACCGAGGCGGACGGTGCGGGAGCCAGTGACGGAGGCGCTGCCGGTTCGGGCGTGTCCACGGGCTCGGCGGGCTGAGGAAGGCGATGACGGGCGCCACACTTGGGGCATTCCACGGTCGCTCCGGCCTGTTCAATCGAGGTGAGAAAGGCCGTGTGGCAACTGGTGCAGCGAACGCGCAAGCTCATGAGTGCTTCCTGGCCTGGGTCGAGGACGATCGAGCAGTTGAGTCGGTAGCCGTGCGGTGCCCTGCCCCTGCTGCAAGGCAATCGGAGCAGAGAGCTTCGTGGCCGCGAACGGGTCGTCCGCACTTCTGGCACAATCCCGCGCTGCGGCGCAAGGCGGGCAAGGCCGTGCGCAGCGGCTGAGCCTCGGGCATCGTGCCGAAGCTGTCTAGTGCCCTGGCGACCCAGCCTGCCAGCTCGACATCGACTGTTCCGGCCTGGACTCGGCGCTCGACCAGCTTGAGCATCCAGAGTGCGAGCTCGCGGTCCAGGACATGAAGCGGCTCGCCGCGAAGATGCTCCGTCAGGGCGTCGCGGAGCTCGAATACCCGCCCTGCCCTACCAGCCTCCTGTGCCGCGGCCAACCTGGTGCGGATCGCCTGGACACTCACACCCTCGGCAGCGGTCGCTGGCGCGGGACTCGGAATTGCGGAGTCATCCCTCTCTTCCAGTGCCAGGGCGATGCGACCCAGGGTCGGAACCAGGTGCTGTTCGATCAGGTCGCCGGTGCGCCAGGCTGCCTCCGCACCGTCGGCCAGTACGTCGAGCACCTGGGCCAGGACGCGAAAAAGCTGCCCCAGAATCCAGCCCGCCAGGCCGCAGCCGCCGAAGGTGACCAGCGCGATGACTCCCATCACTCGCCGCTCACCCCATGTGAACTGGGCATCGGTCAGCAGGTCCCGCGCCTGGTCAAGAAAAAGTCCCACGCCCAGGATCAAGAACCCGAACTGAACCCAGAGAGCCAGCCGGCTCAGGACCTTAGCTCCCTTCCGGAGAGGAGCATAGCGCGGTGTGTCGAGCGTTCCGGAGATCATGTGCCAGGCATTTCTCGATGACGGCTTGGGCCAGGTGAGCACGTCATTGCATTATAGCAATCCAGGCTCATCCCCGGGCTGCGGGGCAATCGAGTTCATAATAGCAACGTTGCTCACCGGAGCACTCGTCACGGACCAAGCCGACGGCGTGATAACCGGCCGGCAAAGCTGGCCTGAAATGCCTGTCTGACGGCAACTTGCCATGCCTCTGCCGCTGCCGGTTGATCGCGGCGCAAGTCGGCAATCCGGGCTGGGATCTCGAGCAAAACGCGGGAAGCGTTCGCGCCTGATCGCACGCCCAGCGGCACGAGACGTCCCTCGTGATTGGGGCCCACATCGATCAGACGGGGCAGTGTCGCCAGCCGATCAGGGCTGGAGGCCTCACACTGTCGGGGAAGGCTGTCGACCTCCCACTCGGCGATCAAGCGATCGGTCGCAACTCCCACATTGAGGGCGTCGGATCGCAGGCCGTACATATTGTCAATGTAGCGATGGGCTTGGGCGCCCAGGCGGCTGAAATTAAAGTGGGCATTTCCCGCCTGGAGCGGATCGAAGGCCCAGGCGATCAGGCCGAGACCCTCGGCGTCGGCAATATAGCGCTGAACCATCTTGATCGCGTAGCCAAGGCCGCGCGACTGATAACCTGGCACCACTCCGGTGAGCTGCGAATAAAGGCAAATCCGCTCCTCAAGTCGGCCGAGGAACGCGAACGACATGGCCGCGGCCGTTCCATCCCCCAGGAATGCCCCCAGCACCAGGCCGCCGTGCAGGTTTGCCCCGACCATGGTGGCAACCGGGATCACGTAGCCGTCTTCCGTGATGCCCCAAGCCTTGCGCTGGGCGTCCTGGCAGGCACGGTAGTCAGCCAGGCTCTCGGCGCGGCGAATGGTGATCTCCTTGTCCACCAGTGCGGCCCGCGGCAGAAACATAGGGCACCCTCACAGGTTCAGTAGCAACGCCGAGAGGAGCCCCGTGCGCTCGAAGAGCGAGTCGATCTGGATGTGTTCATCGTCGGCGTGTGCTCCCGCGCCCTGACGCCCAGGCCGTCGAGGGTGGGAATTCCGATCGCCGCGGTGAAATTGCCGTCGCTCCCGCCTCCAGTCGGGCCCTCGGTAAGCTCGATTCCCAACTCCCCGCCGATCTGGCGCGCCCGTTCGAAGAGTGCCGCAATGGCTGGTGTTCGCTCCATGGGGGGCGGTTGAACCGACCTTCGACCTTGACTCGAGTACCAGAGATCGCGGGCTCGAGCGAGCGCAGAGCCTGCTCGATCGGAATGGCGGATTTCAGCGTCGTGACGCGGACATCGACTTCGGCCACGGCCCTGGCCGCGACCACGTTCGACGCCGTGCCGCCACGCACGACGCCGACGTTAAGCGTGGTGCCGGCCTTGGGATCATTGAGCGCATGAATCTTGAGAACCTGATGTGCCAGTTCGAGGATCGCGCTGGCTCCGCTACTGGGTCCAACTCCCGCGTGAGCGGCCTTGCCCTCGATCTCGACCGTGAAGCGGCCGACACCCTTGGCGCGGTCTTCAAGCCGCCGTCGGCCAGGGGGGCTCGAGAACGAGGACATGCGCACAGTCGCGGGCCACTTCCTCGATCAGCGATCGAGAGCAAGGGCTGCCAATCTCTTCATCGGACGTGGCGAGCACGGTGATGGGTCGGGGCGGCACGAGGCCCAACTGGCCGCATGTCTCCAGGGCGGCGAACAACATCACGAGGCTGGCCTTCATGTCGAGCACGCCGGGGCCGAACAAACAGCCCCCCTCCTCGTGCGCGGGCATTCTGGCCAGTGTGCCGACGGGCCAGACCGTGTCGAAATGGGCGAGTATCAAGACAGGGCGGTTTCGCCCAGGGCAAGGAAACCGCCCGAGGACGTGGTTGCCCCCCCCAGTGTTGACTACGACTTCGGCCGCGCCGCCAAGCTCGCTTAAGCGCCTGGCCAGCAAGTCCGCCAGGTCGTCGAGCCCGGGCTTGTCGTGGCTGGGAGTTTCGCGTTTGATCAGGCTTTTGAGCTCGCCGATCAATGCCGGCCGACAAGACCGCAGGTGATTCAGAATCGACCGAGATTGCGTAAGCATGTTCATTTAAGCCTTTGAATTCAGCGTCGCGGTACGAAGCGAGTGCGCCTTGATCTCGTTCTCCACCGGCTCAATACCCAAGCCGTGTGTATCGGGCACGGCAATCGCGCCTCGAGCAGCCAAAATCGGCGGCTCGACGAGATCGCGGCGAAAATACCTGTCCGCGCCCGCGACATCGCCGGGTAGGGTAAATCCCGGCAGGCTGGCGATGGCCACGTTCGCGGCGCGTCCAATGCCAAATTCATGCATCCCGCCGCACCAGACCGGGACGCCTCGCGCGTGACAATAGTCATGAACCCGCTTTGCCTCGAGCAAGCCGCCCAGCCGGCTGACCTTGATGTTAATGACCCGGCAGGCGCCCAGGTCAAGCGCCTTGCGGGCGTCCGCGGCCGAGTGGATGCTTTCGTCGAGACAAATAGGAGTCCTCAGCTCAGCCTGGAGCCGGGCATGATCGATGATGTCATCGTGCGCCAGCGGCTGTTCGATCAAGAGCAGATCGAAGGCATCGAGCTGCTTCAGAGTGGTCAGGTCGGCAAGGGTGTAGGCTGAGTTGGCATCGACCTGCAAGGGGACGGTGGGATAGCGCTGGCGAACCCGTCGGACCACGTCCACGTCCTTTCCAGGACCGATCTTAAGCTTGATGCGGCGGTATCCCTGGTCCAGGCATTCATCGATCCGGCCGAACAGGACCTCGAGATCGGGCTCGATGCCAAGACTGACCCCGGAGAGGATCTCGGAACGCGTCCCCCCCAGCAGTTGATGCAGCGCTTTTTCCTGGCTCCTGGCAAGCGCATCCCAGCAAGCCATTTCCACGCCGGCGCGTGCGAAGGCATTGCCTTTCACCAGGCGATAGCAGCCTATCAATTCCTCGATGCTTGCCCACTCTCGTCCCAGAACCAGCGGGACCAGAAAATCGTGGATTATATGCCAGCACGTTTCCGTCGTCTCTGGACAGTAAAAGGGATCGGCCGGGCTGGCGCACTTGCCCCAACCCACCACCCCATCCGCTGTCGCTACTCGAATCAAGATATGATCGATATATTCCTTGCGGCTTGAGCTGGTCTGGAACGGGTGAACCAGAGGCAGGGGCGCACAATGTACAAGATGACCTTTTCCAGCCGCATCGTAGCCTCTCGAACCGCGTGCCCACAGCTTTTGCACCACGGCGCATGAAAAAGGGCGAGGGAGTGTTGTCCCTCACCCTGGTTCATGCTAGGCCAGTAGGGCGACACGATCAATAGGCGTCAGAGCTGATGACTTCGCCGCCCGAGCGGGTCGAGAGCGCCTGATAGGTGCCGATCTGGGTGCCGGGGGCCATCTGATAGACATACCCGGCGGAATCGAGTGTCACACCGTTGGGTAACTGAGTCGAAGGGTTGATTACCCACGTGTTGATCGAATCCTTGATGAAACGAACAGACCCGTCGCAAAACGCGAAGTTGGCTCCGCCGGGATGGAAGCTCGATGCCGCGGAGACGAACGTGTCCGAAGTACCACCAACCGTGCCGATCACCGAGGAGTTGGCGTCCTTCTTGAAAGGGTTGATGGGATACATCGTGCAGAAACTCGTGTCACCGAAGTTGCCAGAGCACCACCAGTTCCAGCAGATCTGGTCCTGTGGGCTCAGCATGCCGTGGGCGCGCTCGCTGTACATAAGAGTGTTGCTGGTGCCATCGGTCACCGAGGCGAGCTTGATGCAACCACGGCTCAACCCAGAGTAAATGGTGCCGCTGACGACCAGCGGATTGTCATAGCCGATGTAGATGATGATTCCGTTCTGATTGTTGATTGCCGCCGAGAATTCCGTGGCCGGCCAGGAGAAGCGCGGGAGCTCGAACCAGGTTCCCGCGTTGCCGCCGTAACTCGAGTAGCACATCGTCATGTCGCCGCCATCGACATTGCCGCCAGGCATGAACACCCTGTTCTCGATCGCCGGATCGCTGGGACAGTGAAGGTAGCTGAGCGAGGTGGCCGTGATCGTGGTATTGCCGGCGCCGAAGATGTTGTAGTTGAAATTGATGGCGTTGAAGACCTGGCTCTGTTCCATCATCGGAAGCAGGGGAATGAAGCTTCCGCCCGAGGTGTAAGGGTAAGAAGTCCCGCCCCCTCCATCATTCAAGTTGTGTTGCCGAAAACAGCCCCACGGGAACACATCGTTGGCGCTGATGTAATTGTGGACACCGAGCCCGATTTGTTTGAGGTTGTTGACGCACTGTGCGCGGCGAGCAGCCTCACGGGCGGACTGTACCGCGGGCAGAAGAAGTGAAATGAGGACGGCAATGATCGCGATCACCACAAGGAGCTCGATCAATGTAAACCCCTTGCGGACAGTGCGAATTCGAATCGTCTGCTGCATCGTGGAACCTCCAGCGTGAAAGGATTCAAAACCGTGAGAAACGAGAGAGAGGTGACTCAACGAACCGAGAGAGAGGTCGGTTAGTACAGTGGCTGCCCTGCACCGTGCTTGCGACCAACATCGGCGTGCAGCCTGGTTGATTCAAAATAGCTTGTTGTTTTTTTTCGCCGCTGCGTCTTCGGCTTCCTTCGCTTTTGCTTGTTTGCGGGTCGCTGGCTTGGCCGCATCGCCGCCGGGATTGAAGGCCCGCTCTCGAGCCCCGGGATCGATCTTAATCGTGCCCGCCCCCTCCGGGCCGCATCCAATCAGCCCCAACAGCAGAGCGGCCGGCAGGAGAATTTCAAGCAAGCGTCTCATCCACGATCGCAAGGTTAAAACCACGTTGATAGTCTCCAACAAGAATCGTGTACCGCGGCAGGTCACCCGGAAATCGACCTGAAATGTCATCAACTGGAAAGGGCATTAACGAAAACCCATCCAGGCGAACTTGAAAAAGAATCGCTGGAACAGGAAATCCGGTTGTCGGGTATTAAGCAAAAGAAAGAGGCTACACCGCAAAACCAATACAAATTCCGAAAATTCGCTGAGTCCAGCGGATCGCGGAACGGAGGTTAGCGGTTGAAAACCTAAGAGCTTGGATTCAGGTCTGCGAGTCTACGGCGATGGGAGAGAAGCACCGTCTACTTAGCCTAGAAGTTGGTTCAAGACGAGATCATCGCTTTAGTGGTACGCACATGTCAAGAACGTACCCTCGAAAATCGTCTTTTCTTGGCGGTTTCTGTTCGTCACTTGGAGCGTAATCATCGCCAACGACGCGCGGACGAAGTGAAAGCCCGTCAACCTGGGCATCCTCTCGGTCCTCGGGATCGTTGACCGCATGCTTGTCCGTGAGTAGCTTCACGAGGGCGTGCGCGGCAGGATGCGGGCCGGCTACTTACTCCCCGACACGTGATTCGAGCTGGATGCACTGTTCAGAAGAGCATGCCCCAGGAAGGCGAGTCGATGCTGGAACCCGGGAGCCGTCGATGGGACCACGGTGCACCAGGATAGCCCTTGCGTTGGGTCTGATCAGCCTGGCTGCCCTCTGGCTTGCTTGGAGTGTGTATGAACGCAGGCGAAGCCAGACCCTACTCGCGTTCGCCCGGAGTGAGATGAGCCACAATCGATGGACAGCGGCACGGGCGGCCCTGAACGAGGTTCTGAATCACCGCCCAAATTGGGATGAGGCCGTATACGAACTGGGCGTGTGCGAACTGGCTCGAGGACGCTTACTGCGCGGCGGCCGAGGCGTGGGACCGGGTCCCGGACCAGTCGTCTCTGACAGGATGGATCGAGGTCCGGCGATCGCGCCTTGAGATGCAACAAGGCCGGTTCGCAGCCTGCGAGGGCTGGCTGCGATCCGCCGCAGCACGGGTCGGCCCGCACCGTGGCGAGGCGAGGTGGGGGCTGGTCCTGTTGCTGCGGCTGGAGGGCCGGTTCACCGAGGCGAAACGCTGGCTTGAAGACGGGTTCGACGAGATGAGCGACCCCGTGATCACCCTCCAGAGACTGTACCGTCTAGATCATGACCCCTACCCGACCGAGGGGGTTCGGCAAGCGCTTGAGCGCGCGGGGAAGAACTCACCGGATGACGATCGGGTCTGGTTGGGTCAGGCCCATCTGGCTACCCTGCTTGGGCGGTTCGAAGACGCCCTGGCCTGGCTGGACCGCTGTCTGAATGCGCGGGCAGACGACATTGTCGTCTGGCGGACGCGGCTAGAGTGGGCGATCGCGGCCAACCGTCCTCGGGAGGCTGCCGCGACCCTGGCTCACCTGCCGGCCAACCTGGAGCCCGAGACCCGGACCGCGGAGCTGCGTGCCTGGTTCGCGGCCAGGCAAGGGAATACCCAGGTTGAGCGTGCAGCCCTGCAAGCTGCGCTGCGCTTAACCCGAGAAGCCCTCTGGTGCTCGAGCGCCTGGCCGAGCTCGAGCTCGAGACGGGGCAAAGGGAGCGAGCCGCCGAGTTTCGGGCGAAGGGCCGAGCTGGAACAGATTCGCAAGAGTTATGAGCACCTGCTCTTTTCGACAAACCCACGACAGCACGCCGCCGAGCTGCGCAGCTCGCCGCGAACTTGGGCCGACGATTCGACTCGCGGCATTGGGCTACACTTGGCTCCGTGGCGATTCCCCCGGCGGCGAGGGACCGGCGCGAGGCCGCGACTTATCCGCGCTCGACGACGCTGGCGGATGTACTGGCCGAGATCGCCGGGCCAACGAATCTGACGGCCGGCGAACCCGGCGGACCGGGTGGCTCGGCGCTCGGTTTCAGCGACGATGCCGACGCTGCGGGACTTCGATTCGTCCAAGAGAACGGTGGCGCCACCGGCCGCCTGATCCCTCCGGTCACGTCCAGCGGCGGAGTCGGCCTGATCGACATCGACAATGACGGCTGGCTGGACGTCTTCGTCGTTCAGGGAGGGTCATTCCCACCCGATCCTCGTTCGACCCGTCCGGGAGACCGGCTCTTTCGGAATCAGCGGGATGGCACTTTCGAGGACGTCACCGATCGATCAGGCATCGCCGGCATGCCGCGTGGGTATGGCCATGGAGTCGCGGTAGGCGATTATGACAACGACGGCCACGCCGACCTCTTCGTCACACGCTGGCGTTCCTACGCCTTGTACCACAATCGGGGTGACGGCACATTCGAGGACGCCACGAGTCGCGCCGGGCTGGATGGCGATCGAGACTGGCCAACCTCGGCCGCGTTCGCCGACCTCGATGGCGACGGCGACCTTGACCTTTACGTATGCCACTACATGAATTGGGACGAACGCGACACCCGGACGTGTTCGGACCCCGCCGACCCTTCCATCTACAACTGCAGCCCGCTCGATTTTCCCTCTCGTCTTGATCATGTCTTCCGCAACGACGGCGGCCGGTTCGTCGATGTGACCAAGGACGCCGGACTCCAGGACCTTGATGGTCGCGGGCTGGGCGTGCTGGCCGCGGACCTCGATGAAGACGGGAAAGTCGACTTGTTTATTGCCAACGACATGACGGCGAACTACCTCTACAAAAACAACGGCAAGTTCCGGTTTCAGGAAACGGGGCTGGCCGCGGGCGTGGCCGGCAATGCGTCTGGAGGATTTCAGGCGGGCATGGGCGTGGCGGGCGGCGACCTGGACGGCGACGGCCGTCTCGACCTGGCGGTCACCAACTTCTACAACGAATCGACATCGTTTTTCCGCAACCTGGGTCAGGGGTTTTTCAGCGACCAGTCCGCGGCGATCGGACTGGCTGGTCCCAGCCGCTACGTGCTCGGCTTCGGCATCGCCTTTCTCGACGTCGATAACGACGGCTGGCTCGACCTCTTGACCAGCAATGGTCACGTCCACGACGGCCGGCCGCAGTTCCCGTGGAAGATGCCCGTGCAGCTCTATCACAACGGGGGAGAGAAAAGGCCATACCTGACCGAGGTCTCGGCGCGGGCTGGAGCTCCCGTTCCAGGTTCCGCGCATGGGGCGCGGGCTGGCCGCCGGAGACCTCGATAATGACGGCCGCGTCGACGCTCTGGTTGTTTCTCAGAACGAGCCCCTGGCTTACTTCCATAACCGCTCGGAAACGGGGCATTTTCTGACGCTTCGCCTGGAGGGAACGAAGTCCAACCGCGATGCCGTCGGCGCACGAGTGACCGTCCGTTGCGGGGGACGACCCAGGGTCTCTCAGCGAACTGGCGGCGGCAGCTACCAGTCGGCGAGCGACTCGAGGCTCCACTTCGGCCTTGGTTCCTCGCAAGCCGTCGAATGGGTCGAGGTTTACTGGCCCAGCGGGAGAGTGGATCGGTACGCTGGACTCAAAGCCGACACGGGATACCTCCTGCGCGAGGGGGAATCGCGTCCGCTCCCACTGGCCGGCTGGAAGCGAACGAATTGAGCGCCCAATCAACTATCGTTCCCTCGTTTCTCGTGGCAGATCACGCACTCGAGTACAACCGATGAGCAGTACAGCGAACCCCTCTCCCCCGCGCATCGTGTCGATGGACCAGTTTCGCGGCTATACGGTCGCGGGCATGTTCCTGGTCAATTTTCTGGGCGGATACGCAGCCATCTCCGAGGTGCTGAAGCATCACTCCGATCGTCCCTATTTCAGCTATGCCGACACGATCATGCCCAGCTTCATGTTCGCGGCGGGCTTCTCGTTCCGGCTCTCGGCCTTGCGGCGGCTCGCTCAGATCGGCTCCGCGGCAATGTACCGGAAGTTCTTCGTCCGCAGCCTGGGGCTGGTTCTCGTATCGATGGTCCTCTTCGGCCATGAGGACTTCGCCGTCAAGAAATGGGCCGACCTCCAGGGCTCGGGAGCGTGGAAAGTGATCGGCGAGATGATCAAGGCCAACCTCTGGGAGACGCTGGCGATCATTGGCGTGACCCAGATCTTTCTGTTGCCGGTCATAAGTTCAAGCAGCCGGATCAGGGCGGTTGCCCTCGGCGCGTGCGCCCTCGTCCACGTCTTGATCTCGCACTGGTTCAACTTCTTCTTTGTTTACGGCAAGCCGAACTGGCTCGACGATTTGATCGGGCTCACCGGGTCTTCGGCCTGGGACGGCGGCTGCTTCGGCATCATCGCCTGGTCGATCCCGATGCTCTTTGGAACGCTTACCTACGACCTGATGATTAGCCGAACTCCCGGTAAGGCGGCGGCAATTGCCCTCGTGGGGGGAGGCCTACTGATGGCAGGAGGCTACCTGCTGAACTGCTTGTCCACCCTTTACGACACCGATAAGGGAAATGTCGAACTGCTCGAAGGAGGTAAAATTGCCGCGTCACCCGTTCTCCCGCCCTTTTCCAACCTCCAGGGTCGGTCGCTAGAATCGCTGCTGGCCCCTGCGCCTTTCGTTCAGCCTCCCCCGGATGAGATCCGTCCCCACAATTACTGGACGATGAACAAGCAGAAGATCGTTAGCCTGCCCTTTACACTTTTTTCGTCGGGCTTCGCACTCGGCTTGTATGCGCTCTTTATCCTACTCTGCGACGTGGGCGGCTTGCAGATCGGCGTCTTCCGGACGCTGGGCCAGAATCCGTTGGCCGCGTACATACTCCACGAGGCGGTCTCCGGCGCGGTTCACGCGGTCGTGCCCAACGATTCGCCGCTCTGGTATTGCCTGCTCGGTTTCACCGTCTTTTTCGCGATCAGCTACGGCTTCGTGCGTTACCTCGAGAAGCACAAGTTCTACCTCAGGCTGTAAGAACTTCGCGCCGCCGCATCCGAGCGCCTGCCGGAATTGCCGCGGGGCGCTGCCAACTCTGGATGCACCCGGATGTAATGGTCCGCGAAGGTCGCGTGCAAAGGTTGACTGCGGAACGCAGGCATGTGACAGCCAAGGCAGTCTCGCGTGGGATTGACGGGACAGGTTGCGCCTCCCTGCTTTTTCAGTGCTTCGCCTCCATCGGGCCGTGGCGACGCTTCCCGGGTCGTCGACGAGGAATGGCAGGCCAGGCACTTGGCCTCGTAGAAGCCAGGGGAATGGTCGGCATTACGATGGGGGTCGTGGCAGGTCACACAATCAAGGGCTCCCCCGCTGTCGGTGTAGCAGCGGCTCCACGAAAGCGTGGTCCCTTGAAACCTGATCCAGAAGGGGTCAGTCCGGGGCAGGTCCAGAGTCTGGTGAAATGCGTGGCACTGGGCGCAAAGCCGCAGGCTGGCCTCTCCTGAAACCTGGGCCGTGGTGACGATAGCCAGGTCTGGCAACTTCATATCGACGGCCTTGAGGTGGTTGCCTCCTGGACCATGGCAGCGCTCGCAGCCGATCGCCCGATCATTTGCTTCAGGACCTGAATTCGCAAGCACAGCCTGGGGATTGGTGGAGTGACAGAACAGGCACTTCAGGACCCCATCGGCGACATTCATTGGCTTTCCCAGGATTTCACGGCCGCCCTCGGCATCGCGAGTGTGGCCGGTCGTTCGCACCCAGCCAGAGTCTGTGGGCCCTTGCTGATAGTGAGAAAGACGAAGGATGTATGAGAATCCACTCTGATCATGCCCGACGAGTGAAAAGTAGCGGTCGGGCGAGCCGAAGGCGTAGTCTATGACCGCCTTGAGGATTTTGCTTTCAGCCTCGGTCTGAACTTCGATGTGACTCTCGACCCGCTGGAAGCGGTGCGTCACGGCAGGATCGGCCGGGTCGGGAACCGGCTGGTCCGGTAGCGGCAATGTCAGCAGGTCTCGCCCCCGCACCAAGGTCGTGGTGAACCGGCTATCTCGGTAAGCGTGAGCGATTTGCTTATGACATTCCGAACATAGACTCTCGCCCACGTACGAAGCGCTCTCCAGTTCCAGGGGGTGGTCCGCGCGATAGGTCCCTGATTTCTCGAGGGCCGCGAGGGCCTGCGCTCGGTCGCCTTCCTGCAGCCACGCGCGGCTGAGCAGCCAGAATGCCTCTTGTTCGCCGGCCGGCGCGAGAACCCTGGCAAGCTCGACTCGCGCCTGGGCTGCCCTGCCGGTTCGCAGGTACAGCCTTGCCAGAAGCTTGCGCGAGCGGGTCATGACGGTGGGATCGAGAGACTTCGCGTCCGGCCGGGCCAGTAGCTGCTCCAGAATTGCCGCCGCCCCGGCCGGTTCGTTAAGCTCGGCGCAGCGATGCCAGGTTTAATCCCCCCCGCAGCTCCCAGCCAGGAAGTCGTGCTAGCCGCTCAAAGAGCTGTGCGGCTTCGACCAAACGGTTTCGCGTTGTGTAGGCCGACGCCAGCCGTTCAATCGCCTCGGGGTGGCCGCCATCGCTGGCAAGGGCTTTCTCCCAAAGCCCCACCGCGGCATCCCCCCGACCGGCGTGATCCAATCCTGTTCCGAGCAGCACGTAATCTTCAGCATCGAGAGCATCCTTACCTAAACGCGAAAACAACGTGTTAGCCTCGGCTTCACGGCCTGAGCGGGCAATCGACCGGGCCATCAATCGCAAACCTTCTCGATCGCCCGGATTCGTCCGGAGCAGCCGGTGAGCAATGTCGCTCGCTTCGAGCCACTGCCCCCGCCGGTACGCATCCCGACCCTGTTCCAGCAGCGAAGGGACAGATCCGGATCGTCTCCAGACCGCGATTCCCGCCATGAGAGCGAGCAGGAACAGAATTGCTGTTACGCGGATCACCCACCTCAATCGATAACCGACTCTGCTCATTTCCTGACCCCAGCAAGCAATCAGCCCGAGATAGAGAGCCCTATCGTGGGCCAGGATCGGGCTCATTGTCAAGCTCGCCTATCGTACCCAAATCCTATTCATGCAACCTGTTAGGGCGTCAATTTGCGTTTCATCAAGTGCAGAAAGAGGGGGGTTGAAAAACCTTAATGTCTTAGTTACTGTTTAGCGGTTTGGGGTATCGTCTGCGTGCGGCAGCGTGATGTAATTCTCGAAAAAAGAGAGGGGTTACTTTAAATCGGCTAATTCGTGCGCATTCTAATGAATTACAATCGGTGGTATATTAACGTCGGTCTCCAACTGCGTAGCTCACTGTAAGTGTTCGGGCGAAGGAATCACGCTCAAGATCGACTCGCGGTCCTGCGTCGAAGAAGATCAATCAGCCCATGCCTCGGGATCTCTACCACCGAGGGGCCAAACCCGCAACAATGAGGAGAGTTCTCCGCGCCATGCAGCGACGTGGTCACCGTTTCACGCTTCTCTCCAACATCGTGATCAACTTGGCTGTTGCTCTGGCGGCTGCTGGCCTTTCAGGCTGCGGTGGGCCAACAACTCCAGCAACCACGAAATCCGATGTCGCAGCGAGCCCATCACAACCGCAAGCCACTGCTCCTGTAAAAGGCAAATCAGGGGCGAAGGCCAAGAGAGATCCCTATATGGATCTCTCGCCCCGAGAGAAGCGAGCCGCAAAGAAAGAGTAGTAAGGCTCTTGCTTCAGGTTATTCTGATTCCCAGGCGCCCCTTCAGAGGGGCGATCGAGGCTCTCCAGTAATTTCATTTTGCTCATCGATCTAACTGCCATTCGCATTCCCAGATCTCCATCCGCCAAGGAGGCTTTTGATGATGCCGTCTGCCGGGCAACGAGGCGCCTCGAGGGGATTCACCCTCATTGAACTACTGGTCGTCATCGCCATTATCGCGGTGCTTATCTCACTGTTGTTGCCGGCCGTCCAGTCGGCCCGCGAAGCGGCTCGTCGAGCCCAGTGCATCAACAACATGAAGCAAATGACGCTTGCCGCCCACAACTACGAGTCGGCAAACGGGTGTTTCCCGCTGGGAGACCACTACGGCCGGCACATTGACGGTTCCTTAGTGCGTCAGGATGCCGGGCACTTTGTGGCCTTGACGGCCTATTATGAGCAAGGCGCCATCTACAATGCCCTCAATACGAACATTATGATTTACGACGCTCCGAACTCCACAGTAAATGGAGCCGGAATCAGCATGCTCTGGTGTCCCAGTGACGGCGACATCGTGGGCCTCCGCTATCCCGGAATGAAAGGTGATGGTTGGGACTGCAGCCCAGTTCCCATGACTTTCAGCAGCTATGCCGGTAATCTCGGCCCACTGATCTACCGCTGGGATGACCCGAACTTGAATTCGATGCAAGGCATCTTCGCCCACAACGGCAACCAAGTGGTGGGCGGCACGGCCAGTTTCGGGCCGATCAAGATCTCGTCAATCACCGACGGGACGAGCAACACATTCATGTACGGCGAACATGCACACTCCCGGATCTCTGCCCAGACAGACCAGGGTGACTATTATGGAATCAACTGGTGGACGTCAGGCGACTATGGCGACACCACGTTTTCGACAATCTTCCCACCGAATTTCTTCGTCTCCGACGACGCCGGTTATGCGATTCCCCAACTGGTTCCTCGTCAGTCCAATTTCTCGGACACGGCCACGAGCAACCATCCCGGCGGCTGTAACTTTTCATTCTGCGACGGCTCGGTGCGGTTCATCAAGAACTCGATCAGTACGTGGAATGTGCGAGCGATCACCAGTCCCAACTCAGCATCGGGTAACCAAAGTCCGTGGGTTTACAACTTGAATGGCCAAACCTACGGCACCTATCAGGCTCTTTCCACCCGCAACGGTGGCGAGGTCATCAGCTCTGACTCCTACTGACGCCAGTGCATCTGGTCAAGGAGGAGCGGTCCCGCCATCGGGACCGCTCTTCTTGCTTCGAAACGCCTCATGGATCTCCTCCACGCCTTCCTCGATCTCGAGAATCCGGTCCGCGTCCAGGTTCTCCCAGGCCTGCAGTAGTCCCGACGGCCAGCGCACTTCAAGACGTTCGACCCGGCTCAAAGCGCCGAGCCCGAACCAGACTCGGGGATCGTGGGCCGAGAGATAGCCCGTGCCGCCAGTCACCCACCGGACGACCGTGCCGCGAGCAGTCAGGCATGAGACCCGGGCTCCAACGGGCGTTTTGCCCGAGCGGGTTCCCCGCAGCCAGATCCCCAGCCAGTGTCCGCCGCTGGTCTTGTTTCGCGGGACGGCTGCGAGCGAATCGCGGTGAATGGCGACCAGGTCGACCCGGCCGTCATTGTCCAGGTCACCGGCCGCGAGTCCGCGTCCGACAACGACTTGAGAGGTGTAGCCGGCGGAAGTCTGGTGATTCAGCACCTCGAACCGTCCCCTTCCCTTGCCCCGAAAAAGGAGCGGAGACTGAGCCATTGGACTGTTTGCCCAGGGTCTGTCGTCGACGTGGCCGCACAACTGAAAAAGGTCGAGAATTCCGTCGTTATCCGCGTCGAAGGCTGCGACGCCAAAGCCCGTTTTCGGACGGGTGGGAGCGTCGAGGCCCGCCCCCAGCGTTGCGTCCTGAAAAAGGCCGTTTCCCAAGTTCTTCAGGAACGTACTCGACTCGTTCACCAGATTGGTGATGAACAGGTCGATATGCCCGTCGCTGTCGAGATCGTCGGCCACCACTCCCATGCTGGCCGTGGCGCGACCTGATCCGTTGGTGGCGACTCCGGACGCTGCGCCGATCTCCTCGAACTTGAGACCGCCCTGGTTGCGAAACAGGAAGTTGGGCGACGCGTCGTTGGCGACGAAGATGTCGAGTTTACCGTCCTCGTCGAAGTCTGCGATCGCCATGCCAAGCCCTCGGCCTCCCTCGGCCTCGAAACCCGCGGCATGGCCGACCTCTGTAAATGTCCCGTTGCCGTTGTTCCGGTAGAGCAGGTCGAGTTGCGCGGGGTAGATGGCGGGAGTGCAGTGAATTCGCCGGTTCAGGTAATCTCGACACTGGTTGGGATCGTCTGACGTTACCTCAACGTAGGTGATCACGACGAGATCGAGATCACCGTCCCCGTCCAGGTCGCCGAAACCCGCGGCCGTCGTCCATCGGTCCGAGGCAACGCCGGCTTTCGTCGTCACGTCTTCAAATGTCCCGTCACCCCTGTTGCGGTAGAGAATTGTCCTGCCGTAACCGGTCACGAACAGGTCGTCATTGCCGTCGTTATCAAAGTCGCCCACCGCGCACCCCATGCCATAGCCTGCTCCGGCGGTTCCGGCGAGAGCGGTGACATCTCGGAATGTGCCATCACGCTGGTTCCTGTAGAGTCGATTCGGATGAGACGGGTGCGCAGGGTCGAGGGGCATGGCGCAGCCATTGACGAAGTAAATATCAAGCCAGCCGTCACCATCATAATCGATCAGCCCCACTCCCCCCCTGTCGTATCAGCAAGTGAATAGCGGTCGCTAGCCCCGCTCGTATACCGGTATTCGATTCCGGCCGACCCCGCTTGATCCTCGAGAACGATCGTGGATGAGGTCGGGGGCCGACCCGGAACAACCTTGGACTGCTGGTCGGTACTCACACTCGATGTCGCGCCAACCTGCCCCAGCTTGCGTCCCGGTAGAAGCGTGGGCCGGGGGAGGAAGACTGGTGTCGAGTCCGAGCGCGAGCTCAGCTCGATCAGTTTGAGCCTGACCTGAGCGCCTGTGGGATCAAGCTGCAGGCTTTCTTCAAACCATGCTCGGGCCTCGGGGATTAGCCTGATTCCGAGGCACGATTCACCGAGCTTCTCGTAGACCCGAGGGTCCTTGGGCAAGCCGGTGCGACGCACTTGCTGGTGCTCACGACGAACCGCCTTGAAGCGGTCGGCAAGTTCCGTGGATCGGGCGAGATGGCGCCCGGCCTCGACGGTCTTGCCAAGTCGCTCTAGGACTTTGCCCAGGCGGAAGTGCGCCTCTTTGTTCGTGGGCTGCCGATCGATAGCCTGACGGTAGGAATTCACGGCCTGTGCCGATTTGCCGACCGTCTCTTCGAGGCGCCCGCGGTAGAGCCACCAGCAAGCCGCATCGGTCTCATCCGCGGGGCAAGGCCCGAGCGTTTCCACGGGATCATCCGGAAGTCCCATTGAGATCCGGCACTCTGCCAGGGCAAGTCGACCAGTCGGGTCGTTCTCCAGGGAAAGTGCCGCGGTTTCCAGGTGGGGCAATGCCTCGTCCGGCCTTCCCTGATAGAGCAGGGCCAGGCCCCAGCGCGGCGCAAGTATGGGTCTTCCGGCGTTTGATCGATAAACTCATGCAATTCTGGTCCGAAACCGCGGACGTCCTGCTGGTCCTGCAAGAGCTCGAGGACCAGGTCGACAAGGACTCGGGGATCGTTCTGGATGCGATAGATACGCCAGAGCACCTCGCGCGCGCTCGGCAGTGCGCTGCTCCAGACTGAGAAGGTAAATCAGCCTCTGTCGTGGCGGAATCGCCATGGGATGACGCACCGCGATCTCGCGGAAGATGCTCTCGGCTCGAGAGGCTTCCCGCCTGCGTATCGCCTGCTCTCCCAGGGCGGTCTGCGCGGGCAGCCAGAACTTGCTTGATTCCGGCACGGCGCTGAACAGCTTTACAGCCTCGGTCGTCCTGCCTCGTCGCAGATAAAGCTCTGCCAGAACAACCAGGCTTTCCCCGTGTTTGGGGTGGCCCTCAACCCAGCGCTCGAGCTTGGGCTCTACCTCAGCCCAACGCTGGGCGACTGCCGCTTGTTGAATCTCCGTCCACGTCGGCATTGGCGCCGGAGGATGGATGCGACCGCCGAGGAAGTAGTAGCCTCCGCCGGCCGCAATCACCGAAACCAGTACCAATCCGAGCGGCCAGATCAACGCAAGATTTCTTGAGCGTGTATTGTGTGATGTCATATTTTTGACGAAAGCAGATTCTGATCTCTCGATGAAGGTCCTGAACCTCCGGGCAGCCATGAGTTGCCGGTCAATTGACAGGTCGCCCGGCTTCAGCACACGGCGAACCAGTTGTAGGGTCCGCTGTGCGGACCAGCCGAATTGGTCCGCACAGCGGACCCTACGAGGAAGCTCAATGCCTCGACACTAAAAATAAGCTGTGACAGAGCACTAGCCACTCAATCAACTCCCC
This sequence comes from uncultured Planctomycetaceae bacterium, assembly GCA_963760085.1. Lineage (GTDB taxonomy): Bacteria > Planctomycetota > Planctomycetia > Isosphaerales > Isosphaeraceae > Aquisphaera. The sequence goes on from CAVXCB010000031.1 coordinate 83,636, forward strand.
TTCCAGAGAGGCTCCCTGGGAGTGATCGCCACCAGGAAAGGCGACGGGGTGTTCGAGTTGAGGAACCGGTAACACACAGCCGATGCCCGATGCGCGGGGACGGCGCGCGACCATTCGAGGACGGCGTCGGCTTCGGCCTGTCCCCCCGCGTGACCAGGGTAGACTACGATCGTGACGATTCCGCCGGGGAGAACGACATCCAGAGCGTCATTCATGCCGTGTATCGTCGTCTCCGGCCGGGTGAGCACCGCGTGGTCGCCTCCTGGCAGATAACCCAGGTTGAACATCACTGCCCTGGGACGGGCTGCCGGTGCCAGCGCCGCGAGGGTGCCGCGAATCTGCTCATGTCCGCGCTGTAGCAGTTCAACCCGGTCGGCCAAGCCCATCTCGCGAAGCCGCCGCGCCGTTGCCTCGAGTGCGGACCGCTGAATATCGAAGCCGATGACCCGCCCCCGCGGGCCGACGCATTCCGCAAGGAATACCGTGTCGTGTCCATTACCCACCGTGGCGTCCACTGAAAGGTCGCCCGGCTTAAGCACACGGCGAACCAGATCGTTCGCCTGAGCCAGAATCGGCAGCAAGGTCGGCTGCATCGTGGCGTTTCCGCAATGTAGCTCATGCGAGCGTTTCCGCCGCGGCTGGCGGGCGTGCCGGGGAATCTCAGGGTCCATCGCGCAGGCAGGCTTCGACCAAGGCCTTCATCTTCTCCAAGCCAGTTGTGGCCACGACCTGCGGATCCTGCTTCCAGTACTCTCGATTGAAGACCTCCAGCGAGAGCATCACCTGAAAACCCGCCCCGCGAAGAGCGCGTAGCAGGGTCTTGTAAGGGGCAATCCCGTCGCCGGGATAGACTCGGTCGGCGTCGGTCAGCTGTTGTCGCACCGGCTGGGCGGGGTAGTCGTTTACATGGAAGACGTGGATTGCGGCGGGGCCGAGCAGTCCAATCCCCTCGAGCGGCGACCCGCCCTTGTAGAGGTGAAACACATCGGGCAGGATGCAGGCCCTGGGATGACCGGTTTCGATGGCAACCTGCGCCACTTCGCCCAGCCGGCCGAGCGTGCGCGAGAAGCCCCAAACCTCGGCCTGGGGAACGACCCCCATCTGGTCGCCCAGTTCCAGGAGTTGACGATACCGCTCGGCGACCCGCAGCGGGTCGATTGGCTTCTCGGTGGCCCCGACCGGCGGCGCCGCCAGCCGCTTGCCGCCGATTTTCTGAATGATTTCCATACTTTTCCTGGCGGCATCGAGGCCCTTCACGCGACGTCCCTCATCGTCGACGGCCCACTCGAAGAAGTCGATGGCACTTTCCACCTGGATTCCGGCGTCGCGGAATCGCTTTCCCAGGTCGGCCAGCGAGCCCCCGGATCCGGCATAGCGCCGCAGCTCGTCCATCCAGGGCTCCATCCCCTGAAATCCCGCCTTAGCGGCCAGCGCGATCTCATCGACGATTGACAGCTTCTGGCCGCGAATCGTGCTGGTGTTCAGACCAAGGAGGAAACAAGACGACGTCGCGCCGGGCTCCGCTCGCGGGGTGAGCGAGCCGGCCGCGGCCAGTTCGGTTGCAAGTCCGCAAGCCGCGGCCCCGCCGGCAAGAATCGCGCGCCGCGAGATTACAGGGTCGGATCGTTCAGGCAGAGAATTCATGCGGGGATGTCCAGGTAATCGTGCGCTTTGATCTTCGATCGACTTGATGGCTTGATCGTAATGGATAAACCACGATGGAGGTAGTAAGTCGCGGCATCCTGCCGGACCTGCCGCGCTCAAAGTCTTGTTGCTGGCCCGCTCGGCTTCGACTCAACTTGGGGTTCTCTGACGCAACTTCGATTTGCTCGGTAAGTCTCAAGAATCGACATCGGCTCACGAATAGGTTGCAGGCAAGTTGTTGCCAAAACTCTCACTGACGGCCTCCCTCCACCTGCGCCTCGGCGAAAGGCTAAATGATGGAAACTGTTGTGTCGTCCTTCAATGCGATTCCTTGGTTCGCCTGGATTCCCATCGTGGCCATCATTTGTGGCACGGTCCAGTGCCTGGCGAAAAGCACGATGCAGCACAGAGAGCGGCTCGCGATGATTCGCATGGGAATGCACCCTGATGTCGGCGTCGAGAAGCCTCACTACCAGGAGCCGGAGGTTTGAGACAACCGGGTGCGAACTCGATCCTGACAAATCAAGAGCCAAGGCGGCCAAGCGTTACCCGATTTCGGACGCTCGGCCCACGCGCTCCCAAGTTGCGGACGGGCTCTTCCGGCAATTACGCCGCCCGCTCCGGTACCAACAGTCACGGAATCACGTTGCCGTTAGCTGGCAACCACGCGTTCACCGCCGCCGGGCGTCGGTAGGATCGGCACCGGAATTGGCGAGGACTGCGGGTCTGCCGTTAGAGGCGCCGGGTTTGCGGTTCTGGGCCACGATTTCACAGAACCGAGCACGCGCATTGTCATCGAGCTGGGTCTGGCTGGCGGCAATCTGGGTGGCCCAGTTCGGGTGCGTGACAACCAGCCGGCTCATGAGCGAGATGAACTGGCCTGCCTCGCGGACTTGGTCTTCGAGCAGTCGATCGATCACGGGCCTGAAAGTCCTCGCCAGGGTCTTCCATCCCCTTGAGTCAACCTTCACGAAAGCCTCGACATCGTGCTGGATATAGGTCTCGCTGTTGACCTCCCGGTAATATCCCGTGTGCAGGATGAGTACAATGCGAGCCTCGATGCGGGCATTGCTGCGCGGACCGGCATAATTGAGGTAGACGAGCAGGACGTGGAGGCGGGGAGTGCGCAGCACGAAGTCCCACGTGGCCGTCGTTCCCGCGCCGTCTTCCCCCTGGTAGCGGTTGAATCCCAGCCTCCTGAGCTGCACGGGCGACTCGGCCAGATCTTTCCAGAGAGCCAGGGTGAGCACGGGCTCGTTGACGAGGCTGAGATAAAGCCCGGCATTGCAAGGGAAGGAATCGGGCTCTCCTTGACGGTGAAAGGTGTGATCGCGGATCACCTCGGCCACGCTTTCGCGGAACTCGGCGGGCAGCCTCTCGAGAGGAACCACCTGGGCGGGATCAATACGCCGGGTCAGGCCGGCCCATGAGTGGGAACTCGGCACCGCCAGGGAGGCCGCTGCGATGATCCCCAACCCAATACTTCGACTGATCCTCGCGAGCAACCGGCCGTTTCCTGTCTCAAACATGAACTTCTCCGTGGCCCGGTTGGCACCTCGACCATGAGAGGACTCCATTCCCCCACGGCCGCGTGCTCCACGATTTCACGGTTCTAGAATCGGCCAATCTCCCTCCTTTCCTGACCCTCTTCTGAATAAGGCAGGTAAAGCTGATAGCCGGGAAAGGAGCAGGAAGTTCGGGAAATCTGTAGGGAGACCATGGGACCGAGGAGCCTGCGCATCGTTGCTGCGCCCGGGCCCCACCGTAGCGATACGGCTTGTCGGCAGCAGGTTCCCAAAACTTCAACAAATACCAGAGTGATCTTGCCGGAATCTGGTTTGTCACTAAGATCGCGACCCGTTGCGGTGGGTGGGCTTGTATGGCGGCGGATCGGTGGCCAAGTATCGATCGGTCGCGGGCGACCATATTGCATCGTCGCATCAGCTCCCGACAAGCAGGTCGTGTCAAAACGCCCACGCAGATCGAATACGAGGTTCCGAGTGGCGGAACGAGCGTGTGCACTAATAAGGACGAGGTTCGGTTCTTCGCAGGGAGGCAGCCATGCCAGGGCGACGTCGGGCGAGGGTTTGGATCGTAGGCATACTGGGCGGTACCCTACTGGGCGCCGCAGTGATCTGCGGATTCTTGTCGAGGCCGCGGTGGACCCTGACAACTCGGGGTGGCAGCGCGGTCTCATTGGGACAGACCAGCAGCCTGGCGGCTCTGAACCAGGGGTTGCGTGCTAGCGATCCTCGTGCCCTGGCGGTTTTCCACGAGCGGCTGACGCCAAAGCCCCACGAGACGAGAAAAGCCATCAGCGACAGCGAGGCGTCGCAGTGGCTGGAAACCCTCTCCGCACTCCGCGCCGGCTTCTTCAGGTTCAGTCCCCCGGCGCGTGCCACCGCGGCCTTGGTCAGCTGTGGGATTCTCGACAAATTCACCCCCGAGATCGCGCCCGCCCGCTGGATCGAATCACTCCAGCCCGTGCATGACATTCTCTCGGCCTGCATGGACGACGCCGACAGCAACGTTCGTCACCTCGCACTAGAGCAGGTGAGCCGATTGTGGGTCTGGATGCCTGGCCGCTCGCTCATCGAGTCCGAGGAAAACGCCCTGGGCGACTGGAAAGAGGGATTCCACCGTCCCGTCATTCGCTGTCTGGCGAGCACGGATAGCCGCACCCGCATCGGCGCCATTTTCTGCCTGGGATTCCTGCCGATCGATTCGGCGGCCGCACCCGCGGTTCCCTATATCGACGACGAAAATGTCGACGTACGCCGCCAGACTCTGGTCTCTTTCGCCCAGCGCCCCTACCTGCTGACCGAGGACATGCTTCTGCACCGCCTTCACGACTCCGATACCACCATCCGCGACACGGCGAGGACCGTGCTCAAAGCACGGGGCTTGAACCAGGAGTTGATCAGTCTGGGGGGTTTGTTAGTCAGTCCCAAGCCCGCGCAACGATGTTCGGTCATTAGCCTGATCAAGAACCGGACCGACATCGATCCGGTCGTCTGGCTGCTCCAGCTCTCGCACGACTCGGACGAGACAGTCAGGGTAATGGCCGCGCAGGCTCTGGCTGCCCAGGCTTCACAGTCCGTCGCGGTAAAACGCCGCCTTGCTGAGATGGCTCGCTCCGACAGCTCGCAGCAGGTCCGTCAGACGGCCGGCAAGTTCGTACCTTCCGCGGAGGAGACCACGGCCTTGCTTCCCCCGCTGCCCGGATCGACAAGCTTGAACCCCAAGGCCAACTGAGCAAACTCACGCGGCGAAAGGATCGATACTGAACTCAACGGCGCGGTATGGAGACGCGGATTCGCGGCCGCGCCGTTGGTGGTTTCTCCTCACAGACCGATCTAGCGCAGCGAGAGCTGCAGCCGGATGGCATAGCGGCGCAGCGTTTGGTCTAGCTGATCGAGATCTCCCAGGTGATTCTTGGCGTCCTCGATCCTGCGGTCCGAATTGACGCGCGAGGCAATCGCCTCCAGATATTTCCGGAATCTCGGCACCGCCGCCGGTTCCCTGAGCAGGTAGTGCACTAGCAACCAGCTCTGGGCATAACCCAGCATGATGCGAGCGGCAATACCGGCGCGGAGCACGGAGTCATCGGTCAGGAGCTCACCCAGGGGAATCCATGGCACCCGGCGCTGGATTCTGGCCAGGTCGTCCATCCGCCTCAGGTTGAGCCGTCCGAAATCGCTGGGCCCGGTGGTCTTGCGAGGCTCGGCGTGGGTGCCTAGCCCCTCGACGATGCACAGGGGTGTGTCTCCACCGCGGTTGAGCAATCCCGTGTTGAACGAAAGCTGGTGCGTTCCCTCGTGGGCCAAAGTCTCAATGTTGCGATGGGACGCGCGCGGCTCCGTGGGCACGTTTCTCCAGTCGAAGACCTGCAGCACGTTGGTCGCCTTGTCGTAGATACCCGCAGGCTGCAAAGGTCGCCCCTTTTCGGCGGCCTCAAGTAACGACGGCAATCGGAAATACCTGCCAAACGATCGGTCATCACGAAACATGATTACAATCAACGGACGGTCTGGCTGGTGCAAGTGAAACCCAAGGGAATCGAAGTACCTCTGATAATCGGCGTAGAGCTGTTCGCAGTCGCCCAGGATCGTCATGATGAATGCCTTAGGGGCGTCACCGATCGCCACGTAATGCGCCGAGCGGGCGGTGTTGAGGGGGCCGATCCTGGCCTTGCCCAGTTTCTCTCGTACCGCGGCCAGTTCGGCTTCCGGCGTCAGAGTCGGCGCGGCCGTGCCCTTGCCCTTTGCTGGACTTTGCTTGTCTTGTGCTGGACTCTGCACCGACCATGCGGTCAGATTGCTTTCTCCGCAGCCGATAACCCCGCCCAGCATCAACCGCAGGCAGTCGCGGCGATCCAGAAACGCCGATTTCGATCCGTCCCCGTCAAGGTAAACTTGCATGATAAGCCAGCCATTTCGAGCTCGCCCCAGTTTTCCCCGCTAGCAAATTCCAGCATATCTAACGAGACGGACGCCGGAAACTGGCGCATCCCCTCCACCCCTGGCTCGCGGGCTCTGGGCTGACTTGAGGGGCGAGACGACTGGCGGCGGCTCGCAATCTCGTATATTTATTATCGGATAGAGTCAGGTCGTACCAAAATAGCGAGGCGCTATCTTGCCGCGTGCGAGCTTGCGCCGGGTCAAGAGCGATGTTAGAATGGATGTGAAAGCAGCCTGCATCTCGATTCCACGAATTACGTGACGATCCTGTCGGACCGAAGCGAGGGATGATGGACGGTCAAGTCGGTTCCGTCACGCACTGGCTGGGCGACCTCAGAGGCGGCGACCTGGCGGCGGCCCAGCCACTCTGGGAACGTTATTTCGGCAGGCTTGTCGTTCTGGCCCGTGGTAAGCTGCAGCGGCAACGCCACCCTCGCGCGGCAGCCGACGAGGAAGATGCCGCCTTGAGCGCGTTCAATAGCTTTTGCGTGGGCATCGCCGAGGGGCGGTTTCCTCAGCTTGCCGACCGCGAGGATCTCTGGCGAATCCTCATGACGATTACCGTGCGCAAGGCCTACGCCCAGATTCAACGACAGAAGCGGCTTAAACGCGGCGGCGGACGGGTTGTGGAAGAAGCCGCGCTGCGGGGCGCGCGGGTGACTCGCCGCTCGACCCGGCTTCGGCCGCGGGACTCGACATGATAGCGGGCTTAGAGCCCACCCCCGAGTTCGCGGCGATGGTGGCCGAGGAATATCAGCGGCTGATCGACGCCCTGGAGGACGACGGCCTGAAGCAAGTTGCGATCAGCCGGATGGAAGGCTACTCGTGCGATGAGATCGCGGCGCGGCTGGGCTGTGCCCGCCGCACGGTGGCGCGGCGCCTCGACCTGATCCGCAAAGACCTGGTTAGCTCACGTCGAGGTGGCTTGATGCCCGCTGACACTCGGGAGGGTGAGGATCAAGACTCCCTGCTGGCTCTGGCCCGCCGCGTCAACCAAGCTTGCGAGCGCTTCGAGGCCGACTGGAGAAAGGGGTACAAACCCCGGCTCGAGGACTTCGTTAACGGCGTCTGCCCGGCGGATCGGCTCCCACTCTTCAGCGAGCTGCTCCCGCTGGAGCTGGAGCTCCGTCGCGAATGCGGCGAACTTCCAAGCTCCACCGAATACCTTGCCAGGTTCCCGGACCTGGAGGACGTGATCACTGCCAGCTTTGGCGATCCGGAAAAGTCCGCGGGCAATCCGCACGCGACCGCGGCATGGAACTCCGAGACCCTCGGCGCCCCCTCGCCAGGCGAGTCCCCAGCCGAGCGGATGGTGCCTCGGAGTGAGGAGCGGGTGGGTGACTACCTCGTGCTGGAGGAGCTCGCTCGCGGCGGGATGGGAATCGTTTACAAGGCCCGCCATCTCGGCCTGAAGCGGCTCGTGGCGCTGAAGATGATTCTCTCGGGCTCGCTGGCGACGCCCGCGGAGCGTGCCCGGTTCCGCCGCGAGGCTGAGCTGGCCGCGAACCTTGATCATCCCCACATCGTGCCGATTTACGAAGTCTGCGAGCAGAGCGGCATCCTCTTCTTCAGTATGAAGTTGATCGACGGCAGCAATCTGACCCAGCACGTTGCCACGTATGGGCGCGATCCGCGGGCCGTCGCCCGCCTGGTCCTCACCCTGGCCCAAACTCTGCATTACGCGCATGGCAAGGGATTTATTCACTGCGATCTGAAGCCCTCTAACGTCTTGATCGACCGCGAGGGCCAGCCGTGGATCACCGACTTCGGCCTGGCGCGGCGGACCGCCGAGGACAGCTCACTGACGGCCACAGGGGCCATACTCGGCACGCCCAGCTACATGGCTCCCGAACAGGCCGCGGGCCATCGGAAGTCGATCGGGCCCGCGACCGACGTCTACGGCCTGGGCGCCATCCTGTACGAGCTTTTGACCGGCCGCCCACCCTTTCGCACCTCAACAATGATGGAGACCGTCCTCCAAGTTCTCGAGCGCGACCCGGTCGCCCCCCGTGAGCTGGTCGCCGGGCTTCCTCGTGAGCTCGAGACGATCTGCTTGAAATGTCTCGAGAAGATGCCCGAGGACCGTTACTCCAATGCCCATGAACTGGCCGACGACCTGGAACGCTACCTGCAGGGATACATCGTCGAAGCGACCGGCGTCTTCCAGAAGCTCCGCCGCTGGACCCGCCGCCAGCCCGAGGTCGTCTTTCGCCTCGGCGGGCTCTCGGTTGTGGCTCTGCTCACAGAGTTCAATCATCGCTTCTCCGCCCCAAAAGCAAGCTACTGGGTGCACTACGGAGTCCAGGCCACTTTGCTGCTCTGGGCAGTCTCAGCGCTCCTCTTCCAGTTCTTCTGGAGCAAGGGCTGGCGATCGGACCGCGTGCGACTCCTCTGGTCGTCGGCCGACCTCCTCTGCCTGACTCTGGCACTGAAGCTACTCAACCGGGTGGAAAGCAGCCTGCTGGTGGGCTATCCCCTCATGATCGCCGCGTCGGGCCTATGGTTCCGGATCAACCTGGTCTGGTTCACCACGGGGCTTGCAGTGGCCTGCTATCTCGTACTCTATTGCAATTCCGCGATCGACTGGAGCCAGCCGTTCCCGACCTGGACGAGCGACGAGCTGCAATATCCCAACATCTACATCGCCTGCCTTGCCCTCACCGGATTCGTCGTCGTTCGCCAGGTCAAGCGGACACTGGCCCTGGGCCAATACTACGAGAAGCGCCAGGGAGAAGGCGACTGAGAGGCCGTCCGGGAAGCACTTTGCCGGTTTTCGACCGGGAATGCAACTGGAGAGAGGGGAACAACGGAGTTCTTACCGCAAAGGGTCTGAACACGAAGTTGTGTTCGGACCCATTTTCGTCCCCGGGCTGATCGATGGCGCAACGCCACAGACCCAGCATCAAAACCAACCCGCTCTCCTGGTGAAGCGTCTCTCTGCGAACCGGCCGGGCTTTGGCCCTCGCACCGCCCTGCCTTGCTGAGGCCACCGCTCGGCGTCAGAATGATGGTCAGATTCATCGAGGTATCCAGAACAGCGAGTAAGCCGTCATGTCTCAAGTGACGATCGCTTCTGCCGAGATCAAAACTTTGGCCGACTTGCGACAGCGGCTGGGTGGCATCCCGCTGGAGCGGATCTGGTTCCACCCCGCCGGGAACCGCCACGGAGAAGGATGTCATCGAGGCCGAGGTACGAGAGAACCGACTCTGCGAGCTGGTTGACGGCACGCTGGTGGAGAAGGCGATGGGGTTCGTAGAGTCGCAACTGGCTATGGAGCTCTCACATCTGGTCATGTCTTATCTCGACCGGAACGACCTGGGAATCTGCGTCGGAGAGGGCGGCATGATGCGCATGGCTCCCGGCCTCGTGCGGATTCCCGACCTGTCGTTCATCTCCTGGGACAGGCTCCCTGGCCGTGAAAGCCCCCGAGAGCCGATCCCTGACCTGGCACCCGATCTGGCCGTCGAGGTGCTCAGCGAGGGGAACACCAAGGCGGAGATGGCCCGCAAGGTGCGAGAATACTTCGACGCCGGCGTCATACTGGTCTGGCTGATCGATCCCCGGAAACGCACGGCCCGCGTCTTTTCGACAAGCGACAAATCGGCCCTCGTTCGGGCGGACCAGGCACTCGACGGCGGTGCGGTTTTGCCGGGCTTCGTCCTCCCCCTCTCAGACTTGCTCGACCGCGGCCGGCGGCCTCGGCGGGGCTGATTTGACGTCGGTCTAAGGGTGTTCGTCCCACTCAAGCCGAGTGTTTCCTCGACTTCAAATGTCGCAACGGGCCCGGGCGGATGAGGTCTGACAGGGAATGGACGGGCCGGACTCGCCTGGGATAATCGTCCCGTGCGACGCTCCCCTCGCGACCGGTATCCGTGGTCGTGCCGCGGTCCGGAGCGGGTGGGACGACGTCCTCGCTGGGAGCCCCTCCATGGCCACCGCCGCCGACCGCCAACTTATATTCGAACTGCTCGCGCTGCAGAACGGCCTGATCAACCAGGGCCAGCTCCTGGCGGGATTCCAGGCCTGGACGCTGGAGAAGATGAGCAGTCTCGGCTTTCACGCTTTGTTGCCTTCGTTACCTTCTGTTCAAGGTTTGTTTGCACCGGGTAGGACAAGTCATCTTGGAACAGAAGGAAACGAAGGAAACAAAGCATTCGTAACGCTTGAGCCCTTTTGTACACTAAGCCTTCATGTCTAATCTGACCCATCTGATCGAAGCCGCCCAAAAGGGAGACCGCCGGGCTGCGGCGGAATTGCTCCCCCTCGTCTATGACGAACTGCGGAGGCTTGCCGCTGCGAAGATGGCCGCCGAGGCCCCCGGCCACACCCTCAACGCCACCGCCCTGGTTCACGAGGCCTACCTGCGGCTGGTTGGGGACCAGAAATTCGACGGCCGGGGCCACTTCTTCGCCGCCGCCGCCGAAGCGATGCGGCGGATCCTGGTCAACCATGCCCGGGATCGCAAGCGGCTGAAGCGGGCCGGAGGGCGGGTACGGCTCGAGTTGCTCGATCAGATCGGCTCCCTCGCCGAGGATCCCGACCTCGTCCTGTCGCTGGACGACCTGCTGACCCGGCTCGGAGAGGAGGACGCCGCCGCGGGACGGGTCGCTCACCTCCACCTCTTCGGCGGGCTCTCCGTCGAGGAGGCGGGCGAGGCCTTGGGGCTCTCCCGGGCGGTCGCCTACCGGAACTGGAAGTACGCGCGGGCCTGGCTCCGCGAGGCCCTGGAAAAATAATTCGGAATCCGCGAGACACTTTTCCCCTGGACGGGGCATTGAGAGTAGACCCCGTCGCAGGGGCAAAGATCCTGCCTGTCCCGGAGGTGAACCATGGCCGTCGATGCCGCACGAGCGAAATCCCTGTTCCTGAACGCGTCGGACCTGTCCGATCCGGCGGAGCGTGCCGCCTACCTGGAGCGCGAGTGCGGCGACGACGCCGAACTGCGGGGCCGGGTCGAGGCGTTACTGCGGGCCAACGACGCCTCCCCGTTACCACCTCCGGGCACAGAAGCTGCCACCATCGACTCCGACACGGGGCGACCGGCGCCGGCAGCCAAGGGAGTGCCCACCCCGAAACCCGATCTCGATCCGTCACCCGTCTCGATCACGGCCGATTATCACATCACCGCCGAACCAAACGTCCTCATCGCCGGTCGATACACGCTTCGCGAAAAAATCGGTGAAGGCGGCATGGGCGAAGTCTGGGTCGCCAAGCAATCCGAGCCGGTCAAGCGTAGGGTCGCCTTGAAGCTGATCAAGACCGGCATGGACTCCCGGGAGGTTCTGACACGCTTCGAGCAGGAGCGGCAGGCGCTGGCGATGATGGACCATCCCAATATCGCCAAGGTGCTCGACGGCGGCCTGATGCCCAATGGCCAGCCGTTCTTCGTGATGGAGCTGGTCAACGGTCTGCCGCTGACGAAATTCTGCGACGAGTTGAAGCTCACGACCAAAGAGCGGCTGGAACTCTTCGTGCCGATCTGCCATGCGGTGCAGCACGCGCACCAGAAGGGCATCGTGCATCGCGACCTCAAGCCGGCCAACATCCTGGTGACGATGATCGACGGCAAGCCCGTACCGAAAGTCATCGACTTCGGCGTGGCCAAGGCAACCGCCGGCAAGCTCACCGACCAGTCAATGTCCACTCAGTTCGGTTCGGTCATCGGCACGCTGGAGTACATGTCGCCCGGAGCAAGCCGGCTTTTCCGGCGAAGACATCGACACCCGGGCCGACATCTACTCGCTGGGTGTCATTCTTTATGAACTTCTCACCGGCCTGAGGCCCATCGACGCCAAGCGCCTGAAGAAAGCGGCGCTGACGGAGATGATCCGGATCATCCGCGAGGAGGAGCCGGCGAAGCCGAGCACCCGGCTCTCCACCGATGATTCGCTTCCCTCGGTGGCGGCGCTGCGGCATATCGAGCCCCGCAGGCTCGATGGCGCTTTTGCGTGGCGAGCTCGACTGGGTGGTGATGAAATGCCTGGAGAAGCATCGCGAGCGGCGCTACGAAACGGCCAACGGTCTGGCTCGCGACATTCAGCGCTACCTTGCCGATGAAGCGGTGGAAGCCCGGCCGCCGTCGGCGGGGTATCGTGTAGGCAAGTTCGTCCGCCGGCACAAGGGGCAGGTCATCGCCGCGAGCCTGGTGCTGCTGACGCTGCTGGGCGGGTTGGCCGCCGTGGCGGCGGTGCAGGCGGTGGCCAACGCCCGGCTGGCCGCCTCGCTGGCCCGCGAGACGAACGCGAACAAGGCCCTGGCCGCCGCCAACACCCAGCTCACCCGGTCCCGCGCCGCCGTGCAGGCGCGGTACGACCTGGCCGTTGAGGCGATCAAGACCTTCCACACAGGCGTCAGCGAAGACTTCCTGCTCAAGGAGGAGAAATTCAGAGACCTGCGCGACCGCCTCTTAAAGTCGGCCAGCGACTTCTACGGCAAACTCGGCGCTCTGCTGGGCAAGGAGTCGGACCTGGCGTCGCGGCGGGCGCTCTGGCAGGCGAACTACGAACTGGCCGGGCTCACGGGCCAGGTCGGCAATCCGAAGGACGCGCTGGCGGCCCACCGGCAGGTCCTCTCGGCCCGCGAGGCGCTGAGGGCCGAATTCCCGGCCGACCCGGACATCAAGGGCGACGTGGGGCGCAGCCTCACGGACGTGGCCTCCCTGCTGGCGGCGACGGGCAAGTTGTCGGAAGCGGAGGCCGAGTACCGCAAGGCGATGGCGCTGCTGCAGAAGCTGGCCGACGACAACCCCGGAGTCACTGCGTTCCGGGGCAGCCTGGCTGCCTGCCACATCAGCCTCGGTCACATGCTGAGTACTAATCTGGGCAGGTTATCGGAAGCCGAGAGAGAGTTGCGCACGGCGATCGCGATCGCACAGAAGCTGGCCGACGACAATCCCGTCGTCACTGGGTTCCGCAGGTCCCTGGCACTCAGCCACATCAACCTCGGCTCTGTGCTGTGGTCGACGGACAAGTCATCGGAGGCGGAAGCCGAGCTGCGCAAGGCGCTCGCGATCCAACAGAAGCTGGCGGACGACAATCCCGCCGTCACTGGGTTCCGAAGCGAGCTGGCGCTTACCCACAGAGCAATTGGCTTTCTGCTCACGGATAGTGGCAAGCCATCGGAAGCGGAGACCGAGCTGCGTAAAGCGCTGGCGCTCTGGCAGAAGCTGGCCGACGACAACCCCGCTGTCACCGACTTCCGCATGAACCTGGGTCTCACCCACAACGGCCTTGCCGTCCTGCTGTCGAGTACGGGCAAGTCATCGGCAGCGGAGGCCGAGTACCGCAGGGGGCTGACCCTGCAACAGAAGCTGGCTGATGACAACCCCGCCATACCCGCAATCCAGAGGCACTTGGCGTGGAGCCTTGGCTCCATCGGTTGGCAGCTCGCGCAGGCCGGAAAATTGGGTGAGGCGATCGGCTACTACACGCGAGAAGAGGCGATCCTACAGAAGCTTCCCCAGGCCGTCTCGGCAACCCCTTTCTACAGGGATTTCCTGGCGAACTGCCAGACCAACAAGTCGGACGTGCTCCGTCGGGCAGGGAGGCTTGACGAGGCGCTCGCCGCATGCGAGCGTGCCTTGGCGGTGCGTGAGCCTCTGGTCGAGGCGCATCCCGAGGGCCTCGGCTACCGAGCGGGCCTCGGCGAGACCTACCTGCGACTCGGGCAGGTGCGATACGCCATGGCAAACCTGCCCGAAGCCGCCGCTGCCTGGAAGCAGGCGCTGCGCACTACGACGGGGCCAAGTCCCTGGATGGAGAACAGTCGTTCTTCCGGGCCTGTTGTCACGCCGCCCTGGCGGGACTCGAGGTCCGACCGGGCTCGGGCGTATCCGCCGCGGAGGGGCCGGAACAAGGCGAAAAGGCGTTGGCCGTGCTGCGCCGGGCGGTCACGATGGGCTACCGCAACCCCGACGTTTACCGGAGAGAATCGGCCCTCGACCCGCTGCGCGACCGGCCCGACTTCCAGCTCCTGATGATGGACCTGGTGTTCCCGATGGAGGCGTTCGCTGAGTGAGAACCTTCAGATTGCGTCGAATTCCTGCAACGCAAACCCGCGCCAACCAGATCATACAGAGAAAGAGCGTCGACCAGCGGAATCAGACTCGGATCACCGAGGAGACTCGCGCCGTTTACTCGACGGTCGATCGCGACTGATGCTTACACGCATGGCAACTGGGGCAGGGATCGAAGCCAATCTCCTCAACACCCAAGAGCACCGGGCCGAAGACTGAGAGGCTATCCGCGTGTATCTCCGGAACGGGAAACGTCCACCGCTACCCGCGCGAATCACTGAGAGGCTATCCGAGAAGGCCTGTTTGACAATTGTAGGGTGGGTGCAACCCACCGCTTTTTCCGAGGGATTGGTGGGTTGCACCCACCCTACCAGGAGCTTCGCGGCGAGCCTCTTAGAGGCTATCCGGGAACTATTTCCCGTGATTCACGGTACTTGAAAGGGGCCGGGCGGGTAGAACTGCTAGGTTTCAAATATCTAAGCATACGATGAATCGAACTCACTTTGATCATCGCCTCGCTGGAGTGTGTGAAGCGCTCGTAGTCTCGGCTGTGCCTGCGGTACCGTCCAATCCAGGCGAGCGTACGCTCTACCACCCAGCGCCAGGCCAACTTCACGTATCCCACCGACCCAGCAGGTCGCGCTACGACATCGACCGAGTACGTCGCCTTGGTCCTCTCCAGCCAGTCGTCCAGGGAGTTGTTGCGGTACTTCTGATCGCCCCACAGCCTCTCCAGATGCGCGAGTGCTCCGCAGTCATCTGCCCCAAGACTTCCGGCGCAGCCGTCCCGTCATCCGCCGATGCCGCTGTGACCGCAACCACCAGGAGCAACCCCAAGGTATCCACGATGATATGTCGCTTCCTCCCGGTGATCTTCTTACCGCCGTCATAACCTCCCTCGCCCCCGACCTCGGTCCCCTTGACCGTCTGGCTGTCAATGCAACCGGCGCTGGGGGATGGCTGCCGCCCCGCCTCCGTCCGCACCCTCCGCCGCAAGGCATCGAGGATCTTCTGCCAGGTACCGTCGTCCCGCCACTGGGCGAAGTAGTCATAGGCAGTGCTCTTGGCCAAGAGGTCGTGCGGCAGCATGTCCCACTGGCAACCGGAGCGGTTGAGATAAAAGATCGTGTTGAGCACCTCCCGCGTCTCGACCTCGCGGGGTCGACCCACCTGGTTAACAGGGATAAGCGGTCGGATGATTTCCCATTGCTCGTCGGTCAAGTCCGAGGGATAAGCCTTACGCATCGGTGTGCATCCTTGCGTTGGGGAAATGGGCGGACTTCCTGTGCTGAAAACAGCTTACGAAATCTGGGGATTACCGGATAGCCTCTTAGAAGGGCTCAAGCGTTACGAATACTTTGTTTCCTTCGTTTCCTTCTGTTCCAACATGGCTTATCCTCCCCGGTGCAAACAATCCTTGAACAGAAGGAAAAGAAGGCAACAAAGCGTGGGAGCCGAGCCTAAAGCGGCGGCCATACAGGGCTTAGTAGGTCAGGATCTTCTGGACAACGGCCGGGGGCTGTCGCCCCGGGGGCCGATCACTTAAGAAGAGCAAGGCTTGCGCCAGGCTCAGCGCCATCCGATGCGGCAAGAGCGCCTCAGCCGCCATGCCCATCCGGCCCGACGTACACCCCAAGATGCTGCAAGAGCGCACGCGGCAGTTCATCACTGCCTTGCAGCCCCGGCGCATTGCAAATGGCAAATTCCGAATGGCGCGTGACGGGTGAGAGCTGAAGTCGGGGACGAGAACGGGGAGCTGACACGAGAGCTAATCCAGGGTCGCATCGTGGCAGACCTTTCTAAAGGCGTCATGGATGTTTGGACGTGCCACAGAAATGGAATCTTGTCCCACCAGGGAACGGTCGATCTGGAGCGGCTGTGTCCGGGCCACCGCGTCCCGCAGAGTTAGACTGGCGAGGTGCAGAGGTCAGAAAAAGCGCCGAACAGAGCCAATTTGGAAACTACGCAAGGTTCAGAGGCGCACCGGTTTGACTGCTCCTCGCCAAGGTTGGTCGTTCGCGAACGAAGCCAAAATCTGTGGGCCATAGATCGTGTCGAGGCGGGGCAATGCGGAACCTAAAGCGGTGACTGCTCATGCTCTCAGGGGAGATGAAGCCGGCTTGTCACTCGCCACCGGCCACGACGATTGAAACTGCCTTGGTTCAAGGGAACGGCCGTGGCGCCCGACGGCCTCGCAAAATGGTACAATCAATCACCAATAGCGAGGAATACTTAGCGATCAATCAGGAGAGTTGCCATGTCAACGATCAGCTCCCTACCCATGGCGGGGCTCGAGAGCGGGCCGATTGACCTGACCACGATCGAGCCCGACGGCCATTACGAGGTCGTCAATGGGAACGTGGTGGAGAAGCCGGCCATGGGAGTTTACGAGACGCACATTGCATCTGCCCTGATGTGCCTGCTCGGTCATTTCATCAGATCGAACCGGCTTGGAAATCTCGAAGCCGAAATGCTCTTCGTGCTTGACGCGGCGAACGATCTCAAGCGTCGGCCGGACGTCGCGTTTGTTTCTCATGAGCGATGGGCGCGGAACCGTCCCGTTCCTAGAACGGCCGCCTGGGATGTCATCCCCGACCTGGCCATCGAGATCATCGGCCCGACGAACCTTGCTTGCGATGTTCTTGTCCGGGTCGATGACTACTTCCGATCTGGGGTCAGGTCGGTCTGGGTCGTTTATCCGACCGCGGAGCTGGAGCTGGTTTACGTTTACGAATCTTCCACGAGTGTGCGAATTCTGACGCGTTCCGATCGGCTGGAATTGCCGGGAATTCTGCCTGGTTTTCAACTCCCGCTGGACAGCCTTTTTGAACCACCCACCACGAGTGTGATCGCTCAAGATACTGTTTAAGGATGCGACGCTCATGATCGACCCCCGCGTGGCCAGCGGGCTGCGGGACCTGCCTCCCGCAATGATGATTCCCCGTGAGCGAATTCTGGCGGCATTTCGCCGGACCTTCGCCAGCTTCGGCTTCGTGCCGATCGAAACTCCGCACATCGAGCGCAGGGAAGTGCTCACCGGCAAGGGCGCGGGCTCAGATGAGGTGCTCAGGCAGATTTTCGAGGTCACCAACAAGGGCGGAACTCCCGGCGAGCTGGCTCTGCGTTTTGACCTCACCGTGCCGCTGGCCCGATTCATGGCGAAGCATGTCGACGAGCTGGGCGTGCCGTTCAAACGGTATGCGATCGGCTCGGTCTTCCGGGGCGAGCGGCCGGCCAAGGGTCGGTTCCGGGAATTTCTGCAGTGCGACTTCGACACCATCGGCACCGAGAGCGTGCTGGCCGACGCCGAGATCGCCCAGGTCATTCATTCCGCCCTGGAGAGTTCAGGGGTTCTTGACTTCACGATCACGCTTAACGACCGCAAGATCCTCGACGGTATGCTCGAATCGTTGGAACTCTCGGGACGAAGCGGCCAGGTGCTGCGGGCGCTTGACAAGCTGTCGAAGATCGGTCCGAACGGCGTTGTCGACGAGCTGCAGAAAGCCGTGGAGCTGGGAGGCGCAGGGCTGAGCTCAAACCAGTCTAGATCGGTTCTTGAGTTTGCGCAAACCGGGCGGGGGGGCGTGGAGGTGCTGCGCGAGGCCGAGGCAGCGCTCGGTTCCACCCCGCACGCCGGCCAGGGCATCGCCAACCTCCGCACCGTGCTCGACCTGCTCGACGCCACGGGGATTCCCCAGCGTCGGATCGCCATCGACTTGGGCCTGGCGCGCGGGCTCGATTACTACACGGGGATCGTCTTCGAGACCACGGTCAAGGGCTGGGAGAAGTTCGGCAGCGTCGCCTCGGGCGGACGCTACGACAATCTCGCCAGCCTCTTCACCACGCGGCGGCTGCCTGGCGTCGGGGCATCGATCGGGCTGGACCGGCTGCTGGCCTTGCTCGACGAGGCCGGGCAGCTCAAGTCGGCGGCCACGACCGCGCCGGTGCTGGTGGCGAATTTTCCTGGCACCGACCCAGTGATCCCCTTCCGCCTGGCCGCCCGGCTGCGGGTCGCGGGCATCGGCGCCGAGGTCTATCCCGACCCGATCCAGATCGGCAAGCAGATGGGATATGGATCCAATCACGGCCACAAGCTGGCCGTCATCGTCGGGCCAGACGAGGCAAGCCGGGAAGTTTTCAATCTTCGGGACCTGACATCCCGCCAGGAAGACAAGGGCCTTTCCTGGTCGGTGCTCGAGGACTCGGTGCAAAGCGCCCTGGAGGTCCAGGCGCAAGAAGGACCCCGGTCATGACCACCCTACCAGCGCAGCCTGGGCGGTCGATCGGCAGCGATGGGCTCGAGCGTCCGGTCGGCCTCGTGCGTGGCACGAGAGACTGGCTGCCCCGCGACTTTGCCCGGCTTACCGCGGTCGAGCGGTTGTTGCTCAACCAGTTCCAGCGGGCGGGCTACGAGCCGATGCGGACGCCGATCCTTGAGTTCGCGGAGCTGCATGAGCGCAAGAGCGGCGCCGGGATCGTGGCCAGGTTATTCGAGATTTCCGGACGAGGAACGGCCGAGGTCTGCCTGCGGCCCGAACTCACCGCCAGCATCGTGCGGGCTTATGCAGAGGCGGAGGACTGCCCTCCCCTGCCCGCTCGCTTCAGCATGTCGGGCCCCGTCTTCCGATTCCAGCCGGCGACGCCAGGACGCGACCGCGAGTTCACTCAGGTCGGCGTCGAACTTATCGGGGCTGGCGGACCGGCCGCCGACGCCGAAGTCATCTGGCTGGCCGATTGGTCGCTGCGGGCCTTGGGCCTTGGCGACGGTTCGATCCGGATTGGCCACGTTGGCTTGATTCTCGAGCTCTTGAGCCGCTCCGGTCTTCCCCCGGCGGCGACCTCGGCACTGGTCGAGTCGCTGAGCGAGGCCGCCGCCGAAGGCCAGGGCGTACGCGCCATCGAGGCGGGCCTGGAGCGGCTGAGCGGCTGGCTGCGGACCGACGATGACGACGCGCTGGAATGGCCGACGACCGCCGGGCCAGCCGACGCACCCGCCGTCGATCGCCTCTTCCGGCATCTCGTCCCCGACGTGACCGGCCGCCGCTCGGCCGGTGAGATCATCGACCGGCTGAGGCGCAAGTGGGATCTCGGTCACTCGCTCAGCGAGGTGCTTTCACGCGTGCGCGACGAGGTGCACGCGCTGGCCGAGCTGCGCGGACCGGCCGGGCCGATGCTGGACCGCCTTGATCGCGAATACACGGCGCTCGCGCCCGAATCGGTGGCCGCCCTGCGCTCGCTGCTTTGCATGCTCGAGCATCACGGGGTCGACTCCGGAAGAATCGAGCTGGACCTCGGATTCGGCCGGGGGATCGGCTTCTACACTCAGATGATCTTCGAGATCATCGTGCCGACGCCGGAAGGGCAGGTCGAGGTCTGCGGCGGCGGCCGGTACGACGGCCTGGCACGGGTGCTGGGGAGCGATCGCGACGACCGCGGCGCTGGGTTCGCCTTCGGGCTGGAACGACTGTACTCAGTTCTCCAGGCGCGATCCGCCGCAGTCACAGACAATACGTTTGGCAGCCGCGGCTTTCTTGTCACCAGTGGCAAACCGGACGATGTCACTCCCGCGGCGATCGACCTGGCGACATTCCTGCGCGATCGAATCCAGGTTCCCGTGGTCCTTTCCGGCCTGGAGTTTCAGGCCGCCGTCGAGCAAGCCCGCGGCCTGGGCCTGGGCCATCTGGTCACGGTCGGGCGGACCATCGAGCTCTGGAACCTCGAGTACGGCGACGTTCGCTCGGTCCGTGAAGGTGAGCTGATCGACCAGATGCGCACCCGCCTGGCCGTTTTTCGGGGCGATCGAACATGAGTACACTCATCGACCCCATCCGCCTGGGTATTCCTTCCAAGGGCCACCTTTACGACGGGGTCGTGGACTTACTAAGGACAGCCGGCTACAAGGTCCGCCGGGCCAGCGACCGCCAGTACGAGGCGACGATCTCCGGTCAGCCGAGGTTTCACATCGTCTTCATGCGGCCGGCCGACATCGTGATCCAGGTGCAGGAGGGCCGCTGCCACCTGGGCGTCACCGGCATGGACGTTTACGCCGAGCACGCCGTCGACAATGAGCAAGCCGCCGTGGTCATTCCCGACCTCGGCTACGGCGGCTGCCGGCTGGTCGTCGCAGTGCCCGAAAGCTGGGTTGACGTCAGCCACATCATGGACCTCGTCGACCTGACGACGGAGTTCAAGATCGCCGGCAAGACTTTTCGGGTCTCAACCAAGTACCCGGCCGTGGTCCGGCAATACTTCCGGGAGTGGGGCATCTATTACTACACGTTTATTGAATCGCAGGGCGCCCTCGAGCTGCACCCCAGCTTGGGCATCGCCGATATCATCGTTGACCTGACCAGTTCGGGCACAACCCTCAAGGACAACCGCCTGCGCGAGATCAAGGGCGGCACCGTGCTCGAATCAGCCGCCTGCCTGATCGGTCACGCACCCTCTCTTTCTATTCTTCTTGCCGAGGGCGAGACCGGACCGCTGGCCCTATTGCTCGACGCGATCGATGGCGTGGAGCGGTCCCTTGGCCTGCTGCACCTGGAAGTCGTGGGCAGCCCCGCCGCGCCTGGACCCGGTCCCGAGACGGCCGCCGCGGTGGCCAAGTACCTCAGCGACCAGGGCGCTTCGCATCTGGTCCGAGGCGAGGTCTGGGACGGCGAGGGCCAGCCCGGCTGGCGCGTCACCGCTCTAATGGCCGCCAGCAAGCTCTCCGCCTGCCAGCGACCACTCCTCGCGCTGGGAGCCAGTCGCGTCGTCGGCCTGCCCGCTCAATTCGTTTTCGATCGCAATGTCCCCTCCACGTTCAGTGAGCTGAAAGAACGCTTGCTTTGCGACTGAAGCCCGTGGAGCTTCGACGGCCAGGCCAGGCCCCCATCAATCCTGCCGATAGGGTCCAATCACGGAGGTTTCCCTGCGCCTGCGGCGTTCGTGTCCTATAACTGGATTGAGGTGTCTTCAAACGGTTCCTTGGCCGTTGGAAATCGACGATAAGCCTGGGAGACGGCTGCATGAGCATGACCGTAGTCGCTCGAGTTGATGATCCGCCGGATCCGGATGTCTCGGAGTTCGAGATCTCCGTGATCATGCCCTGTTTGAACGAGGCGCGGACGGTCGGGCGGTGCGTGGACAAGGCGTTCTTGGCATTGCAGGAACTGGGTATGCGCGGGGAGGTGGTCGTCGCCGACAATGGCAGCACCGACGGCTCGCAGGAGATCGCTCGAGAGCATGGCGCCCGGGTCATCGATGTCGAGCGGAAAGGATACGGCCATGCGTTGCGGGCGGGAATTCAGGCCGCCCGAGGGCGGTACATCGTCATGGGCGACTCGGACGATTCCTACGATTTCACGGCGCTGGAACCTTTTGTCGAGCGGCTAAGGGCCGGTTATGACCTGGTCATGGGCAATCGGTTCCGGGGCGGCATTCTGCCCGGCGCGATGCCCTGGCTGCACCGTTACGTGGGCAACCCGGTCCTGACGGGAATTCTTAACCTGTTCTTCAGGACGCCGATCGGTGACGCTCATTGCGGTTTGCGGGCCTTCCGCAAGGACTCTTGCGCGAAGCTGGGCCTCGCCTCACCCGGAATGGAATTCGCCAGCGAGATGGTAGTCAAGGCGTGCGTGAGCCACCAGAAGATCACCGAGGTGCCGATCGTGTTGCATCGCGATGGCCGTGATCGCCCTCCGCACCTGCGCAGCTTTCACGATGGCTGGCGTCACCTGCGTTACATGTTGATGTGCACTCCAACATTTTTGTTCATCATCCCGGGACTGGTACTGACCCTGCTGGGTCTGGGAGTGATTCCCATCGTGGTCATGGCGGGGTTCGGAGCGTACAGCGGGGTGCTCGGGCCGAATTTTCTGTACACAGCCTCGCTGGTTGCCATCAGTGGGTGTCATCTGCTCGTCTTCGGGCTGCTGGCCAGGTATTACGCTCACCTATCCGACCCCGTGTTCCGTGACGCCAGCGTGGAACGATTGGCGGGGTTCTTCTCCGTTGAGCGGGGCATGACTCTGGGAGTTTCCCTGATGGCGCTGGCCGTGGCTCTGGCGGCTCCGGTGCTCGGCCATTGGTTGCGAACCCTGGAAGTTCCCCTTCCTGGTCAATGGATCTTCGCCGGCACTCTCTTCTGCGTCGGCCTGGAATCCGCCGCCGCGGGCTTCCTCGTCGGGATCCTCGACATGCCCCGTCAGGGCGGCCGCACCGAGCGTCCCTCCGTCGATTGACGGACAAAGGCGCCAGCCGCAGACGCGAACCTTGAAGAGCAATTCACTCCGCGGGCTTGTGATATGAACACGCTGACTCACCCGTGGCTCACCGTGGTGATGCCAGTTTACAACGGCGAGAATTTCCTCGAACTGACACTGCGAAGCATCCTCTCGCAGCCCTTGGACGGGGTGGAAATCATCGTCGTCGATGGAGGTTCCAACGACCAGACGATCAAGATTCTCGAGTCCTACGCGGACCGGCTTCCCCTGCGATTCCTCGTTTGTGAACATATGGAGAACTGGGTAGCCAGCACAAATCACGGGCTGCATCAGGCCCGAGGAGACTTCGTCTGCTTTCTGCATCAGGACGATCTGTGGTTAAAGGATCGCCTGGTTGCCCTCAGAAGATTGGTGGTCAGTGCACCTCAGGTCACGATGTTTCTGCATTCCTCGTGGTTCATTGATCCGGCTGGCAGGCGGGTCGGGACGTGGCGTTGCCCCTTGCCCGGTGAGTTCGAGCTCGGGCCCGATCTGATCATCGCGCGATTGCTGGTACAGAACTTTATCGCGATACCCGCGCCGCTCTTTTCGCGGCAAGCGGCGCTTGATGTCGGTGGCCTGGACGAGGGGCTATGGTACACGGCGGACTGGGATTTCTGGTTGAAACTGGCTGCGGCAGGCTGTACGTTCTATCATCCCCGGCCCTTGAGTGCCTTTCGTATTCATCCACACGCTCAAACCATGCGAGGCAGTTCCCGCGTCTTGGAATTTCGCAGACAGCAGGAGATCGTGCTGGAGCGACACCTTGGTAAGGGCGGTTCGGCTCGCGCCTGCCGACTCGCTGGGCCAGCGCGTTGCCCGTTTTTCCATCGAGCTGAACACCGGCCTCGCAGCATTTGTCCATGGACGTGAGTCAAGCCCATCAGGCCTCTTCTCGCGGTTTCTCCGTTTGGGGCCCGTGGGCTGGCATCGTTACCTGCGAGATTCCCGGATCGTCGAACGGACCCTGCCCCGTTATCGTATCGGTCTGGCAAAGCGTCCCAGCGGATCTTGGCGGTCTTTGGCGCGACTCTGAACTTAACACTCCGGGCGTGCGAAGCCCAGGCTCGAGGGCCCCGGCTTGGAGTCGGCGATAAGGATGCCTCTGCGGTTTCGAAGGGGTGCTTTGCCAGTTCAAGTCTTGACGAAGTAAGCGACGTTATTTCGCCATGGTGGAATTCGGAGTTCTTTCTCGATACCTCCCGAGCCGAAGATCGACTGCAAGAGTGTACGTAGCTCGTTTGCGGACCGGAATTGGATCCGGTCCCCGGTAATATACCTGTCGCTGAGATAGCACAAGAGATGGGCGAGATTGGTCTGTCGCTCCCAATCCTTCAGAACAAGTCGGCCCCCGGGCTTGAGGCCCTTGGCGGCATCTCCGAGAAATTGCTCATGGAGGTTCCAGGGGACGTGATGCATCACGTCGCAGATTACGATCAGGTCGAACGACGCGGGGTTGGCGGCGACCATTACCTGGGTCGTCTGCCGAGCGAAGCTGACGCGCTGTTGATCGCCGCGGAAGAGACGACCGACCTTGGGCGTGATATCGATACCCGTGATGCTTGCCTCGGGATAAACCAAGGAAAGCCTCTCTGTGAGCGCGCCCCTCGCCGCAGCCGATCTCCAGAATGCGCTCCGCCGGCGACCACTCCCGAACACGTCGGGCAAGCAGCCCAAGATCGACAAAGCACGCTCGATAGAGGTTTGCAGCCGGCACTTCGAGGGGCCCGAGACATGCGCGGAACCGAGGTCCTATCTGCATAACAGACCCTGAGCGCGGTCGTTCCGCGCTTTGGTCTGGGAACAGCGGTCCAGCGAGCAGCTTCGAGCATTTATCGGCACTGTTGAGAAGTGATTCACGCACATGTTCGATCATTCGTCGGCTTCCAGAGGAGTGTTCCAGGTCGGCTCATCGGACCGGCAGGAGGCGATCAGCACCTCGGTGACCGCGGGTTTCCCCAAGCACGGCATGGGGAGGTTCCGCCGGGGAGATTCCCAGGGCCAGCCAAGGCACTTTCGAGCCTGGTGAAACTTGACCGCCAGGGCCGGCCAGCGCCTGCCTACGTGCGCGAGCCAGGAAACGTAAAGTGGAGAGTATGGCCGCTGACCGTACCAGGCGATGGAGGTGAAATGCCGACGCAACCTCTCAT
Organism: uncultured Planctomycetaceae bacterium; assembly: GCA_963760085.1. GTDB lineage: Bacteria > Planctomycetota > Planctomycetia > Isosphaerales > Isosphaeraceae > Aquisphaera. The sequence continues at coordinate 108,151 of CAVXCB010000031.1, forward strand.
GGAGCTCGTCCTGGCAATATTCGCGAGTATGGAATCGGTTAAATGGCCGCTCATCGATCGATATACCGGGGTCAAGCAATTCGCGGTTGGGTGTGGATACCAGCAACGATCCGCCGGGACGCAGCACTCGAGCCGCTTCGCTCAAGAGCGCGTCGTCATCCTCGACATGCTCGATCGTCTCGAAGGACACGTAGTAGTCATACGAGCGGTCGGGAACAGGCAAGTGTTCGGTGTTCGCCACCTCGAAGCTGACATTGGGTGAGGTCCAGGCCTTTTTCGCAACAGCCACTGCCTCCGTCGAACAGTCGAAGCCGTCGACTTGGGCAGCGCCGGCATTCGCCAGCATCGCGGTCCCATAGCCTGTCCCGCACGCCACGTCGAGGACGCGTTTACCGGCGACGAACTTCGCCGCCCAGCGGTATCGTTCGAGATGCTGATGGCGCACCCACGGGGGCGTGAAACCCTCCGGGCAAAACCGTTCCTGCTCGATCCTCATTTCCCGCACCTCGCTGCAACGAGCGGCGCGAAGACGCCCCAAGCGGCGCCGTCCGATCCACCCTCTCTACCATAGAATGCAATTCCCTTCATGCAGAGCAGCCTCGCCCGGCGGGAACTTCCAAAACTGTCGGCATGGAAAGCGATATGGGCTTGCCACGCGGCGCAGTCTGGCTCGCAGTCTGAAGGCGAGTCTCAGGACCGCGATAAGCGTAAACCGAGAACTTGCATGATCAATCCCGCCGCGGCCGACAAGAAAAGGAGCTCCACGCTTCTAACAATATCAATGGGTCGCGACTGGCTGTCGAGATACTGATAGCTAGCCCACCAGAAACGGAAGCCATTGAGAACATGGTACTTTCGTAGTGCCTCAGGTCCTCTCTCGACAAAGTCGATTACGGGGAAGGCAAATGTGGGTGAGGGTGCGGGTGAGTAGCGCTGGGCTCGATGATCCTGGCTTGAGAGAACGGCAACGATTTCTCGTGGGCGATTGATCAAGTGGGAAATAGCCGGATGGAAGTAAAGACTTGGAGCGGAAACGTAAAAGGCCGAGGGTAGGCCATGTTCGATGTAAAGGCGGTTCGGATCGACGCAAAGCGCGTTCAGTTGGATCAGTAATCCTAGCCCCAGCGCGGTGACGACCACCCATCTGCGAGCGAAACGGCAACCGTCTGGCGCGAAGATCCAGAGGACCGCGAAGATCGGCGTCAAGTAACGCGGGCCCCACGCCGGATCTCCCTTGAAAAACGTGAGCAAGGAGATGAACAAGATAAAGACCGAGATCGCCGCCGAGAGTGACAGGCAAAAAAACCTCGCGCAATTCCACCAGTGGCGAATGCCGGCGCAACAGATCAAGATCGCAGGGTTATAGAACAATACGCCCGTACTCAGGCTGACCAGCATCACCAGGAGGGCGATTTCCGGATGTCCGGACCAGAGGGGTGCGTATCCTTTCAAGAGCTCCGCGTGGCCGGTGGTAGAGCCGGGCGGAAATTTGTACCAATCATACGCCAGGTACAAAGCCACCGATGCAGCAAGCAGCAAGACGACGATTGCCTGCCCCCCCCACTGCGACTGCCAATCGCGCTTGGGATTGTGTAGGGCTGCCAGCACAGGCAAGACAAAAATGCCAAGGGGCTCCTTGCAATGGAAGGCCAGGCCCAATGCCAGCCCCGCGCGAACCGCCGCCACCTCGGGACTGCCGCGCCGGCCCGCCAGAGCCGAAGTCACTGCGAGTACAACAGATAGCGATCCGAGGATGTCGTCGAATGTGCTCGTTCCATAGAACCAGCTTGGAGTGCAGAATATACCTCCCGCCGCCCAGAGCAATGACGCGCATGGCCCGTGTCCCTGGAGTCGAAAAAACGAGGCGTAAATGACAGCCAAGAGCGCGCTTGCACCAGAGCTGGTCAGCACGAAAAAAAAATGGCGACGTGCTTCATTTGGCGGACCGCAACAATCGGCCGCCAGGATCGCTGCCACTCCTGCAGCCGACTGGGGGAAGCGGTACTTGGTGTAACGACAGCCCGTCGCGGCCTGGGAACACGGCGAACCAGACGTTGGGGTCTCTAATGGTCGAGTCGCCATGCTCCACCAAGCTGCGGGCGACTTCGTACCGGGTCTGCCCGTCGACGACGTCAATCCTTCCCGGACCCGACAGCACGACCACCGAAAGCACCGTGAGAAACAGCCCTGCTCGCGCGATCCACCATCCCACCATGAGGCGTCGAGTCCTCGAAGGTCATGAGCGCGGATTCCTACTCTCTAGCACAATAGAACACTTTGGCGGCGAAGGAACATCGAGGAAAGCCGGCGCAGCTTGGTTGATGTACGGAATGATTCGCACGTGCGCACGTGGGAGATGAAGGCGACTTGAATCGTACTAAGCTTCACCGGACGCAGCGGCAAATTGGCATTCTCAGGTTATAACCGAATTCCGTGAGCAAGTGGAATCCTTCCAGTGAGGTCGTCTCGGACCGGCCGGATCGATCTGATTGTGCATATGGTCGCGGCCGGTTTCACGGTCGGTTTGCTGTCGTTTGTAGTTTGGCAGAATCGGGATCCGATCCACGAGGTCTTGGGCCGGCGGCTTGACCTGGGGCTACTGGGCGTGGCGTTCTTGATCACGCAGGTCAGCATGGTCATCACTTTCGTTCGCTGGTTGATTCTGGTCCGGGTCATCGAGCCCCGGATCACGCTCCGGTCCTCGATTTTCCTCGGTTTCATCGGTTACGTGTTCAATCTTGTGATCCCGGGCGCGGTGGGGGGAGACGTCATCAAGGCGGCGTATCTGGCGAAGACGCACGTCAGGAAAACCGCGCTCGTCGCCTCGATGGTGGTTGACCGGATGCTGGGCCTGCTGGGGCTTTTCGTCCTTGCCGCGGGGGCCGGTGTACTGGGCTGGGGATTGGCCCCACCCAAGGTCCGCGTTTTGATAGCGGCCGTCTGGGGAGCTCTGGGGCTGGGAATCGTCGGGCTCGCGGCGCTATTCCATGTGGCGATTCCAGGACGATTCCCGGGACAGGCAGGCTCAAAACACCCGCGGCTGTTGTCGATCATGGCCGAGCTTCGGGCGACCGTAGCGAATTACCGACGACGGCTTGTTGTTCTGCTGTCCGGCCTTGTCCTTTCTGTGATCGGCCATGGACTCAACGTGGTCGTTTATTTCCTCATAGGTAAGATTGTTTTTTCCGCTCGGCTGACCACAACACTTGGCCAGCATTTCCTGATGGCCCCCTTGATGTTCTTGACCATGGCCGTGCCCCTCCCTTTCGGCGCCTTGGGATTGACCGAGGAGGTTGGCGGCAAGCTATTCAACCTGGTTGGGCATCCCAGCGGGGCCGTGGCAATGATGGGCCTGCGCATCCTGATGCTCGGCTGCGGTCTCGAAGGCGCCTGCCTTTATCTTCTGAATCTGAAGCAAATGCGAGGCCTCGCCGAGTTGGCCCACGGCCCTCCAAGTTCAGGACATTCAGGTGCCCGGCGCGGCTGAACCGGGCCGGGCGAGGGGAGCTTGGGCGGCGTTAGTACACACCGAGGAAGGCGTCGCCGTTTAGTGGTAAAGAAACAGTGGCACGGGACTCTCCGCCAGCAGGGTGCGGGTGACTGATCCGATGAAGAACTCGCGGAGGATCGGTTGACCGTAGCCCCCCATGACGATCAGCACGGCGTTGCGCTTCGCCGCCGTTTCCAGGAGCACAGTCGCCGTGGGCTTGCCAGTCGGCAGCGGTAGGGGCTCGGCCTTGATCTCATGAAACCGCAGATAGTCGATCGCACGCTCGGCGACCCGCGACGCCTCGAGTTGCTCGGAACTCACGCTGACGACGATTGTCGGCAAGAGGCCCGCCAGCCCGGAGGTTTGAAATGCTTGTAACGCGCGGGCAGCTTGTAGACTGCCGTCATACGCCACAAGAACCGTATGGCCGGGATCGTCGGGTTTGATGTCCAATCGCGCCGGGACCGTAATCACCGGCCTGGGGCTGCTCTTAAGTAGGCGGCGGACCGTATCGTCGTAGCCTTCCTGGGTCTCGAAATGGAACCGCGTCTGCTGCCCCATGATAATGAGGTCGTAACGCTGTGCCTGCAGCTCGATCTGCTCGTGCGGCATGCCCACGTCCTCCAGGACCTTGCAGGCAACACCGGCCTTCGCGCAGCGGAGACTAAATCGCGATAGGAACTGCTCGACTTCGCGTCGGGCACTGGCGATCCGCTCGCGATAGAGCACCGGTTCGGCATAGGGAACCCCAGCCGCGACCAAGCGCGGCTCGGCATCCCGAATGGTCGGTTCGTCCACGACCCCCAGCCCGACGAGCAGAGCCCCGGTCTTGCGTGCCAGGTAAATTCCGACTTCGATCGCGCTGTGGCTGTAATCTGATCCGTCCAGCCCAACCAAGATGCTGCTGAGCATGAGACCCTCCCAACAATGTTCCGCCCTGCCGCCGGGTGGGCGACAAAGCGGCTCGTCCGGGTATCGGAGCTGGATTGATGCCCGGGGGAGATTCCTGGAGGCCCGGTCTGGAGCGCATCGCCACCGATGGCCAATTCTCAACGCCCGAGATCAGCTTATACCTCCATCGTTATTCTAGCAGATCCTGTTCTCCGTTTCCCGGATCGGAAAAAACCCCGGGCAACTCGGTTGCCCGGGGAACTGTCTGGCCGGGAGTAGTTCTGGGCAGCAATCAAGTCGAGAAAATCAAGCCAGACGAGATCGATGCTGAAACATCAAAGCCCGCTGAGGTCGGCGGCGACGACGCGGATACCCTTGCGCAGACCGAGAGTCTTGACCACCTCCTCGGTCGCCGGCACGGTCATGCTCCGCCGCGGGGCGATGCAGATGCCCGATAGCTCCTTGGGCTGCTCATCGGTCTTAACCTCGGTGCCCAGCACGGCCAGACCGTTGAGCACCAGCGGCGAGAAGTTGTCGATCCGAACCTGGTAGGTGGCCTTCCCCTTGACCGTCGGGCCCCGCATGTACTGGGCGCGGACCATCCGGCTAAGGACTCCCTCGGCGAGGGCTTCACCGAACTTCGCGGCCTCGAACTTCTCCGCGCCGGCCCTCAGCGGCAACGAGAACTTGCCGAAGGGGACCCACTTGGAGGCCGAACCGTCACTGCAGAGAACCTGCACCGTGGCCTCCTCGTCGGCGAACTTGACCCTGCAGCCGACCGCCGGCCCTTCGGGACGCGCGGTCAATCCCCTGCTTGGTCACCAAGCCCAGGAACGCCCTCTCGTTCAGTTCCTTGATCAGGGCTGCCGCGTGGGCTGCCCCCGCGGTGCCGGTGGACTGCACGTCGAACTGAATGGTCCCCGTCTCGCCGTCGGGCAAGCCTTCCAGGCGATCGACGAATTGCTGGGCCAAGCTTAGCTCGTGTGCATTTGCCCAGGCCGTTGAGAGCTGGGCGATCCGGTCCCAATCCATCCCCACGCCCAGCCGCCACATGACCAACTGGGAGATGGTTGCAGGGGCCTTGTCCGCGGCCAGCCGCTTCAGCGCTTTCTGGACGCTCGGGTCGGCGTTGAGCTGCGAGACATCGCCAAGCTGGAGCTTTTCGTCCTTGGCCGGGAAGCTGAGGCCGGTTTCGGACTCGAGATCGGGCTGGGAGAGGCTCACCAGCCGGGTGGGCAGATCGCGTTTCTGGCCGGGCTTGAGATTGGCGAAGGGAAGACTGGTGGGTGGGACGGATCTCATGCCACCACCCATCATGCCGCCACCCATGCCGCCCATGCCACCGCCCATGCCACCCATGCCACCGCCCATACCACCCATGCCGCCCATCATGCCGATGGAGAGGGACCGCATATCCCAGCTATCATAGTCACCGCAGAGGTACATGATCAGGCGGGCGAGCATCATCATGCCCATCGTCGGCGGCATCGTGCGTGCACCCCCCATCATACCGCCACCGCCCATCATGCCGCCGCCCATGCCGCCCATTCCACCACCCATGCCACCCATGCCGCCGCCCATGCCGCCCATGCCACCGCCCATGCCACCACCCATACCGCCCATGCCACCGCCCATGCCACCGCCACCCATGCCGCCCATGCCGCCGAACTGTCCGCTGGCGCCTTGGGCGATGATTCCCGGGGGCAGAACGACGCGAAGCTGCTTCTGCGTCTGGTTCGTGACGGAGACGGTCATACGTCCATCGCCCCGCCCCAAGGCCTCGACAGCGACCAGACCCTGGTCTCTGGCTTCGAGCAGGGAGAACGTCGGAATGTCTTTTTCTCCAGTATCTTGCGCCTTGCTCTTTGGGGTCTTCGAAGAGCCGGCGTCATCGGCCACAGCGCACGGTTGCAGCGGCCAGGCCAGTACGAGTGCCGCTGCAAGACTGAGAGGAAAACGCAGGAGCAACATGTGTAGAGCACCTTTCGAGTTCAGGTGTTCGGTTTTCATGTCACCGGGACTTTGCTACGTTCCCGATTCTCCTGGTGGCAAAGCAGTTTGAGTCAGGACACCGATAAGCGGCACGTTGACGTGTTTTCGGGATCACGTCCCGCGCTCACCTCTGTACGACCGTGAAAACCGCTCTCGCCATTCGATTTTTTCAGCCACATATCCCTGAAGGTGGGGAAGGCCACGATTGCCGGACCAGGAGCAGGTCGTCGATATTATAGACGGATCCCACATGGGCCGTATTCGCGCGAAAGCCGGACTGGAGGGCCGACTTGCCGGCTCCTCAAACCTCACTTGGTCCATGAAAAAACCCCGAGCAAGGTCGTTGCTCGGGGTCGGTCGAAGAGACAGGCAATCCGGTTCGAAATCTGAACTTAAAGCCCGCTGAGGTCGGCGGCGACGACGCGGATACCCTTGCGCAGGCCGAGAGTCTTGACCACCTCTTCGGTCGCCGGCACGGTCATGCTCCGCCGCGGCGCGATGCAGATGCCCGATAGCTCCTTGGGCTGCTCATCGGTCTTCACCTCGGTGCCCAGCACGGCCAGACCGTTGAGCACCAGCGGCGAGAAGTTGTCGATCCGAACCTGGTAGGTGGCCTTCCCCTTGACCGTCGGGCCCCGCATGTACTCGGCGCGGACCATCCGGCTGAGGACTCCCTCGGCGAGGGCTTCACCGAACTTCGCGGCCTCGAATTTCTCCGCGCCGGCCCTCAGCGGCAACGAAAACTTGCCGAAGGGGACCCACTTGGAGGCCGAACCGTCACTGCAGAGAACCTGCACCGTGGCCTCCTCGTCGGCGAACTTGACCCTGCAGCCGACCGCCGGCCCTTCGGGACGCGCGTCAATCCCCTGCTTGGTCACCAATCCCAGGAACGCCTTCTCGTTGAGTTCCTTGATCAGGGCTGCCGCGTGGGCTGCCCCCGCGGTGCCGGTGGACTGCACGTCGAACTGAATGGTCCCCGTCTCGCCGTCGGGCAAGCCTTCCAGGCGATCCACGAATTGCTGGGCCAAGCTCAGCTCGTGCGCATTGGCCCAGGCCGTTGAGAGCTGGGCGATCCGGTCCCAATCCATCCCCACGCCCAGCCGCCACATGACCAACTGGGAGATGGTTGCAGGGGCCTTGTCCGCGGCCAGCCGCTTCAGCGCCTTCTGGACGCTCGGGTCGGCGTTGAGCTGCGAGACATCGCCAAGCTGGAGCTTTTCGTCCTTGGCCGGGAAGCTGAGGCCGGTTTCGGACTCGAGGTCGGGCTGGGAGAGGCTCACCAGCCGGGTGGGCAGATCGCGTTTCTGGCCGGGCTTGAGATTGGCGAAGGGAAGACTGGTGGGTGGAACGGATCTCATGCCACCACCCATGCCACCGCCCATGCCACCCATGCCACCGCCCATGCCACCCATGCCACCGCCCATGCCACCCATGCCGCCCATCATGCCGATGGAGAGCGACCGCTATCCCAGCTATCATAGTCGCCGCAGAGGTACATGATCAGGCGGGCGAGCATCATCATGCCCATGGTCGGCGGCATCGTACGTGCCCCGCCCCCCATCATGCCACCACCACCACCCATCATGCCACCGCCGCCCATGCCACCGCCGCCCATGCCACCGCCACCCATGCCACCACCCATGCCACCGCCGCCCATGCACCACCCCCCATGCCGCCACCGCCGCCGCCCATGCCGCCCATGCCGCCGAACTGTCCACTTGCACCCTGGGCAATGAGGCCCGGCGGGAGAACGACGCGAAGCTGTTTCTGTGATTGGTTCGTGACGGAGACGGTCATGCGTCCGTCGTCGCGCCCAGTGGCCTGCACATCAACCAGACCTTGGTTCATGGCTTCGAGTAGATTGTAGGTCGGAATGTTCTCGTCGTCCGTTGCCGCTTGCTTGGCCGGGGTCGTGGCCTTTACCTTGGCCTTGGCCTTCGTTTTGGAGTCATCGGCGGCAACTCGACTCAATGGTGCCAGCACCACGAGCAGAGCGGCCAGGATGGCGAGGTGTCGAGTCGTTGCCTGTCGCATTGAGCACCTTTCCGTTCCTCGAGGGCGAGCTCCGCCTACGCGAAACCGAATTTCCCGAGTTGGCCACGATCTGTCTGGTGCCAGAGCATGCGTGCCGCTCGGTTATCGGATCTGTTTGCCGAACTGCGAACTCGATCAATAAGTTAGGTCGATTGGTAAGAGAAATAAGGAGCTTCAGCACCAACGCAGCAGCTCGTGAAGACGGGCGGTGTCCCCGAGGCCACGGATCCGTTGGCTTCTAGCGGGTCGATCCACCGAGGGTGGACTGCGGGAAGTCATGCTCTTCAGCGAGCCGTTTGATTGGAGGCATCCACGCCTTCTGCGTGAAAACTCGCCAAACCAATCGTTCAGTAACACTGGCCATCGCTGGCTGACTGATGCTGAAGACGAACTGTGCGGCCGCCGTATTCGCCGCACATCATCGAATTTATGATCTCCGGCCTGCTGACCTGCCGGTCGATTGAGACTCATCCCGAAGGATAAGCATACCATGCGTTACGTCTCCCACCTGGCCTGCACGGTTTGTGGCGCCTCGTTTTCGGCCGAAACTCCGATGAATCTCTGTCCCCATGATGGCCGGCCGGTTCAAGTGGTGATCGATCTGGATCGTCTCAAGACAGAAAGCGGATCCGGCGGCTGGTGGAACCCGGCCCGGCGCGACCTCTGGCGGTTCGGGGGACTGCTACCTCTGGACATCAACGACGCGGCCGATTCACGCTCGATTGTCACGCTTGGTGAGGGATGTACGCCGTCGCTCGCTTATGCACATCCACTGGCCGACCGTGTCGGTTTTCGTCTCGAGGTCAAGGACGAGGGGCGTCATTACCCCGATTTCGGGGGTAATCCCACGCTCTCTTTCAAGGATCGAGGGATGGCCATGACCGTATCGATGGCACGAGCGCTGGGTTTGGACCGGCTGGTGGTTCCCACCCAGGGCAACGCCGGAGATGCGCTGGCCGAGTACGCTGTCGCGGCCGGCATCGAGGCCGCGATCGTGATGTCGCCCGATACGGACTTGCCCGTCCTTGGTAAGGTCGCGGCTTACGCCCAGCTTCACCCGCGGAACGTTCGTCTGGAGCTGGTTGCCGGCACGATCATTGACTGTGGCCGCCGGGTGCGGGAGTGGTACGTGCCCCGCGGTTACTTCAGCGTGGCCACCTTTCAGGATCCGGGATGGAGAACCGAGGGTAAGAAAACCCTGGGCCTGGAAATCGCCGAGCCCCGTGGCGACCGCCTGGCGCGACTGCAATGGCAGGTGCCCGACGTGATCGTCTATCCCACGGGCGGAGGTACCGGGGTCGTGGGAATGGCCAAGGCATTTGACGAGCTGGAGGCACTGAGGTTGATCGGCCCGGCACGGCCCAGGATGATCTGCGTGCAGAGCACCGCGACCGACCCGCTAGTGCGGGCGATGGCCCAGAGCGCCGCTGATATCACTCCGCGACCGCCCGGCATGACGATCGCCACCGGGCTAAACGTCGCCCAGAATGTCGGGCACATCAACGTCTTGCGGATCCTCAGGCAGACCGATGGCCTGGCGCTGGCAGTGTCGGACGACGCAATCCGGAACGTGATCCATGAAGAGTGGCGGGAGCGCCGGTTCGCGTGGTCGCCCGAGGGTGCGGCCACCCTGGCTGCGGTGCCTGAACTGGTCGACAGGGGACTGATTCGTCCAGGAAATCGCGTCGTGCTCGTCAATACTGCCTCGGCAGAAAAGTACTTGCCCGCCCTGCGCGCCATGCTCGATGGCGGCCTGTAACACCCGCCCTGCTGGCACCCGGGATAGTCATTGTGGACAGGCGCCCGCATTCCGCGACGATCCGACGGCCGGCTCATCGAGCCGATCGCACTCCCGCAAGAACCGAATTCGAGTGGTTTGCCACCTGATCATTCACCCTCTGCCGGGGGGGATGTAGAATACAACGGCGAATCCTCTTGGCCGGCGAGCTTTTCGGACTGCATTGGGAGACCGGGGTGATGACACGGAACGCGACATTGACGTTCGACGGCCGAACGATCGAATTGCCGGTCATCGAAGGTACCGAAGGTGAGCTGGCCCTCGATATTTCCGAGCTTCGCGCCCGTACCGGCCTGATCACGCTCGACCCAGGGTATGGCAACACCGGAGCCTGCACAAGCAAGATTACCTTCATTGACGGCGAGAAAGGTATACTCCGCTATCGCGGCATCCCCATCGAGCAGCTTGCCCAGCATTCCTCATTCACAGAGACAGCCTGGCTCTTGATCCATGGCCGCTTGCCAACCCGGACCGAGCTGGATCATCTACCGTGAGCGGTTGACCTATCATGCACCCCTACACGAAGCCTTCAAACATCATTTCGAGGGCTTTCTGGTCGACGCTCCGCCCATGGCGATTCTGTCGGCCATGGTCAACACACTTTCCTGCTTCCCTCCCCGCAGTAACGAGCCGCAGCCCACGACCGAGGAAGGAGAGTTTTATGAGGAGTCTACGCGGCTGATCAGCAAGGTACGAACCATCGCGGCTTATTCCTATCGCCGCTCGATGGGTCTGCCCTTCATTTATCCCGACCCCACGCTTTCCTACGTTGCAAACTTTCTTCACATGATGTTTTCCATGCCCTATGAACAGCACGTCGCCAGCCGCGAGGTGGTTGATGCGCTGAACTTGATTTTGCTCTTGCACGCCGATCACGAGCAGAATTGCAGTACCTCGACGGTGCGGGTCGTTGGTTCCAGCCAGGCCAACCTGTTCGCCTCTTGCGCCGCGGCGGTTGGCGCACTCTGGGGTCCTCTGCATGGAGGGGCCAACGTGGCCGTACTGGAGATGCTCGAGCAGATTCACAAGGGTGGGCTGTCTGCCGAGCAGGCCATCAAATTGGCCAAGGATCCCAAAAGCGGGTTCCGATTGATGGGATTCGGACATCGAGTCTACAAGAATTTCGACCCCCGCGCCGTCATCCTGAAGCGGTCGGCCGACAAGGTCCTGGCGCAGCTCGGAGTCAACGACCCGCTCCTCGACGTCGCGCGCCAGCTCGAGGAAAAAGCCCTATCCGACCCTTACTTCGTCGACCGGAAGCTTTATCCCAACGTCGATTTCTACAGTGGCATTATCATGCGGGCGATCGGCATCCCCACCAACATGTTTACCGTGGTCTTCGCGATCGGCCGGATGCCGGGCTGGATTGCCCAGTGGAAGGAGCAGCACGCCGAAGGCAAGCTCAAGATCGCACGGCCCAGGCAGATTTACATCGGCAACCGCCAGACCGATTACCTGCCTATCGACCAGCGGAAGTAAAGCTCGACGCCGGCGTAGTAGTCAAGAATGGACATCGCAATCTGGCGAGCCGCTCGTCTCAGGGCTTCGGTCGAGAGGGCGTGGCTCGCGTAAGGGCCGGGATATCGGACGTCAATGGCGTCGCGTCCCACACGCGTGCCGTCCGGTCGATGCTGCCCGAGACGAGGCGCTGGCCGTCGGGGCTAAATGCAACGCAGAAGACACCGGCCGTATGGTCCCGGAGAGTGAGGACCTCTTGCCCGGTCTCGGCGTCCCAGAGCTTGACGGTCCGGTCATCGCTCGCCGTGGCGATCCGCCGGCCATCGGGGCTTATGGCAACGCACTCGACCGACTCGGTGTGCCCGACCAGCGTGAGCAGGACGCGGCCGCTGGCCGCGTCGATCACCCGTACATCTCGATCCCTCGGCCAGCGGTCCGTTCCTGTCTGGCGTCGTGATGGCATTACTTTGAAAATCCGCCGGCCGTCGGGGCTTGTGACGGCGACGTCCCCGACCCGACTGATGGAGCACAAACCCCATGTCGGCACCGCGCGCCGCGGGCGTCCGCACCTCCTCTCCCGTGTCCGGGTCCCAGCACTTCTGTCGATCTTGACCTTCTCCCTCTCCTCCTCCGGTGGCGTTTCCCGCGAGGATGCGCAGGCGCCAAATGTCCGACTCCGTGGCGACGAGGCGACCGTCGCGGCTGAACGCAGTCCCGGTCACCTGCAAGGAATGCCCGCGATACATGACCGGGCGGCTTCGCAGGACGTCCCAGCCCTTGACCACGCCACCAATGCCACCAGAGAGAATCTGCCGGCCGTCGGGGTGGAACGCTACGGCGAAGACATGCATGGTGTGGCCATGAAAAGTTGGCCAGCTCGCGTCCAGTCGCCACCTCCCAGAGCCGGACGCTCCGATCCTCGCCCGTCGAGGCGAGGAGGGATCCGTCGGGACTGAACGCGACACTCAGGGCGTACCCCTTGTGACCGTAGAGTGTCCTGGGCTCCTTGTCGGTCGCGGGTTCCCATAACCTGACCGTGTTATCCCAGCTCTCCCATCGCGATCCTCCGGCCGTCCCGGCCGAATGCGACGCTGAGGCAGAGGGGGCTCCCATCGTGCTTCGGGGATTGCTTGATGAAAGTGCGGGCCTTCCAGTCCCAGACCTCGACGCCCATGCATTCCGGAGACGGCAAGAAGCGGTCGGTCGGGATCCGGGCAAAACGCCAGACCTGTGATCCCAGAGTCGATCGCGCGCCTGGGGGTCCACTCCTCGCCCGTCACAAGGTTGATGAGCGTCAACCGGCCCGGCCGGGCGACCGGATCGTCAGTCATGGGGTCGTCGGTTCAGATAGTGGCCGTAGCCGACGGCGAGGAACCTGCCGTCAGGGCTGAAGGCGACGCTCATGCCGACCATGCCTGATACGTTCTCGGTCCGCAGCGGTAGGGGCTTCCCGGTCGTCGCATCCCAGAGCTTCAGCCAGCCCCCCTTGTCCTGAGCTTCGTTATGCCCCCCTGTCGCGGCGACGAGCTTGCTGTCCGGACTGATGGCCACACCCTGGACCCCCCCGATCAGGCCATCAAACATCCGCTGCTCGCGGCCAGTCTCGATCTCCCATAGCCGGATTTCGGCCCTGTCGCTGCGGCAGGCCATGCACCACGGCAGGCCCGTCCCCGAGGCAGCCCACCTGCCATCGGGACTGATCGCCACGCACTCGACGGTGCTGGAGCATGGGGCGTGGTCAGCCAACCTCGAAAGGCCTTCGAGATGCCCGCGGTAGGTGAAGCGTTCCAGATGAGCCTGTCGGTTGACGTAGTTCCACTCCCAGCCGCGAAGGTCCTTTGGGCAGCCGTCGAGCAGGGTCTCGGCCAGGGCGATGTTGCCGTCGTCCTGGATCTCGCGGAGGGCAAGGCTGATTCGATGGACATAGTCCTGCCGTCTGAGGGTTTCCTTCTCTTTCTCCGTCTGCGCCGCTCTTGCCCGACCAGGAGAATCCCGGCCGAAAGACCGATCACCGCCAGCATCAGCAGCACAAGCGCAGAGTAGACCAAGGTCGTGTGCCGCCGCGCCCACTTGGCCGCGCGCTCCGGCAGCGTGGGCCGTTTCGCCTTGATCGGCCGATCCTCCAGGAATCGCCTCAAGTCGTCGGCCAGCTCCTGCGCCGTGGTGAAGCGAGACCCCGGCTCCTTCTCGAGCGCCTTCAGCACGATGGTCTCCAGCTCCCGGGGCACCGCCGGATTCAGCCGCCGCAGCGGCCGCGGCTCGCCGAAGGCGATCTGGCGCAGCAGCTCCAGACGGTCCTCCTCCTGGAACACCGGGTGCAGCGTCAGCAGCTCGTAGAGCGTTGCTCCCAGCGAGTAGATGTCGGTGCGGTGGTCGATCACAACCCGTTTGGCCAACGCCTGCTCGGGGCTCATGTAACGCAGCGTTCCCAGGATATCGCCCGTCATCGTCATGCTGGCTTCGTTCTGCAGCCGGGCCAGCCCGAAGTCGGTGACCCAGAGGTTGCCCCGGGCGTCGACCATCAGGTTAGAGGGCTTGATGTCGCGGTGGAGGACGCCCTGAGTATGGGCGTGCTCCAGGGCCTCGGCCGCCTGGATGCCGAGCTGAGCGGCGCTGCGGAAGAAGGCTCGGCTGCGGGTCGAGCTGCCTGTCGGGTGAACCGGCGTTCGTTCCGCGGCAGGTGAGGCAGGGCGAGGAGGGGCCGCTGATGTGACGGAGCCGGTGGGCTGGCCGCCATCAGTGCCCGGCTCGGTCGCGGTGAGATTCCCCGAGACCAGCCCACTGGCCAGGCGCAAGCCGAGCCGACGGAAGGGGCGGACGCGGCCTTGGGGCCGTCGAGCTGCCTCAGCTCCTCAATGACGCGTGCCAGGGTCTCCCCGTCGATGAACTGCATGGCGTAGTAATGCACCCGCGCTCGCAGCCGACGGCGTGCACGGGCACGATATTGGTATGGTGCAGTTGTGCGGCGGCCTGGGCCTCGACGCGGAACCGCTGGAGCTGTTTCGGGTCGGTCACGGCGGCGAAGGGCAGAACCTTCAGCGCCACGCGGCGGCGAAGCGAGAGCTGCTCGGCCTCGTAGACGACCCCCATGCCGCCCCGGCCGACCTCGCGGAGGATCCGGTAATCGCCTAGCCGGCCGGAATCGAGGGCCGGGCCGATCCCGAGTCGGACCCGGGCCCGCCCGAGTCTGCCGACTCACCCAGATCGGCCAGCGCCTCCAGGGCCGGAAGCAACTGGTTGAGAGCACCCTTGTGCTCCGGATATCGGGCGGCGAAGGCGGTCGGATTGATCACCACGCCTGCCTGGAGCTCCGCGAGGAACTCCTCGATCAGTTCGGCGAGGACCGGATCGGTCGTACCGTGAGGGGGTCGGGAGAGAGCGGTCATGACTTCTCCTCCATAAGGACCTTTAGTCGACGCAGGGCGCGGAGGTGGCGCACTTTGACCGCCCCCTCGCTGATCCCCAGCACAGCGGCGATCTCGTGCTTGAGAGGTGCTCGAGGTTCCGCATCACCAGAACCTCGCGATCGGATTCGGCCATCCCGGCCAAGGCGGCCCGGATCCGGTCCCGCAGCTCATCGCGGATCAGTCGACCGACCGGGTTGGTACCTCGGGACAGGAGGCGGTTGGCAAGCTGTTGCGCCGATTCGTCGGGCATGATCCACGCCTCCTCCCGCGTGACGCTCCGCCGCTGCGACTTGATGTGATGGCGGTGTAGCTTCATCAGCCGCTCCCAGGCGAACCGCCTCAGCCAGGGGTAGAACGGCAGCGGGCGATCCCGCAGGTAAGCGTCGAGATTCTCTGCCGCTTCGGCCAGCGCTTCTTGCACGACGTCGGAGGGGTCGACTCGCGCCGCCAGCCGCCGGTCCAATCTGGCGGCGACCATCCGCCGCAGGCGATGGCGGTGCTGGTCCAAGAGCGCCTCCCGCGCCGTGTCGTCGCCGCGTGTGGCTCGGTCCAGCAACGCCTCGGTGTCGGTTGGCGTCTCGATCATCGGAGCACCCCCTATGCAATCAGATCTTCCCAATGCGTCGGAAAAGTTACAACCGAGCCCTTTGTTCTTCCAGAATCCGCACGAACCCATCGCGGTCGAGGGAGGCGTGATGGCCGGTGTGGGTCCAGTCGCGGCCGGGAACGCGGGCAAGGAGGGGGCCTGGAGTGTCCGGCGGCAGAACTTCGCCCGCCCCGTTCACGACGCGTAGGGCGATGCCCGGTAAGGGGTGGCCCGCCGTCCCCGGCTTCTGGCCGGTTTGGTGGATGCCATTCTTGTCGAAATCGGTGGTTGAGCCCGCAAGGAGGCCAAGCACCGGATGGACGAGGTGCGGGAGAGTGAGGTCGATCGTCGCCAGTGGCAAGGGCGGATCGCCGCGGTGCTCGATCGCCGTGACGCCCGCCTCGAGGACGGCCTGGCGAACGGAGAACGCGGTAACGGGCGGTGAGACCGGCGGCCCGAAGACTACGACGACGGTTCGCCGAAGACCTCAGGGTCTTCTCCGAACGAGTTCTTCGGCGGAGTAGCTGAATGCGCTGCCCCAGAGATTCTCCAGGAACATCGGCACCACTGCGACATGCTCTCGACCGGCTACGATTACCTCCAGTCCTCGGTAGAACGGGCCGGTCAGTCCGTTGCGGGTCATCTGGGCTTCGGGAAACAGGCCCAGGACGCCGCCCTCATCGAGCACCTTGCGGCAGACCTCGAACATCGTGCGCCGGGCTCTCGGGCCGCTGAAGTGCACCGGGATCAAACCGATCCAGCGAGCCCACTTGCCGATGACTGGCCAGTCGATGTAGGCCGCATTGACAAGCGCGTGACCGCGGCGGGGGCAGGCGGCGGCAAGGAAGAAGCCGTCGAGCCATGTCACATGGTTGGCCGCGATCAACACCGGACCGGTTGGCGGGATGTGCTCGCGGCCGATGATCCGCAGACGGTAGCGCGGCAGGAGTAATACGCGGACGAGGCTCTGCACCCACCACCGCAGCGAGAACAGCACGCCGGCAAGAACCACCAAGGCGAGTGTCGCTGCGCCCAGTATCGATAACCATGTATTCATGATGCGGTTTTTACCTGGCCGGGAAGTTGGCTCAGGGGCCGGATTGAAGGCCAGATCAAGAGGACAAAGGCGCCGCTGAGCAGCAGGGCCGGGCGGTAGCCCGGTTGACCTGGCGTGCCCAGCGCAGCCTCTATTCGCGCGAAGATCGAGCCGCCGGCGACACTGACATTGGTCACGGCCATGTACAAAGCATAGGTTGACGCGGCCATCCGCGGGTCCGATGCCTCCATGGCCATGACGTAGAAAACCGCGTCCGTCCAGCCGTTGGCAGCTCCGAACGCTACGGCGGCGATCCCAGCGGGGATGGGCCGGGAAATCGCGGCCTGAAGCATGGTCGAGGCCGCCAGGGCTAGTACAGCGGCTTTCAAGACCCAGGAGCGACCCAACTTTAATCCGAATACCGGCAGTATCGCTGCGCCGATCACGCGACCGATGTAGCGCGAGGAGCCGAGGGCGCCAATGATTCGCTCCCGAAAGTGGAGCGCCTCGTTGTAAAATGAGCCGAGATTGACCTCGACGCCGTAGCCAACCAGTGCATAGAAAG
The DNA here is from genome assembly GCA_963760085.1 of uncultured Planctomycetaceae bacterium. Classification (GTDB taxonomy): domain Bacteria; phylum Planctomycetota; class Planctomycetia; order Isosphaerales; family Isosphaeraceae; genus Aquisphaera. The sequence continues at coordinate 125,408 of CAVXCB010000031.1, forward strand.
CACCGAAGCCCAGAAGCACGAGGGAACGAGGACGCAACAAGACGCCCAGGGCACGCCACTGAAACTGCTGGGCGTCCTCGACGCGCCTGGGCTCCAGCACGAGGAGCGCTTGACAGAGAGGGATGATCCCCAGACTTGCACACGTCCAGAGCACCGGATCACCGCGGCCGGGCCCATTGCCCGTGAACTCCAACAGGAAGCCAAAGCCGAGCGTGCAAAGCATGGCGGCCGCCGCCCGACTTGCGACCAGCATGCCTTGAACACGATTACGGTCGGCCGCCGGTGTGACGTCGATGACCATGCCGTCGCAGCAGGTGTCGTAAAGCGCCAGGCCGGTGACGGCCAGAAAAGCCAGGCCGGTGAACTGGGCGAGGTTGTTGGCCGGCGGCAGCCACGAAAGACCTAACAGGCCCAGAGACTGCAGCACCAGACCGACCATGATATAAGGCTTGCGGTGTCCGAAGCCCAGCAAGTTAAACCGGTCGGAGAGGGGAGCGCCCAGGAACTTGAGGATGAAAGGCAAGAGCGCCAGGCTTTGGGCATCCGCGGCATCAGCCTTCGTGACTCCGCCGGCCATCATGTAAAGCAGGTTGTAATTGAAGAAGTAGGCCACGACGACGCCCTGCAGCGCGTACAGCGACACGAACAGCGCCAGGTAGTCCGCGGGAATCCGCTTTCTCCCGTCCATCCCTCGCCGCACTCCCTGCTCAGTCCGGGAATTCGAGAACCGTGTCCAGGTCGTCGCCGGAATCGGCAGCCGACTTGACATCTTCCAGGGTGTCGGGATCTGGGGTGACGCCGGGTAAGCGTCCGGCCCGCAGCGCATGCGTCATCATCTCCTTGGCCCGCGGCGACCAGGGCATCGCCTCGATACGCGCGATCGTCTGGTCGACCGGATAGAACACGCGCTTGAGCTCGATTCTTTGGTCTTCGATGATGGCGTACGCCGCGCGGGGATCACCGTCTCGAGGCAGGCCGACGCTTCCCGGGTTCAGTACCACGGTTCCTTCCACCTCAAGGTTGAACTGCATGTGAGAGTGCCCAACGCAGACGATGTCGGCCTCGACGTTCTGCAATCGCCTGGCCCATACTTCCGCGTCCCTCAGCAGGTATTCATCGAGCGGGTCGCGGGGAGTTGCATGTACCAGGAGGAACCGCTTGCCAGCCAGGGTGACCCGCTGGGTAACCGGCAATTGCAAAAGGTAGCGTCTCTCCTCGGGCGCAAGAGAATCCCACATCGAGGGCCGAGACACCCTGGTGAGATATCGGAACCCGATGTCTCCGGTCACCGGAACTCCCTGGGCCACGCCATGATCATGATTGCCCCGGATCGCGTACGTGGCATGGGTCATGGCCCAGCGCACGCATTCGCCCGGGTCCGGCCCATAGTCAACCAGGTCTCCCAGGCATAGACAGACATCGTGTGGCTCGTCGATGGCCGCAAGGGCCGGCCAGTTCGCGTGGATGTCTGAGACGACAAGTATCCTCATGCCCGGGCTTCTCACTGGATGGCAGCGAAAGTCGTGTCCCTGACCGGCTCGAGGGTCTTACTTACGTAACGCGGCGTCAAGCAAGCCAGGCATCGTACCAGAGCTGGAACATGAGCAGGGTCCAGAGCGGCTTGCGGTGGTCCCGGACGCCCGCCTGATGTTCTTCGACCCGCCGAGAGACCTCCTCGGAGCGGAACAATCCCTGGCGGTCAATTCTTCCAGGTTCGAGTAGCCGCCGGAGCAAAGGAGCCAGCTCGCCGCGGAGCCAGCGAGCAACCGGGATGCCGAACCCTCTCTTGGGTCGGCTCAAGATCGACGAGGGAAGCTTACCTGAGACCGCGCTCTTGAGCAACCGTTTGGAGACGTTCCGGCCGTATTTAAACCTCGCGGGCAGCTTCTGCACAGCGTCCACCAGTCCGGCGTCAAGGAACGGAGCCCGCACTTCTAGCCCGCAAGCCATGCTCGCCCGGTCCACCTTGGTCAGTATGTCCTCAGGAAGGTAAGTCTCTTGATAAAGCGCCAGCGACCGGCTGAGCGGATCTGTTCCGGCGCCCGGGCACGCGGCCAGCTTTGCCGCCAGGGCAAGGTGCTCGGCCTCGACGTCGAGCGGCCGACTATTGCCTCGGTTGAGCAGCAATCGAGACAGTTCGGACCCGGAGAAAGAGCCCAGCCAGCGCTGATGGGCCAGGGCCAGCGGCTCGGCGGCCCCTCGAAGAAACTGCTTGACCTTGAAGTCGAAGCTAAAATTGCGGTGATCCACGGGAAGACTTCCGGCAGCCGCTTCGGCCAGTGCCCGTGCCGGCCGGGGCAAGCGGCGATAGAACCTGGCGGCCTGTTCGGCCGCGAACGTCGGATAGCCGGCGAGCAGCTCATCGGCGCCGTCGCCGCCAAGCGCCACGGTGACCTCGCCGCGTGCGAAGCGGCTCAGCAGGTGCGTGGGCAAGATCGACGCATCGCCAAACGGTTCGTCGAGCCAGGCGGCCACCTCGGGCAGAAGCTCGTAAACCTGCGCCACAGCAAAGGTTCGCTCGTGGTGGTCGGTGCCGAGATGGTTCGCCACCAGGCGGGAGTATCGGCTCTCGTCGAAATCGGGCTCTTTAAACCCGATCGAAAAGGTGTGCACGTTTTGGGCCGGCTCAATCTCGCAAAGCGCCGCAGCAACGCTCGATGAATCGACGCCGCCTGATAGGAACACGCCCAGCGGCACGTCGGACCGGCGATGGCGGTCCACCGCGGCGACGAAACTGTTCCAGAACCGGCCGCTGACTTGCTCGAGAGACTCCCCCGCGTCGGCCGGCGCCCATGCCGCCGATTGCCAGTACCTGGTTACCTGGATCGAGCCTTGTTCCCAGACCAGTACATGGCCCCGGGGCAGCTTCCTCAGCCCGTGCCAGATCGAGTGGGGTGCGGGAATGTATTCATAAAACAAGTAACGGGCCAAGCTATCCATGTCGAGCTCCCGGCCAAGGTCGGGATGGCGCAGCACTGCCTTGGGCTCGGAACCAAAAGCAAGGCCGCCACCGGGCAGCTCGGCGTAGAAGAGAGGCTTCTGCCCCATCCGGTCCCGCGCCAGCAGCAGCCGCTGGCGTGTCTTGTCCCAGATGGCCAAGGCGAACATTCCATTGAGCCGCCGGACGAATTCGACCCCGTTTTCCTCGTAGAGGTGCACCAGACTTTCCGTGTCGGACACTGTCTGGTAGCGGTGCCCTCTGGCCTCGAGCTCCGGCCGGATCTCGAGCTCGTTGTAAAGCTCCCCGTTGTAGGTGACCCAGATGGTACCATCCTCGTTGGCCATTGGCTGGGCGCCCCCGGCAACGTCAATGATCGATAGCCGACGATGCCCCAGGGCCACTGGCCCGACGCAGTAAAATCCATCGCCATCGGGACCGCGATGTACCAGCTCGGCAGTCATCCGCTCGAGGACCGCGCGATCCGCCTGCTGCCCTGCTCGATTCACGAAACCGGCTATCCCACACATCGTCTGTCCAGAGACCTTTCCTGCAAACCCTGGCCACCCTGCTAGCTTGACTCATGCATTCTATGCCTTGGAGCGGAAAGCCGATAGCGTCACGGCTTGAGGTATCACGGCACGGGCTGACCGTGGCGCGGGCGGGCATCGCCAGGCTCATCCGCGCGGGGCGCTGGTTCCGCGTGCCGGCCGCCCCGGTCGGCGACCGCAGGACTCTGGTTTTGCAACAGCCGCGAATGATCGGAATCGTCAAGCACCGCCATCAAGTTCTGCTCCAGGTTCTCGCAGATCGAGTCCAGAGGCAGGTGGTTGAGGCGGAGCGTCGAAAACGGGTTCTCAAGCTCCACGCCAATCTCGTCCAGAGCCAGGATCGGAAAAGCAACCATCATCGTGACCAGAGGCGTCAGCCAGTCAACCTTCATGAGGATTCCAAAGGGCAAGGCGATTAGGAAAACAAAGATGAACTGGCGAATCTCGATCGAGTAAGCCTCGGGCAAGGGTGTCTTGAGGATGCGCTCACAGCCACCAATATGATCGATCAACTTTGCCCGTTCTTCCTCGGCCTGGATGAATGCGAACTTCTCCATGCCCTTCTCGAGCCCCTCCCGGAGCAACTGGCCGATCGCCAGTGCGACGGCGGTCGGCATGTGCTCGACCGACGCGATCCGCTGGGCCTTGACTGTGCCTACCAGGTTGTCCAGTTCGGGCAGGTGGCGTTGATTACGCAAGCTGCGGCGCGAGACATGTGCGAAAGCCGCCGTCCAGCCGACAAATCGTCGCCTCCAGTCTGGGTCGTCGGGGCCGTAGCTGAGGGCCTGGATCACGAGGTTACGGCTCTGGTTGACGATGCCGCCCCAGAGCTTGCGCCCCTCCCACCACGCTCGTACCCGGCATTGGTACGTAACACCAGCAAGGCACCCATCGCGACTCCCAACACCTCGTAAGGGGCCATGGGAATCGCCAGACTTGGAAAAGCGGGATGGAGATGGAGAATCGTCACCAGCAACGCGATCAGGCCAAAGACCAGTGTCCGCCGCAAAACATATGGAATGGCCGACCCTTCAATTCTGTCGATTTCGGTCCAGAACCGTTCAGGCTTGAGAAACAGCTTCATGGTCACGTGCTCTGGAATCCGTCTGTGGACAGCCAGGCCCCGGCCGACAGAGCGGGTGGAGTGCTCCATTATAACGAAAAGCCGAATGGTGCGTCGGCATCCGTGGCCATTATGCTTGCCTGGTAAGTCGCTCGGCAGGCGGGCATCTTCTCGCCGGTGGGGAGAAGGATCAGTGGGCCAAGATGGCATATCCACCGGCTCAGTGGAGCCGGAACACGGGCAGACACCGGTCGGGGCACACGTCAGGCTGCGACGGCCCGCCTCTGGTCACTTCGGCTCCGGAAGAGGAACTCAACCACGACGAGAAAACCTCAAGCGGGTTCTCCGAGCACGGCTTGCATGAATACCGCGGAAGCTGCGCGACCTGGGTCCCGGCGCCATTAACTTGGGCCGTGGCAATACCCGGAGCTGACCGCGAACACGCCGCCACCAGCCACGGGCGAACTGACGCAACCGGTAAGCGGCCGCGGCGGCCAGGATCAGCCCGATTGGCATTCCCAGGTCTGCCTCGGTGGTTCGTTCCGTCACAGGAACTGAGGCGGAATCCGCCGTGTCCCGGCCGGGTTCCAGGTCATTGCGGGCGATCAGCACCGACCCTTCCGGAACGGGGCCGTCGGTCGCAGCTTCCTCGCCGGTCTGCAGCCCAATCCAGCGGCCCAGGCGGCCGACGAGCTGCGTGATCCGATCAGCCTTGGTCAAAGCCTGAGCATCCGCGCTCGAAGCACCGGCGAGAGTGACCTCGGGGCCTGTGGATGCGGGCACTCCCAGCTCGACCGATCCGGCATCAGTCACCGCGATAGCCCCCGTGGCCAGACCTGGATCGGTTGGTATGGGCGCGGGTTCGTCGAGCGGACCGGACGACCGGTGGATGAGGCCGGGAAGAAGTCCCGGGAAGCTACTGGCCAGCGCGGTCGAACCGCCCGCAACCACAGGCCCCACGGCCGCAACGGACTCGTTTTGCAGGGTGGGCGTTCCAAGTAATCCCGTTCCTACGGTGACCATCAGACTCGTCGGGATCACCGCCACACCGGTTGCCGTAGAGGCTCCGCCGCTGGGCGCTGGTGCCACGAGGGCACTGGAACTCGATCCAGACTGGGGTGAGGATGGCAAAACGACCGGCTCAGGGTTACCGGGAACCACCGGGCTGGAGCCCGCGGAACTACCTCCGGTCGAGCTTGAGGTTACGGAATTGACCAGCCTCAAGCTGAGGGCGCTATTCTGCCCCACCCCATTGATGATGGCCCATTCATGGTCGATCGAGTGGAGCTGAAATCTCCATTGATAGACCGCCGGCTGAGTACCCACGGCGCGAAGACTGAAGAGATAAACGCCAGGCTGGAGAAATATCGCAGGCGAGCTATACGGTCCGTTACTCGCCGTGCCGATTGTCGCCACCCCGTCGGGACCGGATCTCGATATCTCCACCGACCCTTGGGCAAAGGTCGTATCGAACCTGTAAAAGCCCGCTGCAAGTACGACCACGCGGCTGACGGCCTCTTGCCCAGGCAAGATCGTGGCGAACTGAGAGAGCTGAAATTGCGCGTTAGGCCAGAGAACGCCGAGATCCCCGGCAATCGGCCGGGAGACCTGTGCGCGCCACGGTGAAGTTGGCTAGAACACCGGGATTCTGGCCCGGGGCAACAGGAGCCCGGCCAATGAGATCCGTCAAGCCGCCGGGAAGTCGATCGACAACCCTGTACTGACCAGGCGGCAGCGGCTGTTCGAAGGCGAAACCGAGCTGGTTTACCCCGTAGCTGCTCAGAGTCGTTGGCCAGATATTGCCTGCCGCGTCGAGGACTACGATTGGCGAGCTCGACAACAAGCTCTTGGGGTCGATCGGTCCGGAAAACGACAAGGATATCCCGGTTGGCGTTGCGGACAGAGAATCGGCCCGTTGCAGGGAAAAGCCAACAACCTGGGTAAGACTGTCAGCCGGGTCTGCAACGACCTGGAGGTCATAGGGGCCACCGGCTTGTGCCTGCCCCGTCGTGCCGCTTGTGCCCGCAACGGGATTGTAGCCGCCTGCTTGCCCCCCCAGGTCTCCGGCGCCCGATACTCCGACGTAGTAGACGCCGGGATTCAAGCCCGCGTAGAGGTAGGGATCGACCGGGTCGCTCCATAGCCCCGTGCCGGCATTCGCCGTGGCCAGGACATTTCCTTGCCGATCGAAGAGCGTCAGAGCACCGCGCAAGTTACTGCTGATGTTGAAGGCGTTCAGTTCCACCCCCAGACGCCAGAAGTGCCCGGGACCGAGTGCGATCTTGTACAGATTAACGTTCTCTTGAGCCGAGAGATCAAGCGAACCGGCAATGCTCTGCACGTCCGGCCCGATCGTACCCAGGTCGGAGGCGCTCGCCAATTGCACACCCGGCTGGACGACTGTGAAATTGGCAAGGGTCAGGGGCTGGGACGGATCCCAGAGCAAGTCGCTCGTATTGCCGATCGTTGGGTCTAGCAGGTAGGAAAAGTCGCTACCGGCCAGAACGACCTGGTAGTTGCCAGTGACCAGAGTCGCCAGAATGGGGATGGAGGCGATGTCGCCTGTCGGATCGAAGGACGCGGGCCCCAAGCTCACGGGGCTCGAGCCGGCGGACCCAAGAGATTCGAGCTGGACCAGGCCGTCGACCCAGTAACCGCTATCGCGAGCATCCTGTTCAAAATTGATCGTCAGGGAGCTCGGTGATTGAGTCATCTGCGCGGCGCTGGGAACCCACGCAGTACCGCTGGCCTCGTTTTGGTTGAAGTCGATGGCCAGCGATGTTGGTAATTGGGTCTGCGGGTTTGCACTTGCGGACAGCAGCCATCGCGGCTCCAGCGACTCCATCCTGAGGCGGCGTGAGGTCCTGGTTCGCTGTGGTCGAAAAGCGTGGCTCATGGAAGCACCGGAGAACCAGTTTTCAATTGTCTGCAAAACACGGGTAGTCATTTAGACACTAGGTCACAACCCTCAGGACATCCACAAAGCCGCACACAATGTCCCTCTCAAAGCATCAAGCCGAGCCGGGAAGGGTCAGTTGTGTTTCCATTTGTAAACACCGAGAGCGGATCAGTGGATTCCCAGTCGAGGAGGACAGCGTCGAGGGCTTGAAACACGGAAGGCGTAGCACCGGGAGTCAGTGAACCCGTCTGCCCTGAGTCGGCGAGCGCATCCGCCAGAGATCCGGCCTGCCAATCAGTCTGCGGGGTAGCGACCACGACAAGCGGCGCCACCGCTTGAGGCGCGTCGAACCCAATATCGACCGCTGAGAAAGACAGACCGCCGGCCGTGCTGTACCAGTTCGACCTTCCAGTGGTCATTGAGTACACGTTGCCTTCGCCGGTTAGGCTGCCAATAGTGATCGATTGCAAATTCGTGGGTACCACCACAGTCGTGTCCGCGACGCCGCCTCCCAGATCGGGCTGCTGGGGCACCACGGTAGCGGGAGGAGAAATCGGGGGCTGAGTCGCCGAGCCGAAGTTCACCTCCAGACCGAAGGCTCCGGTTGAGTCACCGGATGCGTTGCCCATGCGCGGATCAGATAGGTCTGCCCGGCCTGCACCCCAGAGAGGGAGTAACTTACGGTTGCTCCGTAGTTCGCCGACGTGAGAGAGCCGATCGCAGTGGGAAGCTTCGAACCGGGCTTGTACACCCAGACCGAGGGACTGAGCATGCTGAGATTGGTCGACTGCTCAGTCACGACCATGGTGCCGGTCGTGCAGGCGGGTACCGTGACCGAGAACCATTCGACCTGACTGCCGCTAGTGATCCGCAGGTTGGGAATCGCGATCTGGCCGTTCCCATCGATGTATGAGGTGATATTGACCGCCGTATTGGAGCTGCCGTTGCTCAGGCCGTTGCTGTTGAACTGGTCAGGCTGGGGTGCGCCCAGACCGACTGGATGCCGGCAATATCATCAGTGGTCAGCGACTGCTTCATGCCGTTGTAGTAGGCGTACATGCAGGCCGTTGTGATCTGGGACTCGCCCAGCCCAAGGGCGTGGCCGAACTCGTGGATGGCTACGGTTTCAAGATCGTAGTCGGTGTTGATTTGCCAGCTTGCCTGGGAATTGAGGAACATGTCGCCGGCGTCGGTTCCTCCGTTCGCCGGTGGGGGAATGAACGTTTCGCCCAGCACGCCGCTACCAAGGTTCAACATGCCGATCCGGATGTCACCGAACCGCGGGTCGCCCTGCTGGTCGCCACTGGTCCCTTCCGGACTGCCGCTGTCGGATACCTGGGCGAGATTGATGTTGGCCACCGCCTGCCACACTGCGGCGGCTTTCTGAAACTGCAGCTCCCAGGTCGCCAGGGAGAACTTGGCGTTGAGGGTTTGAAACAGCACACTGGGCGTACCGCCGATAGTGGTGCCATCGGGCATGAGACTGTAAGTAATACGGCTGCCGTAGGCCCAACTGCCCCCATAGGTATTGTAGAGCAGGAGACGGTCTTCCAGGTTCTCCAGCAGCGGGCGAGCCGACCGTCCTTGCGACGGTCTTCGTGGCGATAAGGTTGACTTGCGCATAAATGCGAACATACGGAAGCTCCGTGCTATTCCCTGGTGTGTTCAGCCGCTTGTGATTAAACGCGGGCTCAAGCAGGCAGGAAGAATGCGGGAACCGGCTAGTAGACGCACGTCAGACAAAGGCCGTGGGGTCCTACCGGTCTCTCTACGGAAACCCTAGCTCTCTTTCAGTGCCGTCGACGCGGTGATGACTGGGGGCAACACGAGGAGATCAAGTCAGCCAAGTGAATCAAGATGCGACGATCTGAGTCATTCAAAACAGCTTGCTTGGCACCGCTGTCGGCGCGACTTATACTGAGTTCAGATACAGATGCGTGTCCCACTGGCTCCGTCACTGTCCGACGGTCCATCAAGGGATACCTGAACAATGGATACTTCCTCTCATCCGAAGCCGGATAGCCCCTCCAGGACAAAAACCGAGCCCGACCCGAAATCGGACCCCGAGCAGGGTTCTTTGTTGCCGGCGCCGACGCAACCTCGATACTCCATCGCCGCGGTATCCAAGCTGACGGGTATTAATTGCCACACCTTGCGGGTCTGGGAACGCCGCTACGGATTCCCCGATTCCCGAGCGATCGGCTTCCGGCCACCGTCGTTACAACCAAATGCAGGTGCAGTTGCTATGCCGCCTGTCAGAGTTGAATCGCTCCAGCCGTCAGCCGATCGGTGAGCTGATTTCGCGTCTCAATGTCGATACTCTCGAGCCGGCAGAGTCCGCGTCACCAGCAAACGGAGTCGATGATGCGGCCCGCGCCAAACTTGTGCATCGTCTGATCGCTGGTGAGAGCGAGGAAGCAGAACGCGAGTATGCCAGTTTTGTCAGCCAATTCGACCCGATCGGGCTCGTCAATCAGGTCATTCATCCTGCACTTATCGAAGCGGGCGAAGGTTGGTTTCGCAAGATCTACTGCGTGTTCGAGGAGCACCTGATCACGGAGTTCCTGAGGCAGAAGCTCGCTGCGTTGATAGCCGATGCCAGACAGATCAACACCCAGCCGGTGCGCAGCGTGATTGCCGGAACCGTCCAGGGCGACCGCCACGAGGGCGGAGTCTTGATCTTCAACCTGGTCATGGAGCTTCGTGGCTGGAGAGTTCATAACCTGGGAGTCGATCTGCCGGTTCGCGAGTATCTATTGGCCGTTCAGAGGTTGCGGCCTTCGGCCCTCGCTCTCTCGTTCATCCTCTCGCGCAACATTAAGAAGCGCTTTCAAGAGCTGCAAGCAATCGAGACGGTTCCCGTTTTCGTGGGGGGACGAAGCATCGTCAACTACCAGTCCGTTGCGCGGAGCTACGGATTGATCCCGCTGACCGGCCCCATCTTGAAGTCGACCGATCAGCTTCAAGCCGGGTACGACTTCTGGTGCCACCAGCACCATGCCGGCCCGTAGATCTGCTCAAAGCGCGGCAAACGCGAAAGGCGACGTGCCCCGGGATGAGGCCCCTCGCCTGTGAATCGGTCGTCAAAACGAATTGAGCTTGGTCTCGCGTGATCAATGCGAAAGACCAAGCTCGCCTTATGCGGCATGACATGCTCAGGATTGGGATGCAGCCTTTGCCGGCGCATAGGGAGCAATGGCTTGAGGAGCCGGAGCCACCTTGGCCGGAGCGTAGGGAGCCGGGGCCACCTTGGCCGGAGCGTAGGGAGCCGCCGCCTGAGCAGCGGGAGCAACCTTCGACGGGGCATAGGGTGCCGCCTGAGCAGCCGGAGCTACCTTGGAGGGCGCATATGGAGCCGGGGCGACCTTCGACGGGGCGTAGGGAGCCGCCGCCTGAGCAGCCGGGGCGACCTTCGACGGGGCATAGGGAGCCACCGCCTGAGCAGCCGGAGCGACCTTCGACGGGGCATAGGGAGCCACCGCCTGAACAGCCGGGGCGACTTTCGACGGGGCATAAGGAGCCACCGCCTGAGCAGCCGGGGCAACCTTCGAGGGCGCGTAGGGAGCCGGGGCGATCTTCGACGGCGCGTAGGGAGCCGCCGCTTGAGCAGCCGGGGCAACCTTCGAGGGCGCGTAGGGAGCCGGAGCGACCTTCGACGGTGCGTAGGGAGCCGCCGCTTGAGCAGCCGGGGCAACCTTCGAGGGCGCGTAGGGAGCCGGAGCGACCTTCGACGGTGCGTAGGGAGCCGCCGCTTGAGCAGCCGGGGCAACCTTCGAGGGCGCGTAGGGAGCCGCCACTTGGGCAGCCGGGGCCACCTTTGACGGAGCATATGGAGCCGCCGCCTGGGCAGCCGGGGCTACTTTTGACGGCGCGTAGGGAGCCGGGGCAACCTTCGACGGGGCATAGGGGGCCGCCGCCTGAGCAGCCGGGGCAACCTTCGACGGGGCATAGGGGGCCGCCTGAGCAGCCGGGGCGACCTTCGAGGGAGCGCAGGGAGCCGGGGCGACCTTCGACGGAGCCTGGGGAGCCGGGGCGACCTTCGCCGGGGCCTGAGCCGCAGGATAAGCCTGAGGGCTCTGTCCTGGCAGGCTCAGGGCAAGAACTAGAACCGCACTGGTCATCGCGATGTCCTCTGTGAAGAGTGAGGTTGTCGGTCGACGTCTCGATCGAGTCGGTAAGCTGACAATCCCCTGATGGGTCGGCACGGCCGATGCTGGACCACGTCCGATCGCCAACACCACCGTTCCTGTCGTCGTTCACTACCCGATTCATCCGAAGTCGGGAAATGAACCCTGTCCCCTGTCCGCAAGCGGGACATTCCACGAAGGCCTCGGTTCGGTGGCGGAAGCCTCAAGCCGGTCATCTTGGCCGACTCTCGCTCTCCACCCCAGGGGTGGCCATTGCTGGTTATCGGCATCCGTCTTCTGACCGTTTACTGAACTTGAGAAATTCGAGAAACTGCCAGTCTGAGGAACTCTAGGGGCTATGACGAGTTTCAAGAGATTGGGCCGCTTTACTTCGCGAATTGCTATCCATCCGAGGCCCGTTCGAAGCCGAACCATGATTGGGCATTTGAGGAAGCGACGTCGATCCCATAGGATTGACTCTACTAGGATGTGTGGGGAACACGGGCGTTCCCTGTGACACATGGGAGTCAAGAGCAATCGGCGTGTTTAACTCAACACCGGTTTTGGGAGGCAGCATGCGTATTGGCATCCGGCTGGGTGGCTCAGTAGCCTGGGCACTCATCGCCGTCCTGGGGGCGACCGCCGGCGCGCGGGCCGCGGATCGAGTCACAACGATTTCCCTGGGTGGTGCACTGGAGAATCAATCTGGTGATCACCATTTCGGCGTTTACGTGCCGACCCGATTTGGTGGCGAGCTCACGATCCAGACCAGTGACGGCAAGGTCGTCGAGCTCAAGGGGCCAGACGGGTTAGAACGAGCCAACGGCCAAGAAATCGGCATGGATCGCCAGGGATGGTTCACATTCAAGGTAGTGGGAGCCCACAAACCCTATAAGGTTGAGACCCGTTTTGTTCAGGTTGCGCAGAGTTCAAAGAAGCCATGGAACTTCTATTACTGGCCTACCAAGGCCGATGCGATCCACGAAGCCTGGGCCGGCGGCAACGGGCGAGTGGACACAGAGTACACCATGCTGCGTGGAGATGACGAGCTGATCCGGATTCCGGGCGGCTACATCCCGCCGGGCGAAGATATCGTGCGGGCTGGCCCCAATGGCCTGCTCGAAACTCTGCCTCCCCCGGGCGACGACGCGACCTGGTTTCCCAATCTTTATGATGACCTTACCTGGACCGGCCCCAATAAGGAGAAAGGCGGAGAGGTCACGATTTTCCAGACCCCCTGCCCTTTGCTCAAGTACGATCAGATCTTCAACACGTCGGCGCGGTACTGGGAGGCAGTCAACAGTCAGAACAAGGAAATCACCCGCTGGCCCGGCCACTGTCTGGGGGCGCTGTCGCTTCGATACTGCTGAACGAGCCTGTTCCCTCCCCGGGAAGCGGGATGACCAGGGATGAACTCAAGGCGCTGTGGGCTGAACTGGGTGAAAACCATCTCAATCACCGGATCGGCGATTACGCCAACGAGATCCCGCCGGGACCTCCCAGACCCGGCCCCGACGTGTGCGACTGGAGGGTGCCGCGCGTGCACGCCATGTTCGAGACCCACATCCGCGGAGAGAAGAAAGGCGCTCCTGGGCAATATGCGGGCCTTCCCACCGCGCGGCACGATCAGCGAGGTCTGGAATCAGGGCATTTACAAGTATATCGCCGAGTACAAAGCGATTCCCAATCGCGGCCCGCGCGCCGTCAACATCAAGCTCGAGCTGCACACCAATTCGGGCTCGATGCTCAACGGTCAGGACGACCGGGACCGGGTGATCTCTTACGAGTACAACCTGGTCTACGGCCTCGATGGGAGAGTCGATGAGACCAACCCCGCCGCGGCCGACTGGATCTCCGTTGGCGGCGAGGCGCTTTTCGCCCCGCTTAATATCCTGGAGCTCGTCGAAACTCGATGGCAGGGGCACAACCCCTACGTGACCGAGGCCAACGTGCGAGCCCTGGACTTGGCCAACGGCGGCGGCCTGGGCCGAGTCGCGTCCGCCCCTCCGCGGTTCCGTTCCGTCCAAGAGTATGAAGGCTATCGGCCTGCCCCTTCCACCATGTTTGCGTCCGGGAACTCGGGCATGTCGCCCCGCCGGGGTTTCTTCGGCAGATTCTTCGGCCGTTGAGACCGATCCGTTCCCGCGCTTCAATCGATGCTCTTTAACCCTCATCCCAACTGCGTCCGCTTCGTCGCAGCCAACCATTTACCGATCAATCGCCCGATTCCGTCGCCGGCCTACCCCGAGACGGAATCGGGCTTTTTCGTCGGGCAGCAGGACTGCCAAGTCTCCGTTCATCGACCGGGTCGCTGTATAGCTTCGCCTTGAACCGCCAATGCGAGGTCGCATCAGTCGCCTAGGTTATGGTGGTCCTGGCGAGTCTGACGGATCTCGCGATGGCGATGCGCTCTGTAGCGGCGACCGCGCGCTCATCTTTCCAGTTTCGTTATTTTCGTCACCGTTGTTCAAGTTTGCCGTTGGGTCTAGACGATCAATAAAGCCGAAAGGGTCCAGATAAACGCGCGGCTAGGCGCGAATCTCGCTGATCGCACGCTGCAGCGCCGAGCCGAGTTCTTGCTCCATACACCTCTTGAATATCGAACCGACGTGGGGGGGTGCAGCCATGAGTCGAATCGATGCTCTCCCGACGATGCCTGAGCTTATGCAGACCGCGTCTATACCCCGCACCGAACCGGGATTGTTGCCTCCCGCACCCTTACTGATTCGGGTTCCTTATGTCAGGTCAATTCCGACTCGCGGGTTGAACTCCGCGCGATCGACGGCGACGACTTTGCCTGCAAGGGGAATACGACGTCGAAGACGCCGCTTGCGCCGATCGATTCGCTTGGCGGGTTATGCTCTTCTCGTCGTGCTGCCGTTGCTCCTGGCCTGGAGCGGCTTGACCAACGCGCAGTCGACCCGGCTGCTCAGTGGCCGTCTCCTCTCGCCGTCAGCGCAACTGTCTGAACATGAAAAACTTGATGGCGGAATGGACCTCGGAGCCCGGAGTTCTTCATCGGCGGCGAGAGCCTCTGGTTCCCTGATCTTGCTCTCGATTGAGCCCATTGGAACGGCCGTCGATTCGGATTCCGAAACCCCGGTCGTTTTTCCGGGCTATCTTCTGCCCGACGACCATCACGAGGAGCCGGTCCATGAGGGAAGTTGACGACGCCTTGAGCCATGCTTACGACCAGAAAGGCGTGGCCGGCTCTGCCTCGGTCGTGCCCCCCACGCCCCACTGGCCCAGCCGGACCTCGGAACAGACCGTGTCTCCTCCATTGAGTAGCGAGCCGCGGGCTGCGCGGACCGTCGTAGCGGGTGGAGGCCGCGCCGTGACCTGGCACCGTCACTGCGATTCGGCCGGAGAGGCGGCGCGGGCCAGTCATTCGATCCATCCAGAGACAATCCAAGAACTTCAGTGGCCGGAGATCGTGCTGGTCCTGGAGCGGGAGTGGAGCCACCGGTTTGAGCAGATGACCGATCGTCTAATCGAGTCGCGCGACCGACAGAACCTCAAGGTCTTGTTGTTCACGAGCTGTCATCGTGCCGAAGGCCGCACGACTCTCGTGCTGACACTGGCCCGAGCCCTGGCGCGGCGGCCCGGCCGGACCGTCCTCGTCGATGCCGATCTCACCGGTCCCATGCTCGCGCATGCGCTGGGGTTGCATCCCCAGTTCGGGCTCGACGACGCCGTATCAGCGGGACATGCCCTGGCTGACGCCGTCGTTCATGCCCCCGACAATCACCTTTGGGTCTTGCCCATGCGGCTTGCCGCGGCGAGTCCACGGGAGTTCCTTGCCAGCCCAGGATGGTCATGCGCGATGGCCAGGCTGCGGCGCGAGTTCGACCTGGTGCTCCTCGATGGCGGCCCCATCTTCTCCGGACTGAGCGCCGCGGTGCTGCACCGTTCGGTCGACGCGGCGGTCCTGGTTCACAATCGCGGAATGACCGGTGAACGCTCCTTGCTGCGGGCTCGAGAGGTCCTTGACGCCGGTGGTATTCCCCTGCTGGGGCTGGCAGAGACATTCGTGTAAGAGGCACGGACCAAAAACAGATCAACCGTGGAGACGGTGTGTACGAAGACCATTACGGCCTGAGCTACCGACCTTTCGGTGAGACGGTCAGCCCGGCGGCGTACGTCGCGCTGCCCGGTCGCGCTGCCACGCTGCGCCGGCTGAGCTACGGTCTGTGGCACGGCCATGGCCCCGCCGTTCTGTTCGGCCCCCCCGGAGCGGGCAAGACCCTGCTGGCGCGGCGGCTGGCCGCAGAGCTCGGTGTCCACGCAGTGCACCTGACATTCCCGGCGCTGCCCGCCGCCGAGCTCTTGACCTTACTGGCCGAGGAATTCTGCGGTCCTTTCACCACGAGCCCGACGATGGCCGTAGCCCTGCGCCGTCTGCGCGAACAGCTTGCCGCCGCGGCCAGCGCCGCTCACCGTCCGCTCTTGATCGTTGACGAAGCGCAGTTGATCGACGACCCCTGTTCGTTCGAGACGCTCCGGCTGCTGCTCAACTTCGCCTCCTCCGGTCCGCCCGACCTCGCCTTACTTCTGGTCGGCACGTCCGATCTCATGCCGCGACTCCCGCCGGGTTTGGCCGACCGCCTTACCGCGCGCTGTCTTCTGGGCCCGCTGACCGAATCCGAGTCATCGGCTTATGTCCTGGGCAGACTGGCTGCGGCTGGAGCCGCCTCGCCTCTTTTCACTCCGGAGGCGCTCTCCGACCTCCACCGCGCCGCCGACGGACTTCCCCGGCGCTTGAATCACCTGGCCGACCTCGCCCTCTTAATTGCTTACGCCAAGGGTGATTCCCAGGCCGACCCCCGCACTGTCAACATCGCCGCCCGCGAATTCCGACTCGATACCGTGGCGGCTTGAGACTAATGGGGTGGACAATGGCCTTTTCCTCGAAGTCGAAGCGGACCGCGCGGCAATCCGCACCCTGTCCCCAGGGTGGAACATCTGCTATCTCGCGGCCTCTCCGACGGTTTCCGACGATCGCTTGGCGATGGTGGCGTCTTTCGCCTGAGCGTCGGAGACAAGCTTGCCAAGCATCGTTTGCTCGAATCCCTTTAGGTCGGTCCACATGGTCCCCGGGCCCGCGTGGAAGATGCCCACGCGGAGGTCGGCCGGCAGACCCTCGGCGAAGATGTACCGCTCGTAAGGCTCGGTGCCGCCAACCGCCTTGACCAGGAGTTGAAAGCGCTGGGCTTTGGCCTCCTTTGAGAGCTGGACCGACCTCGCCCTCGCCTCGCCTAGAATCTTGGTCGTCTGGGCTTCGATGGCCGCGCTCTTGGCGTCGATTTCGGCCTTGAGCTTCTCGGTCACGGCCTCGATCTCCTTAGCTTTTTTCTCACCTTCGGCCTCGACTTGGGCTACCAACTTTCCGGTCTCCGCCCGGGTTCTCTTTTCTTCGAATACGACCTTGGCCTTCGCCTCCGTCAAATCGGCCTGTGCCTTGGCGGTCAGTTGCTCCTGATCGCGGGTTTTCGTCAGCTCGTCGGCTACTTTGGACTTCTGGATTGGCTCGCGGACGGCCTTGGGCACATAAATGTGCCGGATCAATCCGAAAAGAAGCGACAGCCTCTTGGCCGTCAACACCCTCTCCAGCTCCGCGGATGTCTCGTTCTGGAATTGTTCGCGCGTATCGCCCACCAGCAAGTCCACCGCGCCTCGGCGTGATCCGTGGAGTCGGCAGATAGATTCGATCTGGGGCAAGATCACTTTCCTCTCCACGTCCTTGAGCGTGCCGAACTGGCGCACCACATCGGGCGCCTGTCCGGGCAGAATGCCCCAGATTGCCGTATAGTCCATGTGGATCGGAAAGGCGTCGCTGGAGGGAAACTCGATCCCCTTGCCCACAACGTAAAGCGGGTCATCAGTCGAGTTGATTCCCAGCCGGTCTCCCCTGGAGGGACCTTCCCCGACAGTCGACGCGATGGATCTGTCGGCTGCGGACTTTTGCGATTCCACTGTCAGGCTAGTCTCGGAATAGCCAATACTGATTATGTTGATTCGTTTCTCCTCGGGATTGAGGAAGTAGATTCCAGGTTGCAGTACCTGCGGCTGAATGCCACGGCCAACATGAGTACTCGGATCGCTGGCCTTGTTGGTCACCACGCCGACATAGCCAGGCGGGATCAATGTAGGGTCATCGGCCCCGCGCTTGACCTGAGTACCAGCCTCGGCACATGCGTCCACCTCGACAATCTTGACGTCAAAGCCATACTTGTTGATGCGATAGCGGCCAGGGGTGAGAACTTTGCGGAGAATGCCTCGATATCCCTTCGCGTCGGCCAGGTAGGTTCCTTCGGGAAGCGGCTTGCCGATCTTGGAGATCACGACGCCGATCTTGCCGGGTGGAACCACCTCGTCTTTGACGAGCTGGGTCTCATACTCAAGGGGTGAGTAGAAATGGCGTCCGGGTCCGGGCATGTTTTCAAGGATTCCGACCTGCAGCGGGCGGCCGGCGGAGTCGGTCTGGACGAGCGTTCCCTCGGGCGCCTGGGGCCTATTACCAAACGGCCAGGGTCCCTTGTAGCGGACCAGGAGGCTCGATCCCGCCGGGACCTCGATGCGACAGAACGTCCACTGCCAGATTCCAAAGTATGCGGCCTGGGCGAGCAGCACGACAGCCAGCAAGGCGCCAGCGACGCGGCTCAGGGATAACGATCGCAGGGTGTTCACAGCTTGTTCTCCTCTGCAGCGGCCGCCGGAAGATGATCCGACCGCGAGGGCGACTGCTCCGGCCTGTTGGCTGTTGTCGGCTCGGTGGAACGGGAGGTGGATGTGTGATTATCGCCGGAGCGAGGGGACGGACCCGCGGAGGGGAGCGACCGAGCTGAATCGCGCCGCTTCGTGAACTCGCTGAAGAGGTCCATGAGCGGACCTTGGGAGTTGCCGAGAATCGTGCGAAACGCGGGGGCGAGCTTGCCCAGCAGCAGATTTCTGGCCATTGCTGCGCCGTCCCCGTCAAAGGCCGCAACCTGGGCGGCCAGGCCGGCCGCCTCGGCTGTGTTGTCGAACTTGATGACCTCGGCATCTGCCTGAGCCTTGGCGAGGATGGCCGAAGCTTTATCCTTGGTCGCCTCGAGCTGCGTCTGGGCCACCTTGAGCTTCTGCTCGGAAAGGGTTACGGCCACCTGCTGCTCCTGCTCGGCCTTGGTGGTCTTCTCCACGACCTCCTGCCCCGCCTCAACCACCAGCTTTTTCTGCTCTGCCAGCACAACCTCGACCTTCAATTTCGCCTCGGAGAGCTGCTGGAGCTTTTCGCGGCGGAACTGCGCCAGCTTCTGTTTGGCAACTTCCCGCTGCTGAACCGGCTGCAGAATGTCGTCGGGAGGCTTGATCGAAGTGATCGCCACCGCGAGGATCTCGATCCCCTGTTTCTGGCAGTTCTGGGTAAGGCTCTTGACCAGGTCGGTCTGGAACTTAACGCGGTCTTCGCCGCTGATGAACTGTCCGCCAGAGAGCTTGGACCCGCCCACCCGGCAGAGTGAACGGCTTTCTGGCGTGATGATCTTGGCGATGATCTCTTCATCGATCGAATCACCGTTGGAGTCCTCATTGTACTTGACGAACATCTCGGCGACCTTGTCGGGCAGGACCCGGAATTCGACGACTCCATCGAGCGTGATCGGGAATCCGTCGGCCGAGAGGAAATTCATTTCGCCGTCCTGTCCCAGGTCGAACCGGCGGGATCGACAATCGACCATGCTGACTCGAGTCTCGTAGGGATTCAAATAATAGGTACCCGGCTCGAGCGTTTTCGCCTGGACCCCGCGCTCTCCTTCCTGGACCAGAAAGACGTTAGGGTCTTTCGGCAGAGGTCCGGCAAGCAGGGTGACCACACCGCGGAAGCCCGCCGCAATAGTCACCGGACTATGCAGCTCAATCGCCTCTGCATAGGGGTTGTACGGATAGCGTCCTGGTTTAAGCACCTCGCGAAGAATTCCCTTCTGACCTTGCTCGGCCATGATCTGCCCGGCGGGCAAGTCGTCTCCACTGAGGGCGATCCGGATTCCGATCTTGTCGCCCGGCACGACAAACTGAGGGTTGAGCTCCCACGTCCAGTAGTACGGGTTGTAGAAATAGCGCCCCTCGGTCAGGACCCCGCCATGGGGCCCGCCGGACTGCACGCCCTTGTAATAGGACCGTCCGTCCTTGGGGGAAGGGGCTAGCTCCATGTCGGGCTCCAGCTCGAGCCCTTCGCGACGGATGAGCACGGCCTGTTGACCGGTGCCCACATCGATCTTGCTCGAGTTGTAAACCGCCAGTACCAGCCCCAACCCCAGCAGGAGCAGGCCCCCAAGGGCCATCACACCCCTCGGTCTGCGCGGGGGAGGCAGCCGGTGCCCGGGCAATGCCGGGCGTCGTCGTCGAACGCGTACATAAGTTGGTTCCTGAGAAGACTTCCAAGCGACGATCCGTCTTTCGTGAAGTGATCTGGTTAACCCAAGGTTAACAGCTCTTCGTCGGCTTTGCGCGTTTATTTGCCCTGGCCAGTCGGGCCGCACCGCACTTGAGGGCTGATCCGTACGGATTCACTGAGTACGAAACATGAGGAATTTTGGAGGGTTCTTGCGTAGGCTAGCTTGCTGCACCGACGAACATCGAGGAGGCGATCAGCCCCGGAACCTGTCGGAGGCTGGTGAACTTCCACGCCGCAATGGAACACTCGAGCGAACCGCGGTCCGACCCGGGCAGTCCGGCCTGAGCACCCCGGAGCAGCCATGTCAAACCGAGAATCCCCGCGGATCGACGCCTTCTACCGGCTCTTGGCGTATTGGCTTCATCCGGGCTCATACCGGCCGTTGGCCCTGCTTTTCGCCGTCTCGATGGCCGCGTTTCTCTTGCCGCTCTTCGTCGACATCGTCATCGCTCTCCTTTTCAGAATCCCGAACGGATTGCGCAAAGCGATGGGGCAGGTGATGCTGCTGGCGATCCTCGCTGTCGGGCTCAGGAGACTGTGGCGCGTGCAGCCGACGGACTCGTGGCCATCGGAGCATGATCCCGACGCGGACCTGCTGCGGGACCGCGCCGCGCGATGGCTTCCCTGGGTACTGCGGCTCACTGTTCTCTCGCTCATTCCACCGATCCTGCGTAACCCCGATGGACTGGGGTTCGCCGACTGGGATTTCGTGCTCGACAAGTTTGAGGCCCTGCGCCGAACGATCCTGATCTGGAACCAATTTCCCTGGTGGAACCCCTGGTCCCGTGGGGGGTTCCCGCTGGCGGCCGAGCCACAGATTGGTGCCGTGTCTATGGCGACGCCCCTGGTGCTCGCCCTGGGAACGACGATTGGTCTGCGCCTGGCCGCGGTCCTTTGCATATTGATCGCGGTCGACGGAGCCTACCGTCTAGGTCGCCTCTGGCTTCGCGAGTCCTGGGCCGCGGCCGCCTCGGCGCTGATCTATGGACTGAACGGGGCTGTGCTGATCAACGTGGCGCAGGGATACATCCTGGTAATGAGCTACTGTAGCCTTCCCTGGCTCTTTTATTTCGCCTTTCGCATTGGGCGCCGGTTCTCGTCGGGAGTATGGCTCGGTTTCTGGATGGCTTTCGCGGTGTTGAATGGCATTCAGTACATGACCCTCTACGCGGGTCCGATTTTCGCGGCGATCTGGACGCGGGCCTGGCGCGTGCAGCCGCCTGAACGGCGCTGGAAACTCGTCGAGCATACCGTGGCGGCGGTGGGCATCTTCCTTTTACTCTGTGCATGGCGGCTCTGCACTGTCTTCCCGGTTTTGCTGGATGATAGGCGCGAGCGCGCCACATACTGGGACGAATCGCCTCTGGCGGCATTCCACTACTTGCTCTCGCACCGGCACCCAATTGGCCCGAGGTATTGCCAGGCGAATTCCACCACATATACATTGATCTATCCTGTTATGTCGGCCCGATCGTCGTTGTGTTGGGGCTTACAAGCGTTGTCATGGGCTGGCGGTGGTGGCACATCCTGACGATAGTTTGCGCATGGCTGGCGATGGGCTCCGTCCGGTGGTATCACCCCAGTTACTGGCTCATGGACTGGCCATTCTTCGGTTCGGCACATTCCGTGCCCCGCTGGCGGATCGTGGCGCTTATGGGACTAGGCCTGGCCGCTGGGAGCGTGCTGGCAAGCTGGCGGCGGTCGGACAGGTGGTTGCTCCGTGCCATTGCCTCCTGGTTGGTCGTCATCATTGCCGCTGATTTCGTCGTGCTCGGCTATCAACAGCTGCCGCGGGCCTTCAGCATTCGGCCCGACCCGGCATTCTTCCCAGGCCCGCCCGTATCGGACATCGTCAACGTCCGCGACGGTCTTGGCTATCCTTGCGCAATGAGGGGTTATGGCGTGATCAGGGGATACGAGCCGATGTTGAGCTATCGGCGCAACGCTCCCACGCTGCGCCGCGCCCGGGAAGATCCGGATTATCGCGGGGAGTCCTGGACCGAGGGAGGGCCCGTCGCACTGTTTCATGGAGCCCCAACCAACTAATCTTTCAAATCGAGCCTGGCCAGGAATTGCACCTGAACCAGAACCCCGGTTCCTGGTGGTGGGTCAACGGCCGACAGGCGTTTCCAAACCTCCGCTGCACGAGCCGATGGTCCCATTTGTCGTCAGGGCGGACGCGGCCGGCAGGCTCGACCTGAGAATCCATCCTCGCGGTCTGGCGGTGGGAATAGGGCTTCACGTCGTGGGCACCGCCCTGCTCGTGCTGGCCTGGATGGTGCGGCGAGGGGTTACTCCGAGGGACGGTAAACACTGGCAATGCATGGTCACCATCCGATCTGAGCGAGGTATCCCGCCAAGAGTCGGTTGAATATCTCCAGTTGGCAAAGGTTGGTCGGGTCGAACGAATTACGCACAACCTCCAGCCGAGATTGGGCACGGCTCTGCCCACACCAAGCTGGTCCAAGAGCGCGGTGATGTCGTCGCACTGACGGTTCAGGATCGTGCCGATCGGCCCGACAAGCCTGCCGGATCGCCCGTTGCCACGCAGGTCTGGGCGGATGACCCGATAGCGGTCTTGGAAGGCATCCACTTGTGGCCCGAACATCTCGTGCGTCGCTCCCAATCCGGGGACGAACACACGAGCGTTACCGATTCCCCCGTCTCTATGAAATAGATTTAGTTCATTATAGTATGTTGATTGATTCATTATTGTTGTATAAACAAATGCACAAAATACTAGCACACCTTGAAAAGGTCTAGTGAGGTCGGAGTGATTGGGTCCAGTGGGGTCAGACCTGATAGGTCCAGTGCGGTCAGCGGTATCCATGCAAAACCAGGTCCCGTATGATCAAGTCTTGCCAGCTTAAAGTATCCGAGCCCGAGGGCCAAGCGATGGCCGACCATGCTGCCCGCATCATGAAGCTTCTGTCAGAGCCCCATTACGCGCCGCTGACCCTGAAAAAGATGGCTCGAAGATTCGAGGTGGGCGCCGATGATTACGCCGATTTTCGCCAGGCTGTCAAGCAGCTTATGAATCAAGGCAAGCTGGAGCAGGCTCGTGACAAGACTCTGCGCAAGCCGGGCCACTCCAATGCGATCATCGGGCTGTTCCGCCGCTCGGCGCGGGGCTTCGGGTTTGTCCGGCCGCACACGGCGACGGCCAGGGCCGAGCAGATTTACGTTGCTCCCGAAGCGGCCGGCGATGCCTCCAGCGGCGATGAAGTCGTGGTCAAGATCCTCAAGCGTCCCAAGCGGGCCGGGAAGAACATCGAAGGGCGAATCGTTCAGGTTCTGGCCCGCGCTTCGGGCGTCTTCGTGGGAACCTACTTCGAGGACGGGGCCAATGGATACGTGAAGATCGACGGCACCACATTCCACGCCCCGATCTACGTGGGTGACCCCGGAGCCAAGGGGGCCAAGGCTGGTGACAAAGTCGCACTCGAGATCGTTCGCTACCCGACTTCCTACCTCGAAGGCGAGGGAGTCATCACCGAGCTGCTAGGCCAGCGCGGGTTGCCCGGGGTCGACACCCTGTCCGTGATTCGAGCGTACAACATTCCCGACGCGTTCGACGAGTCCGTTCTAATCGAAGCACGGCAGCAAGCAAGTCGATTCTCGGAGGACGAGATCGGCGAACGACTCGACCTGCGCGCCCTCTTGACCGTGACGATCGACCCGGCGAGCGCTCGCGACTTCGATGACGCGATCTCACTCGAGCGCGACGATCGCGGCTACTGGAACCTTGGCGTCCACATTGCCGATGTTGCTTACTTCGTGCGTCCGGATTCGGAGCTGGATCGCTCTTCGCGGCAGAGAGGCACTAGCGTGTACTTGCCCGACCGCGTGATTCCCATGTTGCCGGAGGTCCTCTCCAACAGCCTGGCCAGCCTTCAGGCTCATCGTACGCGGTACGCCGTCAGCGCTTTACTGGAATTCAACTCCGAGGGGATCCTAACCTCACGACGGTTTGCCCGGTCCGCCATTCGGGTTGATCGCCGCTTCACCTACGAACAGGCCATGGAGGTGATGAGCCAGCCCGAGAAGGCGGATTCGGCTGTTGGCCCGGCGGTCGCCCTGATGGTCGCGGCCATGCTCGAGCTGGCGATGGTCCTGCGCCGCCGCCGCTTCGCCCGCGGCGCATTGGAGCTGAACCTGCCTGAGATCGCCATCGAGCTGGGTGAGCATGGCGAGGTAGCCGGAGCCCACCTGGTGGTGAACGACCAGAGCCATCAGGTCATCGAAGAGTTCATGCTGGCGGCCAACGAGGCGGTCGCCTCGTACCTTACCGAAAATCACGCCGGATTCCTGCGACGAGTTCACGCTGACCCCGACCCGTACAAGCTCGACGCCTTCGCCGAGTTTGCCCGCAGCTTGGGGCTGGCGCTCGAGCTGCCGCAAAGCCGGTTCGAGCTACAGCGCATCCTTCGCGAGACCGCGGGAAAGCCCGAGGAATACGCGGTGCACTTTGGCCTGCTGAGAAGCTTGAAGCAAGCGGTTTACACACCTGAGCACGAGGGTCACTACGCGCTGGCCAGTGACGATTATTGCCACTTCACTTCGCCTATCAGGCGGTATCCCGACCTCCAGGTGCATCGCCAGTTGATCGCGATCCTGGAGGGGAAAAAGCCGCGCAGCCATGCCGATGAGCTGTTCGCGCTGGGCGAGCATTGCACGCGAACCGAACGCCGGGCCGAGGCCGCGGAGCGCGAACTGATCCGCATCAAGCTGCTGGCGCACCTGGAGACCCGGATCGGCGAGACCTTTCATGCCATCGTCGTGGGCGTCGAGGATTTTGGCGTGTTCTGCCGTCTGGTGGAGTTGCCCGTCGAGGGCTTGATTCACGTGACCAGCCTGGCAGACGACTATTATTACCTGGAGTCCGGGACTCATACCCTGGTCGGGCGCAGCTCCGGCCGGCGGCATCGGCTTGGCAACCGCATCACGGTGCGCGTGGCTCACGTTGACGTGGACCGCCGCGAACTCGACCTGGTGCCGGCCGATGCGCCCCTCTCTCAGGCCCGTCGCCCACGATCCGTTTCGATCACCCCTGAGCCAGCGCCGGCGCGTTCTCGCCGCGCTGCAACCGCGTTCCCACGCAGAAGAACAACCAAGGCAGGCTCCCGCCGCCCATCCGGCTCATCTCGAAACGACGCCGACGGCGATAGTAAAACCAAGGCCAAAGGCAAACACAAGCCGCCTAGAGGGAGCAAGAAGAAAAAGCGTTAGCTCGACCGCCATGGATATTTCTCGGTCTGAGGCTCCTGTCACGGACGGAACCGACCCTTGGCCAGACTGGTCCAGTGACAAGAGGCTTGTGCAAGATCATTCCCGATCCTCAAGGCCGTTCCTGAAGTGGGCTTTGTCGATCACCGATTTGTCAGGCAGGTCAAGCATCAAGAATTGATTCGAGTCTTCGCTGATCGCGAACAACGCATACCACCGCAGGCAGGAGTCGCAGGTTGCCAGGAGCCGAGTGGGCATGCTCTCGTCGGGTTGATGAAGATTGAGCACCTGCTCGCACAATGGGCAAGAAGGCGCCGTGTCTTCTGCTTCCAGATCAATCAACCGGGCAGCCAGCTCCAGTGTCGCCTTCATGGGGCTACGATGCCTCGACCGAGCAGGTTCCACAATCTTCCTCCTCGCTCGTCCGTGTCTGTCGCTGCGCGTGTCCATGGCGATGTGGCAGTTGGCTCCGCTCAAGGACGCTTGCCTGCTATATAAATCGTATTGGATCGCATTTTGTGACGCGATTGCAAACGGGATTAAAATTTCTTAAAGTTCTTCTCCAATCACCACTTTTGTCTCACGCCGGAAACCGAAGAAATTGGGCCTGAGCGAATTTCCCAGAAGAAAAAGCCCGATATTTTGATAGTGAGACGCCTCGGGTCAGGGAGTCGACCAAGTAGAGATTGCACTTCACAGTTCTTGGCCATGCGGTAAGAATTCGTCCCGAGCGGTCGTCTCGTACACTCGGAGTACGAAGCGGCGGTTCACTGAGGAACGGCTCGCAGGGAGGTGTGCGGTGATCAAATGGTCGAGATTCGGCGTCGCTCTCGGTTTGCTCGGGCTGTGTGATTCCGCGTCGACCCTGTTGTGCGCCAAGTGATCGAACGGGACACCAAGATCACCGGCCCCCGCGGCCGCACCATTAATCGGCAGGTTGAAATCGAGCGTGGCCCGGGCACTTTTCAACGGCAGTTACAGATTCAACGTCCCGGCGGGACATTGGAGCGAAGCACCACGATCCAGCGGGGCTGGGGTGGCTTCCCTGGGGGAGGCTTCGGGGGGTTTCGGCCATTCCCGTTCTTTCCTGGCCCACGCCCCGTAACTTCCTGGGGTCTCGGGATCACGGCGGCGCCGATCATTTCGATCCCGTTCTTCGCGGGTGGGGGAGTTGGAGTGGGGGGTGGTGCTGTTGCTGGACCGGGCATGGGTGGAGCCGGGATGCCGGGAGGGGGAGGAGTCGGTGGCCCGGGAGGCGTCCCTGGCGGGCAGCCGGGGCCTGCCACGCAGCCGAATCCCCTCGACCCGGTGGTACTGGCTGCGCAGAAGCTGCAAAGCTTCCATGCTTCCAGCCGGCGCGACGGAGCGCGTGAACTGGGCCAACTGGGAGACCCACGTGCCATCCCCACCCTCGTTCATGTTTTGAAGACTGATTCGGCGAAAGAAGTGAGGGTGGCGGCCGCGACCTCCCTCGGCGAGATCGGCGGCAGCGAGGCCGAAGTCGTGCTCGAGCGATGCATCATCTATGAGAAGAAGCAGGAAGTTAAAGACGCCGCGGCCTCAGCATTGCGGCTACTTCGCCAGCGGCGTGCCGCCGACCCACAGGCCGGCCAGTTCGCGCAAACTCCTCTCTCCCCCACGGCCCCCGCGGCAGGCAGGAACTACACTCAGCAGAGTGACGTTCCCCGGCTCCCCTCTCCCGCTCCTCGGTCGTCACCCTTCCGTCCTCAGCCCGGGTCGCAGGAGCCGCCGCTGGATGGTCCATCGTCCGACACCGCCGCGCCCTCGGATGGCGACCGCGTGCCACCGCCCGCTCCGACGCCCGTCAAGCCTGATTAGAGCGCGAGTCGGGCCTCTGCGGCTGCACTCCCGTCTGCCATAACTCCTATTTTGGCAATGGCGAAGGGACATCTCAAGACGGGCTTCCCCTCACGCTTCCCACGTCCCAGACTGTGGACCCAGAGGTTCCTCTGATCGTGGCGATCCGGCTCCGACCGGCCGAGCAGATCGAGCACCGCCCCGCTCCTCTTTGGGTACAGCACTCCCCACCCGTGCAGTGGCCAACATGCTACGGAATGCTACGTTCTTGGGTTTTTGCCAGAGCTGTTTTGAGCCCCTTTGCTTGACGCAAGTAATTACCTAGTATATTTTTGCGTTTAGGCCATAATTGGCTTTCGAGGCCCGCGACTCTGGACTTCTGGCTTTCGTGGGTCGCAACCTCTGGACCTAACAGATTTGTAGAAAATGGGTTACGAAAAAACGATTCACGTAGCCAGTCCACGGAAGAATCTTCCTCTGGACTCCCTTTCAGGACATCTTATCCCCGGCCAGCCAGCGAATTATCGCTGAAGGTTGTCAAGTGGCAATCCGGCCGGCCGCATGACGACACGCCGTCACGACCGGTCCCCGGCACTCTGCACGTCATCAAATCCACGGAGGTCGGCGGCGTTGCAAATAAAATCGCCCAGGGCTTCTCGCGAATCTTCGCGGCTCGCTACGGACGCGACCGCCCGGTCACTTGCGACTTCTCGACGGACCCAACTGACCACGACGTGAGTGACGCACGCACCGAGAAGGGTTCGAGGGGGAGGGAGGGACCAGGACGGTTTCCGAGTAACGGGCTACCCTTGCGTCTGATCGCGGAACTGAAGCTGATATGAAGGTTTATCGAAGATCCGCAGCGGCCAAGGCCGAAGTTTCCCTGGAACGCAACGGCGCTGCCCGTGAGATAGCTGTTTGACGATCTCAGCATGCTGTTCTGGTCGGCTCAGACCTGGCCCGCGGCGTGAACCAGGAGTGCGTGGGCGTTGGAGTGGATCAGCTTTGCGGCAATCTCCGGGGGGAAGTTCGCGGCTAGCCACGCGGTCAGTCGCGACGCGTTTTCGAGGTTTGGAAGGGACTGTTCCAGGTTCAAAAAGTCGGTTCCAACGCCGATTCCCTCATAGCCAGCATTGCCGCGGAAAGGGAGTCCAGCAATCGTTTCGATTCCGTCACGAAACTCTTCGGGTGAGACGAGGTAAGGACGGCCGGGACTCAAACCAACCAGACCGCCCAGAGCGCGAAATCGCTGGAGGTTCTCCGCCGTCAGGCCAGTCACGACCGGCCGGCGTGGAGTCTCGATCGTGCCATGCGAGCGTACCAAGAGCAAGCGCTCGAGCCGCGCCCGGTCGCTCTCGAACCAGGCAAGAACCTCGTCGGCGGCCCGGATGTTGAGATCGGCCAGGTCGACCACGGGACATGGTCCCTCCGGGCCGTATTCGAGCCCGAGATCATCCAGCCGATCGAGGAACGCACGTCCCAGTTCGGTCAGGCCCCGCTCGTCGCCCGGGACGGCCGCGCCGCCCAGGACACTGGCTTCGGTCTCAATGAGCTGGAAGACCCGAACTCCTCGTTTGAAGAGGGCTGGCAGCCGGTCCAGATCATCAGGCTGGCGCACCAGTTCGTCAAAGCCCTCGATGCCCAGCATACCCCAGGCGATGCCGTCCGGCGGCTCGGCATCCCATCGTGCGACGTCGTCGGCTCCAATCAGCAGGCGGCCTGAAAACTCTGCTTCGTATCGGGCGATCATGTCGCCGAGCGTCTTCCATGCGTCGGGCCGACGCGCCCAACCTCCAGCGCTGCGGCCGCAGGTGAGCACGGCGATGCTCGTTGCGGTCAAGTAACCCTCCACCTGGTCCAGCCGCTCGTGCAATTCCTGGTGAGCCACGTCGCCGTGCTGCCTTGTCTCTCCAGCGTACTGGAGAGCCCAGTTGCAATGTAGATCGATCAGTCGCATGGGCTTCTTTCTCACCGGACCCGCCGGGCTCAGGGAGCGGCCGCTGGATCGACTGGAATCGCCAGGAGGAAGCGCGGACCAGATCATGTAGGCCGAGCCAGCGAACGCGATCGCGTGCTTTGCCTTCAAGATTCCAGCCCGTCCAGACGATCGGAGGGCCTTCGGCGAGGCACCGTACGAGCGGTGTCGGGCCATCAAGTCCTTTGACCGGAAGCCGTATTCGTCCCGGCCAGACTGCCCCGAAGCGTGCCAGCGATACCTCAACCGACCCTGAGCGGGCCGCCTCGATCACGGGCAGGGCTGATTGCTCCGGATGCTCGGCAGCCCGGAACATGGTCTCGAGCGCCTGATCACCCCAGCCGAGGAGCACCACCCGGCCGCGCATGGCGGTCTCGAGTGGACGGCCGCCGGGCCGACCCAGGAGGAGTGTCACGGCGGCTCCGCCAGCCGCCGCGCCGCGTCGCCCGGCGGCTGCCCTGGCCCAGTTGCAACCTTGCTCTTTCCCCACAGCGTCACGAGTCGTGGCAGCACATCCTCAGCAAGTTGTCGGGCAGCTCTCTCCTCGTCCATTTGCAACACCAGCAAGGCACGGCCCAGGTGATCGGGCTGGTCAAGGTTGGCCAGCCAGCCGAAGGTGACGCCCCGCAGATGCGGCCAGAGGTCGGCCTCGAGCCGGGCCCCGACCGCGCTGGCCAGAAGGTTAATCCGAGTCCGCAGGGGCACCAGTTTAGCCCGCGCCGGGTCAGCCCGATCAATCCGATCAGCCAGGGCAAAAACTGCATCCCAATAACCCTCGCCGCGGCCTACCGCGAGCGACGCCACGGCGACGGCTTCGCCGGCCGGTATCCACTTCAACCACTCCTGGTCGATTGTGACATTTCCGGCCCCCGGTGACGGTGGCAGAGCCGATTCGAGCTCGGATGCCATTTCCAGTTCTACCCGGTCCTCAAAGACCCCTACGCTGCCGAGCACTGTTCGGCATCCCAACCCACCGCACAGCTCGATTGCGCACCGCGTCGCTAAGGATCCCGCTGATGGCAGGGTCAACCGCCCGGGCTCGATCCGGAAGACGAGGCCCGACTCAATGTCCGCTGCCAGCGTTGCCGGCTCCTCGTTGAGTCCCGGTGCTTTTTTGAGTCCCGGTGCTTTCTGGCGAGTCGATGGTCTTGAGAATCCCGGTTGCAAGCCCTGATCGATCTCGGCCCGCGAGCTTGCCAGAATGACCCCCCCTGCACCGCGGGCGGCCACCGCCGCGCTCGGGCCGCCCAGCCGGGTGACGGCGACTGTACCGTTCCGGACCGGCTCCTCGGTGCCTCCACCGGAAAGCCGCAAGGCAGTGATCGGCGCAGCGATGGTGCCGTCGTCACCTGGCACCGTGAGTCGCCAACGCGCCGAGCCCGTCTCCGGGTGGAAGCCAAGCTGGAAACTCGCCTCGTGGAAGACGCTCCATTCCCGGACCATTTCAGGATTCAGGAACGAAATCGCCGCTTCCAGCGGCTTGCCGAGCTGGTTGGGGTCTCGTGTTGACCGCTTCCAGGCCGCTAGTGCCGCTGCGGGGTGGGGCGCGGCGGTTCCCTCGAACAGCCGCAGCACAGCGGCGGCCTGTCTATCGAGGTGAACGAGACGAACGACGACAGGTTCGTCGTAGGTCGCCGGCCCGGGATCGATTGCGCGTGCTCGCGGCTGCACCACGACCAGTCCCGAAGCCAGAGCAACGTAGACAGCCATGATCCAGGAGAATTTGCGCATCAATTGTACGATAACTGCCGCACCTTGCCCGAAGCTGCTCGAGCGAACGATCTCCGGCATGATTGGCCGGTCGCCCACGATCACGCCGATGCAAATCCATGAGAAAATCATTCTGCAAATCGAGCCTGAAGCTAACAAGGGACATTCGCCGCATTCGTCTTCACGGACGGCCTGGGACCATCGACACGGTGGAAATCGAAAGTTCTGGAACCGTACAATTTCCAGTCTTGGCCAAGACACCAAACCGAGGCTCATGCTGTGCCTCGACCACGAACCGACCCATGAAACGACTCGTGTTGCTCCTTGCAGCTTGCGCGATCTCTTGCCTGTGCGTGGCTTCGGCTCCATGTGAAATTGCCATCGGCGGCTTTCGTCAGCAGGCCCTTCCACCTGGCGGCCAGTCGGACGCGGAATGGCCTGCACGGGCCGTTTTCCACCCCGGCGTGTTGATTGGCAAGTTCGAGATCCTGGCCACCTTCACTTACGCGAAGGCCTTGCGTGACGGCCGTCCCGATTCCGAGGCAAAGCAGCGCGGCATTATGGCCGCCGTGATGGGTGCCCGGTCCCGAGGCGTGAGTCGGGGAGGCCCACGAGCGCCGGCTGATACCAGGGCTTCAAAGGAAGGCGCAGCAATCAAAAAGCAGACGCTCACCGCCGCGAAGTTCGACGAGCAAGTCGCCGCCAAGATGCAGCCGTTCTACGATTCCATCTTCCTCCCAGCGATCAAGAAAATGGTCGAGGCCCGCCTGACCTATGATCAGGTCAAAGGAATTCTCAAGATCCCGCCAGCCGTCGGCGCCAAGATCACCTCGAAACAGTTCGCCGAGCGCACGGCAGCCTACTGGAAGGAGTCGCGAAAACTCGGCCCGGGCTGAAGAGATTGGAGCTTCCCTTCATTCATGCCGAAGCGACTTGATCGGGTATTCTGATAATGGCGAAGGGACACTTCAAGATAGGCTCTCCCAGGCCCTTCCGACGTCCCGGACTGAAGACCGACCCAGACGTTGCGTTGATCGTGGGGACCTGGGGCCGGCTGGCCGATCAGATCAAGCAACGCCGCGCACCGAGCAGGTAACCGCACCCCCACCCGGCGGGGGCTAAGAGGCTATCCGGTAATCCCCAGATTTCGTAAGCTGTTTTCAGCACAGGAAGTCCGCCCATTTCCCCAACGCAAGGATGCACACCGATGCGTAAGGCTTATCCCTCGGACTTGACCGACGAGCAATGGGAAATCATCCGACCGCTTATCCCTGTTAACCAGGTGGGTCGACCCCGCGAGGTCGAGACGCGGGAGGTGCTCAACACGATCTTTTATCTCAACCGCTCCGGTTGCCAGTGGGACATGCTGCCGCACGACCTCTTGGCCAAGAGCACTGCCTATGACTACTTCGCCCAGTGGCGGGACGACGGTACCTGGCAGAAGATCCTCGATGCCTTGCGGCGGAGGGTGCGGACGGAGGCGGGGCGGCAGCCATCCCCCAGCGCCGGTTGCATTGACAGCCAGACGGTCAAGGGGACCGAGGTCGGGGGCGAGGGAGGTTATGACGGCGGTAAGAAGATCACCGGGAGGAAGCGACATATCATCGTGGATACCTTGGGGTTGCTCCTGGTGGTTGCGGTCACAGCGGCATCGGCGGATGACGGGACGGCTGCGCCGGAAGTCTTGGGGCAGATGACTGCGGAGCACTGCGCGCATCTGGAGAGGCTGTGGGGCGATCAGAAGTACCGCAACAACTCCCTGGACGACTGGCTGGAGAGGACCAAGGCGACGTACTCGGTCGATGTCGTAGCGCGACCTGCTGGGTCGGTGGGATACGTGAAGTTGGCCTGGCGCTGGGTGGTAGAGCGTACGCTCGCCTGGATTGGACGGTACCGCAGGCACAGCCGAGACTACGAGTGCTTCACACACTCCAGCGAGGCGATGATCAAAGTGAGTTCGATTCATCGTATGCTTAGATATTTGAAACCTAGCAGTTCTACCCGCCCGGCCCCTTTCAAGTACCGTGAATCACGGGAAATAGTTCCCGGATAGCCTCTAACATGCTACGGAATGCTACGTTTTTCAGAAAAAACGATTGGTAGCCTCCTTCGAGGACACTATCTGGGTAGAAGAGAAGGCATGTAACCTATTCGGGGGACACGAGCCGTGGCGAGCGGACCATACCACAGCGCGCCGAGATACCTGTCTGCCTTGTTCGAGGTGGGGACAGAGGCCGGGCTGAGCGACCACGAGCTTGTGGGCAGGTTTGCGGCTCGTCGCGGCGAGCACGCCGAGGCCGCCTTCGCCGCATTGGTCTCGAGGCACGGCCAGATGGTGTTGCGGGTATGCCGCGCGTTACTAGGCGATCGCCACGAGGCCGAGGACGCATTCCAGGCGACGTTCCTGGTGCTGGCAAGCCGCGCGCTCGATCCGATCAGGAGATTCGGTCGGGTCGTGGCTGCACGGGGTGGCGCTGCGGGTCGCCTCGCGTGCGCGGTCGAGCGCGTCGCGTCGAAGACATCACGAGCGGAGGCGCACCGAAATGACCAAGTACTGGATCGAATGCGCGAATGAGAGGCCCGCGCTCGATGCGGATCTCAGCCGGGTCCTCCAAGAGGAGATCGGGCGGTTGCCTGACAAGTTCCGTGCGGCAGTTGTGCTCTGTTACCTCGAAGGGTTGACCCACGAGATGGCGGCCGGTCAGTTGGGCTGCCCGGTCGGGACGATCCGTAGCCGCCTGGCGACCGCGCGCGAGCGGTTGAAGCGGCGGTTGATCCGACGAGGCGTAGCGCCGGCGGCCCCGGTCGGGTGGCTCGCCTCGACGTTGGACTTGGTGTCGGAGTCGGTTCCTTCGGGCATGACCGTGCCGGGACCGTTGGCCGAGGGCACGATCCGTGGCGCGATGCAAGTTGGGCTAGGCAATGGGGCACTGGCGGGGATCGTCTCGGCAGAGGCAGTCGCGTTGATGGAGGGGGTTTTGACGAACATGGTGACGACCAAACTGACGCTCGTGGCGACGAAAGTCCTCGTGGCCGGGCTGGTGAGTGCCGGAGTCGGCGTGACGGCCTACTCCGCGCTCGGCCGCGACGAAGTCGCAGCGCCACTCAGGCAAGCGGGCCTAATCTCGCCCAGACGACTTCTCAGAAGAAGGACGCGAGCCCAACGCGCGGACAAGGGCCGCTGTCGAAGCCTTCAGGCGCTTTCACCATCACCGAGGAGGCGCGGCAGAAGCTGCTCCGACGTTCCGAGGAGCAAGTGAAGGCTCTTATCGGCGAATTTCAAGAGAAAGAGGAAGGCTTTGGGAAAGCCTACCGCGAGGCGAAGACCGCCGAGGCGCAAGGCATTGGAGGACGGCCGCGCGAACCCGGCGTCCTACGCCGGGGCGCTCCTGCAACTGGCCGAGTTGGACCCCGGGACGCCCCCCGCCGAGGAGGCCCTGATCTGGATCGTGACCAACCTCGCCTATGGCTCGATGGTGGAGCGCGCCAAGGAGATGATCGCGCGCGACCATATCCGCAGCGACAAGCTCGATCCAGTATTTCGAGAATGGCAGATTCAGATGCCGGGATCGAAGGCCACCGAACGGTTGTTCCGCGAGGCGCTGGCCAAGAACCCGAACCACAAGATCCGCTGCCTGGCTTGCTTCTACCTGGGCCGCTTCCTCGACTCTCAGGCGACATACATTCGCCTGGGGAGGATGTTTGATCCAGAGCAACTGAAGACGGAGGGAGTTCCGATCCGAAAGGAGAGCTGGGGCTACGATTTTGAGGAAAGACTCAACAAGCTGGACCCCAAATCCCTGGAACGAGAGGCCGCATCTCTGTACGAGCGAGTGATCAAGGACTTCGCCGACATCCCGCTCCCCAGTCCACCCCCCCCGCCCACCGGCTATCAATTACTGCCCTGGCGCCCCAAGACCTACGGCGACGCGGCCCGGCGCTACCTGCACGAGCTAAAGGACCTCGAGATCGGCCGCCCTGCTCCCGAGATCGAAGGCGTCGACCTTGATGGCAAGCCGATGAAGCTCAGCGATTACCGCGGCAAGGTGGTGGCACTCTACTTTTGCGGGCCGACGCAGCTCAGCGCCGACGGGACCGGTAAGCCGGCGCCTGTCACGAAATCGGTGCGCGAGGTGGCCCTCCGTCACTCGCACCAGCCGTTCGCCTTGCTGGGAGTCGCGACCCGCTTTCCCGGTCGTGTTCTCGAACGCGAGGCGTTCAAGAGATTTCTCCAAGCCAGTGGTCTACCGGCCCGTTTCTGGTGGGACCAGGGGCCAGACGGCAAGCCGGGACCGATCTCTATGGACTGGAACGGCCGTGTCGATCTCTACGTCATCGACCCCCAGGGCATGATCCGCTACAAGCACACTCTGCGCCCCGAGTTGTTTGAAAAGGCCGTCACCACGCTGTTGAAGGAGCGCAGCAACGAAAAGAAAGGAGGATTCGATGTCAGGATTCAAATTCGGCCACATTGACGCAGGAATGTCGTTTTGCGGTTTCCGGTTCCGTGCTCCTGCACCGGTTGAGGGGCGAGGCACCCCCGGGGGCACGGGCGAAAACGCTTGATGCAGGCGGCCCAGAGCAGCGGAAGGGGCCGCCAACTTCCTGGCACCAGGGAAATGTGAGTGACCCTTGCGCCCCCCTATCCAATGTGATCAGGCCGATTGGGTAGAATACAAAATGCATTTAAACGTGAACGTTGTCCTCGGCAGGTCGACAGGCTATTCGCGGGTTTAGGTGCGCCGCGCACTCGAAAGGCAGATTTTTCTTCACCCCAAATCGGGACCTTACCGGAACAAGATTTCGCGGCGACGAACCAGCCTCCTCTGGAGTCGGGACACACGATCTGGTTGCCTACCCCCCCGGGGGGTCGAGGCTTTTCAGCAGGGACTAGGGATGAGCGCGATCAAAGCGACCGTGACGCAGGGCCGGCTCGAGCTGAAGGTACCGCCCGACTGGCCGGACGGACCCGAAGTGTTGATCGAGCCGACGACGGCGCCGCTCGAGAAGATCGGGATCGACGAGTCCGAGTGGCGCGATGATCCGGAGAGCCTTGCGGACTGGGAAGCGTGGATCAAGACCATCGAGCCATTCGAGTTGACGCCGGATGAGGCCAAGCGGATTGCCGATTTCTCTGAACAGATGAGCCATTTTAACGTTGAAGCCGTGCGGCGTCAGATGCAGGAGGGAGCGGCCGGATAATGCGCTACCTCCTAGAGGCCGGCATCGCGCAAGAGTTCATAGGCCGCAATGCCAAGGTGGTTCAGAGTGTGGACGGCGCGCGACGGGCCAATGGAGCTCCTGTGACCCAGCCCCAGTCCCTCCAGCGCCTGCCTCGCAACGGCACGCCGCTCGGGCGGCGAACGGCCAGCCTGGCTTCCGTCAACGGGCCCGTTGCGGAGGCTGTGAGCATCAAGACTTCTACAAGTTCGCGAGAGTGGGGACAACCGACCGAAGATAGCCAAGCGAGCTGGCCAGCCAATCCTGGTCACGGTTAGCCCAGGGAATCGTCTCCACTGACTCCGGGCGCAGCAATGTGCCTTGAGCGTAGCGCCCCTCACAAAGTACCGCAAGCCGCATTACGCTCGCCAGGGACTGAGTCGACAGCGTGGGGAAGTAAGACAGCCACTGGCGC
The DNA here is from genome assembly GCA_963760085.1 of uncultured Planctomycetaceae bacterium. Classification (GTDB taxonomy): domain Bacteria; phylum Planctomycetota; class Planctomycetia; order Isosphaerales; family Isosphaeraceae; genus Aquisphaera. The sequence continues at coordinate 161,781 of CAVXCB010000031.1, forward strand.
TCGAAGATGGGCAGGTCGTAAGTCCTGGGATGCAACTCGATCGTCAACGGCAGTCCGGGGCGGGCCTGGATCAGCAGGGCGAGCAGATCGGGCATGGGCAAGATTCCCGAGCCGACGGGCGCGCTTGCCAGCACAGTCCGCGGGGAGTGAATGCAAGGATCGCGTCCTTGATGTGGGTCGAAAGAACCCAAGGCGCGAGCTGGGCGACGGCGGCTACCGGATCATCCAGCCGCATCAGTAGGTTGCCCGTGTCCAGCGTGACACCGAAAGCACGGGAATCGAGTCGATCCAGCAGGTCAAGCAACTCGCGGGCGGTGAAGTCTGCATGGTTCTCGATCGCCAGCCTCAGGTCCAGGTCCAAGAGCCGGGGGGTCAGCACGGTCAGGACGGTCCGCGTCGCCTCGACCTGGACCGGCCAGGATACGTCGGAACGAAAGCGATCATGCCGATCACCCACGTAGACCCGCGCATATCGGCAGCCGAGCGCAGCAACCCCTTCGAGCTCTCGACCGAGCACGCTTGCGAGCTCGCCGGCCGCCAGCGGTCGACCTTGCTCACGCGATCTGCGCACCGGATTGGGAGAGGAGAGTCCGAACTCGAGGTAAAGCCCCATTGCGTCGGCTTGTCGCCGGAAGGCTCCTAGAAGTTCGGGATCGAGCCCAGGATCGATCGCCGCGGGCTCGAGAAATTGTACACCGTCCATGCCGTGACTTCTGGCGAACTCAAGCGTCTCCTGGGGCGTGAAGCCGCGATGCGAAATCGTGTAGTGGTCGAAGCCGACACGAACGCTCATCACGACTCTCCCGCGCCGACGTTTCAGGCAGGTCGAGAAAAAGCCTCATGGCTGCTTCTTCTGCGGGCTCTGCTCATCGATGCAGAATCCATTACTAACTGTCGCGGCGATCTCGTCTACTTTGGCAAACATCATCGGTTCTGCTTCTTTTCTCTCATGAGCGTCGCCAGTCCAGCGGCAACAACCGACTAGGTGAGTCTCTCACTTCGTCACCTGGAACGCAACGGGCCAATTCCGGCAAGTGCAATTGGCGCAACGAAACGTTCCAAGCATGGTCTTCGTTGAGCCCGCCGCCAGGGAGTGCGACACCTCTGTACAAACGAACCAATTGCTGATCACTTCTTGAAGGTGACTGAATTTTTTGCGGGATTTTTCCGGGAGAGGGTTGACTCGAAATGGGAATCGTCGTATTTTGGCGATCGTCATCGCGACGGGACAAAACGATTGATGCTGTTTTGTATCGTGACAATGAATCAATATTTCCTGATCCATTTCTCCTGCCTTGCATCGCCGCCGGCTTGCCAAGACTTCGCGGGCTGGCATTCACTCAAAAAAAAAGAGGTTTGATTCCTGGCGGCAAGGAAGCGCGCGCCCGGTTCAACCTTGACTAGGAGGGGGTAGACGCGGTCTGCGCCGTGCCTGCTTCGCTCGTGACTGGCCGCACGGTTCGTGCTTCGATTCCGCATGGAGGCTGGGGTCGGCACGGGCCGAGGCTGGCCAATTTAGACGCGTTTTCAGGGGGCTCCGGCCCCCTTTTTTGTCTTCTAAGCTTGTGTCTTGAGGTGCCGACGACCGTCCTACGATCCAGGCGAGTCTTGCAAAGGGCGCCGCCGTGGGTATTCGTGATGAGGCTTGAATTGCTCTGGCGAGTCGAGACGGCTCTGTCTACCAGGGAATGACGCGGTCGTGGTACGGGGCTTCGACGAAGTCACGCAGCATGACGGCGTCAGGGATCGCGTCGCGAGCAAAATAGGGGTTACGCGATGGCGCGGATGGCACGGTTGAGGGAATGGCTTCAGGTAATCGGGCGCCGAGGCGAACTTCCATTCTCTCCAGGAGCGCCTTCGTCAGAGGCTGGTCGCCAAACCAGCCGACCCTGATGGTAACCTGCGTGATGTCCCGGCGCGAGCGGATCGTTGCCACGACACGCTCCTTGTCCCTGGTGGTGGCCTCCAGCCGGGAGACACTTCCGTCCCTGTACCCGCGAATACTTCCCAGGTTGAGGTCGTTCATAGAGTCACTCAGCGCGGCCACGACCGCCGCCCGCGGCGCCGCGAAGCTTTCCCAGCCGCGTGCCCCCGAATACGAGACCGCTGAGGAGGTTGCGGCTACCTCTGCGGCCGGCGGCAGCGTGGCGCAACCCATGAGGCCGATTGCGAGGCACGAACCAGCAGTCCATCTCGTGAGCCGCAAGTCGCGACCTCCGCTTCGGTCCCTCTCGGCAAGGCTCGTCGGCCCCATAGTGACCCGGCAACGGACCCTATCCCGGCGCCACGTTTCGGTCAAGGTCGGCCACGAGAAGTCCCGGCACCGCGAACCAAGTTTCCTCGCCGCGCCTGGTGTCTTTATCCCTCAAATCCGCCTTCTGTTGTCCTCGGGGTAAGGGTATTCCATGTATCTTGCGGTCGCTTGAGCAACCGAGTTGTTACTATGTTGTTGATTGCGGCAGAAGAGTGTGGCGTTGCATGGAGAAGGTGGCTACTTGTTCGTCGCGCGAGGACGCGGTCATGAGAACGAGCAAGCCCGGGCCTGGAAGAGTACCCTTCGAGGATGCTTCCTCGGCCGCCATTCGCAGGCTGCGCGGACATCTGGAGCTCGACGAGATCGAGGCCGCTCTGGGAGTCTACCGGCAGGCACGGCAGGCGATCTCCGGCTGGCGGCCTCCTCCACCGGAGTGGCTCGAGCTGATCCAGGGACTGATCAAGAACCAGCTGTGGAACGACGCGGTCGTGCTGATGGCGAGCTACGTCGAGGAGGTCGAGAATCCATCGGCCCGGGTCCGCCTCAAGCTCGGTCAGCTCCTGATACAGAAGCAGGAGCGACCTGCTCGTGCGCTGAAAGTCCTTGCGGAAATCCCCCAGGGCTCGCTTCCCCAATCGCTTGAAAATCTGCGCCGGCAGCTCATCGAGCAGGCCGAGCAATTGGTTGCGGACGGAGTGCTAGAGCTGCGTGATGAAGTCTGAGCTCCTGCCTCCCGGCCGTCCGAACGTCCACCATGCGTTCGATCTCCGGGTCCTGATTACTGCATGAAACCTTGACGCTGAGGCCTGGCCGGTTCCTCCGGAGAAACCGGAAATAACACCGGAACCCGGATGATCCCCACAAATGGCAAAGCCTTCGCTTGCAATCCCCGAAGCCATTCGCCACGATGGATTCGCGGGCAATTCCTTTGGGGACGGAAAGGTCGTGCCCGGCGTTCGCCGGTTGCGTCCTACGGACGAGTAACAGGCCGGGTGGAAGGAAACCTTTTGATTCTTTCGCCCTGACTTGGCTGTCAGGTTTGTGGGAGGGCTTCATGACTCGCGAGAGGCAATTGAGGTGGGTCGCGGTGCTGGCCGCGGCCGTCTTAGCGGCAAGCCCGCGGGCTAAGGGGCAAGAGCCTCAGCCTCCGGTCAACATCGATTTCGAAGAAGTCGTCGCGGCCGCCCGCAACGCCGGGCCCCACCGTGCCCCCGGGAACAACTTCCGTGACTTCAATGAAGTCACTCGCCAGGCCGAGAAGACCGAGGGGCTGTTCACGCTGTACAAGACGGGCGACCACCTCTACGCCGAGATCCGGCCTGATCAATTCAACCACCCGTTGCTGACGCCTGTGACCATCGCCCGCGGCATGGCCCAGGCGGGAATGCCCGTCGGCGACGACGATCGCGTGCTGATCTTTCGCCGGGTTGGCGATCGCATCCAGATCGTGCAGAGGAACATCCACTACAAAGCACCCGCCGGCTCGCCGATCGAGAAGGCCGTCAAGCAGAACTATACCGATTCGGTGCTCATGGCACTGCCGATCATCGCACTCAATCCCATGCGCGGCGGCGCGGTCCTGATCGACCTTTCCGATGTCTTCATGACTGACTTCGCCGAGATCGGCATGGGCTCAATCGATCGCAGTCGCAGCCATTGGTCGAAGGTAAAGGGCTTTCAAAACAACATGGAGCTGGAGCTGGAGGCAACCTACACCGGGGGATATCGCCGGATGGGGAGCGGCCGCAGCGGCCACGGGTCCGATCCGCGGGGGATCACCCTGGTGCTGCACTACAGCATCATGAAAGCGCCTGACATGGGTTATCGGCCCCGCATCGCTGATGACCGAGTGGGCCACTTCCTGAGCGCGACCAAGGATTTCGGGATCAACGATTCAGACACGAACTTCGTGCGGTTTATCGACCGCTGGCGGCTTGAGAAGTCGGACTCGCACTCCAAGCTCTCGCCACCGCGAAAGCAAATCGTCTGGTACGTCGAGGACACCGTGCCCTTGGAGTATCGTCCCTACGTCGAAGAGGGCATTAGCGAGTGGAACAAGGCGTTCGAGAGAATCGGCATCCGCAACGCGATCGCCGTCCGCTGGCAAGAGGACGGGCGCGATGTGTTCGACCCCGAAGACACGAACTACTGCACGTTTCGCTGGGTCACCAGCGATGCGGGCTTCGCGATGTCGTGCCTGCGTGCCAACCCCATGACCGGCGAGATGATCGACGGCGACGTCATCTTTGATGCCAGCTTCATCCGCTACTGGAAACAGTCGTACGCCCTTCTGATCGGCAGCACGACCGCCGCGGGGGGCGAGCCCCAGGCGGCTCCGCTGGCCTTCGGCGAGGTGATCAGCCCGATCCTGGCATCGAAGATGGGTTTTGGCCAGCCAGCTGGCAAGGGTCTGCTCGGCCTGGGGGCTCTCGACCGGCCCACCGGCCAGATGATCGCCGAGGCCGTCCCGGCCGATCAGAACTACCTTCAGTGGCAACTGGCCAAGAACCTGGCTCGGGGCACTCGGGGCTTCTGCCAGTTCCAGAGCGGCTTCCAGCACGATTTCGGTCTGGCCGCGATCGCCCTGGCCGACACCCCCAAGCCCGAGCCGCCCAAAACCGACAAGGACAAAGACAAAGACAAGACGGCGAAGAAGCCCGAGCCCAAGCCCGAGCTGCCCGAAGAATTCATCGGCCAGGCGATCAAGCACATCGTGATGCACGAGGTGGGCCACTCTCTGGGCTTGCGGCACAACTTCAAGGCCAGCACGATGCTGACCGCCGAGCAGCTCAACGACACTGCGATCACGCGCTCCAAGGGTCTGGTCGGCAGCGTCATGGACTATAGCCCGATCAACATTGCGCCCAAGGGAAAGAAGCAGGGAGACTACTACTCGATCACTATCGGCCCCTATGACTACTGGGCCATCGAGTACGCCTACAAGCCGATTAACGGCGACGAGGCAGCCGAGCTGAAGAAGATCGCCGCGCGTGCTCCCGAGCACGACCTGGTCTACGCGACCGACGAGGACGCATTCCTCAACGACGATCCCTATGTGAACCGGTTTGACCTGGGTGCTGACCCCTGCGCGTTTGGCAAGGAGCGGATTGCCCTGGCGTCCGAGCTGCTCAAGGATCTGGACGCACGCGTGGTCAAGGACGGCGACTCGTGGGCCAGGACCCGGCGCGCGTTCGGAATCTTGATCGGCCAGTTCGGTGACGGTGCCACCCTGGCCGCGCAGTACGTAGGCGGTCAGTCGGTCTCTCGCGATCACAAGGCCGACAAGGATGCCCGCGACCCGATCGTGCCGGTGTCCGGGGCCAAGCAGCGCGAGTGCCTCAAGTTCCTGGCGGACAATATTCTCAGCGACCAGGCGTTCAAGTTTTCGCCGACCTTGCTGCGGCGGCTAGGCGCGGAGCGGTGGATGCACTGGGGCAATGAAAACGAGAGCGGGCCGGGCATCGACATCTCGGTGCTGGAGCGCATTTTGGGCATCCAGAAGATTGTCCTGGGGCACTGCTTGAGCGCAGGGACCCTGGCCCGGATCCAGAATCAGCAGCTTCAGGCCAACCCCGGGTCGGACCCACTCCGCATGGAGGAGATCTTCCGCTCTTTGACCGACGGGATCTGGTCGGACCTCGACAAGCTGCCCGACCAGAAGGACTCGAAGGACGCCAAGATCGCCCTTTCGACCGTTCGCCGCAACCTCCAGCGCGAGTACTTGCGACGGCTGGGCACCATGGTACTTGGCGACCGTTCCAATCCTTACAGCGACATGTTCAGCTACATCGTGATCATCGGCGGCGGTGGCTCTTCGGTCCCGGCCGATGCCCGCGCGCTGGCGCGGTTGCATCTCAAGGAGATCGCCGGGCGGATCGGCATGGTCCTGGAAACTCGGAGCACCAGCCTCGACGACACAACCCGTGCCCACCTCGAAGAGAGTAAGCATCGGATCGCCAAGCTCCTGGAGGCCAATCTCGACATCAAGGAGCCCTGAGCCCACTCAAGCTTGGCGGCATCTTCTGGCCCGTCCCGCCCGTGTTTTCGCCACGGCGGGACGGCGGTTCCAGTCGCAGGAGGGTGTGCATGAGTCCCCAAACACGAGTGCCCGTAGTGATCGCCTCTGCGCTGGGTGTGATCGGCGTCGGAGCCTGGGCCGCTGCTCAAGGGACGTCCAGCCCGCGCCCGGGTCTGACCGCGCAACAGACCAGGCAAGCCGTTGACATCGCCCGGGAGAGCTTGCGAGAACTTCGCAAGAAGACCGAGGGAGTGGCAAAACCCGACATCGATCGCCGTGAGTATGTCGTCGGCGTCGAGCTCCTGAACACGAAGGAGCCGGAAACTCCGACCCGGCCCGCACAGCCGAAACCGAAGACCGAGCCGCAGGCAGGGTCAGCGGCAAACACGCCGCAGACCGGCGGGAGCGAAAAACCAATAACCAATCCGCCGGCTCGCGCGCGCGGCCCGTTGGCCCTGGTCACCTCGTATCGCTACTTCGACGACATCACCGTCTTCGCGACCGTCGATCTGGGTGCGGGAAGGATCGTCGACCTGGAAGCTGCCCAGCACCTGCGCACCGCTCTTTCGGACGAGGAGTTTGAGGACGCCAAGGACCTGGCACGATTGCACAGCGAGGAGGTCAAGGCGCTATATCAGAAATTCGGCGACAAGCTGTCGGTCAATCCGCAATTCAGTCAGTTCACGGTCAAGGACGACCCGCGGATCCACCGGGTGATTCACCTGACCTACAGGGTTGGCACCAGAGATCTGAGCTATCCCAGGCCGATCGTCGACCTGACCACGCGGGAAGTCACCACGCCCGCCCCCGAGGTGTTTCCGAAGCCTCGCCGGCCCGCACAGTAGACGAGCATCGCTTTGTATGTTCACGTGCTTTGCAGATCCTCTTTGCGATCTGCCCGAGACGAAGGAACCTCGTATGGATTATTCGATAGCTCGTCCCGGAGCAATGATCGTGCTGCTGTTCTGGATGTTCGCTCCGACCGCCGTGCAGGCGCAGCCGTTCTTCCGCGGCGCGCTTGTCGACCCTCCTTCGCAGGAGGTGACGGCCGAGTTCTTGGTCGGCGAATCGGGCGGGCTAGAGCCGCGTAAAGGGACGTCCTGGAAAGTGCACTACGCCCGCGGCATGCACAAGGGCCTGTATATCACCGGAGCCTGGTACAAGCGAAACCTGAGCGAGGACTGGATCAAGATCCTCGCCGACGCCCGCATCGCCGAGCTCTTCGTCCCCTACCACCAGTCGAGCTATACTCGCTACTACGACCTCACCGGCTTCTCCTTCCCCATGGCGCAGGTGCGTGAAGAGGACGCGGGCCCAAATGGCAACCTGATGCCCCCGTTCCCAGGCGACAGCTACCCGACAGTGGTTCGGGAATTTCGCGACCGCGGCGTGGTCTGGAAAGATTTTGCCCACGGCGTGCGGCGCGGCAAGGAGCTGGTGATCTGGGGAGCGATCGAAGCCGCGAATTATATGTACCTTATTTCGTACAGCTTTCATGACGACGGCACGATCAGCTTTCGCGTGGGCGCCACCGGGCAGAACCTGCCGGGGCACCGTAAAGAATCTCACATGCACAACGCCCACTGGCGAATCGACATCGACCTGATCAACGGCAGAAAGAACTCGGCAATGGTGATGCGGCACATCGAAGACCCGGCCAGCTTGGCCGCCGAGGATATCGAGGAGCCGTTCAATCGCGGCTTCGAGGGTGGCCTCGACTGGGACCCCAAGGAATTTACCATGCTGCGGATCGAGACCGACCGCAAGAACGCCCGTGGTAATACGATCGGCTACGACCTCATGCCCGTTCGCATGGGCTCGGCCAGGCACAATGAAGCCTTCACCCAGCACGACTTCTGGGTCACCCGATCACACCCCGAACGGCCCCTTGAATTCATCTTCTCCAACCTGCCCAACATGATAAAGGACGAGGAAACCGTCGAGCTAGCCGACATCGTTCTCTGGGCCACGTCGTCGTCGCATCATGAGCCCCGCGACGAGGATGGCAAGCCCGATTCCGCCTCCAAGTTCTGGCCCGGCGATGACGCCTGGGAAGGATCGGCGCTCGTGATGTGGAGCGGCTTCGACCTTCGCCCCAGGAACTTCTTCGATCGAACCCCCTTTTATCCCTACCCGCCTGTCAGTCCCACCACCAACCCGAACCGCAACCTTGACTTCCGTCAGGAGACGGCGGCCGGAACCCGGACGAGCAATTGAGCGCAATTGCGCGCACGTCTGACGACTGTCGTTGACATCGCAGGATCGCGTCTGTACGATCAGCGCCGGGTCAATGACGTGTGTCTCACACCTTGCGAGGGGGCGCTGGCGATGTACGCGTGCAACTTGCGCACCTGGTTGGGAATCGTCGTTGGAGTGGGGATGGTCGCAAGTGCATTCGGCGCGGACGACCAGGCAAGAGTGACTGCCCAACCCGTGACGTTCATCGACCGATTCAAGGACGAGCCGGTCCGGCCCAAGACCTCCGAACCGATCCGGTTCCTCGATTCTCTGGAGAAGGCCAAGAGCGGGGCCAAAGCCGACAAGCGGCGAATCCTGGTCTACTTCACCGGGCCTGGATGCGCCTGGTGCCGCCTGCTCGAGGCCCGCACGTTCACCGATGCCGAGGTCGTCAACCTGAGCCGCGAGTATGTCTGCGTTGAGCTGCATACCGACCGCGATGGCGCCCTGGCCGATCAGTTGCACATCGACTCAATTCCGCGTTCGATTGTCCTTCTGCCCGATGGCTCGACCGTCGATGAGCGAGTGGGCTATATTCCCGCGACCGATTATGCATCGTGGCTGGCGGCCGCGCTGGTGAAGACTCCCAGGAGCGGGTCCGAGCCTGCTGACATGAAGCCTCCTCCTCCTGTCGGAGCCAGCGAGGCCGAGGCGAACCTGACGATCTGGTTCATCGATAACGACGGCACTGCGGCCAGCTGGTCCGATCGCGACGCGTTTCGCCACCCCGTGCTTGTCCCGTTGTTGCTTGCGAGCGGCCTGAAGCCACGCATCGAGCACATGGTACGAGCCGATTTCCCCGCCCGCTGGCAGCAGGCAGAAGCGGCTCGTCGGCTACCGGACCTGCTCAGCCCCACGAACTGGGCCGGGACCATCCGCGAACTCGATAAAGCGGGAAGACTGCGCTCAGTGAGCTCTGGTCGGCTGACCTTTAGGACCGAGAACGCTTCATGCCAGGATTTCTCAAAGCGATTCGTGTTTCTGGTTCGGGGCTCGTTGCATGAGTCGAATGGCCGCAAGGCCGTCGAGATGCTCTTGATGCCCGGCCCCGAGATCGAGCTGCCGGGTCCCTGGCTCACGGAATCTGCAGGACGAGAAGAAGCCGAAACCACGGCGCGACGGGCGGTGACTGCCTACATGTCCGGAGATTCGGCAGGGCTGAGGACCGTCGCGTCTCGCAGATCGTCGCAGCTCACGGAATGCACGCGCCCGACGGCGTGGATACCGATGAAAGCGCAGGCCGGTGCCGTCGCGCTTCGCGGCAACGAGCGGCTGGCGGTGGCCCTCGTCGAGTCGACCTTCGAAGGCGATCGTTTTCTCGGCGGCGATCCGATCGCAGTTGTCCTGGTGCGCGAGGACGGGCATTGGAAAGTCCTGATCATCTGCCGCGACGTTCTCACGGTGAAAGATGCCGTGCCGGCGCTCTGTAACGTTTTGTCCCGCATGGACTCTTCGACCAGCGACCCGCCCGAACCGCGGCTGGTCGAACCACTTGAGGGCCAGAATGTCGGCGAGGAGAAACCCTATCTGACCTGGAACGTCAGCGCAGGAGGTGGGCCTTTGCTGGCCCAGGTCCTCGCCTTCCAGTACGGCGACCTCGCCGAGAAAGACGCAAGCTGGCCGGATGCCAGGTTGCAAGTATTTCCGGACGAGCCCCGTCAAGGCAAGGTCCCTGCCTTGGCCGGGATTGTCGGCTCCCACATGAGCTGGTCTGTCTGGACGATCGGTCAGGGCGGGCAGGTCGCGGTGGGGCCGACAGCTCACTTCGGAGTGGAACCGCTACGGGTGAAGTAGGTCCGTGCCTCGCGGGGCTGTCGGTGAAAAGGAGAGATTGTAGGAGGGTCCGCTGTGCGGACCGATTCGGCTGGTCCGCACAGCGGACCCTACATCATAAGGGGAGCGACCGGTGCCGCTCACAGAGGACGCCGCACCGGTCGCTTTTTGGAACGCCCGTCGAAGTGCGCTCAACCCAGCAGGCGATCAACCTCAGGCAGAAGGTGGGCGAAGTCGAGCTTGCTGGGGCAGGCTTTGCGGGCAGCCACGAGATCGGCGTCACGCCAGTTCCGCTCTTCTTCGGTGAGCTCGGCGTAGCTCTCGTGTGCGAGCTGCCGCGAGCCGTGGTGCTCGTGGTAGGTCAGGAATCGGGTCAGGTCACCCAACCGGGCGTTGGTTCCAGCGGCGCGGCCGCAACGGCCGTCGCAATCGGCACACATCATCGGTCCGGCGGCCAGGACGGCGTCGCGCAGCGCATGGATGTCGGCTTGTTTCAAGGGTGTGAATTTCCGGGCCGCATCGGTGTTCTGGTTAACCTGGTCCGTGTTCATCATCGTCACGCAGGTGGCGGAGATCCGGGGGTCGGACCAGATGGCGGTGAGCAGACCTTGGTGCGTGTTGAGCCCGCGCTCCAGCAGCGCCGGAACCTTGTCCTTGACCTTGGTGTGGCCGGCCATCTGCTTCATCGAGACCAGCCCGATGCCCTTCTCGTGGGCGGCGTCGAGGGCGCGATTGATCGGGTCGTCCTTACTTAGCCAGGGGCTGAACGCGAGCATGATCACGTCAATGAAGCCGCCTTCAGCAGCCGCCTGGATCTGCTCGGCCTTGAGGCGGTCATGGGTGGAAAAGCCGACGAAGCGCACCTTGTTGGTTTTCTTGATCGCCTCGACGGCCTGCCTCATCTCCTTGCTCTTGGGCCAGTCAACCTGGTTGCTACTGAGGCCGTGGAAGAAGAGTAAGTCAATATAGTCGGTTCCAAGCGCCGCAAGCCGCTCGTCGATCTTCTTGACCATGTCGCCGGGATGGCCATGGATGCCATTCTTGGTGGCCAGAAAAATTTGTTTGCGAACCTCTGGCATCGCCGTGAACCATTTCTTGAACGCGGGCTCGGTCCGGTAGGATGCGGCCGTATCGAAATATCGGACGCCTCGCATGTAGGAATGACGGAGCAGCCGGTCAAGCGCATCGGGCTGACGCACGGTTCCCTGATCGACGAGTGTCACTTCCACGCCCGTCTTGCCTAGCATCCGACGGGGAAGCTCGGGCTTCGTGTTCGCAACGCCCGCTTGCTCCCCGGCGACCTGGGCTGCATCGGCTCCTTGTGTCAACGCGGTGGCGGCGGCGGTGGCGGCCGCACCAGCCTGGATGAACTCACGACGATGCATGGAATTGCTGCGATTCTCGGACATCGATCTGCTCTCCGGGTAGTAAGGGGGCGGCAGGAGCGCAACAAGACGATAGAGGATGTAGCGTTCTTCTCCGGCTCGCCGGCCCGGAATTTCCAACCGCGGCCCGGAGATCAGGCGAGAGCCTGGATATATGTTCGCCGTTTCTGTTCTGCTCGTCAAGGCAGCGTGCGCCGTGCAGCAAGGCCGTTCCATTCTCACACGGTTCCTGCGGCTGCCTGAGGCTCCTGGACATGAGGGGAGACAACGGGCTCAGCGTCGACTGGCGGGTGGCGCGAAGCAAGTGAAGTCCGTTGGATCAACCTTGGACGGGGAAAAGAGCTAGAACCGTGTGATCAGTTTGCCAAAGTCAGACCGAGATCGGAGAGCCTTCAGATCTGGATCCGCTTTGGCGATCCCGGTGGAGAAGCCTGCCCTAAGCGCGAGTTCGAGAAGCTGAATCGACCGCTCCAGTGGTTGCGGGTCAGCAGTGGTTTCGGCATAGACGGCCAGTGCGGCAGGCGGCGTTGTAGAGGCGCTCGGCAGTTGCTGCCTTTACCAGCAAGTCCACGTCGTCGAACATCGACCGATCGCCCAGCCGCGCACGTACCAGGGCGCGAAGCTGGACTGCATCGACACGGTTCGGGTCCGACGCGATCGCCACGTCCAGATGCTTCAACGCGGCTCGCGGGTCGCTGGACCGATGAGCCGCGCCATGCCATAGTGCGCCAGGGCGTTGCTGGGATCCTTGCCGAGCGCATCGGTGAAATCCTGGCGTGCGCCGGGAGGGTCGCGATCGAGGCGGGTGATGCCTCTAACGGCACGCACGACGACGTCGTCGGGGTTACTGGTCAAGAGCTCCCCGAACATTGTCTCGGCCTCGTCCCGGCGGCCCAGCCGAGCCAGGGTCTCACCGAGGGCGGCGAGGACTCCGGGTTCATGGTGGCCGGCAGCCACGGCGGTCCGCAGATCAGCCAGAGCTTGCTCGGTCTGGTCGAGCTCAAGCTCCACGAGCGCGCGGTTAACACGCGCCTCCACGAGAGCGGGATCGAGCTCGATTGCCCGATTGTACGACGCCTTGGCATCCAGCAACCGGCCGGCCCGGGCAAGGGCGAGGGCCCGATTGAAGTGACTCCATGCATTATCGGGACCGCATGCGACGCACGCGCTGAAATCGCCGGCGGCTTCAAGATAACGCTTCTGCTCGAAATGGCAGTGACCCATGTCGAACCAGGCCCAGAACGAGGTCGGGTCGTCCGCGATTGCCGCCCTCAGCGCTGCCTCCTGCGCCCGCGGTATCGCCGCTGGCCAGGAGCCAGGTACCAAGCAATGTCAGGTCGCGGCTCTGGGTTGGAACGATCTGGGCGGCTCGGTCGCGATCGCGGGCGGCCATGTCGGCGTCTCCGAGCTCGGCATGATAGCGGGCTCGCTCGGTGAACAGCGTCGAAGGGACTGCGGTGTCAAGTTGCTCGGCGTGGTCAAGGCGAGAAACTGCCCGGATCAACGCCTTGCGGCGGTCGTCCTCCGAACCACCATGGTCTGCGAGGATCACACCGGCGCGAGCCTCCAGGATGAGCAACTCGACAGTCTGCCGAAGCAGCCGCCGGGCCTCCTCGGGCTGCAGGCGGCGCAGCCATCGCGGGGCCGATTTCTGGCTGAAGTTTCCCACCTGCCGTCGACCTGCACGGCCAACTCTGGATTCATCGGCGATCCCGATCAGGCCGAGAAGCTCTTGAGCCTTGTGCGTGCCCTTCTTCAGGAAATCATCATTGTGTCCGGCCATGTTGAGAAGGAGCTGACTCTCGAAGAATCCACGATCGAACGCTTGCAGTCTCATCTGCGCATCCAGTGTGTCTCGCATCGAGGTCATGGAGCATGCCGTCGTAGACCAGCACGATGAAGACGGTCATGAGTCCCAGCAGCACCAGCGCGACCAAGGCGATGGAGGTAGAGCCACAAAGGCCGGGATGTCGCCTGGCCCACTTGCCCAGTCGTTCGCGCACGCTCGGTTCGGGACAGTGCTTCATCGGCAGGTTTTCCAGGAATCGCCGCAGATCCTCGGCCAGATTGTGCGGTCTGGTAGCGGCGATCCGGCTCTGGATCGAGGCACTGGGACACCAAAGCGTCCAGGCTCCAGGGCACCTCGGGACAGCAGGCACGCAGCGAGGAAGCGGGCAGGCGACGGCGGTCGGCTTTCATGCCGCGGATGGTCGCCACCGGCGTGAGGCCGGCAGGAGGTTCGGGAAACGGATGGTTCCCACTGATCATCTCGAAAAGGATCAGGCCCAATGCATAGATGTCAGATCGCTCCTCGACGGCATCCGGGCTTGTCGAACCTTCGGGATCAATGGCATCGAGATGTTCAGGGGCCATATAGGGCAGAGTCCCACCAAGCAGTGCCCGGTGGACAACCGGCTCGCCCGATTGACCCTGGGGACAGGCTTCGGTGGCAATCTCGGTCGGGGCGGACAGATTGAAGTCGAGCAGCATGGGCGTGCCGTCGCCCGCGATCAGAATGTTGGCCGGTTTCAGGTCCCGGTGCAGCAGGCCCCGAGAGTGGGCATGCCCTGGCATACAACCTGGTGGGCGTGGCTATGTGCGAGGCAGCGGGCCGTCAGGGGGTGATGGCGGAACGGATCAGCTTCGTGGATCGATACGGTGGCTGCGTGGGGCCGAGGAGGGAGAGGAGATGCCGGAGTTGGTGGTCAACCCGTCGCGTCCTGGCCGGTACGAGCCCCGGGTGAGGAAGCGGCGGCCCAAGCAGTATCCGCTCATGAAGAAGCCGAGGTCCGAATTCCGCAAGCTCTTGAGGGAGAAGGACTTGGCGGCATAGGTACTATATATAATGCTACTTACAGACGATTTGACTTTGATGGAATGGGGAGGGGGGTATTGTGTCCCAAATACACAGAACATAATGATAACATAATTAGTGGAGGGCGGCGGCAAGGGGCGAGAGGGTGTAATAGTTATAATTTGATATAATATACATGCTCTGTTAGTTGTAACCCATTCTGGCCGAACCTCTTGCGAGACTTAATGCCATTCGGGCCGTGGCATCACGCCGCCGCTCCGGGCGGCGACCCTGTTCCATTCTTGAGCGCCTCCCATTCCTCCCAGGAGTAAAGCACTTCGCGGGGCTCGCCCTTCTTGAACTCGCCGACGATGCCGTCTTCGGCCATGAAGTCGACCAGACCGCGGAAATCAAAAGGCGATAATCCATTTTCTGATTTGCCTGGGTGTTGGCGATATTATGCGCCGCCACTTCGCCCTGGGTTACGGCAATGTGCACAATATCGTGGAGCCCGCGCAATCGCCCGCCGCAAAAATGTGCGGCGCGCTCGTTGATCTTGAGGTTCGTGACGATCCGTCCGTTCTCCGTCTTTACCCCGGCGGCGGCCAGGTTCAAAAATTCCGTGTTTGGTGCTCGCCCCAGTGCAAACAAAATTTCTTCAGCCGAAATGGAAGTTTTTTTTCCGTTGTGTTCGTACGTCACGGTCTTCAATTTTCCTTTGCGGCCCGCCCCCAATAATTTTGTCCCCGTAAAAATCTGGATTCCTTCCGCCCGGAAAACCTTTTCGATTTCCCGCCCCGCATCGACATCAAATTCCTTCAACACGTGCTCGCTTCGCTGGATCAACGTGACCTTCACGTCGAACCGGGCGAAGTACTGCGCAAATCGAGGCGATCACCCCACCGCCCAGAATGATGAGCGACCTTGGCAGCTTCCGTCAGCGACACCACATCGTCGCTCGTCCAATAGCGGCCTCGGCCAATTGAGGCAGGGGAGGCGATGCCACCCGTGAGGCCGTTGCCAAAACAAAATATTTGGCGCTCAATTTACCGCCCGTGCTGAGCGCCACCGTATGCGGGACCAAAAAGCTTGCCTCCGCCCGGATGAATTTGAACTTGCCTGTTGAGTTGTTTCCGGCGATACCCTGCGAAATCCTCGATCTGCGCGTCCTTGCGCGCCATCACCTTCGTAAAATTGAAGCCCACTTTCGACGTGCGCAGCCCCCATGTTCCCGCGTGCTCGGCCAGATGCTTCACCTCCGCCGCGTACAACAGCGCTTTCGTCGGCATGCAACCCCGCAAAATACACAGCCCGCCGACCTCGGTTCCTCCTTCGATCACGGCCGTTTTCAAGACTGCGGCCGCCGCCGTCCGCGCCGCGGCGTAGCCGCGCTGCCCCCGCCCAGGATGACCACGTCGAAATCAAACCTCATCATGGCTCCCGATGGCTTTCGCGCGTAAATGCAAATGGCAAATCGAGCATTTCAAATTTGAAATCATCCGCTGCTTGTTGGATAATCGTGTCATGGACCACATTATTTATCTCCCGCAGCTCGCGCGAAACATGGACGTTGGCACTTTCTGCCGCGGTACATCGACAAGATCCGCCTGCACCTCGCTGGCAAACTCCATGCCGATTACCAGGAGAATCTAGGCAAAGGCTTCGACGGCTTTTGGCTTAAGGCCGCCGGCCTTACGCATGAACAATTTGTCGACATCGTCAAAAACACGATCACCGACGGCGAAGTCTGTGACTGGGTTCACAAAAACGTGAAGCGATCGCCTGAGGAAAAAGCCGCCCATTGGGCGAAAGAGGCGTTTTCCTCAGCCACCCCCCCGCGGCGATCTACCCCCAGGGGCGTCGCAAAAACAAAGCAAGAATCCAACATCGCCCACCGTGATGAGATCAAAACGTTTGTGGATTATATCGATGCGGATGAAAAAAAGGATTTAAACAAAAGGCCGAGTCCGAGCATGGCGATGATAATGAGCATGAGGACGATATTTTATTCGGTTTGGCGGTTTATGGCGGTGTTGCTCCTGGCGGGTCTGGCAGGCGGCGCTCGCGGCCAAATTGACCGATGGGGGATTCGGTGCCGGGTTTTTCAGCACACGATCAATTCGGGAAGGAATTCAAGTTTATCCAGGCCTGCGTTTTCTTCTTTTGGGCTTCGACATGCACAGCAGCAAGGAAGCCACGCAAAAACTGGGCGATTTGGGACCGGCTGGCTGCAACAACACTCGGCTGCTTACGTGATGGATATTCACTCCATGCCCGCTATTATTACCCGCCTCTTCGCCCTGCCGAAAATGAGAAAATGCCCGGCGAGAATTATTCTTTGCGAAGACGAAAAACACTGGCCCCATTTCCCCGAAAACCGGAAAGGATCACCGTTCTTTTTCTTACCGGCGACGGCAAACTAAAGGAAATCCGTTATTGGGATCCGGAGAATCAAAATATTGCGGACTGGCTGAAAAAATAGGAGCCAGAAGTCAGGAGCTGGAATGATTGCTCGGGCAAAGGTCAGGCGATAAATAAATTTCAAATAACGAGCGGCATGTGCTATCCACTTAGGAATGGTATGAGTAGCGCAGATTATTGTTTTGGAATTGACCTTGGCACGTCGAATTCTTCCATTTGCTACGTCAATCCCAAGGGGCGGCACCAGCTGCCTTATGTCCACGTCGAGGCCGTGAGAATCCCGCGGGATGAGGCCGGGGAATATTCGAATCGGTTGCCCTCGGTGCTTCACGTTTCCGGAAAACAGGTGTCCGCGGGCTTTGAAGCGCAGGCAAAATGGAAGAAAGGGCGGCTCTGGGAGACGTTGTTTCCGTCCGCCAAGTCGGAACTGGGCGCGCACCGGTTCTATGAGCAGGCGGCCAGTCCGAAATTGGATACCCCGGTCAAGGTGCAGGCGGAGATTCTGCGCCGTTTGGTCGTGCCGCCAGGGAACGCACGGGAGAAGATCCCTGCCAGTCCAGGGTGGTCATCACCGTGCCGGCTTCGTTTGAAATGGGCCAGCGGAAGGATACTTTGGAAGCGGCGAAATTGGCGGGGTTAAAGCTCGGCGATGGCGACCTGTTGGACGAACCGAATGCGGCCTTTCTTGACCTGGTCAACAGCCAGGCCATTGACCGGCTTGACCTGTCATCGCCTAAAAATATTCTGGTCTTTGATTTTGGCGGTGGAACGTGTGACATCTCCATTCTCCGGGTTCAACGCGATGATAAGAAGGCGCCGCTGTCATTGCTCATCGAGAACCTGGCCATCAGCAATTACGCCCGACTGGGCGGGGACAACCTGGATTTGCTGTTGGTCCATGAAATCTTGCTGCCCAA
This sequence comes from uncultured Planctomycetaceae bacterium, assembly GCA_963760085.1. Taxonomy (GTDB): domain Bacteria; phylum Planctomycetota; class Planctomycetia; order Isosphaerales; family Isosphaeraceae; genus Aquisphaera. Next base: position 179,581 of record CAVXCB010000031.1, read on the forward strand.
AGTGTGCCGGCGGGCGGCCTGCAGAATCGAAAATCTTTCAGAGCGCGACAAGCGGGACCTGCGCTGGCACTTGAAGGAAACCGCTTGTCAGCTCAAAGAAAGGCTTTGTGAAAAGGCCCGCGCGAGCGGCAAAAATGCCAAAACCGGCGAATCTTAAAGCAAGCCTGGGCGGTGGAAGCGTTCACACTGTCGGACGCGGGCGTGACCACCAAGAAAATTAAGGGCGAATTTGACCTAGTCCGCGTTTGAAACTCTACTGCAGCCGTTGGTGGACCGTTCGAGCCATCATCGTCTGACCCTGGCAGACGGTTATTACCTGGGTTCAATTTTCGCGCCGGTCCTTGAATCGCTGGAAAAGGCGGCGTTGAAGCCGGACCAGATTGACGCCGTGCTGCTCAACGGCGGGAGCTGCCGAAATCCGCTCGATCGTTCATGCTTTTCGCGAGTCGGGGATGTTTCCGAAGGCGGAGATACTGGACCAGGGAGACCTGGACCTGGCGGTGGCGCGGGGCGCGGCGGTTCGCTGCTTCTACCAGCACTATCAGGAGTACGATCCGATCACCCCGATTGTGAGCACGGAACTGGGATTGATCACCCACGGAGACAAATATGAGACCCTGGTGGAAGCCGGAACGCGACTGCCGTTTCCCGCGAAAGGAAAGTTCAAGAGGTTCGAAGACCGTTTCTCGGTTCCCAACGAAGGCCTGTCAAAGATTCATCTTCCCATATATACCGGCAGGGAGGGAAACCGGCATCTGGTGCAAACCATGTCGCTGGCCATGCCCGGCGAGGCGGCGCGCGGCGACCAGGTGTTGGTGGAATTAAAGATTGATCTGAACAAGATCATGCGTTTCCGGGCTTTTCTGCCGGAGCATCCCGCCCTCAAACTCGACGTCACGCTGGAAAATCCGCTGGCCACGCGCAGCCTGACCCCGGAACAAAAGGCCGCCTTGGAGAAACGACGGAGCCTTGCCGAAAAGCGGATGGCAGATCCGCTTTTTCAGCCATCGGTTGACGAATGGGTCGAGCTGGCCAATTTGGAACGCCTGGCCGACGAACCGGAGCGGGCCCTGGAAATTCTGCAAAGACTGCAGGTCAGGTTGAAGCAACGAAATGAAACGCTGCCGGCTGAGGGGCATAATATTCTCGGCTTATGTTACGGAAGGCTGGGACGGCGCGATCTGAGCCACGAGCATTACCGGCGGGCGGCGGAAATGGAGCCGGCGAAAGGCAACTACGCCGCCAATTGCGGATTTGCCTTGATCCATATGGGAAGGCCCGGGGAAGCCATTATTTTTTTGAGACAGGCAGTGGCGGCGGACCCGGCGGACGGCCACGCGTATGTCATTCTGGGCGACGCGCTGCGCCACGCCGGGCATGAAGCCGAGGCGATGGAAATATATCAGGAGGCAAAACAGCGGCTGGACGCGCAGTTGCAAGTATTTCCAAACAGTACGTACTTGCTCAGTTGGGCCGGAGGTGTCTGCCAGCGTTTGGGCGAAGATGAGCAGATGAAGATGTACGGCCAGCGCCAGCAGGAATCGGCCCGTACCGCGCGCCTGGGCGCGTCGCCGGACGAACTCGTCGCTACCCGCACATCGGCCTGAGAGCCTGTCTGAAAATTATGAAACGTGCTGTTAATGAGGAAAAGGCTGGATGGCGAGGCGTGACGAAGGAACATGGCTGCCAAAGAACCGAGCCAGCGGAGCAACGAATTTAACATGAAGAAAAAAGAACCCATTAAGAAAAAAGCAGGCCAGGGCGGTGAAGTTGGCGAAGGCCAAGTCAGCCCCTGTTAAAAGCACAGCCATCGAGGCCAAACCCTTGGTGAAAGAAACCAGACCGGTGGCAAAAGAGGTTAAGTTGGCAGCCGAAGTGGCTAAACCCGTCATCCAAGAGATCAAGCCTGTAGTTAAAGAGGAGGCCAAACCAGAAGTTGAACAGCTCAAAACTGGAGCCAAAGAGGTCGCCCTGCGTCCGGAGGAGGTGCCGCTGGCGATTCGCAAGCTGCTGGATACCACCAACCATATCAAGCGCGCGCAACGGAATTGGAAAATGCCTTGGACGCTCTGCACGAACACGAACGGCGCCGGGCAGTGAAGGATTTATTGCTCGCGTTGCGAAACAGTCCCGAGGGAGATCTGTTACGAGTTGATCCTGCAGCGGTCGCGTCAGGAGATCCCGGATCGGCGCAGGCAGTTTTGGAAGCGTTGACCGAGACCTTTTCGATTCGAACCGGTCAATGAGATGGGAGAGCGCATTCCAGTTCGACATGGGGAGATCCCTGACAACTTGGAATTGGATCGTTCCATTGGTGAAGAACCGGGCGATATGCATCGCGGCGGAGGTGGTGTCGGTGGGCTGGAAGATTAAGGAGCAAATCATTGTCAAACCGGTGGTGCGCCCGTTGTTTAGAGCAATTTAAAAAATAGTGTAGCCATTCCGAGCGAGTTATTTTGATGTTTTGGCGAGGCTTTCGCGACGGAGCATGTCTAAAAAGACCTGTGACGGAGCGGAAACGAAGCCAAAACTCAAAAGAACCGCTCCATCCCCTTGCTTTAACGGAGTGGCTACAATATTTTTTAATTTGCTCTAAATGAGGAAGTGGTTTTACACGAATTAACGAATCATCCGATCCAGCACCTTCCCCCCACTCATCCAATTAGAGCATTGACAGAAAAGATGTAGCGATGAGCAGCGAGGATTTTGGGTTTCTGGCGAGGCTTCGGCGAAGGCGCAGGTTTGAAAAACCCTGTAACTGAGCGGAAACGAAGCCAGAAACCCAAAAGACCGCTGTCCGTCAGGACCTTGGCCCATCGCTACAGCTTTTATGGAAATGCTCTAAAAGAAACCGAATATTTCGATTGACACTCTGTTCAAAGTGTATTAGTGTATGCATACACAATGCAACTGCACATTTCCACCGGCGACGGGGTTCCGATCTACCTGCAGATTGCCAATCAGTAAAATACCTGATTGCGGCGGGTCGCCTGGGGGCGGGGGATGAGATTCCACCGATCCGGGTATTGGCGCAGCAGTTGTTGATCAATCCCAGCACGGTTGCCCGCGCGTACCTGGAGCTTGAGCGCGAAGGTGTCGTGCAGAACATGGTTCAGGCACCTACATTTCCGGCACGGGTTCGCCGCTGGCCCGCAAGGAACGGCTCAGGATTATCGGCGAAAGGATCGACGCCCTGCTGGCGGAGGCCCGGCATCTCGAGCTGGAACCCCAGGAATTGTTAAGCTTGATCAAAGAACGCAGTCAATCCATTCAACCAAAGGAAGGCAAATGAACCCATCGGACAATACTCCGGCCTTGGAAATTCAACGGTTCGAGCCTAAGTTCGGCGCCAAACTCGCCCTCAACCAAGTCTCGTTGCGGGTTCGCCGCGGGCGGGTCTTCGGCCTGGCCGGGGCAAATGGGGCGGGCAAAACCACGCTGATCAAACATCTCCTCGGCCGCTTGAAACCGCAGAGCGGCACCGTCCGTGTCTTCGGTTTCGACCCGGTGACCGACCCCGTCGCGGTGTTGGGTGATTGGTTACTTGTCTGAGAACCGTGACCTGCCCGCGTGGATACGGGTGGACGAATTGCTCCGCTACACGGCGGCTCTTGATCCAAGTGGGATGCCGCTTACGCGGAAGAATTGCGCCGCCAATTCGGCCTGGAAAACGACGCGAAAATCCAGACTTTGTCGCGCGGCGAAATGGCCAAGACCGGGCTGCTCATCGCGTCGCGTTCGGCCCGAGCTGCTGCTGCTGGATGAACCCAGCTCGGGCTTGGACCCGGTGGTGCGTCGCGACATTCTCGGGGCCATCATCCGTACGGTGGCCGACGACGGCCGCACGGCTTTTCTCCTCTCATTTGCTGGACGAAGTGGAGCGTGTGGCCGATGACGTGGCCATGATGTTCAACGGCCGGGTCGTGCTCGCCGGCACGCTGAGGGAAGTCCAGCAGGATCATCACCGCCTGGTCTTCCGGTTCGAGGCGCCCCAATCCTCGCCGCCCCGGCTTCCGGGCGTGCTCAGCCTCACGGGTGACGGCAAGGAATGGACCGCGGTGCGCAATGGCCGGCGGGCGGAGACCACAGCCGCTGCCGAGCGGCTCGGCGGGCGAATGGTCGCCGAGTCCGCCCCGTCGCTGGATGAAATCTTCGTGGCCTTGTCGGCCGCGAAACCAGAATAGGATTATCCTTTATGAACTCACCCACGGCAGCCTTGGCTTGGGAATTCTGGCGCAAAAACCGGCGGCCATCGTCGGCACTAGCCGGAACGGTACTTCCTTCATCGTGGTGTATCCAAGCTTATGACCGTCGGCGGATTCAACCCCAACAGCCCGGATGCGTCCGACGAGTTTGCACGTCAGAACCCACCGTCCATCGACGCTCAGCCTTCGCTCCGATGCTATCAGGTTGTGTTGATCCTGTTTCTTGCAGGTGGGCCGTTCGCGGTAATGTTGCTCTCGCTGTCGGGCATGATTTATCTATTCACCTATAACGGGTTGAACCAAAAAACAAAGATCTTCCAGGCTTTGTATGCTCCGCCTGTTTACCTTGCCGGTTTCAACGTCGTTTCTATTCTGGCGCGTACCGGCAGTTCGGCGGGTGGCTGGTCGCGGGCCCGTGGGCGGCTTGGAACTACGGAGTGTCGATGCCTCACTTTGAATCATTCGGCGCTTTTCAGAATGTTTTTGGCTGGGTGACCATGCTGGTGTTGGCGCAGGAAATTATCCTGGTCGTGCCGCCTGGCCGTTCGCGCAGTTCCTGCTCCTGGTTCGGGTGATGTTTCTTTTCCTCTTCTCGGCGGGCCACCGCGAAATCGCTGAATCGCCGTTTGTCCTCCCGCTTTTGTTCCTGTTCTGGGGATGGCGGTGGCCCGGGTCGGGCTGGAAAAGCTGCGGCATGGCGAATGGCAGGGAGATGACTGGAAACTACTCTTCAATAAACTGGCTGCCCGCCTGCAGTTCACTTTGCGCAGTTGGCCCTCACGCTTTGCCACACCGGCGCAGGCGCAGGGGTGGTTTGAGTGGAGTCGCTTCGCGCTAGGCATGAAGCCATGTCACAATCCTGTTGGCTGTGGTGCCGCTGGCCATCTTTGCGGTCCATGGCCTGGCCGGCTGGGGACCGCTGGACACGGAGGCCATGAAAGCCTTCGCCACCTTCCTGATCTTTATGCCGCCGTTGCTATACCTGCTCTTGGGGCTTGGGCTGGGTTTCCAGTTTTCCCAGGGGGGCACGGATCAGCGCTTTCTACTGGTCCGACCAATGACGAGCGGCGACATGGTCATGGCCATGCTGAAGGCGTTGCACTGGGCACGGCGTTGTCCTGGATCGGAGTGCTGTCCACACTGGCCTTGATGCCCTGTTTTGGCGATTTTTCGACGGTGGAAAAAGCGCTATCTCCCCTGCCCGGATTTCGGGCGGCTGTATTGATTGGCTTGGTCTTCCTCACCTGGCGCATGGCGGCGATCAACCTCTGCTTTGGTTTGACCGGTAATAAGTGGCTCAGCAATGCACCCCTGCTTGTGCCGTTGTTGTTTTGGACGTTCATCGGCGTATTTCATCCCTTCCTGGATCCGGATGGCCTGGCCTGGAACTGGCTGGGGAATCATGCGGTTGCGATTCTCGATGTTCTACTGATCCTGAAATGCTTGCTGGCCTGCGCTGCGCTTCGTGCCTGTTCGGCGCGGTTTGCTGTCTCCGTCCGGTGTGGTGCGCTATCTCCTGGTGTGGCAGCCTGCTGGCCGCCGCGTTGCTGGGAACTCTTGTAATCCTGGCCCGTCCTCCCCGGGAATTCCTGGTGCCGGCGTGCCTGACCGTTGTCCTGCTCGTACCATTGGCCCGGATCGGCTTCGCGCCGCTGGCACTTGCAAAGAGCCGCCATTTGGAGTGATCGGGACCCCTTGCTTGCATCGAAACCGTCAATCTTTCGAGCGCAGCGTGTTTGGTTCTCCGGGGAAAATTAAAGCCGAAATTCTTCAATCTTCCATTAATTCGGCGCTTTTTTTTGCCTGTCTAATTGGCTCAAGCCAAAGCTGGACGAGGATCGGTGATCTCATTTCGCGAAAAGTAAAACTGTTTTACTTTTGAACCGCCCGTCGGTCACCACCAGCGACAACAACAGCTTGAGCAGCAATACCAGCCCTGGCAGCGGCGATTCGCATGGTTAACTTCGGTGAAAATAAACCGATGCTTGACGACCGGGACAGGCGTTGTGGCACCCTGTGCCTGATGGCAGGATCAAATCAATCATTAAATGCAAACGCCGGGGAATCCTTGCTAACGGCAACCCACGTATTTGGGTTGACCGTCACGCTGGATTTGCCGGCAGGCGCGTTTCGGTTTGAGTGGGCGCGCGCTGACGATTTGTCTGTGGTTGTAGCCCGCGGGTGTTTGGTCTCCACAGAACTGGTTTTATTCCGATTCCACGTGCTGGAGTGGATTTTTGAAAGTGCTGGCGTAACTCGGAAAGACGGTTGCAGGTCATGGCCGGCTTCCACCCGCGCCTTGCTGATCGGATCCGGAAGATCTTCCCGCTGGCCGATAGCGCGGTGCGCATCGGCCTTCACGGATCAGAATCTTGGTAGCGCGCGGCCGGGTCGGTGGCTGCCGCTCCCACTGCCCGCCGGCATGGATTCGTGGAAATGGCTCGGCAACGAAATCCTCGAATTTGCGCGCCTGGTGGAATCACATTTCGCACACTCTGGCAGTGCGGTTGAAAATGGCCGGGTCATGTTGCAGCGCATGGCGGCCGCCCACTTGGGCGTCTCGCCGACGCTACCTGGATCGCATGCCGGTGAACCAAGACGCTTGTTGTTTGATTTGAGCGTCACGTTGGATCAGATCAAAGATCAGGTCGAATTTGTTTGGTGCCGGGCGGAGACTAAAACCATCGCCGCCACCGGCCGCGTCCGCTGCACGGGCGCTGACCAACTGACTTGGGAGCTCTCGCACGAGGGCCGGCGCGAATCGGCGATATCGGCTCATCACCGTAATTCCATTCGTGCGGCGATGAATCGCTGGCTGAAACAATACCCGGCCAATCGCGGCACCTTCGCCGCTTTTTGGATTAAACCCGGGGCAGAAGCGAATCTCCCCCTGTGCCAACCGGAGCCGCCGTTCGGCCCAAACGAAGCCGCGTTCGACTGGCTCGAAGACAATTTGCTGGCGATGGCCGAGGCGTTGCGTTTTCAATTTTCGCCGATGGGCCGCATTACGAGTGAAATGGATGCAGCGCAGCGGGCCGACCTGGTGCGCTATCAGGAAAAACAAGCCCGCAAAGAACAAAAGCGCGTGGCCGAGAAACTCGCCTGCGTGAGGCGATGGCGCGCAAGGCCGAAGAGCGCCGTCAGCGTGAAGCCGCCGAGGCGATGACGCGCAAATCGGCGCTGGCAAAAAAATCCGGCAGCCAACCGGAGTTCAAATCGCCAAATTCCAATGCAAAATCTGAAGCTTCAAACGGTCATAACGAGCGCCCGCCGCTGCCGCCGGTGCCGGTGCATTTCGAAATGCCGCCACTGGCCTTTCAGGAAACCACGTTTCCGCTGGCGGACCTGCAGGTTATTTCCTCCGCGAACGCGCCGCGCTGTGGTGGGTGTCCAACCAGTCGGACGATCTTCTTTGCCTGCCGCACTGCCGCATCGAGCGACTGGAATACCAGATTCGCACGGCGCTGCGCGTGCTCGGGCCCTTGCGCGGCCGGGCGCTGCTGTCCGATGAAGTGGGTCTGGGCAAAACCATCGAGGCCGGCCTGGTGCATCAAGGAGTTGCTCACGCGCGGCATGGTGAAACGAATTCTCGTGCTCACCGTGCCCTCGCTGGTGGACCAATGGGAGGAGGAATTGAGCGACAAATTCGGCCTCGGCCGCCGCCACCACCAACCACCTGCCGGCGCGCGGCGACACCGCAGAAATTCTGGCGCGAAAATCCGTGCCTCGTCGCCAGCCTGCACACGCTCAAACAGCCCGCCCATCTTGAGATTGCCCGGCAGGTGCATTGGGACATTCTGGTGGTGGACGAGGCGCATTATCTGCGCAACCGCGAGTCGCAGGCCTGGCAGGCGGTCAACGCCCTGCCGCGCCATTTTCTGCTGCTGCTCACCGCCACGCCGGTGCAGAATTCGCTCGAAGAACTCTACAACCTCGTCACGCTGCTCCAGCCGGGGCAATTGCCCGCCCCCAAGGAATTTCGCGCGCGGTTCATCGATCCGAAACGCCCGCGCCAGCCGCGCGAGCCGGAGGAACTGCGCCGGTTGCTCGGCCAGGTGATGATCCGCAACACCCGCGCCAATGCCGGCCTGAAACTTCCGCCGCGCCGCGCCGAGACGGTGCTGTTTGAGCCGGACGCGGCCGAGCGCGCCTTCTGGCAGCAATGGGAGACGGAATTCCGCGCGCTGCCTTTCGCAGCTCAGCCGCCAGCCAGTCCAGCCTCTGGGGCCGGTTGCTGTTGCAAACCGCCGGCAGCAGTCCCGCGGCATGGCGCGCGGCGCTCGAAAAAGTTCCCGGACGGAGCATGCTGCCGGCGCCTGGCGCGAGCAGGCGCCGCTCGAAAACAGTTGGCGGCGCAAATGCGAGTTGATTCCGCCGCTCACGCACGTGGAAGGCGGCGTGGTGATTTTCACGCAATTTCTGGAAACGCAGGCGGCGCTGGCCGAGTTTTTGCGCGGCGCGGGCGTGACACTTTTGTCATCAACGGCGCGACGCCCGCGCCGGAACGCCAGCCGATCACCGAAGAATTTCGCAAGCGCGGCGGCGCGCTGCTGCTCACGCACAGCGGCACGGAGGGCCGCAATCTGCAGTTCTCCCATCGCCTCGTGAACTTCGACCTGCCATGGAATCCGATGGAAATCGAGCAGCGCATTGGACGTCTGCATCGCCTCGGCCAGCAGCACCCGTCCACATCTATAATTTCGTGCAGGCCGGCACGCTGCAGGAACATTTGCTGGAAATTCTCCAGGAGAAACTGAATCTGTTTGAGCTGGTCGTCGGCGAAACCGGTTTGGTGCTGGGCGAACGCTTCGGCAGCGACGAATTCGCCGAGGAAGTCTTCCGGCGCTGGCGCGAAAGTGACGGACGCGTGGCCGAAGCGTTGGCCGGCCTGGGCGAGGAACTGGCCGCCGCGCGCGACGCCTATGGTGAAGTGAAGCAACTGGACGAAACCCTATTCGCCAAGGACTACGAATCACTGTGAAAATCATTTTATGAAATGGACCGACGACAATCTCGACGTGCTGCAAAATCTGGAATTCAGCGTGGTGCAAATTTGGCGCGCGAACCGGGAAATGAGCGACTACGCCGCGTTGCACGCCTACGATGCCGCGTATCAGCTCTACCGGGCTGAATCGCGCGGGCACGCGCCCAAACCACACACGTTGACCGGGCTTGAGGCCACGGTATTCGAAGCGGTGAAAGCCGCGTGCGATTCCGGCTGGGACGCGGTGGCCGTCCGATGGCTGGGCGGAAAAGATTTCGCCGGTGCCGCTGGAAAAAATCGTGGACTGTCTCCGCGAGCTTTCCAATTCCGTTGCGCGGCATACCAAGCAAAGCGGCCGACAGGGTTATCTGAACTTCGTTGATCGTTTTTTAGTATGAAACTGGAACGAGCCAGCCATGAACCCGGCGAGCTGCTGGAGTTTTACGAACAAGGTCTCTGCGCGCTCGGCGCGCTGTGCGAACGCACCTGGCATGACCGGCTGGAAGTCGTCGCCGAAGCCCGCGCAGCCGCGCTCTGGAATCCGCAAGGCACACTGTACGAAGTTGAATTGCATTTTGCGCAGGCGGATACCTACGTCGCGCGCGATGCCGCGCGCGAAGTGTTTCCGGATGCCCGCTCACGTTTCGCCTGGCGGAGGCACTGCGTGCTTCTCCATTGCCGCTGGAACGATTCGTCCTGCCGGACGTTGCCGCGCGACCGCCAGAGGCGGCGGTGGCCGAAAAACTTTGGCGGGCGCAAATCCCGACACCTCCGCTGGCAGTTGACTGCCCATCCAGCGGATTTCAATTCAGCCTTGTCGCTCTCGCCGATGCGAACTGCACCATTGACCAGCATTGGTCGCTCCATCGTGTGGCCATTTCATTGCCCGGCGGCGAAGCGGATCAGCACCTCCCACAAGAAATTGATTTTTATCAGACTGGCGGCGAAGCCACTTCCGAAATCATCTGGCCCGCGCCTCGGCCCAACATCGGAGACGCGCGTCGCGTTCACTTCGATGACCCAGGTGTAGGGAGATAGCGTGCGCAGGCGGAATATCCGACCGGCATCCCGTCTTTTTCAGTACCTCGCCCAGGGGCAGGTTTGATTGCCAACCAATCGCTACTGGTAGATCTAGCTTGCCGAGCAAGTACACTCCACCGCGAAACATTCGAACCCCACATTCTGCAATCGTCAGCAGTGCAGCTTGAGCCCAACCGCCAGATACTTCATAACGCGAATTGAAACCCTTGCGCCGCCCTGTCTAACCTGCCATCCGCCCGCCTCATCGAGGCTGACTGGATTCGCCAGCGCATCAGCAGTGCTGCGGGTCAGATCGTGTTCAATGCTCGGCTTCGCTGGAAAACCTGCTACGGGAAAAAACAGTCCTGTCCCTGCCTGGTGTAATCCCGACCGCTCTGTACCAGCGGAAACCGTGAATCCCTATCGAATCCGGCAAATAATCTCTATCGGCAAAATTCGGAACTATGATAGCGAGATGTCCACACTCGGGAATCATGGGATTCGCCCGATCGATAGAGCTTTGAGCAAAACCAAATGGATGTGTGTGAACATCTGCTACGACCTGTAACCCCATCTCGCGGCAAATTGTCCAAACCTTATCCATTTTGGAACCGTCAAAGACTATGCTCCCCTGCAACGCTTGGGGATGGACGGTCTCGTACGCTACAAAAGCTCTAATTGAACAACGGTCTCTTGTCCGCAGACCCAACAGGAAGCCGCCGCTTTCTTTTTCGCCGCCACCTCGTTCACGCAATTGTCGAAGGACTTCGAGTCCATAAACGACGACGGCACGTTAAGCGAGCCGGAGGGAAGATTCGCTCCCAAATATTCCGATACGATGGAGGAGGTCATAAACAGTCTCCAGCAAAAACACGATTTCCTTATTTGGTGTCCATAACTTGTCGGGGTATTCGGATCCTGCACGATACCATGAGTTCCGCGCGAGTCAGTCGATGGGATGGTAAAGACAGGAACCCCAGTTCTTGAACGCAAGCATCACTCCTTGCGCGTCGCGCGGTCCATGAGATTCATCTAGAGGACGGTCTCCTCCACCGTTCCATAGTTGCGAGGTCGGCGCGATTCCGGAATAGCCGCTGCATTCTGATCTCAGGAGAAGATATTCAGGCCCGACCGACCGTGCCGCGGCGGTATGCGAAAAAGCGCATATGGAAACTTGAGTCCTGCGAGCGACCATTTTCCACGCCGCTCGCCCACATTGAACGCGACGCCGGCAAGATCCCGGCGTAGCGCTGCCTCGTCTGGTTGCACCGTTCAGCCCTGCGGTTTGACCTTGAAGACAAGGTCGAGCTTCACGGCTTTTTCCCTATGAACGATCTGGCCGAGGTCGTGTCAGGCGACAGAACGAGACCGTCATGTTTGATCTGGAAGTCGCTCCGGTTTCCCGTCGAGTTTGAAGCCGTGGGAGTCCGATCGCCCATTCAATTATCCGCTCTATCGTCGCGCTTGGCCTCAAGGGTCGCTCCCGAGAGCTGCCGTTGTACTCAACCGTCGTCGCGATTCTTCCTGGGCGAGAAACATGTAGTAAGGAGAATTCGACGTCCAGCCGCTCGAACAGAATGGCAGATCGATCGAGCGGGTTCCTCCGCATTTTCGCGGAAAACCTCGACCAGTTCTTCGACTCCGCTCTGAGGACAGCAATCCGCAGGAATTCCGCTACGGTGATTTGTCGGGAGACGCTGACACTAAGCGGATCCCGCTTGCTTTCGGCTGCAAAGAAAATTTCGACTTCTTAACTGTTGCTGAAGACTTCCTGGACTGTCCACGTTGATTCTCCTGTCGAACTAAGATTTTGAATCTGTCCGTCGACCTCCCCATATAATAGCTATAATTTAGCCGGTCAATAGCTGTTTATCAGCTATAAATTACAGCCTATTTTTGGTTGACGGTTGGCTGATAATGAGCTATATTCTGCTGACTGGAGGTGCTAAGGAGGTGCCCAATGACGAAACGGACTATGACGCTCAATCTGACCGAGCAAGAGATGAACGTGCTCGAGGATCTTGCTGGCCGAAAAGACTTAAGCAAAACAGCCGTGATCAGACAGGCGTTACGTCTGTCCCGATTGGTCGAGGATAGGGTCCTGAAGGGTGACAAACTCGTCCTCGAAGAATGAAGCCAGCCGGGAGAAATCGGAGTTGATGCTCTTATGAAGGCCACAAGCTCCGCCATTTATCTCGTGGAAGTTTCGACTGGCGATGCCGTTGCGGCTGAGCTTTTCAGACGCAAATTGAGGAAGAACATTTACAGCAATGGGAAACTGACTGGAGGCCGTGGCACTCGAAAGAGCGACTCGAAAAGCTAGGTATTCCACGCGAAAAATGGCCTCAGAATAAGCATTGGGACTGGAGACGAAAGGCAGAGGTTTTTCGAGGGATCTTCGCTTACCCAGGCTTTTCATCGTCTGTCGGGACGACCGTCCAAGGCCTTATGATCGTTAATCTTACAAAATCCGCAAGGTTGGAAAAGCAGAAAGCGAAGCCGCTAGTATATGTCGAATTCCTGGAAACGGCGCCATGGAATCGACCAGATCTACAAAAGCCCCCAACTTACAGGGGCGTCGGTGGCATACTAATCGGTGCTGCTATCAACCTGAGCATCGCAGAAGGATTCAAAGGACGGATTGGTCTGCACTACGTTTCCCCAATCGAACAACTTCTACTCGAACAAATGCGGCATGACTACAACGTGGGGCCGGATCCCAATCCAAGTCATCAGGGCTTGCGTTACTTCGAAATGACTACACAGCAGGCGCAAGCCTTCCTTGAGAAGGGCCAATAAATCATGAAATTTCAAATGACAAAACAATGGTGTTCGCGATGGCGCAGCTTGAAACCG
>CAVXCB010000032.1:0-30138 GCA_963760085.1 uncultured Planctomycetaceae bacterium
CCTGTAGCGCAAGTTTTGATGTTGCGCTCTTTTGGACTGAGTAAGTCACGCGGCCCGGTACTCCTTTGGGAAACTGTTGCGGACGATGCGTTTTAATGCGCGTATCCCTCCAGTCGTTTCCAGACGATCGGCGATGAACTGTAATTCATTCTGCTCGCTGGCCAGTCGGACCGCTTGGCATAGGCCATAGGTTCGCTGATGCTGCCACCAGCGTTTCTCGTCGTCGCTCAGGTCGCGTCGGGACATCTGATGCACGCGATACCATTCCAGGTAGATGAACGCCGTGAGCGCCAGCTCCGTCCAGCCTTCCACCGGTTCAAATGCCTGAAACTGATATTGGTGGAAGCCCAGCGTCGACTTGAGTTCCTTGAAAAACAACTCGATCTGCCAACGCAGCGAGTACAACTCGATCACGTCTCGCACGGAAAGCCGCAGGTCGTTCGTCATCAGGATTTTCACGTCGTCGGGAGTGGCAGCTTTGAGATCTTTCTTGGTTGTCGAAAAGACGAGACGGACCTCGCCGACCGAGTGCACCCGTTGTCTTTCCTGGTGGGCGTAGTACGCCCGAGGTTTCGCTTTCGGCCCGATCCGATGCGGCGACAGACGCCGATACACGGCGTATGGGCCTTGCCCCGGAGCAAGCCTGATGGTCTGCCGTGACCACGTCGACCAATCCTTCAGGAGCGAACGCACCTTGGGCCGCTTCCCTCTCGGGCCAGCCAAGACGCGCTCAGGGTTGCTCGGAAAAATCCATGAGTAGCCGCGGCTTCCGCAAGCATCGCGGACATCTTCGGAGTCATACGCGGTATCACCGAGCACGATCACGCGCGTCCCTTCCGGCAGCGGCAGTTCGCCAATGAGATCGGCTGCCGCCTCGGCTGTGGTGCGGTGTACCAGACCGTGTTTCTCGCAATACTCACGTGCATGATAGGGTTTACAGAACGGAATCCGCATGCCCGATGGGGTGACCAAGAGGCCCATCGTGAAGCTGTGGCAGTTCTTCTGAGCGTGCTTGTATTTGCCGTAGCGACGCCCTTTGCGCGGCCGTCGTTGACGATTGCCGGTGCTGTAGGTGTTTTCCGTTTTCTTTCCTGCCTGACTGACCAACGTGGCATCGATGATGAACACGAACAGGCCGTCGTAGGCCTCTCGCTCCAGCAGCGTCTGTCGCAAGATCGAGTTGATATCGAGTTTCCTCCAACGTGGCCTCGCCAGGAAGCGACTGATCTGAGCCCGGTGTCGAGTCTCGCTGCGCACAGTCCCAGCCGCCCGCAAACAGGACATTCTCCCAGCGTGGAGCAGGAACGTGACGACCATACGGATCACCAGGAGCTTGGCACTATCCTTCAGTCCGAGGGTCGAGATCCACCTCTTGAGACTCGGGACCGATTCGGCGACCATGATCATGGCGAGGCTCCTTCCTCGGCTGGAGAGATTCCAATGATCTGGCCGTTGTGAAGAGTCTCGCCATTTTCGCCAATACCAATCCTGGGGAAACCTGGAAAAATAGCGCAACATCAAAAACGCAAGCGAAGGGCTCTAAATGATATGCTTTATTGAAAGCTTTCAACAAACCTAAAGCGCAAGCGAATTGTATTGAATGATATGTTTTGTTGAATCCCCTCCCCATGAACTCCCGCCCCGCGTTCCGGGTGTCGGTCGGCGGCGCCCCGCTGTTTCTGCCTCGAGTGTTGGGCGATTCCCACACTCCCCCCTGGCCCCCAGTCTCGTCAACCGATGCCGGAGGATCTGGTTTTTTCAGCGTTGTGCATGGCCACAGGCCCGTCGCACGATGGCGACCGCCTCGATCGAGTTACCTACTGCGTGGACAGCGGACTGAGTTGGAAGCCCATCGCCGCGGCCTTCCGCTTCAGCGCCTTGAACATATTGTCCTTCACCTTGGCCTCGTAGTCTTCCATCGACTGCGTTACGTACTCTTGGCCGTACTTGAGTATCCGGTAGACCAAACACGCCAGCTTGTGCGCCGTCGCCTTGATTGCTCCGAGGCCGCCGATGCGGCTACGGATGCGGCGGTAGAACAGGCCCAACGGCGTCATTGTCCTGCCCACCGACTGCGCAGCCATCCGCAATGCGATGGTCACTCGGCTAGTCCCCTTCCGATTACGGCGGGATCTGTTGGTCTTGTTGCTCTCATTCTGCGGGGGACACAGCCGCAGCCAACCGGCGAAGTGCTTCTCGGTGGGGAAGCGGCTGACGTCCACGCCGATCTCGGCCAATATCAGTAGGGCCGTTCCCACGTCGATCCCCTCGATCAAGGTCAGGTCCACGCCCAAGGCCTTGAACAACGGGCCCGTTGCCTCGAACCGGACATCGTTGCTCTTGCGCCCGCGCTTCCTCGGCTTGACAGTGCGAGTCTTCTCTCCGGCCCGGTTGGGGAAATTGGCTAGCTCTGCCTGGACTTGCTGGTCGCACTGGGTGATCTGTCGATGATGGAACAGGTACAACTCGTATGCCTGCCGAAGCTCGAAGAGATGTTCGGGCCGCCACGTTCCTTCCAACGCAAGGGCTATCTGTTGCTCACTGTGCTGACATCGCTCATCCCGCAATTGGGCCAGTTTGACCGGATCGCGTTGGCCCTCCAGGATGGCGCCGATGATCGACATACCGGTCACTCCCGTGATGTTACTGACGACTTCCGTCAGTTTCACATTCATTTGCTCCATGGCCTTCTGCATGTGCTGGACGTGACCGGCGGCGTAGCGCACCTGCATCTGCCGCTGCCGCCAGTAGGCACGCAGCGCCAGCACCGAATCCGGAGGCCGAAACGACGCACGCAAGAGACCATAGGAGTGCAACCGTTGGATCCACTGCGCGTCGAGTACGTCCGTCTTGGGGGCACCGCAACGCGAAAGCTGCCCCGGTTCGACCAGGTTGACCTCGAAGCCCTCCGACTCAATAAGCTCGAACAGGGCGATCCAGTAGACACCGGTGGATTCCAAAGCGATCGTCTTGATGCGGCACTTCTTCAACCACGCGACGATCTTCTGAAGATCGGCGGTGTTGGCGCCGAACTGGCGGACTGGGTTGGCGTCGCGGTCCGCTGGGACGCAGACCATATGCATGTTGGAATGAACGTCGATTCCGGCCGCGTCTGGGTTGATGATCTGAAGCGCCGCTGCCGAAGCGGGGACGGGGACGGGAAATGACCGCTCACTTGACTTGCCGGGCTTGGCAAGCTTCTTTGGGTTGGTTGGCTTTCTTGGCTTGGCAGGCTTCTTGGGCTCTTGGTTTGGGACGACCATGGATGTCTCCAGTGGGACGATACGGGTCGTGTAAGAACAAGGTGCCGCGTGCCAAGAGGGGTATCGGGGACGTTTGAAGTCTCCCCAACGGGATCAGTACCACGACGGGAAGACCCGACATGGCAAGTCACCAAAGATAAGGTCGAAGCCTCTCGGGCCAAGCTTCGCTGCGGGCAAGGAGCACCAAAGGCATTACGGCCGCGGACACGCGTCACCAGACCCCAAAGTGAAGGATAAGAGCGATCCAAACCAGGTCTTCCCGAACCAAAGTTCACGGGACGCGAGGGTGCCGCCGATGGCGGCACGACAGGTTTCGCTTGCGCTTCAGGCTTGTGAGCCCGATGCCTGTCGACTCGGAAGGGAAGTCAGGTGCTCCGATCCCTCGCTGGAGTACGAATGGCTGCGACGGTCAAAGCCGCAGGAAGATGTCGTTCCTCTCCAGGTACCGAATGAGCAGATAGCAGATCGCAAAATAGAGCAGAAAGCCGGCCGCTACGTACCAAAACGGCGAGTCGCGCGGCGTGTACGGCTTGATGGCCTCGGCGACCATGGGATGCACGACGTAAGCCGCGAGGGGGTTCTGACCGAAGGTCCGAAAAACCCCCACACGCAGGCGACCCTGATCACAAAGCAACACGAACAGAGCGTAAACGGCTAACGAGAAGCCCGCCCCGAACGTCTGATAAGAGACGCTGCCCGTGCGCTGGCTCATCGTCCAGAGATTCACCGAGGTCCCCTCGGCCGGCTCAACGAAAGGCGGCGCGGCGTGAGACCCGCCCAGACAAGATAGCAAGTAGCCCATCCCCATGAGCACGATTGACGCCGCCAGAAGCTTTGGAATCGGACTTACTTGATCCTCTCCCGGGTTGACGGTGGCGGCGGCGACATCGTAAGCCAGCGAGCCAACCAGCAAGGGAATGGACCACGTCAGGAAGCCGAGCGGGCCACCGTCGATGACCGGAAGTCCCCAGGCAAAATGGAAGTAGAACCAGCGTGAAAGCGCCAGGTGCAGAGCGGCCGAGACAATGAGGAAGGCCACCCTGGTAGACGTTCCGGCCGCAATAACGGGAAGGACGTAAAGCGAAGTCAGGCGCGATGTGCACCAGAGTTTGAAAGAGCTCGCGTTTGAAGGCCTGGGCCACGAAACCGTGCAGTCCCAGGTGCCTTAGCTCTTGCCAAGACTTCACCTGGCCATCGAGATGATAGATCACGAATCCAAGCAGGATCAGCCCCAGACTTCGTGCCATCGCGGCGCGAGTCGCGGGCCACGCGCCCTGGGTTCTCAAACGCCGCAGGAAGGTCAGCCGCAGCGCGAAGCCAACCGCAAAGAAAAACTGCGGCATGATCGTGTCTGCATAGCTACAATACGTGTTGTGATGCTTCCAGACAGCCCCGACCGCCTGGAACCCGCCGATGAAGTTGACCAGCAGCATGCCGGCCACCGTATAGCCGCGGAACTGATCAAGCGACACGATGCGGCTTTTCAGGGGCTGATGCTCTGTACTCATTCCAGCCACGCCCTTGCGAACCCGATGTGTTGTGAGGTCCCGGCACGGAAGCTCGAGGTGACGATCCTAGCGATCTAGGTCGAGCTTGGCCAGCAAGCTCGAGCGGATCACGACCGTGACCGAGCTGAGCGACATGGCGAGCGCGGCGATCACCGGCCCGTAGCTTCCGAAAAAACCGAGGGCCGCCAGTGGAATGCCCAAGGTGTTGTACGCAAATGCCCAGAAGAGATTCTGACGGATTGCCGTGAGCGTGGAGCGTCCCAGTCGTAGCGCGGCGCGGCACCACGCGGAGGTCCCCAGTGGCGATCACGATGTCGGCCACGGCCTTGGCCAGGTCGGTTCCAGTTCCCAGGGCGATTCCGATATCGGCCGCGGCCAGGGCAGGGGCGTCGTTCAATCCATCGCCGACCATCGCCACCCGCCGGCCTCGGCTTTGCTTCTTGAGGGACTCGATTACCGCCGCCTTGCCGTCCGGCAGGACGCCGGCCTTGATCTGCTCGTCCGTCAGGCCCAGCGCGGCGCCGATGGCCCGGGCGGTTTGGGGGTTGTCCCCGGTTAGCAGGACCACGCTGGCACCCTGTCTTTGGAGCTTTACGACAACCTCTTTGGCGTGCGGCTTGAGTGTGTCGGCGAGAGCGACGGCTCCGACCACCTGGCGATCGATGGCGACCCGCAGAACGGTGAATGCCTGGCGCTCCCAAGCGAGCGCGGCGGCCTCGATGGGACCTTGCTCGATGCCCGCGCTTGCCAGGTACTGCTCCGAACCGACCAGGACCGTCCGGCCGGCGACACGGGCAGTGACGCCCAAGCCGCGGGCGGCCCGGAAGTCACGAACTTCCTGATCGCCAGCGAACGGTGCCAGGGCGCGAGCCAAGGGGTGCTCGCTGCCTGCCTCGGCGGCCGCGACGACTCTCAACAGCCCCTCGCGATCCCAGCCGGGCAAGGTCAGCGTCTCCACGACGCGGGGCTTACCATCGGTAAGAGTTCCTGTCTTGTCGAACACCATGGTGGCGAGCCGATCCATCCGCTCAAAGGCCGAGGCATTGCGAACGAACAGCCCGGCTCGGGCGCCTCGGCCAGTGGCCACGGCAACCGCCATCGGGGTGGCCAGACCCAAAGCGCACGGGCAAGCGATAATCAACACGGCTGCCGCGTTCAGAACGGCCTGGCTCCAATCGCGCGATATCAAAACCCAGCCAGCCAAAGTCGCCAGGGCGACCACGAGCACGACCGGCACGAAATAGGAAGCGATCCGGTCCGCCAGCCGCTGGACCCCGGCCTTCGTGCCTTGAGCTTCGAGCACCAGGCGAACCATCTGCTCCAGAGCACTCTCCCGACCCAGGCGCTTTGCTTCGACGACCAGGGTCCCGTCGCCATTCTGGGATCCACCGGTCACGCGGTCGCCCGGCCGCTTCTCGACCGGCATCGACTCACCGGTCAGCATCGATTCCTCCACGCTCGATTCGCCATCGACCACGTCGCCATCGACGGGAATCGTCTCACCCGGCCGGATCCGCACTCGTTCACCAAACCGGACGTCGGCCTGGGGAACCTCTTGCTCTCTCCCCTCGCGGATCACCCGCGCCGTCGCGGGAGCCAGGTCGATCAGCCGCTCGATGGCCTCCGCGGCCGTCCCCCGCGAGCGGACCTCGAGGAACTTGCCCAGTGTGATCAAGGTCAGAATGATCCCGGCGTCCATGAAGAAATGAGCCTGGTGCAGGTGCCCAAGCAGCAAGTGAACTGTACTGTAGAGGAACGCCGTCGAGGTCCCCAGGGCGATCAAGGTATCCATGTTGGAGGAGCGTTGAAGCAGGCGTTGCCAGGCCCCGCGAATGTAGGGTGCGCCAATGTAAACCTGCAAAATTGCCGCGATACCGAACATGCACCAGCCGGCCCAAATTGCGTGCTCGATAGCCGGCAGGAACATTGAGCCCATTCCGAGCAAGATCAGCGGGACGACGCCAACGATCCCGATTTGAAGCCGCTTCCTCCAGTAAGCCACCTCTTCCCGCGCTCGCGGCGGAGTTGCTCGGCGGCCTGCGCACCGAACGACAGCGTCTGCCGCCGGGCCGTGTAGCCGGCCTTGGTCACAGAGGATATGAGCTGGTCGAAGTCGGCGCGGCCGGGATCAACAGACACCGTCGCCCGTTGTGTCGCAAGATTGACGCGGGCTTCTTGAACCCCCGTCGCGCTGCCCAGTGCAGCTTCTACCTGCGCCACGCAACTGGCACAGTGCATGCCTCCGATCGACAAGTCCCACTCCTCGCTGCCTCCCGAGGCCTCGGTGGTGGGCCTCTCAGGCGACGGCTCAGTCAAGGGCGCCTGGCGGGGTATCGAACCGATTGTCACAAGTTGAGTCGTCGGTGCGGACTGGGCGGCCCCGGGCCCGTTCTTTCTCCCGTTCGCGCCGGGAACCGAGTAACCGGCTGCTTCGACGGCGGTGCGTAAGCTCTCCAGGTCAGCGCGAGAGGGATCCACGGTCACCTCGGCCCGGGCACCCGGCAGATCAACCCTGGCGGATTCGACACCCGGCACCGCGCTGAGGGCCTGGCTCACCGTGCGCACACAGTGGTCGCAAGTCATCCCAGCGATGGGGATTCTCCAGACCTCGGTTGCCGTCGTCATGAAACCGTCTCTCGCTCTCATCGCCAGACATTGTGTTCGCGTCTTCATTATACGCGTGCACGTTTGACCGTGCGGGTATCAGAGGGTTACCGTGAGAGGCGAGAGTTCGGTTCGACCTTGCCGACGACCCTCGACCCGGCGAACCTTCAGATCAAAGGGGCCAGGACCAGGGTCATGCGGTACGTGATCGAGGCGGGAACAGACGCGTCGTCATTGCTCCTGTTCGATCCCGGTGCGCTTCCTCAAGACTTTGAACGCTCGTTCCTGGCTGGCTCCGGCGAGATCCTTGAACGGCTGGATCGGGAAGGCAAGGTCTGCTGGATCTCGGTGGATGGAGATGGCGGCTATTTGCTCCACGCCTACATCGGTGAGCGGGTTCCCAGGGAACTCGAACGTTGTGCGGTCGAGTCCGAGACGATCGACGAATTTCATGTGCCCACCGGCCGGCTCATCTTCGCGGGCTCGGAATACGCCTTTCGAGAGGACGACAGCTTCCTCCGCAACCATCCGCACATGGGAAGTTCCTTTCTTGTTCCGCACGGTGTTTACCGCCTCAGGGTTTTTCGCACCCAGTACCCCAAGCGTTTCGTCGAGCAACTGTTTCGCAATCAAGCCTCGCCGTGGGAGTACTGCCTCTGGAACAGCATGATCCTGCTGATTCCGCTCGCCGTCGCGGCCTGGATTGGCCTGGTCGTGATCTTCTTCACGACGGTTCACGTTCCCTTTCCGAGCTTCCTGGCCCCGCTGCTCGCCCTGGTTTTCGCTTCACCGTTTCTGGTCCGCCGCCTCGAGACCTACCGCTCGGCGAAGAAACGTTTCGCCAGCCTCGAGCAAGAATACCCGGCGCTTGTTGCTCAGCTCGAACTCGTCCGCCCCGACCATCACGTATTCGAGAACTGATCATTGATTCACGGAAGATCTAAGCCATCGGACGTTACGCTAATAAACAATGGGTTGCGACTCGAATTCTTGGCTTCGTTCAGGCGCTTTATCGTCGCCCACCAAGCCCATTGCGTACGAGTCCGGGCAGCCCGATCCCGCACACCCGGTACCCCCGTCGTGGCGGCTTCCGGCATGGCTGCCCGACCTGTCTTTTCATCCCGACCGACTCCGGATTGGCTTCGTTCGCCGCGGCGAATTTCCCGAAAACCGTTTTCAAATCCTTATGCTGAAACATCTTGCTTCGATCCAGGATTGGCTTCGTTTTGGCGCTTTTCTTTGACGCCGGCTCGGTCTTTATCAGATTCAGTTGACATTACCCACTCATCACCACGAGGGTAAGAGGCAATCGAAAAGGCCTGTTTGACAATTGTAGGGTGCAACCCACCGCTTTTTTCCAGGGGATTGGTGGGTTGCACCCACCCTACGAAGAGCTTCCCGGTCTGCCTCTAAGTCGAATGATCAGGGACCAACGTGTAATCAGACGAACGACAAGGAGCGACCCCGCAAGCGGGGTTTTCACCGGGAGGTTCACAAGGAGGTAAGGCCTTGAAATCAAAAGGAACAGAGCGGGAAAACGGTTCACTGATTCCTCCTGTACCTCCTTGTGGTCTCCAAGCAGCCGCTTGCCGCCCACTTTCAACCGACCCTCGGAGATCGGGTTCGTTCGCCTGCTCGATTCTCCCCTGGTTTGACCTAAGTCATACTCTGACAATGTCTAACAACCGAGCAATTTGGCTTCGTTTTGGAGCTTTTCAATCGCCGCCAGCTTCCTGGCCTTCGGCTTTATTGAATACTGGTCATGTTCTCCCGCCCCACGCGTCGCGACGAACGTCCCCCGACTCCGAGACCAGCGGGGTCAGGTCGTGGGCGGACCGCCCCCCGCCGGCTACTGCCTGACACCGATAGCCGGATTACCACAGACCGAGCCTTACCCGATCTTGAGGACCGGTTGCCTATATTCAGGACCCGTCCCGCTATATTTAGTATGTCACCAAGCATGGCGATTTCTTCGGAAAATCTAATAGGCTTTGGCAAGGCACGTTCGCTTAAGCTAAAAGGGAAGCCTGGGTAAAGAAATCTCCATGCGAGCGCGAGTCGGGACTGTCTCACGCAGCTGTCGTTGTAGTTGACAGTTCTTGCGTCAAGTCGTCCGGGTCGGATTGAAGGAGTGTCCAGAAGTCGTACGTGGGTAATCCCAAACCCAAGGCTTGGTACGGACACTGCTTTTTCCGGGGACCGGATCGGAATGGGTGACAGTTCCAATACAGGCGCTTCAGATCGAGCATCGGTTGGGTCATCCGGCGGTGACGGGATTGCTGCATCCGCAGTACGCTGTTCATGCATTCTACCGCGCTGCTGGCTCGGACCGTGTCTTGGAGGATGGCCGTGATCCGGTCATAAGCCGCTTGCTCGGCATCCTCCAGTGGTAGGTGCATGGCCACGGCATAAGCCATCATGGCCAAAGGACTCGGCCCTGGATTGGAGGAGCCGCCATGCCGTCTCCACCACCGCCAAGCCAGTACCTCGCGCCATTCCTCTCGCGGTTCAGCCGCTGCAAGACGCTGGTGCATTCGATCCAAGAAGGCCAGGCTGCGTGGGTCGGTGAGGAAGTTTCTGACCTTGCGCCATTCGGGTCCGGTCAGTTCGCTCAAGCCAGCCTTGATCTGGGCCTCCGCCCAGAGACGATCATTGAGTTGCCCATCGGGCCGGAACAACTCGAAGGCGGTGCGGCAACGGTCCCAGGCCGATTCGACGCGTTCCACCGGTTCAAACGCCTCAATCACTTTGGACCAGGCAGTACGGGCGACCCAAGCCGAACCCCGCGCGTCGATTCCTTGCTTTTTGTCTCGCTGAACCTGGGCGTCGCAGGTCTGGGCCTGGTCCCAAAGCGGCTCCACTGCACGCCACGCTTGTGTCAACACTCGTTGAGCCTCTTGAGTCGTATGGAAGAGATCCAGCCCGTGGCCCAGAGCGGACGCCAAGGGGTCGCTCGCGCGCCGCAATTGGGCAGTTTGCTGGAGGGCCGTTGCAATCCCTTTGGCAGCGTCGGAGATCACGAACTCGAGATTCTTAAAAGGAGTCAACTGCTGCTGCCACGTCGCGGCCTTGCGGTCGTTGGCGTTGTGACAAAAGACCGCGGTCATGCTCGTCGGCTCGATGCCGACCAAGGTCGGCCGCCCCCAAAAAAGATCTCATCGAGAGCTAAGGTCTGGACCTCGGTTGCGCACTTTTGGTCGAGCACCTGGAGGACCTTTGCGGCCCGTTTCGCCTCGGTTTTGACCCAACGGCCGATGGTTGAATGGTCCGGTGCCTGACCCGCGGGCAAGAGGATTTGGAACAGATCCTCGGTCTGACGCAGGCTCAACCCCAGCGCAGAGGCAACCGTGGCGAACTTCCGTTGCTTGACTGGGTCCAGGGCGACTGGTTGCTGGGCACGAGCCTCCAGTTCGGTGACTCTCCGCTGGAGTTGCTGGATCTCGGCCTCCTGTTCGGCGAGCCGAGACTTGTCACTGGACGCCTCGGCCAGCCGCTCTTCGACCTTGCGGGCATGCTCATAGACTGTCTCGCGGCTGCACTGCGAATCTTGGGCTTGCCCAGTCACAGAGCCGTACTGACCCGAGAACACAGCGGCGGCGTTGCGGACCCAAGTGCGGACCGGTAGCTTGAACATGCGTGAGCCCTCCATGGCAACGGTGGTGAAATCCAGTAACGCCGCATTTCACCGGGGGAGAGCTTTCCAGGCCAGCCCAACTGTCAACTTGCCGATCCGCCCACGGGGCTGAAATGAGACAGTCCCCGCGAGTCTTTGGTGCCAAATCGTGGATGCCTGCCGGGGCCTTGACCCACCAAGCCCTTGGTGCCTATTTTCCCCATTTGTCCCGCTCGTTGGTGCATGGCCTGGCCGGTGGCCTCCTGGGCGGTGGCCTAGGAACTCGAACCACGCGTGGAGGAAGGACGGCGAGGTCCGCTGGTCTGAACTCCGCTCTTGAGACCGACAGGCTGCCTTGGCAGTGCGCATTTTTCTGTCGGCTTTTGGTAACGTCAGCGCAATCGCGGCGGAATTGTTCCGCCGGGATCAATCCTCATCGTCCAGAGGCCAGCTTATGCAATCGGGCGCGGCGATCCTTGACGAGATTGCGGGCCTCGCCATTCTCTGGCTCGAGCGTTGCCGCGTGCATCGCCGCGTCGAGGGCTTTTCGCTCCCACCGCTCGATCACGGGTGCTTCATTCTCGCGATAGGCGTCTGGGAAGCCGGCTCAAATCGTGCCTTGGAGGTCGCTCCAGAAGCAACTCGGTTGCGATTACTCGAACCCACGTCACTTCAAAGCAGCGGCCAGGGACGCGATCCGCAAGGTCCAGCCTGTGTTTCCCGGTTTCCGGGTTGACGAATACCAGGACAACCAGGGGGACCCATCGTGAAGAAGGGGACCACCTCTGTGCCACAGCGGAGAGATGCGACAGCTCTGTTCACGGACGGACGACCGGAATCAGCACGCTGAAACGGTGACGCCCTTCATCCTCACCACGAGCCGGAGCCGGTCCACTCTCGCATTCCGCGATCCTGTCTTTAAGAGGTTAGCCTGACGATTTCCGCTGAAACGGTGACGCCTTGAGTGCCGGAGTTTCCCGCATCCCCAATCATCAGGGCAGGCGTATCCCGTAACTGTCTCTTTGAGACGTCACGCTCTCATCACTTGGTCATCAGATGAAGCCCACGTACTATCGGTCCTTGCCGATCTGAGCAATTCCTGCTATCGGATGAGGCATGAGCATCAGGGATAAATGGCAGCAATTCAAGGCCACAGCGAAGGGGCTGTTCCGTCGGCCCGCGATGATTGGTACCCCACCGTCCGCCCGGCCCATGTGGCATGATCCGGCAGCCCATGCCCGCGACTTCGCCGAGCGATATGCCGAACCAATGGACTACCTCGCCGCCCAACGCATGATGGACTTGGGCATTCCGCATTCTCAGATCGGTCGTCCCGACCCAGACCATGGCGGTCGGTGGCGCGCTTTCTTCCCACATGAAGGAGACGGCGGCGGCGTGGTCGGGGACAAGATCAATGTTGATGCCGGGTTATTCGATACCGATCTGATGACCAGGACATACGGCCCGGAGATCGGCAAGCGATGGGAGAAAGATCGCCTATTCGACCGGCTTGACCAGATCATCGCTCACGAACACGCGGAGGCGAATGGCGTCAGCCATAAGGAAGCCGTTCAGCGGGCCGCGGAAACAACCCTTGCGATCCGCGAGAAGGCCAGAGAAAGGCTCCGGGCTATCGCGGAGGCTGAGAGGCGCGGCAAAGGGCGCTGAAGCTCGTGGCGGCGTTCCCAACCCTGATGAGTAAACCGGAAGACACAGTCATCTCCCTTAGCGAACGTTCCGACCGACATCATGATTCCGGCCCGCGCAACTCGCGGTAAGCCGGGCGGTTGGCATCGGTTACCTCACGGTCGCCCGCCAGATATCGAGCCAGAGTTCTTCTGGCCGCTCTTGAGAGATCGATCCGATCTGGCAGGCGCGGCTCCAAGCCGCGAATATGGGCCTCGGCGGAGCTGATAAGTTCATCCCGCCGTGCCCAGCCGTCCTCGGTGAACCGGAAATCGTCTCTTTCGGGTACCATGATCCCAGCGGAGACCAACTCGTGGAAGGCTGCCAGGCTGCGTTCGTTAACCTTTGTCGGCCATTTCTTCGCACGGAAACGGAGCACCGCCAGGGCGGACTCCGACAGCTTGATCGTTTGCATGGCTATCCTCCCCCGGGCATCCTACCGGAAGGCGGGAATCTGGGGAATGCGAGTAAATCCGGGCCGCTTGATAGTCATGCTCGGGATACCCGACAGGTCTACGGCAGGTTGCCGGCAAGGGTCCGCTCGAACCAATGAACAAGCTTCGGCACAGTCACCTCGAGGGCGTATCGCTCGCACACCAGCCCGGCGGCATGATCACCGAGCGGTCGGTGGGCTGCCGGGTCGCGAAGGACTGCGAGGGCCAACTTGGCCAGGCCGTCCACATCGAAGAAGTCGGCGAGCAGGCCATTGTGACCGTCGGTGATAACCTCGCGCACCGGTGCGGTATTCGAGGCCAGGATCGTGCAGCCGCACGCCATCGCGTCAATGAGCGACCAGGAAAGAACGAAGGGCACCGTGAGGTAGATATGCAGGTCGCTCAGGCTCAAAATGTCGACCAGGGTTGAAACAGGTACCAGCCCAGTGAAGCAGAACTTTGACAGATCGTAATCGTCCTGAGCCAGCACGTGCTCTCTGAACGGTTTCTGCTGGATGTGCTGCTCGTCGCCGCCGTAGCAGACCCGGTCACTCCCGACCACAATGAAGAGCACATCCGGGTACTCGTCGAAGATTCGCCTGGCCACTCGCATGAAGATGTCGAAGCCGCGCATCGATTCGAGCCCGCGGCTGACGTAAGTCACCACTCGGGTCGAGGGAGAGATCGTGCGGCCGCCAACGGTCCGCGGGACATCACTGCGTCGGCGAAACACCTCGGTCTCGATGCCGTCGAAGATGACAGCGATCTTGTGCCGCAACTCGGCTGGGAAGAGGTTTCGCTGGAAGTGAGTCGGAGTGTAGCCTGAGCGACAATTGACTAGGTCGAGTAAGAGCATCGCGTTTCGCGCCCGAGCGCGGAGGAAGTCGATATTCTGAGGGGGAAAGTCCGGGCGGAAGTCCATGTCGGAGTGATGGGGATGGTAGTAGAACTCGAAGTAGTTAACCACCGGTGCGGAGGGGTAGAGTTCCGGCAGGAACAAGGTGGATCCGAATCCGCTATGGCCAACGATCAGGTCGGGGCGAAGTTCAGGAGTTGACTTGCAGGCTTCGAACACGCCATGAGCGTGCCAGATACAGTTCTCGGAAGTCCTGCTGCAGTAGTGGTTCGACTCAAGTGCGCCGCCCCGCGTCCGATACTCAATCTTGCGGACCCCGGCGACCTCTCCCGGTGGCGTCTTTGAGACGAAGGTACACCGCCAGCCGAGCTTCGCGACCAGGTGTCGGGCCAGGTACCCGAACTGGGCCGGAAAGTTCTGGTGGACAAATAGCACGTTCATGGGTTGCTCTCTGCCGGCCGGAGCCTCGCGACGCATCGTCCGCGCTTGTGATCGACGTCGGATCTCATGCAACGTCTTGCTCACATCTTAAGGGATCACAGAGCAGATGCCGGCTCGGATCGACCGGGGCAAGAGAGGCCAGGCGCCGATGATTTCGGTTAAGTCGGGGGCTGGATTTGGAGCTACTCGCCTCCCTCGCGCTACCAGTTTCGGACCACTCGGACGTAAGCTTCATTCGACCTTGGGTTTGTGGGATTCGAGGGTCGGACTCGAACTCCGAGTCGCCCAGCGGGTCGTCGTCAGATCGTCGCGGTGGTGATCGAGACGTCGTCGAGGAAAGCGGTGTTGTCGCCACCTGCCGTGTCGAGGCCGAGGAATTTGATGGCGTGGGCCCCGGCGGTGACGGTGAAGGCGGCAGTGGTGTAGGTCTGGTACGAGGTGCCGGTGGGCTTGAACGTGCCGACGACTTTGCCGTCGACCAGCACCTCGAAGTCCTCGACCGATTTGCCGTTGTTGTCGCGCTGGGACGCATCGAAGGAGATTGTGTAGGTGCCGGCCGACCAGCCTGCCACCGACTGCGTGAACGAGCCCTTGTCCTGGAGGAAGGCGACCTGCGTGCCCTGGGGGGCAGCGGGGTTTCCCGAGGTGAACGCGGAGCCGTTGCCCGAGATGCCGGCCGTGCCGGCGAAGGTCCAGGCCGAGCCAGTCGGGTCGTAGGCGTACTTACCAGCACCAACCTGGACCGATTCGAAACCCGCGTCGCCCACCGTCGGCGGCGCGATGGCAACCGAGACAGCGTCGAGGAAGGCGGTGTTGTCGCCGCCTGCGGTGTCGAGGCCGAGGAAATCAATGGTGTGGGCCCCGGCGGTCACCGTGAACGCGGCGGTGGTGTAGGTCTGGTACGAGGTTCCGGTGGGCTTGAAGGTGCCGACGACATTGCCGTCAACCAACACCTCGAAGTTCTCGACAGACTTGCCGTCATTGCCGCGCTGGGCCGCATCGAAGGAGATCGCGTAGGTGCCCGCAGTCCAGCCTGCCACCAACTGCTTGAGCGAGCCTTTTTCCTGGATGAAGGCGACCTGGCGCCTTGGGGGGCAGCGGGGTTACCTGAGGTGAACGGGGAGCCGTTGGCCGAGATGCCGGCTTGGCCGGTGAATGTCCAGGCCGAGCCGTTCGCGTCATAGGCAAACTTGCCGGCCCCAACCTGGACCGACTCGAACCCCGCGTCAGATACAGGTACCGCCGACGTGACAATTAGTGAGGCTGGGCTGGAGGTGACGGCGCTTCCGCCGATGGTGGCGGTGATGGTGTTGCTGCCGGCGATTGTGCCGGTGAAGGTCGCTGTGTAGGTACCGTTGGCGTTATCGGTGACGCCGCTTAACGTGTTGCTCGCACCGCCTCCGCCCAGGGCGAACAGGACTTTCAAGCCGCCGCTAGTCTCCAGGTTGCCGGCGGAGTCTCGTGCGATTAGAGTGACAGTGGCTATGCCCCCGCACGGGATGCTCGCCGGGGAGACCGACACGAAAGACTGCGCCAAACTGACGGGGCCCGGGCTGTTGTGGAGCTGGGCGGACAGCCGCAAGGCGGACATGCCTTCGGAGACGTAGGCCTGGGTAATGCATGCGTCGCCCAGCGCCGTAAGGAAGGCCGCGTTGGTTACATTGACTCCGGGCAACTGATCCTGCGGATCTGTTAGCCCGGCCGAGACGAGTTGGGACACGAGCGACCCTACGTACTGGGCGAAGGTGGACCCAGCGAAGCCGACCGCGACCACTTGCTCGAGGAAGGGAAGCGCGTATTTCGCGAAAGTCGAGCCGACCGCTCCGTTGGAGATCGTCTGGTTGATGTAGGAGAGCGCGTCTTGCGAGAGAGTGGAGCCCGTAAGACTGCCCGCGAGAGCTTGGTCTAAGAACGAACTCGCTTCCTGGACGAAGCTGGAGTTTAGGAATTCGACGCCCTCCTGGTCCGCTTCGTTCAGGAACGTGCCAACGTCGACGCCGAGGGTCGAACTGGCGAAGGCACCTCCGGCTTGGGCTGCCTCCTGAAGAAACGTCCCCACGTCCCCGGCTATGCTGGAAGTGAGGAAGTTCACGCCGCCCTGGACCGCTTGCTGCAGGAAGTCGCCCGCCCCAGTGACCAGAGACGAATTGAGGAACTTCAGACCATCCTGGGCTGCTTGCTGCAGGAAGTCGCCCAAGCTCACAGCCAGCGACGACGTGTCCAGACTCAGGTTCGTGCCCACTGCCTGCTGCAGGAAGTCACCCAGCCCCACCGCCAGCGACGACATGTCGAGATTCAGATTCGTGCCTACGGCCTGCTGCAAGAACGTCCCCAGGCCCTGCGCCAGCGTCGACGTGTCCAGGCTCAGGTTCTTGCCCATTGCCTGCTGCAAGAACGTCCCCAACCCCTGCGCCAGCGTCGACGTGTCCAGACTCAGGTTGGTACCCACCGCCTGTTGCAAGAGCGTGCCCAGGCCCTGCGCCAAAGAGGACGTGTCGAGGCTCAGGTTCGTACCCACGGCGTTCTGCAAGAACGTCCCCAACCCCTGCGCCAGCGTCGAGGTGTCCAGACTCAGGTTCGTACCTACGGCCTGCTGCAAGAACGTCCCCAGGCCCTGCGCCAAGGAGGACGTGTCGAGACTCAGGTTCGTGCCCACGGCGTTCTGCAAGAGCGTACCCAGGCCCCGCGCCAGCGTTGAGGTATTAAGGCTGAGGTTCGTGCCCACGGCGTTCTGCAAGAGCGTGCCCAGGCCCTGCGCCAAAGAGGACGTGTCGAGGCTCAGGTTCGTACCCACGGCGTTCTGCAAGAACGTCCCCAACCCCTGCGCCAGCGTCGAGGTGTCCAGACGCAGGTTCGTACCTACGGCCTGCTGCAAGAACGTCCCCAGGCCCTGCGCCAGCGTCGACGTGTCCAGGCTCAGGTTCTTGCCCATTGCCTGCTGCAAGAACGTCCCCAACCCCTGCGCCAGCGTCGAGGTGTCCAGACTCAGGTTGGTACCCACCGCCTGTTGCAAGAGCGTGCCCAGGCCCTGCGCCAAAGAGGACGTGTCGAGACTCAGGTTCGTACCGACCGCGTTCTGCAAGAGCGTACCCAGGCCCCGCGCCAGCGTTGAGGAATTAAGGCTGAGGTTCGTGCCCACCGCCTGCTGTAGGAAGGCACCCAGGCCCTGTGCCAGCGGCGAAGTGTCGAGATTCAGGTTCGTCCCTACGGCCTGCTGCAGGAAGTCACCCAGGCCCTGCGCCAGCGACGAGGTGTCGAGATTCAGGTTCGTGCCCACGGCTTGCTGCAGGAAGTCACCCAGCCCCACCGCCAGCGGCGATGTGTCGAGATTCAGGTTCGTGCCCACGGCCTGCTGCAGGAAGTCACCCAGCCCCACCGCCAGCGGCGATGTGTCGAGATTCAGGTTCGTGCCCACGGCCTGCTGCAGGAAGTCACCCAGCCCCACCGCCAGCGGCGATGTGTCGAGATTCAGGTTCGTGCCCACGGCCTGCTGCAGGAAGTCACCCAGCCCCACCGCCAGGGACGATGTGTCGAGATTCAGGTTCGTGCCGACTGCTTGCTGCAAGAACGACCCTAACCCCTGCGCCAACGATGACGTGTCCAGACTCAGGTTCGTGCCCACTGCCTGCTGCAAGAATGTTCCCAGGCCCTGCGCCAACGATGACGTGTCCAGACTCAGGTTCGTGCCCACTGCCTGCTGCAAGAATGTTCCCAGGCCCTGCGCCAGCGACGAGTTGTCCAGACTCAGGTTCGTGCCGACTGCCTGCTGCAAGAATGTCCCCAGGCCCTGGGCCAGCGACGACGAGTCGAGATTCAGGTTTGATCCCACTGCCTGCTGCAAGAACGTTCCCAGGCCCTGCCCCAGCGACGAGGTGTCCAGACTCAGGTTCGTGCCCACTGCCTGCTGCAAGAATGTCCCCAGGCCCTGCGCCAGCGACGACGTAGTAAGGCCACCGGACACCGCCTGCTGCAAGAAGCTTCCCAGGCCGGTGCCCAAGGTCGAGTTAGCAAAGTCGCCAAAGTCGCTCGCGCCACTTGGTTCAGAAATGTTCCCACGTTCTGGACAAGGTTCGAAACCGGTAAGCTGGTCTGAGACCGCGTTCTCCAGGAACGACAACGCGCCCTGGGCGAACGATTTGCCAGTTAGTCCGCCCGCAATCACTTGATTAAGTAACGAGGTTACGTACCCGCCGAAGGGCGTATCGCCAAGATTATCGGAAGCGATCTGGTCCAGGAAAGAAGCTGCCGACTCGGCAAACGACGCAAACGAGGTGTTGGTCCAGTCGCCTCCGACTGCTTGGGTCAGAAACGACAGGGCGGAATTGGCGAAGGGCAGGTCAGCAGTCACATTCGAAACCTGGTTCAGGAAAGACGAGGTATCTTGAATGAACGTCGAACTCATTATCGAGTTGTCAACTTCGTCACCAACGTCGCCGGACAGGGTTTCCAGGCCTCCCTCGACAGCCAGGCCGAGCTCGCTATTGAGCGACCCGTCCTCCGCCAGATTCGCCACGAAAGAACCGGCTGCCTGGTTCACGCCGGCATCCAGCACGCTGCCGACGAGCGAGTCGTCATCCCAGTCCGCGAGGTCGCTCAAGTCATCGAGGTCGCCGACAAGGTCGCTATCGCTCACGGCCGTGAAAACAGAGGTCAGGACTTGCGACCAATTGAAGGAGCCCCCCCCGTTCACCGCAATATCAATCCCCTGAGTAACCGCATCGCCAACGGACGCCGCGCAGGCCGCACCGATCGCGTCTGCCACCGTTCCAGCTCCAATTCCCGCGTCGGCCACCACTCCTGCCACTGCTGGAGCGAGAGTGCCGGCCGAGAAAAAGCTAACAATCGCGGCCGCCCCCAACTCGAAAACAACCTTGTCAACTGCTGCAATAACCTCGAAAACCGAAGTAATATCCCCCGCTATACGCTCCGCTATACTCATATCGTTATAAATATTCTGGTTCGGAATAATAGTGTATTGCGTCATGTCCGAATTAACTGAGACGCTCTGGACCCAAAAATACGTAGGAGTAATCCCTGCGCTGGGGTAAGTCCCTGGTTGAATCTCGAATACCTCAAAATCATGGCCGCCCCAACACCCAGGGTCGACTGACATCATGACCAGAATCAGCCCATTTGCCATTACCGCAAAATGCTCGACACCGAACGAAAACGAAAGACTCATGAAAGATGGTTGCACATTGAATATAAAATCGTGCTCGACACTTGAGCCCGGCGTGAAGTAGAAGAGATGATACTCACCACGTGAACCTGCCACAGCGATTACGTAGCCTTTTTGGTCGATCCAGAAGTCCACGGTTGCATCAAACATCACATCGTTATTATCAAATGGATCATATACTAGATAACCAGGGTCGTGCATCACAGTCCGAATGAAGGAACCAGCCGCCGAGCCAGGGACAAAACGGACCAGAGTCCCATCCGATTCCTGCGCCACCACCTGGCCGGAGCCGTCCACTGCGAACGATGTCACCATTTTCTCATCCAGCGGCTGCCCCTGAATGGAGCCCGGAACAAAGCGGATCAGGTTCGGATACGAATACCAGAAGAGGGCCACTACCGAGCCGGTTTTGTCCAGTGCGAAGGTTCTAACGGCATAGCCAAAATACTGCCCTTGGTTCGAGCCTGGAGCGAACTGGACCAAAAGATAATAAGGCAGCTGAAATACTGCCCGAGCCACCACAAAACCGGCCCCGTCCACTACGAAAGAGGTGACGCCGGAAGCCATCGGTTGCGGTGTCGAGGAACCGGGTGCGAAGCGTTCCAGGTTGCCGCTGCTGTCCAGGGCCACCACTGAGCCCGAGCCATCTAACTCGATCTGCTTGAAGGATCCCGGGATGGTCGGGATCTCCGGCTGGGACGACCCCGCCGCGAACCGGACCAGCGTACCGACGCTGGAGCCCTGCGGCTGCTGAAAGGCCATGACGGATCCGTCCCCGTCAACCAGGAAGGTGCCCACGTTGCTTGACATCGCTTGCCCTGTCGTCGATCCTCGTGCGAAAAGCCACAGGTTGTTGCTGGTGTCCAGGGCCACAACGGAGCCCGAGCCGTCCTCCGCAAAATACAGGAAGGAGTTGTGGATAGATGCACTATTATTATTTTCCCAGGTGTTCACCGGCGTGGACGACCCCGGCGCGAACCGGACCAGCGTACCGGCGCTGGAGCCCGCTGTCGGCTCGAAGGCCACCACAGAGCCGGCCCCGTCAACCAGGAACGTGCTCACATTGTCGGCCGTTTCTTGCCCTGTCGTCGAATCTGGTGCGAAAAGCCACAGATTATTGCTGCTGTCCAGCGCCACCACGTAACCTTTGCCGTCCTCCGCAAAATACAGGTAGGATCCCGTGATCGGCTCCTGCGCCGACGCCCCCGCCTCGAACCGGACCAACGTACCGGCGTTAGAGCCCGCCGTCGGCTGAAAGGCCACCACGGAGCCAAGGCCGTCTACCACAAAGTTGCTGACGCCGGTGTCCATCTGTTGCCGGACCGTCGAGTTCGGGCGAAGCGAACAAGGTCCCCGCCCTCCTCCAACGCAACCGCCCCACCGGAACCGTCCACGCCAAACTTCCTGACGTTGGTATCAATCACCTGCGTCACGTTCGATCCAGCGGCTTGCATCTGGAGCCAGCCGCCACTGACCGCGCTGGTCAGCCAGTAAAGGGTGCCGCCTGGCGTGGCGACCCTCAGGGTAAAAGCCTGCGTTGCGTTCAAACGAGAAACACCGTTGGTCGCTGTGAAGACTATGGGGTAGATGCCAACAGTCCCGGCCGCTGGCGTGCCGCTCGCGCACCTGCCGAGGTGAAAGTCACACCACTCGGCAGAGACCCAGATTCGGTGAACGTCGGAGCCGGATTGCCAGCCGTCACAGAAAACGATCCGGCCGTGCCGACCGTGAAGGTAGTACTGTTCGAGCTGGTGATCGCCAGAGGGGTGTAGACGAAACTGTCCGCCGCCGACTTCGCCGAGGTGCCCCCCGCCGTCCTCACCGTCACGTCCACGATGCCGGCGTTTTCCGCCGGGCTGACGACCACGATCTGTGTGGCCGTGTCGCTGACGATGGCACCGGTCGTCGAGCCGAACATGACGGCCGTCGCATTGGCCAGGCTGGTGCCGGCGATCGTCACCGTCGTACCCCCCCCCAACGGACCGACCGAAGCACTCAGCCCCGTGACCGTCGGCGCGGCGACGTACAAGAACTCGTCGGCAGTAACGGGGCCCGAGGTGCCGGCCGGCGTAACCACCGTCACGTTTACCGTACCTGTGCCCGCCGGGCTCGTGGCCGTGATCTGGGTGGCCGAGTTGATTACGACGTTTCTTGCCGCGGTCGTGCCGAAGTCCACCAGCGTCGCGCCGGTGAAGCCCGTCCCCGTGATCGTCACCGTCGTGCCGCCCGCTGCGGGACCCGATGCAGGGCTGACGCAGGTCACGCTGGCCACGGGCCAGGGCCCAACATAGGCTGCCCCCTGCTGGTAGCCGTTGGTGCCGACGGTGGCGTTATCCGCTCCGATCACCATCGTATTGCCGCTGATCGAAATCGAAGAGCCGAAATCGTCGCTCGCCGCGCATCGGGCGCGGTGAGCTTGGCGGTCTGGGTCCAAGCGGAGCCGGACTCCGTGAACACATAGGCCGCCCCCTGGTCGCTGTTGGCGCCACCGTGGCGCCACACTGCTCCGACGACGACCGTGTTGCCGCTGATCGAAACCGAGCTGCCGAAAAAGTCGTCCGCCGCGCCATCGGGCGCGGTGAGCTTGGCGGTCTGGGTCCAAGCGGAGCCGGACCCCGTGAAGACATAGGCCGCCCCCTGGGCGCTGTTGCCGCCGACCGTGGCGATGGCACGCTCCGACCACGACCGTGTTGCCGCTGATCGAAACCGAATTGCCGAAATTCGTCAGCCGCGCCATCGGCCGCGGTGAGCTCGGCGGTCTGGGTCCAAGCGGAGCCGGACTCCGTGAAGACATAGGCCGCCCCTGTGCCGTCGTGACACCGTCCGCTCCGACCACCACCGTGTTGCCGCTGATCGAAACCGAGTTGCCGAAATAGTCGTGCGCCGCGCCATCGGACGCCGTGAGCTTGGCGGCCTGGGTCCAAGCGGAGCCGGACTCCGTGAAGACATAGGCCGCCCCCTGGGCGCTGTTGGCGCCGACTGTGGCGTTATCCGCTCCGACCACGACCGTGTTCCCGCTGATCGAAACCGAGTTGCCGAAATAGTCGCTCGCCGCGCCATCGGACGCGGTGAGCTTGGCGGTCTGGGTCCAAGCGGAGCCGGACTCCGTGAACACGTAGGCCGCCCCCTGGTCGCTGTTGTTGCCGACCGTGGCACCGGCTGCTCCGACCACCACCGTGTTGCCGCTGATCGAAACCGAGTTGCCGAAATAGTCGTCCGGCGCGCCATCGGACGCGGTGAGCTTGGCGATCTGGGTCCAAACGGAGCCGGACTCCGTGAAGACGTAGGCCGCCCCCTGGCCGCTGTTGGTGCCGACCGTGGCGTAATACGCTCCGACCACCATCGTGTTGCCGCTGATCGAAACCGAGTGCCGAAACCGCCGCCCGCCGCGCCGTCGGACGCGGTGAGCTCGGTCGCAGGCACAGCCACGTAGCTGTACTGGTCGGCCGGGGGGAAGCGGTCGACGTGCCGCCCGCCGCAACCACCGTCACATCAACCGGCCCCGTGCCCCCGCCGGGGTGACGGCCGTGATCTCCGTAATCGAGACGACGACGACATCGCTCGCCGCGGTCGTGCCGAAGTCCACCAGCGTCGTGCCGATAAAACCCATCCCCGTGATCGTCACTTGCGTGCCGCCCGTCTAACATCCCTGCGAAGGGTTGACGGCCGTCACCGTCGGCGGAGCCACGTAGGTGAACTGGTCGGCCGGGAAGACGGCGACGTGCCGGCCGGCGTAATCACCGTCACGTTCACCGTACCCGCGCCCGCCGGGCTGGTGGCCGTGATCAGGGTGGAGAGACGATGACCACGTTGGTCGCCGCGGCCGTGCCGAAGTCCACGGCGTCGCGCCGGTGAAGCCCGTCCCCGTAATCGTGACTGTCGTGCCGCCTGCAGAGGCCCATGCAGGGCTTACGTCCGTCACCGTGGGCGAGCCACGTAGGTGAACTGGTCGGCCGCGTGATCCGGCGAGGGGCCGCCCGGCTGTACCACGGGCACGTCCACCGTACCTGTGCCCGCCGGGCTCGTGGCCGTGATCTGGGTGTGCCGAGATGAAGAAGACATTGGTTGCCGCGGTCGTGCCGAAGTCCACCAGCGTGGCGCCGGTGAACCTCGTGCCCGTGATCGTCACTGTCGTGCCGCCCGCCGCGGGCCCTGCCGGGCTGACGCCGGTCACTGCAGGCGTAGCCACGTAAGTGAACTGGTCGGCCGAGGAAACGGCCGAGGTGCCGCCCGGAGTAACCAGCGTTACGTCCACCGTGCCCGCCGTGCCCGCCGGGCTGGTGGCCAAGATCTGAGTCGCCAAGACGCTCACGATTGTCCCGGCCGCGGACCCGAACACTACCGCGGTCACCGTTGTAAACGAACCCGTGAGCTGAATCACTCGAATCTAGGTAATATCCGACGATGGTACTGCCGCTGACCCCGGTGATGTACGTGCCGTGCACACCCGCCGGATCGTCAAGTGTGGTGAACGACGATTGTTGTAGAGGAATCCGTTAGGGGGACCGCTCGAATCTAGGTGTATCCAACGATGGTACTGCCGCTGACACCCAAGATCAACGTGCCGTTCACACCCGCCGGGTCGTCCAGTGTGGTGAACGACGATCCGTTGTACAGGAATCCGTGAAATGATCACTCGAATCCGTATAATACCCGACGATTGTGCTGCCATCGACCTCCTCGATGTACGTGCCGTTCACACCCGCCGGGTCGTCCAGAGTGGTGAACGACGATCCGTTATACAAGAACCCGTTAATAGGGTCGCTCGAATCCTGATAGTATCCGACGATGGTACTGCCAGTGATCCCGGAGATCTGCGTACCGTTCACCCCCGCCGGGTCGTCCAGTGTGGTGAACGACGATCCGTTGTACACGAACCCGTTCCTATATACTCGAATCATAATAATACCCGACGACGTGCTGCCATTGACACCGGTGATGTACGTGCCGTTCACACCCGCCGGGTCGTCCAGTGTAGTGAACGACGATCCGTTATACTGGAACCCTTAGAAAACCGCTCGAATCTCATAGTACCCAAAGGTCGTACTGCCGCTGAGCCCGGTGATCTACGTGCCCTTCACACCCGCCGGATCGTCCAGGGTGGTGAACCCGTCAAAGTTCGTCCCCGTGATCGTGACCGTGGTGCCCCCCGACAAAGGACCCGCCGCGGGCTGACCCCGGTCACCACGGCCAGCCCCGTAGCTGAACTGGTCGGACGAGGAAACGGCTGAGGTGCCGCCCGGCGTAACCACCGCTCACGTTCACCGTATCAGTGCCCGCCGGGCTCGTGGCCGTGATCTGCGTGGCCGAGTTGATCACGATATTACTTGCCGCGGTAGTGCCGAAGTCCACCGCCGTCGCGCCGGTGAAGCCCATCCCCGTGATCGTCACCGTCGTGCCGCCCGCCGCGGGCCCCGATGCCGGGCTGAGGCCGGTCACCGCGAGCGCAGCCCGTAGCTGAACTGGTCGGCTGAAGAGACGGGCGAGGTCCCGCCCGGCGTAACCACCGTCACGTTCAGCGTACCCCGTGCCCGCCGGGCTCGTGGCCGTGATCTGCGTGGCGCGAGTTGATTACGACCTGGTTGCCGCGGTCGTGCCGAAGTCCACCGCCGTCGCGCCGGTGAAGCCCGTCCCCGTGATCGTCACCGTCGTGCCGCCCGCCGGGGCCCGCGATGCGGGCTGAGGCCGGTCACCGAGGCGCAGGCACGTAGCTGAACTGGTCGGCCGAGGAAACGGGCGAGGTGCCGCCCGGCGTAACCACCGTAACGTTCACCGTCGCCGTGCCCGCCGGGCTCGTGGCCGTGATCTGGGTGTCCGAGCTGATTTCGACATTGCTTGCCGCGGTCGTGCCGAAGTCCACCGCCGTCGCGCCGGTGAAGCCCGTCCCCGTGATCGTCACCATCGTGCCGCCCGCCGCGGGACCCGATGGCCGGCTGACGCCGGTCACGCTCGATGGGGTCCCAAACACATAGGCCGCCCCGTACTGGTCGTTGGCGCCGACCGTGACGTCGGGCGCTCCGACCACGACCTGTTGCCGCTGATCGAAACCGAGGTGCCGAAAATGTCGCTCGCCGCGCCATCGGCCGCGGTGAGCTTGGCGGTTGGGTTGCAAGCGGAACCGGACTCCGTGAAGACGTAGGTCGCCCCCTGGTTAATGTTGGCTCCAACCGTGGCGTCCTCGTCCACC
This sequence comes from uncultured Planctomycetaceae bacterium, assembly GCA_963760085.1. Lineage (GTDB taxonomy): Bacteria > Planctomycetota > Planctomycetia > Isosphaerales > Isosphaeraceae > Aquisphaera. Next base: position 25,772 of record CAVXCB010000032.1, read on the forward strand.
GCTACCGTGTTGCCGCTGATCGAAACCGGGAGCCGAATAGTCGCTCGCCGCGCCATCGGAGGCGGTGAGCATGGCGGTCTGGATCCAAGCGGAGCTGGACTCCGTGAAGACATAGGCCGCCCCCTCCCGGAAGTTAGTCGCCAACCGTGGCGCAATCCGCTCCGACCACGACCGTGTTGCCGCTGATCGAAACCGAGGAGCCGAACCAGTCGCTCGCCGCGCCATCGGAGGCGGTGAGCTTGGCGGTCTGGGTCCCAAGCGGAGCCGGGCTCCGTGAAGACATAGGCTGCCCCCTGGTCGCTGTTGCCGCCGACCGTGGCGCCCTCCGCTCCGACCACGACCGTGTTGCCGCTGATCGAAACCGAGGAGCCGAAAATGCCGCCCGCCGCGCCATCGGCCGCGGTGAGCTTGGCGATCTGGTCCAAGCGGAGCCGGACTCCGTGAACACGTAGGCCGCCCCCTGATCGCTGTGTGCCGACTGCGATGTCCGACTCCGACTACCACCGTGTTGCCGCTGATCGAGATCGAGAAGCCGAAATAGTCGCTCGCCGCGCCATCGGACGCGGTGAGCTTGGCGGTCTGGGTCATGTTCGCCCAACCGGAGCCGGGCTCCGTGAACACGTAGGCCGCCCCGATCGCTGTTGGTGCCACCGTGCGACCTCCGCTCCGACCACCACCGTGTTGCCGCTGATCGAAACCGAGATGCCGAAATAGTCGCTCGCCGCGCCATCGGACGCGGTGAGCTTGGCGGTCTGGGTACCAAGCGGAGCAGGCTCCGTGAACACGTAGGCCGCCCCCTGGTGGATGTTGGTACCAACCGTGGCGCCCTCCGCTCCGATCACGACCGTGTTGCCGCTGATCGAAACCGAGTAGCCGAAACCGCTGCTCGCCGCGCCATCGGACGCGGTGAGCTTGGCGGTCTGGGTCCGACCGACCGGAGCCGGACTCCGTGAAGACATAGGCGGCCCCCTGGTCGCTGTTGGCACCAACCGTGGCGCCCTGCGCTCCGACCACCACCGTGTTGCCGCTGATCGAAACCGAGGAGCCGAAATCGTCCCTCGCCGCGCCATCGGAGGCGGTGAGCTTGGCGGTCTGGGTCCAAGCGGAGCCCGACTCCGTGAAGACGTACGCCGCCCCCTGGTAGCTGTTGGTGCCAACCGTGGCGCCCTCCGCTGCGACCACGACCGTGTCGCCGCTGATCGAAACCGAGTAGCCGAACCAGTCTCCCGCCGCGCCATCGGCCGCGGTGAGCTTGGCGGTCTGGGTCCAAGAGGAGCTGGACTCCGTGAAGACATAGGCTGCCCCCTGGTCGCTGTTGCCCCCAACCGTGGTACCATTCGCTCCGACCACGACCGTGTTGCTGCTGATCGAAACCGAGGAGCCGAAATAGTCCCCCGCCGCGCCATCGGCCGCGGTGAGCTTGGCGGTCTGGGTCCAAGCGGAGTCAGACTCCGTGAACACATAGGCCGCCCCTGTCATGTTGTTGACATCCACCGCTCCGACTACCACCGTATTGCCGCTGATCGAAATCGAGTTGCCGAAATAGTCGCTCGCCGCGCCATCGGAGGCGGTGAGCTTGCCGGTCTGGGTCCAAGAGGAGCCGGACTCCGTGAACACATAAGCCGCCCCCTGGTCGCTGTTGGTGCCAACCGTGGCGCCATTCGCTCCGACCACGACCGTGTTGCCGCTGATCGAAACCGAGGAGCCGAAATAGTCGCTCGCCGTGCCGTCGGAGGCGGTGAGCTTGGCGGTCTGGGGTCCAAACGGAGCCGGACTCGGTGAAGACATAGGCCGCCCCCTGGTCGCTGTTGGTGCCGACCGTGGCGCCCTCCGCTCCGACCACGATCGTGTTGCCGCTGATCGAAACCGAGTCGCCGAAATCGTTGTTTGCCGCGCCATCTTTCGCGGTGAGCTCGGCTGTCTGGTCCAAGAGGAGCCTGACCCCGTGAACACGCAGGCCGCCCCCTGTTCGTTGTCCACGGATGAGCCCTCCGCTCCGACCACCAGCGTATTGCCGCTGATCGAAACCGAGGAGCCGAAGTAGTTGTTTGCGTCATCGGACGCGGTGAGCTCGGCCTCCTGCACGAGCGGATCGATGGTGATCGTGCCCTGGCGCCGGTAACGTTGACATGAATCAAGAGGTCCTGACGGCCCCCCTCGGCCCGCACTTCCAGCGAGGCCGGCAACGCCTTCCCGTGGCGTCGTAGGCCATCAGCCCGGTATAGCCCAGCGCGGCCGAGCCGTCAGGCCGGGTCAACATCAGTCCGTCCCCGGCCGCGTTCACCATGCCCGTCAGGTCGCCGCCCAAGGCCAAGTCCACCGTCAGCGACCCGGTGGCGCCGGACTGTGGCTGCGGCGAACGTTAAACCCCTGCTCCAATCCGCCCGGGCCGTTGATATACCACTCGTCGATAGTCCCATAGTTGCAGTCCACGCGGTTGCCGTTGACCGAGGTCTCAGCGGTCCCACAGGCTGCATCACCCCACCATAGCCCAGTCCCTCCAGCGACATGTCCCAGGTGTCCGACCCGGTGGAGACCTGCAAGGCCCCCGACTGCACCTGGGCGGTGAAACCGTTTGCCGGGTTGGCCAGGCTTCCCCCACCGCTCCGGACGCAGCATGATAGGCAGACTGGTCCTGCCCGATTGCCGAGGAGATTGCGAACTGCGCCGCGACGGGCAGTACGGCAGACGCCAGCAAGGTCCGATCCTCCATTCGCTCGCAGAACGGCCGCAAAGCCCAAAGCTTGCCGCGAACCGACCCGCAGCAACTTTCCTCGACCTACGCATCGGAGAGCCTGACCCTCTCCCGCCGATCGCCGTTCGAAGTACCATCGTCAGACCCTTTTCGTCGGTGGCATCCGCGATCTGACATCAACCAACCCACATGGTCCACACACGCCGAGCGCCAGCCCGAACGCCTTGCCCGAGCCACGCGGTTCGGCCAATTCGTTCCTGCCCCGTCTTTCAGTCGTACGCTCCACTTCCGGCCTATCACCTGCGAGTCACCAGCCGATAGAACCGAGACTGGGACCCTTGTCACAGGCGATGGGTGGAACGTCCCTACAGAGCCAAGCCCTCGTTCCTTGCGTTCGTGACAAACTCCTCTTGTAGCGTCGGTAAACCACCTTTTCGTAAGAACCCGGGAAGAACATCCTTCTCCGGTATCACTCGGGTTACAGCTCCAGCCTTTCCTGGATGGTCAGTCTTTTGTGGTTGCAGAACCGCGTCGTCGGCGTTCTGGATACCGGTTTCCTAGCGGTGCGGAGTCCGACGGGGGCCATGTGCCACTGGTCGTCTCGTCAGGGTTGGACGTTCGCTTCGAAGGACTCTCTGTCCAGCGGGGCGGTGCGGAACTCACCAGGCGCGACTGGCCCTCGAGCCCGGCCGATCCCGCTCGGCATGGGGAGAGAGTCCCTCTACAAGGGGATGCGAAATTCAAGCCCTGCGCACCTCACGAATTCGGCTTTTTCCTTTTGAGTATGACAAACCTGGCCTAGCGGGGTTTCTTCTGGCTTTTTTAGTGCCCAATCGGGGGCCCCAGCCCACGGGGCTCGTAGATCCATGATATCTCCATGTTTGGGAGAACCAGTCCATTTCTTGGCGGAGACTTGTCGAGTAAAATATCTTTATCGCGGTGCAGCGGGCTCAGGACGAAGGGAGTTCTGATGCACAGAGTTACAAGCCGACTCCAGGATATCGAGCACGGCGATGCCCAGGCGGCCGACGAACTCTGGCGGGGCCTAACGTACAATGACTTGCCCGGCTGGCAGCGGAGCTGATGGCCAGGGAGGCGCCGGGCAGCGCTCGAGGCCACCGCCTTGGTCAACGAGGCCTATCTCCGCCTGGTGGCTCGGCCGGGATACAGCACTGGAACAGCGGGCAAGTTCCTCGCGGCCGGGGCGGAGGCAATCGCCGGATCCTGGTCGAAACCGGGGGTGGAGACGCGCCCGAAAGCACGGCGGAGGTTGGCATCGGGTGCCGCTCGATAGCCTACAAGTACCGGGGCATGAACCTCAAGGCGAGCGAGCCGATGACATCCTCGCCGTTGACGAGGCTTTAGAGCGGTTTGCGGCGAGGACCCGGTCAAGGCCGAGCTGGTGAAGCTCCGCTTCTTTTCCGGACTCTCTGTTGAAGAAGCCGCCAGCGTGCTCGGGATTTCTCGCGCTAGGGCCGAACGATACTGGTCCCAAGCCCGCGTCTGGCTCCACGTTGCCTTAACTCAGGATGGCAAGTCTGCCTCCGCACCGTGAGCTACGAGCGTGTGACAGAAGGCCGGATAGATACCTGTAGCGTGAGTGAAATCCCCCGATCTTTCTGGGAATTCGTAAGTCCCCGGAATACTGAGAAGGATGGACGATGCCACTGAA
>CAVXCB010000033.1:0-39120 GCA_963760085.1 uncultured Planctomycetaceae bacterium
GACACGTCCTGGCTTTATGGCGATGAGAACCCCCTGTCAGTCCTCATTTGAAACATCGACGGGGTTGAAGAGGTCGCCGACGCCATGAGGCTTGATTAGCTGGGCGGCGATAGCGGTTTTATGGGTGGGAATGACTAAGGTCAACCTACACGCTATTCATGAATCCACCTGAGCCTGGCGATGCGGATGCCGTCCAGGTTCGGGTTCAGAGCGGCGATAAACCACTTCCCTTCATGCTGAATGATCTCGGGAGCGCCACGGGCAAGGTGCCGACAAAGCAGCGATCATCCTCGATGCCGAAGTCGAGCGGGTCCTGGGATCGATAGACGCTGGTCTGGGCATCCTGCCCATAGCGCTGAGTGCGGAACAGGTAATAGTAACCGTCCAGGAAAACGACGTGCGGACACTCGGCGGAGAACGGATTGGTCCCTGCCCGCCCACCGAAGCGACCATCTTTGATGCACTCCAGTCGCCGAGATTGGTCCACGACAGGCGGCAATAGACCGCTCCCTTCCCGCCCAGAAACGCCGTGTAATAGCAGTAGAGCACGTCGCCGATGGGCAAAACCATGGGGTCACGGGTGTTGTTGCCCGGTCCCTCGTCGAACAAACCGACTGTCCCGGCCCGGTTCAGTTGGCGATTGAAGGTCTTGCCGTCTTTGCTGGTTGCCAGGGCGATGTGCTGCCAGTCGCCGTAGAACATCAGGAAGGTCCCGTTACGCCGGATCACATGCGGAGCCTGCAAGCCGCCGTTTGTCTCGCCCACGTCGGGATCGGCTTTCATGGCGATGCCTTTGGGTGCCCAGTTGGCATCAGTCAGTGCCTTGCCTTCCCAATGGTAGAACAGCCGGGTCTTGCCACCGCACTTGGTCTGACGGATGCACGACCAGAGTTGCCACGTCCCGTCCTCGGCTTGCCAGACGGCGAAGTCCACGGGCTGCTGCTTCTCACCTGTCAAAGCCCCGAGATCGGGATTGCCAGCGATCTGCCACCAGTCGCCATCGATCTGGGGGATGAGCTTGCGGGCAGCGGATGGGGATTGAGTGCTTCCCTTCTTGAGATGCTGATCGAACCAATCAGCGAACTGGATCAGGTCTTTCTCCAGACCCGGCCAGCCATGCCCTGCGCCTTTCTTGACCACCAGCTTCGCCTCGACACCGGTCTTCTTGAACTTGTCTATGATCAGCTCAGATTGCTGGAGCGCCACCAGCTTGTCTTCATCACCGTGAATGATCAGCGTCGGGGGGTCGTCGGGCGTGACAAAGGTGATCGGCGAGATTTGCCGGGTGATCTCCCGAAGTCGCTGGGTATCGGTGATTGGAACCCAGAGCATGCTCTGCTTGTCGAGTTCCCGGTAGTCGAAGGCGGCTCGGAACGGTGGTTGGTGATCGGTGGCGTGGATCATCTCCTTTCCCGGCTTGCCAAAGTTGAGCAGGTCGGTGGGCGGGAAGAAGCAGGCCACCGCCTGCACCCGGCTCGACTCCCGGTCCACCGGGTCGGTGGAATTCGGGTCTCCCTTGCCGCCCGCCGTGCCAAGCATCAGGGAGAGGTGACCTCCCGCAGACCCGCCGTATATCCCGATTTGATCCGGGTCGATGCCGTAGTCCTTGGCATGATGGCGGATGAATCGGACGGCCCGGTTCATGTCCTGGACGATCTCGGGGACGGTGAAGCGGGGCTGGCTGCCGTGGACCACGGCGAAGACGGTGAAGCCCCGATCGATCAATGGTCGGACAAAGACCGGGTTGATTGCCTCGTGTGAGGAGAAGAAGCCACCGCTGACGACGAAGATGAAGCCGATGCCTTGGCGTCCTTCTTGGGAGTGAAGACATCCATCGTCAGGGCGGTGCCATACTTTCGCCCATAGATCACGTCTTCCTTGCGGTCGATGGTTGGTTCGTCAGCTTTGACGAATAGTGTGCCAAGGCACAAGAAGGCCGTCAGACAGAGGGGCAACCAGATCCGGGCTCGATCCATTGAAGCGTCTCCAGTCGATCGTCTACCACCGATCGTCGAACCACCTATGCTGAGTCCAAGGTGCCAACGTTCCTTCCACAGCATGCCGAGACAGCTGGGGGCAGAGAACGGCACTCCACCGACCGAAGTCACTTCCCTGCGACCTGGACCTCGATCCCGTCGAGGTCGGGGAAATACACTCGATTGCCCTCCCGTCGAGGCTTCAGCCCGGCCGCTCTTAGCTTCTCCTCGGCCCGATCGGCATCGTAACCCTTGATGGCGTAGCAGTAGTGGTTCAGGCCGGGTCGCTCGCCCTTGAACAGCGTCAAGAAGAAGTCGTCACCACTGCCCAGGAAACAGTTGTCCTCGCCACCGTCCCGGATGACCTTCAGCCCCAGGTGCTTGATGTAGAAGTCTCGGGATCGGGGCACGCTGCTGACATTCAGGGCGACGTGATCCAGGCCCGTGGCTTGAAAGGTGCTGCCTTCGCCCTGGCTTGCCTCGGCCGCACCGGGCATAACAGCCAGAGCTGCCCCGAGACCCATCAATCGGGAAGCAAGCTGGCGGCGGGACAACAGCCCCCGCTCGAAGTCCTCAACGAGTGTTTCGGCGATGTCGGGTTGCATGATCAGCCTCTCCTGAGTGGACGTGGGTCGGGCTGGATAAGTAAGCGGTTGCATTGAGCACACTCACCGCCTCAGAGCGTCTCACAAAGGGGGGCACGATCGCAAGAGACATGCCATCTGGACGACATGCTGTCCATTTCGGACTGACCGAGGGAGGGCATAAGGTGGGAACGCATAATGTGGCAGGAACCGTAGATTGACAAGAGTGGGCATCTCGAGTAATCTCTAGCACATGGGACGACCGAAACGAGCGGACGAGGGAGGCGTAACCCACCACTTCTCAATCGCGCCAAAATGCGGATGACGATCTTCGAGAAGGATGCGGACTACGAGGCGTTCGAGCGGGTGCTGGAGGAGGCGGTCGATCGCTCGCGAACAAGGCTTCTGGCCTTCTGTGTCATGCCGAACGACTGGCACCTAATCGTCTGGCCGCGGCAGGATGGCGAACTGTCGCAGTTCGTCGGCTGGCTGACGCTGACCCACACCCAGCGGTGGCACGCCATTCGGCACTCTCGGGGCAGCGGCCACGTGTATCAGGGTCGGTTCAAGTCATTCCCGGTCCAGGGCGACGAGCACTTTCTCACGGCTTGCCGGTACGTTGAGCGAAACGCCTTACGCGGCGAACCTGGTCGACCGAGCGGAAGTCTGGCGCTGGTGCAGCCTGCACCGCCGTCGGTCATCAAAGGCCGGTGGCCCCACATGGCTGTCGGCTTGGCCTCTGGAGCGTCCCAGGCGCTGGGTGAGGCTGGTAAAGACCGCGCAGACAGAAGCCGAGCTAGCCGCCCTTCGTCACTGCATTGCCCGTGGCAGCCCGTTCGGAGAGACATCGTGGTCCAATCAAATGGCGCGGCGCCTCGGCCTGGAGATGACGCTTCGTCCCCACGGGCGGCCCAAGAAGCCACTTAAAGGTTCCTGCCCCCTTATCGTCCCTTGACACCTTATGGGTCTCCCGAGCGTGGCAGGGCCCTCTGCGGCGTGACGCTGTGGCGGCCACGCCCGTGCACTCCGCGACGGCCGCTATCCACCGAGCCCAGGTCAAACCGGATCGACTAAGCTTCGTTGCTTGAGTCGTGCCCCCCATAGTGGCTGATAGACCCGCGACCGGATTTGGGCAACAAGCATTGACATTTCTAACTTTTGGCGGAAACAGGTCTGCTGGCCGTTGTGCCCGTAACCTCGTGGACGACCGGAGAAGTGCTCATCTCACTCCCTCCGTCCGGACGGCCGGTCAGCGGAAGATGCGCTGGGAGAAGAGATACAGGTTGTTCTTCCACTCCGTCGGGTCGTGCGCGTTGCCGTCCACGTGCCAGACGTGCGGGACGTCCTTTTCCTTCAGGTAGGCGTGCACGCCCTGGCTGATGCGGATCAGGCCGTCCTTCTTGCCGCAGGCGAGCCAGAGCAGCTTCAGCTTCTCCTTGGCGACCGCCGGGTCGGGCACCAGCTCCGCCGCCGGCTTCGTGTTGGGCGCCGAGGAGAAGCCGCCGACCCAGGCGAAGGTGTCGAGGTGCGCCAGCCCGAAGTTGAGCGACTGGCCGCCGCCCATGGACAGGCCGGCGAGGGCCCGGTGCTCGCGGTCCGCCTGCACCGAGTAGCGCGCCTCGATCGCGGGGATCACGTCCTTCAGCAGGTCCTGCTCGAAGGCCGCGAAAGCCGGCGCGGTGGCGAAGACGTTCCCCTCGGCCCGGTCGTTCTTCTGCGCGCGGCCGTTGGGCATGACCACGATCATGGGCGTGACCTTGCCCTCGGCCAGCAGGTTGTCGAGGAGGAGGTTGGGCTTGGCGAAGCGCTGCCATTCCGTCTCGTCGCCGCCGATGCCGTGCAGCAGGTACAGCACCGGGTACTTCTTGTCTTTCGAGTAGCCCGGCGGCGTGTAGACCTGCATCTTGCGCGTGGTGCCGACCGACTTGGACTCGTAGGAGATCATTTCCAGCCGCCCGTGCGGCACGTCGCTGCGATCTTCAGTCAATCCCGGCGGGCGGGTCGGGAAACGCGGGCACGTCGTCGGGGTTCAGCACGATGGGGCCGCCGCTGCGCCGGGCCGGCCCGGCGGCCAGCGGGCGCGCTCGCGAACAGGAGCGGGGCGAACTCGTGCAGGCTGCGGCGCCAGGTCAGCCACTCGTGCGACGTGCCGGGCGATTCGTAGTACACGTGCTTGATCCCGGCCTTCTCCAGCGCCTCGTGATAAGTCCTTCACGCCGTCGTACATCCGCTTCGGCTCGGCCGTGCCGATGCCCAGCCAGAGCAGACGCACCTTCTTGTTGAACTCGTCCGCGTCCGCCATGACGCCGTTGTGGGCCGTCTTCGGGTCGAAGGGGGCGCCGCCGAAGCCTCCGCCCGCCCCGCTGAAGCCGCCGATGTAGGCGAACAGATCGAGATGCTTGAGCGTGATCTGGAACGTCTGCATGCCGCCCATGGAAAGCCCGGCCATCGCCCGGTGCTCGCGGTCCGGGATCGTGCGATAGGTCGCGTCGATCATCGGGATCAGGTCCTTGACCATCACGTCCTCGAACGCGCTGAACATCCGGCTGAAGTCGGGGCGCGGGGCGGCGTTCTGCCCGGGCGCGGCCGGCCGCGGCGGGCCGGGGATGGGGGCCGGCTCGCCGGGCCGACGCGCGTAGCCCTGCTCCATGACCACGAGCATCGGCCTCGCCTTCCGCTCGGCGAGCAGGTTATCCAGGATGAAGCTGACGCGCCCCTGGTTCGGCCAGCCCCGTTCGTCCTCGCCGCCGCCGTGCTGCAAGTACAGCACCGGGTAGCGCGTGTCGCGATCGGTGTCGTAGCCGGGCGGCGTGTAGACGAAGATGCGCCGCCACTGCTGGGTCGTCTTGGAGTGGTACCAGCGCTCCCGGACCTCGCCGTGCGGCACGTCCTTGGGGAGATAAAAGTCGACGCCCTTCTCCGGGATCTCGATCCCGCTGGTCTCCTTGCCGGTCCCGTAGAACGTCTCGCTGGCGGGGTCATTCACCTCCGCGCCGTCGATGAACACCCTGTAGTAATGGAACCCCGGCACCTGAGGTTCCGTGGTCGCGGTCCAGAAGCCATCCTCGCCCTTCTTCGCGGGATACCGCTGGCTATCAAAAAACCCGAAGACGACCTTCTGGGCGTCCGGCGCCTTGATGCGGAAGGTCACACGCAGGTCGGCATGGATCCGCGGATACTCCTGCGCCGCGAATGTTGCTGGGCGCGGGGATGGTGTCGGTGGGCTTCGAGCCCTCTGCCTGAGCGGGGGCCGCGGCCAGGAGGAGGGGCAGCAGGCCGGCGAACCACACGCTGTTCATGAGTGGACCTCCCGTGTTGGTTTCATCGGGCACTCGGCAACAAACGCCGCCTCAAGAAACAAGGGGCCGCGTTTCGTCATGGAAGCACCGTCGAGACGGTTCTAACGTATTAACAGCGACACCCGCACTCGTCTGCGCCCCCCGAGCGGCGGGTTTGACCAGGACTGGCCACAGAGTTGGCCAGGACGTCCAGCACGGCCCTGAGGGCGGGCTTGGGCTCGAGGGCCCGGTCCCAGAGCAACGGGTGATTGGTACGGAATGCGACCGGCCAGAAGTTCAGCCAGGATGTTCCGTCGTGCGTGCCCCAGAAGGTGACGCGCGTCACCACGCCGGGGTGCTTCAGGACGACCTGGAAGATCCGGCGGTAGAAGCGGGCCTGCGCCTCGGCCACCTCCGGCGGCAGGCCGCCCGGATAGGGGTTGGCCCCGCCCCGCTCGCGGGCGGCGACGTCGGCGCCGCGGGCACGCCGCGGCAGGACGTCCACGTCCAGTTCGCTCGATCACGACTTTCACGCCCTCGGCGGCATAGGCTGCGATCGCCTGGTCCAGCCGATCCGGCGCGTCGGGATCATCCGAGCCGCAGGTGGGCACTGGATCCCGACCGCGTCGATGCGCACGCCCCCGGCCTTGAGCTCGCGGATCAGGCGGATGGTCTTCTCGCACTTCCCGGCGTTCTCGTTGCCGTAGTCGTTGTAATACAGCTCGGCGTCGGGGTCGGCCGCATGCGCGAACTCGAACGCCTTGACGATGTAGTCGTCGCCGATCGCCCGGCGTGCCGGCGTGTCGCGCAGGTACTCGTCCTTCGCGTCGCTGATCGCCTCGTTGACGACGTCCCAGCCGATCACCTTCCCCTTGAAGTGCCCCACGACCGCGTCGATGTGGCCCTTGAGGTTCCGCAACGCCTCCTCGCGCGGCAGCGGCTTGCCGTCCGGCCCGCGGAACATCCAGGCGGGCGACTGGCTATGCCAGCAGAGGGTGTGCCCGACCACCTTCATGTCGGTGGCGTCGGGCGAAGTCGACGATCCGGTCCGCCGCGGCGAAGTTGAACTTGCCCGGCTGCGGCTGGAGGCTCCTGGGCTTGAATTCGTTCTCGGCGGTGAGGCAGTCGAACTGCTGGGCGACCAGCTCCGCCAGCCTCGGGTCGTCGAGTCGCCGGGACATGGACCGCCGCACCGATCAGGAAGCGGCCCTTCACGGCGTGTCGTAGCGTCTCGCCCGAGGTGTCGGTCGACGCCGTGCTGGAGGCCAAGGTCGGCGACGCAGCCACTGGAGTGCCGCGAGGGTGCGCCGGTCTGGCCGGACACATCGGACCCGGCGAGCGTCATCGCGGCGGCCCAGAGGAGCACGCATGTCAGTGGGGCAAGCTGCGAGAGCGTGAGCGGTCCACGGCATTCAATTCGGGCCCCTTTCTGCCAGGATGGGCAGGCGATCTGACTGCTGTCCGCGCCGGTTGGCGTCGCGCCCCGCCGCCCCTGGGCTTCCCGCTCGGCGAGGGAGCGAGCCTGCGTGCGGTGCGCCCAAGCATGAATGCTCCGTGCCCCACCGTCATCGCCCGGGACAGCCAGGGCAACCGTTTGCCTAACGGAGTGTAACTTGACAGCGGCGCGTGTCAAAGACCTGATGCCCGGAGTTTTTTCGCGCGCCAATTTACTGCAAACGCTTGTCCTCCGAGACGAACGACGGCTCACCCACTGATTCCGCGTCGCGTGAAAGGGCCCGCGTGCAAAGCCGTCCCAAACCTTGATTTCCATCATCGAGTTCTTCACCGGCCCAATCCTGGGCGTCTGAACAGGGAGGGAGGCGATCCGTGAGCGACTCCGGCACCTCGATCGCGGCGATCGGTCTCACCCTGGCGGCCCTCGCCACCGGCCCGCTCGGGTTGGCCGTCGCCCAGCCGCCGGCGGTCCAACCCGGCGAGGTCGTCCCGCGCGACGTCCGCGAGATCTACGACCGGGGCCTGCAATTCCTCGCCGCCTCGCAATCCCAGGACGGGACCTGGGACGGCGGCGAGCCGGGGCCGGCCATGACGCAGGGGCTCGAGAACGCCGCGCGAGCCGACGGATCCTGGGCCTCCGGGGGCAAGCAAGGGGCGGGCGTGACCGCCCTGGCCCTGCTCGCCTTCCTGGCCTCGGGCGAGGACGCCAACTTCGGGATCTACAGCGGCCACATCCGCAAGGCCCTCAGGAGCCTGATCGGCACCCAGGACGCGAAGACCGGCTACATCGGGCCGAGCATGTATCACCACGGCTTCGCCATGCTGGCGCTCGCCGAGGCCTATGGCGCCGTGGACGAGCGCACCCTCTGGCCCGATGAGAAGGCCCCGCGGTCGGTCGGCCAGGCGCTCGAGCTGGCGGTCCGGGCCGCGATCACCTCGCAGAAGTCGAACCCGACCAACGCCTGGCGGTACTCTCCCGGCGGCCGGGACGCCGACGCCTCGGTCACCGGGGCGGTGATCATCGGCCTGCTCGCGGCCCGCAACGCCGGGATCGAGGTGCCCGACGAGTCGATCGACAAGGCGATCGCCTATTTCCGGTCGATGACGGACAGGTCCGGCGACGTCTTCTACCTGAACCTGGGCGATAGGTTGTCCACCTCGACGGCCCGGGTCTCGATCGCCGCGCTCGCCTACGCCGTGGCCCGCCGCAAGGATCTCGCGGAATACAAGGCGACTCTCGACTACCTCAAGCAGCGGATCGGAGAGCCCTCGGGACCTTTCGGGGAATACACCCTCTACTACGAGGCGCAGGCCCTCTTCCAGGGGGACTTCGACTCCTGGGAGAAGTGGAACAAGATCCTCGTCCGCCAGCTCAGGGAGGCGCAGCAGCCCGACGGCAGCATCCGGGGCCGGTTCAACCCGGCGATCTCCACGTCGCTGTCGCTGCTCTCGCTGGCGCTGAATTATCGCTTCCTTCCCATCTACGAACGATGAGGGGGTGCCCCCAAGAGAACCGATAAGATGGACACCTTATGCGTTCCCCTCAGGCTTCGCTCAAGGCGATCCCCTCCCAGATCGTACGGATCAATCGCAGCTTCCGCTCGACACTCCGCGACGACATCACGAGCCGCCGGCCGATCTCTTCGGCTTTGTGCCCTTCGAGCCGCATCAGGGCGACCGTCCGGAGCGTATGGCTGCCCAGGGCCTCCATCAGGCATTTGTAATCCTCGGCCAGTTGAACGGCGAGCTCGGGAGACGGCTCATGGTCGAGGAACTGGGCCAGGCCTTGCTCTCCCTCGTCAGGGCCTTCCAGCAGTGCCGATTCGCCGACGACTTTCCCGCCTCCCCGCTTCTGGGACGCCCGCTTGCGGGTGACTGTGATGACCTTCCTCCTCGTGATGACGACTAGAAGTCGCCACAACTCGTCGCGGTCGTTGAGACGAGGGAACTCGCCACGGCCGACGCGGTCGCAGAAGGTGCGGAAGGCGCTCAAGGCCACGTCCTCCTCGTCGACGTCGCGCCGTGCGTGGCTGGGGAGCTTCTTTGCAGCCACGCGGACGAGCCGCTGGAAGTAGAGGTCCCAGACCTTCCGGATCGCTTGATCGTCGCCTGCCTTCACGCCGTCGAGCCAGATCGTCACCGAGTTATCGCCCGCCATGGGGATTGCCTCCCGTGAGTTATCGGTCATGTCGATCGTATCGTCCGGCGCCCGCAGTCCACGGGCGTCGAGCCGCTTTTCAATGATTACGGCCGCCGCTAGCCCAATCTCCGACACTTCTCCTCTTTTTTTTCGGGCGGGCGAGGCACCGGGCCGGCCTCTCGCTGGCGTCCAGGTCACGGCGTCGCCTCGAGGCATGACTCGAAGAGGGGGTTGGCCAAGAAATCAAAAGGCCCGTGCGACGCCGATGGCGCCGCACGGGCCTGGGTTTATTTCCGGGACATGGACCGCGTCGGAGGCCGACGGCGATCGATCAGGCCGACGTCGTCGACGGGCTCGGCGATCTTCAAAAGCCACTCCACTCGTCGTTCGTCCCCTGGGTATTCGTTGACTCGTTGCCCGAGCTGTCCTGGGTGATGACCTCGAGCGTGCCGGAGCCGCTGTTGACGGCCATGATCGAGGTAAAGTCGCCACCCAGGTTGACGAACCCGTTCCAGCTCGCGGCGGAGCCGTAATTCGCCTCGCTGACGCCGAAGCTCTGCTCGTCGACCGAGACACTGTTGTTGGTGCCGAGGCCCACGATGGCGACCCCGCCGTCAGGGGCCTGCGCCGCGGAGACCGACTGGAAGGAGCCGCCCAGGCTAAGGAACCCGGTCCAGCTACCGTCGGCCCGCTGCTCGTCGACCCAGATGGCGTTGTCCATCCCGACGGCCGCGATGACCGCCCCGCCGCTGGGGTCCTGCGTCACGGCGAACGACTTGACGACGCCGCCCGTCGTGTACCACCCGTTCCAGCTCCGTTCGGGTTCTGTGAGGCGACGGACATGTCGCCGTGGATATCGGTGGCGATCACTTCCGGCTCGCCGTTGGCGGCCACGGCGCCGACGACCTTGTCGGCCAGGAACTGGCTGGACGAGTTCCTCCCAGCCGCGTCCAGTCGCCGAACGGCGTCTGCTCGTCGGCGCAGACACCGTCGTCGGGGTCGATGCCGAAGACCACCGGCAAGCCATTGCTGGTCTTGACCGAGGAGATCGATTGCACGTAACCGCCCAGGTCGATCGCCCCGGTCCAGCTCCCGTCCGGATTCTGCTCGTCGACATAGACCGAGTGGTCGGACCCGATCGCAACGTCGACCGCGTAGCCGCCCAGGGCCATCGATGCGACGTAGCCGCCGACGTCGGTACGCGCCGAGCCGGGGTTGATCGCGTAGACGTGGTTGTCGGCGCCGAGGCCGTAGACTTGAGGCCCCGCCACGGTGACCTCCTTGTACCCGCTGCCCAGGTCGTTGAATCCCGTCCAGTAGCCGCCGCCGCTGGTGTCGGCCCCGCGGAAGTTGTATGCTGTCGACCGCGATGTTGTTGGAGGCGTCGATCGCGTACGACCGTGCTCGAGAGGCATTCGGCTGCGTGACGATCGACTTGGCGTAGCCGCCCAGGTCCGTCCACCGCCGACCAGCGTGGTGTTATTAGGCTGCGACTGGACGTAGACGGCATTATCCATGCCGATGGCGAAAACCTCCGGGTTGTAGTAGGCGGTCGACGCCGCGGCGATCTGCTTGACCTGGCCTCCCAGGTCGAGTCCAGCCGCTCCAGCCGCCGTTGCTCGAGACTCGTTGACGAAGAGTTTGATTGTAGGCCCCGATCGCGAACACGGCCGTGCCGAAGTTGGGGACCGACGTTGCCGAGATCTGCGTGACGGAACCGCCCAGGTCGGTCCACCCGGTCCAACTGTTATCGGGGTTCTGCGACAGGGTGTAGACGGCGTTGTCGAAGCCGATGGCGAAGACCTCCGCAGTGTTGCTCGGCGAGGTCGCCGCGGAGATCGACTGGAAGCCGGTGCTGCGTCGCCGAGGCTGATCCACCCGGTCCACGAACCGTTGGCGTTTTGCTCGTTCACGTGGACGCTGTTGTCGGACACTGATGCAGAAGATCGCCGGCAGGCCCGGCTCCGTCCGTCGTCACGGAGATCGACTTGAGCATATCCGCCCAGGTCGACCCAGCCGGTCGTGCCGATCCCCGGCGACCTGCTCGTTGACGTAGACGGCGTTGTCGCCGCCGATGCCCACCAGCGCCGTCCCTTTCCCGTAGGGAAGCGCCACCGAGGTGACCGACTGAACATAGCCGTTGGGAGCCGGCGCCGAGGCCGCATTGAAGTAGGCGGTCAGGTCGTTCGCGAGCTGCTGCGGGGTTGACTGGCGAGCTGCTTGCATCTGGGAAGAGACTTTCGAGCTGAGAGCGTGCTCGAGGCGATGCCCGACGCGATGCCCGAGGTTTGGGGCACCACGATGTCCCTTACAGTGTCCTTGAGGAGTTGCTTGAGCGCGAACTTGAAATTACTCTGTTGGAGTCTCCCCACCTCCCGGCAAGACATTCGTGACCGGTGCGGGGCTCTCATCCGGCACGGGGATCGCGACCGGGATCTCATCCGGCGCGGGATCGCGACCGCGAGCGCCTGGCCTTCGTATTCCGATGGGAAGCGCACAGGCAGGTCTTCCAGGTCGCCCACATCATCCGCCACGGGGATGCCCTCGAGCACCGGGATCGCGGCCTGCGTACCCTGCATGTCCACGCCGGCCTCCGTGGCCAGTTCATCCGAGGAATTATCCAATGAATTGGACGTGTCATCCCCTGCGATCATCGAAGCATCACTCTCGGTCCCCCCGATGAGATCGCCGGTCGAGCTCGAGGTGAAACCCGCCGACTCTCCGCCGACGAAATTGGAGACGCCAGCGAACAACGCACCGCCCGCGGCGCCGAGTTCCGAGGGCAGCCCCGAGATTGGTGCCGAGCGCCTGGCCGTTCGCGGCGTTGGTCAAGAACTGGTTGAAGGCCCCACTCGCCGCGGCCCGTGGCGGCGCCGCCAGGATGCCGCCGCCGACAGCTTCACCGGCCAAGCCGACCCCACCGGAAACGAAGCCCGTTGCCGCGCCGATGCCGAGGTTTTCGCCGTAGCTGGCCCAGCTCCAACTGCCGGAGACCGTCCCGTCGGAGTTCGCGTTCTCGGCGTTGTACTCGATCCCCTGGACCCCCGCTCCGAGCAACATCGCGCCGGCCATCGCGCCGGCCGGCCCATCGATCACGGAGGAGGCGCTGATGGCGACGCCGCCGAGGATCAACAACCCGTCGAGCGAGTACGAGAGGCCCGTCTCACCGCCGGACTCGTGAAGGTCGTCTCGAGCTGGCTACCCAACTGCTCGAAGCCGGGCGTGAGGATCGACGACGCGGTGTTGAAGGCGGCCGACAGGTCGGCTTGCTCGGTCTGGGCGCCTGACTCCACGTCCGAGACGAAGGTCTTGAGGTCGCTTGTCACCTGCCCCGTGATCTGCGAGATGTCGCTCGACACCGTGGTGCCGAGCTGGCTGATGGCGCCGCTCACGGCGCTGGCGGCCTGCGGGAAGAAGCTGCCGATGGCCGTGCCGATCTGGCCCAAGCTACTCGTCACCGTGGAGTCGACTATCTGAACGTCGTTGGCCACAGTAGTGAGGAGCTGCTCACCGAAGTTTTGGACGGCACCGATGGCCTTCTTGGCGCCGCTGGTGATTTCGCCGATGGCCGACTGGCCGTAGTTCTCGATGTCGTTGACGGCCTGCTGGCCATAGGTTTCGATGTCGCTGCCGAGCGCCGAAAGAGGTCGCCGATGCCGGACAGCAACTGGAGAGCCTCGAGACTCTCGACTCCTGGGTAAGTACTTGCGGCGGGCCTTGTTCAGCCGCTTGCGGGTCGATTTCGCATTCCAGTAAGATCGGGCGGTCATGGTGGGATTCCTCAGGTGATGGCCCGAACAATCGTCACGGGCCCGTCCGGGGCGCTCCTCGGGAATCACTCCCGTCCAGACGCCCCCTACGTCGAGATAGCAATCGGCCTCGACGCCCCGCCACGACCCCCGAGTTTCTCCCAGACTCCGCAAACCGAACGGCGACTCTGTCGGATCATTGATCTCTGATCAAACCGATCCCGTTGTAACCGATCACAGACTTGAATAGAAAAGGTGCAGGAACCAAAAGAGCGTTCTTCGACTAATGTTCTCGCTATTGGTTCCTGGCACCTTATCCGCCTCTGAAGTTGAACCTCACTCGTGTTCTGAATGAGGCGAGACGAGTTTCCTGACGTACACCCGGCTACAGTTCGAGATACTCCCCGAGATCAGTTGGCTACTCTGTTTTGGAGTCGGCCGCAGGCAAGGACATCTTTACTCCGCGCATGACTCCCAAGTAACACGCCACAGGGAAACAACTCAGCATGACGACTTTGAACCACATCGCGTACGGGAGCTTGGAGACGTTGAATACGATCGCAAACGTTAAGATGAGGATGACTGCGATGCCCGCCAATCGATTTCCAATTCGTGTGGCGACCCATGTGCTGACGAACGTTGTTGCACTCCAGGCGAGGACGACTACCCCCAGAACCCAGTGAGGATAACGGGCGACATGCTGGCACATTTCGTCCATAGTACCGGTGAATCCCGGAGGGACAGGATGGACCACTGAACTGAAGAGTTCGACGGCGATCACCAGCACGAAAGCCAGCGCAATGCCAGCCACAACAGCGAGAAGTGTACAAACTCGTTCCGCTGCTCAACCATCGATTGAACCACCGCGTGGAGGAGATCGACAGCGGCTCCGACGGCAGGACTCGGATTCTCTTCATCGAGGGGCAGGAAGCTAACTATCAACTGCTCTACCCGTCGATGGACAGGCAAGAAGCGGCTTCATGCTTCGGCAGCTTCTACACGCCTGGCATCACCAGCCGTGAAGCGGCCCGGCAATTCAATGAAGCACAGTCCCGGATGGCGAGGGCACTCACCGACCAGCAGATCGAGTCCGACAAGGCGGCAGTGGAAGCTCTCAATCAGTCGATAGCGGACCTCAATCATAGGGTGATCCAGGTCCTGAGCCAAACCACCGGTGTCGCGTGGGGGCCGTGGCCGTTCACCTGTGGAGTAGCAGTTGCTTTGCCGAGGTCTTCGCGCAGAGCACGGACACCACTGGACGAGCATTGGTGCTTCCGGCTACGGTCCCTGGCTTGCGTCCACTTCGCGCAGCCTGATCCGCTGCTATCGTCGTGGATGTCGTCGTCACCGGCGTAAAGAGCTTCAGGACTTCCCGGTCCTGGCAGACCTTGCATCCGAGCACACTCCGGCCCCTCGCTTACTCAGACTCCCGGCAACAGTAATGGTGGCTCGGTGTCAGCGAACCACGCCCCAACCGCCGCCTCCAAGTATTTAAACTCCGATCGCCTTTGCTGTGCGCAGAGTCGCGATCACTGTCCAGATCCGTTCGCACCAGCGGTTT
Organism: uncultured Planctomycetaceae bacterium; assembly: GCA_963760085.1. Classification (GTDB taxonomy): domain Bacteria; phylum Planctomycetota; class Planctomycetia; order Isosphaerales; family Isosphaeraceae; genus Aquisphaera. Next base: position 14,744 of record CAVXCB010000033.1, read on the forward strand.
CCCTTTTCACTCCTTGTCCCTGCGTGATCAGACGATCGATCACCACGAACCGGATCGCTTGCTCCGCCAGATTGTTGGTCGGCTCCACTCCCGGGGTCGTGATGAATCGGAAATAGCTCTCCCCATGCTCCTCAAACCGCTTCGCCAGGTTGCGACAGTGGTTTGTCGCTGGCACGTTCTGTGTGCCGCATCGTAGCACCTTGGCCCGACTGCCTCGAGTTGGGCCTGAAACCGCTCGGCCGTCAGTAACTCCCGGCGGTGGATCACCCCAAAGAGCTCCCGCAACGCCTCGCGCAACCTGATTCCATAGATTCGATCCCTTGCGTCCGGCAGCGTCGTGAGGAACTTCACGTCGCGGATCGAGTGGGCCAGGCAGAACTGGAGCGACACGTCGAACTCGCGCAGGTAGACGCCGATAGGCCGAGAAATAGTCGCAGCCCAGCACCCCGTCAAACTCCGCGCCCAGCACCTCGATCAACACATCGGCGCCTGCGCGTTGGGTCGATCTTGAACAATGTGTACAGGCTGGCCCGAAAGCACCAGGTCCATTGCCGTAGACGATTTTGCTTGTGACCGGTCTCGTCGACGTTGAGCCACCTTTGGTTCGGCAGGCTCTCCAGCAATTCCTGATAGGGCTGCTCCAACGCCTGGCTCACCTTGGCAATGATATTCGCCAGTTGCCCACGCGAGATGGTCAGCCTGAGAACATCGCGAACGAATTTGCGGACGGTGGAGAACGAAGCGTGGCAGACTCCCTTGAGGTAGGCGATCACGGTGGTCAGTCTGGGCCCTACCAGGCCGCCGCGTTCGATCCCGACGGGCAACGGAGCCTCATAGACCTTCTGGCAGTGAGAGCACCAGCCTGGATGTCCACGATGCTCCTGGATCACCAGCGGCACGTCGTTGATGTCGACTTGCTGAATCACCCGGGGCATGATCGTGGGCATGGGCTCCAAGTCATGCCCGCACCCGGGGCAAAAATCGAGGCGATGGTCGAGCGAATCGCCGTTAATCAATTCAGGCGGGAAGGCAGCGCGTTCGTGCTTGAGGTGACCAGGTTGCCCGCCGATACGGCGCCGCTGCTGGCCCTCCGGCGGTGCCGGCTTGGGCGGCTTGACGATGTCAGAAGACGGTGGCTTGGACGAGGTCGAGGAATTCTTCCTCGCCACAGCGAGTTGCTCCAGGAGAAGAGCGACGGTGCCCTCCAGCGCCTTAAGCCGCGCCTCTTGGGCGTCCAACTTCGCCTGCAATCGCCGACAGTTCGGGCAAGACTTCCGTGCCTTGAGTCTCATGGCGAGCTATGCTACGACCTTGGTCGCGAATACACAACACCGGTGAACGGCCACTGGGGGCCAAACCCCGAAGACTGGCGGCGATGGCTGGCAGAGCGGCAGGGCACGACCTATCTGCCGCTCGAGTCACGCCAGAAACCGACGCTGGCGCAAGTTGTCTTGCCGCTTTACAGCCCCACGTTTCTCCCCATCGGTTCGGCTCCGAGCTGACGTGGCTGAGCCCCGACGCCCGGTACGGGCGTCATCAGGATCGCTCTTCGTCGCGGGGGTCTATTGGGCCCACCCACACTCTCCACATACTCCCAAACTTTGGATGGCCCTCTCTGGGTGACCCTGACCCGGAATCGAAGAGCGATTTTCATTGACGCCTCGCCCTGGTGGTGGATAAGATTCCGAAGGTGGCCAAACTGGGCCATCGTCTTACCGGAGGGATCCATGCTCAGACTACAGAACATCAACTCCCACTCCGAGCACGACCTCTTCATCCGGCTCTTCTTGACCGGCGGTGGCGGCTGGTGATCGTGCACCACCGCGCCGCCCTCCCGGCGATGGGCGTACCACTTTCCGTGTGACTGCGCTCGGGATTCGGATCGATCAGGGACGGGCAACCTCGTCCACACGCTCCCTTCCTGTTCGATCGTATTCCCCCGGCCACTTACTGGGATTCGCCGTATCGAACGAATCGAGGCAATGCGATTTGCGGCCAATGTGCGGCAATTCGCACGATCCTGGAGCCACACCTGAACCGGCCGGGGTCACCCGATTCTCCGTAAAGTGTTACCAAGATTTCACATCCTGATCGGGTTAGTGTTTTGGCACGGCTCGTGCATGATGGAGATCCCCTGCTCTCCGGAACTGGTGCGGTTTGGAGCACGAACCTCTGGGGGCGACTGTGTGGAGAATGGAAAGGAGTGATCAAGCATGATCAAACAATGTCTTGTGGCCCTGGCCGCGGTGACCGTGTCGGTTCCCTCGTCGGGATGCGGCAATCCCGCGGGACTCTTTCCGGTCTCGGGTAAGGTCCTGTACAAGGGCGAGCCCGCGTCCGGAGCGGTCGTTTACTTCCATCGCGAAGGCGGCTCGGCCGGCGCGAACGAGGGGATTCCTTACGGCGTCGTCGACGACCGCGGCAGATTCGATCTCGCTTGCGATGGCGCGGGCTACGGGTGCCCGCCCGGTAACTACGCCGTGCTGGTGGAGTGGAGAGACCTGGCGGGGAATGGAGTGGTCCCGGTGAAAACCAAGGGCAGGATCAAGCTGGTGAAGCGAAGCCGTGTTCGGTCGGGCCCTGACCGGCTCAAGGGGCGATACTTCGACATCAGCAAACCCTTGCTCCATGCCGAGGTCAAACCCGGGTCGAACCCAACACCTTCCTTCGAATTGGCCGACTGAACGGCGGAGTCGTCGCTTCGCCTGGCACCCCGTGATCCTGGTTGAACATACGAACGTTTCTCAGTATCGACTTTCTTGGAGATTTCAACATGGAACGTTTCTCTACTACGTCAAGACGATCGGCTGGTTTCACGCTGATCGAGCTCCTGGTGGTCATCGCGATCATTGCCGTGCTGATTTCGCTTTTGCTACCCGCCGTGCAGTCGGCACGCGAGGCGGCACGGCGCGCTCAGTGCATCAACAACCTCAAGCAAATCGGGTTGGCGACGCTCAATTTCGAGAGCACGTACGCGTACCTCCCCCCCAAGGGCCTGGTACTCCCGACACCCGACCCGAACGCTGACGCCCAGGCCGCCATCCCCAACATCGCGGCGTCCTACCTGACCTTGATCCTGCCCTACATGGAGCAGACGACGATCTTCAATCAGATCAATCTGAGCCAGGCGGCGTCGGACACGGCCAACATTCCGCCGTGCACGGGCCCCGGCGCACTCCACTCGGGTACGAACTCGGTGTATTCCGCCGCGATCAGCACCTTCCTCTGCCCATCTTCACCGGGTCCGGCCACGATCAACTACTACAACGCGTTCTGGGGGCCTTATGGAGATGGCGGAGGCGACGTCTGCACTCCCGGCGCACCTGCCCCGACTGGAAGCGTCCAGAACCTCAATCCGCCCCCAGTCCAGACCTGGGGCCGAACGGACTACTTCCCGATCCCCGGCCTGCACAACACCGCGCTCCAGGCCGCAGGACTGCCCGCCGCCTACATCGCCGCGGTCGGCGAGGGCAAGGATTCCGGGACAATCACCGGCACCCCGATCACCGGCAAGATCCGGATGGCCTCGGTCACCGACGGCACCTCCAACACCATGATGGTCTCGGAATGCGGATCCAAGCCGATCGGGTACAACGGCTTCAGGCAGATCTACCTGTCGGAAGTTGATGGTCTGCCGGTCGATGGCGTCATCGAGCCGGTCAGTAGCGCCGGCGGGGCCTGGGCCGACAACTTCACGTATTCCAGCCTGGCCGGGGCTCAGGGAAGGCAAAATGGAATCCGCGGCGGCACCTGCATGGTCAACTGCACCAGCAACAACGAGATCTACTCGTTCCACACCGGCGGGGCCAACGCCCTCTTCGTGGACGGTTCAGTGCACTTCTTGAAGGACGTCGCGTTCGGTGCAGCTCATCGCCTCACTGGTCACGCGGGCCGGCGGAGAAATCCTCAGCGCCGATCAATACTGATCGGGCATTGAGGCTGGACACGGAGCCTCGAGGGCCGGGTCCCCGACCCTCGAGGTTTGCAATGCCCCCCTCGCACACCTCCCTGAAAAGCCCATGAAGCCACGTCTCTTGAAATCGCTGGGTGCAAGCTGTGTCCTGGCTCTTTGTGCTGCCTGTGACCTGCGTGAAGCTGGGCAGAGACCAGTGGACGGGGATGGCTCCGTCGCCCACGTCGCCGATCCTCGAATGACCGTTCCGCCGAAAAACTCGTCGCTTGCGATTCCACCCGGTCGGACAGTCCCCGTCTATTCCAAGGACGTCGCGCCGTTGCTCGACGAATACTGTCTGCATTGTCACGATCGTGCGGCTGCCAAGGGAGGTGTCGTCCTCGATGTGTTTGGAGACGGGGTTCCCGACCAGGAGCACCGTTTGCTGTTGCTCCGGGTGGCTGACAACCTGAGGTCGGAGAGCATGCCACCCGAGGGCGTACCGCAGCCCGGCGCTGGCGAGCTGGAGACCATCAATAGCTGGCTCGACGCCGCGATCGCCACGGATCGACGGGGGGCGGGGGGCGTCACTCTGCGCCGCCTCAATCGGGCCGAGTACAACAACACGATCCGGGACTTGATCGGCCTTGACCTTCACCCCGCCGATGATTTCCCCTCGGACGACATCGGCTATGGGTTCGACAATATTGCCGAGGTCCTATCCACGCCACCGATCTTGGTGGAGATGTACCTGTCTGCCGCCGACAGGGTGATCGGCGAAGCCTTCCGCGTGCCCGAGATTCGCGAGCGCATCCTCAATCCATCAGTCGACGCGGTACCGGTGGCCTTCCGGAAGTTCAGGGTGCCGGTCCGTACTCCCCGGGTCGACAAGGTCTTCCGGACCACCCCGGCCGCCCAGGACCCCGATCTGAAGCGGCAGCAGCGCATCTACGACATCCTGCGCGGCTTCGCGGACCGAGCCTTCCGCCGGCCCGCGACCCACGACGAACTGACGCGTTTGCTGGGGATCGTGTTATCGGCAGAGAAGGACGGGGAGAGTCCCGAGTCGTCGATCGAGCTAGGTTTGCGGACCGTGCTCGCCGCGCCCCAGTTCCTCTTCCGGACCGCCCTGGTCGACGACCCCGGTCAGTCGGGTTTCTCACTGCCGCCCAATGACTTCGACCTTGCCTCGCGGCTCTCCTACTTCCTCTGGAGCAGCATGCCCGACGAGGAGCTCTTCCGGCTGAGCGCTCAAGGGGCGCTGCGCCAGGCCGAGAATCTTCGATTCCAGGTTGCGCGGATGCTGAACGATTCCAGGTCTTGGGCACTGACCGAGAACTTTGCCGCCCAGTGGCTTCAGACGCGCAAGCTCCAGGAGTTCAGTCCCGACCCCACTCTCTTTCCGGACTTTGACGAAGCGCTGAGGTCGGCGATGCTCGAAGAGACGAGGCTCTTCTTCGCGACGATCCAGGATGAGAATCGCGACATACAAGAGTTCCTTGACGCGGATTTCACTTTTGTGAATGAACGGCTCGCCCGCCACTATGGCATTCCGGGCATCGTGGGCGAGCAGTTTCGCCGAGTCTCGCTGGCAGGCACCGCGCGGGGCGGTGTGCTGACGCAGGCGGGCGTTCTGGCGGTGACTTCGAACCCGACTCGGACGTCGCCCGTGAAGCGAGGGAAGTGGATCCTCGAGAACCTCCTGGGCGCCCCGCCCTCGCCACCGCCGTCGGGCGTGGAGGCTCTCAAGGGAGGGCAGGGGGTGGTCGCCACCGGCATGCTCCGCCAGCGGATGGAGAGGCACCGGGCCGATCCGTCCTGTGCTTCCTGTCACCGGCGCATGGACCCGCTCGGCTTCGGCCTCGAGAACTTCGATGCCGTCGGCGCCTGGCGCGAGCACGACGGCGGCCAACCGATCGATGCCTCGGGCAAGTTGCCGAGCGGTCGGGCTTTTCGGGGACCCGCTGAGCTGAAGGCCGTGCTGCTGTCCCGGCGCCACGCCTTTGCCCACTGCCTCGCCGAGAAGATGCTCACCTACGCCCTGGGTCGCGGCCTGGAACGGGCCGACCGGCGTGCGGTGGACCAGATCGTGGCCAGGCTCGCCGACGAAGGATACAAGTTCTCGGCCCTGGTACTTGCCGTAGCCGAGAGCGAACCATTCCTCACTAGCCCAGTCTCACGGGGGAATCCATGAGCAGACCCAAGAGAATGTCGCGTCGGACGGTCCTGAGAGGACTCGGCGCCTCGCTTGCTTTGCCCTTGCTGGATGCCATGGGACCTCGACAGTCGCGTGCGGAATCGAGCGATCGGAAGAGCCGGCTCCTACGCATGGCCTTCCTCTACGTTCCAAACGGCGTCCACATGCCCGCCTGGACACCACGGATGACCGGCACCGGACTCGAGCTGACGGAGATCCTCGAACCGTTGCGCGCGGTCAAGGACGACCTCCTCGTCCTGAGCGGTCTGACGTTGAACCCGGCGCGGGCCCTCGGTGACGGCGGGGGTGACCACGCCCGTGCCATGGCCAGCTTCCTCACCGGCCGGCATCCCCGCAAGACCGACGGCGCCGATCTCTGCGCGGGGCTCTCGGTCGATCAACTGGCTGCCCGTTCCCTCGGCCGCTCGACCCGTTTCGCTACCCTCGAGATCGGTTGCGAGGGGGGCAGGAACGGCGGCGAGTGCGATCACGGTTATAGCTGTGCCTATCAGTCCAATCTCTCATGGCAGAGCGAATCGACCCCTGTCGCCAAGCAGATCAACCCGAGGCTGGTCTTCGACCGCCTCTTCGGGGAGCCTGGAAAAGGCGCTGGAGCCCAGGACCCCGCCCGCGCCGCTCGCCGGCGCAAGAGCATCCTCGACTTCGTGGGCGGAGAGGCCCGGCAGCTCGAGCGCGCACTGGGACCCTCCGACCGCCGTAAGCTCAACGAGTACCTCACCGGCGTTCGCGAGGTTGAGCAACGGATTGAGCGGGCTCAGCCCGCAGTCGACCTTGGCGCGGCGAAGTACCCACGGCCGCTGGGAATACCGACCGATTATCAAGAACACCTGAGGCTGATGGCCGATTTGCTCACACTCGCCTTCCAGAGCGACCTGACACGGGTCGCGACCTTCGTCTTCGCCAACGACGGCAGCAATCGCAGCTACCGAAGCATCGGCGTGCCCGACGGCCACCACGACCTCTCGCATCATGGTGGCGACGAGGCCAAGCTCGACAAGATCCGGAAGATCAACCGGTTCCATGTCACCCAACTGGCTTACCTGCTCCAGAAGCTGAAGTCTATTCCGGAAGGGGACGGGTCCGTGCTGGATCACTCGATGATCGTCTACGGCAGCGGCATCAGCGACGGCAACGCCCATTCACATGGCGACCTGCCCATCCTGCTGGCCGGCAAGGCCAACGGGACCGTCAAAACGGGCCGGCACATCCGTTTGCGCGACGAAACTCCGCTGACGAACCTGTATGTCTCGATGCTCAACCGAATGGGTGTTCCCGTCGCTCGCTTCGGCGACAGCACAGGTGAGCTCACCGCGGTCGAAAGCTGAAGAGGCCACCCGCGTTCGCGTCACCGGGAAAGGTGGGTGGGCACCATTAAGATTCCACGGCGCGAGTGGCGGCAGAAACTGTGGCCAGTAGGGAGTAGCGGAAACAAATAACTCGAACTGCTGAGTAGAGCTAGCAATCTCCGGCCACCTGTCCCTGCGTGACCTCACCGTCCTGGGGGGTCGCGCATTGACCGGGCCGATGCCTGACGGATCTGGAGGATGGTCCGCAACGCCTGCTGGGGCGACGTGAAGCCTGCGGTGATCGAATGAGCTCGCCGTGAGTCGGTGTCGGCCCGACGCCTTCTGCATCAGTACGGAGGGATGAGGTTTCCTTGGTTTACGGTTGGCCTGCATAAGCTGAGCTAGCCCGCCTGCTTCAGCCCGGGTGAGAGTAGGCCCTGGAGGGACCCATGAGAAGGCGAAGGAACGCCGACGAGGTTGCGCGATTACTACGCGAAGCCGACCGCGATCTGGCCAAAGGACTGACCATCTCGGACTTCTGTCGTAAGCATGGCATTGCCGAGACGACCTATTATCGTTGGCGACAGCGTCACGCTCCTGGCGAAGTCGACAACGATCGCCGGTGCCGGGAGCTGGAGCTGGAAGTCGACCGCCTCAAGAGGTTGGTGGCCGAGCTGCTCCTGGACAAAACGATGCTCCAGGACATTGCAAAAAAAAGTGGTGAGCCCCGATCAGCAACGGGCCGCCGCCGACTACTTGGACGAGCGGTACGGGGTATCCCAGCGACGAATCTGCCGTGTCATGGGCCGCTCGCGCTCGGGCCTGCGATACCGACGGAAGCGCCAGGCTGACGAGCCTGCGTTACACCGTGAGATCAAACGGTTGGCAAGACGGCATCCGCGTTATGGGTACCGTCGGATCCATGCTCTTTTGATCCGGCGCGGTTGGCCAGTTAATCTCAAACGAGTGCGGAGGCTCTGGAACAGCCTGGGATTGAGGAGACCCTTGAGGCTGCGAAAAACCCGCAAATTAGGCCCGAAACCGGGGGTGAGCGCCAACAGTTGCGTTCAACAACCGGCTCGGTTCAAGAACGATGTCTGGACCTGTGACTTCATCCACGACCGAACGGCCGACGGCTGTTCCCTCAAGTGGTTAACCTTGGTGGACGAAGATACTCGGGAGTGCTTGGTCTTGCATGCGGCAGGGTCGCTTTCGGGGGCCGATGTTCGGCGGATCATGGCCCGGGTCATTGGACGTCGCGGGGTGCCGACCCGCATCAGGAGCGATAACGGATCCGAGTTCATCTGCGCGGCACTGGTAGACTGGCTGCCGGGGGTGGGGGCGAAGTCGATCCCTGTAGCCGCGGCAAGCCCCTGGGAGAATGGATATATCGAATCATTTCACAGTCGATTACGCGACGAGGTCTTAGACCGGAGAGGCACCCATGCTGGCCCGTTTGACGGTGCCGTTATGTACAGATTAGACCACGGGTTTTCAGTCCTCCTCGCTGGAGTCCAGCGACTTTTCGTAGCCCAGGTTGCGGAGGACCTCGAGAACTTCGCTCCAGGTGGGGAACATCCGACCACTTTTGTGCTTGTATTCATTCATGGCGAGCATGAACTCCAACTCCGCCTGGGAATAATCGCGCTCGCACGTGGTGGGGTCAACAAATCGCCGTCTTCCGCTGACTTGTCGGGCCTTGGCAGCGCGAGTCGCTTGTTCGCTGGCGCGGCGATTTGCCCATTCCGGGCATGGACTCACGGTTCCTTTTGCGCTGGTTGCTGCTTCGGTCTGTCCGGTTGCTTGATACATCCTGTTGTCGCTCCTGATTTTGCCTGCTCTGGGGCCGAACATGGCCCCGCCTGGCTTGCCCTTGGAGATCATCTCATCCTGCGGCTTAGCGGCCTCACAGTTCGATCGCTTCGTGGACCGAAATTCAAGCGCTGCGTGGTAGCTCTGAGCGGCTCCACGTAGAGCAACGTAACTCTCGGCAGTGACACCAAGTGTGTCATACTCAAATTTAATGGACAGGAATTTCGCAATTCGGCGGCTTAGAAAGTCTCAAAGTCAGCGTAGTTCAGTAAATACTCGGTCATTGCGCCTGGTCGCTGGAGATCCCCCGCATCCGTCGGTCGATCGGTTTCGAGTCGGAGAACGAGAGGGAGGAGGTGTTTCCGGAGAAAAACGAATCGCAGACTGGTGGTTTCATAATGTGTTGGATGCGGTAAGATAGATTGGGTTGTGACACGAGTAAGAAGCCACGCCAGTTCTCGGCGTCTGGTCATTACGTTTCTTTTAGCTGCTCGTGGGTCAGGATGTACTCGCCATGCCCGAGATTGAAGTCGAATCACTAGTCGATCAACTGCTGATGATCGGGCTCGTCTCGCAGGAGCAACACTTCTATGCCAGGTCCGAGGCCGAGGCAGAGGACGGCTCCGCAGAGGCTCTCATCCGGGTCCTGATGCGCAAGGGATGGCTGACAAGCTGGCAGCTTGAACGACTCAAGAAGGGCGATCCCTCGAGCTTCTTCTTCGGCAACTATCGGGTCCTTTTCCATCTGGCCGAGGGAACGTTCGCTCGCGTCTATCGGGGTCAGCATAACGGGACCGGCTCTTCCGCCGCGATCAAGGTCTTGCGGCAGCGATACGTATCGATTCCCCAGGCGGTGCTGCGGTTCCACAAGGAGGCCGAGGCCGGGATGAGGCTGCGGCATCCCAATATCGTTCAGCTTGAAGATCAAGGGCAGCAAGACAACCGTCACTACTTGATCATGGAATACGTTGAAGGGATGAACCTGCGCGAGTTCCTCAAGCTGCGCATCCGCCTGAAGGACCGAGATGCACTGCCTCTGTTACTCGGGTTGGCGCGCGGCCTTGAGTATTCCCACGACCAAGGTGTTACCCACCGCGACCTCAAGGCCACGAATATCCTGATCTCCAACTCGGGGGTGGCCAAGCTCGTCGATTTCGGCCTGGCCACGATAGAAGGCGGCGAGTCGAGACACCACGCAATACTCAGCCAGCGCACGGTCGATTACTCGGCTCTGGAACGAACCTGCGGCAGCGAAAAGGGGGACCCCCGTTCCGACATCTACTTTCTCGGCTGCGTGTTCTACCACATGCTGACTGGCCAGGTTGCCCTCGAGGACTCCGAGAGCAAAGACCCCCTAAAGAAGATGCTTAAGCGCTCGTTCGGAGTGATCAAGCCGATCAGCGAGCACCGTCACGCTCCCGAGGAACCACTGGCCAGAATCATCGAGAAAATGATGAAAATGGACCTCAAGGCCCGCTATCAGAACATGCACGAGGTCATGGTCGACCTTGAGGAATATCAGGCTTCGTTCGATTCCTCGGCCGCTGAGGTGCGGGATTTTGCCCGCAAGTATGAGAGCGTTCTGGAACCCGATGCAGATGTAGATGCAGAGGCTGAACTACCAGGCAGCGAGCTGCTTACAGATGAGCTCCGGGAACTACTCGACCCTCTTGGGCATGAGGTCAAAGCGCTCACCACCAAGAATGTCCTCTGCGTCGAGGCGCAGGCAGACATCCAGGATGCGCTGCGGAAAAACCTGACGCGGATGGGCTACCGCGTCTTGCTGGTGCGCGACGCCGAGCGTGCGGTCGAACGGTACCGGGAAGTTCCCACTGACGCCGTGATCTTCGATGCCGACGGGCTCGGGCCCGAGACGGTCCGGGCCCTCACCGACATGCATGAGAAGGCCAAGGAAGACGGCAATCTCTTCGTCGCCCTGGTCTTGCTTGGTCCCCGTCAGGCAGCCCTCAAGGAAAAACTGCCGACCTGCGACCGGCTCATTGTGCTGGTAAAGCCAATCAAGCTGAAACAGGTTCAGGATGCGATCACTGAGCTTTTGCCCGTGGGCTGAACCTGGTCCGTTGGTCACACCAAGGGGCACCGCGCTTGACTTGCCGAGCGATTGTCACCCTTGCTTTGCTACCGACCGCCCTTGTGGCCGCCGAGCCCCGCTTGCAAGAGCCCGAAGCGCGAGCACTCGTGTTTCTCGCCGGCGAGGTCCCCCGGTGGCCGCGCGAGAACCATTGCTTTTCCTGCCATAACAACGGCGATGCCGCGCGGGCTCTCTACGGCGGATTGCGGGCCGGCTACCCGATACCGCAGGCCGCACTTAAGGATACGAATAACTGGCTGAGCGACCAGGAGCGGTGGGATCATAACGGCGGAGATGGGCCATTCTCGGACAAGCGGCTCGCCCGCTTGCAGTTCACGGCTGCACTTGCCGCCGCCAGGGGCAGCGGCCAGGTCAAGGATCCAGGACACCTGGTTCGCGCGGCCGCTCATCTGGTCCGCGATCAGTCGCCTGACGGCTCTTGGCCCCTCGAGGGCGTAACCAGCCTGGGTTCGCCCACCAACTATGGACTGTTCCTGGCAACCTACCTCGCCCGGGAAAGTCTCAAGTCCGCCGACCCGGTCCGGTTCCGGGAGCCGATTGATCGATCCGGGCGCTGGCTTGCGGTGCATGAGACTAAGTCGCTGATGGACGTGTCCGTAGCGCTTTTGGTGTCGGCCGCGGATCGCTCCCCTTCTGCATCCGAGTCCCGTGCACGTTGCTTCGCTGAACTGCGCAAGGGACAGTCTGACGACGGGGGCTGGGGGCCGTTTGCCACATCGCCTCCGGAGAACTTCGACACGGCGCTCGCGTTGATCGCTCTGGCCGAGTCTGGAAGCCCGGCGCAGACGCACGACCTGATCTCTCGCGGCCGCGGCTTTCTGATCGCACGTCAGCAACCCGATGGGTCCTGGATCGAAACCACCCGGCCCCCGGGCGCCGAGAGCTACGCTCAGCGGGTCTCGACCTCGGCTTGGGCGACCCTGGCGCTGATCGCCACCCGAGACGGCTCACCGGGTGAGCGCTCTGACCTGAAACCCTAGAATGACCGTTCGCGGCTCGATTCGCAGCGAGATCGGCCCGACCTGATCGACCTCAAACGGTCGGCTGATTGCATTGCCCGCAAGATCTTCCAATTCGCTGCCAACCACGAGCCGGTACTCGCCGACCTTCCAGGGAACGTCCGGCGTCAGCATCCAGACCGATTCCGCCGCAGTGAGACTGACTTGCCCCTTCACGATCGAACCTTGACCATCCTCGATGGTGATCAGCCGCCTGGCCAGGGCGCTGTCCAGTGATTCAAAGAACCGTATCTCGAGCGATTCTCGACTACCCGCCTTGGGTGCCCGAATTGTCCAGTTGTGCGGCGAAGGCGACGTCTGGTCGGGGGGATCGGCGCGAAACAGACGGCGATACTCGCCGCCAAGACTCTGTCCCTTCGCGTCGGGCCATGCTCGATCGATGGCCAGAGTGTACGTGCGGCCCTGCTCGAGCACGGGACCCACCTCTTCACGTGGTTTCAATCCCCGCTTGATCCGTCCCGGATCAAAAAGCAGCGTGAACCGGCAACCATCGCCCGACCACAGTTCCTCGTCGAGTTCCAGAAACGGATCGGGAACCTGTTTACCAGCGGCATCGAGCAGGTGAATGTGCCGGTAAGCCTCGCCCCGGCTCATCGGTGCCGAGAAGTGGATGTAGAACCGCAGCAGGTTTTCCGGCAAGACCCGCGCTGATGGATAAACCGCGGTCACCACTGTCGCATGTCGTTCCGTTGGGCGCGGTTGGGTGAGATCGAGGTCGATCGATAGTCGCCCCTTTTGCAGCCCCACAGCCCGTCGGCTAAGATCGGCGGCACGCAGCAAACTCGCGTCGATGAGCACCTGGTAGGCTGGTTGATCGAGCGGATGTCTGGCAACGAACCGGAGTGTCGATCCGTCGCTGTGATACGTGCCGATGATGGCGTCGGGTTCGCGGTTCGAGGGTTCCGGGCCTGGTCGCACAATGATTGGGCAAAGAGTGGCCCATGTAACGACTGTCTGCGACTTCTGACTGGCCCTGACGAGCGCGGCCGGATCGAGGCCGTCGATCGCGATCTCTCGCGCAGCGCGATCGGCCTGCAAGCGTACTTCTAGTTTCGCGGACGTCCCGGCCGATTGAGCAAAGAGCGGCGTCATGAACAGCAGCGGAAACACCAGGGGCCCGATCCGCGTGACGGATCCGCCCGGCGACATCCTGTCGCCTCCTCGACTCCCGGTGCTCGGGAAACGGCTCACGGCAGGTCCACCGTCTCCAGGTTCAGTGATCCTGCCTCATCTTGCTCCAGGATCACGGCATGGTTTTCGTCAAGCTTGTCCATCTGGACCACGCCCTTGAGGCCGGCGATCGTCTCGTAACCAAGTCCCTGGGTTCCCCGGACAGGCTGTGTAATGACCTGGGCGTCACCCGCGTTCTCGGTCGGGATCCTCATCACGCCCCGGCTGCTGTTGGCTAGCAGCAAGTAAGTTCGGCCGTCCTTGCTATATGTGATCATATCTAGAGGGCGGTTCCGGTTGCCCAGTTCGGCAATGGTCGTACCCTTGACATGAGCTCCGGCCTTGAGATCGGCCACTGAAACTTTGACCAATGGAGTGCAGGTGTAGGCGGCCAGCATGTAGGGATCGTTGCCGATCCGGTAGGGGACGAACGTGCGAATTGGCGATTTGGTCTCGAACCGCCCGTGGGAGCCGTGGTAGATCTCGATCGCTGCACCGTCGAATCCCTCGCTGAAGGGGAACGGGATCGCGATCAGGCGCGAGGAGAACTCTTCGTTGGACAGGCCGGCGAGGAAGACGCGTCCGTCGACATAAGCAATGTCGGTGATCGCCTCGTTGCGCAGCGGCTGCCCGTTCTGATTACGATTGGGATCCGGCGGATTAGGAATCTCGGCACGCGCGAACCGGACATTTTCGAGAGCAACCTCGTCGAGCTTGCCATCGGCAGTCAGGCGCATCAGCACGGGAGAAGCGTCCGGCCCGCGACCCCTTGCAATCGAAAGATAGACGTTGCCTGAGAGGGGATTGACCGCCAGATCATTGATCATGACCTGGTCGGGCTTGGTTCCCAGCATCCCGGCCACCTTCGCAGCCAGGTTCTTCACGGCGACCGGCTGTTTACGGGCCGTTGCGGTCCGGTCGCCCGTGTCGATGGCGAAGAGGGCTGATCCCTGAGTGTCGCCCACGAGAAGGATGCCATCGGGGCCGAAGCCAAGCGGCCCGGCCGACTTGATCGGGGGATTGCCTTGCTTCATGCTCGCGGTCGGATCACCGGCCCAGGCGGACATGGCGGTCATGATCATGCCGTAGAGCGCCAGGGCGGCAATGCGGTTCCAGTTCCTCGTCATCCTGGATTCTCCTCTGGGGTGCGAATCGGGTTGACGAGTAGCCTTTGCTCCCACGAGTTGTCGTAGCGGCATTATGGGCATGAATGGCCCAATATCCAAGAAAAAGCCGGGAATTCCCCAGTCAATCTCAAGCCATGCATGAAGCCGCGCGCTGCATGAAATTCACGGCTTATCTTCACGTTCGTCATCGCGCGGTTCGACCAGGCGATCCAGCATACGCCCCCACTTGCGTGGCATCTTGCTACGGCCGAATTCACCCAGCCGAGGCACGAACTGGTTCCAGGTCAGCACGGTCAAGCAGCTCGAATCCTGAATGATCGCCACCAGGGCCCGCTGAGCGTGAACTGCCAGCACGGCGATGGCGCCGTTCTCCGGGTTACGGCCCAGCCTCCTGGTCCTCGACAAGACCGTGCCGCAACAGTTCCCCGGCCGATTCGGGCTGGATCCCGAATCGTTCCGCAAATCGCTCCAGCGCGTGCCGCGAGAGCCGGATCGAGCTGTAATCACGCTGACCTGCGGGAAGCACCTTGGCCTCACACCTCGCTGGGCCGACACGAATTCGGATCTATTTATCCGCCGCATGAATCTTCTTCATCTCCTCCGAGCTGAACCGACTTTCCGATAGCGGCCCGGGGTTCCAGCACGAGGCCAGTGCGCTGGGTCGAGGCGCCTGTACGGGAATCACGTATGTGCGGCGACCATCCGCGCTGCTGTCGATTCGCCCGCCTGCCCGGCGTACCGCCTGGTCGGCTAGTTGCTCGCAGACCGCGATCAATTGCGGGAATGTGTAGGGTGTCGAGTTGAACTTGATCGTTTTATCAAGGCCCGAAGTGAACCGCTCGGGAAGCCGGGAATAACCGATCGTGGTGAACAGGATGCCGGCCGCGTTCGCTGGATTGCAGTCGGAATCCTGGCCGCAGCGGGTCGCGATCGTGATCGTGCGATCGGGGTCGCCATGACCATAGAGCAAGCCCATCACGATGTATGCCGCGTTGAGCTTGGCGTCGATATTGAACTTGTAGGGCGGCGTCTCGTTCTTGCTGCACGAGAACCGACGGTATTGCAGGTTCTTATGATACTTGTCATTGACCTTCGCCCACGTCGCTTGCCAGTCGTTGGGTTGTTCCTTGTGCCAGTTCAGCACGTCGGAGATGCACTCGTGGTACTGGCTCTGGCTGGGGATGGCGGCCAAGCCGGACTGGATGATCTTCTCCATGTCATTCTCGAAGAAGGCCTCGGCGTACATCGCACCGATGAACTGACCACCATAAAGTCCGTCGCCCGCATTCATCAACCTGCCAAACGTCTCTCCCAGTTCAATCACCGTGTTGGGCAATCCCGGAGCGATCAGTCCGGAGAAATCGGCCTCGATCTGGTAGTCGATATCATCGGCGTGCGCGTTCAGCGCGGGATGTCCCGAATCGGGCGGCGCGATCCCTTTGCGCAGCAAGTCTCGCCCGGCCTTGTTGGCGTGCCAGAGAGGGTAGCGGCTGTTGGCGAAGTCGATTCCCGCCTGGCGGCTCGAGACCCCCAGGCCGTGCTCCTCGAGCGTGCGCAGAAAGGTCATCTCGACGTAAAGATCATCCTGGTTGAACTGGTTGATCATGGTAGGCGTCCACTTCGGCAACTGGTCCTCGGGAACGAGCTCTCCCTGGTGGCGGAACTCGGTTGGACCGCCAAAGCCCACTCCGGCCATCTGGCCGATCCAGCCGGCCTTCATCTTGTCGAGATATGCCGATCGATCGAGCACGCGCGATGGTTGTTGCAACCCCGTCTGCTGCCGGAGGTCGGCGAACGACCTGCTCGGGAATGGCTGGGAGCCGCTCTGTTCCCTCTGGGTCGACTCAGGACGGACATCCCCCGTCGCCGCCCAGATCACACCCCGACGCATCCAGCCATGAAAATTGGGGTCGGACATGGCCTCGACGTCATGGCCCAAGGCATTGACATAGACGCGTCCCTTGCCGTAATTGTTTACCCAGATCACCGGTTCATCCTTGCCGGTGCCCCGCGGCTTGTTCGGGTCGGAATAGGCCGTGGCCAGAACGATGTTGCCAGGCACCATCACCGAATTCTGGTAAAGCTCGTCGATCGTATGATCGAACTGGGCGGGCAGCCCTGCGGAGATCGGGTGTTGGGCCGCGGTTTTCTTCACGGTGTACCTGTGCTTCGGTCCGTGGAAGCCCTGGTTTCGCCAGCCGCCGGCGATCGCTTTTTCAAATTCCGCCCAATTCGGGTTGGTGAAGGCGCTGGAGGCGAAATGGAACACGACCAATCCTTTGCCGTCGTGGACCGCCTTGAGAAAAGCCGCCTTGTTCTGATCGGTCCAGCGAGTTTCGGGCGCGCCGCCCCGCGTGTCCTTGTAATTGAGCAAGAGGACGTCGTACTTGGCGAGGTTGGCGTCGGTCAGATCCTTGGCTGGTGTGGTCGTGACATCGACCGCGATCTTTCCACCCGGAGCGAGGATCTCTTTGAGCGACTGTGTCGTCGCCTTCCAGTCGTGACCATGATCGCCGGTGATGATCAGCAGCTTGATGGCAGACTTGTCCTGGCTCGACCCGGACGGAGCGCCTGGCTGTGATCTCAAGGCAGATCCAAGCAATGCGATGTTTGTGCCGACCGAAGCCTTGAAATCTGGAACCTCGTCCAGCGCGATCGGTCCGAACACGGGAACCGCCATATCGGCGCCGTCGGTCAGGTTGCAGTACGGATCCAGGCCGTAACCGTACCAGAGGAAGGTCTTCTCAGGGATCGGGCCGATCAGCTTCAGAACGACGGTGTCTCGCGCCTTGCCCACGGCTGCTTCGAAGATCAAGGGAACCGGCGTGCCGTCCTCCTTGCGGATCGAGAAACCGGCGATGTGCCGCTCGGGCCTCAGCCCCAGCCCGCTCGGCTCTCCCGGGCTTTGAACCATGGCCATCGAGGGTGACATCGCCCGCCGCCCATTCCGCTTGTCATGCGACCCAGGCCCATGCCGCCCGTACCAATTCGCATGTTAACACCGTTGAACTTGACGATCAGGGTGTGGTTCGAGCCGCGGGAGATCCGTTCAAGAGTCGGGGTGGTTGCACCGATCTGGCCAAAGAGCTCGCGCTCGGCAATCCTGGCCAGTCGCACTCCCGGCGCGCTTCAGGCCCTGCGTACCCACATGGATCAAGTCGTCCAGTTCCAGGTCAATGACCGAAACCACGCCGGTATTGGGCACGCGTTCGGGCAGTCGCCGCTGGGCCTCCTGGACGGCGTTCCAGCTCTTGGGGTCGGCGCCAGTTATGAACCGGCCGATTTGCACATAGTAAAAAGGCAAATCGGGCTGATTCAGGTCCGCTCGCACCGAGGCGATGAAGTCGGCGAAGACGCGATGATAAATCTTCGAGGCTTCGCCGTTGGCATCGGCTTCCCCCTGGTACCAGAGCACTCCCTTGACCTTGCCTCCGGCAAGCCGCACCTGGCGGAGGAATGACCCGTAGAGGCTATTGCCGCCTTCGTTCTTCTTGGCCGGATTCCACTGTTCCATGCTGGTGCCCCCGTGGGCGCAGGCAACCAGGCCGATCGGCACGCGCGTCTGCTCGACCATGGCCACGGCGAACGGCAGGCCCAGACCAGCGCCCTTGGTCCGCGTTCTGTGCTGCTCGGCCGAACGACTGGCGCGATCGTTGGCATTTCCCGAATGCACCGGGTCGGGCGAATCAACCAGCCAGTGGAGCGGCTCTTCGGCTCTGGCCCATTTGCCACTCATGCCCAGGCACATCACCAGAGGATGGGGCGGGGTGACATCGACCAGGTCGCCCACGCCTTGCATGTTCGACTGCCCGGCCAGCACCCAGAGGTCGCCGACGAACACCGGCCCGACCTTCTGCGTCACCTGCCCGCCGCCCTTATTAATTTTCAGATTGATCCAGTAAGGACCACCAACGGGTACGCCAACAAGCTTGCCTTCGAAGAAACTGACCCGATCGGCAAGCCGGCTGTTGGTGTTCGGATCCTGGTTTTCAGCGACCACATTTGCGCTGACCACGGTGGCATCCGTAACGGAGTCATCCAGCGCAATGGGGATTACCGCGCGGCCGTTGACGTCGCGTTGAAAGATCTGCGACGCCGCCGGCGCCTTGATCTTGATGTCCTGCGCGACGGCGGACTGACCACCAAACTGCCCGGAAGCCACGGGCGGGGCAGCGAGAGCCAATCCCACAACGGCGAATGCGACAATCAGGGCGCCTGGACCTCTCGTGCTTTGCAAGGACGCGAATGGGCGTGACCGTGACATGGTGGTGCGAACTCCTTGGACGCGGGAAACAGATTCGGCAGCGGAACGTTTGTTCGTAACCGCTGCCAGTACTCGTTTTCGTATGATCCGCACGATCGGTTCCATCGTACAAGGCGCCAGTTCGCGACGAAAGGTACTGAAAGTACGCCGATTGGCGAGTGGTAAGAGAAGAGTGGCCAGTTGCCGATGGAACTGCAGCACCGCAGATAACTCTCCGCGCTTCGCCCTCGAAGATACTTTCCCCACGTCGCCGGCCGAAAATGGGTTTGTTTTCCAGCTCGATTCCACTTCCATTCGTCTTAAGTGTCAACTCGGCAACGATTAACACCCGAGCAATTGGCTTTGCTTTGTCTCTTTTCTAGCGGCACGATTCCCAGCCCCTTCGGGCTCTCCGGCCAATGGCCACTCCATTCCCGACACACGCCCCACTCCTCACGCCCCACCGCCGCGCCGATGATCGCGTATGTGCGTGGACCCTGCTCGCCTTCCATCGCTGCTGCTCTTCAAACTGAAGGGCTGATCGAAGAAGATTCTTGTCCGCAGATGAACGCAGATGAATAAAGAAGTAGCACAGTTTGGGAACCCACTACTCTTCACTCAGGTGCAAAGCTCCGTCACTACGCAGGGTGTTTTCTTGTCTGCGTCTTAATCTGCGTTCAACTGCGTCATCTGCGGACCGTTTCCCCGTCGCCTCTAGCTCATCGGGACTGATCTTGCTTCGGGATCCGCGAACGGCGCCGCTTCCTGAAACCGACCTCCGAATTTCAAACACCGAACGCGGCCCGATCGCGGGGAGCGGTCCTCTATACTTAGTATCTGATAGAGCAGGCGATCCCTTCGGACAAATATTCCGCTTCTCACCGAATCGCCGCCGCCCGATAGTCGACCATTGTCTCGTGGCCGGAGGCGCTCACCGCTAGCCGCTCCAGAGGTGCCGCCCGGAAGGCTATCAGCCGCAACACTCGATCTCGCCTTGTGCATCAAGAAAACACAGTGCATGGTAGGACTGATCGAATCCGAGGTATACGATGAAGCAGACGTTAACTTCGGTTGGTCTGTGTAGAGGTCCCCACTGTCTCACGCCGTAAGCGAGACCCTCGGGGGGCAAGGCCCCAGGGCCAGGCGCACTCTGGGCAATCTTAGTAATTTATAACGCGTGCGCCTCTGGTATGATTTTGTGTATACCAGTCTCTGTGTCTCAACTTGCCTCGCGATGACCGCACAGAGAACCAACCAAGGCAGACACCAAGCGGATTGATCTGGATGAAGTCGTCGTGCATTTCGCGGACTTGGAGGTCCCTCACGCCGCCGTCAATCTGCTGCACCCGGGGGTCAGCTTGGTCGTCATCGCCATGATGGCGGTGCTCGCCGGCGCTGGCGGCCCTCAAAGAACAGTTCCTCCTTTACGCGCTGGACTTGCCCAACGGGCTCCCGTGCAAGGACGTCATACGGCGTGTCTTGATGGCGCTGCGGCCTGGTGACTTCCAGGCCTGTTTCGTGAACTGGTTGACGTCGCTGCGTGCGGCCGCGGCCGCACGCAGCGACGTGGAGCAACCCGTGCTGGCGGTGGACAGCAAGACCGTGCGGCGGAGCCACGATCGCAAGAACGGCTTAGGCGCCTTGCATTCGGTCAGCATCTGGCCAGCGAGTTGGGGCTCTCGCTGGGGCAAGTGGCCTGCGCCGAGAAATCGAACGAAATTACGGCGATTCCCGAGCTTCTGAGGCTGGTGGACATCAAGGGGGCGATCATCACCATCAACGCCATGAGGACCCAGAAGGCGATCGCGGCGGAGATCATCGAGGGCGGAGCCGACTATGTGCTGGCGCTGAAGGGGAACCAGGAGACGTTGCATCAGGCGGTCATCGATCACATCGACGAGCAGCTCGACGGCGATCTGAAACAGGCTCGTGAACATGTGACGGTCGAGAGTGTCCGTCCGGGCGGTCAAGCTGAGGAAGGGCCATCGCCAGGATTCGGCCGAAGGTCTCAAGCACGCTCGGGGCAATGCACGCCCCCGTCTCAACAGTGAAGCGGCGCGGAGCCTTTGAAGGGGATCTACCGGCAGAATCGTTAAAGTCGGTTGACGCCGTAACCGATTAATGGTCATGAGCACGGCATGAGCTTGAGACAAGGCGATGGAGTTCGCCCACAAGAGAAACCGCCCCAAAGAAGATCGGGGCTGATGACTCCTACCGGGAGGTAAGATTACCTCCCGGTAGGAGTTTTTTCTTGAAGGGAATTCGTTGTGGAGCACTGCCTTTACGCTCTGTCGCGAACGTCGTTTTCACGATTTGGGCTCATCGTGGTCGTCCCGTTATTGGCTGCGGCAATGTCCGGAGGATGTTCGACGGTCGACCGGCCTAGTATCCCTCCGGTTAGCAGGGATGGTTCAAATGCCTCCTCCTGCCGTGACGGTTCGAGCTCAGGACGATGAGCCGGCTGCCGACTCCGAACCCAGCGTCCGATCCCGCGGGTGTGTCGCCGGCCCCGGCCGCAACGGGAGACGCCGGTGCGCCTCCCTCGACCTCGGCTGCACCCGCGGGAACGACCGGGGCGCTCGATACGGCACTGGAGTCACTCTTCGGACCGGCACTCACTGCCGATTGGACGCCGTTGTCGTTCGCAACGCTGTTTACAGAGGGGTGGAAGCAGCCGTTTGTGTTTTCCCCGGCGAGCGATGGGGCGTGCCCTCCGGCAGGAATGGATCAACGCGGCCAACGGCGTCTTTTACCGCCAGTGGGTGCTCGACTACAATTTTCGTGACCATGCGTCCCCGCACGGAAATCGTGATATCGGGAATAGTGCCACCCGGCCCCGGACAAGTGTCGTTCGCGGCTCGGGCTTCTCGGAGGCCACGTGTTGTAACCTGTGACGGGGCGGCACTATTCGGCATTGATGCCAACTGTCACGAACCTCTTTCGCAGGGTGGTTTGCCGCTCCGTGCCATTTGGCACAATGGGGACATCACCGATATTGATGTCTGGCGCGGGTGTCTTTATGCTGGGATTATGCCAAGAACTGCTCGGTCGATCGAAGCAGGGATGATCTACCACGTGCTCAATCGTGGGAACGGCCGCATGCGGCTTTTTCACAAGGAGCGTGACTATGACGCTTTTGAGCCATCCTCTACGGGTTCGGGGCGGGACGAAGGGGACATGCTGACCTACTGCCTGATGCCCAATCACTGGCACTTGGTGGTGCGCCCGCGGACGGACGAGGAACTTGGGCGGCTAATGGGCTGGGTCGGAGTGACACACGTCAGGCGGCACCAAGAGCACTATCACCGCCGTGGGGCGGGCCACCTCTACCAGGGGCGATACAAGAGCTTCCCCGTGGCTGAGGACGACTACTTCCTTATGCTCTGTCGTTACGTTGAGGCCAACCCAGTGCGTGCGAAACTGGTGGAGCGGGCGGAGGAGTGGAAGTGGTGCGGGTTCTGGAGGCGCGTCCACATCGGAGCCGACTTCCCGTTGTACCGGTGGCCCGTCGAGCGTCCCCGAAACTGGACGAGACTGGTGAACGGCGGTCTGGCACCGGAGGAACTGCGCACTGTACGTCAATGCCTGGCACGCGGTCGCCCACTGGGGCCGTTGCCTTGGGTGCAGGCGACCGCCACGCGGCTGGGGCTGGGTTTCACCCTCCGCAACGCAGGCCGGCCCCCCAAGAATCTCAATAATCAGTGACGTCCCCTTTTCGCTACGCCTTTTCCGCCGAACGGAGCCCGCAGACAATGTCACCAGCACGATTCCCAATGGCTCTGCTCGCGGCCGCCCTCTCGGCCGGCGCAACGGGCGGCGACGGCCCTGCCCCTCAGCCCGGCTTGATTTCCAGCAGTTTCATCTTCGAGACGGCGCCTTTCCCTTCCGCGCACGCCTCGACAATCGTCGAAACCAAGTCCGGACTGATCGCCGCCTGGTTCGGCGGGACGGATGAAGGGAATCCTGACGTCGGCATCTGGACGTCTCGGGACGACGGCAAAGGGTGGACGCCGCCGGTCGAAGTGGCGAGATGGAACGAAGGAGGGAATCGTCTCCCGTGCTGGAACCCCGTCCTCTTTCAACCCAAGAGTGAATTGCTCTGGCTGTTCTATAAGGCCGGGCCAACCCCCGCGAACTGGTGGGGCATGTTGATTTCGTCGAGTGACGATGGCAAGACCTGGTCGAGCCCCAGACGCCTCCCCGACGGCTTCCTCGGCCCGGTAAAGAACAAGCCCATTACCCTGAAAGACGGCTCGATCCTCGCCCCCACGAGCTTCGAAGATCGAGGCTGGCGAATCCACTTCGAACGCACCTCCGACCTCGGCCAGACCTGGCAGACCGTCGGGCCCGTCGACGACGACAAGAACTGGGAGGCCATCCAGCCGACCCTGCTCACCCATCCCGACGGCCGCATCCAGGCCCTTTCCCGAAGCCAGCAAGGGAAGGTCGTCGAATGCTGGTCGGCCGACGGCGGCAAGACCTGGTCGAAGCTCGTCGCCACCTCGCTCCCCAACCCCGACTCCGGTATCGACGCGGTCACCCTCGCCGACGGCCGCCATCTGCTCGTCTACAATCCCACCACCAAGGGCCGCAGCCCGCTCACCGTCGCAGTCTCGCCCGATGGCAAGACCTGGAAGACCGCCTTGGTGCTCGAAGACCAGCCCGGCGAGTATTCCTACCCCGCTGTGATCCAGTCGGCCGACGGGCTGGTGCACATCACCTACACCTGGCACCGCAAGAAGATCCGACATGTGGTGGGTAGCCGTTCACCGGTAGAGTTATGGCGAAATTGCGGCCAGTGATTTAGCATAGCGAGCAATGAAAACCAAGGCACGGAAGTCTTGTCCGAATTGTCGGCGATTGGAGGCGCGGCTCGCTGTGCTCGAGGCCACTGTCGCGAGACTCCAGGAGCAACTCGCGGCGCGGAAGAATTCCGCGACCTCTTCCAAGCCCCCTTCGTCTGACATCGTCAAGCCGCCCAAGCCTCCGCCCCCCGATGGTCAGGCTCAACGCAAGATCGGTGGCCAACCCGGACACCCTAAACACGAACGGATCCATTCCCGCCCGAGGCCATCAACGCCGGGTCTTTCGATCTTATCGATCTTTGTCCCCAGTGCGGCCATGGGTTGGAACCCGCGGCCTGGAGCGAGCTCCGTGTGATCCAGCAGGTCGACATCAATGAAGTGCCGTTGTCGATTCAAGAGCACCGCGGTCATCCGGGATGGTGCTCGTGTTGTCGGAAGCTTACGAGGCCCCGCTTCCCATCGGGATCGAACGCGGCGGCTTGGTTGGACCCAAACTGACCACCTTGATCGCCTACCTCAAGGGGGTTTGCCATGCCTCGTTCTCGACGATCCGGAAGTTCATCCGGGACGTAGTCCGCGTGACGATCTGCGGCAACTGTCGGCGATCATTGGTAAGGTGACTCGTGCGCTGGACAGCCCTATCAGGAACTTCTGGATCGCCTGCCGGACGAAGAGCATCTCAACGTTGACGA
>CAVXCB010000034.1:0-20586 GCA_963760085.1 uncultured Planctomycetaceae bacterium
GTAGGTCTGATCGAATCCGAGACATATAATGGACGTGTGAGCACTCGACGGGCAAGGCGGCCGCGCGGGACGTCAGACCCGTTGCTCCCCTTTCCTCATGACGACGGCAACGGCCAGGGAGGCGAACCGTGAGGCGTGTAACTCAGACGATCACTTTGACAAGCGCCCACCATTACGGGCGCCGCCTCCCTTCCCAGGCGCTCGGCCAAGCTCTTACGGCAATACCCGCCGTCGTTCGACAGTCGATTTCGATGGTGTTCCGAGGGCGAAGCAGCGTTCGTGGTCCCCGCCCCGATGGCTGCGAGCTGCCGCCGATCTTCGGTTCATCGACCACCAGGGCGACGACGAATCCGTTCTCTAGTTTGAGGCTCCCACGCTCGGCGAGGCGGGGGCGGAACTCTACCAGCAGCACGAGTTTTGGCGCACGCGCCCCGCCCCGAGCCTGACTGGGCTGGACCTGTTCGGTGACGTTGTGAGAGATGTCGCCGCCCACAACGAGGACAGCGACCGTTTGGACAAGAGCCTGCTCGGCCATCTTGTTGGATTCAAGAATGTCCTGAACGGCGCGTTTCAGGAAGTCCGCATCGACCCGGCCCGACCGGACACGGCTGCAGCAGTCATCAATCCCCAGGTCATTCAGTCGGCGCAGGAGTTCCACACAAGGACCCCCCCACCTCTACGGGTTCGGGTCGGGAAGCGAAGGGGACATGCTGACCTACTGCCTGATGCCCAATCACTGGCACTTGGTGGTGCGCCCGCGGACGGACGAGGAACTTGGGCGGCTAATGGGCTGGGTCGGAGTGACACACGTCAGGCGGCACCAAGAGCACTATCACCGCCGTGGGGCGGGCCACCTCTACCAGGGGCGATACAAGAGCTTCCCCGTGGCTGAGGACGACTACTTCCTTATGCTCTGTCGTTACGTTGAGGCCAACCCAGTGCGTGCGAAACTGGTGGAGCGGGCGGAGGAGTGGAAGTGGTGCGGGTTCTGGAGGCGCGTCCACATCGGAGCCGACTTCCCGTTGTACCGGTGGCCCGTCGAGCGTCCCCGAAACTGGACGAGACTGGTGAACGGCGGTCTGGCACCGGAGGAACTGCGCACTGTACGTCAATGCCTGGCACGCGGTCGCCCACTGGGGCCGTTGCCTTGGGTGCAGGCGACCGCCACGCGGCTGGAGCTGGGTTTCACCCTCCGCAACGCAGGCCGGCCCCCCAAGAATCTCAATAATCAGTGACGTCCCCTTTTCGCTACGCCTTTTCCGCCGAACGGAGCCCGCAGACAATGTCACCAGCACGTTTCCCAATGGCTCTGCTCGCGGCCGCCCTCTCGGCCGGCGCAACGGGCGGCGACGGCCCTGCCCCTCAGCCCGGCTTGATTTCCAGCAGTTTCATCTTCGATAAAGCGCCTTTCCCGTCCGCGCACGCCTCGACAATCGTCGAAACCAAGTCCGGACTGATCGCCGCCTGGTTCGGCGGGACGGATGAAGGGAATCCTGACGTCGGCATCTGGACGTCTCGGGACGACGGCAAAGGGTGGACGCCGCCGGTCGAAGTGGCGAGATGGAACGAGGGAGGGAATCGTCTCCCGTGCTGGAACCCCGTCCTCTTTCAACCCAAGAGTGAATTGCTCTGGCTGTTCTATAAGGCCGGGCCAACCCCCGCGAACTGGTGGGGCATGCTGATTTCGTCGAGTGACGATGGCAAGACCTGGTCGAGCCCCAGACGCCTCCCGGACGGCTTCCTCGGCCCGGTAAAGAACAAGCCCATTACCCTGAAAGACGGCTCGATCCTCGCCCCCACGAGCTTCGAAGATCGAGGCTGGCGCATTCATTTCGAACGCACCTCCGACCTCGGCCAGACCTGGCAGACTGTCGGGCCCGTCGACGACGACAAGACCTGGGAGGCCATCCAGCCGACCCTGCTCACCCACCCCGACGGCCGCATCCAGGCCCTTTCCCGAAGCCAGCAAGGGAAAGTCGTCGAATGCTGGTCGGCCGACGGCGGCAAGACCTGGTCAAAGCTGGTCGCCACCTCGCTCCCCAACCCCGATTCCGGTATCGACGCCGTCACCCTCGCCGACGGCCGCCATCTGCTCGTCTACAATCCCACCACCAAGGGCCGCAGCCCGCTCACCGTCGCAATCTCGCCCGATGGCAAGACCTGGAAAACCGCCTTGGTGCTCGAAGACCAGCCCGGCGAGTATTCCTACCCCGCTGTGATCCAGTCAGCCGACGGGCGGGTGCACATCACCTACACCTGGCACCGCAAGAAGATCCGACATGTGGTGGTCGACCCGAAGAAACTGGTGTTTCAGGAGACGCCATGAGGGAACATTAGCGGCGACGTGGCCGTTCACCTGTGGAGTAGCAGTTGCTTTGCCGAGGTCTTCGCGCGCGAGCACGGACACCACTGGACGAGCATTGGTGCTTCCGGCTACGGTCCCTGGCTTGCGTCCACTTCGCGCAGCCTGATCCGCTGCTATCGTCGTGGATGTCGTCGTCACCGGCGTAAAGACTTCAGGACTTCCCGGTCCTGGCAGACCTTGCATCCGAGCACACTGCCGGCCCCTCGCTTACTCAGACTCCCGGCAACAGTAATGGTGGCTCGGTGTCAGCGAACCACGCCCCAACCGCCGCCTCCAAGTATTCAAACACCGATCGCCCTTGCTGTGCGCAAGTCGCGATCACTGTCCAGATCCGTTCGCACCAGCGGTTTCCCTTTTCACTCCTTGTCCCCTGCGTGATCAGACGATCGATCACCACGAACCGGATCGCTTGCTCCGCCAGATTGTTGGTCGGCTCCACTCCCGGGGTCGTGATGAATCGGAAATAGCTCTCCCCATGCTCCTCAAACCGCTTCGCCAGGTTGCGACAGTGGTTTGTCGCTGGCACGTTCTGTGTGCCGCATCGTAGCACCTTGGCCCGTGCCGCCTCGAGTTGGGCCTGAAACCGCTCGGCCGTCAGTAACTCCCGGCGGTGGATCACCCCAAAGAGCTCCCGCAACGCCTCACGCAACCTGATTCCATAGATTCGATCCCTTGCGTCCGGCAGCGTCGTGAGGAACTTCACGTCGCGGATCAAGTGGGCCAGGCAGAACTGGAGCGACACGTCGAACTCGCGCAGGTAACGCCGATAGGCCGAGAAATAGTCGCAGCCCAGCACCCCGTCAAACTCCGCGCCCAGCACCTCGATCAACACATCGGCGCTGCGCGTCGGGTCGATCTTGAACAATGTGTACAGGCTGGCCCGAAAGCACCAGGTCCATTGCCGTAGACGATTTTGCTTGTGACCGGTCTCGTCGACGTTGAGCCACCTTTGGTTCGGCAGGCTCTCCAGCAATTCCTGATAGGGCTGCTCCAACGCCTGGCTCACCTTGGCAATGATATTCGCCAGTTGCCCACGCGAGATGGTCAGCCTGAGAACATCGCGAACGAATTTGCGGACGGTGGAGAACGAAGCGTGGCAGACTCCCTTGAGGTAGGCGATCACGGTGGTCAGTCTGGGCCCTACCAGGCCGCCGCGTTCGATCCCGACGGGCAACGGAGCCTCATAGACCTTCTGGCAGTGAGAGCACCAGCCTGGATGTCCACGATGCTCC
Source organism: uncultured Planctomycetaceae bacterium (assembly GCA_963760085.1). Taxonomy (GTDB): domain Bacteria; phylum Planctomycetota; class Planctomycetia; order Isosphaerales; family Isosphaeraceae; genus Aquisphaera. Next base: position 3,598 of record CAVXCB010000034.1, read on the forward strand.
TGGATCACCAGCGGCACGTCGTTGATGTCGACTTGCTGAATCACCCGGGGCATGATCGTGGGCATGGGCTCCAAGTCATGCCCGCACCCGGGGCAAAAATCGAGGCGATGGTCGAGCGAATCGCCGTTAATCAATTCAGGCGGGAAGGCAGCGCGTTCGTGCTTGAGGTGACCAGGTTGCCCGCCGATACGGCGCCGCTGCTGGCCCTCCGGCGGTGCCGGCTTGGGCGGCTTGACGATGTCAGAAGACGGTGGCTTGGACGAGGTCGAGGAATTCTTCCTCGCCACAGCGAGTTGCTCCAGGAGAAGAGCGACGGTGCCCTCCAGCGCCTTAAGCCGCGCCTCTTGGGCGTCCAACTTCGCCTGCAATCGCCGACAGTTCGGGCAAGACTTCCGTGCCTTGAGTCTCATGGCGAGCTATGCTACGACCTTGGTCGCGAATACACAACACCGGTGAACGGCCACGCGGCGACCTTGCACCCACTGCCGTACATTTGAAGTCGTAACGGGGAAAACCCGCCGTACGGAATATTAGAGGAGGAGGGGAAACCGAAGCTCGATCGAGCCCGCCTGGCGCTCCTTCCCTACTCGGCTTCGGTCCCGAGTGTCGAAATAGTACGACCCGAGCCTCGGGCTCGGGTCGCTGGGGGGTCGGTCGGATCGGTTGTGGTGGAATCGTTCGCCCCCCGACACAGGAGGGCATCACTTGCCTAATCGCCCAAGACCTTGGAGATGTCGGCCACGATGGAACGGATATCCTCGTCGACCAGCTCGCCCTTGTAGGCGTGGTTGGCCTTGACCTTGTGTCCCTTCCACATGAGGACCGTGAAGTCCGCGTCCTTGGCGATCTCGTAGTCGGGGGGGCCGTCGGGGGACTCACCGACGGTCAGCGGGACGTGCCTGATGTTGGCGGATGACGCCAGGTTTTTGAGGTCTTCCGCAGGCTTGTCGCCCTTCTTGGGGGTGATGACGACGAAGCCCTTGAGCTTAGGATTCTCGCCAATCTTCTTATCAATCTGCTTGACCAAACTGGCCAAGGGCTCGGAGGTCTTGCGGGCGAAGACGCAGACCACCGGAGCGGAACCGTACCTTCAGCGATAGCAGAGGGACGTGCCCTTGTTCGGCCCGGTGATGTCGTCGACATTGAACGGGCCAACGGACTCGCCCGGCTTCAAGCCGGACTGGACGGCATCTCCCGCGAGGCCGGTCCCCACCATGACGATGGAGACCACCACGGCGGAGATGCCCCGTGCGACGCGAACTCGCATAAGGTTCTCCTACAGATAGACCCGACCGAGGTCCTCCGCATCCAAGTGTCGCGGTTTTCCCGTTCCTGTCAAGCGATCGACTACGACCGCACCCTGCCCAAACCGATTCGGAGTCATCGAAGACGCCAGAGCACGGCCCCGCCGAGACCGTTCAAGGCCAAGAAAGTGATGTCAGCGACTTCGTCGACGATTCTTTGGAATGACGCAGAAGACATTCGAGAAGTCTGGAGTCAGGTTCGGGCTGGTCACCTTCAGTTGGTACTTCCCCGGCTTGTTCAACTTCAGATCGCTGAAGTAGGCCACGCCGTTAATCGAATTGACCATGACCTGGCCCATCAACTTGGCGCCTCTGGGTCCGGAATAGATGGAGATCGTGACCGGCACTTCGGTGCCAGGGACGAGGTTGCCGGATTGGTCCACCACGAACACCATCACGCCCGGCTGAATAGCCTGCCCGAGTACGGTATTTGTCGGCTGGCCCTCGATATCAACGCCCACGGGGCTGGCCGTGATCGATACGGCATCGATAAAGGCAGTGTTGTCGCCCCCCACTCTGTCCACTCCCTGGAAGGAGATCGTGTGAGTGCCGGCGAACACGGTAAAGGTGCCTGTGGTGAAGTTGGCGTAACTCGATCCCGCCGGCGTGAAGTTGCCGAGGGAAGCCCCGTCGACGAGGACATAGAAGTTTTGGTGATTGTTGACCCGCTGGGCCGCCTGGAAGCTGATCTGGTAGGTGCCGGGCGTCCACCCAGCAATCGTCTGGCTGAATGAGCCTGTACCTTGCACAAAGGCAACTTGTGTTCCTTGCGGTGCGTTGGGATTGCCGTTGGTAAAGCCGCTGTGGTTCCCTGCCTCCCCCGCGTTGCCCATGAACGTCCAGCCGGTGCCCGTGGGATCGTACTTGAAGCTGTTGCCGAGGGCAGGGGTCTCGAACCCGGCGTTGGCGACCGACGGGGCCACCGGCGCCAGATTCACGGCGTCGACGAAGGCGGTGTTGTCGCCCCCCACGCTGTCCACGCCCTGGAAGGCGATGGTGTGGGTGCCGGAGGTCAGAGCGAACGTTCCGGTGGAGTAGAGGGCGTAGTTCGATCCCACTGGCGTGAAGGTGCCCACGGAGTTGCCGTCCACGAGGACACTGAAGTTCTGGTGATTGTTGGCCCGTTGCGCCGCCTGGAAGCTGATCTGGTAATTGCCAGCCGCTAGCGTGATCGACTGGCTGAACGATCCGGCACGCTGCAAGAACGCGACTTGTGTGCCCTGGGGAGCTGCCGGGTTGGCGCTCGTGAAGCCACTGCCGTTAGCAGAGACTCCGGCTGCCGCGGTATAGGTCCAGATGGTCCCTGACGGGTCGTACTGGAACTGTCGAGTGCCGATGGACGGAGCCTCGAATCCCGCGTCGCCCAAGGTCTGGGTACCGGAGATGTTGAAGGGTGCGCTGAATACGGAGGTGGACGAGAAACCGAAGTCGGCCGTCGCGGTGAGGATCTCGCCGGCGGCGAGCGCTGTTGGCAGTGTGTAGCTGAAAGCGGCGTTGCCGTTGCCATCGGTCGTCGCCATCGTTTGTCCGATGAACGTCCGGCCCTGGTAGCCGAGGCCCGAGCCCGCAGGTGGACTCGCGTAGAACTCCACGAGCAGACCGGCGTTCAAGTTCGGCGAGCCGCCGATATTCCCGATGATCGTGGGCTGGCCGGTGGGAGCGATGCTGATACCGGTGATCACAGGCGTTGCTTGTAGGGAGGCGTTGGACGGCTCGGCGATGCCGCCAAAGCTGTTCAGGTCGATGGAGTTGTAGGCCCAGGAGTTGTGGTTCGACCCGTTGTCGGTGAAGATGCCGTATCGGCCGTTGTTGCGGATTACGTCCTCAAACACTCCATTGCCGGACGCACTGTGGATGGACACGCCGTTGCCGCGGTTAGGCAGCGCGTTCTGGTTGTTCACATCGACGCCGATGTAGTTGAAGTCGACCGCATTTCCCGGCGAGGAGGTAATCGAGACGCCATCGCCCAGGTTGCCCGAGACGACGTTGAGATTCGGTAATACAGACGTCCCTCCGCCGATTACGGTGCCCGAGGTCCCGGCATTGATTGTCACGCCGTTGCTGCCGTTGGGCAGTGCGGCCGTGCCGGTGACGTCGGTACCGATGAAGTTGCCGGCAGATCACCGTGCCGGTCGTGCCGCTGTCGGTGACCAAGATACCATTGACGGAGTTGCCCGAGATGACGTTCCAGGCGGCGGTGTTCAAACCACTGAGGGGGTTCTGTCCGCCGATGGTGTTGCTGCCCGCCCCCAGTCCGACGTAGACGCCGTCGAGCTGTTGCTGGCTGACCAAAAAGGCCTTGCCGGTGATGTCTGTGCCGATGAAGTTGCCCTCGACCACATTCTTTGCCGTGCCCGCGAAGCCGATCAGAACGCCCTCGTGGAGGTTGCCCGAGATCAGATTGCGGGCGGCCGCCGTGGTGCCGCCAATCGTGTTGCTCTGCGCCCCGAAGACGATGTCCACGCCGTTGTTCGTGTTGGGCACGGGGAAGGTACCCGTGGCGTTGGTCCCGATCAGATTATTCGGAGACCACGTTGAAGTTCGTGCCGGCATCGCTGATGTAGACGCCCCACTGGCTGTTGCCCGAGATGACATTGCCGCCACCCGCGTCCGACGTTCCGATCGTATTGCTGAAAGCTTGATTGTTGATCAATACGCCGTCGATGGCGTTGGGAATGGAGGCGATGCCGGAGTAGTCTGTGCCGATGAGATTGCCGGCCACGGTATTGAAGTGCGTTGCTCCGGCATTGTCGAAGCCGCTGATCCAGACCCCGCTGTGTCCGTTGCCGGAGATCACGTTGCCCTGTCCGGGCTTGCCGATGGTGTTACTACTAGCCCCACTGACGATTGCCACGCCGTCCAGTCCGTTGCCAAGGGCCGATGTACCAGTAAGGGCGACGCCGATCTTGTTACCTAGAAGGGTGTTTTTCGTGGTGCCGCTGTCAGTGATGTAGACCCCGTAGGACTGATTGTTGACGATCACGTTATTGGACAGGATGTTGTTGCTCGCGCTGCCGTTGATGACCACGCCGCTGCCGCCGCCCCCGGCGACGCCGTTGCCCAGGCGCCGTGCCGTTGCGGTCAAGCGAGTCGACGCCGGTCGAGTCGGTGCCGATGAAGCTGCTCGTCAGCGATGTACCCGTTGAGTTGTTGATCACCACGCCGTTGTACTGGTTACCGGCGACGACGAGATTGAAGAGCGTGTTGTTGTTCGCCTGATCCCTGATCTCGACACCGAAGGTGCCGTTGCCGACGACGCGGGCCAGGTTCGTAACAATGTGGAGGCCGATCACATCGTTGTTGAAGGTGTTGCTATTACCGTTGTCATCGAGGATCCCGCCGCCGCTGAAGCCGGTGACCTCCAGGCCCTTGATCGTGCTGTTATGCGAGTCGTCGTCGAGAGAGAATCCAATAGCTCCGGCGCCCGCCTGGGTGCCGTCGACCTGGATGATGGGCCGGCCGGTGTAGCCCGGTTGCGTGGTCCCGTCGATGATCGTAGGGTTAGCCAGCGTCGGCAGCGGTGCCGCCAGAGGGATCGTCAGGGGGCCACCGGGGGCGATGTTGAAATCGATCGTCGTGACGGTTCCGACGGGCGCGTTGTTGGACGCGATGATCGCGGCCCGGAGCGAGCCGGGCGTGGGGTTGTTGTTGTCGCCGCTGTCATCGTCGGTAGTGACGTAGAGGGTCGACATAAGCTGTCGTTCCTCGAGCAATTCGACCAGCACCCGGCGACGGCGGTCCTGCGGGCGGCGGGTCAGGTCCTCGAAACGGCGGCGGGCGAACAAGGGGGTAATCAAAGTGTAAGTCCTCATATCTGTGCGAGGAGCGAACCGGCCGCGCAGACCCCGGGCGAACACCGCCTGAGCCCCACGAGACGCTCGCGAACTGAACTGGTTTCCCGGGACCGATTCCTACGGATGGGTGAGTGCGCCAGGCCAGTTTGACCGCCGCGCGTTGGTCTCGGGTCTACAAGCACATTGCCAGGTGCAATTTGGTCCTGCCATTTAGCCTGAATAATTCTCTACAAGGGCCGTTCTCGAGAGCGCCCAAACCAAGTCCGGGAATCGCCCAGCAGAGTTTCATGTAACAGCGGGTGGACAAACCGGCAGGAAAGCAACCGCCTTGGTGACCACTGCTCCGGTACTTGCTCGAATCGGCAGCCCGCGGTCAGGGCAGGAGACGAAGTCCTCAAAGAATGGGTCCAGCGCTATCACGAGCTCAGGAGTTGATCGCTCGAATGCGTAGATTGAGAAAGCTTAAGGAGTCACGGCTTTTCGGGATCAGCGTATCATTATGGCTTATCCGGTGGAAGCGCGGCCGGAGCCACCCTTGTTGGTTGCAATGGTGGATTTGAGTTCGAGCAAACACTACAACTCCGAAGGAGATGGGGGTCTGGGGGCGGGAACTGGGGCCTCTGGTCCCGCTCCCTCGTCGACCTCCTTGCACGCAAACACTTGCCTTTGCGTTCGATTCTCAAGCCCTGCGCGCGTGAATCCGGATGAACGCGTATTATTGTAGGGGTGCGCAGCGTGATGCTCCTATGCGTCGATGCTTGAGGGGAGCCTGCTTTTCAAAGCGTAATAGGCTTCAGAGAAACGTCGGAGGCTTCCGAAGAATGTCGAAGGCGGCTTTTTCGTTCCATTCCGAGAATAAGCCCCTACCAATTTGTGAGATTGTAGGAACGAGCCCTCGCGGGGTAGCCGCCGAACTACGCATTTTTGCTAAAGCTCTCAAAGACCCGAAGGTCCTACCCGACGGGAGTCGAGAGCATGACTGCGAGTAACCACCCTCGGGCCTTATTCGCGCCCGAGTGCAGAACGAGCCAGGTGGGTCGCCAGATGATCTTGCGAGGCTTGTTCCCCAGCTAGCCAAACCATCATTGACAACACAACCATTTGAGCCGGCTGCTCCCAGGAATCCCGAAGATTCCGGCTCGCCCTGGTGCTCGGCTGGACCGGGCCTTCTTGAGACATGCCGATTCTCGCATTGCAAAGGCCGTCTTGAAGCCACAAGACCAATGCACATCCAGGGGATTCTCCGATGAGCTCGAGAACAACGCGCAGATCTCGCTTTTGCCGATCCTCGAGACTGCGCTCCTTGAAACCGAGGATGGATGATCTCGAGCCGCGCGCACTGCTTAGCGTGGTGCCGTCGGCCCAAACGACGTTTCAGGCACAGCCTTTTGCCGGCAACGGTCCGCCGGCCGGAGCGTACACTCCCGCGCAACTTCAAGAAGCATATGGATTCAATAATATTTCTTTCAAAGGCTTAGCGGGCGTGGGCAGCGGCGAGACGATTGCCATCATCGATGCATACGACGACCCGAATATCCAGTCCGATCTGAACACGTTCGATACCCAGTTCGGGCTGCCCGCTACGACAGTCACGCGGGTCAACGAGACCGGTGGGACGAATTACCCGGCCAGCGATCGGACGGGAGGTTGGGAGACCGAGGAGTCGCTCGACGTGGAGTGGGCACATGCCATGGCACCTGGGGCGAACATCTTGCTAGTCGAGGCCAGCACCTCGAATCTCAGTGATCTGCTCAGCGCCATCAGCTACGGGGCGTCCCATGCCAATGTCGTGTCGATAAGCTGGGGCGGCAACGAGTTCTCGGGCGAGACGGCGTACGACACCCAATACTTTGACCAACCCGGCGTGGCGTTCGTGGCGTCCTCGGGGGATGAAGGCGCGCCCGCTGCATGGCCGGCGGCTTCTCCAAACGTTTTGTCAGTCGGCGGGACGACCCTCACCCTCGGAGCGGGCAATGCCTGGTCGAGCGAGGTCGGCTGGAGCGGCAGCGGTGGAGGCCCCAGCGCTTACGAATCGCAACCCTCATACCAGAAGGGTGTGGTGACGCAGACGTCGACGGCACGAGCCACCCCGGACGTCGCCTATGACGCAGACCCGTCAACCGGCATCGCCGTCTATGACTCCGTCCCATACGAAGGAAGCTCTGGATGGTTCGCGGTTGGCGGCACCAGCGCCGGGGCACCGCAATGGTCGGCGCTCTTGGCGATCGCCGACCAGGGCCGCGCCCTGAGCGGCCAACCGGCGCTCAACAGCAGCAGCCCGCAACAAGTGATGAGCATCCTCTACGAAAACCCGGCCGACTTCCACGACATCACCAGCGGCACGAGCACCGGCTTCCCGAGGTATTCGGCCGGCCCCGGCTACGACTATGTCACAGGCATGGGCTCGCCGATAGCCAACCTGATTGTTGGCTCGCTTGACGGCACCTCCACAGGCACGTACGACAAATTGGTCCTGTCCGCGCCGACGACCGAAAAGGCGGGGACGTCGTTCAACATCACGGTCACCGCCCAGAACTCGAGCGGCAAGACGGACACCGGTTACACCGGCACCATCCACTTCACCAGCAGCGATGCCCAGGCTGGCCTGCCGGGGAACTTTACTTTCACAAAGGCCGACGACGGAACGTTCACGTTCCCGGTCACGCTCAAGACCGCCGGCAGCCAGTCGATCAGCGCGACGGATACGACGACGGCCGCCATCACCGGCACGCTCTCGGGGATCAACGTTAGCCCAGCTACCGCTAGCCAGTTCGTCCTGTCAGGCCTGCCCTCGAGCACGGCCGTCGGCGCGGTGCAGAGCGTCACGGTCACCGCGAAAGACCCTTACGGGAACGTAGCGACTGGCTACACCGGCACCGTCCACTTCACCAGCAGCGACCTGAAGGCCAGCTTGCCGGCGAATTATACTTTCACATCCGCAAATGACGGGGCGCATGCCTTCGCGCTCACGTTCGAGACCGTCGGCACGCAGTCGGTGACAGTGACCGATACCACATCGGGCATCACTGCCACCCAGTCGGGCATCACGGTCGCACCGGCTGCCCCGACCAACCTGGCCGCCAGTGCGGTCTCCTCGACCCAGATCAATCTCACCTGGACCGGCGCAACCGGTGCCACCGGTTACCTTATCCAGCAAAGCACGAACGGCAGCAGCGGCTGGAATCAGGTCGGGACCACTACCACCACCAGCTTCCAGCAGACGGGCCTGACCGCCGGGACGACCTACTACTTCCGTGTGCTCGCGACTCTTGGAACGATCGACTCGAGTTACAGCAACGTGGCCAGCGCGACAACGACCGGCACCGCGCCGACGGCCGATAGCATCTGGGGCAACTCCTACGTCCCGCCAGAGAACGCCTATAGTTACGGCTGGTACGAGGTGGGTGTGAAGTTCACCTCGCAGCGTGGCCGGCGATGTCACTGGGGCCCGGTTCTACAAGCAGACTTGGATGGGGGGGTTCACCCATGTCGGCAATCTTTGGTCGTCGACCGGGTCTTTGCTGGCCACGGCCACGTTCACCAATGAGTCCTCCTACGGTTGGCAGCAAGTCAACTTTGCGAGTCCCGTAGCGATCACGGCCAACACGGTCTACGTCATTTCGTTCTCCACGGGCGGGGGCTATTTCGGCGTCACTACCGGCTTCTTCACGTCCGGCGGGGTCACCAACGGGCCGCTGGAGGCCCAGCCAAACAGTGTGTCGGGGGGTGATGGGGTCTATAATCGCGCCGGCCGCTTCCCCGATGTGGATAGCAACGGGATGAACTTCTGGGTCGATGTCGCTTTCACCCAGTCCATTGGACCAGCAGCGATTGTCGCTTCCCGGACTTCACAGACGATCGCGGTGGGCGGGGTCGATTCCGGGTCCTCGACCGGCAATCAATCCGGTCATCTCTTCGCTTCGGCGCCGGCGACCACACCGGCGGGGCCGGCGCGCTACGTCGCCGGATGGCGCGGGACGATTCCCACCGTCCTGGGCTCATCATCCTATCGCCGTCCTGTCGCGCAGGTTGGGGCGGTCGCGACTTCGCTCAAGAAATCGTCTTTTGCTTTGGACCCGGTCTAGCGCACGGCTCTTCCAGACACGCCGTAAGACACCAAGATGGTTCCGTCCAAATCGCTAATAATCAGCAACATGACGTGGCCCCTATCAGTGGGCAGGAAACGGGGACGCAGCTATGGAAAAATGAAGAAAGTTGTATCCGGTGGGTCGGTGCGCGATCGCCTTACCCAGGCCGACGCCGGCGTTCTGACCGGGACCGAACTCCGGGCCATCTACCTCTGTCTGGAGGCGCTTCCGGAAGTACCCCCCAGGGACTGAAGTCCGCTCCCGCCGGCCTCACCTGCCTTGGTCACCACTTCATCAGAACTTGCTCGAATTGGAAGCCGCCGGCTAGAGTGGTGCCGAAGGTCTCGATATCAGGCCACGATCACAAGGGATGGCTGGATGAGCCACACTCGGAACTTGCGAATCGCAATCGGCTTTACCTTTTCGTGCTGCATCTCGGCAATGAGTCACGCTCAGGAGAGGATCGCTTTGCCCAATTCAGCGCGGCCTCAGCCAGCAGTCAATCGAGCGGCGGAGGCCGTGCGGCGAGAGGCCGAGGCCGGGATCAAGCTGCGTGAAAAAGAGTTCGCAAGGCTCAAGGCGACTCCGCCTCTCGAGTTACCGGCAACGTTGCGCTTAGGAGAGTCAATCGCCATTGACCGAGCGGGCGCGCCTTCCCGGTCAACTGGCCGTTTTCAAGGGGCCGAGTGCCCATCTGGTTAACTTCCTTCCCGGGCGCACGATGATTGCTCGAATGATGAGGAGCCGTCCGAGCCCCAATTGCTTCGTCGCCCCGGAGACGTTCGATTTCAACCTGTTCGGCAGTACCGGCGATGTTCAATCGGCACGAGCCCACCTGAGAAACGATGCTCACCAGTAAGATCGACGCCATCGACCGGATGAGCCAATCGCGGCCGTTCAGAAGAAGAAACTGCTTACTCGCGGGTCGCGGTGACATCAAGCGGCTGATCGACAGGATCGAGGACGAGCGGAAAACCTTCGAGCAACTGCGAACGGACCTGACTCGGTGCAGAAGAGTTTCTCACCCGGCTAGAACCGCTCAGACGGATGATATTGCCACGGACCGTTTGGACCCGACTCGCTGCTCTCCAAAACGCTCAACAAGATGCGTGACGAGAAGAACCTCGTCACTCGCGAGCCAATCCTGGAACTGCGTGCACCGGGGCGGTGATCGTACGGTCTCGTCGTGGTTGAAAGCCCCATGACGAAAACCGTACATCGATCTTACCTGATCGGGCACACCTTCCCCTCGAAGACCGTTCCCCAGATGGCAATGTCCTTGAGCTTCATGGGGTTTACCGTCATCGGGTCGTCTTCGAGAACGGCGAAATTGGCGACCTTGCCGGGGGCGATGGAGCCAATTTCTTGCTCCATCCGCCACGAATAGGCAGCGTCGATCGTTATGGCGCGAAGTGCCTGGTCGACGCTAATGCGCTGGTCCGGGCCGGCGATCCGGCCCGAATCCGTGGTGCGATTGACGGCGCACCAGACGAGCAAAAGCGGGCTGGCCGGGGCGATGGGCAGGTCGCAGTGCAGCGATATCGGCACGCCGTGACGGGTCAGCGAGCCAAGCCGCACCATCTGGTCGGCGCGCTGCGGATCAAGGCCCGCCTTGCCGAAGCGATCGGCGAAGGCGGTCGGGTAATACGGGTTGGCGCTCACGATGGCGCCCAGGCGGGCTATCCGGGCCACCTGTTGCTCGGTCGAATTGGCGAAGTGGACCAGCACTGAGCGGTGGTCGTACCGCGGATTCTCACGCATGCAGCGCTCGAGAGCATCGAGTACCACGTCCAGTCCCAGATCGCCGTTGACGTGAATATGAATCTGGTACCCGGCATCCCAGTAGAGCTTGGTCGCCGCCCGGATCTCCTGGGGCGTGGCGATCCACTCACCTTTGTGGCCGTCGGTATACCCGCCCTTCATCTGCATGAGCTGGGAAAGGATCGCACCGTCGGCGAACAGCTTGACCTGGTTGGGCAGGAACGCCACTTTTCCCGTCGGCGCCAGCGCAACGACCTTCTCGGTCGCGGAGATGGAATCATCTTCACCGTACCGTTCGAAGATCGATCGGCCGTCGGGGATGAACATGGACGAGAACGGCGTGCTCTCGGCGCCCAGGAGGGACTGGTAGAGCGTCAGCAGTTCGGGCGTCATGATCGCGCCTGGCTCGTTGATCGTCGTCACGCCGCAACCGTGCAAGTACTTGATCAGCATTTCCAGTCCCACCCGCAGGCGCTGGGGCGTGGCCATCCTGGGGAGCAGGGGCTTGGTAAGCAGCTCGAGCCCCTTCTCGTAGAAATGGCCAGTCTCCCAGTCGCACTGACGGCTCGCCTGACCTTGTCCTTCCAATGACGCCTTGGTGAGGCCGAGCGCCGCAGAGCGCGGAGGTGTTCAGGAAAAACTCATGCCCCGAGCGGTGCCACACGACGATTGGCCGGTCTCCGCTGACGGCGTCCAGATCCTTGCGTGAGATTGGTCCGTGCCAGAGCTGATGGTATCCCCAGGTGAAAAGGAATTCCTTGGGGTCCGCGAGCGCGGCGTGGGCCTGGCGCAGCCGCGTGAAGTATTCGTCGCGGGATGCGGCCGCCTTGATCATCCGGCCCGGCAACTCCCAGTCCTCGATCGCGATCACCTCGACTGAAAGGCAGAGCGCTCCCAGCAGCGGGTGCAGGTGTTGCTCGATCAGGCCGGGCATCAAAACCTTGCCAGCAAAGCGCTCATCCAGGCTGAAGGGTCGGTCGGCCAGTGCCTTCTTGACCTCCTCGAGCGAGCCGACCGCCAGAATGCGGTCGCCCGCCACGGCCACGGCGGTAGCCGTGGAATTGGCCGTCTCCATGGTGAGGATCTTCCGCGCGGAGAAGATCCGCGTAGGAGAGTCTACTGCCGAGGGCGCAAAAAGCACGTTAAGATCGCCCTGCGCCAGCGCTCTGCCGGCACCGGAAACCAGGAGCAGCGACGCAGCCAGTACGGGGAACTTGAGACCCATTGTATATTTCGTCCCGTGGCATACACGATGCGTGTTTGGAACTTGAAACCATCTGGGAACGCGGTCGATTGTCTGCCACGTCAGGGTAGCGTCTCGCCTCGAGGGTCGCCAGAACCCAGGGCGTGGTCTCGGCGCTGGACCCCGTCCCCGGCTTGGTTACAATGTGGCCCATGAACGTCATCGTCGTGGTTTGCAATGGCTTGCATTTGGGGTTCGTGGGTGCCTACGGCAACGCCTGGATCGAGACGCCCAACCTCGACCGCCTGGCGGCGGAGGGTACCGTTTTCGATCATCACTTTGCCGAGAACCTTACCACGCTGCCAACGCGGCGAAGCTGGTGGACGGGGCGGTACGGTTTTGCCGACTCGGAGCAAGGTTGGACGCCGCTGCGCTGCGACGAGCAAATCCTGCCCGACCTGCTCTGGGACAAGGGCGTAAATACGGCATTGATCTCTGATGTTCCTCTGCTTCGCGAGGCTGGACTGGGCTACGGCCGTGGCTTTGATGAGGTGATCTGGGTCCGTGGAGGTGGCTATGACCCCTGGATTTCCGCCGCGGATCCTCGAACCGTCAAGATTCAATTGAGTGATGAACCGGGTCTGCGACTTCCTGCCGACGACGACCCCAACCTGGAGCTCTGGAAGAAGCGTTGGGGGCAGTTCCTCAGGAACCGGGCCGTGCTGCGCACCGACATCGAGGCCAACACGGGAGTTGCCAGGACGGTGCGAACGGCCATTGATTGGCTAGAGCGTCGGGCCGGCCAGTCTGACCCGTTCTTGCTCTGGCTCGACCTGTTCAGCCCGCACGGACCCTGGGATCCGCCGCAGCCCTATCGCGACCAGTACGCCACAGTCGATCCCGACGATTTCGAGGCCGGTGAGGAAGGCGACCTGGTCGAGGAAACGGAGGAGAGCCAGGAGGAGATCGACATCGAGGATGTGCCCGTGCTGATCGACATCCCCGCCGGCGCCGTGGGCGACGTCCTCAGTGAGGCCGAGCTGTTCCGTCTGCGACGTACGTATGCCGGCACCGTGACCTTGGTGGACCGCTGGCTGGGCGAATTGTTCGCGGCCTTACGGCAAATGGGCCGGATGGACGACAGCTTGTTGATCTTCACCAGCGACCAGGGCGAACCGCTGGGCGAGCATGGCTATGTTCGCCGGTTTCGCCCGTGGCTGTACGAGGAGCTAATCCACACGCCGCTAGTGATCCGCATGCCGGGGGGCAAGTACGGTGGCGGCCGGCACCAGGCTCTGGTCCAGACGGTCGACCTGCTGCCGACGATCCTCGGGGCTCTTGGCGTGCGACCGGGTGACGACCTCGATCAGCCGATTCACGGCCATGATCTGCTGCCGCTCATTCGAGGTGAGCTTTCCCACGTGCGCGATTATGCCTGCATGGGCATGGACGTCGAGGAGTTCGCCATCCGAACCCATCACTGGCACCTGATAGTGCCGATTGTGTCCGACCCAGATGAGCCACGGTCCTCCGAGCTTTATCGCAAGCCCGAGGACCGCTGGGAACAAGACAACGTCATCGAGCAACATCCCGAGATTGCCGACCAGCTTGAACTGGCGTTAAGGCGTTTCGTTGAGGCCCTGCAACGCGATGCGCTCGAGGACTTGTCTGCTCTCAGGGCGCTCTCCGGGTACCGGGCTCCATGAGCTCAAGGCGGATTGGCCTTGCGTCAGCGGGGGATTTGCGATTGCCTGGGGCGACGCCAGGGTAGCAGTGGGGCCGCACTTGGTCGCACAGCGCTTGCAGTTTCCCCACCAGAGCCGGAACTCGGAGTCGTGGCAATGGCAGGCACAGCCGTGTCGCCAGCTTCTGACCTTGGCGAAGAAGTCCGAGGCCATACCGTAATGGAACCATGAAAAGCAGGGCGTTTTGGCTGCCTTCGGGTTACAGCCGCATTGCGATGGAGCGGATGCTCGGGCGGCCTGAGGAGCTGGGTGAATGGGTCCGGTCACCATCTGGCTGGTTGGTCGGGGTCCAGGCACGCAGGTCTGATAAGTGGTCGGGAAGGTGGCCGGAGGGAGCTGGCACTTAGGCTGAGGAACTTGCCGGTGCCACGAGTGAATCCAGGTCAGTAGCCAACAGCTTTTCTTAGTCGGCTTCACTGGGCGGCAGGCTGAGCAGGCGCTGGCTTGCGGTGAAGGCGTGGGCTGTACCAGGGCTGGGCCCGCCTGGCTACATGCCGCTGGAGCAGGTGCCTGGGCCGCGGCAGCTTCAAGACCCGGAGGCTCCGAAGCTGGGGCACGAGTGGGCACGGCAGTGACGGGTGGCGTGGTTTCGAGAGCGGTCGGCGCAGGCTCGGGGCCCGGCGCGGCGACAGGTACCGGCTCGGCCTCTGGTGCGGCAGCCGGTGAAGTCGCGGGTAGGGAGGGCGCCGGTGTCCTGGGGGTCGCCGGAGTCAAGTCCGTGGTGGGTGGCGATGAAGCCGCGGGTCCCAGCGGAGGGGGAGGGGAACCTGCCGATGGCGTGGTGGGACCTAGAGGGGGAGGCGGGGGACCCGCCGAGGGCGCGGCTGAGGGGGCAGCCGCCGGGGGATTCGGGGTCGCGGGCTTCGATTGCTGGCCCACGGCCGAAGGCGATGGCAGCAGGCTCGTGGTGTACGGCTCGGCCGGCTCGGCGGGGTCCGCTGTCGTCAGATCGGCCGGCCCGGCCGCGACAGGTATCAGGTAAGCTTCGCGGCGCGGCCAATTGCGGGCGGTGGCCTCATCACCCACGCTCAGGTTCGCGGGCTCTACCTCGAGCGCGACTGCCCCGAGGATCTCCGGTCGGTCGTGTCGCTTGACCGGAACCTGGTCGGCGATCGGCCCAGCCAGAGGCTCGGGCGTAATTCCCTGGTCGGCGCGTGAGTTCTTGGTTCGCGCCGGTGTCTGGCGAGATGCCACCTCATTGGTTTGCTCATCCCCGCTCACGGGCCTCACCGAGCGATCATTGCTTCCACCTGGGATTGTGGCGGCCTCGGAAAGGGACGCGTAGGAGGGGTAGAGATATCCGGTCCGGGGAGGTTCTCTGGCCAGGATCCCGATTTCCGAGCATTGGAAAGAGCCGCGATAGCCTGGACGATGGTCGTGGTACGGGCCAGATGTCGGTTTCCGGCGCGGCAGGTTGAATCGTATCGGCATCGGGAATCCGCGGGTTACCGTCGGCCGTACTGACCGAGGTTGGCATCGGCCTCGAGACGGATCTCGATCCGAACCAACCCGCAGTTCGTCTCGGAGCAGTGTCCTCCAGGTCTGGCGTCGGCCCATTGATCCGCGACTGCACCGCGGCGCAACCCGAGACGCTCAGCAGCAATAGCACGACCCCGCCCAGTCTTCGCGACGGTCTCATGGCGACTCCTTCCGCCGGCGCAACCTCGATTGTCCTGTCCGTTTCCGCATAGCCGGACGACGTCGGACAGCTTCCTTGCTGCTTTCAATCGGCACGTACCGGAACATCATCTTACGAATTCGACTGGTTGGATCGGTCTCGGACGAAGAGAATTCCTACACACGGCAAAGTCTTCTCAATTGCCGATCTGCACCGAATGCGAAGAATAACAACAGGAGACACAGACGGGCCCGAGGGGTCGTGGCGTCCAGGGCGAGTCCCCCCGAAAGGGAACGACCAGAACCTTGTGGCTTGCTATCGACTGTCGACTGGAAGTTCAAATAAGCGTCCTGTGCTTGACCCCAGATCCAGTACCAGGAGACTCTCCCATGATCAACGAGGAAGCGGCCAGGAGGTTCATGACGGCACCCTGGCTGGTGGACGTCGACCGCGAAATAAAGCTGGCGCTCTTGAACGCGTTGGCCGAGGAAAGAGCCAAAGCCGGAGCCGTCCTCCTGGCCCAGGGGCAGCCGAATGATCACTTGACCTTCCTCATCGAAGGATCAGTAGAGCTCGAGAGAACTTTCAAGACGGGCCGGAAGGAAGTATGTCACGACGTTGACGGCACCGGCCGTGTTCGGGACTACGTCTTTCTTTCAGCCTAAACCCCCCACAGTCACAGCACGGGCGTAACGGATGTCTGGATGCTTACATTGCATCATCCGGCTCATGATCGATTGCGAAATGTAAACCCTCGTGCCGCCGAGGCGCTGGCGCTGGCGGTAGTCCGCACGCTCTCGGAGCGGTTTGATTTACTCGACAAGTTGTTTACCGATTACATCGCTCATCATCCCGATGCATCGGGAACCACGGTCTCCGAGTGGGCTCGGTTCTGCGCCAGCCTGTTCGAGGAGCACAAGATTTGATTGACCTTGATCCAGGGCTGTTTTATTTTCCGATTAGGGTTGAGACCTTTTCCATCGAAGTGTCCTGGGAGCTCGTGGGTTTCATCGGAGCTACCAGCAGAGTTTACTCGTTGAGCAAGGCCCTGTGAATTCTCGCGGTCCTCCGTCTATGTCGTGCGTAGAGCGGGTTCCAAGATGCCTCCCGTCCAGGGGGTCGACATGCTACGAAATGCTACGTTTTCCCGGTTTTTGGAAAGCTCGTTTTTCGACGTAAACTATTACGACAATTAGATTTATGGCCAGTTCTTGCTTGGCTCTCGTGAATAGCTCTAGACGTAACTGTATCTCAATACATGGGTTGCGCCGTTCTGGCAGACGTAGCAAGGTCCTCCAAACCAGCCATTTCGACCCTTCGTTCCGAGCTCCGCTCCGCGGCAACGCGAGCCTTGCGAGAGTCATGGGAAGTTGATCTCTTATTGATGGGGTGAGCGCGATCGTAGTGGGTCCCTACCGCCGCTATCAATCTGGTCAACACAGCTCTTCGCGGGTCTCCCTTGCGTCTGCTTTTTTCCTCGATCCATTGTTACCTCG
>CAVXCB010000035.1:0-76292 GCA_963760085.1 uncultured Planctomycetaceae bacterium
CACCGAGTGTGACCAGCAGGTCGAAGCGGAACTCCGACGGTTCCCGAACCGGGCGGGAGAAAAGACTCGGGCCCACAAGCCGCGCGTGCGTTGGCGCAAAAGCAATGACTTCCGGTTCGAGGCGACGGGCCCGCTGTTCCAGGCGTTGGGCGTGGACCTGACATTACCGATCGAGGGGATCGACGTGGGGAACCGCCCTCGTGATTCTCGGCGAGATCGGCGTGGACGTCAGTCGCTTTCCCACCGAGAAACACTTCGCCAGTTGGCTTCGATTGTGTCCACCGCAGGATGAGAGCAACAAGACGAAGAAACGTCGCGGCCATCGCAAGGGCACCAATCGAGTGACCATTGCACTGCGGATGTGTGCACGGTCGCTGGGCAGGACAATGACGCCGATGGGCCTGTTCTACCGCCGCATCCGCAGTCGGATCGGCGGACTCGGAGCAGTCAAGGCGACCGCGCACAAGTTGGCGTGTCTGGTCTACCGGATGCTCAAGTACGGCCAGGAGTACGTGACGCAGTCGATGGAAGAGTACGAGGCCAAGGTGAAGGCCAACATCTTGAAGTCGCTGAAGCGGAAGGCTGGGGCCATGGGCTTGCAACTCAGTCCGTTGCCCACGCAGTAGCTGGGTGGATCGAGGCGGTCGCCATCGCGCGACAGGCCCGTGGTCACGCACAGCGCACTGGTCAACCACATTCTCCGGCGTCGGTTCGCGATACTGGGGCCACGGGGGGATTGTTACCGTCTTCCAAACCCGGATCCAGGAATAACCTCCACCCACGCCGGGCGCCACGAATCGGGGGAGTTCATGGGGAGCTTGCCCAACGTCCGGCATCACAGCGTGGTGAGAGCGCTCCTGGAACCATTCGTGCCGCCTTCGGCGGCGCCCTCGCGTCCCGTGAACTCTGGCTCGGGGATCTGGTTCTGATCGCTACTTGTATCTACTCTGCGGTCTGGTGACGCATGCCAGTGGCCGTTTTCCCTTTGGTGCTTTGTGCCCGAGCTGGAGCCTGGCCCGAGAGGCTTCGACCTTGTCATTGGCGACTTGCCATGCCGGGTTTCCCCGGCGTGGTATTGATCCCGTTGGGGAGACTTCAAACGTCCCCGATACCCTCTTGGCTCGCGGCACTTGTTGTTTTCAACACCCGCATCCGCGAACCGGAGACATCCATGGTCGTCCCCAACGAACAGCCCAAGAAGCCAACCAAGCCCAAGACGGCGGCCAAGCCCAAGACGGCAGCCAAGCACAGGAAGTCGCGTGAGAGGTCGCTTGCCGTCCCCGTCCCCGTTTCGGCGGCGGCGCTCAATGTCATCAACCCGGACGCGGCCGGAATCGATGTTCATTCGGACATGCATATGGTCTGCGTCCCCGCCGACCGCGACGCCAACCCAGTCCGCCAGTTCGGCGCCGACACCGCCGATCTTCAGGAGATCGTCGCGTGGTTGAAGAAGTGCCGCATCAAGACGGTCGCTTTGGAATCCACCGGTGTCTACTGGATCCCTCTGTTCGAGCTTCTTGAATCGGAGGGCTTCGCGGTCAACTTGGTGGAACCGGGGCAGCTTTCGCGTTGCGGCGCCACCCGAAGACGGACGTACTCGACGCGCAGTGGATCCAACGCTTGCATTCCTCGGTCTCTTGCGTGCCTCGTTTCGGCCTCCGGATTCGGTGCTGGCATTGCGTGCCTATTGGAGGCAGCGGCAGATGCAGGTGCGGTACGCCGCCAGTCATGTCCAGCACATGCAGAAGGCCATGGAGCAAATGAATGTGAAACTGACGGAAGTCGTCAGCGACATTACCGGGCTGACCGGCATGTTGATCATCGGTGCCATCCTGGAGGGCGAACGTGATCCGATCAAACTGGCCCAACTGCGGGATGAGCGATGTCATCACAGCGGGGACCAGATTGCCCTTGCATTGCAAGGAACCTGGCGGCCCGAACATCTCTTCGAGCTGCGGCAGGCGCATCAGTTGTACCAGTTCCATCATCGGCAGATCACCGAGTGTGACCAGCAGGTCGAAGCGGAACTCCGACGGTTCCCGAACCGGGCGGGAGAAAGACTCGGGCCCACAAGCCGCGCATACATCGGCGCCGAAAAAGCAATGACTTCCGGTTCGAGGCGACGGGCCCGCTGTTCCAGGCGTTGGGCGTGGACCTGACATTGATCGAGGGGATCGACGTGGGAACCGCCCTCGTGATTCTCGGCGAGATCGGCGTGGACGTCAGTCGCTTTCCCACCGAGAAACACTTCGCCAGTTGGCTTCGATTGTGTCCACCGCAGGATGAGAGCAACAAGACGAAGAAACGTCGCGGCCATCGCAAGGGCACCAATCGAGTGACCATTGCCGCTGCGGATGTGTGCACGGTCGCTGGGCAGGACAATGACGCCGATGGGCCTGTTCTACCGCCGCATCCGCAGTCGGATCGGCGGACTCGGAGCAGTCAAGGCGACCGCGCACAAGTTGGCGTGTCTGGTCTCCCGGATGCTCAAGTACGGCCAGGAGTACGTGACGCAGTCGATGGAAGAGTACGAGGCCAAGGTGAAGGCCAACATCTTGAAGTCGCTGAAGCGGAAGGCTGCGGCCATGGGCTTGCAACTCAGTCCGTTGCCCACGCAGTAGCTGGGTGGATCGAGGCGGTCGCCATCGCGCGACGGCCCGTGGTCACGCACAGCGCTGAGTAACCACATTCTCCGGCGTCGGTTCGCGATACTGGGGCCACGGGGGGATTGTTACCGTCTTCCAAACCCGGATCCGGAATAGCCTCCACCCAGGCGCCCCGCAGAGCGGCACGAATCGGGGGAGTTCATCGGGGAGCGTGGTGAGGCACTCCTGGAACCATTCGTGCCGCCTTCGGCAGCAGCCTCGCGTCCCGTGAACTCTGGCTCGGGGATCTGGTTCTGATCGCTACTTGTATCTACTCTGCGGTCTGGTGACGCGTGTCAGTGGCCGTTTTCCCTTTGGTGCTTTGTGCATGAGCTGGAGCCTGGCCCGAGAACTTCGACCTTGTCATTGGCGACTTGCCATGCCAAGTTTAGCCGGCGTGGTATTGATCCCGTTGGGGAGACTTCAAACGTCCCCGATACCCTCTTGGCTCGCGGCTACTTGTTGTTTTCAACACCCGCATCCGCGAACCGGAGCTAACATCCATGGTCGTCCCCAACGGACCGCCCAAGAAGCCAACCAAGCCCAAGACGGCGGCCAAGCCCAAGACGGCAGCCAAGCACAGGAAGTCGCGTGAGAGGTCGCTTGCCGTGCCCGTCCCCGTTTCGGCGGCGGCGCTCAATGTCATCAACCCGGACGCGGCCGGAATCGATGTTCATTCGGACATGCATATGGTCTGCGTCCCCGCCGACCGCGACGCCAACCCAGTCCGCCAGTTCGGCGCCAACACCGCCGATCTTCAGGAGATCGTCGCGTGGTTGAAGAAGTGCCGCATCAAGACGGTCGCTTTGGAATCCACCGGTGTCTACTGGATCCCTCTGTTCGAGCTTCTTGAATCGGAGGGCTTCGCGGTCAACTTGGTGGAACCGGGGCCGCCTCGCGTTGCAAAACACACCCGAAGACGGACGTACTCAACGCGCAGTGGATCCAACGCTTGCATTCCTACGGTCTCTTGCGTGCCTCGTTTCGGCCTCCGGATTCGGTGCTGGCACTGCGTGCCTATTGGAGGCAGCGGCAGATGCAGGTGCACTACGCCGCCAGTCATGTCCAGCACATGCAAAAGGCAGTCGAGCAAATGAATGTGAAACTGACGGAAGTCGTCAGCGACATTACCGGGCTGACCGGCATGTTGATCATCGGTGCCATCCTGGAGGGCGAACGTGATCCGATCAAACTGGCCCAACTGCGGGATGAGCGATGTCATCACAGCGGGGACCAGATTGCCCTTGCATTGCAAGGAACCTGGCGGCCCGAACATCTCTTCGAGCTGCGGCAGGCGCATCGAGTTGTACCAGTTCCATCATCGGCAGATCACCGAGTGTGACCAGCAGGTCGAAGCGGAACTACCCGACGGTTCCCGAACCGGGCGGGAGAAAGACTCGGGCCCACAAGCCGCGCGTGCGGGGTCGCACAAAGCAATGACTTCCGGTTGAGAGGCGACGGGCCCGCTGTTCCAGGCGTTGGGCGTGGACCTGACATTGATCGAGGGGATCGACGTGGGAACCGCCCTCGTGATTCTCGGCGAGATCGGCGTGGACGTCAGTCGCTTTCCCACCGAGAAACACTTCGCCAGTTGGCTTCGATTGTGTCCACCGCAGGATGAGAGCAACAAGACGAAGAAACGTCGCGGCCATCGCAAGGGCACCAATCGAGTGACCGGTGCATGCGGATGTGTGCACGGTCGCTGGGCAGGACAATGACGCCGATGGGCCTGTTCTACCGCCGCATCCGCAGTCGGATCGGCGAACTCGGAGCAGTCAAGCAACCCGCGCACAAGTTGGCGTGTCTGGTCTACCGGATGCTCAAGTACGGCCAGGAGTACGTGACGCAGTCGATGGAAGAGTACGAGGCCAAGGTGAAGGCCAACATCTTGAAGTCGCTGAAGCGGAAGGACTCGGCCATGGGCTTGCAACTCAGTCCGTTGCCCACGCAGTAGCTGGGTGGATCGAGGCGGTCGCCATCGCGCGACAGGCCCCATGGTCACGCACAGCGCTGAGTGACCACGTACTCCGGCGTCGGTTCGCGATCTGGGCCACGGGGGATTGTTACTGTCTTCCAAACCCGGATCCGGATGGCCTCCACCCAGCGCCCCACAGAGCGCACGAATCGGGGGGTTCATGGGGAGGGTCGAGATAACAATGGATCGAGGAAAAAGAAGACGCATGGGATACCAGGAAAGCGAGCCAGACCGGTCGCTTTGATCGAATGGGTTCGGCCAGAACAAACCCGTTGCGATCGCATGCTCTTGCCCTCGACAAGAGACCACCTTTCGCCAAGGCCGGCAAGTCGCGGACGGTTTTGTCGTATTCTATTAGTGTGGGCGAGAGTGCGCACGGTCATTTTGTCTTTGGCAATTCGGGCCGGTCGACACGACTGCGCGTCGCCACAGCGTCTGGGGGCGCACAGTGCGTGCTCATGAGCCCGGAGAACAAGCGGCCTACTTAAGGGCTGCACAGAGCTTGCCGATCGGCCAGGCGTTGGTGGCTGGCGAAAGTTTGAGGGCTCGCACCACGGCCAGACTCGCCTCAGCTCCATGCAATCGCACGCGTTGTAGGCCAGGGGAGTGCCATGAAAGCGCCCGATCAAAGCCATTCGTCTTCGGCCATAAAGACTACTCGATTAACGAGTTAGCATTCCATTAATCAGTGATCATTGATACGAATCAAACCCAAATTTACGAGAGGGGCACCGTCAGGCGAGGACAGTGTCGGTTGCTTGGTTGGCGGCGAGCGGCTAGTGGCGCGGCGAGGTGAGGGAGGCGGAACTGGAAGTCCTCGAGACGTGGCGAATCAAAGCCAAGTGACTCGAGCCGCTGGTCACCGCAGCCGAACGAGTTAACACCCACGCGTTCGGCCTTCTTGATGCAAAACAAACCCAGTCGGAAAACGAAACAGCTTTCGAGAGCGCAGTGCGATGGAATTAACGCACTCCTCCTCCCCGTGATATGCAATGCACCTTCGATAGCGCTTCATGATGACCTACGGTTCCAGGGTGAGGGAGAATCTTTCGCCGCGCAGTAGATCCTTCAGGTTCTTGAGGACTCGCTTGTTGTCGCGACCAAGTACAGCCCGATTTCCGAGTCTCGATCGATTAGTAACCGCTTCTTTCGAATCAGGTAGTAGGCCCACGCTCTGTGCTCTCCAAGCCGCTCGACCGCCTGGCCCAGGGTGATCCATCCGCGCAGACCTTGGCGAAGGAACTCTGTCTTGCAGCTGTAAACGCCATGTTGGTGCCGGATCCGCACGACCGAATCGACACCCAGGTTCCGTCTGAGCGGAGCATGATAGCCAGCGGCCGTCATTTCCTCGGCAATCTGCTCGTCTCGTTGGCCAGCCCGCGCTCGCCGTAGCACTTCGCTCACCAACTGCTCACCGTTGGCCATCTCGGCGTACGTGACCACCGGCAATGGAAATTCAGCCGTGGACCAGTCTCCGCCCTTCCAGATGATGCGAACCTCACACTTGTCGGGAGCGGGTCGCTTCAATACGACTTTGTCGATCAAGACCCGGAGCAGCTCCTTCTTGCGGACGTTGCTGAGTTTCTCACTGTCCCACATCCGACGCAAACTCGGCCCGACCTCGTCCCATTGCCGCCGCAGCTCGGCGGCAAGTGGCTCCGTTGTCGCCCCAGCGACCTTCGCTTTCTCCTCTTCCTGGCCACAGCCTGCAATGCTTGCTCCCAGCGACGCTCCAATTCAGCCGCGACCAAGCGATTCTCCGGGTCGACCAGCCGATACTGCTTCTCGGCCAGTCGGGCCTCGTAACGCAGGCGTTCCAGTTGCTGATTGCGGGCGGCGCTCGACCTGGCGGCGCTGCTTGTCGAACGCCGCAACCGCCTCGTCATAGCAGTCCAACTCGGCGGGGGATAAGGCCTCCCAGAAGTTGTGAACTACGGAGGCATCGATTGGAGCAATCGGCAACCGCTGGCATTCCGTGCCTCCCGACTGCATCTTGTGGTGGTTGCAAATGTAACGGGGAGCCGCGTGATACTGAACGGTCATCTTGTTTCCGCATTGGCCACAGTAGGCCAAGCCCTGTAGCAGGGCCGCACCGGATCGCGCTACGCCGCGGCTGCGTCGGCGATGATATTCCTGATAGTTGTCGCGGAGGATGGCTTGGATCGCGGCATAGGTCTCGCGGTCGATATATGCAGGGTACTTGTCGGGAACCATGAACTGCCATTGCTCCGGAGGTAAGGGGCGGCTGCGGCAGGGGCCACCGGGCAAACGTGGCTGAAAGCGCGTCCGGCCATACACGAACGTTCCAGCGCATGCCGGATTCGCAGCATGCTTGAGATGGCTGCCGCCGTCGGTCGCCGCCACACGATGGCGCCATCGTCGCGGCCCCGCTCTGGCGCGGCAGCAGAAGCCCAGCGGCTACCATATCGCGGACCAGACCGTGGATCGATTTTACCCGCAAGAGTGTGCCGAATACGAAGGCAACGCGCTCCGCGAACTTCCTGGTCAGGATGCTTGACGACGCGCCCCGAGAGGTCACGCACCAGACCTACAGGCAGGCTCATGGCCAGCTCGCCTCGACTGGCCTTGCTGATCAGACCCGCATGCAAACGCGTTTTGATCGTGTGAAGTTCCAGTTCAGCGATCAAGCCTTTGAGTCCCAAGATGAGCCGACCGTTGGGTGTGGCCGGATCGTAAACCGCCTCTTGATCTCCAACCAGGCAACGGCGATAACCGCACAGATCAAGAAGTTGATACCAATCGGTGCAGTTGCCGCCAGGCGTGTGACATCATAAGCGAAGATGATGCCGACCTGGCCGAGGTTGACGCGCGCTACGAGTTCTTGGAATCCGGGGCGAGCCGCGGCGCGGTGCCGGTGACCCCCAGGTCGGTATCGATGACCTGAACCTGGGAGACATCCCAACCGAGGGCCTGAGCACGCTCGGTTCTCGCGTACTGGAGCCTAAGGCTCTCTTGGTGATTGAGAACCTGCTGAGGGCTGGACTGGCGGGGGTAGACGACGGCTTGACGCTCGAGATGGTGCGGCTGAATATGCTCGGACGTAGTCATGGAGAACCTCCTGTTCGATCATCAAGACTTCCTTGCGGATGGGCTCGGACCTCTTCCGGGAGCCGTTGCCAGACCGACCGGGGCGCAATGCGCATGGCTTTCTCCAATCAGCGACGAGATCGAGAAGTTGACGAATGGCGACCGGGCTGATTTTCGTGCGTGGCGCCGACGGAGGGCAATAGGCGTAGTCAGTGGCGGCGGCCGCGACGCGCAAGATGATGCCATCGCGGTGCTCGACCTCAAAGCAGACCGGTTGTCGAAGCCTACGGTGCTGGACCGCTACCCGGAAGGTGCGTCCATAAAGAGGATGGCATGGATCGACGACGGTAACCGTCGGAATCTGGTTCTGACTGTCCACGCAGCCAGGGGGATCAAGAAGATCGCTCGTTGGCCCTCGTTTCAGTTGTTCCGCCGAATTGGGTTGTCATCCATGGCACCCGAACTTAGTTTACAGTTATAACATGAGTCAGTCCCGCAGTGGCACTGGACGGTTCTCTCGTGCCGAGTTCCGCGGTAAGTTCAGATCTGGAGTAATGGTTTCCTTTTTCAACTGGGTTGCCTTAGTTCTCCACTGCTTTCCCGGTCCGATTTCGATCGGATGCCGGGATCCTCATGACCCTCAAGGAGTCGACAAGCGCATGGCATCCGAACGGAACGTGAAGCAACCCGTCTCCTCGGCGAAGGATCCGCTGGATACGCTGTCGATCAACACGATTCGCACGCTCTCCATGGACGCAGTCCAGCAGGCAAACTCGGGACACCCCGGCACGCCCATGGCCCTGGCCCCGGTGGCCTACATTCTCTGGCAGAACCACCTACGATTCGATCCCACAGATCCGGTTTGGCCCAACCGCGATCGCTTCGTGCTCTCGGCGGGACACGCCTCGATGCTGCTTTACTCGCTCCTGCACTTAGCCGGCGTGAGGTCGGTGAACAAGGACTACGAGGTCCTGGGCACGCCGGCGGTCTCGCTCGACGACATCAAGAAGTTCCGGCAGTTGCATAGCAAGTGCCCGGGGCATCCCGAGTACCGCCTGACTTCGGGGGTCGAGACGACGACCGGCCCACTTGGACAGGGTGTCTCCAACGCGGTGGGAATGGCCATTGCCGAGCGCTGGTTGGCCGCGTACTTCAATCAGCCTGGTTTCGAGGACCTGATTGACTTCCGAGTCTACGCCATCTGCAGCGACGGCGACATGATGGAAGGCATATCGCATGAGGCCGCGTCGATCGCCGGGCACCTCAAGCTGTCCAATCTGTGCTGGGTGTACGACAACAACCGGATCACGATCGAGGGCAAGACGAGTCTCACCTTCAGCGAAGACGTGGCAGAGCGGTTCATGGGCTACGGCTGGAATGTGACCAGGGTGAGCGACGCCAATGACCTGGAGTTGCTGGAACGAGCCTTCAAGACCTCTCTCCAGACCAACGACCGGCCGACCTTGATCATCGTTGACAGCCATATCGCCTGGGGCTCCCCGCATAAGCAAGACACCCACGGCGCGCATGGCGAGCCCCTGGGCGAGGACGAGGTCCGCCTGACCAAGAAATTCTACGGCTGGCCGGAGGACGCAAAATTCCTGGTTCCCGACGGCGTCTACGATCATTTCAAACAGGGCATCGGACACCGCGGCAAGGCTCTGCGTGATGCCTGGTTCGCCCGCCTCGAGCAGTACAAGGCAAGGTACCCGCGGCTTGCCCTGCACCTCGATCAGATGCAGCATCGGCAGCTTCCCGAAGGCTGGGATAAGGACCTGCCCACGTATCCCGCGGACGCCAAAGGAGTTGCCTCGCGCGTCGCGTCGGGCGAAGTCCTTAATGCCCTGGCCAAGAACATCCCCTGGCTAATCGGCGGCGCCGCGGACCTGGCTCCCTCGACCAGGACCCGGCTGACCTTCGAGGGAGCCGGAGACTTCGAGGCCGGTAGCTACGGCGGACGAAATCTCCATTTCGGCATTCGCGAGCACGCAATGGGTGCGATCCTCAATGGCATGTCCACAGTCAAAGTCCGGCCCTTCGGCGCCGGGTTCTTGATCTTCAGCGACTATGGCCGGGCGCCGATCCGATTGGCCTCCATCATGGAGTTGCCGGTCATCTACGCCTTCACACATGACTCGATCGGCGTGGGCGAGGATGGACCGACACATCAACCTATCGAGCAGCTCCCCTCGCTTCGCGCGGTTCCGGGACTCCTCGTGATCAGACCCTGCGACGCCAATGAAGTTGTCGAGGCCTGGAAATTAGTCGCCCAGCTTCGCCATCGGCCCGCGGCGCTGATCTTGTCGCGCCAGAACCTGCCCACGCTGGACCGGGCCAAGTACGCCTCTGCCGCGGGCCTGCGCAGGGGGCTTATATCCTGGCTGACGCGGCTAGTGGCAAGCCCGACGTAATCCTGATGGGCACCGGCAGCGAGGTCTCCTTGTGCGTGGGCGCCCACGAGAAGCTCAGGCAGGAAGGCATCAAGTCGCGGGTCGTCAGCATGCCCTGCTGGGAACTTTTCGACGATCAGGATGCGGCTTACCGTGACCATGTTCTGCCGCCGGACGTCAAGGCCCGAGTGTCGGTCGAGCAGGCCTCGACCTTCGGCTGGACCAAATTCGTGGGGGACCACGGCACGAGCATCGGGATGCGCAGCTTCGGCGCTTCAGCACCTCTCAAGGACCTGCTTGTGGAATTCGGCTTCACGGTGGACCGGGTCGTGCAGGCCGCCCGCGACCAGTTGAAAAAGGGCCACGGCTAGCGTTAGTCACAAGGGTCCAGGATGAATCCGATGCCTTTTCGTAACGCAAGCCCATCGTCGTGCCTCGACGACCTTGGTAGAATGAACAAAACGACAGGGAAAGAAGAGCCATCTTGGAAATGACAGATCTGCAATGAGAGGAGAGCCAAGCGCAAGATGGAAAAAAGTGGTCAAAGTGTTCAGATCTTTCGAGGAGTGCGATCGAGGGGATAAGGAATACTACCAGAGCCTTAGTCCTCAGCAACGCCTCGAAATCCTTTTCGAGCTGAACCGTCGTTTGCCTGTGAGCGGCGATCATGAAGCTTCCGAGAGAGTTGAGAGAGTTTATCGAATTATTAAACTCTCATGATGTAAAATATGTGATCGTTGGAGGGTACGCCGTAGCCTACCACGGTTACCCTCGCGCGACGGGTGACATAGATTTGTTCGTCGAGGTATCGCGAGAGAATGCACGCAAGCTCAGCGCGGTGCTGGGAGAGTTTGGCTTCGCCAGCTTGGGCCTGACCGATAAAGATTTCCTCGTGCCCGGATCCATAATTGAGCTTGGGCATCCGCCGAATCGCATCGAGCTGGTCACGTCAATCAGCGGCGTTGCGTTTGCGGACGCCTGGGAGCGCCGAATCGGCTTCCATGTCGAAGGTTTGATGATGTTTGTCGTCGACAAGCCGACTCTCATGGCCAACAAATGCGGCTTCCGGAAGACCCAAGGACCTGGCGGACCTGGATGCGCTGTCGTGAGTTGAGAGCGTTTCTCGCCATCGTCCTCCAGCCCCTGGGCTCCCTTCCCAAACTGCCCGTAAGAGCGACATTACGTAGAATCCAGCCCCACCCGCGCTTCCTTCCGCCGCCACTTACGCCTTTATCCTGAGGCGAGCGACACAATCCCATTTCGGGAGTGCCAAGGTACTCGCGTCGCCCAGGGAAAACCCATTCACGCCAATTCGGGGGGAGGCATCACGATGGTCGGCAGACGCACTCAAGTCATTCGCTCGGGAGCACTTGGCGTTGTCGGGCTGGGGCTGGCGTTGCTCATGGGAGCCAGCCTGATAAGCCGGCCGTTCTTGGTCTTGTCGGCGTCGCCGGTCTCGTCGGGGAGCGACTCTGCGGAGTCTCCTTCGCCCACGCATACCGCGCCCGACCTTGTGATTCACGAGTGGGGCACGTTCCTGGGAATGAGCGGATCGGACGGCTCGTCGCTTGATGGCATGTACCACGAGGAGCACGCGCTTCCCGCGTTCGTTCATTCGCGCAGCCGCGATCAGCTCCGGCTCCCGGGAAGCAAGCTCAAAGGGGAGACGCCGGTCATCTACTTCTATACGGATCGGCCGCAGCCCGTGAAAATCGGCGTCCGGTTTCCCAAGGGCGTGTGGACA
The DNA here is from genome assembly GCA_963760085.1 of uncultured Planctomycetaceae bacterium. GTDB lineage: Bacteria > Planctomycetota > Planctomycetia > Isosphaerales > Isosphaeraceae > Aquisphaera. The sequence goes on from CAVXCB010000035.1 coordinate 11,803, forward strand.
CAATGGTATCCTCAGGCTGTGCGAGTCGAGCCTTCAGTGGTTCAGGTCGCTGAGTCGCCCGATCGCACCGGCAATGGACAGATCTGCTGGCATGCGGACATTCTTCCGATCAAGAACTGTGAAAACCCGTCGCCGCCGCCGACGAGCGCCGACGCACTCTGGAAGTTCGCCCGGAATGTCGATGCGGCCTACGTTCGGACTCTCGATGGCACGAAGAATCCGGCCGCTCCCGAATACGAGCGATTCCTCTTCTACCGGGGGCTGGGAGAGGCCCGTCTGCCACTTCGTCTCGACGCGCGGCAAAGCGGAACGCTTACCGCCGATCGGGAATCGACCATTAGCGAAGGCATACGCCACGTCTTTGTGCTTCGGGTCGAGAATGGCCGAGGGGTCTATCGCTACCTGCCGCGGCTAGAGCCCGGGCAGACCGCCTCGAACATGATTCCGAACCATGGACAGGGCTCAACCGCTGGCTGAGTTCACAAGGGCCATCGCCTCTGACCTGGCCAGCCGCCTCGAGGCCTCGGGTCTCTATCCCAAGGAAGCGCGGGCGATGGTCAACACCTGGACCTCCAGCTATTTTCAAACCGAGGGCATTCGCGTCCTCTGCCTCCTGCCGCAGAGCTGGACCGATCACTTCATCCCGATGACCGTCGTTCCCAAACCCAAGCAGGTGGTTCGGGTAATGGTGGGACGAGTCGAGCTCATGACCCCCGAACGAGAGCAACTGGCCGAGGCAGCTATAAGGTCGATGACGGACCCCGACGAATCGCGTCGCTTGCAAGCGTTCGCGTACCTGAGAGAGCAGGGGCGCTACGTTGAACCGATCATCCGCCGCGTGCAGAGGACCACCAACGACGAACACGTGCGTGTTCTCTGCCGGAGGCTGCTCTTGTCTGATTTCGTCACGGAACTACGTGCGACAATCCACAGCGCGAGCGATGGCACACTCCTGCGCATCAATCCTTTGGTGATGCGGGCTCATCTTGCCCGGCTGCTGCGCGAAATCGCCCTGGACAAGGAAGCCAGAAGCGAAGGAACCGCAATCCTCAACGAGCTCGAGCGAATTGGCAATAGCTCAGACAAAAGCCTGGAAAACTTGGCCATAAGGGAGCAACTCAAGGATATCAGGGCTGCCGCACTGGAGGCCAGCGGCATCGATCGATCAGCTTCTGCCGTCTACGCCGAATGTATCGAAAACCGATTGAAAACATGCGGACGTTTTGACGGTTCGATCGTCGCCTGGTTTCGTGAGTGGTGGGTCGGTCGCGGTTATGGCCTTTGCGTGGTGCGCACGAGCCAATCAGAACAGACCATCGCGGGACTCCAGGCAAAACTTGCTTCGGGAACATTGGATCCGTCTGGTCTGGAAAGACGGCTGAGCTGTTTGCAACTCGCCTACATTCACGAGGCCCGGGGAGACCAAAATCTTGCCGATCAGTTGTGGGGTCTATTCCTAAACCCGGATTCTCAGGCCAGAGTCGAGTCCGGCCGATACGCAGGTTGTGGAACGCACTGGCTCGCAATGAGTGCCTGTGCTTCGACCGCCGTTTCGCAGTACGATGGATTCACGGATTGCAGGGGCGGGTTCACGACCCGCTTCTGCCCTTGGACGTTCGGCCATCTCCCAGCCCGTGGATGCGTATGACCACATCACCAATGGCCCTTTCCGCCGAGGACATGGAGAAGTTTCGCGAGTACCTGGCCTTGCTGGCCCGGCTCCAGGTCGCTCCCGGTCTGCGTGACAGGGTTGATCTTTCAGGTGTCGTTCAGCAAACCTTGCTGGAAGCTTTTCAGGACTTCAGGAGAGCACCCAGAGAGCGCACCGAGGGGGAGACAGCGGCGTGGCTGCGGTCGATCCTCGGCCATAACCTGGCCGACGGGCTACGCAAGCTGGCGGCCGGCAAGCGGAATGTGCGGCGGGACAGTTCGCTCAGCACTGCCCTCGACGCGTCGGCCTCGCGGCTAGGTGACTGGCTGGCGACGCAGGAATCCTCACCCAGTCAGAAGGTGATTCGCCAGGAGCAGATGTTGCGGATCGCCGGCAGCGTTGGCCTCCCTTGCCGAGAACCAGCGCCGGGTGATCGAGCTGCATCACCTCCAGGGATGGGCTCTGGCCGATATTGCCCACGAGCTGCGAACCTCCAAGGCTGCCGTGGCCGGCCTGCTTCATCGCGGTTTGAAGGCCTTGCGGACAAAGCTTGAAGAACCCTGAACCTGACCCAGGAGAGCGAGGTCGTGCCACTTGGAGTCCCGCATTCGGTAGCGAGGCAACGTCATGGCAAGTATTCCGGCCCATCTTCCTGGCAATGACTCGGAACGCGAACAGCGCCTCAATGAAGTGATTGCCGAATATCTCGAGGCGGTCGAGACGGGCGTAGCACCCGACCGCGACCTGCTGTTGAATCGCGAACCCGAGCTCGCCGACGAGCTCGCCAAGTTCTTCGCCAACGAAGACCACCTTGATCGGCTTGCGGGATCGCCCCGCGCCCGAAGACACGAGCCGCTGATCGGCGTCCACTCCGAATCGGCCGACGATCGAGCCGAGCCAAACCCCGAGATTCTGCCCTACCCGATCACTCGCGACCCGAAGAACACTCAGAGTGGCCAGGGGGTGCGCTACTTCGGAGACTACGAGCTGTTGCAGGTGATTGCGCAGGGGGGCATGGGCACCGTCTACATGCCCGGCAGTTGAGCCTGAACCGGATTCTGGCGCTCAAGATGGTCCGCGCCGGCCGGCTTGCCAGCCCGGAGGACCTGATGCGGTTCCGGCTCGAGGCCGAGGCTGCGGCCCACCTCGATCATCCGCACATCGTGCCGATCTACGAGGTGGGCGAGCACGAGGGTCACCATTACTTCAGCATGAAGCTCATCGAGGGCGGCAACCTGGCGGTTCAGGCTCAGCGATTCCACGACCAGCCGCGGGCTGCCGCGCGGTTGATGGCGACCGTGGCCCGCGCCGTGCACTACGCCCATCAGCGAGGCATCCTGCACCGCGATCTCAAGCCAGCGAATATCCTGCTGTCCGGCAGCCGCGAAGATCCACCCGATCGGCTGTCGCCGATGGTGACCGATTTCGGGCTGGCCAAACGCGTGGAATCTCCAGACTCGGGCGGCCTGACGTCGTCGGGCTCGATCCTGGGTACTCCGAGCTACATGGCTCCCGAGCAGGCCGAAGGCCGCCGCGAGTGCATCACGACGGCTGTCGATATCTACGCCCTGGGAGCGATCTTCTACGAGCTGCTGGCCGGCAGGCCGCCGTTCCACGGTGATTCCACGCTCGAGATTCTCCGCCAGGTGCGTGAGGACGAGCCTGCCCGGCCGCGGTCGATCAACCCCCTGGTCCCCCGCGATCTCGAGACGATCGTCCTGAAATGCCTTGAGAAGAGCCCGCAGCGGCGTTATCACTCGGCCGAGGCTCTGGCCGCGGACATCGACCGCTGGCTGGCGAACATGCCGATCCAGGCGCGGCCAGCGTCGCCGCTTGAGCGGCTGGTGAAATGGGCCCGGCGCCGGCCCGCCGCCGCGGCGCTCATCGCCCTTGCCGGTTTCTCGGTCCTGGCCACCATCATGGCGATCCGCGGCCATGTTGCCGCGGCGAAGCTTCGATCCGCCGTCGCCCGGACTGGCAAGGCCCTCGATCATGAGACCCGAAAACGCGCCGAGGTAGAGTCCCAACTCGTGGACATGGAGGACGACACATACTTCAAGCAGTTGATTGCCGCCCAGTTGGAGTGGGAGAACAATAACCCTGTGCTCGCCGATGAACTCCTCGATCGCTGTCCAATCCGCCTACGCGGCTGGGAGTGGCACCATCTCCGCCGGCGCTTCCATTCCGAGCTGCAAACGCTGCGGGGGCACAGCGGGGCTCTTTGTGGCATCTCATTCAAACCGGATGGCAGCCAGCTTGCCTGTGCCGCCGAATCGACGGGCTTCCTGCTCTGGGAACCCGTGTCGGATCGAGTTGTCCGACGAATCCCTGGCCATGACGGCACGATCTACGGTCTGGCCTTCAACCAGGCGGGAACGCGCATGGCCAGTGCGGAAGCCAGCGGGCAGGTTCGGATCTGGGACTTGACGACCGGAGCCAACCTGAGTGTGCTCCGCGGGCATCAGGGATGGGTGGCGGGCATTGCTTTTTCCGGCGATGGCACAGCCCTGGCCTCGGCCGGCCAGGACGGAACAATCCGACTCTGGAACCTCACCTCGGAGGCTGTTGAGCTCGAACAGCCGGCACGGATTCTGCAGGGCCACTCGGGGCCTGTCTTCGGCGTCGCTTTCAGCCCTGACGGCACGTCTCTGGTCTCGGCCGGTGATGACGGGACTGTCCGGCTCTGGGACCTGCGGACAGGGCCGCCACCTCGGTGTCGGGTTTTTCAAGGGCATCAGCAGGCGGTCCGCTGCGTGGCTTTCCATCCTCGGCAGAACGTACTGGCATCAGCAGGTGCTGACAGGACCGTCCGGCTGTGGGACGCCTCCACAGGGCGGGAACTACTCCGATTCGGCGACTTTGGCAACCGCGTGGACGGCATCGCATTCAGTCCCGACGGCGGCAAGATCGCGACTGCCTGTCTCGATCGCTCGGTCCGGCTCTGGGATGCCAGCACAGGCCGACCGCTTGCGGCTTTTCCCGGTCATGCCGCGCCGGTCTTCAGCGTGACCTTCAGCCCTGACGGTAAGAAACTCGCCTCGGCCAGCCAGGACGCCACGGTCAAGGTCTGGGATCTGACCTCCGAGCCAGGCGTCCGTTTGCTATCGCTTGAGCCCAAGAGGCAGGGTCCCAGTCCTGGTCCGATCGGCTGGGTTGGCGGTCTGGCCTTTCGTCCCGACGGAGTCGAACTGGCCACTGGGGGAACTGACCAGTCGCTGACTGTCTGGAACCTGGGGACGTCCAGGCACAACCTGGCGTCGCCAACCGGCTGGGGCTCGCTGTCGGCGGTGCGTTACAGCCCTGACGGACGTTTGCTTGCCTCGGCAGGCGCCGATCGGAAAGTGCACATCAGGGATGCCGGATCACTGAGCGACACGACAGTCCTTGAAGATGATCGAGACGGGCTGGTCAGCCTGGCGTTCAGCCCCCAGGGATCGATCCTGGCGACAGGTGGCGGCAATCCGCTCGAAGTGGTGCAAAAGCCGACGGGCAAAGAATCTCCGCGTGCGGATCGAGGCCGGCCGGTGCGGCTGTGGGACGCGAAAACCGGCTCTTCCCTGCGTTCGCTTGCCGGCCACATGGGCTCGATTCACGCGCTTGTGTTCAACGTCGGACGGAACTCGTCTGCTTTCGGCCGGCGACGATCGGCTGATCCGGGTCTGGGATCCCAGTGACGGCCGTCTAATTCGCACGCTGGTGGGGCATTCGAAACCGATTCATGCGCTGGCCCTCAGTCCGGACAGCCGTCAGCTTGCGTCCGCGAGCGCGGACGGAGCGATCAAGATCTGGGAACTGTCCGAGGGCCGCATGATCCGATCATTGACTGGCCACACGAACTGGGTCCTCGGCCTTGCGTTTCATCCCGACGGAACCCGCATCGCCTCGGCCGGCGCCGATGGCACCGTGCCGCTCTGGGAGGCCGCCGGCGGCCGGGAAATCCTCACCCTCCGCGGTCACAACGACCACGTCCACGGCGTGGCCTTTAGCCCCGACGGTACGCGCCTGGCCTCAGCCTCAGCTGACGGCGTTGTGAGAATCTGGGAGACTGAAGCGCAGAATGAGCCTGTTCCGAGGAACTGATTCGCGCGGACGAGGAGGAAGTGCTTCCAGAGCATGTTCCAGAGCTGCGGCGCGCGGCCGGGCACGGGGCTTTGGCCTGGCATCTTCGCCTGAGCTTCCCGGGGAGACTGGGGCAAGGAATTTCAGTTGCTAGCTTTTGCCCCAAGAAGCGGACGCATGGCTAGAACTTACCAGTCCAAGGGGCCCCGCGAAGTCAGAATCACTGGCTCTTGAGGTTGTCTCGAAGAACTGATTTCTCGGCGGCCATCGCAATTTCCAAAAAAAGATGGATTGATCCTCCCTTCCCGAGTGCACTACAGCGTAGGAGTGGATCAGGAGGCGAGGAGCCAGGATCGATGTCGAGCGTTCGAGCCAGGAAATGGCACCAGGATCTGGAAACGATCTTCGGCGGCGGTACCCTTTCGGCGCTGAGCGATGGCCAGTTGCTCGAGCTCTTCCTCGGGCGGCGCGCCGAGGCTGGCGAGCAAGCGTTCGGGGCCCTCGCCGAGCGTCACGGTCCCATGGTTTACCGGGTCTGCGGCCAGGTCCTGGGAGATTCCCACGAGGCTCAGGACGCCTTCCAGGCGGTATTTATCGTGCTTGCCCGCAAGGCCGGCGCGGTGCGGAACAGGGAATCGCTGGGAAGCTGGCTTTACGGGGTGGCTCTGCGCGTAGCGGCCAGGGCCAGGACTGACATGAAGCGGCGGAGAGCCCGTGAGCGGCAGGCCGAGGATGGTAACGATGAGATCCCGGCGCCTGCGGCAGAAGCCCCCGGGCACACCGACGACGCGGAGGCCGTGCACCAGGAGGTTGGGCGGCTAGCGGAAAAGTACCGGGCGCCGATCGTGCTCTGCTACCTGGAGGGGTTGACCCACGATCAGGCCGCCGCGCGATTGGGCTGGCCGGTGGGAACTGTCCGCAGCCGCCTGGCCCGGGCTCGCGAACAACTCCGCCGCACGGCTCGTCCGCCGCGGAGTGACAGTTCCGGCTGCTCTCGGGCCGCTGGCCGGCTGGCTCGGCTTCGAGGCGGCAGGGATTGCCGATGCGGCCACGATTGCTGCAACAACTTTTTCCGCCCTACCCGCCGAGCTGCTGGCGATGACCATCCGCTCCGCATGCCACGTGGCCGACGGCAAGGCGGCGACGGTGGCGCTGTTCTCGAGCACTGCATTCTCTTTGTCGAGAGGAGTCCTGAAGACGATGGCACTCGAAAAGCTGGCGACCCTGGCATGGACTGTCTTACCCGCCGGCATCCTGGTGATCACGGCGGGATGGGTGATCGGCCACGAGCCGGGCTTAAAGCAGAATCCCCAGGGAGTCACTATTCCTAGACAGGAAACCAAGACATTCACTGTGTCAGCGGCACCGGAGCCTCCCGATCCGGTCAACCCACTTGTACGGCAACTGCTTCATGCGGCACGCCAGCGATTCGAGGCCCAGCGCGCGTACTACGAAGAGGGGCGGATCACCATCGATCGCTTTGTGATGGCCAGCGATCGGCTGATGGCGGTCGAGCGGCTTGTCGCTCGCAAGGAATCCGAAGCACTGGCCGCGATGCAAAGGCACGTGGACCGGCTCAAAGCAAATTGAAAAGCGAGAGCGGAAAGAACTCGAGGTTGGGAAAGGCACGGTTGCCGACGTCGCGGAGATCAATCAGAACCGGCTGGAGGCCGAGGTGATGCTCATGAAGGCTAAGGAGGCCAAGCCCGCGCCCGACGTGGCGGCGCTGGAGCGCCGGCTCGGCGAGGTGGAGCGGAAGCTCGATCAGATTCTCAAAGCTGAAGGAGAGAAACGGCCCGTGCCATGAAGCTGTGCTCGTGCCTCGCCCGGACACGAGCCGGATCGCCGTCGCGATCTCATTCGGTCAATTGGGCCTCGCCCCACCTTGATCCGGCGGCCTGTGTATCGCCGTCACTGGCGGTTTGACGGCTCTGCGTGGATCGTTTGCTCTTGGCCGTCGCTCTGGGCGGGCGAGGTGTACGCTTTCCTTTCGTGGTCGCCTTGGCGGCGGGCTTGGCGTCGGCATCGGCCAGTGATTTGGTTTCGTCACCTTCGGTGGCCAGCTTCTTGAGATTCAGTTTGCCAGCCTCGGCGTTGAACCCCACCTTGAAGTATTTGAAGAAGGTCTGGCCCAGCAGGGGGTCGACGTCGCCCTTTTCGGGCGGCATCACGGCGCACTCCACGTTCGGTACCGTGAATTTTCCCACGCGCACGGAGGGAATAACCAGCCGCTTCGCCGCGACTACCGTGCCGTCGGCGGTTTTCAACTGTACAGAGGGATCACTGGCCTTAGGTTTCAGGCCGATCCGATCGGCTAGCTTCGTCGAGATCGTGGTGAGGCTGGCTCCCGTGTCGAAGACCATTTTCGTGGGGACTTTGCCGAGACTCGCATAGACGTGGAAGACGCCATTCTCGCGATACAGGTCAATGGTATCGCTCTGGACCGTACCCTCAGCTTTCTCGAGCACCTTGATGGCTTCCCGGATCTTCGCCGACGGGCCCAGCCGCTGCTTGGTCTTGGTTGACGCGGAGAGCTCCTCGAGAGCCTTGGGAATCTCGGGTCGCTTGGACAGTTCGTCGTACTTCGAGGTTAGGTTGTTCACCGATTTTCGCAAGTCGTAGAGCGATTGCATGTACTTTTCCCGGCTCTGGGCGACCTCGGCAATCAACTGGGGCTTTTGCTCCTGTCCCTGAGCCTTGCTCTGCTCTTGGAGCGTGTCGAGCATGTTGGTCACCTGGTTGCGTTCCGCCACCAAGATGTTGTTTTGCTCAGCAAGTTGGTGCGCTGCTGATTGACGAAGTTGTTGCCTGACGGAGGAGCGACCAAGTTGGTGAGTTGCTGATTGATGGCGGCGATCTGCTGGCTGAGGATGTCGCTGCGCTCACGTAGTTCCAAGATGTCCGCCTTGCGAGCCTCGGCTCCCATTTCGAGTTCTTGCTGGCGCATCATGCCCTCAGCGACTTGCTGGAAGAGGGCACGCGCATCGGCCAAGTCTTTGAGCACGTTTTTTTCGGCCGAAGTCAAGATCCAGGTTGTGCCAGAGCGATCGAGGTTGTGGTCCTTCAGGACCGACAGTGGAGAGGATTCGGCCGAGGCAGGATCCTGCCCTCTGGCCGCGGCAAACGCGAGGGCGACCAGCGGAACCGCTAAAATAATGAATCTGCCAGCTCGATTTGCAACCATCGCCATTGCTCCCCGCCGAGCTCGACGCGGCCGGCGACAGGGAGGAAACGGGGCGGCCGCCTTGCTCTCGAGCAATTTGATTATAGGATCGCGCCCTGGAAAGATGAAAGGGAGCCGCGGGTTGCGGGCCGGGGGAAGGCGGCGCAGCCGATTGCCATCCCGTCCGCTCATCGGCGGTGGGTTGATCCGCCTTTGACTCGTCGAGAATTAGGCAGCGTTGATCCTGTTCCCCGGCTGGGCGCGGCGGAAGTGCCCGGAGCCCGATCTTCTCCCTCGCCGCAGATTCTGGTCACCACGTAGGTCCCACTCTTGGGATTCCGTTCGATGTCCACGAGCGCCAGGTCGTCGGCGTCCTCCAGCAGGTGAGTGAAGCTGCGATAGCCATAATAGCTTTCATCAAATGAAGGTTTCTTGCGCTTCATCGTGTCCTTGATCATCGAGGCGTAGAGGATCTCGTGATTCTCGCGCCGCAGCGCGTTGCAGGCTTCGACCAGCAAGCTAAATACCTCGCGCTGCTTCTCGTTCAAGGAGGGGGGCAGGTAAGAGTTCAGGTTGGTGGCCAGTTGCTGTTCGTTCTGTTCCTGCCGCTCCAAGTCTTCGTAGTAGATGAACTCATCGCAGTTGTCCCGCAACAGGTCAGACGTTGACCCCTTCATCCCCAGCCCGATCACATGCTTGCCGTTCTCCTTCAGCTTCGACACCAGCGGCGAGAAGTCGGAGTCTCCTGAAACGATAACGAACGTGTCGACGTGCAGCTTGCTCCAGGCCAGGTCCATGGCGTCGACCACCAGGCGGATGTCCGCCGAATTCTTGCCCGTTTGGGACCGCTTGGGAATCTCGATCAACTCGATGGCAGACTCGTGAAAGGGTGCCGTGTAGCTGGGAAAGCGGCTCCAGTCGGCGTAGGCCTTCTTGACGATCAGCTTTCCTTTCTCAACGAGGCGCTCGAGCACCTTTTGAACTTCAAAGCGGATCTTCCTTTGACCCTGAAAACCCATGGCCAGGTTTTCCAGGTCGATGAAGACAGCAAGATTTCGTTCGCGTTCGGTTTTTGACATGGAATGGGGCGTTTGCTGCATGCCTGGGATCGGACCAATGTCCGTATACGGACTGAGTTGTCAGACCGGAAGTCGACGGCTGAAAGTGACGGGCCAGGTGCGTTCGTCGGCTCTAACCATGCTGGCTCAGATTAAGCGAAACGACGAAGATCCGCAACAACCAGGGGCGGAGGCCACTGAGACCAGCGGCAAAATCTCATTCAGGCACCGCGCATATCGAGCCTCAACTCCCGACTCGTTCTCCGAGCCGCTTCTAGATTCGGATAATCATCGTGATTGAGAGAAGGCCGAAGAACGCATTAACAAATGCTTGATCGAACCGATCCTTCGTCATGCTGGCCACGATATAGTGATCAGTACTCCTTTAAGCTTTATCAGGCATCTAGCGTTCGTCCGGATTCTCGCGATGTGTCATCGTAAATCTTTATTGAATAATCCTATAGGGCGGAATACAGGAAGACGCCAAAGCGGACACACACGATGACCTGTACAAGAAAACGCAATAATTTTCCACTATGGCTGTGGGTGCTGGTATCAGTTTAGCTCGATCGTTAAAGTAACTCCGTCTGACTGTTCTGGGATAACAAAGAGCTTTGGGTAACTGAGCTCAAGATCTACGGTCCCGAAGACAAGAACGAGTCGGGCGTTTCAATGGACTGCAGAATTTGGCAAAGAAGGAGCTAATTTGACGTCGGGAAGTTTTCATGGGAGACGGCGCGATGGAGAAAGTTTCGAGGGGCTCCAGGTTCGCTGTATGTGGGATTCTAGCGATAGGGTTTCTGATAGTGAGTTGGGTGGTGCGGGCCGGAGATGGAGCACAGTCCACACCCCAGTCAGCGGTGTCGCCGGTGGCGGTGCAACCACAGACCATCACGACCCAGGTTCCACAGTATCAGGTGGTCTATGAGACCATCTACGATGTCGAGACGGTTCAGGTGCCGGTCACGGTCAACCAGATACAGTATCGCACTGAGTACCAGACACGAACCGTTCCCGTGACCAAAACGGTCGTGGACCAGGTCCCTGTCACGGTCAACCAGACGCAGTACCGCACCGAGTATCAGACCCGGACCGTCCCGGTGACGAAGACGGTCGTGGACCAGGTCCCCGTCACAGTCAACCAGACGCAGTACCGCACCGAGTACCAGACCCGAACCGTTCCCGTGACCAAGACGGTCGTGGACCAGGTCCCTGTCACGGTCAATCAGACGCAGTACCGCACCGAGTATCAGACCCGGACTGTCCCGGTGACGAAGACGGTCGTGGACCAGGTCCCTGTCACGGTCAACCAGACGCAATACAGGACCGAGTACAAGACACAGACTGTGCCGGTGACCAGAACCGTGGTGGAGCAGGTTCCCGTCACAGTCAACCAGACGCAGTATCGCACCGAGTACAAGACACAGACTGTGCCGGTGACGAAGACGGTCGTGGACCAGGTCCCCGTCACGGTCAACCAGACGCAGTATCGCACCGAGTACAAGACACAGACCGTCCCAGTGGCCAGAACCGTCGCGGAATTGGTAAACGTTCCGCGCACGATTACCGTGTACGTACCTCGGCAGCAAACGGTCAACCAGCAGGTTACCAGGACAGTCTATAACCCGGTGACGACGACTCAGAAGCAGCAGCGCTTCGTGACCGTGCCGAAAAACATCACCAGGACCGTTCTGCAGCCCCAGAGCGTAACCGTTCTGACATCCAAGGTCGAAACCAGCCAGGTGTCCGAGACTTATACCGAAAGCGTTCCGGTCACCACAACGCAGCAGATCGTCGAGGAACAGGGCTGCTACGTGACGCAGGCGATCCCCGCGACCATGATACAGCCCGTGGCCGGATGTGCGCCCGCGGGGGGCGGCCTTTTCGCTAGCCGCGGATGTGGCGGCCTCTTCGCTAGCCGCGGATGTGGCGGCCTGTTTTCCAGGTGCGGCGGCGTTGGTTGCGGCCATCGATCCGGCGGCTGTGGATCATGCGTCAGTGGCGGCGGTTGTGCAGCGCTGGAACTGGCGGCGGCTACACGATGCAATCCTCCTGCGGCTACCAGCAGCTTTATGTCTCCCGGCCGGTCGTCCGCTCGGTCCCCTATACAACTTATGTGAATCAGACCAGGACCCGGCTGGTTCCCGTGGAGCAGGTCGTCCAGGTGCCCGAGACTCAGACCCAGATGGTCCCAGTGACAGTCAACGACGTCGTGCCTGAGCAACAGGTTCAGGAAATTGATGTTCCGGTCACAATCATGCAGGCCTCTCAAATAACCGAGACAGTGCCCGTTACGACTACCGTTCAAGTCGCCGAACAAAAGACCGAAATCGTCCCGACGACTCAGTACAAACAGGTCACCGAGAACGTGACCCAGCAGTACGCGGTGCAAGTGCCCTACACGGTTCCCGTGACGACGTATCAGTCGCAGTCGAGGCAGGTCACCGAATACGTGACCCAGCAGTATGCGGTGCAAGTGCCCTACACCGTCCCCGTGACGACATACCAGGCGCAGCCGAGGCAGGTCACTGAAAACGTGACCCAGCAGTATGCGGTGCAGGTGCCCTACACCGTCCCGGTAACTACGTATCAGGCGCAGGCGAGGCAGGTCACCGAAAACGTGACCCAGCAATACGCAGTGCAAGTGCCCTACACGGTTCCCGTGACGACATACCGGGCGCAACCGAGGCAGGTCACTGAGAACGTGACCCAGCAATACGCGGTGCAAGTGCCCTACACGGTTCCCGTGACGACGTATCAGTCGCAGTCGAGGCAGGTCACAGAGAACGTGACCCAGCAATATGCGGTGCAGGTACCCTACACGGTTCCCGTGACGACGTATCAGTCGCAGCCGAGGCAGGTCACCGAGAACGTGACCCAGCAGTACGCGGTGCAAGTGCCCTACACAGTGCCTGTCACCAGCTGCACGACCCAGACACGGCAGGTCGCCCGCCAAGTGCCGGTGATCCGGCAGGTTCTCGTTCCGGTGACCGTTCCGACCACCGCTCCATCCGCAGCCGTCAGTCCGTCGGGTTCGCCCCAACAGTGATTGGTCCTGAGAGAGATCCCGCCGCAAGAACCAGATCCCGTCTAAATTGATGGGCATAAGGTTTCTTAGTGGCGCGGTCTCAAGCGACTCCCCTCGAATCCGACCGATCTTCCCGCGGCGCCCCGACCCGCGGGCAAGGTCGGTCGGTTTGCTCTGCCGATGTCGATTGCGGGGATTCTTATGCCTGACCATCGTCCAGCGAGCGGCAATTCAGGCTAAGATTAAGTGCAAGACTGCCAAGAATTGACGATTGACAGAGACATCGCAAACGACGGGTTTGCTGCGTGGCTTGAAGACTCCAGAAACGATCAGAAAGGGAAATCGCAGGTGATTGTGCGGCCGGTCCAGCGGAGGTTACGCGAGGGGCATAAAAACCGGAGAGGAAAAAAAGATCCCCGACCCTGCGCGGGCCGGGGATATCGATGTTGACCTTGCCGCTGTACGGCTCAGACCTTCTTGGGCAGGAGTGTCGTCGGGTTGGGGGTCGGAGTCGGGGGAGCTGCAGGAGTCGGAGCAGGTGGGGCGGGTGGCGCTTCGTCCACGCCCGGGGCGGCCTGTGCAGGGGCGGCATGTGCAGGTGCTGAGACACCTTGGGCCGCAGGCATGGACGTTGTCATTTTGCCCGGGGCAGCCGGATATTGACCCGCCGGATAGGTCTTGGCCGGAACTGTCGGATAACCAGCTTGGGCGGCCGGGTAGCTCTTGCCCGGAGCGTAGGGTGCCTGAGCGGCCGGATAACTCTTGCCTGGAGCGTAGGGCGCCTGAGCGGCCGGATAACTCTTGCCCGGAGCGGCGGGCACTGAGCGGCCGGATAACTCTTGCCCGGAGCGTAGGGCGCCTGAGCGGCGGGATAACTCTTGCCCGGAGCGGCGGGCGCCTGAGCGGCCGGATAACTCTTGCCCGGAGCGTAGGGGCCTGAGCGGCGGGATAACTCTTGCCCGGAGCGGCAGGGGCCTGGGCGGCCGGGTAACTCTTGCCCGGAGCGTAGGGTGCCTGAGCGGCCGGATAGCTCTTGCCCGGAGCGTAGGGTGCCTGAGCGGCGGGATAGCTCTTGCCCGGAGCGGCGGGTGCCTGAGCGGCGGGATAGCTCTTGCCCGGAGCGGCGGGCTGGGCGGCCGGGTAGCTCTTGCCGGAGCGCGGGGCCTGAGCGGCCGGGTAGCTCTTGCCCGGAGCGGCGGGCGCTTGAGCGGCCGGGTAGCTCTTGCCCGGAGCGTAGGGCGCTTGAGCGGCGGGATAGCTCTTGGTCGGAGCAACTGCAGTCGGATACTGCTTCGAGGGAGCTTGTGCGAAGGCCGTGGTGGCCACCAAGGCCCCTACGGTCGCACCGATCAGACGAGAGATCATCATTGATGCATTCTCCATTGATGCTACACCATCTCAACCACTGGATCGAAGTCGCGCCACGAATGCGGCTTCGAAGGGTTCGCTAAAATATACAAGGTCATTGACTGCGAACTCTGGGAGCTTTGCGAATTTCTAGTAGAATAAATTGACTTTGTGTGGCTGTCTAGAGATAACTTCTGCCAAGACCGCAAAAAAGGAAAGCAAGTTGGAGTGGATCGAATTTGCCGGGGATGCCGGTTGGAGAGAAGAATCTGGTCTGCCATGAAGGCTGAAAACAGCAAGTCCCTGCTCATTTACCAAAATCAGTGCGGCCACGCGATGCAGCAGTCGCCTCCTCGACCATTTTGGCTGACCTCTCGAAGGTTCTTGGGGAGGTCTTGAGCAGGTTGAGTCACCGGGCGTATAAGTGCCTATTTGCTGAGGATTAACGCTTCGTTCAGAACCGAACATGGATTGGTGGTAAGAGGAATCGACACGATTCTCTCAACATTCCTGACCTTAAGTACGAAATCGAGAAAGCGGGATGTTGGATCAAGTCGTTCACGGAAGGGGTGGTTTGGTGCCCTTCATCATCTCTCCGCCGCCCGAACGTGCCCGCCGCATGCTCGCACGATGCGCATTGCAATATGGGGCGTTGTTGTTAGTGGTCGAATTGCTGGGAGTGGTGAGCGGACCGGCAGCAACTCAAGAGGCTCGGAGGTCTGAGCCTTCCCAAACGAAACGAAAGGTCCCTGAGGGGCTGAGCTTCGCGCATGCACTTTTCCGGCAGCGAAAGTTCGAGATGGCAGCCGAGGAGTACCGGCGGTTCCTTGACTCCGGCCCGACGGCCCTGGACGCCGCCGACGCTCGATTCGGCCGAGCGAACGCCTTGCTCTTTCAGGGTCGCTACAAAGATGCAAGAAGCGCCTTCGAGGAGTTTGTGGAACGGACCCCCGACGGGCCTCGAGCACGAACGGCAAGGTATCGAGTAGGTGAGCTTGCGTACATGTTGGGCGACCTGCCAGCGGCCCGCAACGCGCTGCAACTCTTTGTGCGGGGAGCTCCCGGGCATCCCAACCTGGAGACCGCATGGGCCTACCTGGGAGATGTTTGTCTTGGGTTGGAAGATCTGCCGGCGTCTCGGACCGCCTACGAGCGATCGCTGGCCGACTTCCCGAACGGCCAGCTAGCCAATC
Organism: uncultured Planctomycetaceae bacterium; assembly: GCA_963760085.1. Lineage (GTDB taxonomy): Bacteria > Planctomycetota > Planctomycetia > Isosphaerales > Isosphaeraceae > Aquisphaera. The sequence continues at coordinate 27,302 of CAVXCB010000035.1, forward strand.
GCTCACGGTATGGGCTGGGCCGAACGCTCGCTGCTCTGGGCGAGATCGATCACGCCGTTAAAGTTCTTTCAGAGCTGGCCGCCCAGAGAAACTCCGATTGGATTGACAGGGCGTTGCTTCAGCTTGGCAAGACCCAGCTTTCCGGCGGTCGGTATGGCGCGGCTGTCGAGTCGCTTGAGACTCTCGATCGCGTGGCGCCGCGCAGCGCATCGAGGGCCGAGGGACGCCTGGTTCGGGCCGAGGCGCTGATGCGGCTGGATCGCACCGAAGAGGCCCGGAAACTGCTCAGGCCCCTGTTTAAGGAAGGTGCCGACGCCGTCGCCCCGCGGGCTGCTCTTGCTCTGGCGACACTCGAGCTGGAACACGGTCATGCGGATCTCGCGCTTGCCACCTTGGACGAGGCGGCGAACCATTTTCCAGAGTCGCCGCTGGTTCCGGCCTTCCTTTTCCGCTCCGCCGAGGCACTTGTGCGGCAAAAGCGGACGGATGAGGCTCGCAAGAGGTTCTTGAAGGTCGCGGAGACTTACCCGCGGGATCCGTGGGCGGACGACGCACTTGCCCGGACAGCGCAGCTGGCGCTGGATGCCCGCGACCACGCGGCTGCTCTGTCACTTGCAGGATCGTTTCTGGAGCAATTTCCCCAAAGCAAGTTCAGGGCCGAAGTTCGCCTGGTCGAGGCCAGGGCCCTGCTGGCCGAGGGTCAGGCCCGAAAGGCAGCCGAACGCCTGGAGGCGCTGCTCGGTCTGGGGAAAGAGCCAGGAGTCGGAGATAAACCGGCGGCGAGTCCGCTTACCGCTGCCACAATGGCTAAAGCGCGCTATGACTTGGCCCTGGCGTATCGGGCAGCGGGGCAAACCGCGCAGGCCGACGCCATGCTCGCCAGTCTGGCCAGCTCATCCAAGGAGCCGGTGGGTCTCGATGCGCAATTCCTGATTGGCCAGGAAGCCGTCGAGCGAGGTCGGTTTGCCGACGCGATTGGACCGCTTAGCCGGTACTTAACCGCCAATCCCCGGGGAGAGGTGGCCGACTCTGCCCTGGCACATTTGGCAACTGCCGAACTCGGCCTGCGGCAGACGGACGAGGCATGGAAAACCCTCAATCAGCTTGTCGACCGGTTCCCACACAGCAGGGCGGTGGCACCCACGCGGCTGCGCATTGGCGAGGCCGCACTCGATGCCAGCCAACCAAAACGTGCCGCCGAGCAATTTCAGCTCTTGCTCAAGTCAGACCGGTCACGACCACAACGCCGGTAGCCGTCGCCAACCCGGGGGTCGCGCCAATCGACGCGGCTGTCCTGGCTCGCGCCCGCGTCGGACTGGGAAGGGCACTCTGGCGATTGGGCGATCCGGCCGCGGCCGCAACTCTCTTCGCACAGTACCTGGCCAGTTCCGGCGGTGATCCCCAGGCACAGACGGTGAGGCTGGAACGTGCCGGCGCACTGGCGGCCGCCGGTCTAACGACAGAATCCCTGGCCGCGTACACCCAGCTCATCGACCACTACCCCAGGACCCGAGAAGCACTTCAAGCCGAGCTCGCGCGCGCCCGGCTGCTGGCGAGGATCGGAAAACCAGAAGACGCAGCAAAGCTTCTCGAAGGCTTGCTCTCCTCGGAGGAGAAGCGAACGGGCCTCAAATCTCTGGGAGAGGAACCCGATAGCCTGCTGGCCGAGCGCGGCTGGGCTCTGGTCGATGCCCGCAAGACGGCCGAGTCCGACGCCGTTTTCGCTCAGTTGCTGAAGACGTATCCTCAAAGCCCAAAGGCCGTGGATGCCCGGTTCAATCTGGCTGAGTCGGCCAACGAGTCCCGCAATCATGCGGAAGTGATCCGCTTGCTCGCTCCGATCGCATTGTCTTCAAAGTCCTCCTCCAACGAGCGGCTCATGCCGCTGGTCCTCTATCGCCTGGGACGAAGTCAGATCGAAATGGGCGACTGGACGGCTGCCGTGCCGACACTCGACCACCTGATCAGCGAGTATCCCGGCAGCCCACGGAACCGAGAAGCCCGTTTTTTCCGCGCGAGGCGGCGCTGCGCCTGAACCATCCGGAGGAGGCCGAGCCGATCTTCGCGGCGCTTGCGGGTGAACCGCCGAAGCCCGGGGATTCCGAGGGATTGGCGCGACTGATTCGCGGCCGGCATGTCCAGAGCCTCGTGGGAATCAAGCGCTGGGGCGACGCATTGGCCCAGGCCGAGGCATTCAGGGCGGAACTGCCCGTTGGCGATCCGACCCTTGCCGATCTCGATTTTGCTCGCGGCCGGGCACTTCTTGGATTGGCTCGTCCTGACGACGCCCGCCGTGCCTTTCAAGCGGTCATAGACGCTCGCCAGGGAAGCGAACTGGCCGCACAAGCTCATTTGCTGCGCGGCGAGACCTATTTTCATGAGGATCGATTGCGCAAGGCGCTCTCCGAGTTCCTCAAAGTCGACATGCTCTACCACGCTCCGCAGTGGCAGGCCGCCGCGCTTTTGGAAGCGGGAAAAGTCCACGAGCGGCTGGGGCAGTGGAGTGATGCCGCCGAGACCTATGAGACGCTTCGCTCTCGGTTCCCCAAGGATCCTCACGTGCCCGAAGCGAACACCCGCCTCAGCACCGTCCGCAAACATGAAACGGCTCGAGGCAACCCGGCAGGCTAGGCCGCATGATCCGTGCCCAACTGCCAGTATGGATTTTTTCTTTTGGGAAGGATCCCGTTAATGCGTCCAGACCCAAGATCGGTTCCAGGAACGAGCGGGAAACTTGCCCGGTACTGTCTCACCTTGCTGCTGGCATTCTCCCTTGTTAACACGGGGCTAGGGCAGGAGGAAGACGCCGAGCCCAATTACGCCGGCACGCGGCCGCTCGCTTCCAAAGCGCCTGACAGCAAGACGGTACCGGCGTCTGGATCCGGGATTCTGGGCTTAGATAGCTTCGACCTGCAAGTCATAAAGCAGAGTGCCGCCAGAATTGCCCGGTCGCAGCTTCGCTGGTACTTGCGGACTGCCCCGGCGGAACGAATGAGCTGGGGAGGATTGTTCGCCTGCGCAGGACTTGGCCTGGCCGTACTCTTCGGAACGGGCGGTTCGACTGCGGGGAATGAAAATCATCCCCGCCGATTTCACCGCCCAGTTCCTCGATCGCCTGCACGAGGGAAGGCTTGATGGCGGCAGGGCGCTGGATTATTGCGAGATGAATCCCAGTCCTGCCGCTCATGTCGCCCTGGCGGCGGTGCGAAGGTGGGGCCGCCCGGCTGTCGATCTTGAACGAGCTGTGGCCTTCACGCACCGGGGCGAGGTGGAACGCCTGAGCGCAATGTGGGTACTTTGAGACGAATCGCCGCGTTGGCGCCTTTGCTTGGTTCGCTGGGTAGCTTGTTGGCCATCGCGCGATTGCTGACTGCAATCCCCGAGGTTGTCGCGGCTGCGGGCTCGGCCCCGGCTGCCGTGATCGCCGATTCGACCGAGGGCGGCATGGGCGCCGGCACTGGCCGAGGCGTTGTCTCCCTTGATCTTGGGGCTCACAATCGCGACGTTCGCCCTGGTGGCCTACGACTCGCTTGTCATCCGGATCGAACGGTTTTCCGGCGGCACTCGACCGGCTGGGGGCCGAGACCATCGATGCCATCGCGATGGCCACGCAGCCAGCGGCCAGAGCGCATATTGATCCTCCGCTTGGCCCACCGTCCCGCAGGTTGAATCCGGGTCAACGCCGGACTACCCCGTCCCGGCACGTTCTCCACACAACGTACAATCCCCGCAGCGGCGCGCTCATGACGCGGTAGGCCGCGGAGTCATAAGCGATCAAGACATCGGTTTCTAAGTTTGCTGGCACGATTCCTCCAGAAAGTCGGCAACGGGCGACAAGGGGCAAATGGCCTGGACTCGTTGGCCATCCGTCATGTGGGATAAAGTAGATCTTGCTCCTTGACGGCAGGAGACGGTCAGGCGCGGACACCTGAACAGGGTTGCTCTCGCCCGAGCGGCGGGTTGCCAGCCCGGACCGAGGCGATGGAAATGGGTGAACTGGATACCGGACTGGACCTGGAATCCTTCTTGCTCTTGATGCGGGCCGATCTGGGCGCCTGGGCTTTGCTTGGGCTGGGAACCCTGGTTCTCGGGCTCTTGGCCTGGCTGAGCTGGGGTTCGCGGCGGGCTTTGCGTAAGTGTTTGGCGCTGTCGGTCGTGGCCCACACGGGGCTCGTCCTCTACGGCAGCACAGTCCCCGCGGTGTTCGCGCATTGAGCTCGGTGACCCGTGATTCCGCCAGGGGGCAGCATATCCGTCAGATCCGCGTGTCGCCGACACCAGCCAAGGTCGAACCGCCAGCTCGCGGCGGTCCTGAAGCCGGAACCGTCTCGGGTTCGGATTCGTCTGCCGTCGGCAGGGTCGCGGCCTCCGTCCCCGCGCTCGACCTGGCGACCGGGCCGATCCGGCTGTTTGATCCAGGTCCCGATCTGATGAGATCGGAAGCTCTGGCGAGTTTCGAAGCGCCGGTGGTGGCCCCAGTCGGTTTCTCCACGCAGCCTTCCTTGCCAATTACGCGGGCCATTCCAGCCGGCGTGCTTCAACCTGGTCGTGGGGCTCCAGACTCCCGGCCTGGAGAGAAGGTTCCGTCATCGAGTCCGCCGCGGCCAGTCGCGATCGGCGTGCCGGCGGCCTCGGAGCTGGCCCAACTCGTTCCCGAGCCGGTGGCGATCAAGGAAGAGGGCGTAAGCGGAAGATCCGCCGTTTCCTCGCCTGCTGTTTCCTTGCTGGCTCCGGCAGAACTCAGGCGCGAGGCTACACGAGAGCATGGCAAGAACGAGTTCCCTGCACTGCCCCGCGGCACCAATCCGGGGCAGCCAATTCCACTGGTGCGCGCCATGCCAGGGGGGAACAACCGAGCGGGTTCTAGCCCGGCGCTGGCCGACCTGGACAGGTCCGCAGAGCGGTCGCAACCTGAGCGAGGTTCCAGGGTTCTACCGCCCCCGACTCGATACGAATCGTTCGGCCCTGGCTCAGCGCAGCGGCGCCAGCACCGCCAGTGAACAAGCTGTCGAGCGCGCCCTCGACTGGCTTGCTCGGCATCAGGACCCCGACGGCCGCTGGGATGGCGGCACGGCGCGGTATGAAGACGGGACGGCAGTGCAGGGCGACGATGATTTCACCGTCCATTGCCCCCCCGGGCAGACCTGTTTCGGGGAATGTGCTTACTGTGAGGCCGATACGGCGCTCACCGGGCTGGCCTTGTTGACATTCCTGGGGGCGGGGTACACCCATAACGACGGCAAGTTCGCCACCACGGTGGGAAACGGGCTCGATTTTCTGCTTGCCCAGCAAAAGCCCGATGGCGACCTGAGGGGCACCAGTAAGGCCGTAGGAATGTACTGCCACGCCATGGCCACGCTCGCCTTGTGTGAGGCCTATGCGCTGAGTCTCGACGACCGTCTTCGCACCCCGGCCGAGCGGGCCGTCTCGTACGTGGTGCGCGGCCGGGCACGGGACGGCCAAGCCTGGCGCTACGAGCCGTCAGCTCCCGAAGGGGATACGAGCATTTTGGGCTGGGTTGTCATGGCCCTCAAGTCGGCTCGCGAGGTGGGACTCCGCGTTCCCAACCAGGCAGACGTGAGGCGCGGATGTTGCAATGGTTGGATCGCGTTGCAACCGGGCGAGACAAGGGCCTTGCCCGCTACCAGCCCCCGGACCCAGTCACGGCCACCATGACAGCCGAAGCCTGGGTTTGCCGCCAGTTTCTTGGCGTCGGAGGTCCTGGCGCCGCGAGCACCGAAGCAGCCGCTTACCTGATGCAGCACGAATCCGACAAGGGCGATTCGAATTACTATTATTGGTACTACGGCACGCTGGCCTTGTATCAACACGGCGGCCAGCCGTGGACGCGCTGGAACGGTAGGATCCGCGACCGCGTCGTCAAGCTGCAGCGATCGGCTGGACACCAGTCGGGAAGCTGGGACCCTGATGATAGTATCTACGGGGCCAGAGGAGGTCGCATTTACTGCACGACCCTCGCCGCGCTGACTCTCGAGGTCTACTATCGCTACCTCAGGCTCTATGACAAGCCCGATCCTGCCGGCCGACCCGAAGGTCGGCGAAGAGGCTGGTCCGGCGCATGAAGCCCTTTCTCCACGCTCGTAAGCCATCTGCTCTGCTGAACGACTTGGAGGCGGTTGAGTTACTCGAAGAATCGGCGGACGACGGCCTGAAATCCCCTCAGCAGCTCGGGTAACTTCAACGCAGGGGTTCCCCTACTTTTCGGCGAGAGCCTTTTCGATCGCGCTGTACAGCTCTGGGGACTCGGGCTTGATGTCCGGCTGGTACCTCGCGACAACCTCACCCTTGCGGTTGACGAGGAATTTGGCGAAATTCCAGGGTATGGTCCCGGCGTGCTTGGGGTTGGTGGCTTCGCTGGTCAGGAACCCATAGAGAGGGTGAATGCGCTTGCCCTTGACGACGATCTTGGAAAATAGGGGGAAGCTGACATTGTAGTTCGAGCTGCAGAATTGCTTGATCTGCTCATCGGTTCCGGGCTCTTGAGCCCCGAACTCGTTCGCCGGGAAGGCGAGAATTTCGAATCCTTGATCCTTGTACTTCTTATAGATTTCCTCTAGCCCCTTGTATTGCGGAGTGTAGCCGCATTGGCTGGCGGTATTGACGATCAGCAACACCTTACCCTGGAACTTCGCGAGCGGAACATCCTTGCCATCGATGTCTTTCATCGTGAAGTCGAAAATGCAGGTCGGTTTCTTCGCGGCGGTCTGGGCCAGAACCATGGCCCGAGGCATCGAAACCAGGAGAATGGCAAAAGCGCGAAAATGGAATCATGCGAGCCAGCACGGGGGGGTCCTCTTGTGAGAAAGAATCGGTGGAGGGGACGGTAATTCCCAAGCCGCCTGGAGGCTCGACGCGTTTCAGGCGACAGTTCGCAACACCGTCAGCGGGGGGATCGTCAGACAAGGCTATATCTATAATGCAAGGGTTTGCATGGAAATTCAAGAGATCCAGCCGGGCATCCTCTTGCTCTCGAAGAAAACGCGAATTGACCCTTGAGGTCTCGTTTGGGCGAAGCGTCCCAGGAATCGAGTGCGTCGCAGTCCATCCGAGGCCCACGGGCGAAGGAACCGGTGAGCGGATGTACGATGCATACACTCCCGGCGACAGCGCGCACTCGATCGAGCCCAAGTTCGCGCGCGGGCGCACGGGAGATCCTCCGTCGAACCTGTTGATCTCCTGGCCGCCTTGGTTGATGAGGCCGAGAGCCGGGCTGCCGAGTTAATGACCCGATTCGGCCTCGATCCCGCCCTTGTTTTGGATGCTGTGGGCAGGCAGGCCGAGCAGTCAAGCATTGATCCCGACCTGGAGACTCAACCGGCGAAACCCGATGAATCCGCCGAGCTCATCACCCCGTTGCCATATTCCCCGGGCTTGCGAGCGGTCTTGCTCGATGCCGGCTCGCAAGCAAAGGCGATCGAACGCGGACTTCATGTGGGTACCGAACATCTCCTGGCCGGTCTCCTGGCAGAGTCGTCCTCCGCGGCCCGCTGCCTGCTCGCCGGAGGACTCACGCTAGAAGGGTTGCGGAGTCATCTTTCCCAGCAGTTGTCGGCCCATGCGGCACCCTTGCCGACGCTGGCAGAAATCGCGCCGCTTGACCTGTACGACCCGGCCCGAGCCATTGATGTCGGCCGTATTCTCGACGCCTCGGCCAACCGCTCCCGCGAGGGGCTGCGCGTTGTCGAGGATTACGCCCGGTTCGTGCTCGATGATCCTGGCCTGACTCGCCGGCTGAAAGAGGTTCGCCACCGTTTGGCCGTGGCGCTGCGAGGTTTTGACCCAGATCTTCTGATCACGGCGCACGATACTCGCGAAGACGTCGGCACGCACATCATGACAGTCTCCGAGCAGGTTCGCGAGAATCCCCGGGCCGTCCTCAGCGCCAATTTCAAGCGCATTGCCGAGGCTCTACGCACGCTCGAAGAGTACGGCAAGCTCGTCGATGTCTGGCTATCAGGGCGGTTCGAAGCCTTGCGTTACGACATTTACACACTCGAGAAGCTCACGCTCACCTCGGTGCATGCTTACCGCACCCTGGGGGAAGCAAAGCTGATGGTTCTGGTAGGAGGCCTGCCGACCCTGGGCGACTTGACCTGGGTCGTCGGCGAGGCACTGGCCGGCGGCGCTGATGTCGTCGAACTGCGCGAGAAGAATCTTGCCGACCGCGAGCTGCTTTCGCGCGCTCGCGAGGTCCGGATCTTGACCGCCCAGTCGAGGGCTCGCTTCATCCTCAACGACCGACCCGACCTGGCACGGCTGGCAGGTGCCGATGGCGTGCACCTGGGCCAGGATGACCTCTCGATTCGCGACGCCCGCCGCATCGTAGGTCCCAACCAATTGATCGGTGTCTCGACTCACAACCGCCCCCAGCTCGACGCGGCAATTCTCGCCGGCGCCGGCTATGTAGGTGTGGGTCCCGTCTTCCCCAGCGCCACCAAGGAGTTCTCCGAGCCCGAGCTCGCCGGCCTGGCTTTCGTGCAAGCCGCCGGCGAGGCAACCAACATCCCCTGGTTCGCAATCGGCGGGATCACCGAGGAAAACGTTGGGCGAGTCTTGGCAGCGGGTGCGACGCGTATCGCCGTTAGCGCCGCGGTCGTGCGAGCGGAGCGTCCCAGGCGAGCCGCGGCGCGGCTGAAGGCAAGGCTCGAAGGGCTGGAGCCGGCTGAGCACGCGGGTCTGGATCGGACCGAAGAGGAATGACGATAACGCGAAAAGAGGGAATGCAGCTTGCGATAAGGGATTAGTCCATTCATAATACCTTCACGGCAAGGGAGATATTGATTGATTCAGGAGAAAACATGAAAACTTTGTTTCGTACAACCTCCTCGCCGCGTGATCTGATCTCTCCGCGCCGTGGATTTACATTGATCGAGTTACTGGTTGTTATTGCCATCATCGCGGTGCTTATCTCTTTGCTTCTGCCGGCGGTCCAATCGGCCCGGGAGGCGGCCAGGCGCCCCAGTGCATCAACAACCTCAAACAACTCAGTCTTGCCGCCATGAACTACGAGTCGGCCAATAGTTGCCTGCCATCGGGCTCTTATGGCGCGCCTGCGCGATTATGCTGCGACAGAGCACTAGTCTCCTTGCTAGCGCGGCTTTCCTCGGGTTGGTAACCCGGCGCGATGGTAAATCCCTTGATCACCATCGGCAAACGCCTCAACTCGGCAAGCTTTTCCTCCCTTTTCAACCTCGCAAGCGATCACATAGGACCGGCCCATGACATGCCACTCATCCCCCCGCAGCAGAAACGCGGTGCCTTCGTCGATCCCAATACCAATCAGGTGAGGCCGGTCCGAGAGCACGCCGAGCAATCGGTTGACACGACTTCGCTTGAGGAAATGCTGATCGACAACCGCGTTCGTGATGAAACCAAACCCGCGTCCGACAACGGCCTTGGGATTTCCATCCTCAATCATCACGTCGGACATCACGGCTGCGCCCGCGGATGTTCCGCCAATCACCCCGCCTCGCTTCAAGAGAGCCTTGAATTCGCGCTCAACCGCCGTGCCGCGATAAGCCGCGACCAAATCGACCTGGTCACCGCCTCCTAGCCAGACGGCTGTCGCCTCGATGATCGGCTTGATAAATGCCGGGTCGTTGGCTTTGGCATGAGAGCGAGTATGAAGCAAGGTCAGCCTCGCCGGTGAATACTTTCTCCAAGTGCTGAGGTAGCCCTCGTCTTCCTCTCTCCGATCGGCCGATTGACTCGCCGTCGGGACGATTACGAGCTTCGCTTCCTTGCCGCCAGCAAGTGCCATGAACTTATCACGTACGCCGTCTGGAATTCCTCCGCCACCAACGATCACGAGCGACCCAGGCTCGGCTAATTCTTCTGCCCTTGAGATGGGATTCAGAACCGCAACCAGCGTCAGCAGTAGGAGTGTATCTCTCAAAAGCTGATTCATGGAGGTCTCAAATGGAAGTCGATCTGCTCAGACTCACGTTTCCGGCCGCACCCCCGATTGCAAAGGCTTCGAGCTTCTGATCCTGGCCCTACTGCCGTGTGTCGGGTTTCTGCAATGCCTTGACGGCCCTGTCCTGAACGGTATCAAGGATGGAACGCGTGTCGATGTGTTTCCACTTACCGGTGCTGGCTCTGAACTCATGAATGAGGCCGCCGATCTGGACCCGGGCTGATCCGGGGCCGACGATCGGGACTGCCCTGGTACCCTCGGGCAGATCCAGGATGTCCCATCGCCTGGCCTCGGAGCCGAATGCGTAGACGTGGCGGCCCAGGCCGTAAACGACAATCCCTTGAGCCACGATCGGGTACCGCCCGGCCCTCGACCGGTTCTCGCAGATCGATGGGAATCCAGTCGCCGGAGAGCTCGGTGGCGGCTGCGAGCCGGGTGATCTTCGGCCCCGTCACCATCAGCCCCACGGCGTTCGGGGCTTCGATGGTCGTCACACGGAGTGAAGCCGGGGTCGCTTCAGGCGATTCTCGTTGCATGGTCTCCTTCGGTTCCGACGGTGGCAGGAATGTCATACATCGCATTGTCTCGGGATTGAGAGTCAGCGTGCCACAGTCAATCTCGAGCACCCAGGCCATGCATGAACCTCTCCTCTGATCTCCTCGCCTGAAGTCGTGATCACGGCCTCATGTTCGGCTTGATTACTCTCATCCTGGGCTTCCTCACCCTCACCTTTGGCCTTGGAAGCGAAGCGGATGATCTTCACAAATTCTGGCTTGATCATATATTGGCCACAATCGCCCGCGACGAGCACTTGGCCGAGTTGCATTTTGCCAGCGACCTTCTTTCCCCCCTGGATCTGGACCTGGACGGTGCGCCTGGGGAAGTTACCTTGGACTTCGCCAATTGCCCCACCCATGCCGCCCATTCCCCCGCCCATGCCACCCATTCCCCCGCCCATGCCACCCATTCCCCCGCCCATGCCACCCATTCCCCCGCCCATCATTCCCATCCCCTGTCGCACCATATTTCTGGCAGGGGCAGGGGCGCGGTTGCCTTGGCCTCCAAATTGCGCGAGGCCCGGCTCGGTTCCCAGCGCCAGAGCGACAACGGTCAACAAATGTGTGCGAATCATGTTGGGCTCCTTCGTTCGGAAGAGGTGAGGATGCCTGTTTGTTTCAACTCCGGCCGCGCGTGCTCACTTGAAGCACCCGATCGATGTGGCGATTGAGGGCCAGCCTGAATCCTAATTAAATAGGGTAGCCTTGATCCCGGTGCCGAAGCAACATGGCGATGATCGGGAAAGCGACGTACGCCAGCCTGAGGATGACCAGGAAAAACGCTGCAGCATCGGCCACTCTCCTTGGGCCGCTTGTCATGCCGCCCATGCTTGGAGTAGACTCTCTTGATTGTTCCGAGCCGGCTTCGACTCGCTCCGAGGCGGTCGATTAGAGGTCGGCTCGAACTTGGCCGCTCTTGCGGCGACAACGTGAACAGCTTTACGACAGCGTGGCCCAAAGCCAAACACATTGGACAAGGGACAGAGCCGCTCCTTGAGGTATCCTCGCGGAGCCTGGACTCTACCGCGGCACTCTACCAGCACAGATCAGGATCGGTTTGATGGCCACCAAAGACGCCGACAAGGGAAAAGACAAGGACAAATCCAAGGCCAAAGCGCATCCGCAAGGCGATGCCAAACAGCAAAAGGCCGAAGCCAAAGCAGCAAAGGAAAAGGATAAGGAGAAAGACAAGGCGAAGGCCAAAGATGGCGCCGAGGCCGCCAAGGTCGCCAAGGAAGCCAAGGAAGAAAAGCCCAAAGCTCCGCCCCGGCCCCCGGTCGATCCCCGGCTCAAGGTCCTCAAGAAGTTTCACGGCAAGTTTCTGCCCCGCGGCCCACTTCGCGACCGGCTCAAGGTGCTGATGGACCGCTGGAACTCGGGGGCGGAGCATGGCGGGGTCACCGTCGAGGAGCTCAAGTCGCTCCACAACGACTGGAAGATCGCCCGCCAGAAGCCGGCCAAGAGAAAGGCCAGCGTCTCAGTATAGGGCGCGGTCAGAAGTCACGATCCGCGCCATTGACCTCCGCGCAGGCGAACCGGCTCACGGCTGAGGCGATGGCCCGAGCGGCCGAACGGGCAACCTCGGTGGGAGCCGACTGGATCGCGGCGCGGGCATTCTCGTAGGCAGCCGCGGCGCGGCCGGCGTCTTGCTCGAGCACAGCCAGGCCATAGCGCGCCTCGAAGAGCGACGAGTCGCTTGCGACTGCCCGCTCGTAGGCCATGCGTGCCGGGACGAACTGGCCCTCCGCCAAGTAGGCAACCGCGAGCCGTGCGTCGCGGACCGATGGACGGGGGACCGCGGTCGCCCGCTGCCAGAGGTCACGCGCCTTTTCGGTTTCGCCCAGGTGCAAGTGCAGGGTCGCGATTCGGTCGAGAATCTCCCAGGGTGCTTGCTCCGGCGGATAGGCCCGCTCAAGGATCTCGGCAGCCGTGCCCGCCCGCCCGCGCACAAGCTGCTCGGTCACCACCTGATCGAGCTCACCCAGGTTCTTCCAGTTGGCAGCGGGAGCAGTGCCCAGCAGCTGCCGAATCTGGGCGCGCCGCGTGCTCGCCTGTGTCAGGTGAGTTCTCTGCAAGGAGTTGATCGGTGCCACCTCGACCAGGCGATCGAGGACCGCCAGCTCGGCCTCATCCATTTGCCTGGCCTCGAAGGCCTGCTCAAGGCCCAAGAGCGCCATGAAGTCGCGCGGGGAGAGCTCCACGGCGCGGCGACAGGCATATGTCGCTCGAACAAGCGGTAGATCGAAAACCGGGTCGAACGGCAACCGAAACCGGGGAGCGGGCCGTGTCGGCGGATCGCGCAAGAGCTCGATCTGTCCCAGGGTCTTCCATCCCTCGACAGAGCTCGGGTCAGTATCGACGATCCGCCGCGCGTAGCCTTGGGCGAGGCAGACAAGCGAGCGGGCGGAGTCTCCCCGGCTGATCGCGAAGTTCAGGTAATTGCGCACGCCCTTCGCGGCAGCCAGGAGCGCGGCCGGGCCGTGAGGCTCGGTCGCCGCGTCGGGCCGGAAATGACGTGCTCCGAAATCGACCGTATGGGTCCTGGCCACCGGGTAAGAGTCGTGAACGAAGACAGCGACAATCGGATCGAACCAGACGCACTTCCAGTGGCGGCTGGCCAACAGACTGGCCCCGATCCCGGCGTTGTCTACGTGATCTACGAGGATGCTGGGCCGACCCAGTCGGTCAAGCTCATGCTCCCAGCCGGGCTGGTCGGAGGTGATGTTCCTGCCCAGCGTCTGGTACTCGTCGAACAGTTCGACCCCTGCGATTTCCAGACGAGGGTCGGTGAAGACGGTTCGGCCCGGCCCATTCTCCCGCTCCGGGCTATGGTAATACTCAAACACCGAGGCATGGGCGTTATGGTAGCTCAGAAAGCGGTCGGGCATTCCCTCTGAGCCGGCGAACTTCACGGCTTCGTGGGGGAACCAGAGCGGCTCCTCTCCCCAGCCGATCGTGCGGCCCTCTCCGGATTGCGCGTAGAACTGCCCGCTGCCGACCCAGAGCAGGAAGACTGCCACCGCGATGATCGCGACAAGGCGAGGCTTCAGAGCGCTCGAACCGACACGCGCCGGATCGCATGCGGCCGCGTACTGTCGTCGAGCCGCGGTCCACTCGGCAAAGTTCCACGCGGTGACAGACCCGATGACCGCCGCGAACTGATGGCTGTTTCGAGTGGCCTGAAGGCTCAGCAGGCTGAAAGCACCATACAAAAGCAACCGGAATGGGCTCACCCGCCAGCTTCCTTGCCCACCCTCCGGGTCGAGCGAATCACCCGGCTTTTTCCGCCCGGCCCGTGACGACCGTGAGGGCTTTCGACCGGCCGACCTGCGCGACGAGTTCCCCGCCTCCGGTGCGGCACCCTGCTTGCCGACTACCCCCGGGTCCGCCTCGCGTCGGCGCAGCCGAACCGCGATCAGCCAGCCGATTGGCACCACGAAGCTCAGCGCTCCCAGCAGCATCGTCGCCAGATGAAGCTGAAGAGGCAGGTTCGCCAGCCCGGACTTCTCTATGAACAGGGGAATGGGCGTCAGCTCGGCGATATTGTGGGAGAAGATCGGGTTGCTCATGGTTCTGGCCAGTTCCAGCGGATAGATGGCCCCCCGCAGGCCGTAGGGATTGATCAGACAGGCAAGGCCGGTTGCCACGCACGCCGGCACAACCGTCTGCCACCAGCGAATGTTCACAGTGGCCAGGGCGCCGCGGCGCAGAGCGGCATCAACGAGTGCAAAGACTAGCACTACGGGGCCGAGCACGAACAGACCGTGCGAGTTGACCCATGCCATTTGCACCAGCGGCAGCAGCCAGGCCAGCGCGGGAAAGCGGTCCCAGCGGAAAACCACCGCAAGGTATATCGCCAGGTAAAGCAGGCTCAGGGTTTCTGGCCTGACGTACATCCGGCCGCTGAGTACAAGCAGGGCGGGCAGCCAGGCAAGGATCATCGTCCAGACCGGCCACGACCGCCGCCGCGTGGTGATCAGCAAGAAAAGTGCCAGGCATGTAATCACCGCCTTGGCGAGCGTGAGGGCTGGCACGCCGCCGTGCTTATTGACCCAACTGATCCCGACCTGAAAGATCCAGTGCAGGTCGATCCATGGCGTGCCTTGGCGAGTAAACGTATAGAAGTCAACGCGGGGAACCTGGCCGGTTTGGCGAATCAGGTCGCCGGTTCGAAGATGCCAGTAATAATCGGTGTCTTTGAGGGGGAAGATCCCCAGTAAGAAGGCAAGGGCGAGGAATAACGCGATCAGGCAAGCGTCTATGACCCGCAAGCCCCAGGACGGCCGCTCGACAGAGCCAATCTCCTCGCCCTGCCGCGACCGAGCGGCCTGGGACCTGGGTCGCGGCTCTGGACGACTCACCGTGGACATGCGCGGGCTCCCAAGATATATGCATCTACACAATTCTAACTAGCGGAAGCGAATCGAGAATTTTAGTCTACCGGCCAGACCTCGCCCCGGTCGAGGCTTCGCGGCGCCGGCCCCGAGGGCCGCGCCGCCAAGCACGGCCGTCGTGGAGAGGTTGCACGCCTGGCGAGTGGCTGATAAGTTTCATCTTCTGGCGCCTGCCAGAACATCGCTTGTGATCCTGCCGCGGCCTTGCGCCGCCCTACATCGGTGTTCCCATCCATATTCCAACGCAACAGGAGGTCGAGATGATCCGCCAAGTGACAGCAACCGCAGTCTTGCTGGGTGCCGGTTTCATGGTCATGTCTGGAGCCACGGGAGTGCGCGCCGACGAGCCCAGAGTGGGTGAGCAGGCACCGGCCTTTTCGCTGCCCGGCTCCGACGGCAAGAATTACTCGCTGGCCGATTACAAGGGCAAGTCCGCCGTCGTGCTCGCCTGGTTCCCCAAGGCGTTCACCTCCGGCTGCACGGCCGAGTGCAAGTCGTTTGCTCAGGGAGGAAACGCTCTGAAAGGTCTGAATGTCGCCTATTTCACAGCCAGCGTGGATGTTCCTGACTTCAACAAGAAGTTCGCCGAGTCGCTGAATTGCGATTACCCGATCTTGAGCGATGCCGAAAAGAGCGTGGCGAAAGCGTATGGGGTCGTCCATGATGGACGCTCCGTTCCCGAGCGCTGGACCTTCTACATTGACAAGGACGGGATCATTCGGGCCATCGACAAGAAAGTGGTTGTTGCCAACGCAGCCACGGACGTCGCCGCGAAGCTCAAGGAACTGGGAATCGCTGGCAAGTGAGGGAAATGGCATAGATGCCAGGCGAAGCCGTTGTGGTCTGGCGGAGCGGCACCACAGCTTTGCGGGCGGTCAGCTCCTCTGCGAGGCTCTGTCACGCTGCTGTCTTTGCAAGCGCGCCCAGCGGTACTTCAGCTCCCCCAAGATCTTCCAAAAGAGCCTGCTGTGCATTCGGCCGGGCACGCGCCACACGACCGGGCCGAGAACGAGAACGGCTCGGTATACTCCAGATGATGGGCCATCTCGTGGAGAAACGTGTCGAACAGTTCTTCGATTGGCCGGAGACCATGTTCACGGTCCCGCGCATAGACGCGAATCAGCCGGCGTGACTTGTAATAACCTCCCAGCACCCGCACGGTGGCCCGTTTATTAACGTCCAGCTCATAATCGATGCGGCACTCGTAAATCCTCTCGAAGCGATGGCGGAAGAGTGGGCCGAGAGCCGAGACAGGAGGCGTGAAAAGCGCGGTCATCGGCGCGGGTCGGGCGACTGGATTTGATCCCGCCGCGCGGGACGGATTTCCCACATCCGCAGAATCTTCGGCGTCGGCCTCGGCTCTCGGCACGAGAACGTCGTTGTCGCGTCCTTGCCCGTGCCGCCTTGAGCTCGGTCGGGGTGAAGGTGATTCGTCCATGGCTCGTTCCGGGCATGCAGCAGAGAAGGGTCGCCTCGCATCCGTCGGTTCCGATCGTGGCGGACTAAGAAAATGGCCGGAAGTCCTCAGCGATCGAACAGCGGAAAAGTCTATAAGTCGCCCGGCCCCACCGACGCCGTAACACCGACCGGTCGTGAAACTTGCCGCCGAGCTTGCCAGATAGTGCACCAGCGCGGCCACCGCGTCAATGGTTCCTAACCTGTGTGATCGGAATCTTTGCAATCATGTACTTGACCCGGGACTGGGCGTGGTTCTTGCTGATCGATCATCCACGACCTGATCACTGCTTGCGAGATCTCGTTAATCGTGATTTGCCCTTCCTGCGCGGCTCGTTACACTTGGCAAACATGGGCTGTGAGTGTGTCGAAGACGTCCTCCTCGGTGGGCCTTTGAACTAAGGAACGAGCCGGGAATAACTTCCCGACTTCAAGTAGGCTGTGGAACGGCGCGGTAGTTCCACTTCGGGAGTAACTTGTCGAAGGCGATCTTCATGGATTCCTTGAACCCAGCGGCGCATTTTCGGCCCGTTTCGTAGACTTTGTCCAGAATGCCCACATCGACCTTCAATCCCGTGGCTGTTTCGGTCTTCGCCATGTAGTACCGAGCAACCTCCAGGGATTGAAAGATCACCCCGCGACATGCCCGCGTCACATGGGGAAAGAGTCGGTGCTCAATCGGATTGTACTTGGAGCAGTAGGGCGGGTAGTGCGTGATGCGGATTTCGATGCCGAGCTGGTTCGCCAGTTTCTGGAGTTCCTCTTTGAACACGTACCGCGTCGCGCTGTTGCTGCCACCGCCGTCGCACAGCACCAGGAGTTTCTTGGCCTGAGAGTAGTCCGTCCGCCCGTGCTGTTCCCACCACGCCGCGATGCTGTCACAGGCCAGTTCACTGGTGTCGTGGCTGGTGTTCAGGTGGAGAAAGCCCTGGTTGCGCCCCACGTCGTACACCCCATGCGGGATCACCACGCCCGACCCCGCGCTGCCGAAATCGTGATCGTTGACCGCGATCGTCCCCTGGGTGTCGATCCGACCCTCACGGTAGAAATCGCCGAGCAATTCCTTCTTCTTCGTGTCGATGCTGATGACGGGCAACCCGGCGTTCAAGTACTTCTTCTTGAGACGGGCGATCTTCTCGAACTGGGCGTTCCGATCCCGATGGTGACCCATCGTTTTCTTCTTCAACGCCTTTCGCTTGCGGTACCCGTGTTTGCGAAGTAACTGGGAAACCACGTCACGACCGACGCGCGTGCCCAGCTCGGCCATCCGCTTTGCGATCTGCCGCCGAGACAAGTTCGTCCACTTCACCTCGGTTCGCATCGGATCGCCTGCGGTGTGGTCCTGAAGCACCTTCAAGAAGTTCTCGTTGAGTGTCGAGTCGATCTCGATCAACCGTTTCCGCCCGCCCCCCTTTTTCGGACGCCACCGCTGTCCAGGTCGTCCGTCCCCTCCAGTTCCGACTGTCCTTGGCGGATGGTCTTGGGGTCACACCCCAAGAGTCGTGCGATGTACTCGATCCCACCGTGACCCAACTTAGTGGCCTCGACGGCCGCATACCTTCGACGATCCTTTTCCCCCAGCGAGTCGTACAACCGCTTCATCACCCGCTCGATTTCTGGTGCGTAGGCGTCCATGCTGCCCTCCTTGATGCTGCACTCCGAGCAACGGGCTTGATACCATATCTCAGTCAAGCCGGGAAGTTATCCCCGGCCCGTTCCTAAGAGAAGCTCATGCCCGTTGCAATGCGCCCGAGGCGACAGTGAACGACGATGATACATCATGAACAGCCGGTGCTTGTCCTGACCAACGACGACGGGATCGATGCTCCGGGAATGGAGGCATTACTGCAGGCGGCCGAGGGGCTAGGACAGTGCCGGGTGATTGCTCCTTGCGAACCGCTCTCCGGCTGTAGCCATCAGGTCACGACGCACCGGCCGATCCCGATCACAAGTGCCTGCCATGGACGTCTGGCTGTTGCCGGCACGCCCGCCGATTGCGTCCGCCTTGCCATTTTTTCGCTGGCGACCGAAGTCCGCTGGGTGCTTTCGGGCATCAACGCTGGGGGTAACCTCGGGACGGACGTCTATAGTTCCGGCACGGTTGCCGCGGCTCGCGAGGCAGCGATTCGCGGCGTGCCGAGCATCGCTGTATCTCATTATATCGCAAGAGGACGGTCGATCGACTGGCCGCGTGCTGCGGTCTGGACCAGCCGGGTGCTCCAAAGACTGATGGCCCAACCTTGTGAGCCCGGCATGTTCTGGAACGTCAACCTTCCCCATCCGGCCCCGGGGAGCGAAGAGCCCGAGCTCATTCTCTGCCCTCTCGATGCGTCGCCTCTGCCGCTGGATTATCGCATCGAGGGAGGAATGGCCACATATAAAGGCGATTACCAGGGGCGTGCCCGCCGCCCGGCTGCCGACGTCGCCGTTTGCCTTGACGGACAGATCGCCGTGACTCAGATCCGGCTGCTCGTTCCGCTGGCCGGATCGCTTCCTGGGGTTACCTGAGAAGTCAATGCTGGGAATGACCAAAAGCCAGACCCCCTGAGATCTGGTCGACTTGTCCTGGTTCATGACATAATAGGGTCTCTTCGCGGCCGGTAACGCAGGTCGGCGACGGGGCTGGCTGCCGCTCTAACCTGACCAGCGTTGATTCTTCATCATTCGTCGTGCGTTCCGTTTGTCCAAGGTGGAGAGATGCTGATGAGCTCATGGCAATTATTGGCCCGGGGATGCCTGGGAATGGCATTGACCTTGGTGGGGTGCGACGCGCCGGAGGACATCATGCCAACGTCTCCGCCGGGGACCGTGCTCCCGCGGACGCCTCCGGACGCCAACGATCCTGCACAGGCACAGGGTGAGGCGGCTGTCGTCAGCCCGAAGGCCGCGGGAGAGAGCAACAGGGCGCCGGCATTCACCCCGCGCCGCCGACGGCGAAGGGAGAGACGAAGACCACCAAGAACGGGGTCAAGTACGAAACTCTCAAGGAGGGAACCGGAGACGAGCTCAAGCCCGGCCGGGTCGCCACCTTTCACTACGTGGGAACGCTCGAGAATGGCACAGTCTTCGATAGCAGCCGGCAGCGCGGCAGACCTTTCAAGGCCGCTATGGGAACCGGTCAGCTTATCAAGGGCTGGGAAGAGGGGTTGCCCGGCATGCGGGTTGGAGAGACTCGCAAGCTCTGGGTGCCGGCGAAGATGGCCTATGGGGAAGTGGAAAAAGCCAAGATTCCCCCCAATTCCAACCTCATCTTCGAGGTCGAGCTTTTGGAAGTTCTCAACTGACCCAAGAGTGAATGAGGCTCCGAATGGCGAATGTCTCAAGCACGCCCAGGTTTTCCGGAATGAAGTACCGCGTGGTCAACGAGCTCGGCGAAGGCGCCGGCAGCAAGATCTTTCTGATCAGCGACAAGACGGCCGGAGGCAAGCGGTACGCTCTGAAGATCATCCGCAAGCAGGAGCCCGAGGATGAGATCTACATCCAGCAGGCGAAAACCGAGTTCGAGGCCTCCCAGAAGCTGAACCACCCGACAATCGCCAAGATCTATGATTTTCGCCAGCGCAAGTCCTGGTTTAAGGTCACTGGCTGCGAATTGCTAATGGAGTACGTCGACGGTAAAAGCCTTGACGAGGTCGAGGCGCCCGAACTGGGCCAGCTTGTACTGCTCTTCGGTCAGGTTGCCTCGGCGCTCTCGCACATGCACCGTCGCGGCGTCTTTCACGGCGACCTCAAGCCGCACAACATTATGCTGTCGAAGAACGGCCAAGTGAAGTTGATCGACTTCGGCACCGCCTGGATTCGCGGCCAGTCCAAGGATCGGATCCAGGGAACCCCGCAGTTCATGGCCCCGGAACAGGCCATTGAGAAGGTGGTTGACCAGAAGACCGACATCTACAACTTCGGCGCCACCATGTACCGTATGTTCACGGGCCGGTTCGTGCAGGGGGCGATTCCCAAGCCGGGGGACGAAAGGAAGATCACGCTTCCCAACAAGCTTAATCCGCGCATTCCCGCCGACCTGAACACCCTGATCATCGCATGCCTTCAGTCTGATCCCGAGAAGCGCCCTGCCGGCATGTTCGAGGTTCGCGATCAGCTTTCCAAGATTGCAAAGCAAATGGGCCTGGAAGAAGTGGACCTCAAGGGCGCCGACGTGGAGTGATCGCGTATAGAATAGGTTCGTGTTGCCTCCGGCGAGCGGACGAGCACAATGCACGGTCGCGAATCCGGCCGATCTATTGCAAGGACATCGTGATGACTGGTAGGCAGAAATGGGCTCGCTTCGCCTGGGCGCTTTCACTCGCCTGCGGCCTCTCGCTGGCGTTCGTTATGGCCATGCACTGGACTCGGGCTCAGGACACACCGGTCCAGCCCAAAGCCAGAGCGGCCGCCCCCGCCAAACCCGCCGATCCCCAAGCCAAGGCATTACTGGCCGAGGTAGCCAAGGCTTACAAGAGCCTGAGCTCGTACTCCGACGAAGGCCAGTTTGTGATGGCGATGACCGTCGCCGGCAAACCTCAAAAGCAAACGCTTCCCCTGAAGCTGACCTTTGTCAGACCCAACAAGATCGATTTTGACGCCGGCCCGGTCCGCCTGGTCAGCGATGGCAAGACCATGACAACGACCGTGATCCCCCTCAAGCGGTACACGAGCGAGCCGGCACCGGTGAGATCACCTTCGAGACCTTCCGCCAGGGTGCGACCGGGGCGGTGCTTTTCGGCGGGCCTTCAGGAGCGGCCATGTTCGTGCTGCTCAACCTGCTGACTGCTCCAGACCCCGCCGCCGCCCTGGAACAGCTTGGCGGCTCACTCCAGCTCGTTCCCGGGGATGCCAAGGCTGCCCCGTCAGGAGCCAGGGCTCTACTCATCGACCAGCAGGAAGGACCGGACATCCGCCTGCAAATCGAACCCACCACCAAGTTGCTATCCCGGATCGAATTTCAGATTGATGCCAGCACCCTCGCCAAGAATGCTCCAGCCGGGCAGTCGATCTCGGTCGAGCAGTTCGGTTGGACCTCGGGTGCCGTCAATACCCAGCTTGCGAACGACCGGTCGTTTGCCTACGAAGTTCCCAAGGGGTTCGCCAAGGTCGACTCGCTCATGGAACAGCCGGGCCGTGGAGGCGATCAGAAGTTCGCGGTGAACGAACTCGTTGGCAAGCCGGCTCCCGATTTCACCCTGACGCTCCTGGATGGTCCGGACAAAACTCGGACGGTCACCAAGCAGGAGCTTGCCGGCAAAGTGGTCTTGATTGATTTCTGGGCCACCTGGTGCGGTCCCTGCATTCAGGAGCTGCCCGAGATCCAGAAGGTGATCGACGCACTTGCCAAGGAGAAGAAGAACGTCGTGGTGGTCGCGCTCAGTGAGGACGCGGAGCCCAAGGAAATCTCAGAGGTTCGCAAGCTCGTCGAGAAGACGCTGGTCGACAAGAAAATCAGCTTGACGGGCAACCCCGTCGGGCAGGTCGGTCTCGACCCCAGCGGCTCGATCGGCAGGGCCTTCGATGTCGAAGGGTTTCCTACTCTAGTCCTTCTCGACGCCAAGGGTATCGTCCAGTCGGCCCACGTCGGTTACAGTCCCGATATCCGCGAGAAGCTCACGAGCGAGCTCGACACCCTGCTCGCCGGCAAGCCCCTGGCTAAAGAGAAGGCGGCCGAGGTCGCCAAGAAGCCTGCTGCGGAAAAGGATAAGGAATGATGCCGGGATGACCTCGCGCCGAGCGGGGCCAGGCGGCTCCGCTCGGCGAGAGTCGGTGCGGGGCGAGGACGCTGGCGCTGTTCGAGCAGGAGGTCCGCGCGACGGCACGACTGTCGGACCCGAACACCGTGGAGATCTACGACTATGGGCGGACTGCGGACGGCACGTTCTTCTACGTCATGGAGTATCTGCACGGATTGAGCCTCGACGAGTTGGTCGGGCACCACGGCCCGCTGCCGCCCCGTCGGGCCATTTACCTGCTGCGCCAGGCGTGCGAGGCGCTGGCGGAGTCACATGCGGCCGGCTTGATCCACCGCGACCTGAAGCCGGGTAACATCTTCGCCGCCCGGCGCGGCCGACGGTACGACTTCGTCAAGTTGCTTGACTTCGGCCTCGTGGAAGCCGTGGCCGCGCCGCACGGGTCCGGCCTGAGCCATGAGGGGACCGTCCGTGGCACGCCGCAGTACATGGCACCCGAGCAGATCACCGGCGATCGAGCGGTCGACCGGCGTTGCGACCTGTACGCGATGGGCGGTGTGGCGTACACCCTGCTCACGGGCCGGCCTCCGTTTGAGGGGGAGACCGCGGCTCAGGTGATGAGTGCCCACGTCCATGACCCGGTCGTGCCCCCGTCCCGCCACCGTCCCGACATTCCCACGGACCTCGAGAAAGTCGTGCTCCGCTGCCTGGCGAAGGATCCCAACGGACGATTCCAGAGCGCCGAGGAATTGGAAACGGTCCTGGCCGCTTGCACGTCGGCCGCCGGGTGGGATGCCAAGAAGGCGGCCAGTTGGTGGGAGGAGTTCGAGCCGCCTACGCGGCTCCCCGGGCGGTGGGATGAAAACCCACCTATTGTCGAGGATCATGACGATGGCTCTCCCGGGCGTTGCCGGCCTGACTGCCGACGGGGTGAAGTCACTCGTCCGCGAGACACGGAGCCGGCGGCGGGTAGACTCCTGAGACTTTACGGTCTTCGGGGAAGCCATTGCCCCCCGACCTCCATGGATCGTCGGAATCCACAAAGGCAGGGGAATCACGAGCCATGCGGACAGCGCGACGAGATAGATATCATATTGACGAACGAGCCGGAGGAGCTGATTGGACGCCATCGGCTCCAGGGCCAAGGTGAGCCCGAAACCTTCAAGGCCTCGCGGAGCATGGGCAGGTCGGCCTCGGTCAGCCTGATCCGACCCATCGGATCGACCTTCATACACAGGGCCTTCGTCAGGTCCTTGAGCAAGCGGAGCCCCATGCGGTAAGTGATCTTCGCTTGCGCCTGGAGCAGTCCATTGGCGGTCGCGATCAGGAGGGTACAACTGTCGAGGATCGTCGTCAGGGCGACTAACCACGATCGGCCCCAGTGGTGCGCCCGGTAAAACGCCAGAACGGGATGAGAGAGATGGGTCTGGAGGATCTCGGCCATCCAGCGCTCGGACTGGCGCAGATTGCCCCGCAGAATTTCGGAGCGGTCGGTGCCGGAGTAACGATGCAGAAGCTTGACCGCGCTGGGCGGGCGGCCAGGCGCGAGTGGATCAGCAAGCTACCGATCTCACGCGCCCCGTAAGCTTGCTCCAGGACGGGCATATAGGTAATCATCAGCGCCAGAAACATGTAGCCAGAACCGGCCTCGAGGAGGATGAACAACCGGGAGATCGCGTCCGTAGACGTCACATCACCGAGACCGAGCGTCAGGAAGGTTGACGCGCTCATGTAGAGGAGCGTGCCAAAGCCAACCGACCCAGCCGCCTCGAACGCTAACCCAGCCCATGATAGATCAGCGTGAAAGCGACGATCATCAGCACCGCCCAGAGCACGAGCAGGAGCACGACCGAGAGGGGGCCGTAGACGGCAAGGAAGTTCACACGCAGCTCCGGCTGCCGGATCCTGCGGCCGACAGCGGCCCAGAGCAGCCAGGTCCACCTGTAGAACCTTCCGGAGAAACGTCGCATCGGGGCCACGGTGCGAGGCAGGATGATAGTCGCGAACCCGTCCCACAAGACGCCGCACCAGATCAACAGACCCGCTGCAAATTCCAACCATGAGAGCATCGTGGTTGCCGCTGAAAAGGACCATGGGAGGTGGCATTCGACCCGCAAAGTGGACAGTGTGACGGGGCTTGTGAATCAGTATCTTGAATGGGCGCAGGGCCTGCGCCACCGTTTCATCGGCGGCAAGATCGATCGAAATCTTCTCCAGACCGGCAAGTTCGGCATAAGCGGTTCCGAACCCGCTCAGATCCGGCGCGATGACCGTAAACTTTCCAGAGAGCACATCGACCTGTTCTTCCTACATTCGGCTATCGAGAGGGAAAGCGTGAAGTAGAATTACCGGTGGCATGTTTGTTGAGTGACGGCTTTGAGGAACGGCTAGCTCGGCGGGATCAACGGCTCGAAATGGCAGGCACCAAATGCAAGCCGGCCTCGATGCGCACGGTAGGTCCGCAGGCGGATCCGGCCGTGCGGAAGGCAGTCGCCGGTGCGCGATCTGGACGCCACCTCGGGCAGCCGACCCGTGGGCAGGTGACGACCGCCTCGGCTCGGCCCGGTTCCGCCAGATGCCCCGCCTGGTGCGGGCAGAGGCCGTCGAGGGCGCTCAGTCCGGGTCGCTGAACCGGATGTCCAGCGTCCGCAGGTAGGTCTGCAGCCCCGCGTCCTGGATCGGCAGCAGGTACGCCGGGCGCCCGACTCGTTGTAGTGGGCGTGCCAGAAGCCCGGCGGCGTCACGAACGCCGAGGCCGGCTTTCAGTCCACGCGCGGCGGGTCGATGATCCGGCCGCTATCGTCCAGTTCCTTACCGACGAGCGTGAAGCAGCCGGGCTTGCAGTCGATGATCAGGTCCAGCGCCACCGACTGGTGCCGGTGCGGCGCCTGGATGTCGTCCATCGGCAAGACACCGAGCATCGCCCAGAGAGTGGGAGTGACCGTCAGCGTCTGATCACAGGCACGATTGGCCAGCAGGACGCTGATGCGGCTGCGGTGCTGCGCCTCGGGTCTGCCTCGGCCTTGGCAAGCTCGGCCCGCGCCTCCTCGGCCTTGTAGAGCGTCGGGTGGAACGTCGGCGACTCGGCCCGGGCCCCCAGGTAGCGGACCATCGGCTCGTCGTGCACCCAGTAGAGGGCAGCCGGCCTCGGCCTCGTGCACGGTCGCGTCGCCGGCCGGCAACGTCAGGAAGTCGCCGGGCCCCCACCGGAACCTCTTGCCATCGAATTAAGTCCGCCCCCGGCCCCGCATGACGAAGTAGAGCTGCGAGGAGGCGTTGGGCCGGACCCGAATCGACACGCCCCGGTGATGTAGAACACGCCTTCACTGGACGCCGTGCTCGTCTCGTCGCATATCCTTGCTGTTTTTTCCCCTCTCCTTTTAAACCCCACAAGTCCATACTGTAGCCGACGTACAGAGCCAGCCACCGAAGGTCCCCTCGAAGATCCACCGATTGGGAACACAATGATGCCCTTCACCCCCGCAGGACGACCACGGCTTAAAGCAGCCAGCCGATCCAAGGCGTACTCGAAAAGGAAAGGACGTCGCGAAAGTAGGCGATGTACGCAAGGAGCCCCCGGTCGAAGCCATGATTGTATCGGATGAATGATAATGCCAAAGTTGGTGAAGCGGGCCAGGCAGAGCCTTCTCCACCGCCTGGCGAATCGTTTCCTGTCCGTCCGAGACGACTCAGACGGTGGTCGCCGACAAGGCATCGTGGCAGTTCGCCATCATCGGCGATTACGATCCTGCTGTACCGCCCTCTCTGGCGAAGTCGGCCAACGCCGCCTGAAGGTGCCTGACCGCCTCCTCAAGCTCAGGATACGCCTGCTGGGAGCCTGTCACATCCCCGGCACCCCCCAGCTCCTCCAGCCGCGCGGCTGCCTGGTAGGCTCTGTGCGCAGCGAATTGGCCCACCGAAGCCTTTAACTTGTGCGCCGCACGCTCCACGGCGGCGGTGTCCCCGCACAGGACCGAATCGCGGATCTCCCCCAGCAGCTTCGGGCACTGGCCGGAGAACACCTGGATCATCCGCCGCAAAAGCTCGAGGTCGCCTTCAATCCCGGCCAGGGCCGTATTCAGGTCAAACACTGCTCCCGGTGGCCCCTCCGCGGCGGCGTCCCTTTCGCTCCTTCGACATCCGAAAGGAGCAGTCGGGCGATGATCTCGAAAAGCTCCGCGGCCCGGATCGGCTTGGAGACGTAGGCGTCCATGCCGGCGGCCAGGCAACGCTCGCGGTCGCCTTTCATCGCGTGGGCGGTGAGGGCGACGATCGGGACGTGGGTGTTCGCGGTGCTCTCCTTTGCGCGGATGGCCTCGGTGGCGGCAAACCCGTCCATGTCCGGCATCTGCACGTCCATCAAGATCAAGTCGAAGGGCTCCCTCTCCCAGGCGGCCAGGGCCGCCTTCCCGTCGCCGGCAAGCACGGGCACGTGCCCCCACCTCTTCAGGAGGCTGACCACCAGCTCCTGGTTGAACTCGTTATCCTCCGCGACAAGGATTCGGAGACCGGGAGGGATGCCGGGTGCAGGGAACCCGTGGGTGCACGAGCGGTCTCCGGCCCCGCCGGCAGGCTGCCCAGGGCTGCCAGGACCGCATTCAACAGCTCGGATTGCTTGATCGGCTTGCGCAGGTAGGCGGCGATGCCCAGCTCCCGGCAGCGGGCCAGCTCGCCGCCCCGGTCGGCGGACGACAGCATCAGGATGATCGCGCCGGCCAGCGCGGGGTCGTGCCTGATCTCCTCTGCCACGGCGAAGCCGTCCAGGTCCGGCATCACCGCGTCCAGAAGCACCAGCGGGAATGGGTCCCCGCCCCAGCGGCCCGTTTCATCTCGGCCAGCGCCGTGCGGCCCGTCGCCCACGGCCCTCGGTCTCATCCGCCAATTGGACAGAATCTCGGCCAGAATGCCCCGGTTCGTCTCGTTGTCGTCCGCGACCAGCACGGGTAGCCCTTCCAGGTCGATCCGTTCCGCCTCCCGCGTTGCCGCGGCCGCATGCTGCACGCCGAAGCACGCCGTGAAGTGGAAGGTGCTCCCCTTGCCTACTTCGCTCTCGAGCCAGATGTGCCCGCCCATCAGCTCGACGAGCCGCGCGGAGATGGCCAGCCCCAGCCCCGTACCTCCAAAGCGGCGGGCCATGGAGCTGTCCGCCTGGGAGAAAGCGCCGAAGATGAGGGGCGGTTTATCGGGCGGGATGCCCGGTCCCGTGTCGGTTACGGCGAAGTGCAAGCAGACTTGCCCCTCGGTTACCGACTCCACCCCAACCTTCAGAATGACCTCCCCCCGGTCGGTGAATTTGATGGCATTGCCGAGGAGGTTGGTCAGGACCTGGCCGAGGCGCTACGGCATCGCCGACCACGCCGTCCGGGGTGTCGGGGCGGACGTGCAGGGCCAGCTCCAGCTCCTTCCGGTGCGCCCGCGCACTGAACGCCTTGATCGCCTCACCGAGGCTCTCGCGGAGGCTGAATGCGGCACAGCTCCAGGTCGAGCCGGCCAGCCTCGATTTTGGAGAAGTCGAGGATGTCGTCGATGACCCGCAAGAGCAGATCTGCCGAGGCCCTGGCCCGCTCCAGGTAATGCCGTTGCTCCGGCTGGAGTTCCGTGTCCAGGGCCAGGTCGAGCATGCCAAAGACGCCGTTCATGGGGGTGCGGATCTCGTGGCTCATGTTGGCCAGGAACTCGCTCTTGGCCCGGCTGGCCGCCTCCGCCGCGTTCTTCGCCTGCTGCAGCCCTTCGTCAAGCCGCTTGCGGTCCGTGATGTCCTGGATGATCTTGATGCAATAGGTAGGCTTCCCCGCCGCCTCGACCTGGAGCGAGACGGTCACGCGGGCCCAGACAAGGGCGCCGTCCTTCCGGATGAAACGTTTTTCCATAGTGTAACTGGAGGATTCACCCCGCGTTAGGGCGTCAAAGTTAGCGAGGTCATCCGCCAGATCCTCGGGGTACGTCACCTCCGAGAGCGTCTTCCCGACAAGCTCTGTGGGGGAGTAGCCGAGGATCGCGCAGAACCTCTTGTTGAAGTGCAGGAAACGGCCAGCGAGGTCCTCATGAGCGATGCCGACGGCCGCGTTCTCGAAGGTGCCGCGGAACCGCTCCTCGCTTTCCCGCAGCGTCTCCTCGGCCCGCTTGCGCTCGGTGATGTCCCGGACGATTCCGGTGAAATACCGGCTCTGACCGAGGCGGAACTCGCTGATGGCCAGGTCCATCGGGAAGGTAGAGCCGTCCTTGCGGCGGCCGACCACTTCCCGGCCGATGCCGATGATCTTGGCTTGCCCGGTGCGGACGTAGTTGGCAAGGTAGCCGTCGTGTTGGCTGTGGAACGGCTCCGGCATCACCATCTTGATGTTCTGGCCGATTGACTCTTGGGCGGCGTAACCGAATATCCTCTCCGCTGCTGGGTTGAAGGTCGTGACCGTGCCGAGGTCGTCGATGGTGATGATCCCGTCTGCCACATGGTCGACGACCGAACGCATCCGTTCCTCGGCCTCGGCAGATTCCTGAACCCGCTGGCTGCAACTCCTCAGCCGCCCGCTTGGGCTCCGTAATATCGCGGGACGATGGAGCGAGACTCCCACCACCTTGCCGCGGGCGTCCAAGACGGCCGAGGCGGTTACGGAAACTGGCACCTGCCTGCCATCCTTGGCACGCACGGTCTCATAGTGGGCAACCCTTTCCCCCTGCTTGATCGCATCGAGGATGTGCGACTGCTGGTGGAGAGGGTCGGGCGGGAGCAGGAGCGAACCCGATGCCCACGTACGTCCTCGGCGGCGTAACCGAAGAGCCTCTCGGCGCCCGCGTTCCAGCTAGTGATCACGCCGTCCAGGGTCCTTGTAAAAATCGCGTTCTCCGACGACTCGACAATGGCCGCCAGCTCCTGGACCCTCTGCTCCGCTCGCTGTACCGTGCGCACAAGAAAGCCATCACCCAAATGGCCGCGATCGCGAAGCCGCGATTTACCAGGTCGATTTCGGTTGGGCCAGGAAGGAACTCCAAGAAAAAGGTCAGGGCGGTGAGCACAGTGCAAGTGAGGGCGGCAACGAAGATGGGACGCAGCCCCGGCAACCACATACTGGCCCCGACCACGGCCACGAAGAAAATCGACGTCGGCTCGCCCACAGGCGTTGGCCATATCGACGACGATTATCAGAACCGACAGGGCGACCATGCCCCCCATGATGAATTTCTGGTTTCGTGGGAAGGTAGCCATAGACTCTCCTCTTTCGCAGCTCTGCGTCGGCGCGTTCGCGACATCGTACTCTTCCGGATGCCTCCCGAACATGAGCGGGCAGCTTGACCACGCAGACGCCGCCGCTCCGCAGTATCCCGCTGGCAACCGCAACTGCTCCGTTGGCGGAAGCCTAATGCCATCGGCGGTGCGACAGGCCACACTGACCCCTCTCCACCGCCAAGTACCTAGCGGTAACGAACGTTACCACCCACCGCTCACCTGGCTCTCAATATAGGTAATCCCAATAGGCCACGATCTTCTGCCAGATTTCGGTCACCGCGTTGAGCCAGTATTTCTCCCGGGTGTACACGACCACACTGGCCGTGGTCCCGACCCGGATGGGATGTCCTTCCGGCAGCTCGGGGATGACCCACACCTGGAAGCGCTGGGCGAGCCGGATCCAGTTGGGCGGCTCGCTGACGGCTGGCAGGTTGCCCGAGGGTTTCCCCTGTCCCTGATTCACTCCCCAGCTCACGGTCTGCACCACGCCGGGGAAGATGCGCCCGGGGTAGGTGTTGAAGGTGAGGCCGACGCGCTGCCCCGGCCGGATGTGTTCCAGGCTGTTCTCCCGATAGTTGGCGACCACCCACCACTGGTCGGCGTCGATAAAGGTGAGTACCGGCTCGCCGGCATGGACGTAGAAGCCCTCGCGGAGCTGGACGAAGGTGACGTAACCGTTGGCCGGAGCATAAATGCGCGTCCATTCCAGGTTGAGCCTGGCCTCCTCGAGCTCCGCCTTGGCCTCCGCGACCAGCGCATGTTCTTCGCCGATCCGCGCCGCCAGCGCCTGCTCGGCTCTGCTGAATTCTGCCTGGGCTC
Source organism: uncultured Planctomycetaceae bacterium (assembly GCA_963760085.1). GTDB lineage: Bacteria > Planctomycetota > Planctomycetia > Isosphaerales > Isosphaeraceae > Aquisphaera. The sequence goes on from CAVXCB010000035.1 coordinate 57,364, forward strand.
GCGCTCGGGCTGCCTGGGCCGCCGCCTGCTCCAGGAAGTGGGCCAGCGCCCTCGGCAATGGCGGCTGAGCCTCCAGGTCGATCACCTCAAGCGGCAAGCCGGCGTTGCGTCCCATGGCGTTGTTCAGGCGGGCCACGGCGTCGAATTCCGCCTCTAGGGCCAGGACGAGGGCCTCGCGGCTCTCCGACAGTTGCACGTCCGCACGCAGCACGTCCTCGCGCAACACCACGCCTGCCTCCCGGCGAGTCCGTGTGTCAGCCAGGATCGCCTCGGCGCAGCGGATCGCTTCCTCTTGCACCCGGCGGGACGCGCGGGCCAAGAGGACGTCCAGGTAAGCGGCGGCCACGTCGAACGCCACGGTCTGGTCGGCCCGAACGCCCTGGAGCTCGGCGATGCGTTCACGTGCCACCGCCTGGCGGCAGCGGCCTCCGGTCCTGCCGAAATCGTACAAGATCCATTCCAGCCCCAGTTTGGTTTGCGCGTAGCTGCGGGTCCCGAGAGTGGTCGACAGGAGGAATCCCTCGTTCGCGGCGCGTCCAGGAGCCAGGTTGGCGGAGACGGCGCCGTACCGCCCCAAGACATCGATTAGCGGTAAGAAGGGGGCGAAGGCCTCTTGCTCCTGGCCACGCGCTCGTCCAATGGCGGCACGGTCCGACCGAAGCCAGAGTTTTTGGCTTACCGTGCTCAGAAAGAAGAATTTGCCGGCCTCCGGTTCGAGACCGAGCCAGCGGGCAGCCAGCACCCCCAGGAAATGCCCGCTCGAGAACAGCAGTACGTTACCCTCGATGGCCCGCACCCGACGCACGACCCAGTCTGCCCGGCGCTGACATGTGCCGCCGATTCGCCGCCAGGGTAGCCGTCGCGGACATCTGCCAGTTAGGCCGTTCCTTGAGGATGTCCTCCGTCGTCTTGCCCTCGTAAGCACCGTAGTTCCACTCGAGCAGGTCGGGATCGACCAAGGCGGCGGCCTTGAAGGCCGCCAGCTCACAGGTCCGGGATACCCGCAGTAGTGGGCCGGTGAAGATTTTGACGTTTGACCCGCCACGCGACGGCGTCGAGCCGATGTCGCATGGTGTTACGGAACTGGTCCACTCTCGGATTTGTCGTTGCCTCCTCGACCGGTCAACCGTGCTGCCCGGTGCGCACGCCAACGGCCAGCACCGACCAGGTCACGCCGTTCACGATGAGTTCGATGCCGACCAACACGCCGACCACCCAAAGGCCAGACGCGGGCCACTGCCGCCAGATGGCGAGGCCCAGCAGCACCGTGACGATCCCGTTAAACAGAAGCAAACCCCAGGACGGGAGTTGATCAATCAGGGCGACGGCGATGCGGAACAGTCCAACGACCAGGAAGAGCGCCGCGAGCATGAGGGCCAGACCCTCCGCGGCAAGCAGCGGATGACGAAGCGTCAAGAATCCGGCGACCGCATAGAGGATCGCGAGCAACAGGAACAGGAAGAACCCGTCCCAGTCACGAGCCAACAGCGCCGCGGCGATTTGGGCGGCGGCGGCAATCAGGAGCAGGACGCCAAGTGTCACGACCGAGGCGAGGGTCGAGCTAAAGGCGAAGCCGGCGGCCAAGGTGCCTGTGATGATCTGGACGATTCCTAAGGCCAGGAACCAGCCCCAGTTCTTCCTGATGCCGGTGACTTCCTGCCTCGGCGGATCGCCGGATCGTTTCTGCGCGATGAAATTCATGAATGCATCTCAAGTGATCGGAATTGGGGAGTGCGCTTTTCGAGAAATGCTGATGTGCCTACCTTCTTGTTTTATGTCGCCGGGCAGGTCGCAAACAGGGATGCTTGGATGAGCAAGCCTTAATTCAAACTCGTTACCAATCGCGCAGTTCTGACCGAATAGAAGTCTTTGGCGAGCGAGGCATGGTAATCCTCCAGCTTGGCTTGGTCGTGCAGACAAGCGGAAGCAATCGTAGTGTCGAGGTGGTGAGAGCCGGCCTTTGAGCGGCTGGACGCGGTCGTGAGGACGCAATTGAGACGATTCGCCTGTTTTTTTGGTAGAAAGGCGTGAGGAGGGGCTTTTCCGAGCACTTCGACGAGCCTTGCCCGGCTCGCTGCCGAAGGTCGCATGCAGTCATTTATGTGACAGTTGTTTTATCCATGTGGCAATTGTTGTACCACGTTGGTGCCGACATTTGAACGGCTCGATGGCGCCCGGGCCCAATTGCCGCAGAGCGGGCGAGACGGCCGCAGGGGCACGACGGTCGTGCGACGCTCGATCTGTTCGCCGGTCACGAAGTAGGCGAGCGATCGGCTTGCACATCCGACACCGTCCTCGGAGACCGGGCTGCGCGAAATGCTCCGTGTGCGGATTCTTCCGTCTCCGGAACGATCGGCACGCCTGGGGGCTGGTCTATAACGAAAAGAGGCGGGACTCGTTTTACCTCCGCACGAGGCGTTTCCAGCAACCGCGAATCCGGAGAGCTTTTCACCTTTCGTCGCAACCGCCCCGGAGACGACAAGAATCAGGTCGATCGGGGTCTGGCTTACCTGGCAGGCATGCTTGACTTGACGCACAACCTGTTCAAGCCCCTCTTGTTCGGGTTCCGGACGCGGGCCGTGACTCAGCCTATTCTTCGATAGAATCAATCCAACAGATAGAATAATACGTCTTCGGGCTTTCCTGTTGCGGATCGGCGACAGTCCCATACAGTGCGTTCTTGTGGAACGGTCGATATGCAGAGGCAAGGGATTGACCGGGCGTGAATCCCGGCGCAGCCGCTTTGGGCCGCAGGACGAGGTGTCAAGATGGATCGGTCCGATCGAAACAATCGGCGGTCAGTACAATTCCAGCCCTGGAACGAGGTGCTGGAAAGGAAACAGCTACTCAGTGGCACATGGCCTCCCTACGTGTCAACGGCTGAGCTCTACTCGGTGTTCCACGATCCCGTCGGATTTCGCGCGGTTCGGCCGAACACTCCGGTTTTGCCCTTCGGCACGGCAGCGAAGCTGGCGACCTTCATTGACCCCACGGCGAATATCAACAACGGATATGCCGTGATTGTCGGTGGACCGAGCTTTATCGCGCCGTATTCGACTCTCAATGCTCATGATGGCATCATCAAGATCGGTAGCGGCACGGACATCCTGGACAACGCCACGATCGTGGCCAACCCCCTGCACTCGCACACTGCCCCCGCTCCCCAGGTCCTGATCGGCGATCATGTCCTGGTCAGCTACGGAGCCCAGATCCTCGGGCCCAGCACGATCGGCACTTATGGCGCCTCGGCCAAGGCAACGGAGATCGGGCCAGGTGCATTGATCGACCAGGCCAACATCGAGCCCGGGGCGATTGTCTCCGCCCTGGCGCGGGTCGGACCCGGTGTGACGGTCCCATCAGGATACATCGTCCTTGCGGGCAAGAATGTCACCACGAATGCGGAGGCCTCTGATCCCGCGCTCGGCATGGTTGTGCGGGTCACGAGCAGTGATCTGAGCGCCATTGACAGCGAGCTGATGGCCAATCAGTCCCTGGGTACAGGGTACAACACGCTCTACCAGGGCCAGTCGGCAACAGGTGCAAGTCCCGGCACCACGGTGAGCGGAATCTACAACGGCAACCTGGCGACGATCCTGGGTGCCAACTCGGAGCCGGGTTCTGCAACCGCGAGCACTCCCTACCTTCCTGCGGGCGCCAGTCCCAAGTTCGTATCACCGCACCAAGGGCTGGTCGCAGCGACCCTTAACAACTTCCCTGCCCGGATCACGGGCGCAGTGGTCTTCAACGAGCAGGCCAAACAGGTCGCCCATCAACTTGGGCGGAGAAACGCGATCCGCGCCGACATGGGCGGGCCGATCAACATCGGCTCGATCGGCCATACGGGCAACGGGGTGACAATCAACGCACTCTCGGGCGGTGCGCTCTCCATCGGCCAGAACTTCGTCGCGGGCAACAACGCGACGATCCTGGGCGGCAGCACCAGTACCACCAAGGTCGTCATCGGAGACAATGTCACAATCGGCAATGGAGCAGTGGTTTCCGGCACGTCGCTGGGCAGCGCCTCGACAGTCGGAGATCATGCTTACTTGCTCAATTCGACGTTCCCGGCAGGAACGCAGATTCCCGCGGGAGCAATTTATGAGAACAACAAGCTGATCGGGTACGTCGAGTGGTGACTATGCTTGGACTGCTTCCGGAGAAGAGCCCAGTTTGCTCCCGGCCCGGGTCACCAGACTTTCGTCAACCAGAAAATCGGCGAGTAAGTGAAGCTCTGATTCTTGGGCCCTGTCAGGGGCACCTCGATGCCGGCGCTGATGTAATAGTCGTAGGTCACATGGAAGCGTAAGGCCGGCGTGAGGCTGAGGTAAGAGTACCTGGGGCCACGGTCGTCCAGGGTGGTGTGGCCGCTGATCGAGAGGTAAGTGACCAAATCGCCCGGGGTCGCATCGTGCGGAGTCCAGTACTTGCCGACAGCCAAGTCGTAGTTAAACGTGGTGCGCGACCCGGGAACGGTGGTGGGTCTCCCGGCAACCGTTGAGGTAACCCCCGCGTCGTTCGTCGGTATCGTCACGCCAGTGCCGCCCCGGATCACTCCGGCACTGGGCAGGCCGCCATACCAGAAGTCATACTGGGGCGTGAGCGTGGTCTGCCCGTTCCCATTCACTGTGCTGCCGGTCGGTGTGCGGACGATGCACTCGACGACCTGGCTGAAATCCTGGGTCTCCCAGAGCAGGAAACGGGGCGAGACGGCGAAGTCGCCGAAGTTGCCGTGGTAAGTGTTGCTCAGCCCCCCCTTGTCTGATTGGATAAATGGCACGCTGAAGAGAAACTGAAACCGCTGGCTGATCGGCGTGAAGATCGTGAACGAACCGAGATACGCGTTGCCGTTCTGCCCGGTGTTATTGACGTACGTGAAGTCGAGGAACCAGAGGCGGTAGAACACGCCCTCATACGCGTTGATCCAAGCCTGTCGGGGAACGCCGGTGGTGCTGCGGGGATAGTTATACCAAGGTTTGAGCCAGCCTTCGCTGAAGAACGTGCTCAGAGGCACTGGCCGCCAGAGGTCGCTCTGGTTCCCGAACATCGACTCGCGGATCATACCGAGCAGCCCCACCTCGCCTCCCGCCCAGGCATCGGGCGTAAGCGCTTCCGGGAGGAACTCGGAGCCCGATGTCGAACCTTCCGCCTCGGCCACGCCGACCAGATTGGCAAAATCGGACGGCGGCGAAGTGGGAACGGGCGGGGCGATGGTCACAGCGACGTCGGCGGAAGGCACACCTCCCACAGGGGTGGCCTGACTCTGGGCCCTCGCCAGGCGACCGCACCCGAAGCGACCGGTGACACCGACGCTCAGGCACAGGACTGCCTGCATCAAATACCGGCGCGAACCCGTAACCGTCATCGGGTTCGACCTCCTTCGCCGCGCCGGTCGGATGTCGCCGCATCCGACCGGCGGCGCGGAGGCGCGGCACTTTTCGCTGCCATTGGGCATGCTCGCGGTCCTCCGCGTCCCGCTCCCAAAACTCAGCCAGTCATCAACTCGCTATCCCAAGAGTACGCTCGGCGCCCGGGGGCGCGACGCTGCCGATCAGAAGTAGAATTGGAACCGGAACCAGAACAGGTCGCTCTTGGACGACTTGCGCCCGTCATTGGTGTTGTAGACCACCGGGCTACCGAAAATGGCGTGCTCCCAGTCGAAATAGATCTTGACAGATTTGTTGAGATACCAGTTGCAGCCGACGTCAACCATCTGGGTGTAATTGGTCCAGAGGTTCGGATCGGCAAAACCGTCGGTAAAGACTCGGCGATTCAGCTCGAGCATGCTGTCAGCGCACCGTCACCTCAACGGCACCCAAGCCGAAGCGGTCGCGTCGCAAATCGAAGGGTCGGAGGGGCTGGATCAAGGTGCGGTCGCGGAGCGTTTCGCCCGTGAGGATGTAGCCGACCTGCGCGAACCAGCCGCCGATCGGGATGCGAGTCGGCGCTCCCGTTGTCCCGAGGGCGTAGCTCTCGTAGCCACCCTCCCACGCCGCCAGCAGCGTCAGACCGCCGTAGTAATAGGCCGCGTGCCGCTCCCAGAGTCCCCTTAGCCCCCGCTCGCGCACGTTCGGGTTAAACGCCAGGAAGGGCACGAAGCGGCGTTGGCGGCCCCGCTGGTGTCAACCCCGGCGGCCGCTGGCGCGGAATTGGTCCGCAGCACGGCGGGACCGGTCGGCTGGTTCTCGTTCCCCGCGTCCACCGAGCCGCCGAACTGGAGGTCCCGCAGCAGGAAGCCTTCCTCCCGGTTGTAGAACGGCTTGAAGTTGAGGAAGGCCATGACATCCTGGTGGCTGTCAAACGGCTGGTAGGAGTTCCGCTGACCGTTGAAGGTCCCTACGGCGTACTCCATCCGATTATCGAACATCGAACCCCATCCCATCAGGCCGAAGCGCCGATTGCCCTCGTAATTGTTGGCGAAGAGCGACCGTTCCGGCGCGAGCAGATGCCAGACGTGGATACGGTAGAACTCATAAGTGAACGGCGTCTTGTAGCGGCCGATCCGGAGCTGGAACCGCGGGTCGTAGTTGAAATTGATGTAGGCGTCGAGCAACCCGACGGTGTCGAACGTGTTCTGGAACGAGAATTCGTACTGGATGGGCTTGGTGAGGCTGGCCCTCGAAGTAGATGCGGGTCCGGGGGTTGTAGAAGCCGCTGCTGACGGGAAACTGGTTCTGTTGCTGGTAGATCCGGGCGTCGAGTTGCGTCAAGGCGCGAATGTCGAGCGTGACCTCCCCATCCTCGGTCGAGAAGCCGAAGCCGTCGTTGTCGAAGTCGTAGTAGGTCTTGATCGGCAGCTTGCCGAGATGGGGATTACCGATCTCTTGGGCACGGCCATGGTCGTCGGGTCGCCGCCGCCCGTCGCCGAGCCGCCCCCCGCGCTGGGCCGCGAGCCACCGGTGGTGCCGCCGGCCCGCGTTGCGTTGGACCTCGTCACATCGGGTACCGCAGGGAACCGCTGGCTCTGGTCCCGATTCACCGCCTTGAGCTCCTGGACCTCCCGTGAAAGCTCCTCGTTCCGTTTCGTCACCCGTCGAGACGTTGCTCCATCTTGAGCAGGCGATCGAGTAGTTCTTGCTGGGGATCCGAGGGCGAAACGGCCGGACGGGGAAGGGGGTCGATCGGCGGAATCGAGGGCGATCCCTCCTGCCCCATGGCGCCCGCGTGCCAGCCGGCGAGCGTCCAACCCATGATCGCCGAGGAAACCCAGGGGAGTCTGCCGGGCTCGATGATGCGCATCATTGGGAAACCCACCTGTGCCTTGTGTTCGGCGACCCGGTCGGGCTCGGGCGGGTTGTCCGGCCCGACGACGGGACGCGCGCGCGTCGGTGTCCGTCGGCTTGACCTCCACCGTGGCTTTCGACCGAAGCTGCCCCCTGGGTGCCGGGCAGCTTCTCGCGCGTGCCGCCTCGTCCGGAGTACCGTGGACGAGGAGCAGGAACTTGTCAGCCTTGATCGCCGTCTCGTAACTCACGACTGAGTCCTTGGGGATGCTGAGATGCCCCTGGCGGACGCGCTGCAAGGCGTGCCGGTATTCGCCAGGAGCTCCAGCACCTTGGGCCCGAAAACAAACGGTCACGTGCCATCAAGCGTTGCAGAAGTCTTCGGCCAGCGAGGCATGGTAATGCTGCAGCTCGGCTTCGTCGTGCAGAAGAGCCGAAGCAATCGTCGTGCCGAGGGGGTAAGAGCCGGCTTTTGAGCGGCTGGGCGCGGTCGTGAGGATGGAATTGAGACGATTCGCGCCTGTTTTTTTCGAGCGGAAAGGTCTGACGAGGGGCTTTTTCGAGCACTTCGACGAGCCCTGTCCGACTGGCTTCCCAAGGGTGCATGCAGACCTCTATGTGGCAATCGTTTTATACACGTGACCAGTTTTTTTCATGCTTGTGGCAATGTCTGCCCTGGCCGCTCCCCGCCAAATAGATCGCCGCCGTGTCCAGCGTCGTTGGCGGGGTTGGCGACCTTCAGTAGCGTTTCGGTCCTGATCGAGCCGACACTTGGCTTGTGAAAGCCTTGTGTTGACTTCCCGGCACGATTGTTGCTTTCTCACGCATCCAACACGCACCCGTGATCAGCGGTCGGGCCGACAAGGTGCTCGATCAAGCTCTCACCAATCTCTGGCGCTTAGCAAGGAAACGAAATTGCGCAAGCAATCCGGCGAGGTGGAGCATCATGGCAGAGAGTCCGGTCCAATCCGTGTGCCCGACGCAGATCGCGAATCACATCGGGATCGCGACCATCAGCAAACCGCCCGTCAATCCGCTCAGCAGCGACGTTTGCGATCAGCTTCTCGCGTCCTTCGACGAGTTTGAGAAAGCCCATGTCCGAGTTGTCATCATCCGCGCGAATCCAACCACAAAGATCTGGTCTGCGGGTCACGACATCCGCGAGATACCGCTCGACGGCCGCGACGCCGTGACCTGGACGACGGGATTTGAACGAGTCCTCCAGCGCGTCCGGAACTGCCCGGTGCCGGTGATCGCCATGCTTCACAGCAGCGTCTGGGCGCGGCCTGTGACCTGGCCGTGACTTGTGACCTTGCGATCGGTACACCCAAGACGACCTTCGCCATCACTCCAGTCAAGCTCGGATCTCCTACAATACGGCGGGGATGTCGCACTTCCTTGGGGTGTTACCCCTGCACATCATCAAAGAGATGGTCTTCACGGGCAATCCCCTCTCGGCCGAAGATGCCTGTCGTTTCGGCTGCTCAATCGTCTCGTGAGCCCCGAGAAGCTGGAGGCGACGACGATGGAGATCGCGGCGACGATCGCCAGCCGTGCGCCTCTGGCGGTTTCGGTCGTGAAGGCCGAGCTGAGCAGCCTGAGCAGGGGCTCCCCATGAGCGCCGACGAGTTCGAGTCTATTCAAGCAGCGCGGCGAGCCGCATTTCGGAGCGACGACCTCAAAGAAGGCGTCAAGGCGTTCTTCGACAAGCGACCGCCCGTCTTCCAGGGCAAGTGATCGCGATCGCGTGTGCAAGGTGCATCGCAATCTGATCGAGCACGGAGCCATGCTCCCTGAGCTTGATCTCAACCAGTTCTCCCCGGCTTGCGCCGAATGAATCGAGCGGCGCGGTCCGGCGCGGTCGCGGCGGCCCTCGACGCTTTGACGAAATGCGGCGCAGAACAGCGACGGCAACCTTAAGCGTGCAGGGCGCCGGCAAGAGCGTGTTGATCGAAGCCTTGGGCTGCCGGCTGACCGCAGCGGGCCATCGCCTCGCCGTCCTCGCCATCGATCCCTCGAGCGTCCGCTCCGGCGCCAGTCCGCTGGGCGACAAGACCAGGATGGTCCGCCTCAGTGCCGATCCCAACGCTTTCATTCGGCCCTCGCCGAGCGGCCTGGTGCTCGGCGGCGTCGCCCGCAAGACGCGGGCGACCATGCATCTCCTGCGCGGCGGCGAGCAGCCTCCCGTCGTCACCTGCAGCTCGCTCGACGGCTCCGGGCTCGACGACATCTGGCGGATCGTCGTCGAGCGGACGCGAGAGCAGGAGCGCTCGGGCGCCCTCAAAGCCCAGCGCCGCGCAGGCCGCGAACTGGATGTGGTCGCTGGTCGATGAGCAGATTCGCGAGACGCTGCAGCAGACCGAGGCGATCCGCCGCGTCGCCGAGGACGCCGAAGGTGAGGTCCGCATCGGGGTGCTGTCGCGGGTGCTCGGCGAGGCGATCGTCCGCGCCCTGCGCCTCTTCGGGGATGAGCGGCTGGAGCCTCGCTGATGAGCTGGCCTCATGTGCCAAAGCGGCGAGTCTGACGATGCCGGCATCGCTATGAAAGGAGTCCCTGACAGGCTCCATGCCAGGCAGGGCTCCGGATCAGTGCCATGTCACCGGGGCTTTTTGTCGCCAGTAGTCCAATGGTCTTTAGCACATGAGCGGGTGGTCCGTTTGGATGCAGTCGATTCCCCAGTGGATTGCCTTGTGGGACTGCTCGACGCCTCGTTTTCGCCGAGCGCATCCGAGAAGACTTGAAGACCATTTTCATGACACTTGGCGATCATTTCCTTTGATAGAATCGACCACTCGGCATCGACGCCGTAGGGTTTGATGGCGGCGATGGTGTCGAGTTGATAGAGTCGTCTCAAAGGTGGCAGAGTACGGACCATTGGGTCGAGTTTGCGAATGTTGTCACAGTAGTTAACCGATTGGTAGACCACGTGGCGATCTTCGAGGTGGTAGTGGCGAATCGCGGCATTGAGTGCCCCGGGAGCGATGTCTTTCAGCGTCGAGGTAGACCCCCATCTTGTCGCCGAGCGACGTCAGTCCCGTCGTCGAAGGATGGCACTCGCACTCTCGCGGAAAGGTTTGCCGAACCAGATTCCCGCGGACAGCCTTGTCGCTTCCTCGAACGTCATTTCGCGGACACTCCCTTTCCCCTGCGTGGTCCGGTTGAGCGTGCCGTCATGCAGGAGGACGTGTTCTCCTCGGGCAATGTCATCAGTCGGTTCCCGGCGAATCGCTGCGCGAACTACGCGCCCGCGTCGAGTTTCTTCAACTCGTCAAGGGTGAGATCGGTTACCCGCCCCATACCGTTCGTCGTCCCTTCGACCGTGTCGTCGTGGATGATGATATGGCGACCATCCTTCGTGAGCCGCACATCAATCTCGGCCCACTCGCAGAAGTCTTGAGCGCACATCTTGATTGCCGCTGCGGAATTCTCCGGGGCCGCCATCGCCATCCCACGATGGACCATCACCTGGATCTTTCGTGCGGGCTCGACCGGTTCAAAAAAGGAGAAGTTTGGCTGGGCGGACACAGGCGACGAGGCGAACACGATCGAGACGAGCGCAATGCCAGACAGACGAACCGTGGGTGAGACTCCGCGTTAGTGTTGCTTCTAGGGGGTGTGGGTTCTCGACGGGCCTCTCCGAATGCCGGCAAGAATCCGCGGCCGATACGCACCAGAATTGCGATGACAGGTTCCTGGTCGCCAGAAGCTTCCACCTTTTCTCTAGAATCCCCAACACCATCAGCGTATTCTCCAACACACCGCGCGGCTCAGCTCATCAAGCAGCGTTCCGAGCCGTCGATCAAGATAAGCAATGCAATCGTCGTAGACATCAATGGCCATTTGTACGTCGTCGATTGAAAGTTTCATCTTGTCGATCTCGGTGAATCCCTGCAATGTCTGCCGCTCGCGACGATGTCGCGGGCCGGCGCCCAAAACCCGGAATCGATTGGTCCGGAACTTCATACGGGCTATGCGCGTCGTTGTAATTGAGGAACGCGAAAAACGGCCGCGCCTGTCTCGGCCGCCCTTCCCAACCATCTCAGAAACGCCTGATCGATCGCATCCGCATTCTTCAGGTGTTCTCTCGACCGCGAGGATCAGGTCGTGCCAGTGCCCGGTCTATCTCTCCAGTACCGAGTCAATCTAGATATCGCACGACGAGACGTCGATCCGCCGCCCGAGCGCAGTGTAACGAATGAAGGTATCGAAGACGCTGAGCGGAAAATCCTCGTAATGAGCAAACCCGCGAGCAAGCCCGGTCTCCCGGCTGCAATAATCGAGATTCGCCACGAACCCCGCTGTGTCGTATCCACGCGTGGCGAGATATTCCGCGAGCGTCGGTACATCGTCCCGCACGGGCTCTTCCAGTCGGCCCTGAACTCGTGCGGCCAGCGTCCAGTGAACATGCTCGCATGTGATGGCAGCGTCCAGGACGACGTCGAGAACGCGCGGTCGAACCGCACTCCGCGGCGTCGCCAGCCGCTCCAGGTTCGGTGTCGTCGGTCGGCGGATACCCATGCAAACTGGTGTTCGCGGCCCGCACCGTGTCCCAGACAACGAGCAGCACATTCTGCGCTCCAGCCGCCGCCGGCGGCAAGGTCGCTTGCTGGCGATACTCCGACCAGACGCCGTCCGCCAAGCATGACGAACATGGCCGCCGACCAGACTCGCCCATCGAATAACGCTACGGTCCACCGCACCAGCTGCAAGAATCAGACCGGCCGCGAGCCGTACCAGTCGAACCGACTGAACGGCCATCGCGATGGATATGATCAACGAGGCCCACAGCTCGAGCCGAAGCCGTGCGAACAGATCCAAGAAACCCGACGAACGAAAGCAACAGCACCGGCAAGCCAAGCCGTACCGACCCGCGAATCCGCCGAGCAAAGCGACCAAGATCGCCGGCGCAAGTCACCATGACCATCACGCTCAGAGGTACGATCCAGGGGAAAGTTCGCCCGAGGTGATAGAAGTCGCGGGTCGAGCATCGCTTGTTCACCACCAAGAAGCCAACGTCGCCAAAGCCCGCGATCAAACCGATCCAGGTCCCGATCAAGATCACCGCGCCCGCCCCAACGCCAGGCAAAGTAGGCTTCGCGGCAGACACAACCGCGCCCGGCTCGACTGCGATTCCATCTTCAATATTCATATAAATAACAAGTATTATAAGCTGGCAAATTCGTGGACATCGCCTGCATCCAACCCGCGTCTAGCGTTGCAACCTGGAATCGAATGTCCGCAGCTTCTCCCTCAAGTCCTTCCGCCCCGGCTCCTGGAAAACCGCAATCGTCAAGAACCCTCGCGCCTCAAACCCGCGCCCAAGCTGCTCCGCAATCCGTGCCAATTCTTCAGCGTCGCGAATCGGTTGCTTCCGGCCATGCAGCATCATGTACCGACCCAGCAGTTCACGCACGGCATTCCTATTCTGAAAAACCTCGGCCGCCAAGGCCGGCTGGCTCCCTTTCTTGTGGAGGTCGATCAAACGATCAAATGCCGAGAGGTCGCCAGGGTCAGCCGCAATCAACAGCTCCAGCTCCGAGCGCTCTTTCGCGAAATCACCGCGATGGCCGGCAAGCCACGCGTTGATTCGGTGCCGATCCGCGGAGAGTGACGCGACATCCGGCATGTGCGTCATGGCGCGTTCCACAGCGTCAATGCGGTCCGTTGCCATGGCCCATTCCAGTCGTGCTCGCCAAACGGCGCGATCGTCCGGCCGTTTCTTCTCGCATTGGTCCAGCCACCGCTCCGCGTCTTTCATGTCGCCGGTGCGGATCGCCAGGTTTGCTCGTCCCAGCCACACCCGATCATCGTCGGGGGCGAGCTTCGCGGCCTCGTCCAGTGAGGTTCGCACCGCGTCGATCGCCACCGCCCCAGTGGTCACTTCAACGTGGCGAAGCAGAAGTTTGATCGCAGGGTCAAGCGCTCCCTGCCCAAGGGCGTTCAAGTATTCCCACCGATCCTCAATCAGCTCGGTCGCCTCATCCTGCCGGCCCAAATCGATCATGATCGGAACGAGCCCGACCATGAGCGATGTTCGATTGTTCCGCTGATCCCTGGCGGCTTCGCTCACAAGCCGCTCAGCCTTGGCAAGCCTTCCGTCTTCCTGCAACAGCCGCATCCGGCCCAAGATCGCGCGTTCCGAGAACTCAGTCCCGGGCACGACACTCGCCCACGCTTCTTCCGTTGCCTCGATATGCCCCCGCGCCAGCTCGCACCATCCCAACAGATAACGAAGCCCCCCGTTCACGTCCGCCTTCCGCACCAGCAGTGCCTCGAGATTCCGGCAAGCCGCCGAATATCGGCCCCTAGCCACTTGATCTTCAATCTCGAGCATAGCGTCCTTATAACGACGATCACTCCACCAAATCCAGCCACCGAATGATCAGACCAGCACCCACCAGCAAGCCAACTCCCAGCGCTCTCTGCCGCGGTGGTTTGTCCCTTCTGCCCGATTGCTTCGCCGCGGTTCTTGCTGCCATCATCGTCTTAACAATCTCCATCCATCTCGCCACGTTGCGACGCTATCATATCCAAAGCCACCATCCCGGTGGAGCAGCGATACTCCAACACGCGCTGGCTCGAAACGGGACTTCATTTCAACTTGCCAGTCGTTTTCGCTGCTGATAGGCTGATCATTCAAGATCTTCGATCACGAATACCGACGAAACGCAAGGCGAACATGATCCCGTCAACCCGCAACACGCGCCCCGTATCCGACGGACGCCGATGACCAGTTCGACCCCCGTCGACACCAGCACCGGCAGTGCGATCGGCTCGACAGATCCGGTCCCTCCCCAATTCCGACCCACGCTCCAGACGATCATCGCGCTGTCAGCCTGGTGCGGACTGGTTGCCGGCTTGCTAGAAGTCGCCGCCATCCTACTTCGCAAGCGTCTCTTCGATGCTGACCAGATCCTCAGACTCAGCCACCACTTCGTATGGCTGATCCCGGTTGCCAACCTTTGCATCTTCATCGCGCTGGCAGTGATCGGCTCCGCTGTCGTGCTGATTTGGCCTCACCGCGGCCGCTGGCTCTTCACTCGCGCGCTCGCCGCCTTCACGCTTCTCCCCTCGCTCCTGGCGGTGCTTCCCAAGATCTATACCACAGCCTTGCTGCTGATTGCGGCCGGAATCGCCGTAAGGATCGTCCCGATCATCGAACGCAACCGCTGGCGATTTCATCCGTTTCCTCCTTGCCGGATTCTCGCTGCCATTGACCATCGTGGCAATCCTCGCTGGTTCTATCTGGTATCGCGATCACTCCAAACAGGTCGCTGAAAACGCCAGACCGCTTCCACCACCCGGCTCGCCGAACGTTCTCATGCTGGTGCTCGACACCGTCGCCGCCAGCCACGCCAGCGTTAACGGCTACAACCGAGCCACGACCAACACTCTCAACGAACTCGCCACCCGCGGTATCCGATTCGACTGCGCCCGATCCACATCCTCGTGGACGCTTCCGTCACATGCGAGCATGTTTACAGGCCGGTGGTTTCACGAACTCTCGCTCGGCTGGCTCACCCCGTTCGATAACCAAAAGCCCACGATCGCCGAGTTCCTCGGAAATCACGGCTACGCAACCGCCGGCTTCATCGCCAATACGTGGTTCTGTGGCTCCAGCTCTGGGTTGTCCCGTGGCTTTACACATTATGAAGATTATATATTCCCCAATCTCACGGCCCTCAAGACCTGCGTCATGGTCAGTCGCGCACTTGGAAACTACGAAGTCGTGATCTACTTCACCAGGGACATTCTCCAATACATCGGCTGTCTTGACGCCGTGGAATTCATCCACGAATCGCTCGATAGCAACCGCAAAGACGCAGCCGAAGTGAACCGAGAACTCCTCGATTGGCTCTCCACACGTGACCAACCCGTTCGCCCCTTCTTCGCGTTTTTGAACTATTTCGACGCTCATTACCGTTATGTGCTCAAGCCCGGAAGGCTCCGTCGTTTCGGCGCCGAGCCCGACGACGAATATAAACGCATACTCATTGATCACTGGCAGGAAATGGACAAAACCGCCGTGTCACCCTCTGGCGTTGCCTTCGCTTCCGATGCCTACGACGACTGCATTGCCGATCTCGACGAACAGGTCGGTAAACTGATCGACACGCTCGACCGACGCGGCATTCTCGAACACACCTGGCTGATCGTCGTTTCCGACCACGGCGAGAGCTTCGGCGAACATGCGAATATCTTTTGCCACGGTTCCAGCCTGTTTGATACTGAGGTGCGCGTACCGCTACTCATCATCCCGCCATCCAAAATGAAAACGGCCACCGGATTAGCCATCCGCGACCCCGTAAGTCTGCGCGACATCGCCGCCACGATCGTCGATATGGCAGGTCTTACAACAGGCTCATCTTTCCCGGGCGATTCCCTCACAAGGTTCTGGAAAAACCCATCCCCCGCGTCGGGCGGCGTCCAGCCCGCAAGTCTATCCGAACTTGTCCCGAACGACCCCAAGAACCGCAACTACTGGGGCCTTCCCGCACCTCTCCCGCCAAGAGCTTCACTCAAGGATTCGGAGTGGTCCTACATGCGCCGCGAAGTCGAAGTCGGCGAACAACTGTACCATCTCACCGAAGACGCCCGTGAACAGCACAACCTCGCCCAGGATCCATCCGTCCAGGACACACTCCGCCGACTCGCGCGAGCCTCGACCAATGGACCAAAGGCCCTCTGCTCCCGAGCCGGTTCCCCCCCTGACCGCGACTCAGAGCCGATTCGCCAAGCGGTCACCTCTTCAGATCCAAAAATGCACGTAGCGGCGTTTTTACCAAAATTTTGATTGAAATCCGCTCTTCCATCTGGCTAGTATCGCGGCATTCGCTCTGGGTCGTGCAGAACCCACGGGTTCTCACGCTATCAATTGTCAACGAGTGGCCAATTAGGCTTGCCGTTTGTTCCGACGGTTGGATCAAGCTTTGAATCATAGGTGATTCGAGAAATCTCTGAGCTAGCTATCCCTAACGATCGTTGACGCAACAAACGCAACGCAAGTGATGAACCGAGCTTACTACATTTTTTCGCGAATTCTAGATGAGAACATCAACGTTTCTTCTTAATCCAGCGTTATAGTCTGCCGGTGAAATGCGCTCTGTCTTCTGTCTTTGGGTTGCCTAGCGTTCGTATGGTGTAGCCGCTTCAATCACGCTTGTGAGAGATTTCCCGCTTGTTGAGAGGAGTAAGTTGTGCGCATTCTCTGCTCACGTTTCCTGGTGGTAGTTGCCTTTGGATTACTGCCAATATGCTTGGGCGGTCTGAGCGGATGTGATTCGAAGCCGGCAGACGGAACGCTCGTGGAACAAGCGCAGATCGATGCGGAGCAGAAAGCAGAAGTCAAAGCCCAGTATCAAAAGCAAATGCTGGAGAGGCAAAAGATAGGTCCTCGAAAAAAGGCAAGACTGGTCGCAGGTAACCGGCGAACCAAGCTCGAAAGTTTGTCTATCCGTTGAGGAATCACCCAGCAAAGCAGGGTTCTTGAGCGTTTGATCACTCCCCGGCGTGGTCGCTTCAATCGCAATGACTACCAAGGTGTCCGTATCTCGGCGTTCCTGCTCTGGTCCGATCGGAAAACGGATCAGAGACTCTTTCAACGATCCGGCCCCCAGGTCGGGCTAAAGGATCCTTCGCAACGGAGGTGTCTACCAACGAATGTGTGTGCGTTCATAACATCGTTTCCGCACGAAAGGCTACCCATGTTCGCCATTCCAGAAAAGGTTTCACGCTGATCGAGCTGCTGGTGGTCATCGCCATCATCGCAGTGTTGATCTCGCTTCTGCTTCCAGCCGTGCAATCAGCGCGAGGCAGCCCGGCGTATTCAGTGCACGAACAATCTGAAGCAGATCGGTCTGGCCCTGCACAATTACCTCTCGGCAAACAACTCGTTTCCGATGGGCGGAACTCCCCAGCTGGATCCACCGGTACAACCCGCCTTCTGGGCCCTTCGAGTGGGAAAACTACAGCAGCTTCGCCATGATGCTGCCGTATCTTGAGCAACAGACGGTTTTCAACTCGTGCAACTTGATGATCTGCCCGGACACCGGTTTCGGTGTTGCGCAACCTCGGAACAGCACTGCTTACAACACCAAGCTGAACGCATTCCTCTGCCCGTCCGATCCGTACTCGGGCATTCAGGATCTGTGCAATTACGCAGGTTGCTTCGGCACCACGACTTAGATGCCCCAGGACCAGGTCAACAGCAACACTCCTAACAAGTCATACTGATACGACTGGTATATTCACCATCTGGAAGTCATACGGCATCCAGAGCGTGACCGACGGCACGAGCAATACGATGGCGTTCGCGGAGCAGCTTGTCGGATACGGTGCTCGGGTTATCAGCGGTATGCGCCGTACAGTGGAGATCCCCTGTATCGCGGCAACATGGTCTTCACTCCAGCAAGTTTTTCTGTGCAGAGCGGTCGCGTTTACGATATCAGCGCGATCCCGAATGCGCTCAGCCTCGTACAGCAGGACATTCAGTCGTGTGCCAGCTTCCTTTTGAATTATCAGACTCAATTAACCAGTCCCAACAAGGTCGTCGATTATCGTGGCTATAGGTGGATCATCGGCATCCCTGGCATGACGATGTTCAACTCGGTTCAAACGCCGAACGAATCGATTTTCAACGGATGCCGACCTGGTCCTGGCAGCTACAGCGGTAGCGTTGGTAACAACACGGACGAGTCCTGGTCGGTACCCGCGACGAGCAACCACCCAGGCGGAGTGAATGTGACGATGGCCGACGGCCACGTTCAGTTCATCAAGAACTCCATCAGCCAACCGACCTGGTGGGCACTTTCCACAAAGGCGAACGGCGAAGTGATCAGCGCAGATTCTTATTGAGCCCAAATCTGCTGATCCACAGCGTTGTCGTAAGCAGGACGGGCCGGAGACGATCTCCGGCCCACCGTCACGCAGACCCATCCTGCTCCACGCCAGCTCGTCCATCATCGGGAAGCCCTGTTCACGCTTGTCGCCCATCATCCAGGCCCCGCCGTGGATGTAGACCAGGACCGGGGCACCCACGGGCACCGCCCCGCCGCCTCAGGACGTCGAGCTTGTGGCGGTAGTTGCCGTCACCCCAGTAGTCGATGTTGCGGATCCGGCGGATCCCGCGAACCGGAGGGGAACGGCGATGACCAGGCGCCACCAGTGGGACCAGGCAGGCCGGAGGTCGGTCCCGGAGCCTCGATCGGGCCGCTGGCCGCGCTCGAGGGCCTAGTCCACCACGGCCCCCGAGCGGCGGGCGACGACGGCCAGCAGGAGGAACCAGGCCGCAGGCCGGTGACGACCAGGGCGAGCCCAGCCGGGCCAGGCCGGAGCGCGCCGGCGACGGAGAAGGCCACCGTGGCCGCGGCCTCGAGACGACCATATGGACGGGAGTTCCGACGGGATCCATCCCATGGCGAAGCTGACCGCGGTGAAGGGCTCCCGGCGGTGGGGACCAAGGCGTTCACCGGCGGCGACGACCATGCTGACTGCGAAGAAGATCCAGGCCACCCATACATAAAACACCGTTGGCGCCACGGTGCAATCAACGGGCCGCCGGGCGGGACCAGGTGGGGGGACGGCGACGAGAGCAGGAGGAGGTTCATGGAGCGACTCAGCGGCCTCGACGCCAGCTTCCTCTATCTCGAGACCCCCAGCCTCCACATGCACGTGGCGCTGGCCGTCGTCTTCGACCCGTCCACCATCCC
>CAVXCB010000036.1:0-26221 GCA_963760085.1 uncultured Planctomycetaceae bacterium
ACAAGGCGGCTTGAGACCTTAGGTCGGATCTTCGTCTGTTGTGCCGAGCCACAGGTCGATAGGACGTCTAACGCCTGTCGGGCGGAAGGGCAGGCCGATCTTCGCGCCTATCTTCGCTGAGCGATAGCCGGCGAGCAGAACTTCCTGGACAATACGGCCGTCTTCCCCGGTGGCCATCGGAGTCTCCTTGCCCGGCGCAGCGGGCAAAGTGGTGCATCTCCTGGGGGAAGCCATAGTTCCAGAGCTCCTCGTAGACGGGGTAAGACCAGCCTTTGGTGGTAGGAGCTTTCTCGACGGCGTAGCCGTAGCCAGACTCGCTATAGGTGGGCAAGGCATTGCCCATGTGCAAGTTGGCGAAAGTCAGTCCTCCATCGCCGTAAACCTCGACCCGATCGTCCATACCGCCACGGCGGGCCCAGCTATTCTCAACCAAGCCCACGGCACCCCCGTCGAACTCGAGGATGCAGAGCGTATTGTCCTCGCCACGGGTCTTATCACCGTGCACGTACGTGCCCATCTGGCAGTAGACAGTCTTGATCACCGGCCGGTTAAGGAACCAATAGCAGAAGGCGATTCCATGGCAGCCCATGTCCATGAACACACCGCCGCCCGATTTCTGGATGTCCCAGAACCAGTCGCCGTGGGGGCCGAAGTGCTTCTCGCTTTGCTTGACGAGGTAGACCTTACCGAAAGCTCCTTCATCGGCCATCCGCTTGGCCTGAACATACTTGGGAGTAAAAAACAATTCTTCGGCGTACAACAGAAGCACCCCCTGGCGGCGGCAGACGTCGATCATCTCGTCCGCTTCTTCCAGGGTCATGCACAGGGGCTTTTCGCAGACGACATGCTTACCCTCATGGGCAGCGTCGATCGTCATCCGTGCATGCAGCGCATTAGGAGCGGCAATCGTGACCATCTCGATGTCGCGCTCCTTGAGCATCACCCGATAATCGTTGAAGACGCGAGCTATGCCGTATTTTCGAGCTAGTGCGTCGGGGTTCCCTGGCGTGGGCGAAACCACCGCGACAACCTCGGCCTCGTCGGGCATGATCTGGAACGCGGCCGCGTGGATGTCGGCCTCGAATCCGGACCCGATGATTCCGACCTTCACTTTACCGGCCATGATCCCTATTCTCCTCACGGCGCAGCGCGACCATTCTGTCAGATCGATTCATTATCGCACACAGGAACGGCGAAATTGCCAACGCTGGCCTCCGGTTGCAGCATCCGCGCGGTTTCACGGCTTCCCCGGCCAAGGAGTCGCGTCCCAGACCTTGACCTCAAGTTGTATGAGGCGACGCGGGCCGGAGGGCGACCACTCTGCGACCGAGAGGATCTGGTCCCCGTCCGGGTGGAACGCGATTCCACGTGGCTCACGGCCGGCGTGTCCCTTCAGCACGAGCACCTTCCGCCCCGTGACGGCATCCCAGAGTCCGAGCTCGGCCGTCTCTGAACCGACGAAGGCCGCAATCCGTGTCCCGTCGGGGCTGAACGTGACGCCCGTAGAGGCCTGCCCTAGTTTGCTGAATTTGCCCGATTCGACTTCCCAGACGATGAGCTCACGCTGCCTCCAGGAGCCGGCCATGGCGGCGATCCGCTTCCCGTCGGGACTGAACGAAATCCTAGAAACACCTCCGCCGCCTGGTATCTCCCAGTTAGCGTACTCTGCCCCCGTGACGGCATCGTACAAGAGAAGCCGAGATGGCTGATCGCGTGAGTAAGCGACAACTGTAAGGTGCTTGCCATCGGGATCGAAGGTGACGGGCCCAGAGGCCGGGATCGTGTACAATGAACGTCTGGTGGCGATGTCCCAGACCTTCACCTCGCCTCGTTCTTCAAACTTCGCGTTCCGATCCAGCGCGGCCGCAACTCGAGTACCGTCGGGGCTGAGCGCGACATTTGAGAAGCCGATGCCATCTTCATCAAGGTTAAACAGCTCCTTGCCGTCCAGATCCCAGACGGTCAGGCTGCCACCCCCAGACATGTACGCGCCCCTGGAGGTGGTGGCATAGGCGAGGCGGTCGCCTCGGGCGGCTCCACGCCACGGAGTTGAGCCGAGACGGCTCGTCCTTGCGCGCCGTGGATCTCGTGAGCGAGCGGAGCAACTGGCCAGTCGCGTCCCAGACGTCGACGCCTGCCGAGAATTCCTTCACCAAGCCTGCCGCGGATACCTTTAGCGTCTGGTTTGTCACAATCCGCCGTGCGTCCGGACTCACGGCCGATCCGGACGGAAAACCTTCGCGGTTCAGAAGCAGCGCGCTGATGGTGGCCGGCGCGTCCCAGACCTTCACCGTGCCCGAGTTATTATCGGCCGAAAGCAGGTTCCGGCCGTCGCGGCTGAACGAGAGCGAGATAACTTGGGTCAGATGCCCCTGGTAATGTGCCAGTTCCCTCCCGTTGGAAGCGTCCCAGACACCCACCTGCAATTGGCTCAGAGCGTAGGCGATTAAGCGGCTGTCGGGGCTGAAAACTGCCTGTGATCGGAAGCGGTTCGATGGCCCGTGGAGGGTGAATCGGGATCGCTTTGTCTTCATATCCCAGACCTCCAGCACACAGCCCGCCGGCGACTCGCCGACAGCCGCCAGCGCTTGACCGTCGGGACTGAAGCCCAGCCAGCTCCACAACCCGCCCGCGGCGGCGGTGGGGAACGAGGCGACCTCTCGACTACTATCGATGTCCCAAATCTTGATTTCGCTCAACGAAGGGCTTCCGTCCGCCACGACTACGGCCGCAACTCGAGTGCCGTCGGGACTGAACGCTGGGCTCTGGTAGGCCCACATCATCCCCGGCACCACGCGAATCTCGTCGCACGTCCGCGCGTCCCAGATATGAAGTGCCGCCCCGGGAGCAGGCCTTCCTCCCGCGCCATGTGGGGTGATAACTCCCGCCAGCTTCCGGCCGTCCGAGCTGAACGAAAGGGATCCAGGGCTATTCTCCAGGTGCCTGAGTGCCGCCAGCCGGCGGCCGGTGCTCACTTCGACGCATGTCAACAGATATTCATGTGCCCCTGTGGCCTTGTCATCGGGGGTTTGCAAGCAGATAGCCAGAAGCGAGCCGTCGGGGCTCAGGCAGGGGTGCTCGGCGTCTCCTTCCGGAAACACCAGCGACGCAACTTTCTTACCGCTCGTCGTGTCCCAGACCGTCCAGTCGATCACGCGGTAAACCACGCGCGTGCCGTCGGGGCTGACGGGAACCCGCGGGGAGTGGGAAAGGAGGCGCGTGCCGTCGGCGCTGAAGGACTTCCAGAATCCCAATTCGGGTATAGAAAGCGTTCGCGTCTCCTGATTGCACTGACGCTTCCAGTAGTTCCACTCGAAGCGGCAGAGGTCCGGGTTGTCGGCCTTTTCCTGGTTCAGAAGCTTGACGACCTCGGCGACCCGTCCCCCCTCCCAGGCGGCCTGAACCAGGCCCATATCGGCTGCATAGAGCGTGCGGCGGAGCTGATCCCGGGCGGCTTCGGCTTCCTTGCGCTTTAGCATCGTCACGTTGCTCAACCGCCGCACGCTCGGCCTGCACGGCAGTATGCTGGGCCTGCATGGCCATCCGTTCGGCACGAGCGGCCCGCACGGCCTGCCAGACGCTCAGCGCCAGACCGACGATCAGTGCCGCGGCCACGATTCCGGTAGTCGTCAGGGCGACCTTGTGACGCCGTGCCAGCTTGCCGAACAGATACCACGCCGAAGGAGGCCGTGCCTCGACAGGCTCCTCAGCCAGAAACCGGCGCACGTCCGCCGCCAGTCCGCTCGCCGTTTCATAACGCCGGCGGCGGTCCTTCTCCAGCGACTTCATCACGATCCAGTCGAGATCCCCCCTCACCAGCGCCGAGAGCTTGGCCGGCTCGGTCTTGCGCTGAGCCGAGACTTTTGAGAGCGTATCGCCCAGCGTGCTCAGCCGGGTGCTAGGGCGGGGTGGTTCCTCCTCCTTGATGATCCGGCGGATCTCGTCGTAAGCCGCGGTCGCGAACCGCTTCTTGTCAAACGGTGTCGTGCCGGTGAGCAGTTCGTAAAGGAGCACGCCCAGACTGTAGACGTCGCTGCGAATGTCGACATCCAGCGCGTTGATCTCCGCCTGCTCCGGGCTCATGTACAGCGGGGTACCGATCATCTGGGCAAACCGGGTGTAAACTGTCTTATCGGTGAGTTGCTGCCCAATGGCCTTGGCCACACCGAAGTCGATGACCTTCACCACCGGCTCGCCATCGTGCGGAGCGACCAGGATATTCGACGGCTTCAGGTCGCGGTGGATGATCCCCTTGCCGTGGGCGTGCTGCACGGCCTGGCAGACCGAGAGGAACAGGTCCAGCCGCTCCCGGGTCGTGAGCTGCTGCTGGTCGCTGTAGTCGACGATCGGGATGCCCTTGACCAGTTCCATGACGAAATACGGCCGGCCGCTCTCTGTGGTGCCGGCATCGAATACCCGGGCGATGTTGGGATGATCCATCGAGCGCCAGCGCCTGCCGCTCGGCCTCAAACCGGGCGATCACGTCGCGGCTGTCCATGCCCGGCTTGATGATCTTCAGCGCCACCTTGCGGCGCACCGGATGCTGCTGTTCGGCGACGAAGACCAGGCCCATTCCCCCCTCGCCGATCTGCTCCATCAGCTTGTACGGACCGATCATCGTGCCGGGCCGCTCGGTGATTGTCTCGTAGCCCTCGGTCGCATCTCCCGCCGCGGGCTGGCCCATGAACTCGCCGGCCCGCCCGAGACAAGCCAGCAGGCCGTCGACTTCAGCCCGCAACGATTGATTGGTGCCGCAAGCCTCGTCCAAATACACCGCGCGTGCCGCCGGCGACGGAATCTCCAGGGCGCAGACCAAATATCGATTTCACGTCCGGGGGGCTCTGGTTCATCGATCTGTCTCCGTTTCCTGAGGGGCTCTATCCCCCAATGCGACGTGCTGGGCAGGAGACTGCACGAAAAGAGGAAAAAAGCCCCGGTCAGCCTCCGAACGAGTTTTCGCCTTCAAGGCAACGAAACAGCCAGGCCCGGGCGTAGGACCAGATGGTGTACGCCTTCCGCACCGAAACACCGAGGACTGCCGCGGCCTGGTCGATCGTCAGGCCGGCGAAGTAGTGCAGCTTGACGAGTTCGGCCGCCTGGGCGTCTATGGCCGCAAGCTTGTCGAGCGCTTCATGGACCGCGATGACGTCCTCGAGTGGGATGCCGATGGCAGAGCCCTCGGCGACCATCTCGCACCGCCGGAGCCCGCCCCCGTGCCGCAACCCTTTCTTGCGGCGAGCCGACTCGACGACGATCCGTCGCATCGCCTCGGCGGCCGCGGCGAAGAAGTGGCCGCGGTTCTGCCAGGCGCTGGTCGTCCGCGGGGCCAACCAGACGCAAGTAAGCCTCGTGAACCAAAGCCGTCGCCTGGAGAGTCTGACCCGGACTCTCCCTCGCCAGCTTCTGCGCCGCCAGCCTGCCGCAACTCTTCGTAGACCAGTGGGAACAACTGCCCGGCTGCGACGGCATCGCCCCGGTCGATGACGCTCAAAATGCGGGTGAGTTCACTCATGACCGCTAAGATATCGGTCGAGCGAAGCCACGGCAAATGGGAAAGCCGAGGACTGGGGAGTCCTCCTGGAAGCCGTTCAGCAAGGACAAGCTCCTGGTCAGGGCGATCGGCGTGAACGACCGGGCAACCAAGAACAACGGCAAGCCTCGTCCACTTCCGTCCGAGGAGCGCGTGATTCTTGGCCTGTGGAAAGAAAAGGTGTCAGGACCCGAAAAAGGACTTTCTGGCGTCGATGTGCCTGGAATCGGTTCCTGACACCTTATCCATCGTGACACCTTATCCATCGACGAGCTCGCCGTACCGGTCAGGTCGCCAGGCCTCGATGAGCTCGAGGTGGACCGCCTGGGTGCAGTCGTCGTGCCGCCCGGCTCCGACCCCGGCGCGGGACCACGCCCGGGCCAGGTAGCGGGGGAGTTGTCCCAGTCCCACGTCAAATACCGCGCAGGGGTCCTTCGGGTGTGCTGTGGGCCGTGAGGCGGCGAACTCCGCGGTCACGAGTCCGCCCTCCGTCCGGGCGCCGGTGGGGCTGGGGCTGCGGCACCGAACCCCAGGAACCTGGCGAACCGCCTCTGACGCTCGCGTGCATACCACTGCTGACGGGTCCGATCTCTTGTCCGTCTCGGTCTGGTGGCGTCCATTGTCTTTCCATTTCGGCTCAAGTGAGTGTGTCGTTTGTTCCCCCGATATAGGGGATATAACCGAATCGATCGAGAACACGACGGCGTGAACCATTTTTCTTGGCCCGCGTATGGTTCGTCCAGGATTCCGTTAGATAGGTGATAGAGACTTTCGCTTCGACGAAGTGAAACGAGACGGACGAAGATCGAGACGATTCCGACACGGCATCGCGATCCGTCCGCAACGACAAGCGCCCTCCACGATCGTGGAAGGCGGCCGGCGACTGGATCTTCGACCTTTCAAGGGTTCGGGCAGCCTCGTACTTACTCCCCTAGGAGCTTTCCCATGAAACGCGCACCGATTCAGACGTGGTTCCATCGATCGTCCCGTTCGCTCATCGATTCGAGACGGCACCGCCGCCGAGAGACTCGACCTTTGATGGAAGCTCTTGAAGCGCGGCAGTTGATGACCCTGATCCCGCTCAAGGGACCCGACGGGACCACCGCCCCGCCGGTCGAGATTTTCCAGGGGACGGACAATACGTACTCGACGCCAGAGTCAATCGGCGAGGCTGATAACGGTAACTACGCGGTTGCCTGGATGAATGGCGCGTTCGGTGACGTGTACACGCAACTGTACAGCCATGACGGCACAGCCCTGACTCCCCAGGTGAGCCCTGGGAGGAGCGACGAGAGCTACTATTTTGTCGACCAGAACAAGCTGGATGTTCCCACAGCGAGCGTCAAACTCGCGATGAACCACCAAGGGGACTACGTCGTCGCCTGGACTAATGTCTACAGTCGATTCGGAAAGTCCGACGTCCAGATCCTGGCGAGGTATACAACCCCGATGGAACTCCGAATGGGGGAGTTCGCGACGTTGCTTCCTCGAACGACCTCGAATACGAGCCCTCGGTCGGGATCGACGCCGCTGGCGACTTTGTGGTCGCCTACACCGACTGGAACGGCAGTACGTCGCACGTCTACGCCGCGCTCTGCCGAACCGACGGAAGTGAGACCACGGTCTCCCTAGACGGCACGCCGGTCCCCAGTGGAGTGCCGACCGTGCTAACGAGAGCGGCAAACCTAGCGACGTCCACTAGCCTGACCAACCAGAGCTTGATCAATCACATTTCGCTCCTTACCCCGGTTCTGAACCACCAGCCGAGCGTCGCCATGAACGAGTCGGGCGCCTTCGTCGTTGCTTACACGGAGGACTTCGCTTACGGCGGACAGGCCGTCGTCGCTCGCCGGTACGACGCGACCGCCACGCCGCAGGGGGGCCTGTTCACCGTGAACGCGACCCCGGGGAACGACCTCCAACCCTCGGCGGCCCTGAATAGCTCGGGCCAATTCGTGATCGCCTACACCGAGAACGACAATTCACAACGTACTCTCTGGGATGAGCAAGCGGCCATGGGCGAGACGGTCGACTCCAACAATTGCTACCTGGTGCGTCTCGGCGCGATCTTCCTGCCATGCTACAAAAGCGGCAGCGACGTCCTCGCCGCGGTCTACGCCGCCGACGGCACCTTGCTGCAGACGACCCCCGTCGCAATCACCTCGGCCAACGAGTATGACCCCTCGGCCGCCATCGATGCCGCGGGCCGGATCACGATCGCCTACACCTCGGGCGGGGACGTCAACCAATGGGGGATGGAAACGGACATCCAGCAGGCCTACCTCCGGACGTTCGATGCCCAGGGGCGGCCGTCGCCGGGCGAGATCCCGGTTTCCTTGACCCCCCTCGTGGCCGATGTCATGGGCAACCGCGTGCCGTCGGTCGCCATCAATGACAGCGGCGACGTGGTCGCGGCTTACAATCACTGGGATCCCAAAAGCGGTTCTGGCGGCCTCCCCGGTACTCACACCTGCATTCAGGCCTTCCAGACCAATCCGTATCGCATCGTCCCGGACTGGAGCGGCGTCGACCCCTACACCGGCATCCAGTTGACCAATGGCCAGTCGTTCTCGCTGCCGATCACGATCTACCGCGATCCCGGCTACACCGGGGACGTGACCCTGGAGGGTCTGGACCTTCCGGCGGGCGTCACCGCCGTGATGAGCGATCCCGACCCCAACATGCCCTTGGTCGAGCAACGGACCTTGACGTTCACCGCCGTCACGAACCTCACGGCCGACGCCACCACGACCGCCCTGGTCGCCTCCTTCGGCGAGGATCTCTCCGCCCCCGACGTGACGGTGCCGATCCGGGTCCAGGTCACCGCCGCCCGCATCGACTCGGTCACGACCCCGCCGGCTCCCAATGGGACGCTCCTCAAGGGTGCTTGGGCGACCATCTACGGCGCCGGCCTGGTGGCTGGCTCTCAGGTGTTCTTCGGCAACTCGACGACCCCCGCGCAGATCAATTGGATCTCCCCGGGCGGGACTAGCCTTACGGCCCTCCTGCCCCCCGATGCGACCAACGGAGTCGTGACGGTCGTGACCCCCTACGGCGCCACGATCACCTCCCCGATCAGCTACACGCTCAGCGAGGGCGAGATCGACAACCTGAGCATGACCGAGGGCTTGACGCCCCGGAATCTCCAGCAGGGGTCGGAGGTCGTCCTCTACGGAATGAACTTCAGCATGAGCGACGAGATCCAGTTCGGCGGCGATCCGAACAGCCCGAGCGGGGCCCTCCAGGCTCAGCCGTTCCTCGTCTCCCCCGACCAGACCGAGTGCCACGTCTACGTGCCCCGGGATGCCATGACAGGCGTGATCACCGATTTCAAGTCGGACGGCGCCCACATCTCTTCGCCTGTGATCTTCACGGTCGATTCCTACCGCAACACCTACGGGTTCAACTTCTCGAATTTTGACTTCGACGTCAGCATGGGGAACGTCAACGACCTCTTCAATCCTGACCTGTTCCAAGAGGTGCCCGCCCTCGGCTTCTACGCCTACGTCTCGGCCGACGGCCTTGGCTCGAAGGGGGCTTGCTTCGGCATGGCCCTGGCTAGCCTGCGGTACCAGGAGCACCCGGATTGGCTCGACCTGCCCGACGGGTCGGTGGGGACGGTGAACACGCTGCCCGAGACTGACACGCTGAAAAACTTCATCGAGGCGGAGCACCTCGCCCAGTTCAGCCAGGAAGAACTCGACGCCAAGGGGGATTATCGCAGCCAGAACTGCGACACCGCGGCCAGCGTTTACAACGCGATCGTCCCCATGCTCCAGTCAGGCGACCATCCGCTGGTCTGCATCAAGAACACCGACGGCGAGGGTCACTGCGTTGTGGCCTACGACGTCAGCGGTGACGCGGCCGACGGGTTCAAGATCTACGTGTACGACCCCAACCGCCCGTACAACTCACAGGAGGCGTTAAACCCGGCGTTCCACGTCCAAAACGAGGACCAGAGCGTCATCAACGTGTCGCCTGACAACAACTGGAGCTTCGACCTCGGCGGGGACCAGTTCTGGGCGAACTCCCTCGACAAACTGACGATCACCTCCGCGTCGTCGATTCCCGACACCCCGCACCTCCCCGACACGCTCGACGGCCTTCTCGATGAGATCTTCAGCAAGGGACCGGCTGCGACACCTGCCGTCGCAACGACCTCCGTCTCGATGGCCGCGGTCCCGGCGCCCCCAGTGTCGACTTTCCCCGTCGAGTCCTTGCCGGTCTGGAGCCCGACCCCGAAGCCGGCACCGACCTCCTCGGCCAGCACACCACAAGTCGTCCGAATCCAGTTCCGGACCCCACCCAGTCAGTCGACGACGATCCCCGCCCTCCGGCTCGGCGCGAACGACAGTGGCGACCCGTTCGTGAAGATCGTCCGCGGCGACCGTCTTCGCCTGAGTGTCTTCTACAACTGAGGCCCGAAGCCGGCCTGTCCCGGACCCGTCCGGGCGGGCCTTTGCAAATCCCCGAACTGTCCCTGTGTTTTCCGCGTCGACCCTAAGTGTTAAGGAGTTCTCTCATGTTCACTCAGAAGCGTCGAACCCGTACCCTGGTCCTTGAAGTTCTCGACACGCGACTCTCTCTATCCGGCTTGGGTGGGATCGCCGCCGCGCAGGTCTCGATGGCGACCGCAGCCGGCTACGTACAGCTCAATCCCCAGCCGTTGCCACCGAGGTTCGACCCGAGTGGAACCAACCTCGGAGGCACCATGGCGGAAAAGCTGAACCCGCAACCGCTGCCGCCAAGTGGGGGCCTGTGAAGCCTGTTCCGAACAACGGGCGAGAAGAGTTCTCCAACGGACCGAGGGGTTGGCACCACGCCGGCCCCTCGCGTTGTTGGAACTCAGGGAGATTTCGGGGACAGCTCTCGAGAGTTCCAGACATCACGGCGCGAACGGTTCGTCCGGGAACTCGGAATCGCGGAGGAGCTGCTGGAAATCGGGCCGTTCGCGGAGGGCCGGACTGTCGCGAAAGGCCGAGAGGTAACGGTGCCCTCCGAGGAAGGACCGACGCAGGTACCCGATGGCGCGATCGGCGTGGCGCCTCGCCTCGCTTTGAGCCTCGGGCCGAGCCCGATCGCCACGCCTTCCCGCGAACTCTGCAAGGCGAGTGTAGGCCCCGGCAACGTTGTAGAGGTCGTTCGGGCTCGGTGTTTTGAGTCGGTCGAAGCTCGCCGCAGCTGCGAGGAACTCGCGTTCTGCCTCCTCCTCGCGTTTCAGGTCGAGATACCCGTCGCCCAGCGCCATGTGGACGGTCACCACCTTACGCGCGGTCAGCGCGTCCCCAGGGTGTTCTCGAGTCGATGCGCTCGTAGTAGGCGAGCGCGGTCTGGAGCTCTGGGATGGCCTCGGCTTGACGGTCCAGAGACTTGAGAGCATCGCCGATCAGGAGATGAGACTGGGCGAGTCCGTTCTGATAGTCCGTGACGTCGGGGTTCTCTCGCACAAGTCTGTCGATTGTCGTCGCGGCGATTCGGAAACTGGTCGAGCGCCTCGGCTGGCCGGTGAGATTGCATTTCGAGGTAGCCGAGACCGGTGTGGCTTCGGGCCGCGTATTCTCGGTAGACCGAGGCATTAGGCTGGTCGCGCGCGAGGCCATCGAACAGCGAGAGGGCGCGTTCGAGGTGAAGCCTAGCCTCGACCGGCCGGGCCCACCGCACCCGCAAGATTCCGACGTTGAGGTGCTGCTCGCCGAGTTTCGTCCGGATCGTGACATCGACCGGAGGAACCTGAACCAGGCCCTCCAGTATCTTCAGCGACCGATCGAACAGCTCCTGCCCTCGGCCGGACTCCCCGAGTTCGACGAATACAGTCCGCTTTGATGGAGTAAACCGGCGAGCGCGATCCGGTATTCAACGCGTTCCGGGAATCGTCGGGAGAGGCGCTCGAAGATCTCTGTCGAGCTCCGCCAGTGCCCCCTCGCCTCGTCGCCTCTGCCGGCCCGGATAAAGAGCTTGGCGCCGAGGTCCTGCAGGATGTTGGCAACCAGATTCTCCAGAACGGGATCATCGGGATGAGCGCGAATCAATCGTTGGCCCGAGCTCAGGGCCTCCTCGATCGTGCGCACTCCTTCGGCTACCTTTCCGAGTTGATAGAGGCAGTCGCCGACATTGGCTTTGAGCTGCGTCGCCGTTGCTGCTCGCCTCGGATCGCCGGGCACCTCGCTCGCCAATCGCTCGTGGATCGCCAAGGCCCTCTCATACGCCTTCAGGGCGTCTGGCATGGAGCCGGTCTCCCTCGTGAGATCGCCAATTCGTTGGAATGCCGCCGCGAGCTCCTCCGTCTCTCCATGGGGGTCGGCGACGAGACGGGCCTGGAGCCTCTGGTAATATCCCAGAGCCGAGCCGAGGAGCATCTTGCGCAAGGAGTCCAGGCGCGGCTCCTTGAGAAGGACGTCCTTGCTTACCCCGCTGGTGAAGATGTCGATTGCCTCCATGGCGAGGTCGCGACGCGCAGAGCACTCGTCTCGGGCAAGCACCACACTCGCGTTGGCCTCGGTCAATTTGCCGTTGGAGTCCTGCGCCTCGGCGAGGTGCCTCTCAGCCCGTCGCCATTGCCAGGCGACCCCGAGCGTGCCCGCGATCAGAACGCCGAGCAGTCCCGCGGAGAGTCGGATTTCGGCTCTGCGACGCTTCCGCTCCTCCTCGGCGCAGGCTTGGGCCTCAACCCGCACAGCTCGGCCGCCCGGAGCCGTTCCTGGGCGCCCGCGAGGTACGCCGTCAGTTCCGCGGCCACCTCGCCCGCAGATCGGGGCCGGTCGTCAGGCTCGGTGGCAAGGCAGCGCCGCGCCAGGCTCAGAAGCGCGGGGTCGACAGCGGCGGCCTCGAGCCGTTCCAATGCCTCAGGCATCGCGGCGTCCGCCGCGAGCCGCAAGACCTCGGCGAAGCTCGCGCGCTGATGTAGGGCGGTCGCCCGGTGAGGATTTCGCAGAGGATCGCGCCCAGTGCGAAGACATCGGCCCGCTCGTCGATCTTATCGATCTCGCCACGGGCCTGCTCGGGAGCCATGTAGGACGGCGTCCCCATCACCGCCCCAGCCCGCGAGGCGTCGGCGTCCGACCCGCTCCGCCCGGTCTGGATCGGGGTCTCGTCACCGAGAAGGTCTCTCGCCTCGTCAGCCACGCCCTCGGTGTCGAGCACCTTGGCCAAGCCCCAGTCCATCACCTGGACCTCGCCGAACGCCCCGACCATCACGTTGGATGGCTTCAGGTCACGGTGGATCACTTTGTGGGCGTGCGCGTAGGCCACGGTCTGGCAGACCTGCTCGAATACTCCGAGGAACCGGGGCAGGTCATGGGCCGGGTCGGGCCGTTCATCGAGTAGGCTGGCCAGGGTGCTGCCTCGGACCAGCTTCATCGTGAAATAGGGCCGGCGATCGGGAAACGTACCCAGCTCGTAGATCGGGACGACACCGGGATGCTGGAGCTGACCGCTGATCTGGGCCTCTTCGACGAACCGGCGGACCATCCCGGGGCGGTCGCGGTGAGCCTCTAAGAGGACCTTCACCGCCAGGTCGCGGCGGAGGTTGGCGTCGCGGCCCTTGAAGCACAGCGCCCATGCCGCCGCGGGCGATCTCGCCCAGGAGCTGGCAGCGGCACGGGGCGGGGGACGAGAGTGGGGCCAGCGCGGTGTCGTCGAGCCCAGCGTCGCGGTCCTTCACGATCGATTGCTCGCTGGTCGACGGCGTCCCCGAAGTCGAGAGGTCCGGCGATCCCGGCATGAGCCCGAGCCCCTGCTCGAGCAGGCACCGTGGGCAGAGGCCGGACAACTCGCCGGCCGGAAGGTCGCCGCCACATGTCGGACACCGCTTCATTTCAACCATCGCACAGTCCTCCAGGGCGTTATGACCTTGCCCCGGGGCCGTAGGACCTGTCGCGCTCAGGACCTGAGAGCGTCGAAGAGCGAGCGGATTTCGTCCTCGACCTCGGCCGGGTCGCCTACCGTCGCGCTGATCTGTTCGCGGAGCAGCGTGCCGTAGCGACGGCGGAGGCGATGCACGGCGGCCTGGACGGCCCCCTCGGTCGTGCCCAGGGCCGCCGCGATCTCGGCGTAACGGATCGCGCCGGGGCCGTCGGTCAGGACGGGCTTGAGCCGCTCGAAAACCTCGGCCCGGCCGCTCCGCGCCGCCTCCTCGTGGAGCAGGCCGAGCACCCGGTCGAGCAGGGTGACGGCCCAGGCCCGCGCAAACAGCCGCTCTGGAGGTAGAGTGTCGGCGGGCTCGTTCAAGAACCGGCCCTCGGCATTGCGGGCATCGATCGAGATCGTCGGGCGGTCGCCGCCGCGCTTCCTCGCAGCGGCCCGGTCGCGCTGGTGGGAAAGGAAGTTGCGCAGTCGGCCATCAAGAAGTTACGGAACCGTCCCCGGTTTGGATCGGCCGCCGCGATGACTCCCTTCTCCAGCAGCCGGACGAAGTACTCCTGGACCAGGTCGAGAGCCACGTCCGGCGGGTGACCGCGGCGCCGGATGAAGGCGTAGAGCGGATACCAGTACCCGGCGCACAGCTCCGCCAGGGCCTCGCGAGCCTGGGAGGGGTCGGACCCGCCGGCCTCGACCACGCAAGTCCAGTGGGTCGTGGGGAACCGCCGGGATGCCGGCTGCCCCGGAATGTTCTCTTCGATCGCCGCGTCTCCACAACAGTCTGACTCTCGTACAACCTCAGAGCTAGCCGCAGTGTAACCGATCTGATCGTCGCACCGTGCCGGAAATCCGACGATTTTCGCCGCACCTGAGGGCGCCGTGCCGGGACCGGCCCGCGACCGCCTCCTTGGTGCCGGTCCGACGCGGCGATCGGTGCCTCTGTCCCCGTTCAACACAACAAGCTCGGGCCCCCTCCCAGCGGTAGCGGCTGCGGGTTTAACTCCGAGGTCACGGCAGGTGGTGTGAAGGCCATGCCCTGGACGACGTTCATCACGACGACGCCAATTGAGGACAAGTAGTTCCGGCCCTCCAGCCTCTCCAACATGAGCACGGACTTCCGACGGTCGTGGCTTCTCATGATCCGATCTCCTTTAGTTCTCGTGGCCTGGACGGTTCGTACGGGGAGGGAAAAGGACATCACTGATGTGCGCGCCGTGGTAAGTATGTTGGTCTTCAGTGGGTGCAATTCCCACCCGGCAACTGGGTCGCTCCAGCCGGTAGCTATCGGAGCGGCGGTGGAGGTAACGAAACCGTCGGAGCCTTCGAGACAGACGGGTCGCATGGCGACTCGGCGAGCCGACTCGACGACGATCCGTCGCATCGCCTCGGCGGCCGCGGCGAAGAAGTGGCCGCGGTTCTGCCGGCGCTGGTCGTCCGCGGGGCCAACCAGACGCAAGTAAGCCTCGTGAACCAAAGCCGTCGCCTGGAGAGTCTGACGCGGATTCTCCCTCGCCAGCTTCTGCGCCGCCAGCCTGCGCAACTCTTCGTAGACCAGCGGGAGCAACTGCCCGGCTGCGACGGCATCGCCCCGGTCGATCGCGCTCAAAATGCTGGTGACTTCACTCATGACCGCTAAGATATCGGTCGAGCAAAGCCACGGCGAACGGGGAAGCCGAGGACTGGGGCATCCTCCTGAAAGCCGTTCAGCAAGGACAACCTCCTGGTCAGGGCGATCGGCATGAACGACTGGGCAACCAAGAACAGCGGGAAGCCTCGTCCACTTCCGACCTAGGAGCGCAGTGATTCTTGGCCTGTGAGGCCTTATCACGACGACGAAGGCGTCAATCCTTGTCGTAGCCGACCGCCGCCCTGTCTCGTTAAACCGATATCTAATCCTGTCCGTCGTCGTCGACCAGGGAAAGTAGCAGCGAGCGGCTCTTGTCGCGGGATTCACCGATGGCGGTGACGTCAGACGGCGGGGTCGTGCTTAACGGGGTACTCATGCTCGGCGGAAAGAAAAGGTGTCAGGACGCGAAAAAAGACTTTCTGGCGTCGATATGCCTGGAATCGGTTCCTGACACCTTATCCTCTGCACCTTATCCTCATGACACCTTATCCTCACCCAACTCTAGCCGCCTGAATCTGGAATGATGGTTTTTGCCGGGATAGGTGAGTCAGGCCGGTGGAACTGCCCCACCAGCCTCTCCCAGAAGAATCAGTGCATACATCTGTCGATTGTGTCAGCGCGGAGCATGCTGCGGGGATGCTCGCCACTCATAGGGCATCGTTTTTGCGGCTGTATAGTTTACCTCAAGCTGCGGTTGGAGCAGGCTCAGCGCGGCAATGCGGCGGATAATGTCGCGGACGCTCGCCGCACTTCGGCAGGCGGATAGTCCGGCCTTGGATGGCGTATTCACGGTAGCTGAGCCATTTTTTGATGACCTGGTAGCCTCCCATGGTGTAATCCCACACTTTGGCCGGGACGTTTCGCCAATACGCATGGTCGTTCAGGTAGACATCAAAGGTGGTCATGCCAATATGAAGCAACGCATCGTCAAGAGTCAGTCCAAGTGTCTGCGGCACTCTGGCGAATGGATTCGACTTCGTCTGGAGTGTAATCGCGCTCGACGAGTTCGGCCCTTGCCGGGCATGGTGACCCCTCCCTTACCAAGGTGGCCCCAGCCGGCAGTCAGCGCGAGCTCGTCGCGCTAAGACTGCCGCCGCCGACCCGAGACACGGGGCCGAGCAACTTCAACTCCTGGCGGATAGGGTTGGACGTAACGCCTTTGACAGAGGCCTCGGTGTCTAACAACGCTGCGATCCGCTGACCCAGTTCCGCAGAGTCGACCAGGGTTTGCTTGCGGGCGGGAAGTGGGATGCGCGGCCAGTCCAGGCGAAGCGCATCGGCATTCTCGGTTCGGTAGGCACTTGAATGCACGGAGGCGATGATGTGAAAGAACAGCAAGGTAGCTTGCTCCACCTCTTCGAGGTCTAGCTTGAGTGAGCGGAGATACGCCTCCGCCTTTGCCGTCAGATTCGCAATGAGATCGCGCACATTGGTGGAGAAGACCAACTCACCGGGCTGGTGGCGTATTAACTTGGGGAAGAAGTTGCTGAAGCCGTTGCCAAAATTGTCCGCCAGGATGCTGACCACCATGCCGCGGCCGTAGACCGAGCCGGACTCTTTTTGCCGAGCCTCCAAGAAGTGATTTCCAGCGAAAACTTGGGGAAAGAAATCCGGGCTTTTTCTTCCAAGTAGGTTCGTCTCGGGCTCCCAGTAGATCCATCGGCGATCGAACGCCCGGTAAGCGAATGGCAGGATGTTCGATGGCAGGAGGCCCCTGCCAGTGAGATACCGGCGAGTGGGCTTGGGATCACAGGCGTTGGTCCCATCCATCGAACCGGGGTAAAGCCGTTCAAGCTCTGCGTCGGAGATGTCGGGATCAAAATACGTTTCCATGCGCTTGGTAAGGTTTTCCCGACTTATGTCGACCAGAAGGGCGTCCTGCTTTGTCTGAACCCCTGGGTACGAGGTGGGCAGAAGCTCGTTGAGCAACGGCCAGCCACCGTAGAGCGAGTCTGACCCCATAGGAACAAACGGCAAGCCCAGAGCTAGGACGGGTGTATGATCGGAGTACACGATCAGGCTGTCGTCAGCCGCCTGCGACAAAAGCTCGGTTCGTTTCTCCTTGCCCCACAGATGGCGGAAACGAACATGTCCGTCATTGGCATGACTCGTTTTTCGTACTAAAAGCGCGATCGCCGTACCTACCTGGATTCCCTCGCGGTTCCATTCGGTTGAAAAAATGCTGGGATCAGGCAGACCATGCGGCGTAAGCTTTCCTGTCTTGTATTTGTCGCCGTTGAGGCAGTCGATCACCACGCTGTCGAATGCTTCAAGGTAGTGCTCCCGCATGCCTGTGAAAGATCTTCCGTCCAACCACGAATAATTCGATATGAAGCAAACAATGCCTTCTCCGCAGCGTTCGACAATCCTGCGTTCGGCCATGCGGAAAAACCGGACATAGAGATCGTTCAGGCCCTGCCCCTGGGGTGCAACGGCGACGCTTGGTCGTCCGGTAGGCAGCCGTGAGATCCCTCTCCTCCGCGACAGCCAAACCGGCAAAGCCGTTGTAGGGGGGATTGCCGAGGATGACCAGAATGGGCGTCTCTCGTTTGACACGGTCGGCGGCATCCCGCTCCAATTCCATCTCAGGAAATAGCAACCTTGCCTTGGGCTCTTTTGGCGGCTCCCAGCCGGTGAGAGCATTGGTCAGGTAGACCCCGACGCGCTCGTTGTGGTCATCGGCGAGCGGCGATC
This sequence comes from uncultured Planctomycetaceae bacterium, assembly GCA_963760085.1. GTDB lineage: Bacteria > Planctomycetota > Planctomycetia > Isosphaerales > Isosphaeraceae > Aquisphaera. Next base: position 17,709 of record CAVXCB010000036.1, read on the forward strand.
CCAGGTTTTGCAGTAGCAGTCCCAGTTGAAGGTGGGCGACAACGAGAGGGGCTGGCAGGATTTCGAAGCCGAAAACGCGCTGCCAGCGCCGCCTGCTTCACGTCATCTCCGATGAGCGCGTCGCCGCCGCTTTCAGTCATGATTTCATGGATTCGGCGCACAACCTCGACCAGATATGCGCCAGTGCCGCAACAAGGGTCGAGCACATACACTCGCGGATCGGCAAGGCCGTCGGCGATCCCCAAGTCCTGCCGCAGGCCCACGTCGACGCGCGCGACCATGTATTTCACGACCTCGGTCGGCGTGTACCAGACGCCCAGGTCTTTGCGAAGCACTGGATCAAACGCCTCCAGGAATGGCTCATAGAAATACTGGACAGCGTGCGACTCGCTAAACCTTTCGAAGAATGCTTCCCGGTCGACACGATTAAGCACACCACCGGTCCAATCCAGTACCTCCACCAATCCGAGCGGGCCGAGCTTGGACGGTGTGGCCACTTGCTCGAACAATGCTCGTATCATCGGGACGCGCAGCGACCATGCGGATTCGTGCCAATTGAACCTAGCATGCTGATCCGCGGCGGGATGTTTCTTGCTCCAGAGCACCCAAGCCGAAAACACGCCGTAGAAAAGCGTTTGCACAAGCGTAGAGCGGAAGAAATGCTCGCCTTCTCGCCCTCGAATTTAATACCCAGCGCTTGCTCCAAAACGGTACGGACATTTGCCAAGGCAGGCAGCTCGCCGCCGCCAGCGCGGGCCTTAGCTTCGATACGAGCCTTGGCGTCGCGGGCGTACGACGCAAGGAACCATGCCACGTCTTGCGGAGCAAACAGCGGGGCGGCATGGAGCATGACGCGCTTGAGATACTCGATGAAGCCGCTCGCTTTGTACTTCGGTGATTTTGTGGACGTTCCGTGTGGCATCCCAAAACGCCGATTCACTAGGGGCCAGCCGGTATTCCTCAAGTTTGGTCTTGCGCCCCTCCGCGTCCCGCCCGATCAGGATGAAGTCGCGATAATTAGTCACGAGCACCAGTCCATACCGCTGCCAGTAACGTGCCACCTGTTCGCCTTCGGCGATGGTGTGGACGTTTTCTCCTGTGCCCTTGATTTCGATGGCGCCGCGGGCCGGCAATTGACCAGGGAGCGGTTCCACCTCGCTGGCGCCGTTGGAATTGGTCGAGTGTGAAAAGTCCGCCGTCAGGCAGGCCAGCGCCGCGGTTGGCGAGGTTGATGATGCAGCGGACCTTTGGCTTCAGCGTCTTGCCTATCTCGTTGAAGAGATTTGACAACGCCCCGTAGTACGAGGTTTCCTTGACGGCTGCCCCGGATGACCGGATATCCCGAAGATCCTGGAGGTAGGTTGCTATGGAGTCTGCCATGCTTAAGCTGCCCGTCCTTGTGATGTTATCTCCCGCATCCGATGGCGTTGAAGCGTTACACGCAGCCGATTGGTAGGTCAACGATTTGCCAACAGATGGTGGTTGAAATGTTGGGTTTACCCCAAAATGACAGAACGGACAGTGATGGAACAGAAAACGGATGTCATACAGTGACGGCGATATCGGCACGGTTGACGATGACGGTTTGGATCGAACCGTAAATGTCGATGTCTTCTTCGCAGTCTATAGTGATTATTAAGGAATATCGTGCGTGTTTGTCGAAGCAGTTCTGGCTGGGCCGCTCACGCCACCAGCCCGTTATCGGATAGACCGCGATGACTCCGGACGCGGCCAGCTCAGCGGCGGTGCCTTTCCATACATCGGAATGTATAGAGCCTTTCTTGCGGAGGTCGTCTCCGAGCGACCAGCTTCTTGTATCCCTCACACCACCGCCGGGCGGTGTTTCGTCTTCCCAGGCATCACGCGTAAGGCGTTGCAGGAATTGCGTCATGTCTTCCTGCGGACGTTTCACATCGAATCTCAGGCCATGCGATTGGTAGCGGTGCCTGCGGTGCCATCCCCTGCGGCCAGGGCTAGGTTCGATGAAATAGGAAAGCGTCACCCGCATTGAGAACTGCGTATCTCCCAGGTCGCGGAGCAATTCAACCGGCCACGGCAAGTCATGTTCATGCATATGGTTGGTGGCTGTAGCTTTCTTGGCCGCATCCCAGCGGAACGGCTGAAGCGAATCCTGAATAATCATCGTTGCCCGGTTGGCGGCACACTCACGGGCGATCCTGAGATTCGGCACGCCGTAGCCATAGCAACGCAGGCGTTCGTGCCGGGCTTCGTGCGGGAATTCATCGATCATCGTCCGCTTCCAGCGGGCGGAATGGATGAGCAGTCCCCGGATAGTTTCGGGCCAGTAATTCGGGTAGTCAGCCTGAATCAGAGCGGCATACCGGGATGCCAGGGCGGTGGCGGCACTCGTGTCACGCATCGTCGAGAGCAGGGCGCCGTCGGGTGAAACAATTGTAGTCAGCAGGGACAGGTCTTCCACGTCGGTCAGGTCGCCATGCGGATCGTAAGCGTAGTTGCCGCCTTCCATGACGATGTCAGGCTTGAATGGCCATTCGCGTTTCGTCCAGCCGCAAGACGTGGTGCTGGAGGGACATAGGCCGCCGCTGGGTGCGAGCGGATTGTAGTCTTTCAAATCCGGGTCTTGGATCATGACTTTATCGGTGAAGGCGCCGACGGTCACGGCGTTCCACGCCTGGGCGGGATCGTGAACGCTCGCCTGATGGTTGACTTCCGGGTAGCCATCGACGGTCATTTCGCCGCGGAAATTCCCCGCGGATATGAACATGAGGCGCCGGTGATCGTCGTTGGCTCCCGAACACATCTGATCGAGCGATGCCGACCATAGCGTCGGCAGGCATTGATCCTTGTCGCTGGCAGTCACGGCCATGCAAATGACACGGCGGCGGTCGGGCGCCTCGATTTCCATCTTGGCAACCGAACCGACGGTGATGGGGCCGTAATCGGGCGGTCTGTTTTCCCCCGCGTCTGGAAGGATTTTCACCGCTTCCAGCCGGTGGCGAAGCTGGATAGGGCGGTCGGCGGCGAGCAGAAGCTCGCCGAGCTGCGGGCCGTACAGGGCAAGGCCCGCCATCTCCGTGCCGTGGCCACTCCGGTCGGCCGACGTCCAATCGTCATCCCATGCGAGATTATTTTCTTCGGGCAGGGCGTGCTCAAGCAGAGGATGTCCACGGTTTACGCCGCAATCGAGGATACAAACCGCAGGAGCGTCTTCGGCCGCGAACGTTGTCCGTTCCAGCATTGCGTTGATGAACTCGGCCTGACCGGCGGGCGTCAGGTCAAGGAATTCTTTCGGTACGATGTTCGCCCGCCGCAGCTCGGCAAGGTAGCGAAGCAGGCCGGGGAATTGACTTAATGTTTCGAGAGATGCCAATGCCAGGACGACGACATATTCAGGGAAGCGAACCTGCTGGTCGCTGACGCGGATATTAAGGCTGGCCGCCTCCTCGCGCAAGGCGGTTTCGACCGCAACGGACCGACCATCCGGCAAGGCAATCGCGCCTACATCGCGTAGCAGCCATACCTCCCACCAGAATTCTTCTTCAAGCGTGGGTAGTGGCCCGGTGTCCATCCAGTAATCGCCGTCGCGGAGCATGGCAAGCCGTAATTCGGTGATGCTTTCCGCAAGCCGCTGATTAGGTGGATTACCCCAATGATTCAGCTTATGTGCATACGCATCGAATTTCCTGGCGAAGGCGGCCAGGTTGTCTTTGGGGATGTGTACGGTGGCCTTTTGGCTGCCGTCCGGCTCCGATCTGACGTTCACCAGTTGGACGGTCTTGTTGTCGAGGCTGTCCAGCAGGAGTTTGAAATCGGGATCGCCTTTCACGGTGATGGGAACGAACCCGATGCCCTGCGCCGCTGGTTCTGGATGCTGTTCAATGTCCGCCGCCGCCTGCCGCACATCCGCCGCCAGCCGTTCGCCATGAATCGCCCGGTCATCACGCGGAGGTGTTCTGAAGTCGCTCGACCCCCCTTGAGGTCGAGACATAAGGTTGCGGCTGCGCGGTGCCCTGAATCAGCAGATGGCGGAGCCGGGGCATTATCAATTCCGATCTTGAGCCTGATCCTTGAAGAAGCGGCTGGTTCGTCTTTGAGCGAAGGCGTCTTTCAAGGATTCAAGCTCGATGGTTTTGGTTTCCTTAAGAATGGCGTCCTTGGCGGCGTCATCACAGGATTGACAGATATCGGCATGACTAAGGCCATCGGCTAAATCAACAGCCGCCTGCAGGTCAGCTTCCTGGAGGCCAAATCTGGAGAGGCGATTCAGTATCAATTCCCTGGCTTCATCGTGCGTGGGTTTTTCGTAGCGGATGACCACATCGAAGCGACGGAATAACGCTTCGTCGAGCATCGAAGCCAGGTTGGTCGCCGCCACGACGATACTGTCGGAATCGTCCTGTTCCAGGAACTGGAGGAATGAATTCAGCACACGGCGGATTTCGCCTACGTCATTCACCGCCGCTCGCTCGCTCCCGATGGCGTCGAATTCATCGAAAAGATAAACCCCCCGCGTTTTGGGCATCAGCTCGAACACCGAATGGAGCTTGGTGGCCGTTTCCCCAAGAAACTTCGTGATCAGGCTGTGAAACTGGACGGCCAGATGCGGCAGCTTCAGATCGCCGGCCAGGGCACGGGAAGTCATTGTCTTGCCGCAACCGGGCGGTCCGACCAAAAGAAGCTTTCTGCGCGGTGACAGGCCGTGTTCGCGTAACCGCGATCTTTGCTTATATTCACGGGTGACCTTGTTGAGCTGTTTCTTGACTGCAGGCGAAAGAACCATTTCGCTCAAACGTACGCCCGGATAAGTAACCGTGAGAAGTTTTGCCAGCTCGCCGTGCGGCTGAACAATGGGGACGGCACCGCCAATACGCTGTGTGCTTTGCTTCCGCCTGACATCCTGTACCAAAATCTTCAACTCATCAGCAAGTTTGGTCTTACCGGTACGGGCGGCATGGGCGGCGATCTGCAACGCCACGGAGAGAAATTGCTCTCCATCGGCTTCGCTGTAGCTGCGTAACAAAGCTTTAAGCTGTTCAGCGGTGGCCATTCCCATCTCCAATTTCTTATCTAGTCATACTATATAGCCTAATTACTGCAAATTCATTAAACTGCCAATGCTGACCACCTTACAGATTGGGTCTTGCCCGCAGCGGGCTTTACCTGCGAGCTAGCAAAGAGCCGGAATACCGAGGGACCTAGTATCTTTAATTGTCATGCCCAGGTGCAATTCGCCGCTAAATAACAGTTAACAACAAATTATTACAATTTTTGGCAAGTAGATAGCTGTCAGAGCCTTCCTTTCCTACCCGGACAAGTGGACTTTAGTATAGAGGTTCCAAAGTCCAAACGCCAGGGGCGACACCAGATGGGGTCATCGCAGTGGATGTTCAAAATCCTACGCTAAGAGGGGTACGGACAGTAGCAGGGAGAGAAATATGCACGGTTAGCAAGGTGACATGCGGGGCGGTAGTTTCAGGGATCGAGCAGGCGGAGCCCAAAGAGCTGTTTCAGCGAATCGCGAGCGGCTAGGACATCGCGGGCACCGCCTGCTAGGGTAAGGCGCTCGCGAAAGGTTTCTACGTCGCGGGCGGCGATGGGGCCGGTGGAGTGGATAAGCTACTCGTATCCGGCCTGCAATGGAAGCCACGATCTGGGGCATGGGAAACCGGCTGGAGCTGTTCACGCTTCATGGGCACAGCGGGAGTCGAAAGAGGCCAACCAAGTTTCCTGGGTGCCAGGAAGAGGGTAGCCGCTAGGCACTTCAGCTCCTTTGGGGGGCGCCCAGTTCCCGATTGAAATTTTCAACCGATCCGCCAACAGGCATCGCCTTAAGGACGTCAAGCCGCAAGACCTCCTGCTAACACTCACCACTGATCCGTGGGCCGGATTGGGTAAATAGTCCTGAACAGGGTTCGAAATTGCGTATCCCTGGGGAATCGGCTACGTTGAGGCCAACGGCGCAACTCCTGTTCCACGAAGAATTTAAGTCTAGAGTCTGGGCCCAAGAACGCCAGAAACACGGAGTTGCAGCTCACGTGAGCCAAAAAAGAAATACACGTAAGTTATTTGCACACAGTAGCTTGCGTCGAGTAAATAGGCTCATGGGACTGCTGTTTAGAACCCAAAAACGTAGCATTCCGTAGCATGTTGACCTGGCCGAATAGGGAGCTCGGCCGACGACACGTGGTAGTCTATTCCGTCAGACCGACACCCAGTCCTGCCCCTCGCCGTCGACGAGGGAGAGCAGGAGCGAGCGGCTCTTGTCGCGGGATTCACCGATGGCGGTGACGTAGACGGCGGGGTCATCCTTGACGGGGCACTCATGCTCGCAGATCCCGCAGCCGATGCACTTGACTGCGTCGATGTGGGGCGCTTGAGCTGGAGGGTCGCACCCCAGCGATCGGTGACTTCGACGTTGCGGGTGAAGATGGCCTTGGGGCTGACCGGACAGACCTCTTCGCAGACGACGCAACTTGTGTCCATGGCCCAAGGTAAGCAGCGCCCCTGATTGTAAAAGGCCGTGCCCGTCTTGATCGGGCCCTTCCCCTCGAACGGACCGATGCCCAGCTTCTCGGCGATCGAGATCTCGCGGATGGCGCCGGTGGGACAGACCTGGCTGCAGAGCGTGCAGTTCAGCTCGCACCAGCCCATCTTGGAGATCATGATCGGCGTCCAAAGGCCTTCGAGGCCCGTTTCGAACATGGCCGGCTGGAGAACATTCGTCGGGCAGACTCGGATGCACTGGTCGCATTTGATGCAGCGGCGCAGGAACTCGTCCTCGGCGACCGAACCGGGCGGACGGATGGCGCATGCGGCTGAAGTTCTTCTTCACGCCGCCGGACGCACGCGTCATCGGGAAGAAGAAAAGGCCAAAGAGACTCGCCAGGAGCAGTTCGCGTCGGCCCACGACGGGATAGGCAATCTCGCTGGCCTTCCGCGGCAGGAACCGGAACGAAAGGGCGTCGTGGGGGCAATCCTCGATGCAGTTGAGGCAAACGAAGCACTCGCTCTTGCGGAGGTCGGCTTGCGGGTCAGAGGCACCCTCGCAGCTCTTGAGGCAAAGGTCGCAATCGGTACATCGCACCGGGTCGCGATCGATTCGCCACAGCGAAAACCGGCTGAACAGCCCTAGAAGCGCACCCAGGGGGCAGATCGCCCGGCAGAAGAACCGGGGAATCCACCAGTTGGCGAAGAGGAAGCCAAGGAAGATGAGGCCGACCACCCAGGCCTGCCAGTACTCGCGGGGTTCTGTGTAAACGCTCTCAGTTGCCTTGTTGACGGTTGGCAGCACGCTGGTGGTCATCGAGCGGACCGTCAGTGCAATTGGGTCGAGCAGACCGATCTGGAGCGAGCTATTACCCAGCTTGTGTTCATCGGCCGATTGTGCGATTCCTGAGCCGACCGCCGCTACGATCCGCGGCAGTCCCGATTGCTTCAGCTCGGAGCCTCGGTACACCTGCCAGATCTTGCCGGGCGCATCAATTGTTGTAGGAATGATCCAGAGGCTGGCCATGGCGATCATGACGGCCAGGATGTAGTACTTGATAGCGTAGATCTTGCGGTACCGGTTCACCTCTATCATCTGCTTGGTGTTGCGCCGATTGCCGATAACACCGAAGATGTGGTGCAGAATGCCGAAAGGGCACATCCAGTTGCACCAGACCCGCCCGAGCATCATCGTGATGGCGATAATTACCAAGCCCCAGACCAGGTTGCGATAGATCGTATGCGTCGTGAGCGCCGTGGCGACGGCCACCAGGGGCGTGGCTTCCAGGAACAGCGACACTGGCCAACCCTTGAGGTAACGCAGGTCGGTGATCAGCAGGAAAAAAAGGAAGAGCCCCAGGAACAGGCCCTCGTACGCACGTCGAATCTTAACCATCGGTCCCTCCAGGAGGGGTTCTGTGTATTCACTGATCTTCCGGCGAGAGACCCTAGGACCTTGAGCCGCACTCCAGACAACCCGAATAACGCATCGTCTCGGGGAAGAGGCTATGCCAGACTAGAAGCCAATAATGATAACCCTCTTGCCTTCCATCTTGTTCATCAATCCAGTAACGTGAGGGACCTGTCGGGCATGACTGTCTCGAAGATTCAGACCATGAATGCGGATGACGTACAACCTCACGAGCTTAGTCGTACAAGATCCCCTTCAGATCAAGCACGAACCCCGGCAGCACTTGCTCACCCGAAAGCTTTGCCGGCTTGTTGAGTATCTCGACGGGTTGCCCCGGCCGGTAGATCTCAACCGTGCTGTCGAGCGGATCGATGAGCCAGCCCAGACGTCGCCCTGAGTGAGATACTCGCGCATTTTTCCTCGGAGTTTCGTTTTGCGATCTGACCGGGAGCGGAGTTCAATCACGAACTCGGGGCAGATCGGGGGGAGTTTCTCTTCCTTCTCTGCGGCAGTTAAGGTGTTCCAACGGTCGTTAGGAATCCACGAGGTATCCGGCGACCGGGTCGCTCCATTGGGAAGCTTGAATCCCGCCGAAGAATCAAAAGGAGTTCCCGTACCATCGATCTTCGCCCAT
>CAVXCB010000037.1:0-62972 GCA_963760085.1 uncultured Planctomycetaceae bacterium
CGAGACGGCATCTTGATACCCTCCTAAAAGCGCAAGGTGTTGAGCTTCCCCGCCCGGAGTTGCCGGAATCGAGCAAGGGTCTCGGGGGTGTCAGGGAACAGATACAGCTTTCGGTCAGGGTCGAGCGTGACCTGGATTGTGCCGTTGTGGATGCGGTCGTAGATCCAGCTCCGCTCGAGTGTCGACCTCGTGGTGAGCTGTGGCACCGTCAAGTATCCCGGGATTTGCCGGGGGTGCGACTGGCTGCGATTGCGCATCAGACCGTGGCGTAGTCGCACGATCTGGACAGTGCTACGCAGGACTGTCATGTGTCGCGGAGAATGGCATCCTCGCTCGGTTAAAACCACGGCGATATCTTTGTCTGTCTTTCCCTGGCGTGCGAGCTTGAGAATCAGCTGCTCCATCTCTCGGCTGCCGGAGAGGAGTGACCAGGCGCCGACGGTGACCGGGAGCTCGGCCTCTGTCGTCTCACCTCCTTTCCAGACCACTCGACAGTGCACGCGGTCTGGTGCGGTGCGATGGAGAATTACCTTGTCGATGAGGCACCGCAACAACGCCTTCTTCTGCTCGCGCGAGAAACGGTCTGCTCGCCACCATTCTGGTATCTGCCCGCCGACCTCTGTGAGCAACCGCCGTGTCTCAGGATCCAGTTGGGCAGGCAGCACTTGCTCATGTTGTTCTCTCTCGATGATTTCTTCGGCCTGCTTCAGTTCCCGCAAGGCCGTCTCCCATCGCTTCTCCAGTTCGCCCGTCACGAGGCGGTTGTCAGGGTCGGACTTCTGATACTGGCGCTCGGCCAGTCGCGCCTGGTAGCGGAGCCGTTCGAGTTGTTGTCGTTGTGCCCGACGAACCTGCTCTTGTTCCTCGGAAAGCGTGTTCATGACGCGGTCGTAGACGTCCAGCTCAGCGGGCTCCAATGCCTGGAAAAACAGACGGACGACGTGGTCATCGATCGGGTCGCCGGGGATGCGTACAGACCGGCACCTGGAATTGTTGCCGGAGTGAATTGCAGAGGTATTGCGTGCCGCCTTTGTACTGGACCACCATCTTGTGTCCGCACTCCCCGCAGTGGACAAGGCCATGGAGCAAGGCCTTTCCCGGCCGCGGGATGCCTCGGGTTCTGTTGCGGTCATACTCGCTGCGGTTGTCGCGGATCATGACCTGGATTTTCTCATACGTAGTCCAGTCGATGTAGGGGGGATAGACGTCCCGGATGTGGATACGCCACTCGGATTCCGGCAGCGGCTTCTGGACCGCTGGCTGATCTGGACTGGTCCTGAGAGTCCGAGTCCGGCCGTAGACGAAGGACCCAGCGTAGGCCGGATTCTTGAGGATTCCGCTGATGGAGGAAACAGTAGGTCGACGCCACACGACATCGCTGAACGCGTTGCGTCGTGGTACTAACAGATTTTGATCATTGAATGACCGCACGACTTTGGCGAGGGACCGGACCCGAAGGAATGTAGCGTAGATCAGGTCGATGCGATCCTGGACCTCGCGATCCGGTCGCTTCACAACGCGTCCTAGCGTGTCGCGAGTGAGGCCTACCGGAAGCGTCAGTGCGAGCTCACCACGCTTGGCCTTGTTGAGCAGTCCCGCCGTAAGTCGAGCCTTGATCGTGTGCAGTTCCAATTCCGAGATCTGGCCCTTCAACCCGAGCAAAAAGCGCCCGTTGATCGTGGCAGGGTCATAGATCCCATCGCGGTCACCTATGAGGCAATGGCGATAGCCACAGAGGTCCAGCACCTGATACCAATCGGTGCAATTGCGTGACAGCCGGGTGACATCGTAGGAGAAGATGATCCCGACCTGGTCGAGGGTGACGCGAGCCACGAGTTCCTTGAATCCCTGCCGTCCCTGGGTGGTACTGGCGGTACGGCCCAGATCGGCGTCGATGATCTCGATCGCGTCGGGACTCCAACCGCACTCAAGAGCCCGTTGCTGGAGGGCGTACTGAAGGTGACGGCTCTCCTGGTTCGTCAGAGTCTGGTGCGGGCTGGACTGACGGATGTAAATGAGGGCCTGGCGGCCCAGGTGAAAGGGGGTGATGAGTTCGGAAATGCTCATGGATAACCTCCGTGCAGATGGCCGTCATGTCGTCGATCGCCTGTTGCCTCAACGCTTGTGAGAGTCCCGGCCAGATATCCTGGGCTTGTGGCATGGCAAATCACCCTCCGTGATCAAGGAAAGTAGCTCCCGAACGGCTTCCTTGGTCCATTTTGTGCGGGGAGGGTTGACTCGGCTCAACGCCAGGCTGGTTGACGTTATGGGAATGCGGAGCCGCATCGCCTCGCGATAGGCCACGAGAACGACCGCAGTCGTGCGGGGCTGTCGACTGATCGAGAGAATCGGGAAGCGGCGACGGAAGAGGGGATGGGTCGGGTCGGTTACCTCGAGCTCATCCGGGAGATCCTGAGATGGGTTGTGGAATGGGGCACCATGGGAGGCTTTCGTTCGATAGCATTCCCCATGCCGAGCTCATGAAGTCGGTGTCAAGCGCATCAGCGACGGCCGCGTTCTGCGACTGATCAAGATGTGGCTGGAAGCACCGGTGGAAGAGACGGACGGCAAAGGGAACCGCCATCGGACGACCCGGAACAAGGACGAAGGGGTTGGCAGCCCGCAAGGGTCTCCGATCTCTCCGTTGCTCGCTAATATCTACATGCGGCGCTTTATCAAGGGATGGAAGGCGGGAGGGCACGAGAAGCGTCTTGAGGTGCGCATCGTCAACTATGCGGACGACTTCGTCATCTGCTGCCGCGGGACGGCCGAAGAGGCCATGAACGTGATGCGGACGATGATGTCCAAGCTGAAGTTGACAGTGAACGAGCAGAAGACGCGCTTATGCCGACTGCCGGAAGAGACGTTTGACTTTCTGGGTTACACCCTCGGTCGGAACTACGACTGTCGAACGGGCGAGTCCTACCTGGGACCACGTCCCTCGCAGAAGAAGATCGACCGGTTATGCGGAGCGATCATGGAACTGACGGAGAGACGGAAAGCCTGGCGAGACGTCGAGGAGCTGATTGGTCGAATCAACCGCAAACTACGCGGCTGGTCGAACTACTTCAGCATCGGGACGGTGAGCAAGGCCTACCGGAACATCGACAGCCACGTTCGCTATCGGGTGCGTCAGTGGTTGTGCGCGAAGTTCAAGGAGCGGGGCCAGGGAATCAAGCGATTCCCTGACAAGCACTTGCACCAGAAGCTGGGCCTGTACCAGCTTCAACGAACGACGCGGCAACAGTTCGTGGGCGAACGTGTGTGAATCGCCATTTAACAAGCCTTGTCCGAAAGCCGGGTGCCGGAAATCGGCCCGCCCGGTTTGATGAGCGGGGTGTGGAAACGGAGCACGGTCGCGATGATGTGACACCCGCAAACGAAAGGGCGGGCCAACAGGGAACACAAACATCGACCTAAACCACCGCGCCACACCTCGACTCTACTCCAGTTTTCGAGATCAGAGGCCGCATTGAACTGCGGCATCAGTCCGATCAAAAGAGGAAAGTCGGGTCGCCCGCGGTAAAACGCCGTGGCAATCCGTGCGAAAACCGTGACGCACTTGGACGGCTGGGGGTTGGTGAGCGTGACGTATTTCGGCTCGGGGTCGGTGGCGAAAATGCGGACGAGCGGGATCAGGTCCGGGATGACCGGCCCATCCAGGCCCAGCAGCCGGGCATGGTGGCGTCGGGAGTATTCCGACGGGAGGATCACGGCCGAGACGTCGACGAAGGCCCTGCGATCTTTTTTGCTGTCGCTCACCTTCGGTTCGCTGTGGCCGAAGTTGTGCAGATGAAACACCACGGCAATCCCTCGCTGTCGCGCCCGCCCCATCAGCTCGAGGCTGGCCGGATGCCCGCCGTGAGTCAGCAGCACGTCAGGCCGGAACCGGTCGAACACCCGTTCGGCTAGCTCCAGGAAGATCGCCGCCTCCCGCGGGTCGGGCGACCGCTCGGCGCGGCTGGACGCTGTGGGCATGAGCGTCACCCGAACGCAGTTGACGCTCAGTTCGATCACCTCGACCGCTCCGCCCGCTCGCAGCTCCGCCTGAAACTTTTGGGCGGGAGGCTCCAGTGTGCCCATCACCTCGTCGAGGGATGTTTCCAGCTCGGGGTCGAGGATTCGCGTCGTGAGTACGCGGCAATCCGCCCCGCGCAGCCAGCAACTCAAGCAACTCGCGCGTGCACAAGGCCGCGCCGCTGGAGGGGTCGAGGTAAGAATGGATCGAGGAGAAAAGAAGACGCGATGGGAGACTCGCGATGAGCTGTGTTGACGAAATTGACAGCGGCGGTGGGGACCCACTACGATCACGCTCACCCATCAATAAGAGATCAACTTCCCGTGACTCTCGAAAGGCTCGGGTTGCCGTGGAGCGGAACTCGGAACGAAGGGTCGAATTGGCTGCTTTGGAGGATCTTGCTACGTCTGCCAGAACGGCGCAACCCCTGTGTTGAGATACAGTTACGTCTAGAGCTATTAACGAGAGCCAAGCAAGAACTGGCCATAAATCTAACTCCCGTAATAATTTACATCGAAAACCGAGCTCGCCAAAAACCGCGAAAACGTAGCATTTCGTAGCATGTTGAGCCCTGAATGAAACGGCCCTGGGTTGACTCCACTTACTCCGCGGGGCCGCGCCAAACGCTGGCGCCAAAAGTGGAGACGAAGATGATCGAGTCATCCCTGGGGTCGAAGGTGACTCGCTGGGCATTCCTGAATGGGAGCCCGGCGAGGGCTTTCCAAGTCTTCCCCGCGTCCTTGCTCAGCCACAGGCCACATCCCTCGCTTTGCTCGGTCAGACACATGTAAACCCAGTCCGGCTTGCGGGGGTGGATTGTGGCTCCGAAGCACTCCGAGCTTCGGCGGACAATCCTGGACCACGAGACACCTCCATCGGTTGTCTTGTAGAGGCCGCCCTCTCTATTGCTGGCATCCGCGGCGCCGACGTAGATCACCCGGGAGTCGCGGGGATCGACGTCGAAGTCTTTGGGCCAGAGCAGCGGATGAGACCGATTGAGCGATTCCCAGCTCGTACCCCCATCCGCGAGCGGTAAATCCCCGGCCCTTCCGGGAGGAAATGGCCGTTCTTCCGCATTGCCGTGACGAGGCAGAAGAGAGAGCCGTCGGCGTGCAGGATCAGCCGGCACGCCCTCATATTGACGTCCGGGGCCCCAAGGCCATTCGAGCTCTTCACCCAGTTCTGCCCGCCGTCGGTCGACTTGTAGACTCCCTCGCCAAAGGCCGACGCATACAGCGTCCGACCTTGCCTCGAGCTCCTCGGGTCCAGGACCACCGAGGTGATCGGCTTGCGGGGAAGGCCGCGCGAGGAATCTTTCCAGGTCGCTCCGAAGTCGCTGCTGACGCCGATTCCGCCCGAGGCGCCGGCGAAGAAATGCCGCCCCGAAATGACATTGTCGTTGGGGATGTCATGAAGATCGGCGAAGGCGGCCCAGATCCTTCCGGGTGTCTCCGGGTCGAAAGCAAGTTCGTAGGTGGTATTGCGGAGGGGTCGGCCGGTCTGCCAGTACCAGGTCTGTCCCGAATCCGTGGACCGAGCGAACCCGATGTCGGTGTAGGCGATGTAGTGGCGGTTGGGCTCGAAGGGATCGAGATAGTAGTTCCAGACTGTGGTCACGACCAGGCCGTTGTCGATCCAGCGCATGCCCTTGCCGCGCCGGCCCGGCTCCTCGCCGCTGCGCATGTGCGCGGCAGACCAGGTCTGTCCACCGTCCTTGCTGATGTAGCAGTTCATCCAGTCGCAGACGATCAGGTGATCCGGATCGGCCGGATTGATTCCCATGCCGGAGATCGTGTCGCCGCCTCGTCCTCTCTCGTCGATCAGATAGTTCGGTCCCACGTTGAACCGTGATGAGGCCATGTCCTGGAACAAGACATTCCGCCAGGTCGCTCCGCGGTCGTCGCTGCGGAAGATTCGGCCAGTGTAATCGCATGCCGCATACACACGCGCCGGATTCGCATCGGCTGTCACGACGAATCCGTAGTGCGCGGGACCGGCCTGATGATCCTCCGATCGCTCTGTGCGTCGATCGATGCCGTCGCCCATGGCACTGACCCAGGTGTCGCCGCGATCGATGGACCGAAAGATTCCACCTGTGATCTGGCCTCTTTCCTCGCGACTGGCGACCGAACAATACAAGACGCATGTCTTGCCCGCCCTGTTTGATCCCCCAGCGAATGAGAGGATGCGGCCCGACGCGATTCCTGCTCCGACTGCCCTCCAGGTCGCGCCGCCATCGTCGGAGCGAAGAAAGCCTCGCTCGGTTGCGGTAATGCAGGTGCGATTCGCAACAGGACTTGTTTGATCGAACGTGGAAACCCAGCACGCGACCAGTGCTCGCCCTGGTCTTTTCCCAGCCAGATCCGCCGTCTTTGGAGCGCCAGATGCCGCGACCGTCGGCGATCAGCACAAAACGAGGATCTCCCGGGTCCAGCGCGATGGCGCTCACGCCCGCGGTGAAGTCCGGAATCTTGCTCCATGTTCGTCCTCGGTCCCGTGTGATCTTCAAGCTGCCTTCCCCGCCGCTGACGGAGAAAGCGACCGCGGGATCGGTTGGATGCCAGACCGGCCGGACATGGGTCGAGCCTGTCAACTGCTGATAGTGGATAAGCTCCCAGCTCTTGCCGCCGTCGATCGAGCGATAGGCTCCGCTCATGTCGCAGTTGAGCAGGATCAGGTCAGGATGCACCGGCGAGATCGCCGGCGTGTACATCGCTCCGCCGCCGCCCAGGCCAAGGCTGGACCATGACGAAGTATCCGCGCCTGCAACGGCCTTGACTTGGTTCTGGTTGCCTGCGGATTCACTCCCGACCCACGCGGGGCAGGCCGGGCGTGGGGCGAGCAGGACCATTACCCAGATCCAGCATGCGCAGCGGCGAAGATCGCGACTCTTACGCACACGCAGATCACTTTCATGCCCGCGACGGCGTAACATGAATTCGGCTCCCGGCACTCACCGTTTTCGTTCTTGGCGTATCGAACCGCAAACCTCAGCTTGCGAGATGCAATACCCTCTGTCAATGCGCCCCCCCAGAGAGGGTGACCCCAGGACGGATTCGAAAGTCAGTTGGATTATGGCGGCATGTAGCCGCTTCACGCGTTCTCACGCTCTCGAGAAGACAGCGAATTTCAGAGACCCTCGCAAGTCGTGCACGGTTTTGTCGTATCCTAAGAGTAAGAAGACAGTGAGCCCTGACTTCAGACTGGTCCCCGCTTCGCCGAAGAAGTGGTGCCCTCCCAGACCGTAACCGACAAACGCCCCAAGGGCGTCATGCCGGGAGACGCTCTGCCAACCCGCAGCAATGATTTGTTTGGGATGCTGGGGGTAAGCCGTCCAGAATGGGGGTCCAAAAGGAGAAAGTCATCTAGCCCATCGCGAGAGAGCGAGATCTCGCCGCGTAGGGTCATTTCGTCCCCAGCAGGACGGTCATGACGCTCGTGGCGGCCGGTGCCAGGATCGAGACACTCGCCCTGAGGTTGTGGACCGCCCCGGTCCGGAGTTGCAGCAACTCCTCCAGGCTCTTGCGGTTCGCCTGCCACCGGGACAGGTTGTCCCAGTCCAGGTCAGACCCCGTGATGGGATAGGTAGACTCGACGAGGTCGGACCCGAGCGCGGCGAGGACCGTGAACGTCGGGATGTAGACGAGGGCCAGTAGCCCCGAGAAATAAGCTCCTTGTAGGAGCACGTATTCGGAAGGGAACTCCGCGGGAGTGCCACCCGTCGCGAGGAAGGCCTGCCGCAGGGCACCCTTGGCCAGCGTGGACAGGGCGACCATCGCCCCTAGCAACGTGATGAACTGTTGCAAGTACCACCGTAAGTCGAGGAGGACATGAATTCCCTCCTGGACGGAGTGCACAGGCCGCCCGCCGGGTCTCGTTCCCGCGAAGGTAGTCTCCAGGGCTTCGCGCACGTACCAGATCCCAGAAACCGCAAGAAGAGCCACTATCATGGCACTGAGGTTCACGAGCCCAATCTTCGGGTCGTGATGCGCCAGGTTCGAGTCGGGGGCGATGCGAATGAGGAAGAAACCCGGCAAGGCAAAGAAGACGATGGCGGCCGCCAGCTTCAGGCAGATCTCGCGCGTCAGTCGGAGGCCATATTCGAGCCGCAGCCGCGACCGCCAGTGCCAGAGCGGCTCGACGATGGAGGCCCAGAAAGCGAACTGCCCGGCCACGAAGAAGATCCAGACAATCGCCTGGGGCGATACGAGGAACTCCCAGTTCTTCGGCTTCAGCGACCTCCCCGCCGCGACGTAATCGCCGGTCATGATCAGCAGCCCGACGAAGAAGCCGGCGCAGTTCAGCACGATCTCGGTCGTCGACCGCGGAAGAATCGACGCGCCGAGCTCAGGCGCCCCTTTCAGTCCCGCTCCGGCCCGGTGTGCGGTGGCCGGATCATCGCGATGGTCGCTCATGGCCGGGGTGGCCTCCCAGGGCGGCCGGCCGGCCGCAACCAAAAGAGATTCCAGATTGCGGATCCCGCGGCACTGGCAAAGGCGCCTTTGCTATTCAGCACTGGCAAAGGGAACTTTGCTATTCAGCACTGGCAAAGGGAACTTTGCTATTCACGTCGGATGGTTGGAGATTCTAGGCCAAATGGAACTCCATACGCGGTACCAATTCGAGTTCGGGCAATAGTATTGTCCCGTTTGCCTTCCTAATCAAGGAAGCTGTAGGCGAGAGTGGAGTCTAGCCGTTCACGGTCTGGTATTGTCGTTTGCACCAACGAACAACGTCGTGGAACGAGCGTTGGGGCATGCGGTAAACTGGCGGCGGATCAGTGGCGGGACCGACAGTGTGCGTGGGAGCCGATTTGTGGAGTGAATGCTGACTGTAGTGGCGACGTGTCGGCAACAGAACCGTAACGTCTTAGGTTTCTTGACCTCGTGTTTTGAAGCGGATCGTCGTGGCCAATCGCTTCCCTCTCTCTTGCCGGTCAATAAAGCGCCATCTAAAGTCGCTTGATTCCACCTATCCCACCCCATGAACCGCTACTCCGAAGGCAGACTGTTCACAAGCACTCCGGGAACAGTCGTGAAAGGAAACCCCGACGTCCAGCGGGGGCGCTGCGCCGACCCGAAGTCTTCGGGACTAAAGGCCGTGGTCAAAGAGCAGGAGAACGAGCTGCCACCGTTCGACTTGAATGAACATCCCCAGCCAACGTCCCAGCCTTCGTCTCGTCTGCCAGAACGGCAGGCGGGGCTGTTCAATTGCCTCGATCGGCAGTAGCGGAACCAGGAACGAATCAAAACGTAGAACGTAAAAGCCTATTGCTATTCGTGTTATGTATAGCCACACCAAAGGCACAGCGGTTGCATAAGGAGGTGGCGTAATTGGGTGCCCGCTAGTTTCGACACGGCGATATGGACATTAAATCGCCACGAGAAAAGTGGTTGCGGGCATGCACATTGATCAGGACGGGTACCATCTAGGGAGACAGGGTCAATGAATCTCAAGCCGCTGGGCGATCGGGTCGTCGTTGAACGGGAAGAGGCCAAGGGAACGACGGCCGGTGGGATTGTTCTGCCCGACACCGCCAAGGACAAGCCGCAGAAGGGTAAGGTGGTCGCGGTCGGTGACGGCCGGGTCACGAAAGATGGAAAACGTCGCGATCTGCAGGTGAAGGTCGGCGACGTTGTGCTGTTCACCTCTTACGCCGGTGAGGAGTTCAAGCTGGGCGGCGAAAGGAAAGTGCTCTTGATGCGCGAGGACGACATCCTTGCGGTCCTGGGATGAGCCAACGTGTGCATTTGATGACCTGAAGATATTGTTTAACATTCACTCACTGGGATGGGGAGTTCACAGCAAATGGCAGCCAAGATGATCGCGTTCGATCAGGACGCCCGCCAAGCCATGCAGCGCGGTATTGCTAAACTGGCTCGGGCGGTCAAGGTGACGCTCGGCCCGCGCGGCCGCAACGTTATTATTCAGAAGTCGTTCGGCTCACCGACGGTAACCAAGGACGGTGTGACGGTCGCCAAGGAGATCGAGCTTGACGACAAGTATGAAGACATGGGCGCCAAGATGGTCAAGGAGGTGGCAAGCAAGACGTCTGACGTGGCGGGAGATGGTACGACCACGGCAACCGTGCTGGCTGAGTCCATCTACAATGAGGGTCTCAAGGCCGTGGTTGCCGGCGTCAACCCGATGCTCATGAAGCGGGGCATGGATAAAGCCGTCGCCGACATTGTCGAGGAGCTTCATAAGCTGAGCATCAAGGTCACGACCAAGACCGAGACCGAGCAGGTGGCCACCGTGGCGTCCAATTTCGACGCCGAGATCGGCAAGATGATCGCCGAGGCCACGGAAAAGGTCGGCAAGGACGGCGTGATCACGGTCGAGGAGGGCAAGACCCTGAAGACCGAAGTCGAGTGGGTTGAGGGCATGCAGTTCGACCGCGGCTACCTGAGCCCCTATTTCGTCACCAACCCGACTACGATGGAGGCGATTCTCGAAGACGCCTACATCCTGATTCACGAGAAGAAGATCACCGTGGTCAAGGAGCTGGTTCCGGTCCTCGAGAAAGTGGCCCAGACCGGCAAACCGCTGTTGATCGTCTCTGAAGACATCGAGGGCGAGGCACTGGCCACCCTGGTGATCAACAAGCTGCGGGGCACGTTCCGTTGTGCCGCGGTAAAGGCTCCTGGCTATGGCGATCGGCGCAAGGCCATGCTTGAGGACATCGCCGTTTTGACCGGGGGCAAGCCAATCTTCGAGGCGCTTGGCATCGAACTGGAAAATGTAAGCCTGCGCAACCTGGGCCAGGCCAAGAAGGTGGTCATCGACAAGGACAACACGACCATCATCGAGGGCAGCGGCAGCCACGATGCGATCAAGGGCCGGATCGAGGCGATCCGCCGCGAGATCAAGGACACCAAGAGCGACTACGACCGCGAGAAGCTCGAAGAGCGGCTCGCCAAGCTCGCTGGCGGCGTGGCCAAGATCAACGTCGGCGCCGCGACCGAGAGCGAGATGAAGGAGAAGAAGGCCCGCGTTGAGGACGCCCTGCACGCCACCCGCGCGGCACTCGAGGAGGGCATCCTTCCCGGCGGCGGTGTGGCACTTTTGCGGTCGGCCGCGACCGTGAAGCCCAAGGGCCTGACGCACGATGAGGAGATCGGCTACCAGATCATCGTCCGCGCCTGCGCGGCCCCGCTTGACCAGATTGCCGAGAATGCCGGGAAGGACGGCGGCGTGGTCGTTGCCAAGGTCGCCGAGGGCAAGGGCAACTTCGGCTACGATGCGCTGAAGGATGAGTATAACGACCTGGTGAAGGCCGGCATCATCGACCCGACCAAGGTCACCCGCTCTGCCCTTCAAAACGCCGCCAGCGTCAGCATCCTGCTTTTGACATCCGACGCTCTGATCGCCGACATGCCCAAGGACGAAGAGAAGAAGGGAGCCGCCGGTCACGGGGGATATGAGGATATGTATTGAGCGACCCCGCTCATTCTCCCAACGTGTAATGTATGTGGGGGCGCCGGGCCAGCTCGGCGTCCCCGTTTCGTTTCGATCGTTGGCCTTGTCCTCTGCCCGGATTCTTCACGCCGATTCACGCAATTGACCTCGCGATCGCCTCTGATCCGCCTTCTCCGATCATTCCTCTCCCTGCCGCGTGGCGGCGGCATGTCGATTCCTGGCGACGCGAGCCGCAGGAATAGCAAACGGCCGCATTGGTCGCCGATTCGGTCCGCGTTTGGGCGGCCGGTTCACCTGGCGGTGACCAGTTGCATCGCTCGGGTCCGCGGGCCAAGAGTCAGTGCAGGTTCAGACACTGCCAGGGTTGCTCCTTGACTCGCCGTCCTTTGACGGTTAAGTTGAGCATCACTCTGTACTGTCGTTGATCTTATAGACTTGTTTCAGGAGTCTTGGAGTCCGATGTCTACCACGACCAAGTATGTCTATGTTTTTGGCAGCGGCAAAGCTGACGGGCGTTCCGACATGAAGGACCTGCTAGGCGGCAAGGGTGCCAACCTCGCAGAGATGAGTTCGATCGGAATTCCCGTTCCCCCGGGCTTCACGATCACGACGGAAGTGTGCCAGGATTACTACGCGGCGAACAGAACCCTGCCGGAGGCCGTGAAGCCGCAGGTGGAAGCCGCTGCTCAAGCAGGTCGAGGAGCGGACCGGTAAGAAGTTCGGTGACGCGTCCGACCCGCTGCTGGTGAGCGTCCGCTCCGGCGCGGCACTCTCGATGCCGGGGATGATGAACACCATTCTCAACCTCGGGCTCACCGATGCCTCGGTGGAGGGGCTGGCGAAGAAGACGGGCAACCCCCGGTTCGCGTACGACGGCTACCGCCGGCTGATCGACATGTTCGGCTCGACGGCCATGAATGTCGAGCACGAAGCCTTCGAGCATGAGCTCTCCGCGCTCAAGAAAGAGAAGGGTGTCAAGCTCGACACCGAGCTGGGCGCCGAGGACCTCAAGGAGCTGGTCAAGCGGTACAAGGCCGTTTACACCAAGCAAGTCGGCGAGCCGTTCCCGCAAGATCCCAAGGACCAGCTCTGGAAGGCCATCATGGCGGTCTTCAATAGCTGGATGGGCAACAAGGCCGTGCAGTACCGCCGGATCGAACGGATCACGGGGCTGAAGGGTACGGCGGTCAATGTTCAGGCCATGGTCTTCGGCAACACCGGCAACAACTCGGGGACGGGTGTGGCGTTCACACGAGATCCGAACAACGGCGTGGACGAGTTCTTCGGCGATTACCTGATCAACGCCCAGGGTGAGGACGTGGTGGCCGGCATTCGCACGCCCGAGCCGATCACCCGGCTCCATGACGAGATGCCGAAGGTCTATCAGCAGTTGATGGACATTCGCAAGAAGCTGGAGTCGCACTACAAGGAGATGCAGGACATCGAGTTCACGGTCGAGGATGGAACCCTATACATGCTGCAAACCCGGACCGGCAAGCGGACCGGGACGGCCGCCGTGCAGATCGCTGTCGAGATGGTCAAGGAGAAGCTCATCGACGAGGCGACCGCGCTCAAGCGAGTCAGCCCGGACAGCCTGAACCACCTGCTCCTGCCCCAGCTCGACCCGAAAGCGAAGAGCGCGGTCGTCGCCAAGGGGATCGCCGCCAGCCCGGGCGCAGCCTGCGGCAAGGTCATCCTCTCGGCCGAGGCCGCCGCCGCACACCATGAGGCGCACCCGGGCGATCCGATCCTGCTGGTACGCAAGGAGACGAGTCCCGAGGACGTGGCCGGAATGCACCTGGCCAAAGGCATCCTCACGGCCACGGGCGGCAAGGCCAGCCACGCGGCGGTCGTCTCCCGCGGCTGGGGTAAACCGTGCGTCGTCGGCTGCGGGTCGATCGCCATCGACGAGAAGAAGGGCGAGGTTAATATCAACGGCCAGCTTGTGAAGGTAGGGGACTTCGTCACGATCAACGGCACGACCGGCGATGTCATGATCGGCAAGGTGCCGACCATCGATCCGACGATCTCCGGCCACTTCGCCGAGCTCATGTCCTGGGCCGACAAGGTCCGTACGCTCAAGGTCCGGACCAACGCCGACACGCCCAGGACGCCATCAAGGCCCGTTCCTTCGGCGCCGAGGGGATCGGCTTGTGCCGCACCGAGCATATGTTCTTCGAGGGCCAGCGGATCGTCGACATGCGGAAGATGATCCTCGCCGACGACGCGGAGGGGCGAAAGAAGGCCCTGGCCGCGCTCCGGCCTTACCAGAAGCAGGACTTCATCGGCATCTTCGAGGCGATGGATGGCCTGCCAGTCACCATCCGCTTGCTCGATCCCCCGCTCCACGAATTCCTGCCGCACGACGAGGCGGGCCAGAGCGAGGTGGCGCGCCAGCTCGGCATCCCGATCGAGAAGGTCAAGCGCCGGGTTGAAGAACTCCACGAGGCGAACCCGATGCTCGGCCTCCGCGGCTGCCGATTGCCCATCGTGTACCCCGAGATCGGCGACATGCAGGTCCGGGCGATCCTCGAGGCCGCCATCGAGGTCAAGAAGAAGGGCAAGACCGTCCTACCGGAGATCATGATCCCGTTGATCGGCACCGTCGAGGAACTGATTTTCCTCAAGCAGCGGGCATTGGCCGTGGCCGAGGAGGTATTCGCCGAGGCCGGCGCGAAGGTCGAATTCCTGATCGGCACGATGATCGAGATCCCCCGTGCCGCACTGACCGCCGACCAGATCGCCGAGGAGGCCGAGTTCTTCTCCTTCGGCACCAACGATCTGACCCAGCTCACATTCGGCTTCTCCCGCGACGACATCGGCGCGTTCATGCCGGCCTACATCGACCAGAAGATCCTGCCCATCGACCCGTTCCAGACACTTGACCAGAGGGGCGTGGGCCAGCTCGTCGAGATGGGCACGGCCAAGGGCCGCAAGGCACGGAAGGAGAAGCACGGTGGGCACCTGAAGGTGGGCATCTGCGGTGAGCACGGCGGCGATCCCGACAGCGTGGCCTTCTGCCATAAGGTCGGCATGGACTATGTTTCCTGCTCACCCTTCCGCGTGCCCATCGCCCGCCTTGCCGCCGCCCAGGCCGCCCTCGCCGGCGGCGGGTCGATCGCCCGCGATAAGTAATTGGCCTGCCGATACGGAAGAGGTGATGATGGCGTCCGTGGATGCATTCAAGTCCGAGAGATCCTCCGATCCAGGAGTGAATGGCAGGGCGGTTGGAGGCAGGATCGACATGCTCCCCGCCGAGCTGCGGCGGAGCGAGTTGGTCTTGTTGTTGATCCTGGCTTCCGTCCAGTTTTTCAGCATCGTTGATTTCATGGTGGTGATGCCATTAGGGCCGCAACTGAGGCGGACGGTGGGCATCGACACGTTTCAGTTCGGCCTGATCGTCTCGTCGTACACCGTCAGCGCCGGGGTGGCAGGGCTGCTGGGCTCGTCGGTGCTCGATCGGTTTGGCCGCAAACGTGCGTACCTGACCCTGTTCGTCGGTTTTCTGGTCGGCACCATGCTCTGCGGTTTATCGGTCAACTACGCGACGCTGCTCTTCGCCAGGATCGTGACCGGGGCGTTCGGAGGGATTCTGGGAGGTATGGCGCTGGCGATCATCGGCGATGTCATACCCGAGGAGCGACGGGGCCGGGCTACCGGCGTCTTGATGTCTGCATTCGCCTTGGCGTCGGTTGTCGGGGTGCCGATCTGCATCGAGATCGGTACCCGGTTCGGCTGGCACGTGCCATTCCTCGCTTTGGCCGCGGTCGGTGTGCCGTTCTTACTGCTCAGTGTGCGAGTTTTGCCCCCGCTCCGCGATCACCTGGACGGCCGGGTTCATTCCCACCCCTGGACACAGCTTCGCGAGACCTTCAACCACGACAACCACCTGCGCGCCTTCGCCCTCACGTTCGCCATCATGTTTGGCGGTTTCTCGGTCATTCCCTATATCAGTCTCTACCTCGTGGGCAACGTGGGGGTGACCGAGAGGAACCTGACATGGGTCTACGTGACCGGCGGCCTGCTGACGCTCGTGGGGGCTCCCCTGATAGGGAGGCTGGCCGACCAGTTTGGCAAGCTGTCGGTCTACCGGGTCGTGGCGAGTGTCGCGGCCTGCCTGATGCTGGTGGTCACGAACTTACGCCCCGTTTCGCTCTTGCTGGCGGTGAGTGCGGTTGGCGCCCTCATGCTCAGCAACGCCGGCCGGATGGTGGCCGGACTGGCAATCGTGACAGGGGCGGTGGAGCCGCGCAAGCGTGGTGGGTTTATCAGCGCCAACTCCGCCGTTCAGCATCTGGCGTCTGGTCTCGGGGCCTTCGTGGGGGGCAAGATCATCGTGTCGGCGGGAGACGGCCTCCTGCTGAATTTCGGCAGGGTCGGGGTCATGGCCGTGGCGGCGACATTGTTGACGCTGTGGCTGGCCGGCCGGGTGCAATCGGCGGAGTCTTTCGGCGGCGGTCACGGCGTGCCGGTCGAGAAGACTCAACCAGCGGCCTCTTCCTTGTGATAATGGCCTATGACCGTTTCCACGGCCCTGCGCCAGCGTTCCATGGCCCTGGACCGCCAGGCGTAATCTCGGACGGGATTTACGGTATGGCCGCCTGACTCGAGCAGTGCGACGGCCTGGGACCGATCGTTCCAGAGTCCCGCGCCCAGGCCCGCCAGGAGGGCTGCGCCAGAGCCGTCGACTCCGTCTGGGGGCTGCGGCGGATCGGCTGGCCAAGCACGTCGGCCTGGAACTGGAGAAACGCATCGGACCTGGCCATTCCGCCATCCACCCTCAGCTCACTGAGTGCCGAGCCAAGGTCGTCCTGAATGGCCTCGATCAGGTCGGCGATCTGGAAGGCGACGCCTTCGAGCGTGGCTCGAGCCATGTCGGCCAGGGACGTTGCCCGGGTGAGCCCGAACAGGGTCCCCCGCGCCGAGGGCTGCCAGTGGGGTGCTCCCAGCCCTGTCAGCGCGGGCACGAAGGTGACCTCGCTGTCGGGATTCCCCTGCAAGGCAAGGGCGCCGATCTCGGGAGCCGCACCGATGGCCTCGAGGCCGTCGCGAAACCACTGCACCGCCGCGCCGGCGATGAAGACGCTCCCCTCCAAGGCATACTGTGCGGGTTCGTCGCCCAGCGAGGCGGCCCGGGTCGTGATCAACCCCTGAGTCGAGTGGATGATCTTGGAACCGGTGTGGGCAAGCAGAAAAGCCCCGGTGCCGTAGGTGCATTTGGCCTGTCCCGGGATCATGCATCCTTGCCCGATGAGCGACGCCTGCTGATCGCCAGCCACTCCGGTGATCGGAATGCCGTCGGGAAGATAGTCCAATCCGTGGGTGACGCCAAAATCTCCTGCACTGGGGCGAATCGACGGTAATAATTCGGGGGGTACCTCGAATAGGTCACAGAGTGAGTCTGCATACTGCCCCGTTTCCAGGTCCATCAGCAAGGTTCGGGACGCGTTCGTGACATCCGTGAGATGCTGCCGGCCACCGGTCAAGTGCCAGATCACCAGAGCGTCGACGGTCCCCGCGGCTAGTTCGCCCCCTTCTGCTCGGGAGCGAGCACCGGGGATACTGTCGAGGATCCAGGCAATCTTGGTCGCCGAGAAGTACGGATCAAGGACCAGTCCGGTGGTCCGCGCGATCCAGTTCCCCTGGCTGCGGAGCCGATCGCAGACGGCGGCCGTTCTGCGGTCTTGCCAGACCAGGGCCGGCGCAATTGGCCGTCCCGACGCTCGCTCCCAGACAGTTGTGGTCTCGCGCTGATTGGTCAGCCCGATAGCCGCAATCCGATCCGCTTTAACACCCGCGTCCAGCAAGGCCAGCGTCACTTGAGAACCTACCGATGCGATCAAGGCGTCGGCGTCGTGCTCGACCCATCCGGAACGAGGGTAAGTTGGCAAGATCTCAGTCTGGCCCTGTCCCGCGGGTTGCAACTTCGCATCATACAGAACCGCCCGCGTGCTTGTGGTGCCCTGGTCAATCACCAGGAGATGGTCGCGTGCCATGAGATTTTCCCCTTTCATGCAATCGCTGGTGAGTCGAGAATAAACATTCAATTCGAGGCAAACCATGGACAAGACGACAATCTACGAAATGCTTGGATTCGTGCTCGCGTTTCTGGGAATTGGGATCGGATACTACGCGGTCCATTTCGGGATTCGCCTGGAGCGAGCCAAGCGCGAGCTCGAGCACAAGGAGCGGATGAGGGCTCTGGATCTGGGCCGAAGCCTGCCTGGCGACCGATCGTGGCTCTCACCGTTGCGTGCGGGAGTTCTGATCGCGGCGGCGGTGCCCATCGGTGTTGTCGGCTTTGCTTCACAGGCCAGCCTGGCCGTGGGCTATCAGGAAGGGATCTGGCAAGTGGCCGGTATCGTCAGTTGCTTCGCCGTCGTGTGCGGAACCGTCCTCGGCAGCCTTGCCTCGGCCAGGCAGTCTCAGAACGCCCTGGAAAGTGCGGGCCGGATTGACAAAGAGCAAGTCGAGGAAGACGCCTATGACGTCGTGTCGGCACGGGGGTGATCATGGCTCTCCAGTTCATCGGGAGGGTGGAACCTACCAACCTATTTAAATTTATTGGTGGGTTCACCCACCCTACCGAGGATCCCTCCTGGCAGAAAGAGTGAAGCTATGCACGAAGAGCTGTGATCATTTCCCTGGCTGGCATCATGTTGCCGATGGTTCTGGTGCCGTCGATCATCGCTAGTGCACCGCCAGAAAAAGCGGGAGTGGCAACATCAAGAGCGGATGCGTGCACTCGAGATAGGCTTGCCGGCCCCCGTGCCCGATCGGACTCTAGGCGGCGGGTCCGTGGTCGCGATCGGAGCTGGTGTTCCCATCGCCTCGGTGCTCACGGCCTGGATGACGACCATCGGGCGTTTCCGATTCTCATCCCGACTACATGCCGATCATCGCGGTTGCGTGGGGGTGCGCATTCATGATCAGCATCGGCGCCTTGATAACTAGCCTGGTCCTGGGTGTCTTGCTGATGCGCTCAAGGAAGACCGCTGAGGCGGTGGACCAGTTCGCGGCGATGAAGCCGGCGTACGAGCCGGACGCCTATGACGTGGTCGCGCGCCGCGGCTGATCGAGTGGGCATTGACTCGAGGCGCGACAATCCCGCCCCTGCCCAGATGGCCATGAGCGGCTCAATGGGAATGTGAAAGCGAGCCGAGACGATGGTCAGTGTGTGCAGCAATGAGATCAAGACAGCGGTCACGATCGTCGGCCATAACCTGCCGCGGACGTCGCTTCGGGCCAGCACCAGCCCGAGCAGGGCCGCCAGGGTAAGCGCCAGGTGGCTGGCCCGATAGGCCCACACCCTGGTTTTCGGATTGGTCTCATCGAACAGCCAAAAGTAGCGCAGGCGCTGTAGGCAAAGCCGCCAGTACCTTCCAGGGCGGTCGCGCAGCTCGCTCACGGCCCGCCGAAACAAGATCCTCGATCGCTCGGGTTCCGAGACGGAGCCAAGGATCTTGAGATCCTCACGAGTCAGGGCAATGTCATCGATATATCCCGCCTCGTCGCGCGCGGCCCAGAGCCGGCGATTGAGCGAAGCCAGTCCGGATTGAGCCTGCCCCTGCTCGAGCACCCGGTCCACGCTGGCCCGAATCACCTTGTCGGTCCCTTCGCTGAATGCGCAATTGCCCTGCCAGAAGGCATAGCCGAAGGTGCTTTTGATCGCGACCAGCTCACCATGAACCACAGCGTTGCGTAGAACCCAGGGCGCGATACCCGCCGCCGCAGTCAGCACAACCAGAACAGCCAGCCGGCTTGCTTGGCGCGAGAGCGGCCGTGAGTGGAAGCACCTCGCAAGACGGCACAGAAAGAGCCGACTCCCCCCAGGGCGAGGATCGGGTCGCATAACGTCACTGCCGCGAGCAACACCCCGGTAAAGAATCCGTCCGCCGTGCGGCCGCCAGCCCCGCACCGAAAAGAATATACAAATGTCCATATTAACAGTGTCGTGCCCAGGAGGGCAACCTGGACATGAGTCGCGGCGTAGACCAGGGCGGGATGGACCGCGGCGATCAGGCCTGCGGCGAGGCTGACGGCACGTCGATCGGGCGCCACCTCGCGTGCCAGACGCAGCACGCCAAGTACGAGCAGGCCTCCCAGAACCGCCTGGCCCAGCTCCAATATCAGCAGGGCCAAAGGCGTCTCCGCACCGCCGACCGCGTAAGCTGCTGCCACCAGGGCCGGATAGATGGGTGCTTGCTGGGACGTAGGCCCCGATGAGCCCAGGAAGCGAACCGAGAATCCCCGCCCGGCGAGCAGGTTCATGGCGATTTCGCCGTGCTCGTAAGTGCTCCGCGGCACGAGGTGGCTTTGCAGAATCAACACGGCTGCGGCCCGGACGGCAATCGCCAGCAGAACGAGGCCGGCGTCCTGCCGGTACTGGCGGTTCCTCATGAGACGACTCTCCGCCCGCGCGTCTTCCGTGCGGCAAGGGAACGCGACCGTCGAATATCGCGGCTAAGGAATTACGCCGTTGCAGCGCGGGCCTGGCAATTCTGGGAAAACCGCACGACGCGGTCAATGCGGATCGCCACGACTCAGTTGAGTTGCTCCAAGTAATCGGGTACGATGCGTTATGATCGTCTGCTGGCTGATCAATTGCTAAGATCGTGCTTTTGTTGCCGTTTTAAACGCTGCTTCGGCGCACGGACCGAAGGCTTCCTGCGGGCGGAATTCAATAGATGAGACGACTGGCCGAGGAACTTGAGCTGCTGGATGGCTTTCCTCCGTTTGGCTTCAATATCTACGTGATGGGTGGAGTGCTCGTCGATTCGGGCACACGTTTCGCGTTGCGAAGAATCGAGCGGCAGTTGCGCGGACGCAGTTTGACGGCACACGCGCTGACGCACGCGCACCCGGATCACCAGGGCGCCAGCCACGCCCTTTGCGAGCGGCTGGGATTGCCCTTGTGGTGCGGCGCGGCCGATGCCCCGGCGATGGAAACCGAAGGAGAAATCATTGCCCGAATGCCGCGGCACTGGCTTACCGCGAGGATCGTGCCGTACTGTGTCGGTCCCCCGCACACCGTCTCGCGCCTGTTGCGCGAAGGCGACGAGGTTGGGGGGTTCCGGGTGCTCGAGACACCGGGCCACACGCTCGGCCATGTCTCGTTCTGGCGTGAGCGTGACCGAGTGCTCGTTCTGGGCGATGTCCTGGCCAACATGAAGATCTGGACCGGTTTACCAGGATTGCGTGAACCGCCGCGGATCTTTTCGCGTCGACCCAGCCCTGAATCGGCAATCGGCCTCACGCCTGGCTGAACTGCAACCGCGGCTGACGTGCTTTGGTCACGGGCCTCCGCTGCGCGACCTGCGCCGGCTCATCGAGTTCTTGAACCGATTGAGACGATCAGGCGAACGCAGTCAGGGAGTCAGAACCGTGGCGCTCTGGTGAGCCCAGATTCCGACTGGGTTTGACCGGCCAAGTGTTGGGGTTGCCTGAACGGGCCGGCTGGATACAATCTGGCCCGCATGATCCCGTCAGGTCGCCAGGGACGTCCCCGAAGGTGTTGTCGGCCTGAGTGCGGACTCCAGGCAGGTTCGAGGTACGGTTGAAGGGAGTTAATGTCCGCCGATCGGGAAAGCTGGCTCCCGAGAAAGGTTCGGCGAGTGAAGCGTGGGCTCGCACCTATTCTATTCTGGAGCTTGGTGCTTGCCTTGGGCCTTGGCGCGGGGCTGTACTTGGCCTTGCACCGAGACACCTGGTTCGAGAAGCGGGTGCGGGTGGTCGCCCCGGGACAGCTTGTCCGCGGCGCCTGGCAACGGCCGGGGCCACTGCGCCGGATTATCAGTCGAGAGGCGATCCGAACGATTGTGACGCTGACAGCGATCAACTCCGCCGATCCCAAGTTTCGTGAGCAGGCCGAGGTGGTCCGGGAAACTGGGGTCCGCTGGGTCGTTATTCCGATGAGAGGCTCACGAGCCA
Source organism: uncultured Planctomycetaceae bacterium (assembly GCA_963760085.1). Lineage (GTDB taxonomy): Bacteria > Planctomycetota > Planctomycetia > Isosphaerales > Isosphaeraceae > Aquisphaera. Next base: position 21,368 of record CAVXCB010000037.1, read on the forward strand.
CCCCCGAGCAGATGGCGCTTGCCGCCGACCTGCTCGCCGACGCCGCCAGCCAGCCCGTATTCTTTCATTGTGTCGCCGGACATCATCGCACGAGCCTTGCTCATGCTGCATACCTGATCCGGCATCGCGGATACACTGCGGATGAAGCATGGCAAGCGGTAGCAAGTCTTCAATGGGCTCGGCCTGATTCGGCCGTGGATCGCAACGACCGTTTCTTGATCGAAGAGTTTGCGAGAGTCCAGCGCTCGCTGGCTCCTGCCCGTGATCAGGGCGTCTGGGAGATTGGCCATGAGGCTTGGCCGCATGCGGAGGGGCGGGGGCGGGGGCAGGTGGTTCGCAAAGCTGGTGGCGCTGGTCCTAGCGTTTCCCCTGTTGTGGATTCTCTCGAATCAGGCGACCTGCAACTTCGCGGTCCAGCAGCCTGGACGGATCTACCGATCAGGACAGATGCCCCCGAGTACGCTCGGGCGAACTCTTCACGAGCACTACATCAAGACTGTCTTGAACCTGCGGGGAGCAAATCCGAGCCACTCGTGGTACCGCGACGAGCTCGCCACGACGCTGGCGGCCGGGTCAACGCAGATTGACATATCATTGTCATCATGTGTATGGATGTCTCGAATCCAGTTCCGAACGCTCGTCAATGTTCTTGACACTTGCGAGTATCCGGTTCTGCTTCATTGCGCCTGGGGTTCGGATCGAACCGGCATCACCGCGGCTGTCGCAGAGCTCTTGACTCCCCGAAGCACGCTGGCAAGTGCGCACCGGCAGCTCGCGCTGCGGTACTTGTACGTCCGTCTGGGAGACGGCAGAATCATGGCCGAGCTTCTCGATCAATATGAAAACTGGCTACGCTGGAACGACCTGGAGCATCGTCCCGAGGTTTTTCGGCAGTGGGTTGCGACCGGTTACGTTCCGGGAAAGCCGAACCGGGAGGAATGGCCATACGATCCGTGGCCCTTGGTGGTGGTGACGCGCGCCACGAGAAGCCAGGGCGGGTCCCGCCGGAACCGAACACTCCCTGGTCGAGCGGCAAGCAATCAAACGGTAACCGAAAAAACACCGGGGCAGGTCAAGGGAGACCAGGCAAAGCATGAGCAACAGTCACGAACTGGCGATTCGCGTGCGTTATGCCGAGACCGACCGCATGGGCTTGCTGCATCATGCCAACTACTTTGTCTACTTCGAGATGGGACGCACCGAGCTGCTGCGACAGCGGGGGCTGACCTATCGGGAAATCGAAGACGCCGGTCATTATCTGGTGATTATCGACATCGGCTGCAAGTTCAAGCGGCCAGCGTACTATGACGATCTACTCATGCTCAGGACGACGGTGGCGAAGGTCACGCACGTCAAGATCATTCACAACTACGAGCTCTACCGCGACGACATGCTTCTGGCGGAAGGGCACTCGACCTTGGCGTGCGTGGACCGGCAAGGCAAGCCCCAGGCGCTTCCCGAAGCGCTGCTGTAAGCAGGGTCAACTGCCCTGCGATTGCGCAAGCCGATCGTCGCGCCGGCCGATCAGTTGGCTGCGCGATTGCCCGTGCGGCGACGGACTCGAGATGTCGACGTTGCGACTGCGCCCGCTCTTTAGAGCTAAGGCTTGCGATCATTCCACGCCTGGTGCAGGACCTCGACGAGGAAGCCGCCCGGAGCTCGAAAGTAAAAGGTCCAGGCCCCATGAAATTGCTTGGGTGGCTCGACGTCGAACCCGTCAGACTTCAGACGCGCGTTCATCTGGTCGACCTGATCGCGACTCTCCAGGTTGAACCCGACGTGAAATGCGCCGGGGTACTCGACTTCGGACGCCTTCCCGAAATTGTTCAAGGTAAGAACCAGCCCCGACTCGTCGACGAGGACCGCGAGAGCCTCGCGGCCCATCTCGGCGACGCACTTCAGCCCGAAATACGTCTCGAAAAATGTCCGCGTCCGGTGGACGTCGGGAACGGTAAGATTCAGGTGATTCAGTCTCATGACGGGAACTCCCTGTGGAACAAGTGGAACACCGATCGGAGCCGCGGCGACTGTCGTCGCAGCCTGGTAGCGCACGGAAAGACGAAGTCGGAACCGTCGGGGATGGTAACCGGCGTTCGAGGACGATTCTGAATCCGAGTCACGCCGGCCCTTCGCCGGCCTGATCAGGGACCCGGCCTGGGTCGGGATGGAAACTCTCCCAAGCTCGGGTAAACGTCTTGTCCTCCACGATCCGACGCAGCAGGTTGTCAATGAACTGCCGCTCGGCTTCGACGAGAGCAAGTCGATACTCCCCCTCGACCAGGAACAGTGGCTCGACCATTCTCGTGACAACCTCGATGCTGACTCGGATCTCTTCTGCCCTCGCGCCAGCCGCCGCGAACGAGCCTGGAGCAAGACAACCGCCTCTGCTGGAGGAACGGCGGGCAGCAGCGAAAGGGCCGCCTCGAACTTCGGATATTCCTTGACGGGCATCTCAATCAAGCTCGCGCAGCCAGGCCCGCATTCGCTCCTGACCAGCGGTTGTGATTTGGTAGACAGTCCGCTCCGGCCTGCGGCCGTCGCGCACAATCTCCTTCACGGCAACCAAGCTGTCGCGCTCCAGGCCCTCGATCACCGTATACAGCGACCCATAGCGCATCTTAATGCTTCCCTCGGCATGCCGCATCCGGAGCGTCGCTGCGATCTCGTAAGGATGCATCGGCCGCTCACACAAGAGCACAAGAACCGCCAGAGCAAGCGGGTTCGACTGACCCTCGGTCCTCGCCACGAAATAATCTCCTGTGGAATATCCGACTCCGAATATACGGTTTGAAAGTAGGCTTTGGCAAGAGCTTTTCGTCTTGGTTTCAGAACTCAGCGTGGTTGTGCCGGCTGAGTTGCGGTTTTTGGCTGGGTTTTCGAGGTTCCAGGGAAGCCGCGATCTGAGACGGGCGTGGCATTGGCGTGGGCGGCTCCCTGAAAGTACTGAAACACCTCTCGGGCGACCTCGGCACACAGCAGGTTACCGGCGTTATCGGGAACCCACCGCGTATCTTCATTATCGCACGACAGAACGCAAAGCGCGACCGGACCGCCGGCACACTCGATGATTCCCGCTGCGGTGCGCGTGTTTGCAAGGCTGCCTGTCTTGAAGGCGATCCGGGTTGTGGCGGGAAGGAAGCGGGGAAATTTTTCCTTGTCGTCGCAGGCTCGCATGTGCTCGAGCATCGCGGCGCTGGCCTGAGGGCTGACGAGACGCTGGAAATGTAGCTCCTCGCAAAGCCTTACCATTTCGTTGGCCGTCGTACTGCCCAGCCCAAACTGCTTGCTGCGCTCGGGGAAGACCGAGGTTTCGCGGTGAAACACCTTCGAGTGGATCTTGGTGTGAGGATAGCCCATCGATTCCATGGTGGCCGCGGTCGCTCCTATGCCGATCGCGTCGAGCACCAGGTTGGTGGCCGTATTGTCCGAGAAGGCGATCATCAGCCGAACCGCGTCACGCAGGGGAAAGGTCGCGCCCGCGGTGAAGTGAGATGTCAGCACACCCGAGCCCGGGACCTTGTCCTCCTTTTTCAAGGTCAAGCGTGCATCGAGGTCGATCTTGCCCGTCGCGGCCTGGCGGTACACTTCAATCATCACCGGAAATTTGATCAGGCTGGCGGTAGGCATGACCTCCTCGGCCCGGTGACGGAAGCTCTCCCCAGTGCGCAGGTTCTTGACCGCGATCGCGACTTTGCCCTTGTGGGAGCGAATCAAGGGATCGATGCGGCCGGCCAGGCTGCAGGGCGTCTTATCATTAGTCGGCTCCGATCCAGGCCCGCCGAATCGACAGCCGGCGATGACGAAACAGAATGGCAGCCAGGCCGTCACGCAGGGGATCCATGATCTCGATACCGGCAGCTCAGGCGGTTTCAATCGCTGCGCACAAAAGGAATAAAGAGCAGAAGATCTGATCATCGAGGTTTCCTCACTCCGCGAACGATAGGCGCACCTATTGACACGTGAATTGTCGCACGTACGACCGTCTTTACCAATGGAATTCCACTCAGGATGGTGACGCGGTGACAGCTCGCACGCCTGCCCCACCGGGCGGACGAGAGTTTCTGAAGCTCTTGCCTTCTGGTAGAACGAAAATGGTTCTTCACCTGGCGATCAGGCTAGAACGGGCTCCTGTTCAGATGGGCTCTCTCGATGAATCGCTCAACCTCCAGGATTTGTTACATCAACTGGCTCTGCCTGGTCGGCCTAGTCGCTGGCGCCGGGGCCGCGGATGACTCGCCAACTCCAGGACAGCGGCTGCGGCGGCTCGGAGACGAGATCGTCGTTTGCGGCCAGCTTTACCATACCACCGCTCCGGTCGTGCTCTGGATGGATCCTGGCGGCTACGATGCTTATCGGCTGGAGCGGCGGTTCGTGCCCCTGGACCAGGCGGCGACTCCCCCGCGTGAAAAGGCGGGCAAGCCGCTGGCCAGCCGCTTCAGCCTGCGCCGCAAGGGGCTCACCGACCAGGAAGTCGAGCGGGTACGCGGCGGCGGCTGGGACCTTGCCCTGCTTCAAAAGGTGGTCGACCAGTTCGTCATTCATTACGATGCGCGGGGGACCAGCAAGCGGCTGTTTCGAGGTGCTTCATGACATCCGCGGGTTGAGCGTTCATTTCATGCTCGACCTGGACGGTACGATTTACCAGACCCTGGACGTGAAGGAAGGAGCCTGGCATGCCACGATCGCCAACAGCCGCTCGATCGGCATCGAGATCGCCAACATCGGGGCTTATCCACCGGGGGAGCCCAGCCCGCTGGATCGCTGGTATCAGGCCGGGGCAGGGGGCCAGGTACGGATCGTGATTCCGGACCCACCGGAGCAGTCCGGCCTGCGCGATCGGACCGTGGCTTTGCGTCCCGCGCGGACCAGCCGGTCACTGGCACCGTTCAGGGACAGACGCTGCGGCAGTACGATTTCACGGATCGACAATACGAGTCATTGATTCGGCTGACCGCAACCCTTTGCAAGCTCTTTCCCAAAATCAAGTGCGACTATCCCCGCGACGCTGCCGGGGCGCTTGTGCGGGCCAAGCTTCGCGATCCGGAGCTGGCAAGTTACCAGGGCATTCTGGGGCACTACCACGTGCAGACCAACAAGGTCGATCCAGGTCCGGCGTTCCAGTGGGACAGGCTGATTAGCGGAGCTCGCGAGCTCTCGGCCCGGCGTCGGGATTGAGCGCGCCTGGGAACGGCTTGCCTGCTCTCGCCGCCTGGAACGCGAAGAGTCGAGCCAGCCGTCTGGCGACGATCTGGGCCCACAGCGCGGCTCCAGCGGGCGAGAAGTGGTCATCGTGAATCGGCCGGTTGTAGAGTTTGCTGTCGACGGACAGGGTGCCTTTGGCGTCAGGGATCGCGGCCAGCCTCAAGTGCTCGTCCAGGAACTCATCAAGCGGGTAGCAATAGTGTGAGGAGATGGTGTGAATAATATCGCATGCCTGCCCCGGGTAGAGGGCGTCCCGACGAGTCGATTCGACTTGGATGTGGGTTGGTACCGACACGACCAAGAGAATCACCGAGCGTGAATTGCACCATTGCCGAATTTCGTCGAGCCAGAATTCGGCTTCCTTGTACCAGTCACCCTTGCCAAGCAGGACGGCTTGCCCCTCGCCGAAGTCGTTCGGGCATACGCTCACCACGACGAACTGAGGGCCGAAACGATCGCCGAATTCGCGCAGAGCATAGTAGTATTGCTCGGGCGAATAGCCGATGTGCCCGGTGTTGAGGATCGAAACGGGAACTTTCCAGATGGCCTGGAGAGATCGCTCCAGATCGAGTGGGGGCGTGTCGTCATCACCATTGAACATCCCTTGCATGAACGAGTCGCCCAGGACGATTCCTCGGACAGCGGAGGAAGGGTCGGGCTCAGCTCCACGCAGGCCCCATGAATTGGTGTTCTGAATCGAACCCTCGTCCACGATCGCACCGGCGGCAGCGGCGGCGGCGCGGTGGACGGGCGTGTCCAGAACCTGAAACATCGCAAATGGACCGCCGCGAATCGTGATCTGGCGCAGCCACACTGAGCGTGTATTGGGACGGAGACGATAGGAGCGGCCATGCTCGTCAAGCTCGAACACCTGAGGTGAGATGACAAAGGCTTGGTCGGCGCGCCCGTAACGTACCAGGGCATGCTCGGGGTCCATGCCGGCGACCCGGAAGAGCTCTTTGATCTCCTTGGTCGTTCCGTTGTAGAAGTTCGTCAGACTGTTGAGAGTCTCTTCGATTCCGTGCTGCCTTCGCACCCGCCACTGGGCCTCGACCTGGGTACGGTCGGGTTCCAGCCCGAATAGTTGTCGGGCCAGGAATTCATGGGTCTGCTCCGCACCTAGCAGCAGGCGGTAACGCGCCGAATGTGTCGCGCCAATCATTCCGGCCAGTAAGAGGAGTGTCGCACCCAGGATTATGCGTTTGAAGCTCCTCCGAAGGCGGGTGGTTCGGTCGAGAAACGGGAACATTTGTTGGCGAGCTGAGGGTGCTCGCTTGCGGAGTTCGAACCAATGCTTGGACTGCATAGGTCATGCTCGCGGCGGTCGCAAGTCAGGGCGGGTACAACAGGCTTTTCCCGAGATCCATCACTCCCCTCGATTCGGGTTCGAAGTTCGCGACGCTCCATCCGCCGAGTCTATGGCGACGAGTTCCACGATGAGCCGCGCCTCGATCTCGTGGCGGGTATTGTCGGCCCCTTGATTCTCAGGGCTGCATGCTCAGGTTCGCGATGGCAGGCGCCTCGGCGTGTGATTCCGGAATGGACGCGGCAGGCAAGGCGCGTGTATTCGCAACGACCCGGTCGCCACGCTTGACGCCGGAGACAACCTCGACGAAGTTGGGATCACTGATACCCAGCTCGACCCGCTGCCACTTCCATGTCTGCTCGGCTTGCGGCGATGGCTGGTGGAGGGCGACGTAATTCTTGCCGTCGATGGATCGAACGGATTGGAGCGGAACTCGGACGACATTGGAGCGCGAGTCGCCCCTGAAAAACACCTCGGCCGAATATCCGGGGCGGAGGTCGTCGTGGCCCTGGTCAATGTTGACTATGGCGTAGTAAACGCGAACGTCAGAGAAGGGTCCGTTGACCGGGGTCGAGATCGCCGTGATCTCCGACACGGTTCCTTCCATCAGGCGCTCGGGGAAGGCATCCACCTTAATCAACGCCCGTTGCCCGGACTTCAGTTGTCCCATCTTGGTTTCGTTGATCCGGGCTTTGACCCGCATCGACTTGGGATCGGGAAGCTGGAAGATCGGCTGGCCCTCGCGAACGGTAACCCCCTGGTCGATTTGCTGCTGCACCATGCCCCAGCCGTTGGTCTGATTCACATAGACGACAATGCCCTCGCCAGGTGCGCGGAGAGTGCACCGATCGATATTTCTTTGAAGGCGATCGCGACGTTGCGTCTCGAGCTGGAACGAGGCCTCCTGGTTCTTCTTGTCGGACTCGACCGCTTTTACCTTGGCTTCAAGCGACTTGATGTTCTTGGGGCCGGTGAATTTGACCAGCCGCTCGAGCATTCCCTCGGCCTCTTCCAGCGCGATTTTTGTCTGTTGATGGTTCAGGTCGTCGGCCTTGAGCTGCGAGGCCGTGCGGAAACCTTTGTTGAACATGTCACGCGACCAGGCGGCATTCCGCATCGCGCGTTCCTCTTCGATCTTGCAGGTCTGGATGTACTGACGGACTAGCTGCAAGTCTTGTGGATAGATTCCATCGCGGTATTCGCGTAAGCTGATCTCGCTCACTTCGAGTATCGCCTTGGCCTGATCGACCCACGACTTGGCCTTGAGCCAGCGCACAAGCTGTGCTTGCAGCTCGTCCTCGAATGCCGAGGAGTCAAGTTGGCAAACGAGCTGGCCTTTCGAGACCCTAGTCCCCTCCGGAAGGATGGTGACGATCCTTGTCGATCCGGGTTTCTCTTCGTCCATCATGCCACCGCCACCGCCCCGGCCCCCTCTGCCGCCACCCCTGCCTCCTCTGCCGCCGCCACCTCGTCCGCCGCCGCCGCCACCACCTCCGCCTCCAGTCGAATCTTGACTCGATTTCGCCGCGGTCGTCGTCGTGCTCTTGGTGCTGACGCCACGCAGCGGAGTGTGCGGCGCGACTGTGTAGGTGAAGCTGCGAATGGTCGGCTTTTTTCCTGACGTCGCCGCTGGTGCCTGATGAAGCCGTCGATGAACTTCCCGACGAACCCCCGCTTCCCGACATACCGCCACTTCCCGAGGAGCTACCACTACCCGACGAGCCGCTGCCACCGGACGAACCGGAACTACTTCCCGAGGACGCTGAGCTTTTCTTGCTGGTTCCAGCCTTCGACTTGGCCTTGGCGGAGGCTTTTGTCGAAGAACCGCCTCCGCTTCCGGAGCCGCCCGACGCATCGCTTCCCCCCTGCGCTGCACTACTCCCGGAGCCGCTCTGAGCCGATCCGGAGCTGCTCGTCGTCCCCGAGGTGGTCGAACCGGCAGCTCCACCGGCGCCGGAAGTCCCACCGACCATTCCCATGAGCGCTTCAACCTCGCAGCGAACCTGCGTGTTGTTGGCACTCTCCAGGGTCCCGTTCTCGACGACGTACTCGATCACGTCGCCCATACCGACCTCCACGAATTCTAAATTCGTGGCGGAGCCCTGGGAGCTGAGAAACGGCGGCCGGTATCCGTTTTGCCAGGCCCATACGCCACCGCAAACGGAGAGCAATGCCGCCAGAATCATCAGGGACCCCGACAGCGGACGTCGCGCCGCGGGACGAACCAGGATGATCTCATCGCCAAGAGTAAGCTGTTTTGGCATCGTATTAGAACCTGGAGACCTGGAAGGACCGAGTGATCTGGTTTATTCCGGTCAAGACGCTGGAATGGACTGCATTCCCGGGGCAAAGGGCAACGACCGATCACGCCTAGCTGAGGTCGGGGCCTCTTCTTTGCAACCTCTATTATCGGCAGGGGGAACCAGAGGTCAACGTGCCGATTCGCGCAGCTCTATTTTACCAGCGACAATCGTCGTGACTTGGAGCCCTGCTTCAGGCCCCACCCGTTCGTTTTCTCGATATTGCGGGGCATACCGAGCTTCGGACTGGGAACGACGCACGGTGTCGAAGCGTGCCGAGCGCTCAACTCTTGCGGTTCCTGCCATTTGAACGGCTCGACTCGGATGTGGTAGCCTGAGCGGGCGGGAGAGGAGCCCGTGCGCCAGACCCGTAATGTGGTGACGAACTGCAGGGGAACCTCCGGCGGCCGTGCGAGAAACCTTTTGAAATCGACGAGGAGCGACACGATGGCTGAATACAGCTTGCCTCCACTGCCTTACGACTTTGGTGCCCTGGAGCCTCATATTGATGCCAAGACCATGGAGATTCACCATGACAAGCACCATGCGGCGTACATCAATAACCTGAACACCGCTCTGAAGGACCATCCCGACCATCAGGGCAAGACAATCGAAGGCCTGATTGCAAACCTGAACGCCTTGCCAGAGGCGATTCGGACAGCCGTGCGGAACAACGGCGGCGGCCATGCCAACCACTCGTTCTTCTGGCAGATCATGAAACCAGGCGGCGGCGGCGAGCCAACGGGGGCGATCGCCTCCGCTATCGCCGGCGAGCTCGGTGGTTTCGCCGCCTTCAAGGACGCCTTCGCGAAGGCAGGGGCCACTCGATTCGGCTCGGGCTGGGCTTGGCTGATCCTGGGCAAGGATGGGAAACTCGCCGTGACTTCGACACCCAACCAGGACAGTCCAATCATGGAGGGGCTCACGCCTTTGCTCGGGGTCGATGTGTGGGAGCATGCGTATTATCTCAAGTACCAAAACCGCAGACCCGACTACATCGCCGCATGGTGGAACACCGTGAACTGGGACGAGGTCAACCGCCGCTACACAGCCGCGAAGAAGTAAAGCAATGGAGGTTGCCCGGCCACCGGCACACCCCGGCCGGTGCCCGGGGTCTGGAAGTCGATGTCCACGGGAGCGCGTCAGCCATGACCGCCTTGACTTATCGGTCGGAAAGCCTATCATCAGCCCGCTTGGGACGGCTTTGCGCTGGTGCTGAAACACTTCTGGCCGTAGGGAGATCTTGCCGATGGAACGGCTCAATCGCAGACTGATGGCCGGGAGAATGGCCCTGGGGGCAGCAGTAGTTTGGTGCAGCTTGCAAGGATGCCGAAGCACTCACAGCGAAGTTCCTCCCGGCAGGCCCTACCAGACCACGGGAACGGAGTCTCCCTCTGTCGGGTTCAGCAACGAGCCGCATCCGAACCTGGGCACGGGCATGGCCAGCATGTACGGCAACAGGGCTCCTGGCTCCCAGGTGCAAGATGGGCGGGGCGATTCCTCGAGCGCGGGAGGTCTTACGCTGGGAACGCCGACTCAGGGTCCTGCTACCCTCGGCGCACCGACCGACAACCTCTACGCCGCTCCCGGCACCTCGGGTACTGGCGGCTCGGCTTCAAGAGATTCGTCGTCACTCGGAAACGCGTTGCTCAAGACGATCCCGCCGGCCTCCCAAATGGTGGCAAAGGACCCGGACCCGCTCCCCGGATCGGCCGGCTCGACGGGGGGGCGTATCCTTGATCGCCGTGCCCGCTCCTGCAGCCAAGCACTTCGTGATGGTGAAATCACTGCCATGGGGCTCGAGTCCCGATTGGTCTTCGAGGATGAGCATTGCTTGGCGGTCGCGAAACCCGCAGGGCAATTCACGCAGGGCTCATGGGCTCCGACCGGGGAGCAGACGCTCGAGCAAGAGGTTCGCGAGTACCTCAATGCGGCCGACCCGTCGGCAGTCTATCTCGGAATCGTCCATCGCCTGGACCGGCCGGTTTCCGGAATACTCATCTGGGCGAAGACTGCGAAATCCGCCCGGCGAATCTCACAGCAATTCGAGAAAAGGAGAGTCGAGAAGGAATACTGGGGGATCGTGCAGGACCTCCGGGAAAAAGCTCACCCGGAACGGGAAAGCGCTGGGTTAATCAGGGGTGCTGCTGGCGACGGTATCTGGATCGACTGGCTGACCTCGGCGGGGGTCGCGGGGGTGGTGCGGGCTGTCGCCGCGGGAAGCGAGCCAGCCCGGCAGGCAATCACTCGGTTCTGCGTGGCAAAGGCTTCAAGTCTAGCGCCGGGGTTGCTCTGGCTCCGACTCTGGCCCGAGACCGGCCGAACCCATCAGCTTCGAGTGCAGGCCGCCCGCCGAGGATTGCCCATCCTGGGCGATACGAATTACGGGGCCTTGAGGCCGTTTCCGCAGGGAATTGCACTCCATGCGCGACTGTTGCGATTGCGACACCCCATTCTCGGCACTCCACTCGAGCTGACCGCGCCGTTACCCGCGACCTGGGCTGAGCAAGGTATCGTTCTGCCGAATTCCGCCGTCACGTCCGGGAACTCGAGGAACCAGGCTCGAAAGCACTTTGAGGCATAGGTTGCCTGCTCGGCCACGCGGGGTGCTCCTGACCGGAATCGGTACTTCACGGTCAGGCCGCGCCGATCTCGACAATCTTGAGCTTGAGAGTGCCCCGAGGAATCGGCACCTCGACCTCGTCGCCGACTTTCTTTCCTACAAGGCCTTGGCCGATGGGGCTGGTGAGGAGGATCTTGTTCTGGTCGTAGTCCTCGTCACCGGGGCCGACGAGAATGAAGTCCTCTTCCTCGTTGATATCGAGATCGAGGACGCGCACCTTGGAGCCGAACACGACTCGATCCGCGGGCATGGTCGTCTTGTCGACGATGAACGCTCGACCGAGCTTGTCCTGGAGATCGTTGATCTTCGCCTGGAGCATTCCCTGGGCCTCCACGGCGGCGTCGAATTCGGCATTCTCGGAAAGGTCGCCGTAGCCCCTTGCCTGGGCGATTTGTTCGGCAATCCGGGGCATCTCCTCGTGTTTCATCCTGTCGAGCTGGGCCTTCAGTTTCTCGTAGCCTTCCTTCGACATCGGTATTCGGTCACTGGTCATCCCGGTCTGCTCCCTATCCCAACGCAGGCAACCTCCATCCGCCAAAATCACGACCCCTCTCGATAGGAATCGATGATCGAAGAAAAAAACGCGACTCCGGATAGCCCGATGTCGCGCTCAACCCTTTCTTACGATCGTTCAAGCGTAGTCTGCCGGTTTTCCCGATGCAAGCCCAACTGCGAGGAAGCCAAGGGTTTGAGGGAGAATTGGCGCCGCTCGGGCGCCCCGCCGCGGCCGGTGGAAACAGCAATGAGATTCAGGTAGCCTTATGAGAATGAGCGGCGACCCTATTATTCGTGGCGGAGGGCCTCGATCGGATCCATGAGCGCGGCCCGGCGGGCCGGGTAGAGCCCGAAGAGAATGCCGATGGCCACGGAGATGCTGAAGGCGAGCACGACCGAGGCGGGCGTCACGAAGGCCTTTTGATCGGGAATGAAGTAGAGGATGAGCTGCGGAATAGCGATGCCCATGCAGACGCCCAGAATACCGCCCACTCCGGAGAGCACGACCGTCTCGATCAGGAACTGCTGGGTAATGTCCCGCCGCTTGGCGCCTAGGGCGCGACGGATGCCGATTTCCCGAGTTCGCTCGGTCACCGTCGCCAGCATAATGTTCATGATGCCGATACCGCCGACCAAGAGCGAGATGGCGGCAATGGTTCCCAGGATGATGCTGAACTGGCGGGCCGTTTGTTGCGCCGCGACCAGCAGGTCGTAAGGGACGGTCATTTCGACGTCCCTGCGGGGGTGCCAGGGCTCGTAGGCGGCCTTGATGATTGGCACCGTCGGCCGGACCATGTCGATGGTGCCAACCTGGAGGGTGATCTGAGAAAGTTGCGTCTCCTCGGCCTCCATGGATCCCGACCGGCTATTGACGATCTTCTCGCCGAACCGGACCTTGCAGGTATTGAGCGGAATGTAAACGTCCTTGTTGAAATCTTGAGCGGCCAGGCTGGAGCCGATACCCGCGGAACTTTGCCGCTCCTTGGTCACACCGACGACGGTGTAATAGTCGGTACCAAGCTTGACCGCCTGGCCGACGGGGTCTTCGTAGGGGAAGAGGGTCCTGGCGGTCGTGGACGCAAGGACGGCGTAATTCTGGTATTTCTCGTTGTCGGCGGCCGTGAGGAAACGGCCCCGATCGACCTCGAGCATGTTGAACTCGGCATAATCTTGCGTCGTGCCGACAACCCGGCCGTCAAGGTTGTACTGAATACCGCCGGATTCCCTTGCGAATCTCGCGAATGGGCAGGACCTTGCGAATCGTGGGCACGGTCTCCATGATTCGCTCGTAATCGGTGTACTTGAGCCCGTAATTGAGGATGCGCGCGGGCCGGCCGGCGGTGGCCTGGGCCTCGTCGCTGGGCTTGACGGAGCGGACGATGATGTTAGTTGCTCCCAGGGCGCGGATGCGCTCCTGTGCCTCGCGGCTGGAACCCTCGGCAATCGCCAGCATCGAGATGACCGCGGCCACACCGAAGACGATGCCCAGCACGGTCAGGCCGGAACGGAGCTTGTGCAAGAGCAAGCTTTTCATGCCAAGTTTGAGCGCTCGCCAGATGCGTCCCATGGGGCCGTCGTCCTCTCAATGAATCAACTGTGAACCAGAATTGTTTCGAGCGTGATCGACTGCTCGCCGCGTGGCAAGAGAACCAAGGATCGCCCGGGGCAGGGCGGCCAGCCCCGTTTGATACTCCTGTCGAAGCTTCAGGATTCTGCCGTGCCCGCCAGCGCCGCCTGGGCCGCCTGGGCCTGGAGGTGGCGATGGCCCGGCCGGTCTTCGATGATCACGCCGTCCTGCATGCGGATCACCCGCTTGGCATGATCGGCGATGTCCGCCTCGTGGGTGACCATGATGATCGTCTTGCCGGCGTCGTTCAACTTGCCCAGCATTTCCATGATCTCCTGGCTGGTGGCCGTGTCGAGGTTGCCGGTCGCCTCATCCGCCAGGATGATGTAGGGATCATTGATCAGCGATCGGGCGATCGCCACCCGCTGCTGCTGGCCGCCGGAGAGCTGGGTGGGCCGGTGGTCGATGCGATCGCCCAGGCCGACGAGCTTAGCAAGCTGGACCGCCCTCTCGTTGGCCTCCTTGCCCAGCTCACCGCTTCCCTGGTAAGTGAGCGGAAGCTGGATGTTCTCGAGCACGGTGTACTGAGCGATCAGGTTATAGGACTGGAAGATGAAGCCGAGGTAGCGGCTGCGGACCTCGGAGAGCTCATCGTCATCGAGCCGCGAGACGTCGCGATCGCCCAGCAGGTACTGGCCGCTGGTCGGGCGGTCGAGGCAGCCCAGCAGGTTGAGCATGGTGCTCTTGCCCGAACCGGACGCACCCATGATCGCGATGTACTCGCCCGGGTGAATATCCACGCTGACGCCCCGCAAGGCGTGCACCGTGACCGTTGTGACGGGCCCGCGGCGGCCCAGGAGACCGCCGCCGCCATTCTTGGTATGGCCCATCACGTACGTCTTTTTGACGTCAACCAGGCTGACAATGGGACGGCCCGAGGAGGAACCGTTATTCGAGCTGAAGTTCACGATTAGTTACCTCCGCCCCCGGGGCCGCGGCCACCGCGGCCACCAAAGCCGCCGCCGCCACCGCCACCACCACCACCGTAGCCACCTCCGCCCCCCTGTTCCCGCATCTGCCTCATCTGCTCGAGCTCTTCGTCGGTGAAACCGGCTTTCTTGAGGATCTCGTTGCGTTCTTCGGGAGTGGCGGTCTTCATCTTGGCGCGGTCTTCGGGTGAGATGTTGCGGAACTTGGCTCCGAAGGCCGCAAAGCCGCCGCCGGCGCCCTTGGCCCTGGCCTTGGTCTTGGCCTTGGCCTTGGCCGGGTCGCCCCCCTTGGCGACGGCGAGTATCGCCACCCTTGCCGGCCGCCCCTGGCGCGGCTTTGCCGGGCTCGGTCTTGCCTGCATCGGCTCCCTCGACGCCCTTGGCCTTGGCAAAGCCGACCCAGTCCTTCTTGCCGGCCGACTTGCCATCGACGCCAAACAGCTCACGCCTCTCGTTCTCGCTTATCAAGCTCAGTGGATTGAGTGCGACGACAGCGCCGGGGGTGATGCCCTTGGTAACCTCCACGAACTTGTCGTTGGTGACGCCGAGATCTACTTCGCGGCGCTCGAATCCGTTAGGCGTCCGGATGGCGAGATGGTCCTTGCCGCCGTACTCGAGAACCGCCGGCACGGGGACGCTGAGCACATTCTCCTTGCGATCCACCAGTATCGTCACTTCGGCGTTCATCCCCGGCCGCAGGTTCGGCAAGGGGTTGTCGATCTTGACGCGGGTGGTGTAAACCTTGACGTCCGAGCTGAAGAAGCTGGTGGGGTCGGGCAGCGGCGCCACGTCCTGCACCGTCCCTTCGAGCTCGGTATCGGAGAACGCATCGACCCGAATCCGCGCCTTCATGCCGGGTGTGATCTTGTCAATCTGCGACTCGTGGACCTTGGTGTTGACCTGCATCCGGCTGATATCCGGCAGGCTGAAGATTTTCTGCCGCTCGCGGACGGCCGCCCCTTCCTCGATCTGGGGCGCATTGCTACCGAAGGAACGCATCGGGTCGTTGGCGTAAACGACGATGCCATCGCCGGGCGCGAAGAGCTTGCAGTTGTCGATCTGCTTGACCAGCTTGGCTTCCTTGGTTTTTTCGAGCGAATAGGTCTGTTCCTTGGCCAGCTCGTCGGAGCGGGCCTTCTCGACCTCGCTGCGCAGCTCTTTAATGGTCTTGCCCTTGGTGTAGTCCAAGAGCACGTGGAGCTTGCTCTCGGCCTGCTCGAGGGCGAACTTGGCTTTCTGGAAGTTGAGCTCCTCGGAAACTTTCTGGGCCTTGGAAACGTAGCCCTTCTCATACATTCGGGTAGCCCAGTCCACGCGGTCGGCGGCCCGCGCCAGGTCGGATTCGGCGAGCTTGATCTCTCCCTCGGCACGTCGCCTTGTCTTGAAGGAAGATGCCTTCCTCGTATTCCTTGACGGCGATCTCGGCGACTTCCCGGGTCAGCTTCGCGTTTTGAAACGACGCTTCGGCCCCCTGGGTAGCGATTTTCTGGTTGGTCAGGCTGTCGCGCAGCGACGCCGAGTCGAGCTCGCAGACCATTTCGCCTTTCTTGACCTTGGTTCCCTCGGACATGATCATGATGATCGTTGTCGAGCCCTCGACCTGGCTGAGCACGTCCTGATTTTTCGAACTTTCCAGGCTTCCCTTGTCGCTGACGGTGATCGGCAGGGCCGCGGGCTTGACCTCGTAAGTCACGATATCCAGGTCGGGCGTGCTGAAGAAACCGCGGATCGGCTTGCTCAACCCAGGGACGCTCCAGACAGTGATTCCGCCCAGGGCCAGCAGGCAGGCCAGGCCGACTGCGATGACCTTACCGGCTGACGCCCTGCGGTGGCTGGGTCGGCGCAGCGGAGGCAGATTTTCCTGTGTTGCTGGTGCCGGGGCCAAGGCTGGGTCCTCGGTATTCTGTAGGGAAAATTTCACTGAAGGCCTCCCATTCATCATAAGGCAAGACGCCGATGTCGCGATACACGGTCAAACGGGCCAATTGGTAGGTCTGGAAATACGTGGTCAGGAGGACCTCGCTCGAAAACAGCGTGTTCTGGAAGTTGATCAGGTTCGTGGTCTGGACCGCCGCGTTGGCCGTCTGGGCCAACCCCTGGCCGGTCGCCGCCTGGGGCGGAGCGACGATCTGCTCGAAGGCTTGGTCTTTCAGCCGGATATTCAAGACCAGGTTCCGCTTCGTGATATCGTAGTTGATATAGTTTACCTGCATCGCGCGAATATCACTACGCAGTTGATTCTTGATGAAGTCTTCCTGGCTCATGAGCGCCCGCCGCTCTTGCTCATAGGCGATGATCGCCTGGCGGAACGCGTTTCGCTCCGCCACCCGGATCAGCGGCAATTCGGCGTTGAGCACGAGGCTAAACTGCTTGGCCTGGCTGAAAAAGCCAAACGGGTTCGTGGTGGTTGGTGGCGTGAAGACCTGGTTGGTCAGCTTGACGTTGAGGATGCCCTTCAAAGCATTGGCCCTGACTCGGACTTGACGCCAGGCGTCATATAGCTGGGCTCTCGTGTTCATCAGGTCAAGACGATATTCGAGCGCGATCCGCACCGCCGCCTGCAAGGTGGCCTCGAGATCCTCTTCATTGTCGAGGTAGCTTGTGCTAGTCAGGTACGGGCCCAACAGGGAATGTCCATCGAGAACGATGTCCTGGAGCGGGGGAATCTTGTCGACGAGCTTGGGAACATCCTCCAGCTTCCGATCCTTCCGGCGCTGCCACTCGTCGATCTCCGCGAACGTGTCAAGGTAGGGCTGAAAGAGGCTCACGTCGGGGACCATCGGGGTGTCCGGAGGCAGGCCGATCTGCTGCTTGAACGAGTCGTTGGTGTTCCGCAGGGTTACGATGTCGGCGATCAACGTTTGCCGGGACGTCAATACGCGCGACTTCACCTGGTCAACCTGAAGCTGCGACAGACCCGACGACTCACCTTCGATAAGCTGCTCATAGAGTGCGGCAAGCTGCTCGAAGTAAGCCAAGTTCCTGAGATCGATGATCACCTCGGCCACGTTTTGGGCAAGCGGAATGAAACCGATGGTCGGGTCTGTGTTACCGCTGGTGGAGAAGCCGGCGAGGTTGAAGCCGACGCCAGGCTGGGTGATCGTACCCCCCGTCAGCATGTCGACGATGAACTCCTGGCGGAACTTGGCGAAAGTACGAACCTGGTAGAGCAGGCTGCGCTCGGCCTCGGTGAGGTTCTCCAGGGTCACCGCCCGGCCGCCGCCGCGGAGCAACGGCTGCACGAAGGTCAGTGGCAACGACGAACTCACTGACGGCTGGATGGGGTTCTTACCCACGAAGTTGAAGACAAGCTGATTGGCAAACCCCGCCAGCAACTGGCCGCCCGAGTTAAACAGTTTACCCACGCCCGCGACCTCGCCCAGGGTCAACGACGAGATCTGACCGCCAGGCGCCGACCGCGTTTGATAGAGGAACTGATTGATCGGGCTCACGCCAGGGAAACCGGCGCTGCTGGGAGACGTCGTTGGCGACAGGCCCGCATAGAACTGTGGCTCGAAAGCGAATCGCTGCAAGGCCACGGCGAGCGCTGAGTTGTACACGTTCTCCAGTTGCAGTTGGTAGATGCGGGCGTTGATCAGGGCCAGCGTGAAGGCTTGCTGCAAGGTCACGACATAGGGGTTGGCGTTCCGCGGCAACCCGACAGCGGCCGCGACGTTGAAGTTGGGCAACCTGGGAATGAGCACGCTCGAGAGCTCGGCGGCCTGCTCCGGGCTTATGTTACCGGTCGGGCCGCCTGGGATGATCCGGTTTATCGCCCGCCGCGTCTCTTCCGACATCTGATCGTCAATCGCCTTTGAGTCCACGGGAATGGACGGACGCGGCGGCAACCCATTGCCGCCTGGTTGAATCTGCGTCCGTTGCGCGCCCTGGCCTGCCTGGGCTGGCGCCGCGGGGTTCTGAGAAGGAGACGCCTGCCGGGCCGCCCGCAGGACCAAAGCATCCTTGACCCCCTGGGCACGGCTCTGCTCCAACGATTTGAAGCTCGAAACCGGCCGGGGCGGTGGGATGTTGGTCTTCTTTTCCCCTAATCGCGCGTTGGCTAGGAGTATCGGCGACGAACCTTTGGGGTCCGTCCTGGAATTCATGCCAGGATTCTGCGGGGCCGATCTGGCCGTTGGCCCTTCAGTGCCCGGAGCCGACGGTGAGGCTCCCTGTCGCGGGCGGTGACCCCGCCGGTGCCGGTCGTGGGGCGGGGATTGGGTAGCCGGATCTTCCTGCGCCCGCTGGCGGGCTCGAGGGGGAACCGCTCCCCGGAGCGAATGGCGAGGTGGTTCCTGTCGGCCTCGGTGGGATGACGAGCTGGGGGATTCCGTTTCGGCCGCCATTGCCGGGCGGGGCGTAGCCCTTGAGGCTGATCTTCCCACTAGCGATGGCAGCCTCCCTCTCACGCATCCATCCTTCCATCATATCGATGTATCCAGTCGACTCCACCGGTACGATCAAACGATGGTCGGGCCACTGGGGCACCGGCGAGAGTGCTTCGGTCGCGGGGTCATCGGGCGGCGCCGGCGGGAACTCGGGGTCATAAGGATCTGCAAACCGCGACATCGCTGGAGGTTCGATCGAGAACGCATCGAGCCGCCAGCGTGGGTCGCGGCTCTTCTCAAAGACGGCCTCGGCAGCGTCTTGGTTCGCCCAATCGCGGAAAAATTCGCGGGTGCAACCCGCTTGCGATCCTACCGCCAGGAGGGTGAGGATCGCTCCCCGCCGCAGTCGTCGGGAGAGAGCGTCCGAGCGTTTTCGTCTGATCCTAAACATGGGTTTCCCTCGACACGACACCACGCAGATCCTGTACTTGCGGACTGGGTGTGCAGAACCACGAGACCGTGCGAAGACCGTCTCGAAATCGAACAACCAGCCTCGTCCCTGGACCAACAGCACAGGGCGGGGATGGACGCCTCTCACCCGTGCCATCGGTCGTCTCGTAGCCGTTTCACCGCATGTATCGGGTTTGCGGGTTGTCTTAGTTGAGCCGAAAAGAAGGGCGGAAGGAGTGACGAGGATCATCGCAGGGAAGGTTTGGATGGAGATGGAAGCCCATCCGGTCCGAAATTGCTGAGGTAAACGGGTGCTCTGGGCGGCGACGTCGCCGGGCCGGCTGGTATCGGGAGTCGTTCTTGCGGCGCCTGGTATGGGTCATCCAGGGAACACTCGCCGCCAGGGGGTTGCAGTGCAATCCCTCGCGGCGTACGCGGAATCAGGCTTGGGAGAAGGGAGTCTCCGATGGTGTTTGGCAATCGCGGTACCCGGCAGTCTGCCAGGATGCAGCGCAGGAGTGAGGCGTTTCAGCCGCGAGGCGAGGCACTGGAACCGAAGGTCTTGCTGGCACTTTTGCAACTGGGTGCCGGCACGCCGCAGAATATCTCAACAACCGCAACGACTCCTCCGGCGGGACCTCAAACGATCGGTGGCCAGTTGCCGTTCATCGCCGATTCCAGTGGATTCAATCCGCAGGTGCAGGGCACCCAGACGACCGATCCCGGCCTGGGCGTTCTGGAGACGAACAGCGTCAACTCACAGGGCGCTGGCTTTAGTGTGGCGGGTCTGGGGGACATGAACCAGGACGGCAGCAACGACTTCCTCATCGGTGCCCCGAACGTAACTCAAAGTGGATCCGTGATCAGTCCCGCGCCTGGCACTCAACCGAGCGAGGCGTTTCTTCTCTTCGGCAACCGTTCCGCGTCGATACCCACGTCCCAGAGCTGGTTATCGTCGACACCTGAGCAAAGGGTCGGAAACATCGCCAACCTGGGCAACTCCTCCTTGACCGGCCAGCCCAACCCCTTCACCGGCCGCAGCAATATCACAGGCACGCAGTACAGTTACAATTTTTCCGGGATCACCTTTGAAACCGGGAGTGATCCAAGTTCTGAACTTGGTGCCTTCGTCGCCGCCGCCGGCCCCAACGCTTTCGTCATCGGTGCTCCCAATTACACCGGCGGCGGCCGCCTCTATTACATCCAGGCCACCAGCAACTTCAACAGCTTGAATATGACTACGCCGGTGAATCTCGACACTCCGACTGCTTACCCCAACCTGACCATCGTCACCTTCGAAGACACGGCCAACCCCTCAAGCGGGCTGGGCTCGTCGTTCGCTGATGTGCCCAACCTCTTCGGCGACGGCACGGACGACCTGGTCATCGGCGAACCAACTGCCTCGCTCAACGGCAAGACTTCTAACGGTGGAATCTTCGTCTTCCCAACTACAAGTCTTCCGCTTGTTTTGGGAGGGAACAACGTCGTTCAGGTCCAGGCACAGTCGCCATTCACGTTATGTGGTGCCAACAGTGGCGATCAGGCCGGGTTCTCGGTCGCCAATGCCGGCGATGTCAACGGGGCCACCATCAGCTCAGCTTCAGTCAATGACCTGCTCATCGGCGCTCCGAAGTTCAACAACACGGCCGGAGCGGCTTACCTGGTCTATGGCGGCACAACCTTGACCAGTGGGCGGCTGAACGGGCTCGTTGATCTCAGCCGGTTGCAGATCACGCCGATACCGACCGGAAGCAATGCAGACCCGACGCCACCACAAGGTGCGGTCTTCGTCGGCGCCGGTAGCGACATGGCCGGCTACACCGTCAGTGGTGCCGGCGTTTTCAACCCCGGCGCCAGTATGCTAGGCGACTTCATGATCGGCTCGCCGGGCGGTAACGGTCAGGCCGGACGAGTCAACCTGTTCTACGGAGTTTCCACGGGAGCAATCAACTCGACCGGACAGTATACGGCCGGCCTGATCGCGAATGCCACCAACCCGATCGCACTGAACAACCCGACCGCAGGGCTTGCCCTGACGAATGTTGCACCGGTGAGTACCTCGTTCGTGGGTGCTGGCGGCGGATTTCGTGCCGGGTTCTCTATTTCCTATTATAATCCCACCAGCTCCTCGGCAGCGTCCGTCATCATCATCGGCGCCCCGAGCGACTCCACCTCCGCCGGGTCGGGTAGTGTCTACGAGATTCAGGGCCCCACGACAGGTACGTTCCAGACTCAATTGCAGCCTCTCACCAACGCGATCGCCCGGCAATATACGCTTGCATTTCCCACCACGTTTTCGAGTAGCAACCCAGTCGGATTCGGTACCTCCGTCTCTGCCTTCGCAGACGGAAATGGAGACTTGATCGCGGGCGGTCCGGGATATACAGGCACCCTTCCGACCACGACCAACGGCACGACAAGCCCGCCCACACCGCTGGTCGGTGCGGCGGCCGTTGCCATAAACTCACTGCAACCGGCGAACACTCTGATTCCTCTGGGCGGTTCCCCCACCCCAACTCCCACCCCAACTCCCCCCATCGGCGGCGGAGGCGTGGCCGGCGCGGTGCTGCCGGGAACGTTTCACCCCACGACTTTCATACCTCCCCTGGGAACCAGCTTTGTTCCCACGGTGACGGCGCTCTCGGCCCTCACCGGCTACGCCCCGATTCCCCTGAGTGTCGCCCTCCAGCAGTACCAGATCCCCGACGGATTCATCCAGCGGGTCTACGCTTACCAACACCCGGGCAAGCCGTTGCCCCCCACGCTCCAGAATCGTGGTCAGACGCACAGCTTCAAAACCTACGGCTCTCAGGGAGTCTGGACTCTAGGCAGCAAGGTCTTCACTCGGGGTCGGTTCCACCCGGGCAAGACCTACCGGTGGACTCACGAGAGCCTGCACAATAGCTACCAGGGCCGAGTGGTTCCTATCTCCAGCTCAAGGGAGAAGTACACCAGCCAGGGCAATCCGCTAGGCAAGGTCTGACCATGAGCTGCACGACCGCCCAGTCATGATCCGGCCGGTGCGACTTGCCCGTGCCGGTGCCCCGGTCGGCGGGAACTCCTCACTCGGTGCCGCGCTTATCGACAAGCTTCGACAGCCGGCTGGCCAGCCGTTCCAGCGCGGGGCTGCGATCGTACGGGTCGAGGTGGACGTTCAGCAGGCTGAACCCGGCGGTGTTGCCGAGAGCGGTCTCCAGACCCCGATCAAGCTCACCGACGGTCCGAATCTCCAGCCCCAGGCCCGCGCCCAGCACGTCGGGAACGCGATGATAGGCCCAGTCGTGGATGTCGTTGAACGGCCCATCGAGCAAGAATCGCTCGGTCGTGTAACCGTGATTGTTCAGGACCACCACAATCGGGTTCAGATCCGTACCGGGCGATGGTTGAAAGCTCCATGCCGGTCATCTGGAACGCACCGTCGCCTACGACGACCAGGACTCCGTGGCGCTGGGTTGGCCATGCTGGCACCCAGAGCGGCCGGAACACCAAAGCCCATCGACGTGTAGTAAGCCGGACTGAGAAACTCGGTGTGGCGATGCATCTCCAGATCCGCGGCCCCAAACAGCGAGTCGCCAATGTCGGCGATCACGGTCATGTCCGCGATGCTCGGCAAGCATCTGATTGAGCCGACCGAAGAGGTGGACCGACCGTACCGGAGCAGCCGGATCGGCGGCGAATGCCTGGGCAAACGGGTTAGTTCGCTGGGGCACCTGCGGTGCGGCTGAGGACTAGCTTGCGCTCGATCAAGCCCCGCAAGAAGTCGTCGAGGCGAACATCGCGATAATGATGATGGCGGATTCTCAGGTTCTCACTGGTCGCGTCGATGCATCGAGACGAGTCAAGGTTGGCGGTGAAGATTCCCAGGTTGATGTCGGTGAGGAAGCAGCCCAGCATCAGCAGGCAGTCGGCCGATTCCACCAGCTCGGTCACTTCGGGGCGACCCATTCCCCCCTCGTAGACACCGGCAAAGAGCGGGTGAGCCTCGGAGATCACGCTCTTGCCCAGGATGGTCGTCGCGATCGGCATTCCGGTCGATTCGGCGAGGCTGATGAGCTCTGACTGAAGGTGAAACCGATGGATCTCCACGTCGGCCAGGATCACCGGCCGGCGGGCCGCTGCAGCAGCGCCGCAGCCTCATCGAGCGCCTCGCGGAGGGCATCGGGATCGCTCGGAGGCAGGCCCTCCGGCAATCGGTGGGGTGCGAGCTGCCGCGCATGGGTCTGGTCGCGAGGCAGCTCCAGATAGACCGGCCGCTTGTACGCGCTGCGCGGCCTCCAGCACTCGATCGATCTCGCTGAATGCCGTCTCGGGACGGTCCAGAACCGCCGAGGCGACGGTGATCTTCTGAAAGACCTCGAACTGAGTATCAAAGTCCTTCACCTTGTGGTGCAAGAGCGGATTGCGCGCTCGCTCCGAAACCCCCGGCGAACCGGCAGAGCACGATCACCGGCGACTTTTCGGCGTAAGCTCCGGCGATGCTGTTGCAGGTGCTCAGCCCCCCCACGCAGTAGGTGACGCAGACACATCCCAGACCATGAATCCGGGCATAGGCGTCGGCCGCGAACCCGGCGTTGTCTTCGCGGGTCATCCCCACCAGCCGGATCGGGCTTTGATCCAGCAGCTTGTAGAGGCCCAGCACGTAGTCGCCTGGAATTCCGAAGACATGCTCGACGCCCAGCATGCGGCGAGCCGGTCGACCAGGTACTGACCGACCGTCAGCACCGGGGAATCCGCCGGAGACTCCTCACTGGATAGACCCTCGGACGTCGGTTTCAAGGCTGCCGGGGTTGACATTAGTGGGCTCCTTCTGGATTGCAAACTCGCGACATCCGCGGTGGCCGGGGCCAGGGTGCCATAGGTAACAGAAGGTGCATCGCCACCTGGCTCACGCCGTCGCTCTGGGCCCGATCAGCCGGCCCAGATCGTGGAACAGCGATTCGAGCACCAAGGGCATGTAAAGGTTACGCTGCAAGTGATATGTCGCCTCGAAGCAGCGGTCGGCGAGAACGAACACGTCCTCGGGTTCCAGGCGCTCGGCCAGCGCCTGGGCGGCCCGGCGGTCGGCCGCGTCGGGGCAAGGAGCCGAGAGGCCGGCGGTCTGCCAGAGCACTCCTCGAAAGAGTCGGGCCAGTTCACCCACGAGCAGGCCGGCGCGACGCCTCTGGTCCACGGTCTCTTTGCCGGCCAGCTTGACGAATGCCCCCAGCCGCCCGGCAAGCTCCGAAGGGTCGAACCCGTCGCTCGGAGGCGAGCTCGTCGATCAGCTCGCGGCGAAATCGCTCGAGCTCGGGATCGGCCAGGCCGATCGCTCGGCTCACGCTCCCTTCGCCGAGTGCTGCCAAACGGGCAGCGTCGCCCGGATCACTGGCCACGCCGCGTTCCACCAGCAACTCGGCCAGGACGGGCTCGGGAAGAGCCTCGAAGCGGATGATCTGGCAGCGCGACACGATCGTCTCGAGCTGAAGCTCGGGCGAGCTGCCGATCAAGATCAGGACCGCGCCCGGCGGCGGCTCTTCCAGCGTCTTCAAGAACGCATTGGCCGCCTCGTCGTTCATGTCGTCCACGTCGTCGACGATCGCAACCTTTCGGACTCCTCGAGCCGGCTTCAGGCCGAAACTGGCGCACAGCTCGCGGATAACCCGGATGGGCAGCTCTTGCCTGTCTTCGGGCCGAGCCACTTCGAGCAGGTCCGGGTGTGTGCCGGCGGCGGCCTGAAGGCAGCCCGGGCAGGCTTCGCAGGGATCGAGCAGTGCCTCCGGGTTACGCTCGCACAGCAAGGCCTGGGCGAGCTTGCGCGCGAAGGTGCGCTTGCCCACGCCCTCGGGACCGACGAACAGAAAGGCGTGCGGAAACCGCCCATTCCGCAGATTCGACCGCAGCGATGCGACGATCCGATCATGTCCGCGGACCGAGTGCCAGGACACGCTGTACCTCGTTCTTGATCTGGAAAAAGACGGCGTCCGGATCACCCAGGGCAGGAATCAATACCAGGGGCGCCGGATAATATGGGCAAGAGCCGCCAGGGCCGTCGTGTGCGCCAGCCGCGCAGAGGAACCCGGCGCGGACCTGACGCTGATACTCGGCGGAGCGATCCTCGATCCGGTCGCGTGCCGCGCCGACGCGTGCCCGGGCCGCCTCGGGGGAGACGTCCAGCACCAGGGTGAGGTCGGGAAAAAGCCCCGCTGTCGCCACCTGACCAATCTGCCAGAGATCCTCTACAGGCAGACCGCCTGCGAAGCCTTGGTAGACGATGTTGGAAAGCAGAAAGCGATCCGAGACCACGACGCGGCCGGCTGCCAGTGAATGGCGCGATCACCTCGTCGACGAGCTGCGCCCGGCTGGCCATGTAGATCAGCATTTCCGCCCGGATCGACAGGTGGACTGAATCGTGATCAAGCACGATCTTCCGCAACCGGTCGCCCACCTCGGTGCTGCCGGGATCGCGGCACGAAACCACATCGAATCCATCCCCGCGCAGCCAGGCGGCCAGCCTCGCCGCCTGAGTCGTCTTGCCTGCGCCGTCGGGCCCTTCCAGTGCAAGGAACAGCCCGGGATGAGAGTGCGGGCGCGGCGGCAGGACGATGGAGTCATCGGGCATCGCGGCGGTTCTCCTCAGGAATCTTTATCATAGCGGAGCGGGACGGATTGCGAAACCGCCGAACAACGCGAGCAGCACACCCCCCGCGTGGCAAACGTAACGGCGGCGAAACGAAAACCACCACAATCGTCACGGAAGTTCCACTCCCCAGGGAACGGGGGTTAAGTGGAAGGCTCCTGCCGCAACCACGCGTCGGCCTCGGCGAACACCTGGCGGATCTTGGTGTGGTAGAGGAGTTCACTGATTTGTTCGAATGTTCCCCAATGGAACCAGCGTCCATGTGTGTCTTCGACGTGCTCGTCCGATCGGGTGGGTTGGGCGGAATTACCGACCTCTGCGAGGTAATAGACCACGGTCTTGACGACCTTGCGACCCCGCCGGATGTAGGTGTAGGAGAGCGTGCGCTCGAAGCCGTCCAGGAACGACCAGTCCACCAGACCCGTCTCTTCCTGGAATTCGCGAGCAGCCGTTTGACGGCTCGACTCGCCCTGCTCTACTCCGCCTTTGGGAAACTCCCACTTGGCGCGCGGATTTCGCACGGTGGCCGAATGGAGGACCAGGTACAAGAGTCCTTGATCTTTCTCTCGGCGGAACGGGATGATGCCGGCGGATCGTTCGTGAAAGGTGGTCATGAGGAGCGATGACCTGACCGCCGGGGCCGGTCACGCGGGTCGCGGTCGTGATCGTCGTTACCTGGATCCGGTTCGCCGTTGGATTCGTCGTCGCTATCCTCGTCAAGCACCGCAATGCAGCCTAGCATGGCCCCGGGAGCGAGCGTGTCGTCCTCCCGCAAGCGGATCTCGACCAGGCGCCCGGTCGCCGGCGCGGGGACATCAAAGGTCGCGGGCCCAACCAGTACCTCGACCAGCCGCTCCCCCTCCCAGACAGTCTCCCCTCGCGCGGCAAACCAGTAGCTCACGACGATCGGCGTGTCCGGACAGGTCCCCAGGTCGGGCAGGATCACTGCCGCCTTGCGCATGGTGGGCCCCGTCACGTCTGTGTACTGATCGTCGATTTTGAAGCCGTGAATCGTTCCCCAAGGAACGACTCACCACTCCCTTCAACTTCCAGCCTAGCTTGGCCCATCCTCTTTGGCCAGACCGATTTGAAGGGTTCAGAGCCGTCGTCCTGCCGCTTTCGCCGCCGGCCGCCGGGCCATGGCCCCAACTGGCTCGCGGGGAAATAGTTCCACCACGACGTAAGCATCTCTCAGCCAGTCTTCTCCGGGCTTGCCTGGCTGGATGAGATAGGTCTCGGTGTGCTTTACCCCGTACGAGCGCTCCAGGGCCGCCAACCAGCCGTCAAATGCCAGGTTTCCCGTGGGCAGGTGATCAAAAGCCACCAGCCGCAACGGCCTGTCCAAGGAATAGAAGGAGGGATCAAGATCCACAGGTCTGCGCTGGCGATGCCGCTCGGAGAACATCCGCTGGTGAAACAGGTACACAGCCGACATGCCGACCCGCCAGAGCCGGGGACCAGATGACAAACCCAGGTCCGACTTCAAACATGCCAGTTCGCCCTTGCCCGATTGACGCGACCAGAACCACCGCGCAAAGTCACGAGTCCGAAGATCGTCGGCCACCCGATAGGGCTTCACCAGGTCTCGGTGCATTATCCAGCCCCCCAGGAGGGCCAAAGAGGTCAGGAGTCCCAGGAACACCCGACGCCGTGACTGGGGCGGGCGGATGCGCGCGAGCAGCTCCGTGAGTCCCAGCCCCGTGAGCAAGCAGATCGAGGGTGCCGCGTAGAGCATGATCCGCGGTGCGCCACCATAGGGATAACGTCCCATAAAGGCCGCGATCAGACCCAGCCCGAAAGGAGCTAGTAGAAGGGCCAGTGTCGTTTTTTTATTGCGCCGGTACAGCGCCACGCAGCCGGCCAGCACGCACAAAAGGGTCAAAACGCTGGCACCGTGGCGGTCGCCGACCGGGTACGACATCATGCTTCCAGCGTGGACGTCCATGAGCCAGAGAGGCATCGCCCAGGGGCGATCCAGCGGAGGGAACGATTCAGCCCAGAACCCAGTTGCGGTAACTTTCGCGCACCGCATCCGCCTGAAACACCGTGCAAGCAAAATAGACGGCCAGGAACGAGGCGGTCAGAACGAGGTTGTAGACCATGCATCCAAGACGAACCGGACGTCGAGTTGACCTCAATGCCGAAGGCGTAAGGGCAAGGCTTACTCCCCCCGCCACGAAGACGGCGGGATAAGAAATGGCAACAAGGAGCGGGACCAATGCCGTCAGTGCCCACCACCAGCGGCTCGATTCCGGTGATTGCAGCCATTCAATTGCAAGCGTTATCAAGACGAGTGCTGCAAGTAGGTCCGAGGCGTAAGGCTTGACTTCGGCTCCGTGGCGGATCGGATAAAACGAAACCGCAAGGACTGCAACGGCAAGAAGTCTAGGCGTCCGGCCCAGGAAGCGGCCGGCAACGTGACGAAGCAACGGCAGGCTGACAACGCTACACACCGTCGGGAATAGACGCAGCGCCGGCTCAGAGTACCCCAGCCAGGTCGTTGCCGTCCGCTCAATCGCCAGGAAAAGCCAGGGGGCAACCTGGCCATAGTCCAGCGGTCGCAGCAGATCGGTGTAGCTCCGGTCCCAGAAATTGACGGCGAGAAAGGCTTCGTCATGCCAGATTGGATAATTCACGAAAAAACGCACCAACCTCACCGCGATTCCCAGACCCACAAAGAACCATGTCGCGGGGACCACCCAGCGATGCTTTTCCGCTTCGTCAAAGGGAAGCGATGACGTGGTCGGGCCCTCGGCGGAAATAAGTACATCTCGCCTCCATGCATCGGTCTGCTCGCTACGGCATCGTCGCGAATCTGCTCAGTCACCGGCGGTTTGCACACGGACCCGAAGAGAGCATGGTCCCTTTGATATCACGTGCCAACACCGGTCAGCGGCGCTGGGGATCCGCAGGCTGCCAGCACCGCGATCATTTGGGTAGATCCAGTCGGCCGCGGAACGAACTCGAGAATTCGCCACTGCTCGGTCGCCGGTCGACCCTCTCCAAGCGTCATGGGTACATGATAAATCTTTGTTTTTTTGAGGACGAAGTTCCTTTCCATGCGGGCCTGCCACTGGCGAACGAGCGGGTTCTCCAGCGATTCCTCATACAAGACACACCGCAGCGGGCGATCGATCGTGATTTCTCGAACCCGAGCTGGAACCGCGCCCCGGCGGTGCGGGGAATATATCATCTGGTTGCAGAGATACCAGGCTTTTCGACCCAACCAGATCCCACGCTGGTCGATGCCGCCATCCATGTTGAAGCAAACCAGTTCTGCATTTTCGCCCTGCGAGGCCCAAAACCAGCGCGCAAATTCGCGCGACTGATGGTCATAAAGCATTCGGTACGGAAACAGTGAACTGACAACCTGGGGCACTATCCCGCAACCGACCAGGCCGAGCATCCCCACCCGAAGGAGCCAGCGGCGCAGCTCGGGGGGTCGAAACCAAGCCAGCACCATCGCCGCTCCCTGGCCGCTCAACAGGCAGATGCTGGGAGCGACGAACTGCATCAAGCGAGCCTCAGATCCATACGGATAGCGATGCAGCGACGCGGCCAGTAGACACAGCACGAAGGGACCGACCAAACAGGCGACCATCGCTCCCTTGACCGCGGCGCGTGAGCACGACTCTCCCGATCAGAAACACGAGCGAAGTTGCGGTGCTTCCTCCTCCAGATCCACCGCCGGGGTAGGCGAAACTTCTCCCGGTGTGGGTCGAGATTAGCCATCCCGCGAGGCGGGGAAAGCTCGTAAGCGGAGGAAACGAGGCGGTCCAGTACTTTCTCAGGCCATCGATCGCCGTTGCGCTCTGGCCGTCAGTGATCAGTACATAAACCATCGTGAAGGAGGCAATCAGGGCGATTCCAAAGGCACCGAATGCCACAAGATCTCGCCGACTTCGCTGCTTGCACGCCCGATAAGCGAGCGCCAGACCGATGCCTCCCCCGACAAACACCGAGGGATTGGAGAGCGACAGCACAGAGGCACGGCGCCGACAAGGGCCCACAACCAGCGCACGTGCCGCGGCCTGCGGAACCACTCCGCCGCCAACACCAGTAACACCAGGGCAACCAGCAAATCCGAGGCATAAGGCTTGGCTTCAGATGCATGGCGAATCGGATGCACGCTTACAGCGAATATGCCGACCGCCAGCAAAAGCGAAATCGAGTGGGATCCCAAAACTCGTCTTGCCAGGTGCCAGAAGAGAAACACGCTCGCCAGCCCACAAACGAGCGGAAAGAATCGGAGCGACCATTCAGAGAATCCGCCCAGGTCGATGATGAATCGCTGTGCCCAGAGGAACAAGGGCGGAGCGATCTGCCCATTATCAAGCGGTTCGAGAAGTTCTCGATAGCCGCGATCGATGAAGTTGACCGAGAGGAAGCATTCATCCGACCAGAGCGGTAAGTTTTGTGCGTAACGAACGATGCGAAAAACACAGCCGAGGGCCAGGAACGTGGCGATTGCCGTCTGTCGCGACACCGGGCGGGCTTTGGATGCCGACGAAACTGGACCGGGGAAAGCCAGGCTTGCGGTCATCCTGGACTTTGGAGTTTCGGTTCGGCTGCATGAGCCGTGCCTTGCTGGGGTGACTCAACTGGCCATTCCCCGTGACGTTCGAACTTTTCTTCCGCTCCTCTGTCTCATCGTCCTTGACATCCCACTCCTCCAGTAAAACGAGTGAGACCTCAGATCCGGGTTGTTCCCAACTGGGCATTGCGCACTCCCACCACAAGCCCGCCTTAATTCAGTTGAAACCTGGAATTGCTTTCGCGGGTTCTAGTTGAGAGAGTTGATGACTCACCTGGAGTCGTTTATTGATCACGGGTGCGTTCCTCGCCGGCCTTCAGGACCGAGGCAGACCGCACGAGGCTTTGTGACGAGGAAGCGCGAATGATCATCGAGCGACAATTCACGACCTGGGGTAGCAAGCCCTCGGCCGGGAAATTTGTACAGCGGTTCACCTTCGTCTTGGCCGGCTTGTTCCTGCCAGTGACCGAGACTCTGGCCGACAATGCACAGAGGGGCTGCAACGCTGCCCATGAACCGCCAGGTGGGTCAGCGCCTCGGCAATTTCACTTTGAGCGACGTGGTTACGGGGCGGCAGGTTTCGCTGTACGGGTTTGCCGGCAAGAAGGCAGCAGTCCTGATCTTCATGAGCTCCGACTGCCCGCTGGCCAGGCTTTACGCCCCACGGCTGGTCGAGCTGAATCGCGACTATCGGGCTCGGGGAGTGGCCTTCTTGGGTATCTATTCAAACGCACACGAGTCCAACACCGAGATCGCCGACCGAGCGCGAGAGTTCTGCTGCCTCGATTTCCCGCTACTTCGTGATCCGCGAAATGCTGTGGCAGACCTGGCCCTGGTCGAGCGAACTACGGAGGTCCTCGTGCTCGACAGTAGAGCCCGTATCTGCTACCGGGGAGCAATCGACGATCAATACGGGCAAGGAACTCGGAAGGATGCGCCAGACCATCGGTATCTCAAGGATGCTCTCGACGCCATCCTGGCCGGCAGAACTATCGCCGTGTCAGCCACGCATGCTGCCGGCTGCCTGCTAGATCGTGTAGATTCGAAGCCCAGGGAAGCCGCGTCCCGACCTCGAATTCGGCCCGCTTCGCCTGGGTTAATCGCCGCTCACGAGGAAAACCGCCTGCTCCGCCGTTTCCCGAGGGATGGACCATCGGCCAGCCCGACCTGGTCGTCGAGATCCCCGAATCCTACGTCGTCCCCGCACAGGGTGTTGTCGAGTACGTTCGGTTCCGCGTTCCCGGCAAATTCACGGAGGATCGCTGGATTCAGGCAGGCGAGGCACAACCGGGCGACCGCTCGGTCGTGCACCACATCATTGTCTACGTGGATGACCACAAAGCGGGAAGGAAGCGCGGTCAGCCGCTCGCTCATCTTTGTGGTTACGCCCCCGGCGACATGCCGTCTGTCTACCCGGCTGGAACCGCCAAGAAAGTGCCCGCGGGCGCCGACCTCGTGTTCGAGATTCATTACACTCCGATTGGCAGGATCCGTACCGATCGATCGCGTGTCGGCTTGATCTTCGCCAAGTCTCCTGTTACCCGGGCGGCCTATACCGTGGGCATCGCCGAAGACAAATTTCTCATCCCAGCGCACCAAGACAACGTGCCTGTCGCCTCGACACTGAGCGAGTTCTCTCCAGCCGCCCGGGCCGTGTTTCAAGCCGTCGGGCACTTGCTGGGCGTTTCAGGGATCGCCGCGGAGCAAACCGGCTCCCACACTCCGCCGCATTAATGCGAAAGGTCTGGACGATGCCAGCGATAGCCCGCGCGACGGTTCAGCTCGCCCTGCTCGCGACGCTCCATACGCGCATTCTGGGCCTCCTCGACCTCTCAGGCGACCGGCGCCGAAGGCCGCGACCTGCCGCCGGCCCTGGCTCCCTTCGAGTTCCTGATAGGACGCTGGAAAGGGCAGGGCGTGCCCAGGGACAACCCATCGCAACGCTTTCGCGGATGGACCGAGATCCACACCTGGGCATGGGTCTTTGTAGGCGGCAATCCGGTGGCGATGACCGTCTCGATTCCGAATGGCAAAGTCCTCAGCCAGGGGACGCTTCGCTACGAGCCGACGACCAAGCAGTATGTGTTCGACGCCAGGCAACCCGGAGAACCTGCCAAAAAGGTTCACTTCACCGGAACTCTCGATTCTTCGGGCAAGCTGCTAAGCCTCGCGCGCACGGACAAGGGGACGACGCATCGTCTCACGCTGCGTGCCAACAGCAATTACATCCGCTACACCATGCTGCTCGACAGCAAGGAAGCCACAGCGGCACTCTTTCGTCCGCTCGTCGAGGTTGGCCTGACCAAGGAAGGTGAGTCGTTCGCGGCCGGGTCTTCCGCCGGCGAGCAGCCCAGGTGCATCGTCACCGGCGGCGCCGCCACGCTCACTGTGTCGTACAAAGGTCAGAGTTTTCCGATCTGCTGCACCGGCTGCCGCGACGAGTTCAATGAGAACCCAGAGAAATACCTCAAGAAGCTCTCTTTGAAGATCGGCGCCGGGGGCCGGGCAAGGACCGACCAGCCGAAGGCCTCGCGGGTCAGCGGCTTCGAGGATGCGTTCGCCGGAGACACCGGTTCGGTCGAATCGCGGGACAAACGGGAGATGAAAGAGCGCTCGGCAACGGCAGCAACCGACTCGGCGTCTTCGGCACGTGAGACTATCAACCCGAGTGCCAAGGCCGGGCCAAAGCCGGATGCGAACGCCCAGGCGCCGGACCGGCTTGCCCCCAGGGCCGCGACGGCGCTTCGGCTGGCTCAGAACCTTGAAAAGACCGGCAAGTCTGCGGCCGCGCTGAAGGCTTACAAGCAAATCGTCAAGGATTATCCCAAGACGGCAACGGCCCGTGTTGCCGCCGAGCGGATCAAGGCGATAGAGAACCAGTGATTGCGCGTGCGTTCGAGCCCTGTGCACGATGATCGGGTGCGTGGGTGGGTGTTTTCGCTGCGCCGGCATCGGCCGTGTTGTTTATGCCTGACCCGGCTGCAATCCGGATGTCCAGGCCGATGGTCGTGGTCCAGATCTCCCAGTCGTTGCGGTCCCAGCCGACGATGATTCCGGAGGCCTCTAGCCGGTCAAACATCTGCTCGACGTAGGCGGGTACGCGATCTTCGTACTCGGCGATGATGTCGAGCTTGCGGCCGATCAGGTTGAGGATGCCCCGGATCGACCGCGGCCCTTTCTCGGCGATCTGCTGCTGGCCCTCGGGCGAGGCGGGGTCGGGGCCTTCGAGAGTCAATTCGAGCGAGCGGACCAGCCGGCCGAACTGGCCGAACCAGTTGTCGCCAAAGCCGAAGTACTCATTGTGAATAATGTTGACCTCGCCGCGCCGGACGATCGCCGCCTGGTACACCGATTCGAGGTAGTTCTCGCCGTAGTCGGTCTGGAATGCGATGTTGACGGCCTTGGCCAGGTGCTGAAGTGCCGCTTGCAACCCGACCTGGCGCGGGTCCACGTTCAGGCCCATGTCGCGCAGGCCCCCCGCCTTGCGTGCCGTGACCGTGCCGGCCCGGCCAGCGTCGGCCGGAACCGCCACGCTCAGAGGCATGTCGTTCGCCGCGCTCGGAGCCGGAGCCGGGGAATTCGAAGCGTTCGACGGCGTCTGTGCAGTCCCTGCCGCTGGAGACTTCGGAGACGATTGCGGAACGGTCATGTGCCGGCTCCGGATTTCGAGACCTGGTTAGCAGACACGCAAGGCATCATAACCGGTCCCAGCCTCCCGCGCAGATACAGAGGAAACCCCGGTTTCCCTTTCGTTTTACGGTCAAGGTCGGGGCCAGAACCCATGTTCTTCCCTGGGGCCTCAGATCCGCTCCTCGATCAGGACGGGCATGCGGGTGGATCGGGTCATGATCTGGTAGTAGTGGCTGGCTGGCTCACAGATCATGTAGACGATGGCCGCACCATGCTCGTCGGGGACGAGAATTCCCCGGATCCCCTGGCGAATCCGGAACCAGACGCCATGATCGAAGCCGAGAGAGGCGGGGATGTCCACGAACGAGGCCTCCAGGTTGCGCCAGTATCCCTCCTCGATCGTCGTCTGCCAGGTCCAGCCGGTTGCAGGCAGGAACTGGCTCTGGCCCCGGCCATTGCCCCAGCGCACGATCTGGAGGCGTCCATCACGCCAGATCGGCAGCCGGGGTCGGCGGTCGCGATAGAAAAAGCGGACTTCGCGCTCGCCTCCGCGCTCGTGGGCGCGGCGATCAAGCCCGTTTCGTGTAATCAGCTCCGTGGGCAACTCGCTCCATGCCAGGGCAATTCCGACGCACATGGGTTACTGGAATGAGAAGTGACCAGTGGCCAGTGAAGAACTTCTAGTCACTATTCAAAAACATATTTTTCCTCGAATATCACAAATATCATAGGCATTGGCGACGTCGCGGTAGATGGCCGGCAGGTGGAGCGTGGCGGCGCTGCGGAGGGCGAACCGGCCATGACGGTCGTTGACCTGCTCCTTGAGCAGGGCGACGGCCTCGGCCCTGGCCCGGTGCCGGGGCGGGTCGAAGAGGTCCAGCGCGTATTGGCCGCGGGCGCAAAGGTCCTCGGCGATCAGGTGCATGTGGGTGGCCTGGACGCCGGGCATCCACGCCTTGCGCAGGCAAGGGCGGGCCGCCTCGAGCAAGAGGTCGAACCGATCGCTGGGAACCGGCAACGCTCTCTGGCCGACGCCGGCATGGCCGGTCTTGTACTGGATCGCGACCGTCAGCTTGGCCGTGGTCACGCGGTGGAACCGCAGCTCCTCGATCAGCCGCTCGAGATTGCGGACCAGCCAGGCGTAAAGGACCACCGGCCTGGCGGTCGATTCGCCAAAGCTTCCCCCCGCGACAGCACCTTGTGCGCAGGGCGCCGGGTGTGGATCGCCTGCACCGCGTCGCCATTGAGCTCCCACCAGAGGGCCTCGCCCGTGGCGGTCAGGAGCGACCGGACCTGCCGTCGATCGGCCCGCGCCAGGTCGAGGCAGGTGTGGATGCCCCAGGGAGCCAGCCGGGCCGCCCGCCGACCCGCGATTCCGGTGATCTCGGTCACCGGTCTGTCGGCCAGGAGCTTTTCCTCGGCTGCTCGGTCGATCACCGCCAGGGCGCCAAACGGCTTGGCCGCGTCCGAGATCAGCTTGGCCAGGGTCCGTGTCCGGGCAATACCCACCGTCACCGGCACGCCGATCCGATCCCAGATCCGATCGCGGATCGCCAGGGCAAGCTGCTGGAGCGTCTGCCCGCCGACTGCCTCCGCCTGGAAGAAAAACTCGTCGATCGAGTAATACTCGACCCGCGGCGACAGCTCGCGCACCACGTCGAGCATCCGCCGGCTCAAGACCTCGTACCACCGAAAATCGCGCTTGACGTAAATCCCCTCGGGACATTTCACCAAGGCCTCCCAGATCGGCTCGCCCGTCTTGACCCCGGCCGCCTTCATCTCGTAGCTCTTGGCGATGACGCACGCCCCCTGGTTCCCCAGCACCCCCACCGGCTTGCCACCAAGAATCCATCCCGCACCCGCTCCGCCGACACGTAAAAACAGTCGGCGTCCAGGTGACCAATCGCTGTGGAACGCACTCGGGCTGTCATGTACGGAAATGTAGTATGAACTTCTGAATAGGTCAAGGGAAAGAAGGCGAGCCCGAGAAAAATAGGAATTATCGAGTGATAGTTAGCTGAAAGCAGCCAGGTGAAGCCGCGTCCGTGCAGCCAACGACGACCGGTCGCGGGCCAGTCTCTACATGGCCGGTCATGGCCGGGTAAGGAAGAAGAAATGCTTAATAACTCATACATGTTATACATGTGAGCGATCAAACAGAGCAGTATGACCGCAGTGCTTCGAGCGCCCGGGTCATGTCGGCTGGAAGCGAGGCGGAGACGTGAACGGGCTGGCCGGTCGCGGGGTGGGTGAACCGCAAGAAGTGCGCATGCAGAGCTTGCCGATCGATCAGGATCGCCGCGGGATCGAGACCGGCCCCGGCCAGCGGATCCCCCGCCGCCGGTGCCAGCAGGTCTCCCAGCGTAAGCCTGTTCCGGCCCGAATAAGCCTTGTCGGCGACGATCGGGTGGCCGATATGTGCAAGGTGCACGCGGATCTGGTGAGTGCGACCGGTCTGGGGCATGCAGCGAACCAGCGCATGGCCGCGAAACCGCTCTGCGACCTCGTAATAGGTCACGGCGGGCTTGCCGCCGTCCTGGAGAGCTCGAATCGCCATCTTCTCGCGGTTCAGGGGATGAAACCCGATCGCCCGTTCAATGTAGTCGCTGTCGCGCTCGGGTGCGCCGTAGACCAGGGCAAGATACTCCTTGTGCACCTCGCGAAGCTCAAACTGGAGAGCCAGCCGGCGATGGGCCAGGTCATTCTTGACCACGACCAACAGCCCAGTCGTGTCGCGGTCCAGCCGATGGACGATTCCCGGGCGATTCTCACCCGCCAGTGTGGATAGCGAATCGTAGTGAAACTGAAGCGCATTGACGAGCGTTCCCTGCCAGTTGCCCTTGGCAGGGTGCGTCACCATGCCCGGGCGGCTTGTTCACCACCGTGAGGGTCTCGTCCTCATACACGACTTCGATCGGGATGTCTTCGGGGACGGGAGTCATATCCGGCAGTTCGGGGAGCCAGACCCGAACCTTATCCCCTGCGCGGATCTTGTAAGACGCTTTGACCGGCCGGCCGTTGACGTGCACGGCCTCGGCCTCGATGATCCGCTGAATCACACTCCGGGAGTAGTCGGAGAACCGGCTAGCGAGATAGGCGTCGATCCGCTTGCCGTCGGTGCGCGGCTTCACCTCGAATTCCTGGGGCGTTGCAGACAGAGGTGGAGGCCACATGGAAGCAGCGACTTCTGAAATGGAGACCGGGTCGACCCGATCGAACCCAGCCGATCGGTGATCCAAGCCTCGTCCTCTCCGCTCAAGATTTCGGCGATTCCGACCCGGGCTTGGGTGCGGCCGGTGCCGGCTTCGGCTCCACGATTGCGGCTGCCGGCTTAGGAGACGCCGGGCTCGGTCTTGGGGGTCGAATTTCCGGTGTCAAACGGACTCTCAGGCAGTCCGGCGGCCGATGGAACGGCAGGGGCCGCTCTCGGCACTCTTGACCGCGCCTGAGCCCTTCGAGCCGGCGGCATCACCTTTGGTAACCGGGGAAGGCGGTGGCGGCGGCAAAAGCGGGATCGAGGGGAGCAGGCCGCTCGGGTTGTCTTCGGCCGGCAACGCGCCGGGTTTCGCCGAACCGGGAGCCTGCAACAGCGGCATGTTGAGATCCTGCGTGCCCAAGGGAGGCAACG
Source organism: uncultured Planctomycetaceae bacterium (assembly GCA_963760085.1). Classification (GTDB taxonomy): domain Bacteria; phylum Planctomycetota; class Planctomycetia; order Isosphaerales; family Isosphaeraceae; genus Aquisphaera. Next base: position 59,036 of record CAVXCB010000037.1, read on the forward strand.
TCACTTTGGTGGGCGAATAGGCGTAAAGTTCTTTATAGAAGGCGACCGCCTCGGGCTTCTTGAGGGCCTCGGCCAGTTTCTTGGCCGTGGCGGCTTCGCTGGATTCGGGCCAGTTCTTGACCACCAGCTCGTATTGCTCAATAGCCTTGGCAAGCTCGTTGCGAGCTTCCAGAGCACGCGCCTTGCCCAGCGCGGCGGCTCGTGCCTGGGGCGAATCAACCGGTGCCTCCTTGATAACCTCGTCGAAGTTGGCGACCGCTTTTTGCAGGTTCGGCAGGGCAACGTCGCGATTATTGGGAAGATCCGCAAAGCCCTGGTTGTAATACTCCGTGGCGGCTTGCAGCCTCGCCCAGATGGCGGCCGAAGAGCCGGGGAATTCCTCCGCGAGCTGAACACGGTCCGCCGGCGACTTGACCGACTCCATCTTCGCCCAGACCTCGGCATTGGCGGATGTGCCCGTCCAGACGATGTTGCTAAAGAGGACGAGGCCCAGTAAGCCAGCGACGACCGCCGCGATCACACCCCAGAATTTCGCCGGGTTTCTCAGCGCGCGGTGGGTCCACCGCGCCAGGACCATCATGTTCTCTTCCGGATCATGAATCACGGTGGGAACTTGATGTTCGAGCTGATGCCGGACAGGCAAGGGCCTGGCCTGTGACGCTTTACGCGGTGCTTCCTTCTTCATCCTGCTCACCTCGTTCCGGACCGCTTCAGCGTGGCGCAACCGGACAGTCCCACGAAACTTAAGGTCGCTCCAATCTTAGTATTTCGACCCCCAGGCGGTCAAGCTGAGCCCTGAATCTCCCAGGGCTGTTTCGTTTTCCGGCTGGGTTCGTTTTACATCAAAAAGACCGAACGCGTCGATGCTTACTCGTTTGGCTTAAATGACTAGCGGCTCGAGTGATTTGGTTTGTTTCCCAGTACCCCGTGCGTCTTCTTTTCTCCTCGATCCATACCTACCTCAACCCCTCCAGCGGCGTGGCATTGTGCACGCGCAGAGCTTAGTCGACGGAGTTCTGTAAACCGGAAACATGGCTTCACCCCGTGAACGGTGGCTGTGCAAGGCCGCCCAGTCAGGCACTGCACCGGTCTTGGGGGGGCCGGAAAACGGGACATGATTAACAAACAGGTCGCATCAAAAGGCGTGACCGATGGACAATCAGTGGTATCCCCTTATCTCGCCCCTTTGGTGGTTCGACTCGATAGAGTTTTGTTGAAGATGCTCGCGCGCCGTTTGAAACCGATGTCACGGGGTAATCGTACCGTCGACGTCGTTATCGAGGCTCGAAGCGAAGTTTCCGCTGATGGTGGTGAAGTCGATGGTGGCCGTGGCGACCGTGAAGATACCGCCGCCGGCGCCGATGCTCAGGGGATGAGCAACGCCGTTGGCACCCTGAGTCGCGGTGCCGTTCGCGTCCATTGGGGCTGCCGCCAGGGCCGGCGGTCGCCGTGCCGCCTGTCCCCGGCGTGCCTCCTGCGGCAAGCAACGCCTGGTTCAGTGTGATGAGGTTGGTGGCCTTTGACTGACTCGAGCCTTTCTTGACGTTCAGACGAGGATTGATCACCAAAGTGGTGTTGCCGGCGTTGTGGATGCCGCCACCGATGCCGAAGCTGCTGAAGCCGCCGTCGCCGCCGGCCCCGCCATGAGCCGAGCCCCCGGTGCCTCCGGTCGTCCCGTTGCCGCCGAATCCGCCGGTTGCAGTTCCGCCGTTGCCTCCATTGCCCCCGTTCCCACTGATGGCCTTGTTGGACGAGATGTTGACGGTCACTCCGGTGAACGAAAGCGTGCCGGCGTTGGAGATTCCGCCGCCGTCGCCGTCGCCACCGCCACCGCCGGCTCCGCCGGCGCCTCCGAAGGCGAATCCCCCGAACCCGCCGGTGGCATTCTGGCCTCCGCCGCCGTTGCCGCCCGAGGCGGTGCCGCCGTCTTTCCCTGTGCCGCCGTTGCCAGCCTGAGCCACGTTCGACGTGAACAACGAAGCCGGCGTTTTCTTGGAGCGATTCACCGGCTTGAAGGTGACCGTGCCATTGACCGCGTTGAACAGGCCGCCGCCGAACGCCTCGCCGCCGAGACCGCCGAAGCCGCCGGTGCCCGAGAGTGACTCGCCGCCGGCTCCGCCGTTGGCACCGGCGTTTCCACCCCCGTTGCCGCCCTGGAAACTGAGCGCAGTTGCCGCCCGCTCCGCCAGCGCCGCCCAGGTTTCCGTCGGCGAAGTTCGCTGAGAAAATCAGCCCGGTCGTGCTGGTGAGCGTTGCGTTGCCGCCGTTGAAGACGCCGCCGCCCATCCCGCTGCCGGCGGCACCACCGGCCCCGCCGGTGCCGCCCTCGCTAAGGCCGCCTGTTCCCCCGGCATCGCTGCCGCTGCCGTTACCGCCCCGCAACCCAAGACCTACGCCGCCGCCGCCGCCGTTGCCGCCCAGGCCCCCGAGTGCCGCGTTGGATGTCAGGTTTGATGAACTGGCATTGAATGTCGCGGATCCGAGGTTGAAGAGTCCGCCACCCTGGGCGGCTCCGCCGGTTCCCCCGACTCCTCCGTTGCCTCCGAATCCAGCGCCCCCGGTACCGACATGACCATTCGAATCGTTGCCTCCGTTGCCGCCGCTGCCGAGGAATCCGCTGCCGCCAGAGCCCCCGGGGCCACCCACAGCCGTGTTCATGGAAATCGTGGATCCCGTTATGGACAGCTTCGCACCCCCGGAATTGAAAATGCCGCCGCCCTCGGCGTCCCCGCCGCTGCCGCCGCTGCCGCCGTTCCCACCGGTGCCGGTCTGGCCATTGGTGCCGGGCGCGCCGATAGCCCCGGCGCCGAGGCCGCCGCTACCGCCGGACCCGCCTGCGCCGCCGAAGGCGTGATTGGAGGTGATCGTACTGTTTGAGATGCTCATCGAGCCGGCAGCATTGAAAACTCCGCCGCCTTCGGCCAGGCCTCCGCTTGTACCGCTTGTGCCATTGCCGCCCGTGGCGCCACCGCCCGAGCCGCTGGTCCCATTCTGTCCGGTACTACCCTGCGCGACGTTGTTCTGAATCAACACCGACGACAACGTCACATTGCCGCCCGAATTCAGAATCCCCGCACCCTGAGCGGCGCGTCCGTTCTGGATCGTCAGCTTCGATATCGAGACGGTGCCACCGAGCACCTGGAAGACCCGATCGAGCTGATTGGCGTCAATGATGGTTTTCGCCGAACCTGCGCCCTTGATGGTGATTTTGCCTTTCAGGTCCAGATCACCGGTCGCACTCGCGTCCTCGTTGGCCCCCGGAATCGACAGGGTGAACGTTCCGGCGGGCACAATGATCGAACTGGAGCCTCCGCTCGCGTCTGCGGCCATGATCGCCGACCGCAGCGAGATGTGGCCCGTGGAATCTTTTCCGTTTTGGAGGTTGACCGCCACCGTGTCGAGAGTGGTGTTGACCCGGAACGACGAAAGCTGCAGCCGTTGCTCGAGCACTTCCAGAGTCGGGCGCCTCCGCATGGTCCTCGGCTGCGCACTCGCGGTTCGATGATTGCGGGGAATGGACAACGTAAGCCCCTTTCCAGATGAAGTATCTCCGTACCGATAATGATCACGAGATCGCCTCGCAACCCGAAGCTGATCTCTTTTTTGCGCGCACGCCCGCGAGGTGGGTGAGTCGGTTGTTTGCGGTTGACCCAAACCGCGAAACGATTATTTGTGTGCATGTGCCTCTCGATTCGTCAAGATGCTGTGACAAGTTGCTGCTCTGCCGCATCATGTAGGATCATGACCGTCTCGAATCTGGATCGGAGAACGGGTTAGGGTTGGAAATCAGGTCGTCATTGATAAACAGGTCGGATCAAAAAAGGTGGCCGACAGAGAATCATTGGTGTCCGCTTTTCCTGTCCTGGTCGTTGATCGCGGTCTTGTGCAGGGAGTGAATGCCGATCCTCCAGTCCCCAAATGTCCCTGGATCGATCCC